>CAVTKQ010000001.1:0-122367 GCA_963735315.1 uncultured Actinomycetota bacterium
GTGAAGATCACGCTGTGCTCGTGCGAGCCGTCTGAGTCGACGATCTTGCCCTCGTAGGTGAACTGGGAGCCGACAGCCAGCGGGAACAGCGGGTTAGTGACGGCGAGCGGCGTGGAGAACGGGCCGCCCGCGGGCTGCGCCACGCTGCCGATAGTCCCTGGGGCGGCCGACGCCGACGGCGTGCTGCTGGGGGCGCGGGCGGGCTGCGTGGCGGCGGCTGAGCTGCTCTGGGCTGCTGAGCCGCCGCTCCCGCACCCGGCCAGCAGGCCGCAGGCAAGCAGCGCGGCACCGCCCGGGGCGGCCGTGGCCAGCAGTCGCCGCCCGGGGCGGCTGGATCGGGGCAGTTGCGGACGGATCATGTGCCTACTCCGGTTTCTCGCGGTAGCCGCGGTGCCGCCCGGCGGCGGCGACCGAACCTCAGGTACAGCGACGGGACGATGAAGAGGTTGAGCAGCGTGGAGGTGACCAGGCCGCCGAGGATGACCACGGCGAGCGGGTGCTCGATCTCGTGCCCCGGCCGCAGCCCCAGCGCGACCAGCGGCACCAGCGCCAGCCCGGTGGCAAGAGAGGTCATCAGGATCGGCGCCAGCCGCTCCCGCGCGCCGCGCAGCACGAGCGCCGGCCCGAACTCCATGCCCTCCTCCTCTTCCAGGTGCTGGCAGTGATTGATCAGCAAGATCCCGTTGCGGGCCGCGATCCCGAACACGGTGAAGAAGCCCACCAGGGAGCCAAGCGAGATGATCCCGCCAGCCAGCCAGGCCGCCAGCACGCCACCGACGAGCGCCATGGGCAGGGTCAGGAACGTGAGCACCGCCAGCCGCCACCGGCGGAACGCCGCCTGCAGCAGGAACAGCGTCAGCACGCCCGCGATGACCGCCGACTCCAGCAGCCGGCTCTGCGCGGCCTGCCGCTCCTGGTACTCGCCCAGCATCTCGACGTGGTAGCCGCGGTCCAGCTGCACCGAGGCCAGCTTGGCCTCGATGTCATGGACGACCGAGCCGAGGTCGCGGCCGGACACGGCCGCCCCGACGTCGAGGTAGCGCGAGTCGCCTTGCCGGTCGATGGCGTTGGGGTTGGGCCGCAAGGCCACCGTGGCGACCTCGCCGAGGCGGATATGGCCGCCATTCGGCAAGTCGATCGGGAGGTTCTCGATGTCGGAGAAGCTGCTCCGGACGCTGTCCGGGCTCCAGACCACGACGTCATAGGCCTTCCCCGCCCGGAAGATGTCGCCGACCTCCTCGCCCGCGACCAGCGTGGCCGCGTCCCGCCGCACGTCGCCCGGCTTGAGGCCGTACTTCTGGGCATTGGCGAGGTTGACGGTCACCTCGGCCTGCGGGACGTCGGAGGAGATGTCCCGGTGCGCGTCCACGACACCGGGAACGGACTTCACCAGGCGCAGGATCTCGTCGGACTTCGCGCGCAGGATCGCCGAGGTCCTCGCCGTAGACGCGGACGATGACGGGCTCCTTGCCGCCGGTGAGGACCTCCTCGATCCGCTCGTCGAGGTACGTCTGCACCTCGCGGTACAGCCCCGGGTATCCGTTGGCGACCTGGTGGATGCGGTCCAGCGTCGTCGCGTAGTCCGCGTCCGGCTTGAGGCTGACCCAGATCTCCCCGAGGTTGACCCCGGCCACCTCCTCGCCAAGCAGCGCCTGGCCGATGTGCGCGCCCGCGCTCTGCACGCCGGGGATGGCCAGCAGCTCGTTGCTGATCCGCGTCGTGGACCGCTCCATCTCCGCGCTGGAGGTACCCGGCGGCGAGACCCAGTGGATGAGGAAGTCACGCTCCTTGAAGCCGGGGAACAGCGACTGGCCGAGCAGCGGGTAGACCACGGCGCCGAGGATCGTCACGGCGGCGAACACCGCGTACACCGCCACCGGCCGGATGATGATCCGCGACAGCGCCGCCGTGTAGGCCCGCTGCAGCCACGTCACCAGCGGGGACTTGCGCCGCTCGATGGGCACGCCGCGCAGCAGCAGCAGCGACAGCGCCGGGGTCACGGTGAGCGCCACCACCATGGAGGCCGCTATCGCCAGCGTGTACGCCAGCGCCAGCGGGCGGAAGAACGCCCCGGTCAGCCCGGCCAGCAGGAAGACCGGGATGAGCACGGCGACCAGGATGAGCGTGGCGTACACGATCGGGCTGCGCACTTCCAGGCAGGCGCTGAGGATCACCTGCGCGGTGGACCGGTGCCCGCCGCCCAGCCGTTCCTCGCGCAGCCGTCTGGTGATGTTCTCCACGTCGATGATGGCGTCGTCCACCACCGCGCCCAGCGCGATCACCAGGCCCGCCAGCGTCATCGTGTTGATGGTCGCGCCCCGCCAGTACAGCACCAGCATCGTCGCCACCAGCGACAGCGGGATGGTGACCAGGCTGACCAGCGCGACCCGCCACTCGAACAGGAACAGCGCCAAGATCACCACGACGAGGATGAACCCGAGCAGCATCGCCTGGGTCAGGTTGGCTATCGCGAGCTTGACGAAGTTGGCCTGCTGGAACACCTTGGTGTCGAATACGACGCCAGGCAGGCCCGGCTGCAGGTCCTTGATCGCCTGCTCCACCCCCGCGGTCATCTGGATGCTGTTCGCCCACGGGAGCTTCTCCACCACCAGCAGCAGCCCTGGCTGGCCGTCGATGATGGCGTCGCCGATCAGCGGCTGGTGGACCTCGGCGGTGACCGCGACGTCGCCGAGGCGCACCGGTCCGGCCCTGGTCGAGGTGACCGGCACCTTGGCCATGTCAGCCGGCGTGACGATGGGCAGCACGTTGCGGATGCCGACCCGCTGGTTCGGGGTCTCGATCATGCCCCCCGTGCCGATCACGGCACCGGTGGAGAACTTCAGCAGCCCCGAGTCGACCGCGTCGGAGGTCGCCTCCATCACCTGCCCGAGCGAGACGTCCCTGGCCGCCATCTTCGACGGCTCCGCCTGCACCGCCATCAGCTGCAGCCGCTCGTTCCAGATGGCCACGTTGGCGACGCCGGGTACCCGCAGCAGCCGGGCGCGGATGGTCCAGTACGCCGTCATCGACATCTCGATGAGCGAGTGGTTCTTCGACGTCATGCCGATCTGCATGGCGCGGCCGGTCGCGGACACCGGCGCCAGCATGACCGGCGGCGCCGCCCAGGTGGGCAGGCTGGGCGAGACGATGGCGATGCGCTCCTGGACGAGCTGGCGGGCCCGCAGCTGGTCGGTGCCCGGCTTGAACAGCAGCTCGATCGACGACAGCTGCGGCACGGACTTGGACCGCATGTCATCCAGCCCCTGGATGCCGTTCAGCGAGGCCTCCAGCGGCACCGTCACCAGTTGCTCCACGTCGGAGGTGGACAGGCCCACGCAGGCGGTCTGGATCAGCACCCGGGGCGGCGCGAACTCGGGGAACACGTCGACGTGCATCCGCGGCAGCGAGGTGATGCCCAGCAGCATCATGCCGACGGCCGCCGCGACGACGAGGTAGCGGAACCGCAGGCTCGAGCTGATGATCGAGCGCATCAGCGTCCGCTGAGGGCCGGCGGAGCTCATTCTTCGCCGCTGATGTTGTACTCGGTGCCCAGCAGCTCCGCCGATCCCACGGTCACCACCTGCGCGCCGACCGGCGGCCCGGCCGACAGCAGAGCCACGTCGCCGCGGATCACGGTGACGGTGATCGGCCGCCGCACGTACGTGTCGGCCGCGATCTCGACGTAGGTCCAGCTGGAGCCGTCGGTGTCGTAGACCACGGCGGCGTACGGGATGACCTTGGTCGCGCCCGCCGTCCCCGGTGCCGCGGCGGCCACCGGCTGGGTCTGGATGCCAAGCCGCTGCACGGCGCCGTGGGTGAGCTCCAGCCGCGGGATGCTCGACCCGGCCACCGGGACGACCTGCGCCGGGGACGCCAGCTCGGGGGCGGGCGCGGTGCCGCAGGCGGCCAGCGCCAGCGCGCTGGCCGCCAGGCAGCCAGCGGCCAGCCAGCGAGCGACGGCCCGGTGCTTCGAGGCTACGTGCGCGGAGGACATCCGCCTGCTCCCTTCTGGGCTTTAGAGCTCCCGGTTACCGGCGGCCGGCCGTCAAGCCGGGCACCGCCGCGGTCCGCGTGGCATCCGGCGGGCCGGGGACCTCGGATGCCGCCGGCGCGCTCTTCCGGCCGCGCGGGCGCTGTGAAGGCCAGGAACGCGGGCAGCACGAGCACCTGGACGATGACCAGGCTGACCAGCCCGCCGAGTATCGTCACCGCCAGCGGGTGCAGGAACTCCAGCCCCGTCTGGGTGCCCGCGAGCGCGGCGGGCGCCACGAGGGCGGCGATGGCCAGCGCCGACTGGACCAGCGGCACCGCGCGCTCGCGCGCCGCCACGCGGATGGCCTCACCGGCGCCATCCCGCCCGCGGGCCGCTTCGCCATTCGCCTCGGCGATGTCCTCGCGCTGGTCCCTCGACGGCGCCCTCGGCGGCCAGCACGCGGCGGCCGAGCAGCATGCTGGCGCGGACGGCGAGGGCCAGCACGGCGAATAGCCCGGTCAGCGACGCGACGCTCCACGCCCCGCCGGTTATCAGCGCGGTGAGGGCTCCGCCGGCGGCCGACAGCGGCAGCGAGACCAGCGCCAGCCCGGCCCGGCGCCAGCGCCCCACCCCGGCCTGCAGCAGCAGGAAGACGCCGACCAGCGCGACCCCGCCGTACGCCAGCCCGCGCAGGTCATCGCCTTGGCGGATGGTGGCGTTGCCGAGCACCTCCGCGTGGTACTCATACGGCATCGCCACCGTCGCCAGCGCCGCGCGCACGGCGGCGGTCACGTCGGCCGGGTCGCCGGTGACGGTGGCGGTCACGTCCATGCTCCGCAGCACGTCATCATGGATGATCGCGGTCGGCTCCGGGCGCATGGTGAGGCTGGCGACGTCCTTGAGCCGCACCTGCCCGCCGGACGGCGTGTCGATCAGCAGGTTCCCGAGCTCGGTCAGGTTGCTGCGCACCTGGGGCTGGCCCCAGACGACCACGTCGTAGATCTTCGACTGCTCGTACAGGTTGCCCACGATCAGCCCCGACGTGAGCGTCGTGGCGTCCCGCCGGACATCGCCTGGCCGCAGCCCGTACCGCTCGGCGGCCGCCAGGTTGACCTTGATGTCCACGACCGGCTCCACGGGCATCGGGCGCACGGCCGGCTGCGCCACCCCGGGCACCCCGGCGATGAGCGCCCGGATCTGCCGCGCCTTGGCCGTCAGCGTCGGGATGTCGGCGCCGTAAACGCGGACGATGAGGTCATTCTTGCCCGCCGCGGTGAGCTGGGCGATCTGGGCGTCCGGGTAGGTGCCCAGGTCGGCCCGCAGTCCCGGGTAGCCCTTCAGCACCGCCGAAATCGCCGCCCGGCTGCCGCCGTAGTCGGCCTGGCTGGTGAGGGTGACCCACATCTCGGCGGAGTTGACATCGACGAGCTGGTCAGAGCCGACAGCCCGGCCGACGTGCGTCCCGACGCTTTGCACGCCCGGCACCGCCCGCAGGTCGCGGTCCACCGCCGCGGTGACCCGCTCCATTTCCGGCAGCGACGTGCCGGGGGCGGCCGAGACGCGCACCAGCAGGTTCCGGTCCTGCAACTGGGGCAGCAGGGTGCCGTGCCCGGCCTGGAAGGGGATCACCGCGGCGGTGACCACCACGATCACGCCGACTGCCGCCCAGGCCCAGCGCGGCCGGGACAGCACCGCGAACCCGCGGTCGAACGCCCGCGTCACCCATCGGCCGAAGCGGCCTTCCCGGTCGGCCCCGGCGCCGCGCAGCAGCATGAGGCCGAGCGTGGGCGTTAGCAGGAACGCCACCACCAGCGAGGCGAGCACCGCCAGCATGAAGGTGAGCACGAGCGGGCCGCTGAACGCGGTGACCGCCTGCCCGAGGACGATGAAGGGCAGCGTGGCCAGTCCGATGGCCACGGTGGCGAGCACGAGCGGGCCGCGCACGGCTGCCACCGATGCCCGGATGGCCTCGGCCAGCGGCACCTCGCTGGCGCCCTCGGCGTCGCGATGGGCGGCGATGCCGCGCCGGACCGCGTCGATGTCGCGGACGACGTCGTCGATCACGATGCACACCGCCGCACCCAGGCCGAGCAGCGTGATCGTCGTGAAGGTGCTTCCCCGCAGGTAGAGGATGTAGGCGGCCATGACGAGCGCCACCGGGACCGTGATGAGGCCGATCACCGCCGCCCGCCACGAGACGGCCAGGCCGAGTACCAGCAAGAACAGGGCCAGCCCGATGAGCGCGACCCAGCCGGTGTTGTGCAGCGCCGACTGCAGGAACGTCGCCGGGCGGTACCCGGCCGTGTCGACCGTGATGCCCTTCAGCCCTGGTGCCATGGCGGACATCGCGGCCTCGATGTCCCGGGTGACCTGGAGGGTGTTGGTGCCGGGGAACTTCTCGATCACCAGCAGGAGGCTGGGCGTGCCGTCCGAGACCGCGTCGCCGATAAGCGGCTGGTGGTCCACGATCACGCTGGATACGTCGCCCAGCCGCGCGCTGGGGCTGGCGGTCGCCCTCGACTGGCACGGACGACAGCTGGGCTGGCGTTGTTATCGGAGATACGTGCTGCACGGAGACGCGCTGGCCAGCGGACTCGAAGAAGCCGCCGGTGCCGGGGGTCGAGGCCTCCACGAACGTCAGCGGCGAGACCCACAGCGCGTTCCCGGCGGTCTCGATCACCTGCGTCAGCGACACGTGGCTGGCGGCCAGCTGGGCCGGGTCGACCTGAACCTGGAGCTGGCGGTCCCGCTGCCCGTAGATCGAGACGTTCGCCACTCCGTGCACGCCCATCAGCCGGGGCTTTATGTGCCATCGCGCCAGCACGGACATGTCGATGAGCGACACCTGCTTGGACGACAGCCTGATCATGGCCACCCGGCTGACCGAGGCCAGCGGCTGGACCATGATCGGCGGGCTGCCCACGTTGGGCAGGGCGTGCGCCTGGGTCATCCGCTCTTGGACCATCTGCCGCGCCGAGTACACGTTCGTGCCCGGCTGGAATGTCAGGTCGATCGCCGACAGCCCCGGCATCGAGGCCGAATGGATCTTGTCTAGCCAGGGAACCCCGTTGAGCAGGTCCTGCTCAAGCGGCACCGTGATGAGCTGCTCCACTTCCGCCGCCGACAGGCCCAGCGCCTCCGTCTGCACCTCCACCGACGTCGGAAGGAACTCCGGGTACACGTCAACTGGCGCGGCCCGGAGCTGGGCGATGCCAATCACCAGCAACCCGATGGCGAGCGCCACGACAAGCCGCCCGAATCGCAGGCCCGAGCCAATGATCCAGCCCATCGCAGGTAACCCCCTCCGTCAGGCACATCGCCGCTACCGCGACGGTAAGTCGCAGCGGCGGCCCGGTCATCGGCGCAGGGGTGGACGGCGGTTCCCGGCCGGCTCAACCCTATGGCCGGCGCAGTCAGCCCGTGGGTTGACTGATAGCCCGTTATGGTGACCGTGCGCAGTGGCCTGCCTACCATGAGGTACGGGTTCATCACGGGCCCCGGACGATGGCAGGCGGCTGTGCCATCGGACACCGGGAGGTCGCCGTCAGGACGGCAACTGGGCCTACGATTCTCCTCGTGACTTACGCGCAACAGGAGCGGGCGGCGCTCGCCGCGCTGCTTGACGAGACCGGCCCGGACGGGCCCACGCTCTGTGAAGGCTGGCAGACCCGGGACCTGGTGGCGCACCTCGTCCTGCGCGAGCGCCGGCCGGACGCCGCCGTCGGGGTAATGGGCGGCCCGCTGGCCGGCTACACCGCGCGGGTCCAGCGGCAGTACCTCGACCGGCACTCATATCCGGAGCTTGTCGGGATGTTCAGGTCCGGGCCGCCGCCGCTGTCGCCGTTCTCGATCCCCGGCGCGGACGGCGCGGCCAACACCGTGGAGTACTTCGTCCATCACGAGGACGTGCGGCGCGCGGGGCAGGAGTGGACGGAGCGGCCGCTCGACGCCGGCCTGTCAGATGCGCTGTGGAAGCGGCTGAAGAGTGCGCGGATGCTGCTGCGCTCGGCGCCCACCGGGGTCGTGCTCGCCCGCGAGGCAGCGGGAAAGCTTGACCTGATCGTCGCGAAGACCGCGTCGCCCTCGGTCACCGTGACCGGCTCACCCGCCGAGCTGACCATGTGGGCGATGGGGCGGACGGGCGCGGCGCACGTGACGTTCGACGGCCAGGAAGACGCGGTCAAGAAGCTGGCCGCCTGGCGGCGCTAACGACCAGCGCCAGCGCCTGCCATCGACCTCGGCCACCTACGTAGCGAAGCCAGCCGCAGCCTTGACCAGCGATACGATCGCCAACGGCCCTGGCCGGGACCGGGACAGGCCACCGGCGGCCTTGACCGGGACAGGGCTACCCGCAGCTTGGCGGGACAGTGCCACCCGCAGCCGTGGTCCGGCGCGGGCGGGCCTGATAAGATCGCGGTCTTTGCGATCAGGCCCGCGCGCGGCGGACAGCCGGGGGGTACGGGGGGTCGCTCCCCCGGGAGACCTCAGTAGCGGCCGCGGCGGATCTCGCGTCTGCGGCTGCCGCCGACCAGCTTGTAGGCGACGTAGCCACCGCCGGCGATGACGGCCACGAACAGCAGCGCGCCGAGGAGGCCGAGGAGCACGTGGACCAGAGAGTCCAGGATGAAGAAGACAACGATTCCGCCGACGACGACGGCACCGACCTTAAGCCAGCTCATAACGGCTGCCCCTTTCTCTACGGGCACATTCGATAATAGTCGTGTTGGCCACGGGTAGGGCCGACGGCAAGGCAGAGTCAGGGAAGACTCAGGGTTAACCCGGGTGCGCCCGGGGGCTGCCGGAGGGCGAGAAGGGATCAGATACATGCAGGCGCTTGGGATTGACATCGGGGGCACGGGGATCAAGGGAGCCCCCGTAGACCTCGCCACCGGGAAGCTGCTCACCGATCGGAAGAAGATCGCCACCCCGCACCCCGCCACGCCGGATGCGGTCACTGAGGTGGTCAAGGAAGTCGCGCAATCGTTCGGATGGACGGGTGTGAGCGGGGCGACCTTCCCCGGGGTGGTGATCAACGGCACCATCCGCTCCGCCGCGAACGTCGATAAGTCGTGGATCGGCACGGACGCGGCGTCGCTGTTCGGGAAGGCGACCGGCGGGGAGGTGGCGGTGCTTAACGACGCGGACGCGGCGGGGATCGCGGAGATGACGTTTGGGGCGGGCGTCGGCGTGAAGGGGTCGGTGCTGATGCTGACCTTCGGCACCGGGGTCGGGTCCGCGCTGTTCACCGACGGGGTGCTGGTACGGAACACTGAGTTCGGGCACATCGAGATCCGGGGCAAGGACGCGGAGAAGCGCGCCTCCGAGCACGCCAAGGTTGACGCACGACTGGGGCTGGAAGGACTGGACCGACCGGGTGTCTGAGTACCTGCAGCGCATCGAGGCGCTGCTGTCGCCCAACCTGATCATCGTCGGCGGCGGGATCAGCAAGGAATGCGACAAGTGGCTGCCGATGCTGACCGGCGTCCAGGCGACGATCGTGCCGGCGACCCTGCACAACGACGCCGGCATCGTCGGCGCCGCGATGGCGGCGGCGGGCGTGGCCGCCGCCGGGTAACGGCCACCACCGGCACCCGGGTGCCCTGGCGCGAGCGCCGCGCCGGGGCACCCGTCGTCAGTTGCCGGCAGCGCCGGCCGCTGACAGCAACCACAAGGCCCTAACCCCAGCCACAGCGCGGGCGGGCGAAGCGGCGCCGCTTTTGGCGGCGTCCTCCCGTGGGGAGGCTATGGAGGGGCGAAGCCCTTCCATACCGGGGGGCGCAGGGGGGTCGTCCCCCCGCAGGACAGTACTGCTAGCGGACCGGGTGGCCGGCCGCGCGCAGGGTGTCCTTGACCTCGCCGATGCGCAGCGTGCCGAAGTGGAAGACGCTCGCCGCGAGCACCGCGTCCGCGCCGGCGTCGACCGCGGGGGCGAAGTGCGGCGAGGGCGCCGGCGCCGCCGCTGGCGATGACCGGGACGGTGACGGCGTCGCGGACCAGGCCGATCAGCTCCAGGTCGAAGCCGGCCTCGGTGCCGTCGGCGTCCATCGAGTTGAGCAGGATCTCGCCCGCGCCCAGGCTCGGTGGCGCGGCGGGCCCACTCGACCGCGTCGATGCCGGTGCCGGCGCGGCCGCCGTGCGTGGTGACCTCGAAGCCGCTCGGGGTCGGCGGGCTGCCGGGCTTGACCCGCCTGGCGTCGACCGACAGGACCACGCACTGCGAGCCGAACTGCCTGGCCGCCTCGGCGAGCAGCTCGGGGCGGGCGATCGCGGCGGTGTTCAGCGACACCTTGTCGGCGCCGGCCCGCAGCAGCGCGTCCACGTCGGCGGTCGACCGGACGCCGCCGCCGACCGTGAGCGGGATGAACACCTGCTCGGCGGTGCGCCGGACCACGTCGTACATGGTGTCCCGGCCGCCGCTTGAGGCGGTGATGTCGAGGAAGGTGAGCTCGTCGGCGCCCTCGGCGTCGTAGCGGGCGCGCGAGCTCCACCGGGTCGCCCGCGTCGCGCAGGTTCTCGAAGTTGACGCCCTTGACGACCCGGCCCGCGTCGACGTCCAGGCAGGGGATGACGCGGACGGCGACGGTCATGCGACCCCGTCCTGGCAGGCGGTGGTTGCGGCAACGCGCCGCCTACACGGCCTGCGCCACGCGGACTCGCGGCACGGCCGCGAGGGCCTCTTCGAGGGTGAACGCGCCGGCGTACAGGGCCTTGCCGACGATCGCGCCCTCCACGCCGGCCCGGGTCAGGCCGGCGAGGGCGCGCAGGTCGTCGAGCGAGGAGACGCCGCCGCTCGCCACGACCGGGGCCTTGGTCCGGGCGCAGACGTCGCGGTAGCAGGTCCAGGTTGGGGCCCTTGAGCATGCCGTCCTTGAGGACGTCGGTGATCACGTAGCGGGCGCAGCCCTCGGCGTCGAGGCGGTCAAGGGCCTCGTACAGGTCGCCGCCCTCCTTCGTCCAGCCGCGGGCGGCCAGGGTCCTGCCGCGCACGTCGAGGCCGACCGCGATCTTGTCGCCGTGCCTGGCGATGACCTCGCGGACCCAGTCCGGGTTCTCCATGGCGGCGGTGCCGATGTTGACCCGGGCGCAGCCGGTCGCCAGGGCGCGCTCCAGGGAGGCGTCGTCGCGGATGCCGCCGGACATCTCGACCTTGACGTCCAGCTTGCCGACGACCTCGGCGAGCAGCTCGGCGTTGCGAGCCCCGGCCGAAGGCGGCGTCCAGGTCGACGAGGTGCACCCACTCCGCGCCGGCCGACTGCCAGGCGAGGGCGGCGTCGAGCGGGTCGCCGTAGGAGGTCTCGGACCCGGCGGCGCCCTGGACGAGGCGGACCGCCTGGCCCCCGGCGACGTCGACGGCGGGCAGCAGGACAAGCGAGCTCACAGCGTCTCCTTGAGGGCTCTCGCGCCGCGCGGCGCGCTTCTTGCTGTTATCTGGCATGGGCGGGCTTCCCGGCGGCGGGCCGCGCGGCATGAATGTGCCATTGATGCTGCTATAGCGACATCAATGGCACGATGCGCAGGCTGCGGGGCGCGGCGGGGCACGGCGGCGGCGGGGGCCGCGGGGCGGGGCAGGGACGCGCGCGCGGCGCGGAGGCCGCAGGGCGGGGTCACGGGCGCCAGCCAGGCCGCAGGCCGCGGAGGCCGCAGGGCGGGGTCACAGGGTCGCCAGCCAGTTCGACAGGACCGTCGCGCCGGCGTCGCCGGACTTCTCCGGGTGGAACTGGGTCGCGGCGACCGCGCCGTGCTCGACGGCGGCGGCGAACGGCTCGCCGTGCTCGGTGACGGTGATCTTCGCGCCCGCGTCGAGCAGCGGGCCGGCGTCGCGCATCCGCAGGGCGAAGGAGTGCACGAAGTAGAAGCGCGTGCCCGTCGGCGATCCCGTCGAACAGCACCGAGCCGGGCGGCGGCGCGACGGTGTTCCAGCCCATGTGCGGCAGGACCGGGGCGTCGAGGCGGTCGACGGTGCCGGGGAAGACGCCGCAGCCCTCGGTGCGCAGGCCGAACTCGACGCCCTCGGCGAACAGCACCTGCATGCCGACGCAGATGCCGAGGACCGGGCGGCCCGCCTCGACCCGGCTGGCGATCACCTTCTCGCCGCCGATGCCGCGCAGCCCGGCCATGCAGGCGGCGAACGCGCCGACGCCGGGGACGACGAGGCCGTCGCACTCGGCGGCGGCGTCGAGGTCGGCGGTCACCGTGACGTCGGCGCCGGCCCGGGCCAGGGCCCGCTCGGCGGAGCGCAGGTTGCCCGACCCGTAGTCGAGGACCACGACCTTGGCGGGTCATGGCTCGGTGTCCAGGGTCAGCCGCATCCGTTCGGGATCTCTCTCTTGGTCTTTGCCTGGTGCCGTCGGCGCTTTAAAGGACGCCCTTGGTGGACGGGACGCCCGGGGACCTGCGGGTCGAAGGCGGCGGCCGCGCGCAGCGCGCGGGCGACGGCCTTGAACTGGGCCTCGACGATGTGGTGCGGGTTGCGGCCGTACAGCACGTGGACGTGCAGGCAGATGCCGGCCGAGAACGCGAGCGACTCCCAGATGTGCCTGGTGAGCGTGGTGTCGTAGCTGCCGATCATCGGGGACATCCCGTCCGGCTCGTCGTGGACCACGTACGGGCGGCCCGACAGGTCGACGGCGGCGCGGACCAGGGTCTCGTCCAGCGGGACGAGGGCGTCGCCGAACCGCTGGATGCCTGACTTGTCGCCGAGCGCCTCCTTCAGGGCCTGGCCGAGCGCGATCGACGTGTCCTCGACCGTGTGGTGCGCGTCGATCTCGATGTCGCCCTTGGCGCGGACGGTGAGGCCGAGGCAGCCGTGCTTGCCGAGCTGGTTGAGCATGTGGTCGAAGAACGGGACGCCGGTCTCCACCTCGACCGGGCCGGGGCCGTCGAGGTCGAGCTCGACGAGGAGCTGCGGTCTCCTTGGTCTCGCGGGCCACGCGGCCGACGCGGGTGCCGGGGGGCAGGGCGAGGGTCGGGAGTGGGGAGCTCATAGGTTGCGGTCCTCCTTCAGGGCCTGCTTGAAGGCGTCGTTCTCGGCCGGGGTGCCGACGGTGACGCGGAGCCAGCCCTCGGGGCCGGTGTTGCGGATGAGGACACCGCGGTCGAGCAGGCCCTGCCAGACGGCGTCGCGGTCGTCGAAGACGCCGAACAGGACGAAGTTGGCGTCGCTGTCGGCGACCGTGAGGCCGTGGCCGCGCAGCCAGTCGACGAGGTCGTCGCGGCTCTGGCGCAGCGCCTCGACGGTCGCCAGCGGCTCGTCCCGGTGCGCGATGGCGGCGCGGGCGACGGCCTGGGTGACCGTGGACAGGTGGTACGGCAGCCGCACCAGGAGCAGGGCGTCGACCACGGCCGGGTCGGCGGCGAGGTAGCCGAGCCGGGTGCCGGCGGCGGCGAACGCCTTCGACATCGTGCGGGAGACGACGAGCCGCGGCCGGCCCGGCAGCAGGGTGAGCGCGCTCGGGGTGCCCGCGCGGGCGAACTCGGCGTAGGCCTCGTCGACGACGACCAGGCCGGGGGCCGCGTCGTAGACCTCCTCGATGAGCGCGAGGGGGACGGAGGTGCCGGTCGGGTTGTTCGGCGAGGTGACGAACACGACGTCGGGCTGGTGCGCCTGCACCTGCGCGGCGGCGGTGGACAGGCCGTAGCCGGCGTCGCGGCTGCCCGCGATCCAGCTGGTGCCGGTGACCTGGGAGATCAGCGGGTGCATCGAGTAGGACGGCTCGAAGCCGAGCGCGGTGCGGCCCGGGCCGCCGAACGCCTGCAGCAGCTGCTGGATGATCTCGTTGGAGCCGTTCGCGGCCCACACCTGCTGGGCGCCCAGGCCGTGGCCGAGGTAGTCGGCGAGGTCCTTGCGCAGGTCGACCGCGTCCCGGTCGGGGTAGCGGTTGAGCGTGCCCGCGACGCCCGCCACCGCGTCCGCGATCGCCTGCCGCAGGCTCTCGCTCGGCGCGTAGGGGTTCTCGTTGGTGTTCAGCTGGACGGGGACGTCGAGCTGCGGGGCACCGTAGGGGTGCAGGTGCCGCAGGTCCTCGCGGAGCAGGCCGCGGATCACGTCGGCCGGTGCCTCGGGCTGGCGTCCCCGGGAGCTGTCGCTGACGGCTGGCGCTGCCTTGGCGCCGTCTTCGGCACGCGGACGCGGACGGCGGCCACGTGCGCGGCGAGGTCCTCGGCGCCGCCGAGGGCGTCGACGCGCGGTGCGACGGCCGCGAGCGAGTCGCGGTCGCACTCGATGACGTTGACGACCTTGAGGTACGGGTAGACGGACAGGCCGCTGGTGTGCCGGGCGGTGCCGCCCGTCGGCAGGACGTGGTTGGAGCCGGCCAGGTAGTCGCCGAGCGAGACCGGGCTGTAGGGGCCGACGAAGATCGCGCCGGCGTTCCTGACCTGGCTCGCCACCTTGGCGGCGTCGTCGGTCTGGACCTCCAGGTGCTCGGGCGCCCAGGCGTCGGAGACCTTGCGGGCGGCGGCGAGGTCGTCGACCAGGACGTAGCCGGCGTGGCGGCCGAGCGCGGTGATCACGCGCTCCTTGTGCTTGGTGAGCGGGATCTGGCGGGCCAGCTCCGCGTCGACCTTGGCCGGGGTGTCCGGGTCGGTGGTGATGAGCAGGCAGGCGGCGAGCTCGTCGTGCTCCGCCTGGCCGATCAGGTCGGCGGCGAGGTAGGCCGGGTCGGCGGTGTGGTCGGCGATGATGCCGATCTCGGTCGGGCCGTTCTCGCCGTCGATGCCGACGGTGCCCTGCAGGATGCGCTTGGCGGCGGCGACGTACACGTTGCCCGGGCCGGTGATCACGTCGACCGGGGCGCACTCGTCGGTGCCGTAGGCGAACATGGCCAGCGCCTGCGCGCCGCCGACCGCGTGCACCTCGGTGACGCCGAGCAGCGCGCAGGCGGCGAGGACCGCGGGGTGCGGCAGGCCGCCGAACTCCTGCTGCGGCGGGGAGGCGACCGCGATCGACTCCACGCCGGCGGCCTGGGCGGGGACCACGTTCATCACGACGGACGACGGGTAGGCGACGAGGCCGCCTGGCACGTACACGCCCGCCCGCTCGACGGGGACGAACCGCGTCGAGACGGTCAGCCCCGCGGCGGGCGCGCTGTCCCTGCGGTCGGGAAGCTGCGCCTCGTGGACCACGCGGGCGCGGCGGGCGGCCTCTTCGAGCGCGTCCCTGACGGCGGGGTCGATCGTGGCGAGGGCGCGGGTGATGGCTTCTTCGGGTACCCGGGTATGCGCGAGGTCCACGCCGTCGAAGCGGCGGGTGTACTCGCGGACGGCCGCGCCGCCGCGGACGCGGACGTCCTCGGTGATCGGCTTGACGAGGTCCACGGCGCGGTCGACGTCGAGGGCGGCGCGCGGCAGGACGCCGGCCAGCGCCCGGCGGGTGAGGCCGGCCGCGTCGCGGCCGCGCAGGTCGATAAGGGGCAAGCCGTAAGGGCAGTCGTAAGGGTCGTTACGGGAGTTGCCCCGCTGTCCGAAGTCACCCGCCTAGTCTACGAACGTCGCAGGCAGGGCGCGCAGCCGTCCGCATGCTGGACGCTCAGGCGTTCACTCCTGGGACGGGCAGGCCGAAGGCCGCCCGCGTCCAGACGTCGGCCTGCCAGTCCCAGGTGAGGCCGTGGTGGGCGGCGGCGGCGTTGGCGTCGCGCCAGATCCGCTGCAGGTCCGAGGTCTCCGCGAGCCCGCTGCCGCCGCACTCCTCGTAGATCGCGTTGGCCGCCTTGCGGGACTGCTGGGCCGTGTAGGCGTAGTCCCGCTTGCACTTCGCCCGGCCCTCCGGCCCTACCGCGGCGGCCGGGGCCGTCGCGTACCGGCTGGCGTTCGCCAGCGTGAGCGCGTGCACCGCGTCCAGCTGGGCGGCGGCGGCGGCGTAGCGGGCCATGCTCACGGTCGTGCCGGCGGCCGCGCTGACGGTCGCGCTGGCCGCCTTGCGGGCGAGCTTGTCCCCGTAGGCGGCCAGCAGGCCGCGCGCCGCGCCGATCGCCGGGGCGGCCATCGCGGCGGTGAAGTTGGCCTGCGAGATCGCCCCGTACATCGGGTGCGGGTTGACCTCGCGGCCCGGCGACGTGCCCCGCTGGATGTCAGCGTCGTCAAGCACGCGGCCGAGCGGGATGAAGGCGTCGGTCACGTGAGCGTCTTGCTCCCGGTGCCGCGCAGGCCGATCACGTGCCAGTCGTCGATGATCTCGAAGTCGGCGCGGGGGATGAGGAACCACTTGCGCCCTTCGGCCGCCGGTCTCCTCGTCGCGGACGGCGATGGCCGCCGTCAGCCAGCTGGCAGTGGTCGACGCCGCTGGAGAAGAAGCCCCGGCCGGTCCAGCGGTAGCCGCCCGCGACGCGCTCGACGGCGCCGGCCGTGCTGACGACCGACGAGGCCACCATGGCGGGGTCGGCGAACATCTCTTCCTGGGCGGCGGCGGGCCACAGCGCGAGCAGCCACATGTGCGCCGCCCAGAGCATGTACACCCAGCCGCTGGACGCGCACTGGGCGGCCAGCTCGACCGAGACGTCGATCGAGCGTCTCGGCGCCGAGCTCCGAGCCGCCGAAGCGCCGCGGCTTCATGACCCCGCACAGGCCGCTTTCCAGCAGGTCCGCCACCGTCTCGTCCGGAAGGCGGCGGAGCCGCTCGGCCTCGGCGATCCGGCCCCGCAGCCGCGGCCCGAGGGCGCGGGCCGCCTCCATCGCCTCGTCGTAGCTCGCCAGCACGGGCGGCGGTGACGTGACCGCGGTCGCGCTGACTGGCTGATGATCCGTCACGGCTGTCTCCTTCGACGCTATGGCCCCGGTGACCGGTGGCTGGTCACGACGCTATGCCTGCCGGGCCGGCAAACCAAGAACAGGTTCGGCGGGAAACTGTTCCTTATTTTTAGCTATTGGACGGCTGGCCGGCTAGCGTCGTGCTGGCGGCCAGCGCCGTCGTGCTGGCGGCCGGCGTCATGCGCTGGCGCGCGTCATGCGCAGCGGCCAGCGGAGGGAGGCCCGGGGATGTTCACGACCACCGAGCTCCGCGTCCTCGCCGGGATGCTGAACGGCAAGACCATCGCGCAGATCGCCGACGAGCTGCTGCTCACCCACCCGTCGGTCAGCAAGACGCTGCGCACGGCGCAGCGCCGGGCCGGGTTCCCGCTCACCGAGCAGCGGGGGCGGCGGCTGCGGCTGACCGCCGACGGGACGCGCGTCGCGGTCGCCGCCCAGGGGGTGCTCGTCGAACTTGGCCAGCTCGACCGGCTCGCCGCCGAGGTCAGGGCGGGGGCGAGCGGCGGGCTGCGCGTCGTGGCCACCGCCGCGATCTGCGACTACGTGCTGCCGCCGGTCATCGGCGGGCTGCTGAGCGCGGTCGAGGACGCCGACCTGCGGATCCAGGCGGCGCCTCGCGGGGCGGACGTCTGGCCGATGTTCGATTCCGGTGACTTCGAGGTCGCGATCGCCCGGGACCTCCCGCCGCCGCACATCGCCGCGACGCACCTGTTCGACGATCAGCTCTGCCTGTGCGTGGCCCCCGGCTCCGACCTCGCCGGGCCGGACGTCAGCTGGCCGGAGGTCTCCGGCCGCACGCTGATCGGGCCGGCCGGGGAGGACGCCATGTGGGGCCAGTTCTCCCTGCTCGGCATCCGCGGGCGCAGCTGGGTGCGGGTGTCCACCGTGCCGCTGGCCAAGCGGCTCGTCGAGGACGGCCGCGGGATCGCGCTGCTCTACCGCACCGTCGCCCTTGAGGAGGCCGCGGCGGGCCGCATCGTGATGCTGCCGCTGCCGGACACGCCGATCAGCGTCTCGTACTGGATGGCCACCCGGGGCGGGCTCGCCTCCCCGCTCGCCGGCCTGTTCACCCGGCTGCTCGCCGAGCACGTCGCCCGCCTCGGGCCGGCCGGCCGGGACTGAAGCAGCCACGGCTGAAACGGTTGCGGCTGAACCTGTCGCGGCTGAAACAGCTACGGCTAGCCGGTTGCGGCTGAGCGGCCAGGCCTGATCGGTCAGGCCTGGCCGGCGGTGACCGGGCCGGTCAGGCCTGGGCGGTGGCCGCCGCGCTCGCGGGCAGCCAGCCCCACGGGTGCGTTCCCCAGCCGGGCGAGAACTCCTCGCCCGCCTTCAGGGTGCGGACGGGGACCAGGCCGTAGCCGCCGCGGAACTCCTGCCCGGTGGTGTCGGTGAAGGTGAAGTCGCCCTCGACGACGTCGATGACGCTCAGGTCGGCGTCCCGCCCGACGGCGATGGCCCCGATCTCGTGCTGCAGGCCGAGCGCGCTGGCCGCGCTGGCGGTCGTCGCCTTGACCACGTCGGCCAGCGTGTAGCCGATCGACATGAACTTGGCCATGCACTCGAGCAGGCTGTGGAACGTCTGGCCCAGGGCGGTCAGGTCGCTGCTGATGGTGTCGGGGAACAGGCCCAGGTCGGCCTGGCGCCTGGCGACCTCGATGCCGAAGTTGCCGCGGCCGAGCGCCGAGTCGAGCACGACGCCGTTGGCGCGCGCCTCGGCGACCTCCGGGTAGGGCTTGCCCGCCGGGTCGAGGACGCGGCCGGAGTTCGGCGTGCACAGGTGGGTCAGGATGTCGCCCGGCTCGAACGTCTTCAGCAGGAACCGGGTCAGCTCGCCGCGCCGCGCCGCCGACGCCTCGTCCTTGGCGGTGAAGTCGCCGATGTGGACCATCAGCGGGACGCCGAGGTCCCTGGCCGCCGCCTTGGCGGTGGTGATGATCTCCTCGCCGATGGCCTGGAAGGCGGGCCCGACGATGCGCAGCTTGACCCCCGCGATGAGGCCGGGGTTGTGCTCGGCCGCCTTGCCGCAGGGCGTCCCTGTTGATGTCGTCGAGCGAGTTGACGTCCGCGGGGCCCGGCATGGTGTGCGCGTAGCTGCCCGCGTTCACCAGCGTGATGACCCTGGTCTTGGCCTTGGGCAGGATGTAGGCGGGGAAGACGCCGAGGTTGGCGACGCCGACCGACCCGCAGTCCGCGACCGTGGTGACGCCGGAGCGCACCCCGATGTCGTCGGCGTCGCAGTTGCCCATGCCGACGCCCTCGGTGATCGCGCCGTTGGCGACGTGCGTGTGCACGTCGATCAGGCCCGGCACGACGTGCCGGCCGGGGCCGCGCATCTCCAGGACGCGCGCGGCGTCCTGCGCCGGGATGTCCGCGGCGATCTCGCGCGATCTTGCCGCCGGTGATCGCGATGTCCAGGATCGCCGTCGAGCCCCTGGCCGGGATCCAGGACGTGGCCGCCCTTGATCAGCAGGTCGTAGGTCATGCCGGCCGCCTCCTCACTTGCCCCATAGCTGCTTGCTGGCCAGTTCGCAGCCCTGCGCCATGGCGCGGAGCTTGGCCCAGACGATCTCCTCGTGGCCGACCCGGGAGCCGATGCCGCAGTCGGTGCCGGCCTGGACGTTCTCCTTGCCGACGACGCTGCGCGTAGTTGACCAGCCGCTCGGCGACCAGGCCGGGGGCCTCGACCAGGTCGGTGGCGTGCGAGATGACGCCGGGCACCAGGATCTTGCCGTCGGGCAGCTTGACGTCGCGCCACACGGTCCACTCGTGGGCGTGCCTGACGTTGCCCGCCTCGATCGGAGTAGGCCTGGGCGTTGACCTTCAGCAGCAGGTCGGCGATGTGCACCAGGTCGATGTCGGTGACGTGCGGCCGGTGCCCGCTGCCCCAGCAGACGTGGAACCGGATCTGGTCCTCGGGCAGGCCCGTCGAGCGCGTGGTTGATGATCTCCACGCAGAACTCCAGGTACTTGCGGTACCTGGCCACGTCCCAGTCGGGGAAGAACTGCCAGGAGGTGGCGAACTCCGGCTCGTCGATCTGCACGATGAACCCGGCGTCGGTGATCGCCTTGTACTCCTCCCGGACCACCTCGGCGACCGCGGTCATGTACTCCTCCTCGGAGGAGTAGTACTCGTTGCGCGCCCCCGCGCCCAGGCTCAGCGGGCCGAGGGCCGCGACGAAGCCCTCCACCTCGGCGGGCTTGCCCGCCAGGGCCTTGGTGAGGGCGTCGGTGTCGGCCTTGATGGCGTCGTGCCCGGTGTAGCGTGACCGGGCCGGTCGCGACCCGCTCGGTGGTCCGCTCGGCCGGCGCGCCCGGCTTGAAGAACCCCGGCCGCACCGGGCCGCCCGACCCCTGCAGCCACAGCCCCGACTCGTAGAACCCGGGGAACATCCGGCGCTCCCGGCCGCCGACCCCGTCCCGCTTGGGCGGCTTCGCCGGGTCGACCGGCAGCACCTCCCAGCCGGTCACCCGCTGGTGGATGTACCCGGAGTACGCGCCGCCGCCGGCGGCCTTCACGTACTCGCCGTCGTTGATCACGTCCACGCCGCAGTCAAGCTGGGTGTCCACCACCCACTGCACCGCGCCCGGCAGCTCCGCCGCGACCTCGGCCGTCACGACCGGGCCCTGCTGCAGCAGCGCGTCGAACGTCGGCCGGGCGCGGCAGGTTCCCGCCGTGCGTGGACCGGATCCGGTCGGTGCTGTGCCTCATGTGCGCTCTTCCCTTCGTTCCTGCCGTCTCCGTCAGGTCGCCGTGCGCCGGGTGAACTTCTGGATCTGGTGGGCGGCGGCCTCGGCCGGGTCGACGCCGTTCTGCCTTGGCCCCGAAGGTGTAGGACACCTCGCAGACGTACAGGTCGCCGCGGGAGTCGACCGCGATGCCGTGCGGGGCGATGAAGTTGCCCGGCGCGGTCCGGCTGACGGTGCTCGCGCCCCACCGGGCCACGATGGCGCCGTCGCGGTCGAAGATGGTGACCCGGCCCGGGTGGTCCTCGCGCATGAACCCGTGGGTGAACGAGCCCTTGCCCTTGGGCCGCCACAGCTCCGCCACGTACGAGTAGCCGTCGGGGTCGATGGCGATGTGGCAGGGCCGCTGCACGTCGGTCCACTCGGTGAGGTAGCGCCCGTCGGGGTCGAAGACCTGGATGCGGTCGTTCTCCCGGTCGCAGACGTGCACCCGGTCGTCGGGGCCGACCGCGATGCCGTGCGGCAGGTGGAACTCGCCCGGGCCGACGCCGACCTCGCCCCAGGACGTGATCAGCTCCCCGTCCGGGGAGAACACGTGGATGCGGCAGTTGCCGTACCCGTCCGCGACGTAGACGCGCCCGGCGGAGTTGATCGCCAGGTTGGTGCAGCGCGTTGAACGGCTCGCCCGGGCCGCAGCACGGTCTCCACGTTGTGCACGACGAACGGGCCGCCCTTCGCCCGGCCGGTGTCCGACGGCTGCCCGGGACGTCCCAGCGTCAGCAGCGGCTTCCCGTCCGGCGTGAACTTCCTGACGGTGTGGTCCCCGTTGTCCACGGTCCACACCGAGTCGTCGGGGCCGACGGTCAGCCCGTGCGGGTTGGTGAAGCCGTCACCGCCCCAGGCGGTGACGAACGTGCCGTCCGGCTCGTACACCAGCACGTTGGAGTCGAACCTGGTCAGCAGGTACACCCGGTCCGCGGAGTCGATGCCGACCGCCGACACGTCGCGGTGGGAGATCCCTGCCGGCAGCTTCTCCCACTGGGCGTCGACGTCGTACCTGAAGTCGTCGACCTGCGGCGGCGTGCTGTCCCCTCGCACTGTGGCTGCTCCTTCTGGTTGGCTGGCTAGCTGGCGGTGTCGGCGCGGCCCTGCCGCGCCGCGGGGCGGAACCTGGGCAGGGCGGTGCCCGTCGCCGGTGTCGTGGAACACGACCTCGACCGGCAGGCCGACGGCGACGGTCCGGCCGGCGTCCGCCCCGACGATGTTGGTCATCACCCGCGGCCCCTCGTCGAGCTCGACGTAGGCCAGCACGTACGGCGCCGACGTCCTGGTAGGCGCCCTCGCCGCGGTGGTTGACCGTGTAGCTGTAGACGCGGCCGCGGCCCGACGCCTCGAACCACTCGGTGCGCAGGCTGCGCGCAGTCCGGGCAGAGCGCGCGCGGGTACCAGATCACGCTGCCGCAGTCCAGGCACCGCTTGAGCAGCAGCCGGCCCGCGCGCCGTCGCGTCCCAGAACGCCCGCGTCTCCGGGTTGACCGCCGGCGCTGGCGCCGGCAGCGGGCCGGCGCGCCCGGCGTCGCGTCACGCGTCCTCCCGGCCGAGGATGAGCGGTCGCGCGCCCGATCCGGGTGCCGAGCGAGCCGCCGGTGCCGTGCGCCAGCGCGAGCTCGCAGTCGGGCACCTGCACCGGCGGCGTTGGCCTCGCCGCGCAGCTGCCGGACCGCCTCGATCACCTTGGTCATCCCGCCCCGGTTGGCCGGGTGGTTGTTGCACAGGCCGCCGCCGTCGGTGTTGAACGGCAGCCTGCCGTGCGGCGCCAGCAGCGACGCCGTCGGCCACGAACGCGCCGCCCTTGCCCTTCTCGCAGAACCCGAGGTCCTCGATCGTCTGCAGCACGGTGATCGTGAACGAGTCGTAGATCGACGCGTAGTCGATGTCGGCTGGCGTCACGCCCGCCTCCTCGAACGCCCGCGGCCCGGACCACACCGCGCCGGTGTAGGTCAGGTCGATGCGGCCGTTGTCGGCGAGCTTCGGCGACTCGCCGTGGCCGAGCACCTTGACGCGTCTGCCGGGCGCAGGTCCGCTGGCGACCTCCGGCGACGACCACGACGAGCGCGCCGCCGCCGTCGGTGATCACGCAGCAGTCCAGCCGGTGCAGCGGGTCGCTGATCATCGGCGAGTCGAGCACCTCCTCGACCGTCACCGGGTTGCGCAGCATCGCGTTCGGGTTGTACTGCGCGTGCTGGCGACGGCCGCCACCTTGATCGCGGCCAGCTGCGCGCTGGTGGTGCCGTACTCGTGCATGTGCCGCCGCGCCGCCAGCGCGTACATCGACACGGTCGTCGGCCCGAACGGCTGCTCGAACGCCGCCTCCGGCGCCGACGGCGCGCGCCGACGCCCGGGCGCGCCCGGCTGTGACCTGGGCAGCCCGGCCAGCGTGATGAGGGCGACCCGGCACTTGCCCGTCGGCGATGGCCGCGGCGGCGTGCCCGACGTGGACCAGGTAGGACGAGCCGCCGGTCTCGGTCGAGTCCATGTAGCGGAGCCGCTTCAGCCCGAGGTAGTCGGCCATCGAGATGCGGCCCGAACCCGGGCGCGTCGCCGGCGCAGAAGTAGCGCGTCGACGTCGGCTCAGCGTCAGGCCGGCGTCGGCCAGCGCGCCGAGCGCCACCTCCGCGTGCACCTGGGCGACCGACTTGTCGGGGATCTTCCGGTCCGGGTGCTCGTAGGCGCCGGCGATGAAGGCCTTGCCGCGGATGGTCATGCGTGCCTTTCGTTCAGGCCCGGGCGGCGAGGCTCTCCGGGGTGACGTTCTTCTCGTCGTCGAACTGCTCGATGACGAAGTCGTAGGTGCCGTGCTTGACCCCGGCCTCGTCGACCGTGCAGGCCACGAACAGCGCGGGGTTGTAGTACTCGTCGTCGGTGTTGCCCGGCTCGCCCTCCAGGTACAGCTGGGTGGTGATCGGGCGGCTGATCGCCTGCACCTTGACGTGCAGGTGCTTGGCCTCCCGCGGCTGGTAGGCGCCGGGGATGATCGTGGTCAGCTCGTACCGGCCCGCTCGCGTCGGTCACCATCCAGCCGGTGTAGCGGTAGCCGACCATGTCGTACTCCCCGGCGTGGCTGCTGTGCCAGAAGTTCACCACCGCCCCGGCGATGGGCGTGCCCCTCTGGTTCAGCACCCGCCCGGTCAGCATGAGCTCCGGCCTTGTCGCCGGGCTCGAGCAGGTTCGACCGCTGCGGGGCACCCAGCCGGAAGTACGGGCCCTCGATCTCCCACGGCGTCTGCGGGAGCTCACCCGGCCCTGGCGGGGTCATTTCCCGCACGCCCTGCGTCTTGCCCGACATCACGCCCGGTACGCCCGGGCCGAGCACGTTCGCAGTCCTGGCCTGCCCTTGTACCGTCATGATGATCTCCTCTCCGCATCACTGAGGCTCCTGCAAAGAGTCCAGATCTTTCTTGGCGCTCTATGCGCGACGTCAGGAACCCCAGATTCGCTGCGACGCGATTTGGGCTCCCGCGACAAGGGAGCCGAATTTCGCCCACACGACCTCGGGATGCGTGCGCTGGATGTGCGACGACTGGGCGAAGCCGCAGTCCGCGCCGCCGATGACGTTCTCCGGGCCGAGGATCCGCGCGAACCGCTCGAGCCGCTGGGCGACCAGCCGCGGGTGCTCGACCGTGGTCATGTGGTGGCTGATGACGCCGGGGATGAGGATCTTGCCGTCCGGGAGCTTCGTCCGCTCCCACACCTCCCACTCCCACTCGTGCCGCGGGTTCGCCGCCTCGATGGAGTACGCGCCCGCGTTGACGCCGAGGATGAGGTCGACGATCGCCTCGAGCGGCGCGTCGGCGACGTGCGGGACGTGCCAGCTGCCGAAGCAGATGTGGTAGCGGATCCGGTCTTCCGGGATCCCGGCCAGCGCGTGGTTGAGCGCCTCGACCCGCAGCCGCGCCCAGCGCTCGGTAGGCGTCCTCCCCCTGCTGGCTGAGGTGGTCGTACATGTTGGCCAGCACGGCGTCGTCGACCTGGAGGATGAACCCCGCCTCGTGGATGGCGAGGTACTCCTGGCGCATCGCCTCGGCGATCGCGTAGACGTACTCTTCGTCGGTCTTGTAGTACTCGTTCACGCCCGAGTACGCCGTGCTCGCCGGGGCCACGCTGGTGAAGAACACCTCGCGGTCCTGGTGGGCGGCCGTGGCCGCCTTCAGGTTGGCCAGGTCGCGCGTGACCAGCTCGATGGCCGGTGTACTCGATCGGCCCGACGCACACCTGCGCGGGCGCGCCGGTCAGCGCGGCCGGCAGCTCCGGGTTGTCGGTGAAGAAGCCCTTGAACCGCTCCCGGTCCCGGCCCAGCCAGTCGAGCGGCTTGAGCTGGTCCTCGCGGATCTCGAAGCCGGTCACCCGGGCCAGCGCGTACCCCGACCAGCCCGACTTGCCGAACTCGCCGTCGTTCACCACGTCGAGGCCCGTCTCGGCCTGCCGGGCGACCACGTCGGCGACCGCTGCCGTCAGCGCGCGCTCGTAGTCGGCGCGGGTGGCGGCGTCGGCGTCCGGCGCCGGCTCCTTGACCAGCGTGTCCGGGCGGATCAGGCTGCCCGTGTGCGTGGTCAGGAACCTCGTCTCGCTGCGATGCACGTGTTGTCCTCTCCTCCCGCTCAGGCCCGCTGGGCGGCTGGACGCGGTGCGCGGCTGATGCCTCGTGCCTGACGGCGCCGCTGCCTACGGCGCCACGGGCCGGCGTCACGGCCACGCCGCGGGCAGGTCGGTGGCCCGTACCACCCAGCGGCGTTCAAGCGCGTCAAGCCGGTCGGCGAGCCCGACCGAGGCGAGGACCTCCCTGGCGTCCTCGCCTGGCCGGCACGGCGGGTGGCCGACCAGCGCCGGGGTGTCGGACAGCCGCGGCGAGACGCCCGGCATCGTGCAGCTCCCGGCGCCCGCCACCTCCTGGGTCACGCTCAGCCCGCGCTCGCGGGCCACCGGGTCGGTCATCAGCTCGGCGATCGGCACGACGACGTGCGCGGCGATGCCGGCGGCCTGCAGCCGGGCGATGACGGTCCTGGGCGGCGGCCGTCGCGAACGCGGCCTCGAGGGCCTGCTCCAGCGCCGCGCCCGTCGCTGGCGGCGATGGCCTCGTCGCCGGTCACCGCGGCCAGCGCGGGGAGGTCCTCGGGCCGGGCGGCGAGGAAGAACCACTCGGTCGGCGGCCCGGTAGTAGCGCTGCAGCGGGCCCTCGCCGAGCGCGTCGTAGCCGCGCGGCTCGGCCGGCTGGTAGCCGGCGAAGTCGAACATGAACGCCGCCTGGTGGTAGGTGGCGGTCTGGGCCAGCGAGGCGCTGGCCACGCTGGCCGCGGCCGGTCGACGAACCGGTGGTAGAGCGCGAGCGCCGTGGCGAACGCGCCGAGGATGCCGGTGCCGATGTCGACGATGTTGTACGGGCCGAGCACCGAGGGCAGCTCGGTGCGCTCCATGATCCCGGTCACCGCCTGGCCCTGGCGTTCCCAGCCGCGCCAGTGCGTCCACGGCCCGCTCGAGCCCGTAGCAGCTGATCGAGGTGTAGACGGTCTGCGGCCGGCGCGCGCTGACCTCGTCGTAGCCGATCCCGAGCCGCTCGGCGGTGCCGGGCGAGAAGTTCTCGAGCACGACGTCGGCGCTGGTCGACCAGCCGCCAGTACACCTCCTGGCCGGCCAGCGGGGCCGAGGTCGAGCAGCAGCGACTTCTTGCCCCGGTTGAGGTACCCGGCGACGCCGGCGTCCGGGCTTGCTGATCTTCACGACCTCGGCGCCGAACTCGGCCAGGATCCGGCCGCAGGTCGGGCCGGACAGCGCCAGGCCCAGGTCGAGCACGCGGATGCCGCTCAGCGGCTGGGCCAGGTCCGGCTCCGGCCCGGCGCGGGGCGGCGGCCGGCGCGCCGCTGCGCGGCGGCGGCCCGCGCCAGCTCGGCGAGGACGGCGGCGGTGTCCGCGCCGGCCGGGCGGCGCGGCCGCGGCCGCGGGTCGGGGAACTCGCTCAGCGCGACCGGCACGCCCGCGCACCAGGTGTCGCCGAGCTCGGGGTCGCTCACCCGGGCGACCGCGCCCGGCGGCGCGCGCGTGCTCGGTGCCGATCCACTCGGCGGGTGTCCGGATGAACCCGATGGCGGCCCCGGCCGCGTTGCCGAGTTCCTCCCATTCCGCGGCCGTGCTGGTCAGGAACTGCTCCCGCAGCGCGGCGTGCAGCCGCTCGTTGACCTCGGGCCTGGCGTTGGCCGCCAGGTCGAGCAGCTCGGAGTCGAAGCGGCCGAGCAGGCCGGCCTGCCGGGCGAACCAGGTCAGGTGCCGGGGGCTGGACGTGTCGAACTGCACGTACCGGCCGTCGGCGCAGCGGAACGCGCCCGCGCCGCGCCCGTGGATGGGCCTGGGCGGGTGGATGCCCGACGTCGTCGGCGTAGGCGCCGCTGTGCCCGATCAGGGTGAACATCGCGTCGAACAGCGGCACCTCGACCCGCTGGCCGCGCCCGGTCCGCCGCCGCGCGATCAGGGCCATGACGACGCTGACGGCGGCCAGGTACCCGGCGAAGCTCGAGGCGAACGGCAGGGCCGAGTAGGTCGGCCGCTCCCAGTCCCAGCCCGGCGGCTCCTCCCCCGTCCGCGGCTGGCAGTTCGCGGTCGCGGCCGCGATGACGCCCTCGTAGCCGCGCATTCCCGCGCGCGGGTCGTCCGCGCCGAAGCCGGGCAGCGAGCAGGTGATGAGCGCGGGGCTGGCCTGCCTGACCGCGTCCAGGTCAAGCCCGAGCCTGGCGAGCACGCCGGGCCGGAAGTTCTCGATCACGACGTCGGCGGCGGCGACCAGGCGGCGCGCCGCGGCCAGGTCGCCCGGCTGCTTCAGGTCCAGGATCACCCGGCGCTTGCCGCGGTTGAAGAACGCGTCCGCGACGCCGGCCAGCGCGGGCCGCCCGGCGGGTCGACGTGGATGACGTCGGCCCCCTGGTCGGCGAGCAGCACGGCGGTCAGCGGCCCGGCGACGTACTGCCCGAAGTCGATGACCCGCAGGCCCGCCAGCGGGCCCGGGCATCTCGTCGACCTTGTCCATGATCGTGCTCCTCCTTCGCGGTCGACTGGGCGGCAGCGCGTCGCTCAGTCGCTCGCCGTGCCGCGCACGTCGAGCCGCGCACGCAGCCAGTCGCCGACAGAGTAGAGCGCGAAGATCGTTACGGAGAAGACCAGGCACGGGATGATCGCCTGCCACGGTGCGATGGTGAGCTGCGCTGGCCCTGCGCGATCATCTGCCCCCAGCTCGGCGTGGGCGGCTGGACGCCGAAGCCGAGGTAGCTGAGCCCGCCTTCGGCGAGCATCGCGCCGGGCAGGGCGAGGGCCGCGTAGGTGACCAGCGCGACGGCGGTATTCGGGAGCAGCTCGCGCACGATGATGCGGGCCTGCGTCGCGCCGAGGCTGCGCGCCGCGACGACGTACTCCCGCTCGATCAGGCTGGTCGCGGTCGCCCGCGTCACCCGCATGAAGCCCGGCAGGTAGAGGAGCGCGATCGCGCCGATCAGGACGGGGATGGACGGGTGGAAGACGACGACGATGGCGAGCAGCAGCAGGAGCCCGGGTACCGACAAGATGGTGTTGGCGATCGTGTCGGCGACGAAGGTCACCGCGCCGCGGAAGAAGGCCGACAGGAGCCCGATGGCCCCGCCGACGACCATCGCGACGACCGTGACCAGGATGGCGATCTCGAAGGAGACCCGCGCGCCGAACACGAGCCGCGACACCATGCTGCGCCCGATGGCGTCGGTGCCGAAGAACTGGGCCCCCCAGGCCGGGTTGACGTTCGGGCCGCTGATCACCGCGCTCGGGTCCTTGATGGGCAGCACGTTGGCGAAGACGGCGAGCAGGATCATCAGGCCGAGCCAGCAGGCGCAGAGCGCGAGGACCGGCTTGGGCCGGCGCCGCGGCCGGCGCTCGGCGCCCAGGCCGAGGCGGAACGCGCCCCGGTGGCGCCGGCGTGCGTCGAACGTCCCCTCGACGGCGGGGGGAATGGTTTCGCCTGGTGTCACGGTCATCGCGCAGTCCGAACTCTAGGATCGAGCAGGCCGTAGGAGAAGTCGACGAGGCTGTTGATGATCACGAACACGACCGCGACGCAGACCACGACGCCCTGCAGGATCGGCAGGTCCTTGTTGTAGACGGCCTGGGAGGCGAGCAGTCCGATGCCCGGCAGGCTGTAGAAGGACTCGACGATGATCGAGCCGCCGAACAGGTAGCCGAACGAGAGCCCCGCGACCGTGATCAGCGAGGCCGACGCGGGTCTCAGCACGTGCCGCAGCAGGATGTACCACTCGGGCAGCCCCCGGCTGCGCGCGACCATCACGAAGTTCTCCGACAGGAGCGAGACGATGTCGCCGCGCAGGATCCGGATGAAGATCGGGGTGATGCCGAGGGCCAGCGTGGCCACGGGCAAGATCGCGTGCAGCAGGTTCTGGCCGACGTCCTGGGTGAGCGGCACCCAGCCCTGCGACGGGAACCACCTGGCCCGGACCGCGAACACGTACACGAAGATCACCGCGGCCACGAAGGCCGGCGTCGCCTGGGCCACCGAGGACGCGCCGGTCACCACCCGGTCGATCAGCTTGCCCGGGCGGGTCGCCGCGAGCATCGCGACCGGGACCGCGATGAGGAGCGAGACGGCGAGCGCGAGGACCGCGATCTCCGCGGTCACCGGCAGGCGCGCGCCGATCTGGGAGGCGACGCTGAAGTGCGTCTGGTACGAGAGCCCGAGGTTGCCCTGGAGCGCGTCCCAGACCCACAGGCCGTACCTGATGAAGAGCGGGTGGTTGAGGCCGAACTCCTGGTTGAAGTTCGCGAGGAACTGCGGCGACAGCGCGGACCCGTAGATCGCGAAGGCGGGCGACCCTGGCATCAGGTTGACCAGCGACGTCGTGAAGAACGTCACGAGCACCAGCACGAGCACGATGTCGCGCAGCCTGCGGGCGGCGAACCGCAGCATCACTTGCCTCCTTGCGCCGGTGAGCTGGCTGTCTGCCCGGCTGCCGGCCGCCGGGGACGGGGCTACCCCGCCGTGCAGCGGGAAGTGGCACGCCACCATCTGCCCGGTGTCGATCTCGCGCATTACCGGGACCTCGGCGGCGCACCGCTCCTGCGCGTAGGCGCACCGCGTGCGGAACCGGCAGCCCGACGGCGGCGCCATCGGCGAGGGGATCTCGCCGATCAGCTTGGTGTCCGGCAGCGGCGCGCGCGGGTCGGGGACCGGCACGGAGTCCAGCAGTCCCCTGGTGTAGGGATGGGCGGACTTCGCGGTGATGACCCCGGCGTCGCCGTACTCCACGATCTTGCCGAGGTACATGACGCCGATCTGGTCGCTCACCACGTGCACGACCGACAGGTCGTGCGAGATGAACAGCATCGAGAGCCCGTAGCGCGCCCGCATCTCCTCAAGCAGGTTGAGGATCTGGCCCTGCACGGAGACGTCGAGCGACGCGACCGGCTCGTCGCAGATCAGCACCCTCGGCTCGACGATGAGGGCGCGCGCGATCGCGACCCGCTGGCACTGGCCGCCGGACAGCTCGTGCGGGCGCCGGTCGCCGAAGCTGTCCGGGTCGAGGCCGACGAGGTCCAGCATCTCCCGCACGCGCTCCGCCGTCTTGTCCTTCGGCCAGCCGAGGATCGTCTGGCCCCTCCGCCACCACGTCCCGGACCCGCCGCCGCGGGTTGAGCGCGGAGATCGGGTCCTGGAAGATCATCTGGATGCCGCTGCGCGCCAGGCGCAGCTCGGCCCTCGCCATCTTGGTGAGCTCACGGCCGGAGAACCGCACCGAGCCGAGGGTGGGCGGCGGCAGCTGGATGACCGCCCGGCCGATCGAGGACTTCCCCGACCCGGACTCGCCGACGAGGCCGAGGGTCGCGCCGCGGCCGATCGTGAACGACACGTCGGAAACGGCCTCGAGCAGCCCGCCGGGCACGCTGAAGCGCTGGACGAGGTGGTCAACCGCGAGGACCGGCTCCCCGGCGCCCGCCGCCTGGCCCTGGGTGGCCGCCGCCGTCACCGCTGCCTCCCGCTGGCCGAGACGTAGGCCTTGTCCTTGGCCGGCGCCGCGTGCTCGGCCGGCCGGATGCACCGGTACTGGTGGCCGGGGGTTTCCTCGACGAGCTCCAGGGCGGCCTCCGCGCACCCGGGCTCGGCGAAGCCGCAGCGGGGCGCGAACCGGCAGCCCGGCGGCAGCGCGTTGAGCCTGGGCGGCGCGCCGGGGATGGTCGCGAGCTTCTGGTGCGGCTGGTGCTCAAGGCGCGGCATCGACCGCAGCAGCGCCGCGGTGTAGCGGTTGCGGTGCGCGTCGAACAGCGCCGTGGTCGGCGCCTTCTCGACGATCTGGCCGGCGTACATCACGGCGATGTCGTCGGTTCGCCCGGCCACCACGCCGAGATCGTGCGTGATGATGATGAGCCCCATCTCACGGTCGGCCTGTATCGACTGGAGCAGGTCGAGGATCTGCTTCTGCACGGTCACGTCGAGCGCCGTCGTGGCCTCGTCGGCGATCAGCACCCGCGGGTCGCACGCGAGCGCGGCGGCGATGGTGACCCGCTGGCGCATGCCGCCGGAAAGCTGGTGCGGGTACTGGTCGAACCGCTTGCCCGGGTCGGAGACGCCGACCTGGCGCAGCAGGTCGATCCCGCGCTCGCGCGCCTCGCGGCGCTTGATCCCCTGGTGGAACCGCATCCCCTCGGTGATCTGGCGCCCGACCGGGACCACGGGGTTGAGCGAGGTCATGGGGTCCTGGAAGACAAGGCCGATCCCGGCGCCGAGGACCTTCCTGTGCTCCCTGGCCGGCAGGCCGACGATGTTGGTGCCGTTCAAGAGCACCTCACCCGACAGGCGCGCGTTCCGCGGCACGAGCCCGAGCAGCGCGCGGGCGAGCATTGACTTGCCCGCGCCCGACTCCCCGACGAGGCCGAGGGTCTTGCCGTGGCCGAGCACGAAGGAGACGTCGTCGACCGGGCCGGACCGCTCCCGCGGGTGTCTCCAGCTCGCAGGTGAGCCCTTGAACGGACAGCAGGCCCGCGGCGGAACCTGGCGTCCCGCCGGGCACGGCGGTAGCGGTCATCGCGCCCCCAGCTTCGCCTGGTGCGTGAGCTGCGCGAGACAGCCGTCGCTGGTTCTGTTGCCAGTCCTCATACGCTGACTCCTTCGTCGGCGCGGCGCGCATCGATGACGGGGACGGAGGTTAGGGGGGTGCCAAGCGTAAATTCATCTTGATGTCATTATGACCATACGAATCAGCCTTTCCGCAAGAGCCCGGTCGCGCCGTGTTCACGTGCGGACGCGCCCCGCGGCCCAGGTCCGGGCACTACCGTGCCGAACGTCACCGACGCCGCGGCCGCCGCCGCGAGCTGCTCGGGCCAGCGGAAGACGGGGATGCCCGCCGCCGCGTAGACCCGCAGCGCCTCGGGCGCGAGGGAGGGCGCCCCCAGCCGGCCGACGAGGAACGGCACCGGGCTCGCGGCGCGGATCTCGGCCAGCTGCTCCGCCATGACCGCGGCGGACGGGTCGGCGTTGGTGCCGAGCTGCAGCAGCACCAGGTCGACCGCTCCCGAGCCGAGCACCAGCCGCATGGAGTCGCTGACGAGCTCCGGCTGCTGAATCCCCGTGGCGGTGACGTCCACCGGGTTGCCCGACGTCGCGTAGGCGGGCAGCAGCGCCTCCAGGGCGGCCCGCAGCTCCCCGCCGAAGGCGGGCACCTCCAGCCCGAGCGACTCGCAGTAGTCGACCAGGATCGAGCAGGCGCCGCCGGACATCGACACGATCCCGATGCGCTTGCCGGCCGCGCCGCCTACCGCGCTCAGCGCCGTGGCGACGGTGAAGAGGTCGCTGAGGTCGGCGACGCGCACCACGCCGTGGCGGCGGAAGAACGCCGAGTAGACGGCATCGGCGCTGGCCATCGCGCCCGTATGGGATGCGGTGGTCGCCCGGCCCGCGTCGGTCCAGCCGGTCTTGTAGGCCACGACCGGCTTGCCCGGCGGCGCGGGCCCGCGCCGCCGCGGCGGCGAAGGCCTCCGGGCGGCGTATCACCTCGACGAACAGGCAGATCACCTGGCAGTCGGGGTCGTCGGCGGCGTAGCCGATGAAGTCCTCGATCCCGAGGTCCCCCTCGTTCCCCACGCTGATCCAGTGGCTGAACGCGACGCCGAGCTCTTCCGCCCGGCTGAACAGCGCGCTGGCGATCGACCCGCTCTGCGAGATGAACGCGACCGGGCCGCGCCGGAAGCTGTCGGCTTCCATGGCCATCCCGAACGTGGCGAGCAGGTCCCGGTGCAGCGCGGCCACGCCCATCGAGTTCGGGCCGACGAACCGGAACCGCCCGCCCGCCAGCGCGACGAGTTCCTCTTGCGCCCGCCGGCCGGCTTCCCCGACTCGGCGAAGCCCGCGGAGAAGATGATGCCGTTCGGGATGCCGGCGGCCACGCAGTCGGCTGACCGCCCCGGCCACGGCCCCGCGCGGGACGGCGATGCAGGCGAGGTCCACCGGCTCGGCGATCTCGCCGACGGTTGCCACGACCCGCGCGCCGTCCACCTCCGCGCCGTTCGGGTTGACGATCACCAGGTCCCCGGCGAAGCCGTGCTTGCGCAGGTAACGGGCCACGAGGCCGCCGACCTTGAGTCGCGCGCTGCTGCCGCCGATCAGCGCGATGCGGCGGGGGGTGACGAACCCGGCCACGCCCGCGTAGAGGTCAGCGCGCGCGGCGGCCGGCACGGGCCGCAGCGTGGCACCGGGCGTCGGCGGCGAGCGCCCCCGCCGCGGACACGAAGACCGGGTTCAGGTCGAGCTCGGCTATCTCGGGAACCGCCACGGCGAGCTCGCTGACCGCCGCGATCAGCTCCGCGAGCGCCCCGACGTCAAGGGCCGCCGAGCCCCGGTAGCCGTTGAGCAGGTCGGCCGCCCGCAGCGTGGCGATCATGCCGTGCGCCTGGTCCGCGCGAGACGGGCGCCATCTCCCTGGCCGCGTCGTCGAGCAGCTCGACCAGGGTGCCGCCGGCGGCGACCATGACCACCGGCCCGAGCTGGTCCCTGAAGACCCCGACGGCCATCTCGATGCCGCTCAGCTGCTGCTGCACGCTCAGGACCGGGCTGGCGCAGCCGCAGTGCCCGGCCGCGCTCCAGGAGGTCCGCGGCGGCCGTGGCCAGTTCCTCGTCATCCGATGACCGCGCGCCGCACCAGGCCGAGCTCGGTCTTGTGCAGCACGGCGGGGTCGAGCAGCTTGCACACGACCGGGTACTTCGATCGGCCCGGGCGGCGGCCAGGGCCTCGTCGACGCCCGCCGCGGCGAATCGCGGGCCCGAAAGGGACGATGCCCGCGAGCAGCGACCGGCACTCCGCCTCGCTCAGCCGCACGCTGCCGTCGCCGTCGGCCGGGGCGCCGGCCAGCAGTGCCCGCGCTCTCGCCCGTACGCCGGAAAGCACGGTGCTGCCTGAGGGCACGGCTGCAGCGGAATTCCGGTTTCGCTCGAGGCCAGTTTCGCCGGAAGGCATGGTGGCGTTTACTTGGGTGGGCCGTTGACCGGACATGCAGGCTCCTATCGACATGGGCGCCCATGAACCTGGATCGCCAAACGCCAACCTCAGCGGTCGTCCCTGGCCCCTCACGCGATGGGCGAAGCCCTGGCTAACGCGCCCGGGCTAAAAGACAATTCTTAAGCAGGTTAAGAGAGAATTCGTAAGGACGTCAAGACGTCCATATGACAAGATGACTATGTTACGCTTGCACGGCACAGGACCCGCGGGCGAATTCCCGGCGGCGGGCGGCAGGCACGAGCCGCGTCGTCGCAGGCGCGTTCACGGGTCCGCAGGTGTACCGACCGAAAGGGCAGCCATGAGCAACGACGGCGCGACCCAGGCTGTGGCCCGGTTCATCAAGGGGACGACGTTCGCGTCTATCCCTGAGCCGGTGCGCGAGTCAGCCCGGCGCACGATCGCGGACACGGTCGCGGTCTTCCTCGCGGGAAGCGGCGGTGACGTCGTCCCGCACCTGCGCGAGTACCTGAAGCGCAACCCGTCGCCTGGCGCCGCGCCGGTCATCGGCTGGGGCGCCAGCGTGACGCCCGAGGTCGCGGCCATGGTCAACGGCGCGCTCGGCCACGCGCTCGACTACGACGAGGTGACGACCCTCTACCCGGCGCACCCGAGCGTCCCGATCCTCGTCCGCGCTGCTCGCGTCGCAGGAGCCGGCCAGCCTCGACGGCGAGTCGCTCGTGACGGCCTACGTCACCGGCTTCGAGGTAGGCGGCCAGATCGCGCGCGGCATCGGGCTCGCCCACTACCACCGGGGCTGGCACGCGACGGGGACGCTCGCGCTCTTCTCCGCCCTCGCCGCCGTCGCGAAGGCCCGCGACCTTTCCGAGGACGAGATCCGCACCGCCTTCGGCATCGCCGCCTCCTTCTCCTCGGGCATGCAGCGGAACTTCGGCACGATGACCAAGCCGCTCCATTCCGGGTGGGCCGCCCGTTCCGCGCTCGTCGCCGTGGAGCTCGCGTCGGTCGGCTGGACCGCTAACCCGCAGATCCTGGAGATCCCGCGCGGCTACCTCGCGCTGTACGGTGACGAGCGCTCCGACCCGGGCAAGATCGCCCCCGCGCTCGGGGTGCCGTGGGTCTTCGTGGAGCCCGGCGTCTCGCTGAAGAAGTACCCGTGCTGCTGGGCGCTGCACCGCGGCATCGACGCGGTCCTTCAGCTGCGGGCCGAGCTCGGCGCGGAGAACATCACGAGCCTGTCGTGCCACATGCCGCCCGGCGCGTTCTCCCAGGTGCCCTACATGCGGCCGGTGACCGGGCTCGAAGGCAAGTTCTCCGCGACGTACGCCTGCGCGGCCCCGCTGCTCGACGGGCAGGTGACGCTCGAGACCTTCACCGACGCCGCGGTGACGCGCCCGGAGATCGCCGCGCTCTACGACCGGATCGAGGTCGTGGAGGATCCCGCGTGCAACGAGAGCGACAAGTCCAAGGGCGGCGTCGGCGACGCCCCGGGCGAGATCGGCTACGTCGAGGTGACCGCGACCACGCCGGGCGAGCGCCGCACGGTCCGGGTCTACGCGCCGACGGGCTCCCCTCAGCACCCGATGACCTGGGCGGAGATCGAGGCGAAGTTCGCCGACTGCACCCGGTCCGTCCTCATGGACGAGGCGCAGGCGGCGGCGCTGTTCGCCGCGCTGCGCGGGATCGACCAGTGCGGCGACGTCCGGGGCCTGGTCGCGGGCATCGCGCTGCCGCTCGACGCGATACCGCGGCAGGACTGAGCCCGCGGCCAGTGCTGGGGGTGGAGGGACCGCGGGTGAAGGGGCCGCAGGTGAAGGGACCGCGCGTGGAGGGGCCGCGGAAGGCGGGGCCGCGGGAGGCAGTGTCACGGGAGGCAGTGTCGCGGGAGGCAGCGTCGCGGGAGGCAGTGTCGCGGGAGGCGGGGCCGCGACGGGCAGGGGGGCGCCATCAATGGAAGACGGCGCCCCCGTCAACCACGAGGGTCTGGCCGGTCATGAACCGCGCCCACGGCCCGGCGAGGAACCGCACGGCCCCGACGATGTCCGCGGGGGTCATGTCCCGCCGCAGCACGCGGGCGCCGGGCGCGTTAGCGCGCATCGCCGAGAAGCCGTCGAGGTGCCCGGCCACCCCGTCGGACAGGGTGAACCCCGGCGCGACCTGGTTGACGAGGATGTTGTCCGGCCCGAGCTCCCTGGCCAGCGCGCGGGTGAGCCCGGCGACGGCGCCCTTCGACGCCGAGTAGTGGACGAGGCCGACGGTCCCCTTGAGCTGGGACGTCGAGCCGATGTTGACGATGCGCCCGCCGCCCCGCGCGCGCATCTGCGGCACGACCGCCCGGGCGGCGAGGAAGCAGCCGAGCACGTTGACGTCGAGCACCTTGTGCCACTCGTCGAGCGGGATCTCGGTGAACGGGCGGAACTCGAGGCCGGCGAAGATCCCCGCGTTGTTGACGAGGATGTCGGCGCCGCCGAAGGCGCCCGCCGTCGCGGCGGCCAGCGCCTCGAGCGCTTCGGGCGACGTGACGTCCGCGGTGACGCCGATGGCGTCGGCCCCGTCAGCCGCGAGCGACGCGGCGGCTTCTTCCGCGCCGCGCAGGTCCGCGACGACCACCCGGGCGCCGGCCGCGGCCAGCTCGGCGGCGATGGCCCGCCCGATCCCGATGGCGCCCCCGGTCACCACCGCTACCTTGCCCGCCAGTTCAGGGCCCGCCAGTTCAGGGCCCGCCAGTTCAGGGCCCGCTGGCGGCACCGGGGCCTGCGCTTCCTCCGGCCGCGCGGCGTCAGGCCAGGTCAATGTAGGGGCCGGCCTCCGCGGCCTGGTTGAGGCTGAGCGTGACGGCGTACTCGTACTTGTCCCCGCGGTACCAGCAGCGCACGAAGTCCACCGGCCGGCCGGAGGCGTCGTACAGGGTGCGCTCGACGAACAGCAGCGGCGCGCCGAGCTCCACGTCGATCCGCGAGCACAACTCCGGGTCGGCCAGCTGCGCGCGGATCGACTGGGTGGCGCTGTGCAGCGCTACCCCGTGCTCGAGCAGCAGCTTCAGCAGCGCCGTGTGGCGCAGCCCGGCCTCGCTCACCGCCTTCTCGCCGATCTCGGGGGGCAGGTAGGTGACCGTGTAGCAGAACGGCTCCCCGTCCATCATCCGGGTCCGCCTGGCGATCGTTCCCCGGCACTCGGGCAGGCTCAGCGCCTCCGCGATGTAGGCGGGGAACACGGCGTCGTGCGTGACCGTGACGTCGCGCGTTGTCGTACGGCCCGACTCGGCGATCAGGTCGCTGAGCGAGCCGCGGAACCGCTGCTTGAGTACCGGCCGGCCGGCGTCCTCGACGAAGGTGCCGCGGCCCCGGCGCCGCACGACGAGGCCTTCCGTCGCGAGCTCGCCCATGGCCTGGCGAACGGTCGCCCGGCTGACGTCGAACTCCACCGCCAGCTCGTCCTCGGAGTTCAGGCGCACACCGGCCGGGTACACACCCTCCTCAATTCGCTGCCGCAGGATCCCTGCGACCTGGTGGTAGAGCGGAAGTGCCAGAGCACTGTCGATCATCGGCTTCCCCATAACTGGAGCAGCAGCGCGGGCAGGCGGTGGCAGTTTGTGCCAGCAGCACAAACCTCGGCCGCCGCTTTCGTGCGTGCGTAATGCGGGTCCCGTGCTAACCCGGCCCCGGAGGCGTCTCCGGGGCCTCGCGGCCTGGCCGGCCGGGTGCCGCGGGGCACGACGGCGCGGGGCTGCTTGTTCGCACATTAATCATCTTCTCATGCGGTCGTATTGACGTCCATACGAATCTGATCTTAGCTTGATCTACCCCCATGAGGGCTGCGCCCGGTGCGCGGCCAGGAGACAACAGCCGAGATCCGGACGAGCCCACCCGTCAGCCCGCGATGCGGGCGACTGGCGCAGGGGACACGTGCTGGGAAGCACGTGACAGTTAAACACCAAATCAACCAACGTGACCGTTTCGGCATTACCCGAGTATGAGAAAGAAGGGGAAATGGTGCAAGAGCAAGCCCACAGACCTCACAGACGCCGGCGTCTCACGCTCATAGCCGGCTGTGCTCTCGCAGCCGCAGTCCTGACCGCGTGCGGCTCGTCGGCGACGAGCAGCGGCGGCACGAGCACGGGCTCGGGCACGAGCAGCGCGGGCGCGGGCGCCGGCTCGGGCACGAGCCCGAAGTCGGGCGGGTCGGTCACGGTCGAAGAGGCCGGCCTGGACACGCAGTTCGACCCGGCGCTCGCCTTCATCTCGACCTTCACCGACGGCCCGGAGATGGAGGCGCTCTACGGCCCGGCCTGCTGTACCAGAACGCCACGACCGGCGCGGTCGAATACGGCTTCGCCAAGTCCATGACCTCGACGGACAACAAGGTCTGGACGATGACGCTGCGCAGCGGCCTGAAGTTCTCCGACGGCACCCCGTTCAACGCGGCGGCGGTGGTGGCGAACGTCAAGCGGATCGCTGACCCGGCCACCGGCTCGTCCGAGGCCAAGATCGCGTCGACGTTCACCGCGACCGCGGTCAACGACACCACGGTCCAGTTCACCCTGCAGAAGGTGAACTCGCAGTTCCCCTCGGTCATCTCGCAGGACTTCGCCCTCGTCCCGTCGCCGACCGCGGTGCAGAAGGAGGGCTCCTCGTTCGCGCAGCACCCGGTGGGCGCCGGGCCGTTCATGATGGGGACGCTGACCCCGTCGGTCTCGCTCGCCCTGGTGAAGAACCCGAACTACTCGCTGTACGCGGCGAACCAGCCGTACCTGAACAACCTGACCTTCGAGGAGGTCACGGACTCGTCGCAGAGCCAGTCCAACCTGGCCACCGGCCAGGCCCAGGCGGCGGCGGTGACCACCGGCCAGCAGATCAACGCGCTGACCGGCATCGGCATGACGTCCATCACCAGCCACCCGGTGGGCGGCGCGTGGCTGGACATCAACCAGGGCAAGGCGCCGTTCAACAACCTCGACGCCCGCAAGGCGGTCTACCTCGCCCTCAACCAGAAGGGCCTGGCCAACGTGTGGGCGCCGGGGAACCCGGTAGCCACCAACTACTTCCCGCAGGGCACGCCGTACTACGACCCGAGCCTGAACTACCCGGCGGGCAACTCGTCCGAGGCGCAGACGCTGTTCAATCAGCTGGCCGCGGCGGGCAAGCCGGTTAACTTCACCGTGCTGTGGCCGCAGGGGACGAACTCCACCACGGCCCAGTACGTCGCGTCGACGCTGAACGCCTACAAGAACGTGCACGTGACGGTCAGCGTGGTGCTGCCGGCCCAGTACGTGATGGACCTCAACCAGACGCAGAACTACCAGATGACCGCGTACGGCTACTACAACTCGGCGCTCTTCCCGAACACCGCGGCGGTCTTCGAGACCGGCGGGGCGCTCAACTACGAGAAGATCGCCGACCCGAAGCTGGACTCGGCCCTGGACGCCATGCAGGCGACCAGCGACCAGACGGCGTTCAAGTCGGCGCTGCACGACTTCGTCGCCGAGCTGATCGCCCAGTACGACATCCTCCCCGCCCAGCAGGCTGACATCGGGTTCATCTACAACGCGAAGTCGGTCGGCGGCGTCCACCCGGTGGAGTTCGGCATGGCCGCGCTGTGGGGCGAGATGTACAGCCTGAGCGCGTAGCAACCCCGGTGCGGCGGGCGCTCCCCTGAGGCGCCCGCCGCACCGGCCCGGGCCGCCAGCGTCGCGCGCCCGGGCCGGGCGCCAGGGCGCCGCGCGCCCTTGGTGGCCCGCCCGGCACCGCGGCGAAGCCGGTTCAACCACGAAAGGACCTACTGCGGTGGCGAACCCCGCGACAACCCTGATCGGCAATCCCTTCGCGCGACTCGACCTCCCCGAGGGCCTGACGCGGTCGCTCATCGACCTGGTCCACGACATCGACGTCGCGGCCGTGCCCGACGAGGTGCGGACCTGGGCCACGCACTCGCTCATCGACACCGTCGGCGTTCTCGCCCTCGGCACGGCGGCCGAGCCGGTGGAGATGCTGCGCCGGGTGGTGCTCGAGCCTGCCGCCGACGGCGCGACGGTCTTCGGCGCCGAGCCGGTCCGCGCCAGCCCGCTCAACGCGGCGATGGTCAACGCGCTCGCCGCGCACATCCGCGACTTCGACGACGCCGGCGCGGGCGGGCACATCTCCGCGATCATCGTCCCGGCCGTCCTCGCCCTGGCCGAGGTGCACGACAAGTCCGGCGCCGACGCGCTGTCCGCCCTGATCGCCGGCTACGAGACCGCGTTCCGGGTCAACCGGCTGCTCGGCGACTCCCACTACTACCTCGGCTTCCACTCCTCCGGCACGGTCGGCACCTTCGGCGCGGCGGCGGCCTGCTGCCGCCTGCTCGGCGCGAGCCGCGAGCAGTGGGCGATGGCGTTCGGCATCGCCGGGTCGCTGGCCGGCGGGCTGCTGGCCAACTTCGGCTCGATGACCAAGCCGCTGCACTCGGCCAACGCGGCCCGGGCCGGGATGCTCGCCGCGCGGCTGGCCCAGGAGGGCTTCACCGGCTCGGCGGACGGTCCTAGAGCACGAGGTCGGCTTCATCAGGACGCACACGCTGCGCTCCGGACGCCGGCGGTGGCGATGAACCCGCTGGGCGAGCCGTGGGCGCTGGCCGGCATGTACTACAAGTTCAACGCCGCCTGCTCGGGCACGCACTCGGGCGGCGACGGGATGCGCCGCCTGGTCGCCGAGCACGGGGTGACCGCCGACGACGTCGCGGCCATCACCATCCGGGTGCCGAAGATCCAGACCGAGGTCGCCAACATCCAGTGGCCGGCCACCGTCGAGCAGGCCAAGTTCTCCATCCGCTTCGTCGCCGCCGCCGGGCTGCTCGGGATCAACACCGCCGAGGCCTTCCCGGCCGCAGGACAGCGCGATCACCGACCCGCGGGTGCAGTCGGTCATCGGGCTCATCGAGGTGCTGCCGCTCGACGGGGTGAACCACGGCGGCGCGGCCGAGATCGACGTGCGGCTGAAGACCGGCGAGGTGCTCAGCATCAGCCTGAACTCGATGGTCCCGTTCGACAGACCTGGACACCGAGCGGGCGGCGATCGAGGACAAGTTCCGCCGCACGGCCGCGACGCTGTGGAGCCCGGCCGTGGTCGACGACACGGTGCGGCGCCTGGCGCGCTTCGAGGCCGAGCCGTCGGTCCGGGCGTTCGTCGCGGGCCTGGCCCGCGCGTCGCGATGACCGCCGCACCAGGCTCCCGCGCTCACCGGAGGGCCCGCGCCACCGGTACGGCCCGCGATCACCGCCCGGCCCGCGCTCACGGAAGGAAACCGATGCGAATAGGGATGTGGCTGCCGCTCGTCGACTCCGGCGGTGCGCTGCTCGACGGTCACGCGATCGCCAGGCGGGCCCAGATGATCGAGGCGGCCGGCCTGAACGGCGCGTGGCTCGGCGATCACACGCCGATCCCCGGCGACGTCGACCGTGACCTGCCCGACCCGCTGCTCTACCTGGCGATCAGCGCGCTGGCGACCACGCCGGCGCTGGAACTCGGCACGTGCATCTACTCGCTGCCGCTGCGCAACAAGTACGACGTCGCGCAGCGTTTCTACACGCTGGAGACCATCGCCAAGGGCCGGTTCACCCTCGGCCTGGGCACCGGCAGCCAGCGGGTCGAGTACGAGGCGGCCGGCCTCGACTGGGACGACCGCTTCCGCCGGATGGCCGAGCACATGGCGGGCATCCGGGCGATCTTCGCCGGGAAGCCGCTCGGCCCGCTCTACCGGCAGCACCCGGCGCTCGACGCCCCGGGGACCCCGGTGGTGCTCGACCCGGCGGTTGACCGGGGCACGCCGTGGGCGGCGCAGGTCGGGCCGCCCCGCTTCGCCCTCGGCTCGTGGCACAGCCCGCGCCAGCTGCGCCGGGCGGCCACCGAGTACGACGCCTGGCTCGCCTCGGCCAGCCCGGGCGCGCAGTTCGGCGGCTGGCGCAAGGTGATGTCCGAGTCGATCAAGGCCTACCGCGACCTGGGCGGCAAGCGGGCCATCGCGGCCACGGTGGCGGTGGACTTCTGGGGACCGCACACCCCGCTGAAGGACGAGGGCCAGTTCAACCTGTTCTGCCCGCCGGACGAGGCGGCCGAGCGGCTGGCCATGCTGGAGAGCCTGGGCTACGACGACGTGATCCTGGCCATGATGAACCGCACGCACGGCGAGGGGCGCAAGGGCCTGGCCCGCCGCTACGACTTCACCGACGAGGACCTGCAGCAGGTCCGGGCGCTGCTGCCGCGCGACGACCGGGACTATCACGATGGGTAACGGCGGCGGACGCCGGGTCAGCACTTGATCAGCGATGCGTAGGGAGAACTGATGCGCCTTCACCTGAACTTCGGCATCCTCGGCGCGGACGGGATGCCGCTGTCCTTCGCGGAGGTGCAGGCCAAGGCCCGCCTCATCGAGGACGCCGGCTTCAGCGGCATCTGGTCCGGCCACCACATCCCCGTCCCTGGCGACACCGCGCGGACGCTGCCCGACCCGCTGCCCGGCCTGCTGATCGCCGCCTCGGCGACCAGCCGCGTCGAGCTTGGCACCTGCATCTACTGCCTCGGCCTGGTAAACGCGGGTAACTTCGCCCAGTCCGCCTACACGCTCGAGGCGTTCGCGCCCGGGCGCCTGACGTTCGGCGTCGGCACCGGCTCGCAGAAGCAGGAGTGGGACATCGCCGGCCTCGACTGGAGCCAGCGGTTCACCCGGCTGGAAGAGTCGATGCGGTTCGTGAAGTCCATGTTCACCGGGGAGTCGTCGATCGAGGTCGAGGAGCTTACCTTCGGCGACAACCACAAGAAGTACGCCCGGCAGCGCCCGCCGGAGCTCGGCGAGCCGACGCTGGCGCAGAAGATCGGCTCACCGCGCTTCCTGCTCGGCACCTGGCGCAGCCCGCGCCAGCTGCGCCGGGCGGCCACGGACCTACGACGGGTGGCTGGCGTCGGCCGGGCCGGGGACGCTGGAAGGCGGCTGGAAGAAGGTGTTCACCGACTCGATGAGCATCTTCCGCGACGCCGGCGGGACGCGGGCCCTGGTGTCCACCATGCTCCTCGATCACGAGGCGGAGACGAGGCCGCTGCCCGACCGACGGCGCCTTCGAGCTCATCTGCGGCCCCGGGGCGATCACCGAACGGCTGGGGATCCTGGATGACCTCGGCTTCGACGACGTCATCCTCAGCCCGTGGGACAGCGAGCGGACCAAGGGCCGCCAGCTCACCGCGGAGCTGCTGGCCGAGCTGCGCGCGCTGTACCCGGTCGACGAGGCCAACGCCTGGACGCCGGCCGCATGACGCGGCCCGTATCCGCCCGAGCCTGGATCGGAGTGCCAATGTCTGAGCAGATGAACACCCTGTGGGAACGGTACGGGCGGCTGTCGCTCGACGACGTTCCCGCCGACGCGAGCACCGCCGCCCGCCAGTGCATCCTTGACTGGCTCGGCTGCGCCCTGTCCGGGTCCACCGAGCCGCTGGCCCAGATCCTGCGGGCCGAGTTCGCCGACGAGGCCGTGCTGGCTGGCTGCCGAAACACGGGGCTTGCCGGAGACACTGGGCCTGCCGGAAACACGGGGCTTGCCGGAAACACGGGCCTGGCCACCGTGATCGGCTCGGGCCAGCGGGTCACCGCGCGGTCGGCCGCGCTGATCAACGGCTCGGCCGGGCACGCGCTCGACTACGACGACACCAACCTGGTCGGCGGCCTGCACGCCACCACCGCGGTGCTGCCCGCGGCGCTCGCGCTCGCCGAGGCGACCGGTGCCTCCGGCGCCGACCTGCTGACCGCCTACATCGCCGGGGTCGAGGTGTGCGCCCGGCTGCGGGTGGTGATCGGCGACGAGCACTACCGGCAGGGCTGGCACATCACCTCCACGCTCGGCGTCTTCGGCGCGGCCGCGGCGGCGGGCTGGCTGATGAAGCTGGACACCGAGCAGTTCGGCCGGGCCGTCGGGCTGGCCGCCTCGCAGGTCGGCGGGGTGCACGCCAACTTCGGCACGATGACCAAGCCGTTCCACGCCGGCTTCGCCGCCGAGCGCGGCCTGCTGTCCGCGGGCCTGGCCAGGCGCGGGTTCACCGCCAACCCGGACGCGTTCGAACGGGCCTTCGGCCAGATGAGCGGGGACATCGACTGGGACAGGATCGAGCCGCTGGCCGGCATGTTCGCCGTCACCGACACGCTGCTGAAGCGGTACGCCTCCGGCCACGGCACCCAGGCGACCATCCTGGCCACGCAGGCGATGATGGCCGACGGCATCACCGCCGAGGACATCGTGCACGCCGCAGGTGCGCGTGCCGGACTGGGTGCCGCCGTCCGCCTACGGGGTGCGGGTGCCGCGCATCGGGATCGAGGCCAAGTTCTCCCTGCCCGGCGTCAGCGCGCTGAGCCTGCTCGGCCACGACCTGACCGTGCCCGCCACCTTCAGCGACGAGAACGTGCAGGCCCCGGCGTTCACCGACCTGATCAGCCGGATCGAGCTGGTCGGCGACCCCGCTTACGGCAAGGGCAACGCGGAGATCGGCGGGGAGATCGTCGTGCGAGACCCGGTCCGGGGAGCGGCGCTACCCGTTCCCGGTCACCCGGGACTCCAAGACGGTCGAGTCGCGGGTCGAGCTGGCCAACGGCAAGTTCCTGGCCATCGCCAGCCCGGTGATCGGCGAGCAGGCCAAGCGGCTCCGCGATGTCGTCGCCGACCTCGGCGCGCTGCCCGACGTCCGGGAAATCGGCGCGCTGACCAGGGCGTGACCAGCACCCGTTCCTTATCGATACTGGTTTTAGCTTGGGCGCCGCGTCGCGCGCCCGGCCCGGGCGGGCCGCCTAGCTTGCGCGCCCCGGCGGCGCCGAGGGAGAGGACACCGATGGACAAGGTTGTAGCGAGCTTCGACGAAGCGGTACGCGACATCGAGCCGGGGGCCGCGATCGGGATCGCCGGGTTCGGCGTCATCCACGGGTTCCCTGTCCAGCTGATCGCCGCGGTACGCGCGCGGGAGCTGCACGACCTCACGATCGTCTGCAATTCCCTCGGCCGCGACCCGGCCCACCCCAACTCGATCGTGCAGGCCGGCCAGGCCAGCCGGCTCATCACGGCGTTCTCCTCCCGGGCCGGCGGCGTCGCGGGCTCGGCCGCGGGGCTGAGCCCGGTGCCGATCGAGGTCGAGCTGGTGCCGCAGGGCGTCCTCGTCGAGCGGCTCCGCGCCGTCGCCGCGGGCATGGGCGCGTTCTACAGCCCGGTCGCCGAGGACACCGTCATCACCGAGGGCAAGGAGCGCCGCGAGTTCGGCGGCCAGACCTACGTGCTCGAGTCGCCGCTGCGGCTCGACTACGCGCTCATCTACGCGCACAAGGCCGACCGCGCGGGCAACGTCTCGTTCCGCGGCACCAGCCAGAACTTCGGGCCCAGCTTCGCCAAGGGCGCGAAGGTCGTCATCATCGAGGCCGACGAGCTCGTCGAGACCGGCGAGATCGCGCCGGGCGAGGTCGACCTGCCCGGCATCTTCGTCGACCGGGTTGTCCAGCGCGAGCAGCGGCTCGACGCCGCTGTGGCGGATCCCGCGCGAGGCCGCCGAGGCCCGCACCTACCTCGGGCGGCCGGGCCGGACCGCGACGGAGCTGACCCAGCGCATCGCCGACCTGCTGCCCGACGGGAGCTACGTCAACCTCGGCGTCGGCCTGCCGACGATGGTCTCCGACCACCTCGAAGGCCGCGATGTCGTCCTGCACGCGGAGAACGGCGTGCTGGGCTACGGGACGCGCCTCGCGCCGGAGGATGCCGACCCCGACTACTACAACGCCGGCGCTGAGCCGGTGTCGCTCCGGCCGGGCGCGTCGGTCTTCGACTCGACCGAGGCGTTCGAGATCGCCCGCTCCGGCCGGCTCACCGCGGTTATCCTCGGCGCGTTCCAGGTCGACAAGCGGGGCTCGTTCGCGAACTGGACGACGCCGCAGATGGGCGGCGGCGCGATCGGCGGGGCGATGGACCTGCTGGTCAAGCCGGGCAGGCTCATCATCGCCATGTGGCACTGCGAGCGATCCGGCCAGCCGAAGATCGTCAACGAGTGCCAGTACGACGTGACCGGCGCCGAGTGCGTCGACCTGATCGTCACCGACCTCGCGGTGATCGAGCGCGACGGCCGCGGGCTCGTGCTGCGCGAGTGCGCGCCCGGCTTCGGGCCCGGCGACATCGTGCAAGCTCACCGAGGCGCCGCTGGTCGTCGACCTCTGGCCGGCGCCGCCGGCCGCGGCGTGACGCGGGACGCGGGCGGCCCGTGGCCAGCGCCTGGCGCTCGCGGTCACCGGGGCGCCTGGCGGTCGGGCTCCGCGAGGCCGGCGGGCAGCGATGGCGGCCGCGCGCCCGGGGCGGTGGCCGTCGGGGCCGCGGCCGAGGACGCGCTGGGCGAGCTGGTCGGGACCGGCGCCGACGGCCGCGTCGGGAGCGCGGCCCCGGTCGGCGAGGCGACCGGGGTACCGGACCGGGACGGCGTCACGCCCTGCGGCGCCGCCGGTGGCGACCGGGACGGGGGTCGCGCGCGGGTCCGTAGTCGGCCGCGCCGAGGGCGGGCCGCGGCGCGGGGCAGGCACGGGCGCGGGCCGACTGGTGCTGGGCGGGGCCTGCGGGCTGGCCGGGGGCGGACGGCGCGCCGGCCAGGTTCGCGATCGCGGTCGCCGTGCCGGCCAGCACCGCGACCGCGCCGACCCCGCCGGCGACGGCGGCGCAGGCGGCGGCGCCTGCGGAGCTGACGGCCCCGCGTCATGATCTGGGTCACGTCTACCGGGTGGCCGGGGTCACCGGGCGCCTTGAGCGCCTGGCGCAGGGCGGTGGTGTCTAGGTCGGTCATGGCCGGTCACTTCCGATCGGCTCGGCGGGGATCGCGTCGTCGGCGCGGACGCGCAGCTTGGCGAGCGCGCGGGAGCTGGTGGACTTGACGGTGCCGACGGTGATGCCCAGGTCCCTGGCCACCGCCGCCTCGGGCAGGTCGAAGAGGTAGCGCATGACGACCACGGCGCGCTCCTTCACGGTGAGCGTGGCGAGCGCCCCGGTCAGCCAGTGGCGCAGCGCCACCTCGTCGGCCGGGTCCGGGGTGCCTGCCGCGTTCCGGCAGGTCGCCGACCGGGTACTCGCGCAGCCGGCGGCGCCAGCGGTCGGTGACGTGGTTGACGAGCACCTTGCGCGCGTAGGCGTAGGCGTCGTCACGGCGGACGCGCGACCACGCGGCGTAGGTGCGGACCAGCGCGGTCTGCGCGGCGTCCTCGGCGACGTGCCGGTCGCCGGTCAGCAGGTACGCGGCGTGCCGCAGTCCCCCGTAGCTCGCCCGCGCGAATTCGGCGAAGTCCTCGTCTGAACTGCCTGCCATTCCCGCTCGCCTCCGCGCGAACGGGCCCCGTCCTCCTCGTCCGATGCCGGCGCGCTCGTTGGCGCGCGGAGCCCTCTTGCCTCGTCACTCCTCGTTCAGAGCCGCTGCGGGTCCAGACCGCGGCGGCGTCGACTCGCCGAGGCCGCCGCGTCGCTTCGGCCAGGCGGCGACGCACCGCGCGGGCTGCCCCGCTTGTTCTTATACGGCTGTGCGGGGTGAAAGGTTGCTGCCCGGTCGGGCACAACTTTTGGCTGGCCGTGACGTATTTCCCGGTGTTCGGGTCATCGTCGGAACTACGTCAAGGAGCATGCAGGTGCGGGTCAACGATAAGACGCCCCTGGTGACTATCGGCGCGGCGCTCGGGGTCGCGGCGGGGCTGGCACTCACCGGGTGCTCCGGCGCCGCTACCGCCGCCGGGAGGCGGTCACGCCTCGTCCGGCGCGTCCCAGACCGCGAGCGCGCCCGCCGCGCCGGGCACTGGCACGCTGGCCACGGCCACGCCCGCGCCGGCCGCCACGCCCACGGCGGCGGGCACGCCGGCGCCGGCCGCGTCGCGCCCTCGGCCTCGCCGACCGCGCCGCGCCGCCGCGGGCCGCTCCCCGGCCCCGGTGGCGAGCCCCCGCCCGAGCGGGATCGGGTCGGCCACGCCGGTGCCGGTGCCGACCGGCAGGCCGACCGCGCGCGGCTACCTGCGCGCCGGCGCCGGTGCCGAGCCCGCCGCCGGCCAGGCCGGTGCCGGCCCTGCTCCTCCCCCGCGCCCGTGCCGACGCGGGTGGCCGCGCCGGTTCCGTCACCCACCAGGGACACGAGGACGCCGGCGGCGAGCCCGGTGCCCGTCCCGCTAGGCCGGCGGACAGAAGACGGGCGGGTGCGGGTGTCAGCCGCACTCGTTCGGATGACTCGTCGTTGATCCGGGGCGTGCACCCGCACCCGCGGGACCTAGGCGCGGGGGCTGCCCGGGGGCGGGGCGGGTGCCCCACTCGGCGACCAGCAGGACGATCGCGGTGAAGAGCGGCCAGAGCGCCAGGGCGCTCTTCGAGCCGAGGGCGAGGGAGGCGGAGAAGAGCGTGCCGTTCGGGCTGGAGGCGAGGTGCGTGGTTGTAGGCGGACAGGCCGATCTGCTCGCCGAGCCACAGCATGACCAGCGCGCCCGCGAGCGCGCCGAGGATGAGCGCCGCCGCCACCGCGGCCCTGGCCGCCCCGCCGCGGGGAGCGACCGCGAACCGGTAGCCGAGCACGCCGGTGAGCAGGCCCGCGACCACGGCGATCGCGCAGAACCAGACGTCCGCGCCGAAGAACGCGCGGGTCTCCGCGTTGATCACCTGGGCGGTCCCCGCGCCGATCTCCTGGAGCATCGCGCGGGGGGCGAACTCGCCCCAGATCAGGCCGCCGAGCAGGCCGAGCACGGCGCTGCCCGCGAGCACCGCCACGACCCACGCGGCGGTCGAGCGGGCCGTCGAGCGCGTTTCCCGCAGGCCGTGCGAACCGGGTACCTCTGGCATCTCTGGCACCATCGCCATCCCCGACATCCCACCTCGCTTTCCTCTGGAGATCGTACGCGGGAATGCGCGCGCGGCGGGCACCGTGCCGGCTTCGGCTGGTTTGGGCGCCGCTCCGGCGGGCAGTCGAGGGCGGCAAGCCGATGTTCTGGAGGTCACAGTGTCTGCCGGCACCATTATCTTGATCGTGGTCATCCTGGTCGTCGTGGCCGTCGCGGCGGCCGTCGTGAGCATGCGGATGAGGCGCAGAGCGGCCGAGCGAAGCCTGGTCGGCCCGGAGTACGACCGCCTGGCGGACGAAGTCGGCCCGCGCAAGGCGAAGGCGGAATTCGAGAAGCGCCGTCAGCGCGTCGACGGGCTTGGCATCAGGTCGCTGAGCGCCGAGCGGCGAACCGCCTACGCCGGCCAGTGGGACGCCGCGCAGGAGCAGTTCGTCGACAGCCCGGCGCAGGCGGTCAGCGCGGCGGCGGCGCTGGTCACCGCCGTCGCGGTGGACCGCGGGTACGAGGTAACCGACCATGACCAGCTCATGACGGACCTTTCCGTTTACCACGGACGGCATCTCGACGGTTACCGGAACGCGCGGCAGACGACCGAGCCGGGCCGGCGAGGCCACGACCGAGGCGCTGCGGCGGGCGCTGCTCGGCTACCGGGGCCTGTTCTTCGACCTGCTCGAGTCGCCGGAAGGCGACGGCGCCGCGCCGCCGCGAACCAGCGACGACCGGCGGCCGAGGTGCCGGCCCAGCGGCCGTGGAAGCAGGTCACCCAGGGACGGCACTGGAAGACCCGGCCAGCCAGGAAGAGCAGCGACGTGGCCGCTACCAGGCAGTAGCGACGAGACCGCGACGAGAGGAGACCAGACGATGAGCGTGCGATACAGCCAGTCAGGCGGCGACGGCCAGGCCGGCCGAGGACGATGGCCGGTCATTCACGACGGGGATCGGCAGCATGGTCGCCCCCGCGGCGGACGACGAGACCGCTCCCCCGCCGCGGCCGACGTTCACCGCCAGGCCGAGCGAGCCGTCGGCCGCCGCGGTGCCTGAGCCGGCTCCCGCGCCGGACGACACGGCGAGCCGGAGCGCACGGTCCCGACCGTGCCGGACGAGCCGGGTACGCCGCGAGCCGGCTCGGCCGACGACGCGGTCGAGCCGGCCCTCGGGCCGGACGACGGCGTCCCGGCCGAGCCTGACGCCGTGCCCGGCGCCTGGCGTCGTGCCCGCGCCTGGCCTGGCGCCCGAGCCGGCCTGGCGGCGGACGGGGACGGCATGCGGCCGCAGCCGCTGCCGGCCGCGGCCGGCCTGGACGAGCCGCTGCTCGGCGACGCCGCCGGGCTGCGCGCGCGGTGGCAGCGGGCGCAGGCAGGGTTCGTCGATGACCCGCGGGAAGCGGTGGGCGACGCCGCCGACCTGATCGAGCAGACGGCGCAGGCCATGGTCGGCGCGCTGCGGCAGCGGCAGCGGCAGCTGCGCGTGATGTGGGAGAGCGGCCCGGCGGACGACTCCGCGCCGGCGGACGGCGAGTTCGCGCGGGCGCGGCTCGGACACCGAGCACCTGCGGCAGATGATGCATGCACTACCGGGCGCTGTTCAACCAGCTCTGCCGGCCGTAGCGAGCCATCGGGTACCAGCCAGGCGAGATCCGCGAGCGTGCCGGGGAGCGGCATGAGGTCGCTCCCCGGCGCGATTTGCTGCGGTCCGCGCGGCCGGGCAGCGCGCCTCTCCCCTGCTGATCCCCTGCTAAGATCGCCCGGTGCCGGACGCTTCATCCGATTCCCGGTTCGCTACTGATGCGGCCAACCCTGCCTGCATACCGCGCCGGCCGATACCGTCGCGGGAGTCTTCGCCGGGGTTAGCCCCGCCCGGTCGCTCTGGCCGCACCAGGAGCGGGCGCTGCGGGCCTTCGACGCCGACCAGGCCGCCGGGGACCGCTCAACGTACCTGGTGGTGCCCGCCGGGCGGGGGCAAGACCATGATCGGGCTGGAGTGCTGCCCGGCGGGCGGGCCGCCCCGCGCTCGTGCTGTGCCCGAACACGGCGATCCAGGCGCAGTGGATCGGGCAGTGGGGCGCGCGGTTCGGGCCGCCGGAGGAGGCGCGGGCGACCGCGAGCCGCGACCTGCCGACCCCGCTGACCGTCTTGACGTACCAGGCCGTCGCGTCCCTCGGCGCCGCCGGAGCCGACGGCGACGGCACCGCGGGCGCGGGGACCGCCGCGGACGGCGCGCCGCGCCCGTCCCGGCGGCCGCCTCGACCGGGAGCTGCTCGCCTCGCTGCACCCGAACGGGCAGCGCCTGCTCGCCACGCTCAAGCGGCCGGGCCGGCCACGCTGGTCCTGGACGAGTGCCATCACCTGCTGGAAATGTGGGGCCACCTGCTGGCTCGCGATCGTCGGCGAGCTGCCCGACCCCAGGATGATCGGGCTGACCGCCACCCCGCCGCACATGATGACGGCCGAGCAGGCCGGGCTGCACCAGGAGCTGTTCGGCGCGGTTGACCTGGAGGTGTCCGCGCCCGCGCTGGTCCGGGACGGGCACCTGGCCCCCTATCCAGGAACTGGCCTGGTTCACCACGCCGACGCCGGCTGAGGCGGACTACATCGGCGGCCAGGCGCTGCGGTTCGCCGAGCTGCGCGCCGGGCTGCTCGACCCGGGGTTCGCCAGCGTCGCCGTTCCTGGCCTGGCTGCAGCAGCGGGTCGTCGAGCGGCGGGCGGCCGACAGCGGCGCGCAGCGTGTCCTGGGAGCGCTTCGCCCGCGACCAGCCGGCGCTGGCGGACGCCGCGCTGCGCCTGCACTGCGACGGGATGCTGCCGTGCCCCGACGGCGCCGGCGTCCGCGAGCAGCACCGGCGCCCGCCGACCGCCGAGGACTGGGTCGCGCTGATCGGCGACTACTGCAAGCACTGCCTGCTGCCGGGCGCTGAGCGCGGAGAACCCGGACGCGGCGGCGCTCGACCGGGCGGCGTACGAGGCGGTCCGCGCGGCGCTGTCGTCGATCGGGTACCGGCTGACCCGGGCCGGGATCCGGGCGGCCGAGTCGCCGGTGGACCGGGTGCTCGCCCGGTCGGCGAGCAAGGCCACGGCGGCGGCGGAGATCCTGCGGGCCGAGTACGCCGAGCTCGGCGAGCAGCTCCGCGCGCTGGTGCTGACCGACTTCGCCGAGGCGGGCGGGATCGATCCCGGCCGCGCTCGCCGGGGTGCTCGACGAGGGCGCGGGCGGGGCGCTGCGGACGCTGCGGAGCGCTGCTGGAGGACGAGGTGACCGCGGGCCTGGACCCGGTGCTGATGACCGGGCAGCGGGTGGCCTGCGGGGCCGACACGGCGGCGGCGCTGGCCGCCTGGCTGGGCGAGGCGGCACCGGACCTTGGCGTCGTCACGGCGGGCGCGGCCGATCCGACGCGGGGTCGTGACCGTCAGCGGGAGCGCCGGCTGGGAGCCGCGCCGGTACGTGCCGCTGGTCACCAGGTTCTTCACCGAAGGCGGGACGCGCTGCCCTCGTCGGGACGCGGGCACTGCTCGGCGAGGGATGGGACGCCCCGGCGGTCAACGTGACCGTCGACCTGACGGCGGCGACCACGCCCGACGTCGGTGGTCCAGGCGCGCGGCCGCGCGCTGCGCCGGGACGCGGGCTGGCCGGAGAAGGTCGCGGACAACTGGGCGGTGGTCTGCGTCACCGGCGCGCACCCGAAGGGCGCGGCCGACTACGACCGCTTCGTCCGCAAGCACGACCGCTACTTCGCGCTGGCCAGGACCGGCGACATCGCCTCCGGCGTCGTCGCACGTGGACCCGGACCTGTCGCCGTTCGAGCCGCCGGCCGCGGAGGCGATCGCCGGGCTGAACGCGCGGATGCTCATCCGGGCCGCCGACCGGGCCTCGTCGCGGGAGCGGTGGCAGATCGGCGCGCCCTACGCCGACGAGCCGGTCGCGACCGTGGTCGTGGCCTCCGGTCGCCCGCTCGGGCTCGCGCGCGCGGCGGTACCGGCCGTCTTCGACGACGCGGCCGCGGCTGGCGCCGCCGCCGGCCAGCCTGCCGGCGCCAGGCACGGGCGGGTCACCCGGGCCTTGCTCGCCGGTGTGGTGGCTCGCGCTTGGAGTCACCGCCCGGCGAGCCCGCGCCGCGATCGAGGCGCCGGCATCCGGGAGCTTCGCGGACATGGCGGCGGCGACGGCGGACGCGCTGCGCGAGGCAGGGCTGGTCAGCCTGGGGGCGCACGGCCGTCCGGATCGAGCCGCTCCCGGACGGGCAGTACCGGGCGCGGCTCGCCGACGTGCCGGCCACCGAGTCCGCGACGTTCGCCACGGCGCTCGATGAGGTCCTCTCGCCGCTGCGCGCACCCCCGGTACATCGTGCCCCGGCTGTTCGTCGCGCCGCCGGCCGACAAGCGCGCCGCGCGGCGGCTGGCGCGCGGCACAGTGCCGCGCGACACAGGGCCGCGCGACACGGCGTGGCCGACGGCCTGCCCGCCACGGTCGTCTACCACGCGGTGCCCGCGGCGCTCGGCGGAAACGCCAGGCTGGCCCGGGCCTTCGCCACGCGCGTGGAACGCGCGGGTCAGCCCGGGCGAGATGCTGTACACCGGTTCCCCGGAGGGCGCCGGCATCCTGGTCGCCCAGCGCGGCGATGACCCCTTCGACGTGACGACGCAGATCCGCACGCTGTGGCGCTAGCCGCGGCGTGGCCGGGCTGACGGGGTCGGCTGACGGCGGTCGGCCGCCGCTACCCGGCCAGCGCGCGGACCTCCGGCAGGATCGCCGCGACCGCGTCGATCCTCGCTTCGGTCCAGGGGCCGCGGGGCGCCAGCATCACGTGGCCGAAGCCGAGCGCCGACAGCTCGCGCAGCCGGGCGAGCAGCGCCGCCAGGCCCGCCGGGCCGGCGTCGAGGTCGGGCGCGGTGGCGACGGTCTTCTCGATCTGCGCGTAGTCGCGCCCGGCGTCGTCACAGTGGCGGCGCAGCACGTCAAGCTTGCGCTTGAAGTCGACCTCGTAGGGGGTGCCCGGCAGGTCGGGAAGGTGGCAGGCGTCGCCGTACCTGCGCGACGTAGCGCAGCGTCTTGCCCTCGCCGCCGCCGGCGATGAGGATCGGCGGGCGGGGGCGCTGCACCGAGTTCGGGGAGTTGAGCGGGCGGGCGAGCTGGTAGTGCCTGCCCGCGAAGGGGGTCTCGTCGCCGTTCCACATCTGGTGCGCCACCTGGAGCAGTTCCTCGAGCATCTCGAACCGGTCGGCCAGCGGCGGGAACGGGATGCCGAGGCCCTCGGTCTCGAAGGTGGTGCCCGGCCCCTGCGGCGGGCGGTTGAACGGCGCGCCCGCGCCCACGCCGAGGTACATCCGCCCGCCGCTGAGCACGTCCAGGGTGGTGACCGTCTTGAGCAGGACGCCCGGGTGCCGGTAGGCGACGCTCGTCACGAGGGTGCCGAGCCTGATGTTCCTGCGTCTGGCCGGCCAGCACGCCGAGGGTGGCGTACGCCTCCGGCATCGGCGACTCCGGCGGCAGGCCGCCGGACAGCCGGATCTGGAAGAAGTGGTCCATGACCCACAGCGAGTCGAAGCCCGCGTCGTCGGCCTGGCGTGCGAGGTTGATGATCGTCGGGCCGAGCTCGCTGACCGGGACCGGCCAGGAGAAGTCGCCGAACGCAAGTCCTAGCTTCATCGACTAGGCTCCTTAGTCGTTAGCCGGGTAATGACATCGATTATAAGCCGGCTAACGACTTTGCTGGCAAGCGTTTCCGGTGAACTCACGGGCGTACGCTTGACGTGTCATGCCTGAGACTTCCAGCCAGCCCGCCACGTGCCCGACCGTCTGGGCCCGGCGGCCACCTGCCCGACAGCGACGGGACCGACTTCGACCGCGACGAGCTGGCGACTTCGAGGACGCCTTCCGGCTGGCCAAGCACGCGCTGGCGCACGCGTCGTTCAGCGTGTTCGCCCGGCACGGCGTGTACGAGGGCCAGCAGTTCGTGCTGCGCAGCCTGTGGCGGGAGGACGGCCTGACCCCCGGCCAGATCGCCCGGCGGCTAGGGCTGGCGACGCCGACGGTGACCAGGGCGGCCACCCGGATGGAGGCGGCGGGACTGCTGCGCCGGGAGCCGCACCCGAGCGACGGGCGGCTGGTCCGGCTCGTGCTCACCGAGCGCGGCCGGGAGCTTGAGCAGGTCATCGGGCCCGAGATGCGCGCGCTGACTGAGCAGACCCTCGCTGGCTTCAGCATCGAGGAGCGGGCCGAGCTGATCCGGGCGCTGCGCCGGATACACGGTAACCTGTCCGGCGACTGATCCCAGTCCGGGGCGTGCGGCCAGCGGACGGTCCACGGGTCACCGCTCAGGTGACGGTGCATCCGCAGCAGCGTTGAGCCGATGCCAGGGGCGCCCTGCAGGTACCCGGTCTCCGGCGGCAGGTCGGGCTGGCTCGCGTTGCGGAACTCGTAGTTCGACCAGCGGGTGCCCGACTCGTCGGTGACGGCACGGTCAACCAGGTCGTCGACCATGAGCCGGGCGAAGGCCAGGTCGGCCGGGTTGCCTTCCAGGCGGTGCAGGTCGAGGAAGAACTCGGCCACGCCAGCCGAGCCGCAGCAGCGGGCGACGTTATCCCAGAAGCCGGGTTCCCGCCGCTCCGGTATGCCGCTGGTGGTGTCGGCGCGGGCGGCTCTTCTCAGCCACGCCCGCCAGCTCTCGTCGCCGGTGGTGAGCTCAAGCTGGCGGAACAGCCAGCCAAGGCCGGGCGGGCCGTGGCACCAGCCGAGGGTGAACAGTTGCGTCGCGTCCGGCTCGTGGTGGAAGGCCGCGCAGGTGCCGTCATCGGTGCGGGCGGCGGACAGGACCCATTCGGCGCCGGCCAGGCTGGCGTCGCGGAACCGCTGCTCACCGGTTTGCCTGGCCAGGCGGGCCAGGAAGAACGCGATTCCCGCGGTGCCGTGGGCGAAGTTGGGGAAGCGGCGCCGCGGGTCGAACCGCCCGGTCGCGTAGGCGCCGGCGCCGAGCGGCCAGCGGATGCCGGGCGGCGCGTCTTCCGCCTCGCCGAGCAGCCAGTCGCCCGCGCGCGCGGCCAGTTCGGCGGCCGGCGGCCCGGCGTAGCGGGGGCCGAGCGTGAGCAGCAGGCACCCGATGCCCGCGGTGCCCCACAGGATCTCGGTGATCTCGCCCCAGTGGGCGCCGTTCGCGGTTCGCCCGGCGGTCGCGATGACCTTACCGATCACCCGCTCGGCCAGCGCGGTGACCTCGGGGTCGCCGGTCCGGTCCGGCGATCACGTCGAGCGCGACCGCCCAGCCGCCGATCCCGGTGAACAGCCCGCAGCCGGCCCACTCGGCGGCGACGGAGTCGAGGTTGGCGGCCATCCACCGCGCCCCGTGCCTCGCCGCGTCCAGCCAGCGCTGGTCACCGGTCGTGGCGAACGCCTCGGCGAAGAACATGACCGGGCCGGCGGTCCCCCAGCCGACTCCAGGCGCGAACTCGCTGGTGAGCCCGGGCCGCCAGGGCCAGCACCAGCCGTCCGGGCGCCGGTCGGCCGAGGCGATCAGCCACTCCCCCGTTCGCTCGGCGGCGGCGAGGTAGGACACCCGTCGATCCTAGGACGCGCCGTCCGGGCGAGCGCCACGGGGGCCGCGCCAACCCGGCCCGGCCCCCAGCCCCGTCGTAGTGGATCGTTAGGAGGGCTGGGTGCCTCCCAACGATCCACTATCTGGCGAAAGGCCGGACCGGTCACGGGAGCTGGGGGCGGATCCAGGCCGCGATGCGCTCCGCTGTCTCGCCGGGGGTGAGCGTGCTGGTGTCCCAGGTGGGGTCGATGTGCTCGCGGAGCCAGGCGGCGAAGCGCTGATGGGTCCAAGACGGCTTCCTCGGTGTTGCTGTGGCGCCAGGAGGGGCGAGCCCGCAGCCGTGCCGCCAGCACGTCGTCGGGGCAGTCGAGGTTGCAGAAGCGGATGGGGCCAAGGAGCTTGCGGGCCGGGAGGCTCTCCAGCTGGTCCGGCAGCAGCGAGGTGCACAGGACGGTCGGCCGGCCGTTCAGCGCGACCCCGTGGGCGATGCGCAGCCAGGTGTCGCGCCACATGTCCCAGCCGAGCGCGGCGACCTGGTTGATGAGGTCGCCCTCGAAGACCGCGCACTGCGGCAGCAGGCGGCACAGCGGCGCGGTGACCGTGGTCTTGCCCGCCCCGCTGGCCCCGGTCACCACGAACAGCGGCAGCGCCGGGACCTCGGTCACCGCGCCGCACGACGCGCAGCGCAGGACGGGCGCGGCCGGGTCCCGCTCGAGCGCGGCGCGCGGGGCCGCAGGTCAGGCAGAAGACCTCGTCCGGCGGCCGCTCGGTCGCGGTCATAGGCGGTCGAACGGCTCGGGGTAGGCGAACTCGCCGCGCACGGCCGGGTCGTAGGCGGTCAGCGTGCGGACCTGGAAGTGCTCGGCCCACTCCGGGTGCTTGGGCGTGATCCCGTACTCGCTCGCCAGGCGGAAGCCGAACCTCGGGTAGTACCCGGTCGAGCCGAGCAGCACGACCAGGGGCTCGCCCAGGGCGTCGGCCGCGCCGAGGACCGCGTGCATGAGCGCCTTGCCGACGCCGCGCCGCTGCCGGTCCGGACGCACCGACAGCGGGCCGAGGGCCAGGACCGGGGCGGACCCGACGGTGCCGCGCGTGCAGACGACGTGCCCGATGACGTCCCCGTCCGGGATCGACGGCGACGAGCGAGAGCTCGGGAATCCACGCCGGGTCGCCCGCAGCCAGTCGACCAGGGGCGCCTCCACCGGGACGTCCTCCCCCGGCCGGGCGAACGCCGCCGCGGTGACGGAGCGGATGAGGTCGGCGTCTTCGGGCGCCTCGCGACGGATGAGCACCCCCAAACGATGGCCGCTGCGACCCGGCGCGGCAACTTCTTTTCCGGGCGGCCAGCGGGCACGGGGCCGGGCCGCGCGCGGCGGGGTTCGTCCCCGTGTGGCGTTGGGCCGGTTATAGGCGGCCTTGCGCCACACGGGGACGGTCATGGCTCCGGGGTGCCCGCCGCCTTCGCTGCCCGGACTCGGTTTCGCGTCCGCGTCTGTCGCATCTGCTGGCGGGAAGCTGCGGGCAGTCAGGTGAGCAGGCGCGCCCCTGGTCGGGGGCGGCGGTAGCGGGAAAATCGGATGGTGTGGCTGGTGCAGGTGTTTGGCGCAGGTGAGGGGCGCGCGTGGTCGCTCGGTGCCGGCTCGCGCGGGCTGGCCGGCGGTGGTGCTGGTGCTGGTGGTTTCCCGGGTCGCGTTACCTGAGTGAGGCTGTGAAGGTCATCCAGGCGCTAGCGGGGACGCTGAGCGTCGCGCCGTCACGGTCCTTGGTGTCCCGGACCGCGACGGCGCGGGTGTCGCGGCCGACCTGCTGCGCGACAGGCTTCGGGGCAGCGAGGGCGGCGACCGGTAGGCGGGTGCGGCATGATCGCGGAAGTTTTGCGTTCTATACGGACGGCGCGTGGCGGCGTGAACGGGGGCGGGCTCCTGGTAGGGCGGCGGGTGTCGAGTCCTATCCGTCTCGAGCCAGGAGCCCGCCGTGTCATTGTCGCAGTGCTGTTCGTGCGTGTCGTGCGTTCCGGGGATGGTCGCGGGGCTGCTGCTGCCGCACCTGTCCGGGGTCGGTCATCGTCAGGGCGCCGCGGAGGACGCGGGGCGGGTGCGGCTGGCTGGTGCGACCGGCGGCCGGCGGAGGCGGCGTGCCCGCGGTGCGGGGGGCTGTCGGGCCGGGTCCACTCGCGGTACTCGCGGCGGCTGCGCGACGTCCCGGCCGGCGGCCGGGACGTGGTGATCCTGCTGGCGGCGCTGCGGTTCCGGTGCCTGGACCCGGACTGCCCGGCGGTCACGTTCGCCGGGCAGGTCGAGGGCCTGACCTCGCGGTTCGCGCGGCGGACCTCGCCGCTGGCGGCGGCGCTGGCGGCGGTGGCGGCCGCGCTGTGCGGGCGGGCCGGGGTCGCGGCTGGCCGCGGCGCTGGGCATCGCGGCGCCGAGCCGGGCAGACGATGATCCGGCTGCTGATGGCGATCCCGCTGCCGGAGCCGGCCGCCGCCCCCGCGGTCCTGGGCGTCGATGACTTCGCGCTGCGCAAGGGCCACGTCTACGGCACCGTGCTGATCGACATGGCAACCGGGGAGGTCGTCGACCTGCTCCCGGACCGGGAGGCCGCCACTCTGAAGGGACTGGCTGGAGGCTCATCCCGGGGCGGCGGTGATCTGCCGGGACCGGGCCGGCGCCTACGCCGACGGCGCCCGCGAGGGCGCCCCCGGCGCGGTCCAGGTCGCCGACCGCTGGCACCTGTGGCACAACCTGTGCGAGCGGGCCCGCCGAGACCGCCGCCGCGCACCGCGGCAGCTGCCTGGCCGCGCCCCGAAGGCCAGGACCAGGCAGAACACCAGGAACCGCAGGCGCCGGACCCCGCCCCCGACCCGGACCCGGACCCGGAGCCGGGCCTGGCCGGGCGCACCCGCCGGCGGCACGCCGAAGTCCACCAGCTGCTCGCCGCCGGCCACTCCCAGGCCGCCGCCGCCCGGGCCCTGGGCCTGTCCGCGCCCGACCGTCCGCAAGTACGCCGACGCCGCCAGCCCCGGCGAGGTCACGCCCGCCGCCCGCGACTCCGCCCTCGACCCCTTCAAGCCCTACCTGACCCAGCAGTGGAACGCCGGCACGCGCGACGCCGCGATCCTGCACACCGAGATCAAGGCCCAGGGCTACCAGGGCTCTGACCAGCACGTCCGCCGGTTCGTCCGGCCATTCCGCGACCTGCCCGCCGCCCCGCCCGCCCCACCGCCAGATCCCCTCCGCCCGCAAGATCGCCGGCTGGCTCGCCACCCGCCCCGGCGCCCTCGCCGACGACGACGCCGCCGCCCTCGCCGCGATCACCGCCGCCTGCCCCCACCTCGAAGCAACTCCACGGCCACGTCCGCGCGCTTCGCCGAGATGATGGCCAGCCTCACCGGCTACAAAGACCTCGACGACTGGCTCGACGCCGCCGACGCCAGCACCCTGCCAGCCCCTGAAGTCATTCGCCCGCGGCATCCGCAAAGACCACGACGCCGTCCTCAGCGGCCTCACCCTCACCTGGAGCAGCGGCAAAGTCGAGGGCACCGTCAACAAGATCAAGATGCTCAAACGCCAGACCTACGGCCGCGCCAGCTTCACCCTCCTCCGCCACCGCGTCCTCCTCGCCTGACCAGCAAAAGTAACCATCACGAGATTTGGGCCAGAACCAACTTCCGCGATCATGGGTGTAGGCCAATCGGTAAGAGAAAACAGGTCGCGGGGCTCGGCCAGGGATGAATGGCAACCGATTGCCAATATCGGGTAGTGCATGATTGGCAATGAGTGCGGGTCAAGTGTCATGGTGGCGCCTGACCGGGGAAGCCGCACCCGTTCGGACGACCCTTGATTTTGACTTGCCTTGGCCGGGCCTCAGCTGGCTATGCAGGACGGGCCGAGGAGCTGCTTGAGGTCCGCGTGCAGGGCCGGGCCCGGGGTGACGCGGAGCTTGTCGTCTAGGCGGACGACCGTGGTCTTCTGGTTGCCGCGCAGGCGCAGGTGGACTTCGGTGGTGCCCGGGTGGGTGCGCAGGACGTCGCGGAGCTGCTCGACGACCGGGGGGACGCACTTGGTGACCGGGAGCTGCAAGACGATGGGGGCGCTGCCGTCCGCGCCGGTGGTGAGGTCGGGGATCGTCATGTCCATCGCGATGAGCTTCGGCACGTCGTCGCGCTTGTCGACCTTGCCCTTGACGATGACGATCGCGTCGTCGGCGATGGCCGTGGCGTAGAGCTGGTAGCTGTTGGGGAAGAACAGCACCTCGATCGCGCCGCCGAGGTCTTCCAGGGTCGCGGCGGCCCAGGCGTCGCCCTTCTTGGTGACCTTGCGGGTGACGCCGGAGAGGATGCCGCCGATCTTGACGATCTGGCCGTCGTTGCGGCCGCCCTGGGGCACCGGCGGGCGGTCGCCTTCCTCGTCGTCGCCGTCCTCGCCCGCGGCCATCAGCTCGGCGACCGAGATGTCGGTGCCGTTCGCGATGATGTGCTCGATGCCGAGCAGCGGGTGGTCGGAGACGTAGAGGCCGAGCATTTCCCGCTCGAAGTTCAGCTGGGTCTTCTTGTCCCACTCGGCGTCGGGGATCGCCACCTCGAACGCGGCCTCGGCCTGCTCGTCGCCGCCGAAGAGGCTGTCCTGGCCGATCGCCTCGTTGCGCTTGAGGTCGATGACGGAGTCGACGGCCTGCTCGTGGATGAGCACGAGGCCCTTGCGCGGGTGGCTGAACGAGTCGAACGCGCCCGCCTTCGCCAGGCTCTCTATGACCCGCTTGTTGCAGACGACGGCCGGGACCTTGCGCAGGAAGTCGGCGAAGCTGGTGAACTCGCCCTTGGACTTGCGGGTCGCGACGATCGCCTCGACGACGTTCGCGCCGACGTTGCGGATCGCGGCGAGGCCGAACCGCACGTCCGCGCCGACGGCGGTGAACGTGGCGACGGACGCGTTGACGTCCGGCGGGAGGACCTTGACGCCCATGCGCCGGCACTCGGACAGGTAGAGCGCGGACTTGTCCTTGTCGTCGCCGACGGAGGTGAGGACGGCGGCCATGTACTCGGCGGGGTAGTTCGCCTTCAGGTAGGCGGTCCAGTAGGAGACCAGGCCGTAGGCGGCGGAGTGCGCCTTGTTGAACGCGTAGCCGGCGAACGGGACCAGCACGTCCCACACCGCCTGGATGGCCTTGTCGGAGTAGCCGCGCTCCCTGCAGCCGTCGCGGAACGGCACGAACTCCTTGTCGAGGATCTCCTTCTTCTTCTTGCCCATGGCCCGGCGGAGCAGGTCGGCCTGTCCCAGCGTGTAGCCGGCCAGGATCTGCGCCGCGCGCTGCACCTGCTCCTGGTAGACGATCAGGCCGTAGGTGGGCACGAGGATCTCCTTGAGCGGCTCCTCAAGCTCGGGGTGGATCGGGGTGATCTCCTGCTGGCCGTTCTTGCGCAGGGCGTAGTTGGTGTGGCTGTTGACGCCCATCGGGCCGGGCCGGTACAGCGCGCCGAGGGCGGAGATGTCCTCGAAGTTGTCCGGCTTCATCGGCCGCAGCAGGGTCCGGTAGCCGGAGGAGTCGAACTGGAACACGCCCAGCGTGTCGCCGCGGGACAGCAGCTCGTAGGTGGGCTTGTCGTCGAGCGGCAGGCTGAGCAGGTCGATCTTGATGCCCCGGTTGTCCTCGATGGCCCTCACCGCGTCGGACATGATCGTCAGGTTGCGCAGGCCGAGGAAGTCCATCTTCAGCAGGCCGAGGCCCTCGCAGGTCGGGTAGTCGAACTGCGTGATCACCGCGCCGTCGGAGTGCCTGGTCCACACCGGGATGTGGTCGGTGAGCGGCTCGGCGGACATGATCACGCCGGCGGCGTGCACGCCGGGCTGGCGGATCAGGCCCTCGATGCCCCGGGCCGTGTCGATGATCTGCTTGACGTCGGCTTCGGTGTTGTAGAGGTTGCGCAGGTCGCCGGCCTCGCCGTAGCGGGGGTAGTCCTCGTCGAAGATGCCGGCGAGCGGGATGTCCTTGCCCATCACGGCCGGCGGGAACGCCTTGGTGATGCGGTCGCCGACGGCGTAGGGGAAGCCGAGGACCCGCGTCGAGTCCTTGATGGCGGCCTTCGCCTTGATCGTCCCGTAGGTGATGATCTGGGCGACCTTGTCGCTGCCCCACTTCTGGGTGACGTAGCGGATGACGTCGGCGCGGCCGCGTTCGTCGAAGTCGATGTCGATGTCCGGCATCGAGATGCGCTCGGGGTTGAGGAACCGCTCGAAGATCAGGCCGTGGTCCAGCGGGTCGAGGTCGGTGATGCCCATCGCGTAGGCGACGATGCTGCCGGCGGCGCTGCCCGCGGCCCGGGCCGACCGCCACGCCGTTGTTCTTCGCCCAGTTGATGAAGTCGGCGACGACCAGGAAGTAGGCGGGGAAGCCCATCTGGGTGATGATGCCGATCTCGTACTCGGCCTGCTTGCGCCGGGTGTCGTCGATGCCGGCCGGGTAGCGCTTGGCCATGCCCTCCCACACGGTGTGGGCGAACAGCGCGTCCTCGGAGTCGAACTCAGGCGGGATCGGGAAGCGCGGCATCAGGTTGACGAACTCGAACATGCCGGCCGTGTCGACCCGGTCGGCGATCAGCAGCTGGGAGTTGCGGCAGCCCTCGCGCCAGATGTCGCTGTTGTTGATCGCGTACATCTCGGCCGCGGACTTGATGTAGTAGCCGGAGCCGTCGAACTTGAACCGGTCCGCGTCCGCCAGGGTCTTGCCGGTCTGGATGCACAGCAGCAGGTCGTGCGACACGGAGTCGCTCTCCTTGCTGTAGTGCGAGTCGTTGGTGACGACCGGCGGGATGTTCAGCTTCTTCGCGATCTCGATCAGGCCGTCGCGTACCCGCGTCTCGATGGACAGGCCGTGGTCCATCAGCTCGAGGAAGTAGTTCTCCTTGCCGAAGATGTCCTGGTACTCGGCGGCCGCCTTGAGCGCTTCCGCCTCCTGGCCGAGCCGGAGCCTGGTCTGCACGTCGCCCGACGGGCAGCCGGTGGAGGCCATCAGGCCGGCGGCGTGCTCCGCGATGAGCTCCTTGTCGAACCGGGCCACTTGACCAGCCAGCCCTCCGCGTACGAGCGGCTGGTGAGCTTGAACAGGTTGTGCAGGCCCTCGTTGTTGCGCGCCCAGATCGTCTTGTGCAGGTAGGCGCCGGAGGCGGAGACGTCGTCGCTCTTCTGGTGCGGCTGGCCCCACAGGATGCGGTTCTTGTTGCCACGGTACTCGGGCGCGACGTAGGCCTCGATGCCGATGACCGGGGTGATGCCCGGCGTCCTTGGCCTGCCGGTGGAACTCGGCCGCGCCGAACATGTTGCCGTGGTCGGTCATCGCCACGTGCGTCATGCCGTTGGCCTTGACCTCTTTGAACATCTCCTTGAGCCGGGCGGCCCCGTCGAGCATCGAGTACTCGGTGTGCACGTGCAGGTGGGCGTAGGGGGTATCAGCCATGTGCGATCATCGCCTCCTGCAAGGTGCCGTTCAGTTGTCCGCCGGGGAGCGCGCACGCTCCGCGCACCGCTGTTCCCAGGGCGTTCTCGGGTCAGCGGTCGGGGTGACTCGAACCGGTGTGCGTCTAACCATAGCGGGTTCTGGGGCTGGGTTCTCGTTCCCGCGCCGGCGACCGGGCGGGAAAAGGCGGCGTTACGCCCGCGATGCCGGAACGGCGGAGTTCCGGCTGGTCAGGGCCGGTTCGGGCGGACCCGGGGCACGATGACGGCGGCCGCCGCCGGGAGCGCGGCGCCGGCCAGGACGGTCGCGGTGACCGTGGTGTGCGCGAGCAGGAGCCCGGCGGCCGCGTAGCCGGCCGAGCCGCCGAGGCTGGCGGATGAGGCGAGCCAGGCGAAGCTTTCCGTCCGGCTGGCGCGGGCGCCGAAGCTGGCGGTCAGCGCCGTCACCGCCGGCGCGCAGGGGAGCCCGGCGGCGAACATCAGCGGGTACAGCGCCGCCAGGCTCCCCCCGGCGGCCACGGCCCCCAGCCCGGCGGCGAGCAGCACGAGCAGGACGCGCAGCTGGCCGGGCCAGGGCGTGGTGAACCAGCACGTCGTCGCTAGCTTTCCGCGGCGAGGACGTCCAGGGCGTGCGCGAGGTCGTCAGGGTACGGCGACTCGAAGGTGACTTCACGGCCGGTCGACGGGTGCTCGAAGGAGAGCCGGACGGCGTGCAGCCACTGCCTGGTCAGGCCGAGGTGCGCCGCGAGCACCGGGTCCGCGCCGTAGAGCAGGTCACCGCAGCACGGGATGGCGCAGCGCGGCCATGTGCACCCGGATCTGGTGGGTGCGGCCGGTTTCCAGGCCGACGCTGAGCAGGGACGCGGCGCGGAACGCCTCGATCGTGTCGTAGTGCGTGACGGAAGGCCGCCCGTCGGCGACGACGGCGAAGCGGCCGTCGCCGGACGGGTGCCGGCCGATCGGGGCGTCGATCGTGCCGCGCAGCGGGTCGGGGTGCCCCTGGATCAGCGCGTGGTAGGTCTTGGACACCGTCCGGTCGCGGAACGCCTGCTTGAGCGCGCTGTAGGCCGACTCGGACTTGGCGACCACCATCACGCCGGTGGTGTTCGCGTCGAGCCGGTGCACGATGCCCTGCCGCTCGGCCGCGCCGCTGGTCGCGACCCGGTGCCCGGAGCCGAGGAGCCCGCCGATCACCGTCGGGCCGGTCCAGCCGGGGGTCGGGTGCGCGGCCACGCCCCGGGGCTTGTCGACCACCACGATGTCGTCGTCCTCGTAGACGATCCCCATGCCGGGGACCGGCTCGGCCCTGACCGCCGCGGCCGCCGCGCCGGGCGGCGGCGGCAGCGTCACGGTCAGCTCGCGCCCCGGCCATCACCCGGTCGGACTTCATCGGCGTGCTTGCCGTCGACGAGCACGTCGCCCGGCGGCGATCAGCTCGGCGGCCCCGGCCCGGGAGAAGCCGAACATCCGGGCGAGGGCCGCGTCGAGCCGTTCACCGTCCAGGCCCTCGGGGACCTGAACCAGCCGGGCGCTCACGGCTCCGTCGGCCCGGTCGGGTCCGCGGGCTCCGCGTCCTGCCCGGCCGGCGCCCCGGACCGGGCGGGCTCGTCCCGGTTCCCGTCGACACCGTGCTCGTCGACACCGTGCTCGTCAACACCGCGCGTGCCGTCCAGGTGGTAGCCGCGCATCGCGAGGATGACCGTGAGGATGCCGCCGCAGACGATCGCGGAGTCGGCCAGGTTGAAGATCGGGTAGTACCGGGGCACCACGCCGATCCAGTCGACGACGTAGCCGCGGAACAGCCCGGGCTGCCCGGAAGATCCGGTCGCCCAGGTTGCCCATCGCCCCGCCGAGCAGCAGGCCGAGGGCGATCGCCCAGCCGAGCGGAGTACAGCTTCCGCGCGGTGCGCGCGATGTAGACGATCACGCCGAAGGCGATGACCGTGAACACCGCGGTCTCCCCGGTGCCGACGCTGAACGCCGCGCCCGGGTTCCTGGTCAGCCAGAACTCAAGGACGTTGCCCGAGCACGTGCACCGGCTGGTCGGGCCGCAGGTGCGCGACGACGACCGCCTTGGTGATGATGTCGGCGGCGAGCACGAAGGCCGCGACGCCGGCCAGCACGGCGACCCGCCGCCTGCGGGCGGCCCGCGTGCTCGCACGGCGCTGGCGCTGGCGCCACGCTGGCGTCGGTCCCGGCAGGGCTCAGCGGCGTTCCTGGCGCTGCTTGCACGCCACGCACAGGGTCGCCCGCGGGAATGCCTGCAGCCGCGCCTTCCCTATCGGCTTGCCGCACGATTCGCACACTCCATATGTTCCGGCCTCGATCCGCACCAGCGCGTGCTCGGTCTGCTCAAGCAGCTCGCGCGTGTTGTTGCTCAGCGCGAGCTCATGCTCCCGCTCGAACAGCTTAGAGCTCGTGTCGGCCTCATCGTCCCCGGCCTCGGCCGCCGCGTCACCCAGGCGGGCGGCGATCTGCGCTTGCGACTCGCCGAGTTCGGCGCGCAGCGCGATCGCTTCCTTCTCCAGCTCGATACGGAGCTCGGTCGAGCTCGGCGTCGGACCACGGATCCTCGCCAGGCCGCACCGGCAGATCGGCGGCGCTGTGCGGCGCAGCGGTCATGTTCGGTTCCTCGGATCATAGATTCGGACAGACAACGGAGAATACGGCCCCGTGTCCCCAGTCGCAAACCCGTTCGGTCACAGCAGAATTCCCAGGTCGCTTTCCTCCGAAGGCAGCGTCCCGAGCTCGCGGCGGCGAGCAGCGAAAGCGCAGCGAGCCAAAGCGCGACGGACCGGGTTCCGGGGCGCGCGGACGGCGGGCGGGATATAGTGAAGAACTGCTTTGAAGGGGACAGCTGCCGCGGAACGCAGCGCCGAGCGACCCGGGGATGGTGCGAGCCCGGGAGCGTGCGCCGTGGACCAGATCACCCCGGAGCGGCCGGAAGAAAGGCCGCCGCCGGCCGGGCTTCGCGCCTGGCTTGCGGCAGGGTTACGGGCTGAGTAGAACCGGCAAGATCAAAACGAGAGGTCCGAACGGGTGCGGCTGCTACCGAGCCCTTGCCTTCCTGCTGTCGCCGGGCCGGCCAGGTCCCGGGCCAAGGGCGGGAGGCAAAGGGTTCGCCCGGAGGGCAAGGAGGGTGGTACCGCGGGGCGGCGAAGCGCTGCCTCGTCCCTCTGGCTGAGCTGATTCGCTGACGCTGGAGGAAGACCCGAGATGCCGGACCCGAACGCTCCATCGCCACCGCGGCGGCTCGAACACGGCGCTCCGCAAACACTGGGTCCCCGGGCACCGGGAGCTCCGGGCAAGCCCGGGGTCCCCGAGCGCGGGCGCATGCCCGGCGGCCGATGCCCGCGCTGCCCGCGCAGCCGGACCTGCCCGCGATCGAGCACGAGCTGCTCGCCCGGTGGAACCGGGCGAAGACCTTCGAGGCGTCGCTGAAGCAGACCGAGGGCGCGCCCCGGTGGACGTTCTACGAGGGGCCGCCGACGGCGAACGGCATGCCGGGCGTGCACCACATCGAGGCCCGGGTCTTCAAGGACCTCTTCCCGCGGTTCAAGACCATGCAGGGGTTCCACGTCATCCGCAAGGCCGGCTGGGACTGCCACGGGCTGCCCGTCGAGGTCGCCGTGGAGAAGGAACTCGGGCTGTCCGGCAAGAAGGACATCGAGACCTACGGCGTCGCCGAGTTCAACGCGCGGTGCCGCGAGTCGGTGCTGCGGCACGTGGACGCGTTCGCCGCGCTCACCACGCGGATGGGCTACTGGATCGACCTGTCCACCGCCTACCGCACCATGGACGCGCAGTACGTGGAGTCCGTCTGGTGGGCGCTGAAGACGATCTACGACAAGGGCCTGCTGGTCAGGGACTTCCGGATCAGCCCGTACTGCCCGCGGTGCGGCACCCCGCTGTCCGACCACGAGATGGGGCAGCCGGACGTCTACCGGGAGGTCACCGACCCCTCGGTGACCGTGCGGTTCCGGGTCACGTCGGTCCCCGAGGGCGCCAACCCGCGGCTGCTCGGGGCCGACCTGCTGGTCTGGACGACGACGCCGTGGACGCTGGTGTCCAACACCGCGATCGCCGTCCACCCCGACGTCGACTACGTGATCGCGCGCGCAGCGGGGGTACCGGGGTCGTCCCCCGGGAAGAGCCGGCGACGGCGACAAGGTCGTGGTCGCCGAGGCGCTGTGGCCGCGGGTGCTCGGCGAGGGCTGGCACGTGCTCGCCACGCTGCGCGGGCAGCGAGTTGCTCGGGGCGGAGTACACGCCCCCGTTCGGGATCATCGTCCATCGCCGACTGCGCACCGGGTGGTCAGCGGCACCTTCGTGACCACCGAGGACGGGACCGGCCTGGTGCACCTGGCGCCGGCGTTCGGCGCCGACGACCTGGCGGTCGTGCGCGCCAACGGGCTGCCGGTGGTCAACCCGGTGCGCGCGGACGGGCGCTTCGAGGAGGGGCTGCCGCTGGTCGGCGGGCTGTTCTTCAAGGACGCCGACCAGCCGCTGACCGCGGACCTGGCCGAGCGCGGGCTGCTGTTCCGGTCGGAGCCGCACGTGCACAGCTACCCGCACTGCTGGCGGTGCGGCACCACGCTGCTGTACTACGCGCTGCCGTCCTGGTACATCAGGACGACGCTGGTGAAGGACCAGCTGCTCGCCGAGAACGAGAAGACCAACTGGCAGCCGCCGACGATCAAGAACGGCCGGTACGGCGAGTGGCTGCGCAACAACGTGGACTGGGCGCTGTCGCGGACCCGGTACTGGGGCACGCCGCTGCCCGTGTGGGAGTGCCCGTCGTCGCACGTGACGTGCGTCGGGTCGCTCGCCGAGCTCGGCGGCCTCGCCGGCCGCGACCTGTCGGGACTCGACCCGCACCGGCCGTTCGTGGACGACGTGACGTTCCCGTGCCCCGAGTGCGGGCTTCCCGCCGCGCGGGTGCCCGAGGTGATCGACGTCTGGTTCGACTCCGGGTCGATGCCGTTCGCGCAGTGGGGCGCGCCGCTGCGGAACCTGTCGTCGTTCGAGTCCGGGTACCCGGCGCAGTTCATCTGCGAGGCGATCGACCAGACCCGGGGCTGGTTCTACTCGCTGATGGCCGTGGGCACGCTGGTGTTCGGGCGGTCGTCGTACGAGAACGTGGTGTGCCTCGGGCTTGTCATGGACGAGCAGGGGCGGAAGATGTCCAAGCACCTCGGCAACGTCATCGAGCCGATGGGGCTGATGGACGCGCACGGCGCGGACGCGGTGCGCTGGTTCTTCGCCGCGTCCGGGTCGCCGTGGGGGCAGCGGCGGATCGGGCCCGCCGTGCTCGACGAGATCGTGCGGAAGGTGCTGCTCACCTACTGGAACACGGTGTCCTTCCTGGTGCTTTACGCGAACGCCGGCGCGGCGAGCGGCGCGGCGCGGCGTGGACGCCGGAGGACGCCGCGCTCGCGCCCGGCCCCGGCGACGCGGCCGCTGCTCGACCGGTGGCTGCTGTCCGAGGTGCACGCGTGCGTGCGGGAGGTGACGTCCTCGCCTGGAGGCGTTCGACACGGCCGCCGCCGGGCGGCGGCTCGCCGTGCTCATCGACGACCTGTCCAACTGGTACGTGCGGCGGTCACGGCGGCGGTTCTGGGACGGGCCCTCGTCCGCCGGACGGCGCGTCGGCCTTCGCGACCCTGCACGCGGCGCTTGAGGCGGTGACCAAGATGCTCGCGCCGATCACGCCGTTCCTTTCCGACTACCTGTGGGGCGTGCTGCGGCCCGCCGGCGCGCCGGAGTCGGTGCACCTCGCGTCGTGGCCGTCGTTCGACCAGGCGCTGATCGACCCGTCCCTGTCGGCGCAGATGGCGCTCGCCCGGCGGATCGTCGAGCTTGGCCGGTCGGCGCGGTCGGCGGCCGCGGTGCGGACGAGGCAGCCGCTGTCCCGCGCGCTCGTCGGGGCGCGCCGGGTTCGCCGCGCTGCCCGCTGAGCTGCGCGATCTGGTGGCGTCCGAGCTGAACGTGCACTCGCTCGAATCGCTCGACGCGGCCGGCGGCGAACTCGTCACCTACACGGTCAAGCCGGAGTTCCGCTCCCTGGGGCGCCGGTTCGGGCCCGGCGACCCAGGCGGTCGCGGCCGTGATCCGGGCGGCCGACCCCGCGGCCCTGGCGCACGCCGTGGCCGCCCCGGGCGGGTCGGCGACCGTGGAGGTCCCGTCGGTGGGACCGGTGACGCTGTCCGCCGCGGACCTCGTCGTGACGCAGACGCCGCTCGAGGGCTGGGGCGTGGCCTCCGCGCGGCGGCGAGACCGTCGCGCTCGACCTGACCGTGTCCGACGCGCTGCGCTCCGAGGGCTACGCGCGTGAGGTCGTCCGGCTGATCCAGGAGGCGCGGAAGGCCTCCGGGCTCGATGTCAGCGACCGGATCGTGGTGCGCTGGGCGACGGCGGACGCCGGCCTGGCGGCGGCGCTCGCCGAGCACGGCGCCGATGATCGCGGGCGAGGTGCTCGCGGTGTCCTTCGGGCCGGGCGACGGGCCCGCGGGCGGCGGCGCGGGCGGCGGCTGGCGGCGGCTGGCGCGGGCGGCGACGGGCGTCGGCCGGGCCATGGCACGAGCACGCCGACGCCGACCTGGGGCTGCGCTTCTGGCTGGCCGTGGCTGCTGCCTGACGGCGCGGCGGGCTTCAGCGGATCGGGCGCTGGCCAGCCATGCGTGGCAGGCCACGCACGGAGCGGGCGCTAGAGCGCCTCCGGCGCTTGTTGCTGTTATCCCTCGGGCTGGCAGGCCGCGCAGGGAGTGCAGCCCGTCTTCCTTGGCCTGCGGGACCGTCAGCTTCTGGACGTCGCCCTCGGGCATGAAGCGGATGAGGACGCAGTCGGCCTCGTGGTACCTGGGCACGCCACGGACCACGGCCACCAGGGCGGCCCCGGTGCGGCGGGCTCGTCCGCCGCGGCCGGCGGCTCGTCCCGGCTTCGCTGCGCCGCGGCGTCGCCCGCGCCTTCCGCGCCGGGCTCGCCGGCTCGACGGGGCCCGTCGCCGCGGCGGGGTCGCTGGCCGGGCTCGGCCCGTCGGAGTCGCCGGGGCTGCGGGCCAGCGATGACGTCGGCGTCGGCTTCCGCGGCGCCGGCCGCGCCCTCGATGTCGCCGGTTCCGCGGCGCCGCGCGGTTCCTGCGGCCAGGGTCGCCGTGTCGGCGGTTTCGCCTGGCGGACGGGTCTGGCGGCGGCCTGGCATGCCGGGCGCGCCGTCCTGCGGCCGGCGTCGGCGTCGGCGGCGGCGGGCGCGCGCGCGTCGGCGCGGCGGCCTCGGGCGCCGGGCTTCGCCGGCCTCGGCGTCGTGCCGGTCCGGTCGCCGGGCCGTCGCGGCCTCGTCTCGCCTCGCCTCGGCGCTCTCGTCCGTGTCGTCGTCGAGCCAGGAGTAGCGGGTCGGCCAGTCGTCGTCCTCGTCGCCTGCGCCGGCGTCGTGACCGGCAGGCCGTGCTACCGGCAGCCGGGCCGCCGGGGCGTGCCGTCGGCGTCGCGGCGTCGCCGGCCAGGACCAGCCGCCGCCGGTCCGGAGGCGGCGCTGACGTGCGCGGCGGCGGTCGGCGCCGGCTGGCTGCCCAGCCGGTCGAACCAGCTCGGCGGGGTCGCCCGCGACCCGGCGCCCGGCTGCTGACGGCCGGCGCGTCGGGCGAGCGGAGGGCGGCGACGGCGCGGCCCACGACCGGGGCGCGGCCGCGGCGGCCTGGGCATCGGCGCTGGGAACGCCCCAGCCGTCGGCCCGCTCGCCAGGCGTCCCTGCCGGTGCCGTGTCCTGCCACGCGGACGGCGCACGGCCGCCGGCGCCGCCTGCCGACTGGCGGCCCGCTGGTCCTGCCCGGCAGGCATCCAGTCAGGGGCCGACGACGACCACGGCTCGCGCGCCGCCGGGTCTCCCACGGCGGCACCGGGTCCGCTGACCGTCCCTGCCCGGCCGCTGCCGTGCGGGCCGCGGCAGGGTCCGCAGCCGCCGGCGGCGCCGCCGCCGCGGCGGTCCCGCCGAAGGCGGCGCCGTAGCCCGCCGCCGCCCCCTGGAACGGGGGCGGCGGTGCCACGTGCGCGCTCGCCGGGACCTTGTCTCGGCTCCCTGCGCTTTCACCGGCGCGGGCCGACAGCACGGGGCTGGCGCCCGCGCCAGCGGGCACGAGTCCCTGTCCCTCCCCGAAAAGCTCCTCGCGCTTGAGCACCACCCCGATGGCGAGCGCCACCAGCGCGACGGCGCTCACCACGATCGCGATGTAGACGAGCAGCAGCTTGCTGGTGGCGATGCCACCAATCAGCACCCCGATGGCGACCGCGACCAGCGCGGCGCTGAACCGGATCACCTGTTATCTCCTCGTGTCCGGGCGCGCCGGAATGCTGCCTACCGCGCGATTAGCGGCCGTCTGGGCGGAAGCCGCCGACGTGCTCGGGGACCGCGTACTGAGCCGCCGTGGGCGCCGGGCCCGTCGCGCCGCTGCGCAGCGCGGACTGGCCAAGGCCGACCGGGAGCTGCGGCGGAGTTGGCTGCGCCGCCGGTGGCATCGCCGGGAACGTGCCGCTGTCGGTGACGCCGGCCTCAAGGTCGCGGAGCTGACCCTCCAGGTACGCCTTGAGCCTGCTGCGGTACTCGCGCTCGAACGCGCGCAGGTCGTCGACCCGGCGCTCAAGTTCCTCGCGCTGGGTGACCAGCGAGCCCATCGCCTGGCGGTGCCGCTCCTGGGCGTCCCGCTCCAGGGACTCGGCGCGGGCCCTGGCGTCACCAGTGATCTGCTCCGCCTGACGGCGGGCCTTGGTGAGCACCTCGTCGGCCTCGCGGCGTGCCCGGCCGAGCGTCTCGTCCGCCTCGCGGCGGGCGTCGGCGATCGCCTGGTCGGCGGTCTGCTGGGCAAGCGAGAGCACGCGGGCCGCCGTGTCCATGTTGTCCTCGGCGTGGTAGGGCCGGTCCATCATCATGGGCTCGGGGCGACGCATCGGCTGCTCCATGGTGGGCGGCTCTGGCGCCATCGTGTCCGGCCTCGGGTCCGACAGCGGCGAGCTCAGCGCCATGGCTGGCTTCCCCCCGCCGCGCAGGACCTCGGCCAGCTTGGCCCGGAGCTCTTCGTTCTCCTGGATCAACCGGTCAAGCTCAGCCTCAACCTCGTCGAGGAAGGCGTCAACCTCTTCCTCGTCGTAGCCGGGCCTGAGCCTGGTCGTACTGAACTGCTTGTTCCGCACATCCGCGGGCGTCAGCGGCATCTTGTCTCCTCGGCGCGCTTGGCTGTGTTCCTTAGCACCGTGTTTCCTGAAGCACCGTTGTTCCTCAGCACCGTACCTGATCAGCACCGTACATGGTTCAAAGTCGCGGCACAGCCACCTGCAGCAAAATCAGTACCACGATGAACAGGACCATGAAGCTGAGGTCCATGGATACTGTACCGAGCCGAAGGGGCGGAATGTAGCGACGTAGGAATTTCAGTGGCGGATCGGTCAGCGTGAAGATCGTCTCAGCGCCACCAGCTTTGACCACGCCGCGGCGGGTACCACGGGCGCACGAACACGTTGATCCAGCTGAGGATCATGCACCCGATGAGCACCACGAGGTACAGCTCAAGCACGTAGGTAAGGACGACCTTTAGGATCTGCATCACATCACCCGTCCCGGGCCACTCACCGCAGCCGCGCGCAGTCGTCTCACCGCGCGCACCGCTAGCTCTGGTTGAAGAAGCCACGCTCGGCGATGCGCGCCTTGTCCTCCGCGGTCACCTCGACGTTCGCCGGGGAGAGCAGGAAGACCTTGTTCGTCACCTTATCGATGGACCCGCGCAGGCCGAAGATCAGTCCCGCCGCGAAGTCGACAAGCCGCCGTGCGTCGCTGTCGACCATCTCGGTCAGGTTCATGATCACCGGGGTGCCTTCGCGGAAGTGCTCACCGATGGTCCGTGCTTCATTGTAAGTGCGCGGATGGAGTGTCGTGATCCGGGCGAGCTCAACCTGCCGCGGCGGAACGGGCTCAACCGGCTGCTCGGTCACGTAGCCGCCGTAATCGGCGCGGACCGGCGCGGCCTCCACCGCGTCCGCCGGCTCGTCGTACTCGTCGTACTCGTCGTACGCGTCGTAACTATCCTGATACCGGCGATCGTCCTCCACGAGGCCAAGGTAGACCGCCATCTTGCGCATCGCGCTGGCCATCCTTCAGTCCTCCGTCGTGCCACAGCAACGCGTCGCCGCGTACCGAACAGCTTTCAACTGCCTTACGCGACGGACATTACAGGACCGGGGGCCTTCTATCGCCGAGCAACGCCGTACCAATTCTCAGGTGTGTCGCGCCGCACTCGATCGCGGCCTCCAGATCGCCGCTCATGCCCGCCGAGACGACGGTGGCCGACGGGTTGACCGACGCGGATGCGCGCCGGACAGCCGGCGCAGCGGCGCGAACGCGGCCCGCGGGTCCGCGCCGAGCGGCGCCACCGCCATCAGCCCGCCGAGCGCGAGCCCTCGCTCGGCCTCGATCGCCTCCGCGACCTCGGCGAGCATGGCGGGCGGCACGCCGCCGCGCGCCTGCGCCGCGCGCCCGGTGACGCGCGTCCGGCCGGTGTCGCGGTCGAGGCTGACCTGGACCAGGCAGGTCAGGCTCGCGGCCGCGCCGGCGCGGGCCGCCGCGCCGAGCGCGCCGCACCAGGCGGACCCGGTCCACCGAGTGCACGACGTCGGCGTACCCGGCCACGCTGTGCGCCTTGTTGGTCTGCAGCTGCCCGACGAAGTGCCAGGTGACCGGCTGCCCGGCGGCGGCGACCGCGGCGGCCTTGGGCGCCGCCTCCTGGTCGCGGTTCTCGCCGAAGTCGGTCAGGCCCAGGCCGGCCAGGGCCAGCACGTCGGAGGCGGGATACGTCTTGGTGACCGCGATGAGCGTGATCTCGGCGGGATCCCGCCCCGCCGCCGCGCACGCCGCGGCGATCCGGCTGCCTGATGGCCGCGAGGTTGCGCGCCAGCTCGCTGCGCGCCGCGACGGCTCGCGCTCACTTGAGGAAGTCGGGGACGTCCAGGTCGTCTTCCTCTTCGAAGACCACGGGGCGGCGGCGGCCCGGCGGTCACGTCGAAGACCTTGTCCTGCTTGCCCGCGCGCCCGGAGTCCTTCCAGCCCGGCGCGGCGCCGCCCGGCGCGGCGTCACCGCCGCGGTCCCGGTCGTAGCCGCCGTAGCCGGGCTTGGCCCGTACTCGTCGTCATCGTCGGACACGAACGAGACCGGCGCCGGCACGTAGCCGGAGGGGCCGTCGGACGCGGGCTGAGCGGGCACCTCCGCGATCGGGTCCGCGGCGCCGGCCTGACCCGCGTGGCCCGGCTGGCCGCGCTCGCCGGAGCCTGGCGCGCGGCGGCGGGCGCGTCGCCGGCGCCCGCCGCGTACCCGGAGCCGCTCGGGCGCGCCGCCGGCGCGGAGGCAGCGACGGCGCGGACCACGTGCCGGACGGCCCGCGGCGGCTCGCGCCGCCGTGCGCCGGCGCCTGCCGCGGCTCGGCGCCGCGCTGGCGGCTCGGCGGCCTGCCGTGCTCGGCGGCGCGGGCGCCGTTCCCCGCCCAGGCGGCCGCGGCGGGCGCGCCGGCCGCAGGCGGCCGGCCGCGCCGGCGCCGCCGTTCGCGGCGGCCGCCGTTCGCGCGCGCCTGCGCCGTTGCGGCGCGCCGGCGCCGTTGCCGCCGCCCGACGCGGCGGCTGCGACGGCCGGGGACGGCCGCCGGCGGCCGGGACGGCCGTCACGGCGGCCGGCCGGCCCGGCCGCGCTGCTCGTCGAACCCGGCCGCGATCACCGTCACCCGCACCTCGTCGCCGAGCGCGTCGTCGATCACCGCGCCGAAGATGATGTTCGCGTCGACCGCCGCGGAGTTGGCGACGAGCTGCGCCGCCTCGTTGATCTCGAACAGCCCGAGGTCGGAGCCGCCCTGGATGGACAGCAGCACGCCGTGCGCGCCGTCGATGGACGCCTCAAGGAGCGGCGAGGAGATCGCCATCTCCGCGGCGGCCACCGCCCGGTCGTCGCCGCGCGAGGAGCCGATGCCCATGAGCGCGGACCCGGCGCCGGACATGACGGACTTCACGTCCGCGAAGTCGAGGTTGATCAGGCCGGGCGTGGTGATCAGGTCGGTGATGCCCTGGACACCGGAAAGCAGCACCTGGTCGGCCGCCTTGAACGCGTCGAGGACGGAGACGTGCCGGTCGGAGATGGACAGCAGGCGGTCGTTCGGGATGACGATCAGCGTGTCGACCTCGGCGCGCAGCCGCTCGATCCCGGTCTCCGCCTGGACGGCACGGCGCTTGCCCTCGAAGCCGAACGGGCGGGTCACCACGCCGATCGTCAGCGCGCCGAGCGAGCGGGCGACGTTCGCGACCACGGGCGCGCCGCCGGTGCCGGTGCCGCCGCCCTCGCCCGCGGTGACGAAGACCATGTCGGCGCCCTTGAGCACCTCCTCGATCTCCTCGCGGTGGTCCTCGGCGGCCCTGCGCGCCGACGTCCGGGTTCGCCCCGGCGCCGAGCCCGCGGGTCAGTTCCCTGCCGACGTCGAGCTTGACGTCGGCGTCGCTCATCAGCAAGGCCTGCGCGTCGGTGTTAATCGCGATGAACTCGACGCCCTTGAGTCCCTCTTCGATCATGCGATTGACGGCGTTAACGCCGCCCCCGCCGATTCCGACGACCTTGATGACCGCCAGATAGTTCTGCGGTGCTGCCACGAGGAGGGTACCTTTCCGCTCGCTTGCTACCTTGCCCTGGCGGTCGCGCTCGCGGTTCCCGCTCGCGCGGCGCGCCCTGGCGCCGGCCCTGCTGGCTGCCGCCTGACCGGCCACGCTGGCCGCCCGCACGAGCGGCCGGCACGACCGCCGACACTGGTTGCCGCCGCTGGCCGCCTGCCCCGGCCGCCGCACCCTAGCCATCTGGGTGGACTGCCCGCGCTCGCCCCGTTGCTAAGCCTACGGAATTCGCGGCCATTGGTGACCGCCTGCCGCCAACACCGTAATTGCGGAACCGCAACTCGGCGGCCGTCAGGTTTCACCTTCAGGTTGAGATTTAGAGTTTTATCTTCCTAACGATTGATAGGGACAGTAGGGTGGTCAGGCAGCGTGGTCAACTAGCCACGCGGCCCATGCCCGCGTGTTGCGGCCCACATCAGCGAAATCCGCTGTCGGCATGCGCCGGCACGCGTCCGCCCGGCCTGACCGGGACCCGCGGTCACTTGGTGACGACGGTGCCCGGGGCGCTGACGTCGATGTCGCGCACCTGCGCCGGGCAGCAGGATGGAGAGTTCGCGGTTCTTCTGCGCGGCGTTGTCCGTGCTCGCCCCACTGAACCGTCTTGCCGTCCCGCAGGCCGAGCGTCACCTGCTCGGCCCCGGCCGTCACCGCGGCCGCCGTCACCTCCGCGACCTGCCGCGCCAGCCAGGGCTGCAGCTCGGCGAGCACGCCGGCGGCGGCGGTGACCTCGGGGTTGCCCGCGCAGCGCACTGCCCGGCAGCGAGGTCACGAACAGCGGGAGCGCGGCGGGCCGCGTCTTCGCCAGCGCACGATCACCCCGGTCGGGTCCACGAGGTCGTAGCCGCCGCCCGCCATCCGCGACCGCCATGACGGGGACGCGCTCGGTGACCGCGATGACCAGGTGGTCCGGCCAGTCCTCCGTCACGGTGGCGGACGCCACCTGGCTGATCGCCTCCACCCGGCGCGTCACGGCCCCGGCGTCGACGCTCAGCAGCGGCGTGCCGAGCGGGACGTCGGCGGCCGCGATCACCTGCCCGGGGGCGAGCAGGTGCGTCCCGGTGACGGTGACCGACCGGACGACGAGCACCCGGTTGCCGAGCAGCGCCCAGCCGACCCCGGCCACGATCGCGAGCCCGGCGAGCGCGAAGAAGGCCGCGCGCCAGCGGGTCCGCCGCCGCCGCGCGCGCGGCGCCGCCGCGGCCGCCGCCCTCCGCTGCCGGCGCCCGGCGGCCGCCCGTGCGCCGCCGCCGGGGCGCCGCGGGCAGCGGGCCCGGCCCGCCGCGGCGTGCCGGCCGCCGGGTCGCGCCCGCGGCCGGCGTCGGCCGGGGACGCGGCGGGGCGGCGTGTCGCTCATGGGCGGCCGGCTCCCGGCGCGCCGGGCTCCGGCGCCGGCCGGCGATCTCGGCGAGCACGAGCGGGCCCATCCGGGTGATGTCGCCCGCGCCCATGGTCAGCACCAGGTCTCCCGGCGCGGCGAGCGCGGCGACGACCTTGGGGACGTCGCCGAAGTCCGCGACGTAGCTGCGCCGGCGCCGCCCGGCACCGCGTCGGCGACGAGCCTGCCGGTCACCCCGGGCTCCGGGTCCTCGCGCGCCGCGTAGACGTCGAGCACCACGACCTCGTCCGCGAGCCCGAGCGCGGCGCCGAACTCGGCGGCGAAGATCCGGGTCCTGCTGTACAGGTGCGGCTGGAAGACGGCGATGACCCGCCCGCTGCCGCGCCGTGCCGCGCCGCCGATGATCTCGCGCGCGGCGCGCAGGTCGGCGGCGAGCTCGGTCGGGTGGTGGGCGTAGGTGTCGAGCACCCGGACGCCGCCGGCCTCGCCCTTCGGCTCAAGCCGCCGCGCGGCGCCGCGGTAGCTGGCGAGCGCCCCGGCCGCCCGCGCCGGCTCGATCCCGAGCTCGACGGCGGCGGCGAACGCGGCGGCCGCGTTCAGCGCGTTGTGCTGGCCGGGCACGCCAAGCCGGAGGTCAAGATCCGTTCTCCCGAACGGGTGCGGCCTGCCGTCCGTCGACCGGAAAGCGTCGTCTCCATGCCGCGGGTCGTCACGTGCGCCACCCGGTAGTCCGCGTCCGGCTGACTCGCCGAACGTGACGACCCGCAGCCCGAGCGCGCGGCGCCCGGACGGCGAGGTCCCTGGTGCCCGGGTCGTCGGCGGAGGTGACGAGCAGCCCGCCCGGCGTGATCCTGCGCGAGGAAGTCCGCGAATGACGCGCGGTAGGCCTGCTCGGTCCCGTAGTTGTCCAGGTGGTCGGCCTCGACGTTGGTGACGACCGCCACGTCGGGCGCGTACATGAGGAACGACCCGTCGCTCTCGTCCGCCTCCGCCACGAAGTCCCGGCCGGGGCCGTCGGCGGCGCCCGTGCCGGTGGCGGCGAGCACGCCGCCGATCGCGTAGGCGGGCCCCGCCCCGGTCTCGAGCAGCACGGTCGTGATCATCGACGTGGTGGTCGTCTTGCCGTGGGTCCCGGTCACCGCGATGACCCGGCGGCCGAACATCAGCGACGCGAGCGCGGCCGCCCGGTGCAGCACCCGCAGGCCGCGCCGCCTGGCCTCGGCGAGCTCCGGGTTGCTGTCGCGGATCGCGCTCGAGACGACCAGCGTGTCCGCGTCGCCGACCTGGCCGGCCGCGTGGCCGACGTGCACCCGGGCGCCGAGCGCCGCCAGCTCGTCCAGGGCCGCGGACGCGCCGGAGTCGCTGCCGGACACCTTGGTGCCGCGGGCCAGCATGATGCGGGCGATCCCGGACATGCCCGCGCCGCCGATGCCCACGAAGTGGACCCGCCCGAGCTCGTCGAGCGGCACCGGCTCGGTGGGCGTCACCAGGCCCATGGCGCTTCCTCCTGTGCTAGCGGCTCGCGTGACCTGTCAGCGATGTCGTTAACCGGTCACGCGGGTTCATGATTGCGTGGGGCGGACGGGCCGTTCAGCGGGCGTGCCGGTGGCGTCCCCCGCCGGACGCGGGCTGGCCGCCGGGGGCTGGGGCTGGGGTGTCCCCCGGACGATGACTGCCTGGCGCTGCGCGGGGTGAACAGGCTCCCGGGCGGCGTGCCTGCGGCGCGCGGCTGCCTGCCGCGGCGGCGGCGCCTGGCTGCGGCTGGCTCGCGGCGGCGGCCTGCGCCGGGCTCGCCGCCGGCCGCGGCGGCTGCCCGGCTGGCCTGCTCGGCGGCGACGATGTCGATGACCGCCTTCGCCAGCCAGCGGTCCGCGTCCTTGCGGCCCATCGCGGCCGCGGCCTCGGACATCCCGGCCACCTGGTCGATGTTGGTCAGCACCGGCAGCAGCGAGGTCTTGATCCAGTCCGCGGTCAGCTCCGCGTCCTCGACGAGCAGGCCGCCGCCGCGCTGCACGATCGGCAGCGCGTTGAGCCGCTGCTCGCCGTTGCCGATGGGCAGCGGCACGTAGGCGGCGGGCAGCCCGACGGCGGTGAGCTCGGCGCAGGTCATCGCGCCCGCGCGGCAGAGCGCGAAGTCCGCGGCGGCGTAGGCCAGGTCCATCCGGTCCACGTAGGGCACGGCCACGTACGGGACCGCGCTGGCCTGCGCGGCGCCTGCCAGCCCGGGGCCGCGGACAGCGGGCCGTCCGGCCGCCTGGCCCTCGCCGAGGTTCTTCGGGCCGGTGACGTGCAGGATCTGCACCCCGGCGCTCCTGATCGCGCCGAGCGGCGCCGGCCAGGGCCCGGTTGAGCGACTTGGCGCCCTGCGAGCCGCCGAAGACGAGCAGCACCGGCAGGTCGGGCCGGAGCCCGAAGTGCGCCCGCGCCTTGTCGCCGAGCGCGAACCGGTCGAGGTCGGCGATCTGCCGCCTGATCGGCAGCCCCAGGTACTTGGCGTTGCGCAGCTTGGTGTCCGGGTGCCCGGTGAACACGTACGTGGTCAGGTGCGCGCCGAGCCGGTTGGCGATGCCGGCCGACGGGTTCGCCTCGTGCACCACGATCGGGACGTTGTGCCGCTTGGCCGCCAGGTAGGCGGGCGTGGCCACGTAGCCGCCGAAGCCGACGAGCACGTCCGCCTGCACCCGGTCAAGGATCTTCCCCGTGGCGTGCACCGCGCCGGCGAGCCGCCCGGGAACGGTCAGCAGCTGCGGCGTCACCGAGCGGGGCAACGGCACCGCCGGGATGAGCTCAAGTTCGTAGCCGCGCATCGGCACCAGGCGGGTCTCCAGGCCCCGCTGGGTGCCGAGGCAGGTCACCTGGATGCCGCTGTCCGCCTCCCGCAGCGCGTCGGCGAGCGCAAGAGCAGGCTCGATATGACCGGCTGACCCCCCGCCAGCTAGCACCACCCTCATCGCTACGCTCCTCGCTCCTCCGCGCCTGGCCCGCCTCGCTCGTCGCGGCGAGCTGCCCACTTCACCGCTCCTCAGTCCAGTCCGCCGGTCGCCTCAGTCCGCCGGTCTCCCGTCCCTGGTCATCCGCGTCCCTGTCGTCTGTGCTATGGCTGTCCCGGCTCCTCGACCTAGCCAGCTTAGAGCGCGGCCCCCGGGGAGGGGCCGCTTGCGGCCAAAGCCTGGCTCGCCCCTGGCTCCCGCCGTGCGAACGACATGAGCATACCGAGCCCGACCATCGTCACCAGCACCGACGACAGCCCCTGGGACACCAGGGGCAGCGGCACGCCGGTGATCGGGAGCACGCCGATCACCGCGCCGATGTTCACCACGGCCTGGCCGACGATCCAGACGGTGATCGCCGCGGCCAGCAGCCGGCTGAACGTGTCGGGCGCGCGCCGCGCCACCCGCAGGCCGGCGAAGGCCAGCCCGCCGTACAGGGCGGTGACGCAGAGCGTGCCGACCAGGCCGAGTTCCTCGCCGATGATCGCGAAGATGAAGTCGCTGGTGGACTCGGGCAGCCAGCCCCACTTCTCCCGGCTCGCGCCGAGGCCCACGCCGAAGATGCCGCCGGAGCCGAGCGCGTACTTGCCCTGGATGGCCTGCAGGTTGACGCCCGTCGGGTCCGTGTTCGTCGTGTCCCAGAACCCGGTGAGCCGCTTGAGCCGGTAGCTCTCCGTCACCGCGAGCAGCAGCAGGACCAGCCCCATGAAGATCAGCAGGCCCGCGAACACCCGCCCGGGGGTCCCGATGAACCACAGCAGCGCCAGGAAGATGACCAGCAGGATGAACGTCGTCCCGAGGTCGTCGCCGGCCATCACCAGCAGCGCGAGCACCCCGGTGCCCGGCAGCAGCGGCACGAGCATGTGCCGCCAGTCGGTGAGCATGCCGAGCTTCTCCTTGCGGGCGAGGAGGTCGGCGCCCCAGACGCGCGAGCGCGAGCTTGGCCATCTCCGACGGCTGGAACGTCAGCGGCCCGAGCGGCGATCCACCGGGTCGCGCCGTTCTGCGACTGCGCCGACCCCGGGGATGAGCGATCAGGCAGAGCCCGATGGCCGACACCGCGAGCAGCGGGTACGCCGCCGCGCGGAACAGCCGCGGCTGGCGAGCGCGCCGCGACCCACATGATCGGGACGCCGACCACGATGCCGATGAGCTGCACCTCGAAGTCGCGGTAGGGCGACTCGCCCTGCGACAGGTCGGCCACGGACGCGGTCGACAGCACCATCACCAGGCCGAGGCACAGCAGCAGCGTGGTGATCCCGGCGATCAGGTAGTACGACGTGAGCGGCCGGTCGAGCAGCGCGCGCGCCGCCCGCACCTGCTCGCCGACCACCGCAAGGCCGCCACGGACCGCGCCGGACGGCGGCCGCCGCCTGGCCGCCGGCGTCTCGTCGTCCTCCGTCTCAGGCGCGTCCTGGACCGGGCTGCTTCCCACGCGGACATACATGTCATCTAGTTTCAGCGTTCCGGTCCTGCCCATGCCCGGAACATCCGCCGCGTGTCGCGGTGGTAATCCGAGCGCTGCGCGCTTCTTGCTGTTATCAGCAGACCGGGGCCAGGTAGTTGCGGCAACCACCGGGCCCAACCCCAGCCACAGCGCAAGGCAGCGCGGTCTGTGCGCTGCCTGCCACAGCAACCACAAGGCCTTAACCTCAGCCACAGCGCGGGCGGGCGAAGCGGCGGCCGGTTTTTGCGGCGTCCTCCCGTGGGGAGGCGCAGACAGCCCCGTGTCAGCGGCGTGTGCGGCTCCTGTCAGCGGGCGCTGGCACGCTCGGTAGCCATGACAGAGCTAGCGATTGAAGCCACGGGGCTTACTAAGTTCTTCGGTGAGACGAAGGCACTCGACGGGGTGGACCTCGCGGCGCGCCGGGGCAGCGTCCTCGCCGTGCTCGGGCCGAACGGCGCGGGCAAGACCACCGCCGTCCGCATCCTCGCCACGCTGCTGCGCGCCGACGCGGGAACCGCCCGCGTCAACGGGTTCGACGTGCGCAAGCAGCCCGACAAGGTACGCGAGGGCATCGGGCTGACCGGCCAGTTCGCCTCGGTCGACGAGGACCTGACCGGGATGCAGAACCTGGTCATGATCGGCCAGCTCCTTGACCTGCCCAAGCGCGCCGCGCGGCAGCGCGCCGACGAGCTGCTCGCGTGGTTCGACCTGACGGAGGCCGCGGGCAAGGTGGCCAAGAACTACTCGGGCGGCATGCGGCGCCGCCTTGACCTGGCCGCGTCGCTCGTCGGCAGGCCGCAGGTGATCTTCCTTGACGAGCCGACCACGGGCCTCGACCCGGCCAAGCGCGAGGACATGTGGGACGTGGTCCGCAGCCTCGTCAGCGACGGCTCGACGGTGCTGCTCACCACGCAGTACCTGGAGGAGGCCGACGCGCTCGCCGACGAGATCACCGTGATGGACCACGGGCGGGTGATCGCGCACGACACCCCGCACGGGCTCAAGCGCGTGGTCGGCGGGCAGCGGCTGACCGTCCGCCCGGCCGACCCGGCGCGGCACGACGACCTGCGTCGCGGTGCTGCGCGGGATCAGCGGGCAGGCCCCGGAGGACGACGGGCGCGGCACGGTGACCGTCCGGGTCGACAGCGACGAGGTGCTGCCCGACGTGGTGGCGCGGCTGCGCGCCGCCGGCATCGCGGTCGAGGAGTTCTCGCTGCACCTGCCGAGCCTGGACGAGGTCTTCTTCACCCTCACCGGGACCAGGTCCCGCGACGACAACCAGGAGGCACTGGTATGAAGAAACGTTTCTCGCTGCGGCACGCGCTCGTGCTCTGCAAGCGCAACCTGATCAAGCTCACCCGGACCCCCGAGCAGCTCATTGACGTCACGCTGCAGCCGATCATCTTCCTGGCGCTGTTCCTCTACGTGTTCGGCGGGGCGATCAGCCACGGCTCGCAGCACGACTACCTCCAGTTCCTGCTGCCCGGCCTGATCGGCCAGACGATCGCGATGAGCAGCATCTCGATCGGGCAGAACATGAACGCCGACATCGCGAAGGGGGTGTTCGACCGCTTCCGGTCGCTGCCGATCGGCCGCTCGGTGCCGCTGGTGGGGGCGGTGCTCGCCGACTTCTTCCGGTACCTGCTGCTGTGCGTGATCATGGTGGGCTTCGGCTACATCCTCGGCTTCCGCATCACCACCAACCCGCTGATGCTGCTGGCGGCGCTCGGCATCTCCATCTGCTTCGCGCTGTCGTTCGCGTGGGTCTCGCTGTGGGTCGGCATGACGGTGCGCACCGCCGGCGCGGTGCAGGGCGTGATGTTCCTGCTCATCTTCCCGCTGTCGTTCGGCAGCAACGCGTTCGTGCCGGCCTCGACGATGCCCGGCTGGCTGCAGGCGTTCGTGAACGTCAACCCGCTGTCGCACCTGGTCAGCGCGGTGCGCGGGCTGATGCTCGGCGGCCCGGTCGCCACCCAGGTCGGCTGGACGTTCGCGTGGATCGTCGGGCTGCTCGTGGTGTTCTTCCCGCTGGCGCTGCGCGGTTACATCCGCCGGACCTGATCGCTCGCGGGGGCGCCGCCCCGCGGCCCCGGTCAGCCCAGCGCGGCCGGGTCAAGGAACTCGATCGCCTCGGCCCGGCTGAGTCGCCTTGCCCGCCTGGTAGGCCAGCGGCGTAGCCGTCCTCGCCGAGGGCGGCGCGCAGCAGCGGCGCCAGCTTCACCGCCGTCGGGTCGGTCGGGTCGTCGCCGCCGCGCACCACGGTCCTGCGCGCCGAGCAGCTCGGCGGCCCGCTCGGGCTGGCCGAGCAGCGAAGGCGAGCTCGGCCACCGCGCCCGACGCCATCGCGAGCAGCGGCATGTCCTGCGCGGCGATCGCCGCCCGGTAGGCGCGAACGGCCTGCTCGCGGGCGGTCGCCGGCCTCTTCGTCGGCGATGGCGATCAGCGCGCCGTGGTCGCCACCATGGCCTCCAGGTGACTCGCGGACCGGGTGCGGCCGGGCTGAACCGCGCGAGCAGCCGCTCCGTCTCCTCCTGCAGCGGGCGCGCCGCGTCGATGTCTCCCCACGTGACCTCGAACCCCGCCCACCACGCGGCGGCGATGCCCCGGTCGATCGGCCGACCCGTCCGACTCCGCCGCCGACCGGGCGGACGCCGACAGCTCACGGGCCCTGGCCAGGTCGCCCTGCCGGGCGGCGATCTCGGCGAGGCGGAGCTGGACCTGGGACATGGTCCTCGCGGTGCCCGATCTCCGCCGAGCAGGCGGCCGGCCTCGGCGTACGCGGCGATCGGCGCCGTCCAGGTCGCCGTCGAGCAGCGCGATGTTGCCGACCGTCCGCAGCGCGGTGGACAGGCCCCAGCGTTCGCCGAGCACGCGGAACCGCTCCACCGCCTCGGCGGCGGCGGCGCGCATCTCGCGCGAGGTTCCCGTCGTTTTCCGCCAGGCTCGCGGTCATCATCCAGGTCGCCGCGACCAGCCACTCGTCCTGGCCGGCGCGCGCCTGGTCAAGGTAGCCGCGCAGGCGGTCGCTCGTCCTTGACGAACATCGCGTACACCGGGCGCAGCAGCCCGGCGATCGGGTACTTCTCGATGTCAAGCGCGTCAAGCCGCTCGACCAGGCCGGGGTAGGCGCCGCCGCCGCGCCTGCGCCGGCGCCTGTCGCCGCCGGGTCCATGACGCTGGCCACCACGTGCAGCGCCTCGGCGATGGCCCGCAGGCCCGGCGTCCGCCTCCCCCGGCACCGCGAGGGCCTCGCCGATCCACTCCGCCATGTCCGGGTCGTTGCCGAGCAGCAGCGCCATCACGGCTGAGCGACACCGCCAGGCTGAGCGCGTTCGCCGGCCTCGCCCGCGTCGCACCAGAAGCGCAGCGCGGCGAGCGATGTTGTCGCGGTCGGCCCGCAGCACCGCCAGCCAGCCCAGCTGGTCGCGGGTCAGCAGCTTGGGCGCCGCCTCGCGCATCAGGGCGGAGTAGTGCGCGGCGTGCCGCCGCCGCAGCTCGCCGACCTCGCCGCGCCCGGCCAGCTGCTCCGCGCCGTACTCGCGGATCGTCTCAAGCATCCGCAGCCGCGTCCCGTCGGCGAGCGGCTGCAGCAGCGACTTGTCGACCAGGGACGACAGCAGCTCGTCGGCCTCGGCGGCGGCGAGGTCCGCCGCCGCGCGCACACCGCGGCGACCGAGGCGGGGGTCGCCCCGGCCGGGAAGACGGAGAACCGCTCGGCGAGCAGCCGCTCGGCGGGGGTCAGCAGCTCCCAGCTCCACTCGACGACGGCGCGCAGCGTGCGGTGCCGCGGCAGCGCGGTGCGGCTGCCGCCGGTGAGCAGCCGGAACCGGTCGGTCAGCCGCCGGGATATCTCGGCGCAGCGGCAGCGTCCGCAGCCGGGCGGCGGCGAGCTCGATCGCCAGCGGCAGGCCGTCGAGCCGCCGGACGATGTCGATGACCAGCGGGCGCGTCTCGTCGTCGAGCGTGAAGTCCGGGCTGACCGCCGCCGCCCGGTCGGCGAACAGGCGCACGGCGGGGTCCTCGCCAAGCGGCGGGACGACGAACAGCGACTCCCCGGTGATGCCGAGCGGTTCCCTGCTCGTCGCGACGATCCGCAGCCGCGGGCTGTGCGCGAGCAGCGCGTCCGCCAGGTGGGCGCACGCGTCGATGAGGTGCTCGCAGTTGTCGAGGACGAGCAGCGCGCGGGCGTCGGCGAGGCCCTCGAGCAGCCGGGTCCGCGCGTCGCGGCTGGTGATCCGCTGCGTCCCGTCGGGCAGCAGGCGCGATTCCCGCAGGCCGATCGAGCCGAGGACCGCCTGCGGCACGTCGGCGGCGTCGGTGACCGACGCGAGCTCGGCCAGCCAGATCCCGTCCGGCACGCCGCCGGTCGCGGTCGTCCCGCACTCCGGCGGCGACCTCGGCGGCGAGCCGGGTCTTGCCCGCGCCGCCGGGACCGACCAGCGTGACGAGCCGGTAGCTCTCCAGCGTCTTGCCGCAGCCTGAGCCACCTCGTCCTGGCGGCCGACGAAGCTGGTGAGCTGTGCGCGCAGGTTCGTGCGGGCCCGGTCGGCGGCGCGGGCGCCGACGGCGACCTCGCCGCGCAGCACCTCGAGGTGCACCGCCCGCAGCTGCGGGCCCGGGTCGATGCCGAGCTCGTCGGCGAGCCGGGCGCGCAGCGCCTCGTACGCGGCGAGCGCGTCCGCCTGCCGCCCGGCGGCGGCCAGCGCCCGCATCAGCAGCCCGGTGAGCTGCTCGTGCAGCGGGTGCTCCGCGACCAGCGCCTCAAGCTCGCCGACGCGGGCGGCGGCCCGGCCCGCGTCGATCTCGCGGGTGAGGAAGGTGACCGTCGCCTCCAGCCGCAGCTCCTCAAGGCGGCGGGCGAACGGCTCGGCGAAGTCCCCGGCGTCCGCGAGCGCCGGGCCGCGCCACAGCGCCAGGGCCTCGGCCACGGCCCCCTCGGCGACGAGCCGCTCGAAGCGGAGCGCGTCCACGTCGTCGGGCGCGACCGCCAGCCGGTAGCCGGCCGCCGACTGCTCCACGGCCGCCGCGCCGCCAAGCGCCCGGCGGGCCCGCGAGACCAGGGTCTGCAGCGCGTTCGCCACGTCGGCGGGCGGCGCGCAGTCCCAGACGGCCTCGGCGAGCGCGCCGGTGCTCACCGGCTGCCCGCCCGCCAGCGCCAGCCGGGCGATCAGGCCGCGGAGCCGCGCGCCCGCCACGGCGATCACGGCACCGTCGTCGTCATGGACCTCAAGTGGCCCGAGTATCGCGACCCGCACGGCTCTATTGTGCCTGGCGCGCACCGCTCGCGCGCCCCGGCACGAAGCGCTTCTTGCTGTTATCCAGCCTCCGCGACGGGCAGGACCGCCGCATGACAACCGGACGCCGGCTTCGCACCGCCTGCGCCAGTGGCGAGGTCCAGGCCATGTCGGTGCTGTGAGGCAGTGCGAAGTCTGGGAACTGTCGCTGAGCGCATGAGCGCCGGAGACTTGACAGGCGCTAATGACTGCGGGATTTCCCGGGCCAGCGACCGAGGCTGGCCGGCGCAGCACCTGGCCGCCCCTTGCGCTGGCGCCGCCTGCGGAGGCCGCCGGCGACGGGGTCACGGGACGCGGCTGGTGGGACCGCGAACGTCGTTCGGGAGAATGGGGGGGTGGAATCTGACTTTGACTTTTCCGTGGAGTCGCGGCTGGTGCACGGGGGGACCGAGCGGGCGGCGGGGGCGCCGCTCGGGCCGCCGCTGATGCCGACCAGCGTGTACGTGTCGCAGGGCGAGCCGGGCGGCGGGCCCGGGTACGGGCGGAACGAGAACCCGGGGTGGGCGGCGGTGGAGTCGGCGCTCGCGGCCATGGAGGGGCCGGGGCCCGCGCGGTGACGTTCGCCTCGGGGCAGGCGGCGTCGATGGCGCTGATGCTGGCGCTGGCCGACGGGCGGGAGACGATCGTGTTCCCGTCCGACGGGTACTACAACACGCGGGCGCTCGCCGGCCGGCTGCGGCCGCACGGGGCCCGCGCCGTGGCCGTTGACCTGCTCGACCTCGACGCGGTGGCGCGCGGCGCTGCGCGACGGGCCGCGCCGTGCTGTGGGCGGAGACGCCGACGAACCCGCTGCTGCGCGTCGCCGACCTGACGGCGCTCGCGGCGGCTGGCGGCGTCGGCGGGGGCACCGTTCGTCGTGGACAACACGGTGGCGACGGGGCTGCTGCAGAAGCCACTCGACTTCGGGGCGGCGGCGTCGGTGTACTCGCTGACCAAGTCGGTCTCCGGGCACTCGGACGTGCTCGGCGGCGCGGTCGTCACCAGGGACGCCGCCCTGGCCGACGCGGTGCTGCTCCTGGCGGACCGACGGCGGCGCGATCCCCGGCCCGTTCGAGAGCTGGCTCGTGCTGCGCGGCCTGAAGACGCTTGACCTGCGGATCTCGCGCGCGTCTGCGAACGCGCTCGCGGTCGCCGCGTTCCTCGCCGCCCACCCGCGGGTGACCGCCGTGCACTACCCGGGCCTGTCGCCGTCCGCCGCGGCGCGCGAAGCAGATGCCGCGCGGCTTCGGCCCGCTGCTGTCGTTCGAGCTCTCCGGGACGGCCGCCGACGCGGACGCGGTCGTCGCCGCCGCGCGGCTGATCGTGCCCGCGACAAGCTTCGGCGGCGTCGAGTCCTCCTGGGAACGCCGCGCCCGCTGGCCCGCGGAGACGGCCCCGGACACGCTGATCCGCATGTCGTGCGGCATCGAGCCCGTCGAGGACCTGCTGGCCGACCTCTCCGCCGCCCTAGGGCCGCGCCTGAGCCGCCCGAGCGTGATGCGGGATCATAGTGCCGCTCAGGGCCAGGAGTATCCCGCGTCAGGGCCATCCGGGCGACGAGCCCCTGGACCGGTACTTGGGGAACCAGCCCACGTAGAAGATGCCAAGGCCCAGGGCGACGAACATGCCGGCGATCAGCCAGAAGCGGACCACGATCGTCGTCTCCGCCCAGCCGACCTGCTCGAAGTGATGCTGCAGCGGCGCCATCTTGAACACCCGGTACGGCTTGCCTGTCTTGAACTTGGTCACCTTGAACACGCCGACCTGGATGACCACCGACATCGTGATGATCACGAACAGGCCGCCGAGCAGCAGCAGCAGCAGGTCGGTCCGGGTGACGATGGCCAGGCCGGCCAGGGCGCCGCCGAGGGCGAGGGAGCCGGTGTCGCCCATGAAGATCTTGGCGGGCGGCGCGTTCCACCACAGGAAGCCGAAGCAGGCGCCCATCACGACGGCGGCGACCACCGCGGCGTCGAGCGGGTCGCGGACGTCGTAGCAGTTCGGGGCCAGCGCCGTCGTGCAGTCGTTGCGGAGCTGCCAGTTCCCGATGATCACGTAGGCGGCCAGCACGAGGATCGACGCGCCGGAGGCGAGGCCGTCGAGGCCGTCGGTGAGGTTCACCCCGTTGGAGGTGGCGGTGACCATGAGCAGCACCCAGATCACGAACAGGATCGTGCCGATCGGAGACGCCGAAGTCGGCGAGGAACGAGATGTGCGTCGACGCCGGGGTCAGGTCGTAGCCGTCGGGGAAGTGGATCGCGAGGACCGCGAAGATCACGCCGACGAGCGCCTGGCCGAGCAGCTTGGCCCCGCTGCGCAGGCCGAGGCTGCGGCGCATGAACAGCTTGATGAAGTCGTCGAGGAAGCCGACGAAGCCGAGGCCGGTCATCAGGAACAGCACCAGGACGCCGGAGGCGGTCATCGGGTCGCCGGTGAACCAGTGCCCGAGCGCGTAGCCGATCAGCGAGGCGATGATGATGACGATGCCGCCCATGGTCGGCGTGCCGCTCTTGCTCAGGTGGGCCGGCGCGTGGTCGCCGGTCCTGATCTGCTGGCCGAGCTTGCGCTTGCGCAGCACGGTGATCGTCGGCCGGGTGCCGAGCAGCGCGACGATCATCGAGATGGCGCCCGAGAGCAGGATCGTCTTCACTGGTCATCCTCCGCGAGCAGGCCGTCCGCGACTTCCCACAGGCCGGCGGCCTTCGATGCCTTCACTAGTACGACGTCGCCGGGGCGCAACCGGTTTCGCAGCGCCTCCACGGCGGCCTTCGGGTCGGGCACGGCGATCGCCTCGCCCTGCCAGCCTTCCGTCGCGCGCGCCCCGTCGAGCACGGGGGCGGCGTCGGCGCCGACGGCGACGATGACCGCCGCGCCGGCCCGCGCGGCGAGCCTGCCCGCTTCCTCGTGGCTCTCGGTCGCGATGTCGCCGAGCTCGGCCATGTAGCCGAGCACGGCGAAGCCGCGCCTGCCGTTGCCCGTGAGGTGCGCCAGGGCCTCGATGGCGGCCCGCGTCGAGTCGGGGTTGGCGTTGTACGCGTCGTTCACCACGAGCACCCCGTCCGCGGCGCTCATGCAGTTCCATCCGCTTCTTGCTGCGCGCGGTCGCGGCGGTCAGCGCGTCCGCGATCGCCGGGACCTCCATGCCGAGCTCGGCGGCCACCGCCGCCGCGGCCAGCGCGTTGGCCACGTGGTGGGCGCCGTGCAGCGTCAGCGTGACCGGCGCGCTGCCCGCCCGCATGTGCAGCGTGAACGAGGCACGGCCGAGGTCGTCGAGGGTGAGGCCGGTCGCCCGCACGTCGGCGTCGGCCCGCGACTCCGCGCTGGCCGGGCTCCACGCTCGTGGTGACCACGCGGGCCTGGGTGCGGGCGGCCATCGCCGCGACGTTGGGGTCGTCGGCGTTGAGCACCGCCACGCCGCCCGCCGGACGCCGGCGGGCAGCGCCTCGACGAGCTCGCCCTTGGCCTTGGCCACCGCGTCGATCGAGCCGAACTCGCCCGCGTGCGCGCGGCCGACGTTGAGCACCGCGCCGATCCGCGGCGGCGCGATGCCGGTGAGGTAGGCGATGTGCCCGATGCCGCGCGCGGACATCTCAAGGACCAGGTACCTCGTCGTCTCGTCGGCGCGCAGCACGGTCAGCGGCAGGCCGATCTCGTTGTTGAGCGAGCCCTCGGGCGCGATCGGTCGGGCCGAGGCGCTCGACGACCTGGGCGGTGAGGTCCTTGGTGGAGGTCTTGCCCGACGACCCGGTGATGCCGACGACGGTCGCGCCGGGGAGCCGGCCGAGGACGGCCCGCGCGAGCAGGCCGAGGGCGAGGGTGACGTCGGGGACGACGATGACGGGCGCGCCGGCCTCGGGCAGCGGCCGGGCGGCGAGGATGGCGGCCGCGCCGCCGCGCGCGGCGGCGGCGGCGTAGTCGTGGCCGTCCACGCGCTCGCCGGGCAGCGCGGCGAACAGCGCGCCGGGTACCGCCTGCCGCGAGTCGGTCACGACCGGGCCGGTCACGACGCGTCGGCCACCGTCGACTCCGGCGGCCGTCGATCCACGGGGCCGTCGGTGATCGCGGCGGTCCCGGTGACGGTGCCGCCGTGATCGCGGCGATCTCCGCGAGCGGTCAGCGGGATCATGACGTGCCACCGTGGCCGGCGTGGCGGGCCAGGGCCGCGGCGGTCACCTCGGCGTCGTCGAACGGCAGCACGGCTCCCCCGACGTACTGGCCGGTCTCGTGCCCCTTGCCCGCCACGAGCACCACGTCCCCCTTCCCGGCCATGGCGACGGCGAGGTCAATCGCCGCGGCCCGGTCCGGCTCGATGATCAGCCGGGCCCGCTCCCCCTGCGGGACCCCGAGCACCCCGTGCAGCATCTCGGCGAGGATCCCCAGCGGGTCCTCGGAACGCGGGTTGTCGCTGGTGAAGATCGCCACGTCGGCGAGCCTGACCGCGGCGGCGCCCATCAGCGGCCGCTTGCCGCGGTCCCTGTCCCCGCCGCAGCCAAGTACCACGATCAGTTCCCCGCTTGTCACCGGACGAAGCGCGGTGAGCACCGCCTCGACCGCGCCGGGCTTGTGCGAGTAGTCGACGAACGCGTCCGGGACGCGCGTGGCTCGGGCGCCCCCGGGAGGCGCGCGGCACCCGCTGCAGGCGGCCGGGCACGCCGGGGCAGGAGGCCACGCCGCTCGACCGCGTCGGCCAGGTCGACGCCGGCCTCGACGAGCGCCACGATCGCGCCGAGGGCGTTGGCGACGTTGAACGGGCCGGGCAGCGTGACGGACGCGTCCGCCTCGACGCCGCCGGGGCCGATGACGCGGAAGGTCGACCCGTCGGCGCCGCAGCGCACGTCGGCCGCGCGCCACTCCGCCTGCGCGTAGGCGCCGGAGGCCGCGTCCGCGCAGAACGTGGTGACCGGCACCGTCGCCTCGGTCACGAGGCGGCGGCCGTACCGGTCGGCCACGTTCACCACGCCGACAGCCGAGTACGCCGGGGTGAACAGCTTCGCCTTGGCCCGGAAGTAGTCCTCGAACCCGGCGTGAAAGTCCAGGTGGTCCTGGGAGAGGTTGGTGAACACGGCGACGTCGTAGCGGGTGCCCGCGACCCGGCCGAGGGCCAGGGAGTGGCTGGAGACCTCCATCGCGGCCGCCGTCACCCCGCGCTCGGCCATGACGGCGAGCAGCGCCTGCAGGTCCGGTGCCTCCGGCGTGGTCAGCGACGCCCTGACGAGCTCCGGGCCGATCTTGATCTCCACCCCGCCGACCAGGCCCGTCGTGTGCCCGGCGGCGCGCAGCCCCGCCTCGCACAGGTAGCTGGTCGTGGTCTTGCCGCTGGTGCCGGTCACGCCGATCATCGTCATCCGGTGCGACGGGTCGCCGTAGATCCAGCAGGACACGTCGCCGAGGCGCTCGCGCGGGTTGGACACCACGAAGACCGGGACGCCGGTGCGGGCCGCCCGGTCGCGGCCGTCGGGGTCGGTGAGGATCGCGACCGCGCCCGCGGCCACCGCCTGGTCGCTGTAGGCCGCGCCGTGGGTGCGCGCGCCGGGCAGCGCGGCGTACAGGTCGCCCGGCCGCACCGCGCGGGAGTCGAGGGTGACGCCGGAGAGGATGCCGATCCCGCTGCTGGATGCTCTCTGTTCTGCCCACGCCAAGGAGCTCGGCGAGCCCGGACAGCGGGCGCGGCGCGAGGCGGGCGGGACGGATCACGCCCAGAGGGTATCCAAAATCAGCGCGCATTGAGCCGAACATACGGTGCGACAAGTCCCGGTTGCGGCTGGATCTGCAGGGTCTGCAGCGCGAAGTTCATCACGCTGTAGAAGACCGGGCCCGCGACCTCGTCGCCGAAGTAGTCGGTCTTGGTCTTCGGGTCCTGCACGTTCACCGCGACGACGACCTGCGGGCCGTTGCCCGGCGCCATGCCGATGTAGCTCGACCCGTGGATGCAGAGCGGGTTGCTCTTCGGGCAGGGCTTCTGCCCGGCGAGCGCGGGCTCGCTCGCGGTGCCGGTCTTGGCCGCGATCGCGTAGCCGGCGATGTCGCCCCAGCGCTGGTTGGCCTGGTCGTCCACGGCCGGCACCTGCTGCAGGATCGAGATCAGCTCCTTGGCCGTCTTCGGCTGGATGACCTTCTTCGACGGCGACGGCTTGGCCGGGACGTACTGGCCCGCCGCGTTGTACGTGCCGGCGATGAGCGTGGGCTGCACCCGGACCCCGTCGTTGGCGATCGTCGCGTACACGCTGGCCATCTGCACGGCGTTGACCGAGACGCCCTGGCCGTAGGACAGGGTGTACCGCTCGTCGCCCGCCCACTGCGACGGCGGCGGCAGGGCCGTCGACGCGTACGCGGCGCTCGGCTCCTCGTTCGGCAGGCCGAGGCCGGTCGGCTCGCCGAGCCCGAACGCCCTCAGGTAGTCGTACTGCGTCTGCTCGGAGACGTGCTCCGACCACCTGGGACATGCCGACGTTGGAGGAGTTCGCGATGATGCCGGCGATCGTGTAGTGCTCGCCCGGCGACCACTCGGCGTCGTGGATGGCCTGCCCGCCCCGGTAGATCACGTACGGGATGTTGTAGGTGCTCATCGGCGTCTGGCCGCCCTGCTCGAACGCGGCGGCGGCGGTGATCACCTTGGCGGTGGAGCCCGGGTCGAACATGTTCTGGACGGGGATGTCCGTGGTCTGGTCCACGTTCGTGAACGTGTTCTGGTCGTAGGTCGGCCACTGGGCCATGGCGAGGATGGCGCCGGTCTTCGGCTGCATGACCACGACCGAGCAGTTCTGCCGCCTTGGTCTTGGCGACCTCCTGCTGGCACGCCTGCTGCGCCTCGAACTGCAGCGCGGGGATGATCGTCAGCTTGATGGACGCGCCGTCCTTGGCCGGCGTGTCCTGGCGTGCCGGCCAGCGGGATCGGCACGCCGTCGGCGCCGACCATCACCTGCTCGCTGCCGGTGGTGCCGGTGAGGAGGCTGTTGTACTCCGCCTCGATGCCCGTCTGCCCGTGTGATCACGCCCGTCTTCGGGTTGACGTTGGTGAAGCCGACCAGGTTGGCGGTCGCGCTCCCGTCGGGGTAGGCGCGGACGAAGCTGGGCGTCATGGCGATGCCGGGGATGCCAAGGCCTCGATCTTGCGCCTCGTTCGTGGTGGACACGCCCGTGGCGAGCACCACGTACTGCCGGCGACGACGGGTGCTGGAGCAGGTTCAGCACCTGCGCGGCGGTCAGGCCGAGCGGGCCGGCGAGCTCCTGCGCCGCGGCCGGCTTGTCGGCGTCCGTGATCAGCGTCGGGTCCGCGGTGACCGTGTACGTCTCGATGGTCATCGCCAGCGGCTGCCCGTTCGCGCCGTAGATCGTGCCGCGCAGCGCGGGCAGCGGGTTGACCCGCACCTGCTCGGTGGCGGCCGGCCGCCTTGTAGTAGCCGGACTCCATGCCCTGGAGCTGCACCAGGCGGCCGGCGAACAGGGTCAGCACGATCGCGATCACGAGCAGCGTGATGCCGACCCGGCGGCCCGGCTCGCCGCGCTGGATGGTCAGCCAGCGCGGCGGGCGCGGCGGGCGGCGGGCACCGCCGCGGCGGGCCGCCGCGCAGCGGCGGCCGCGCGGGCCGCGCGGCGGGCGGGTAACGGGGTCGGGCCGGGCCGCGCGGTCGCCGCGCGGCACCCGGGCGTTCTGCGGGAGGCGCGGGCCCGGGCCGGTGACCCGGTCCTCGGGGCGCGGGAGCCGGCGGGCCTGGCCCGGCGGGACGCGGGGAATCGGGCCGGAGGAGCGGTCCGGCGGGATGCGGGCGCTCGGCCCGGTGGAGCGGTCCGGCGGGATGCGGGCGCCGGGCCCGGTGGCGCGGTCCGGCGGGACGCGGGCCGGGCCGGCCGGCGCGGGTCACCTGGCCGCCGGGCCCGGCGCGGGCCCGGCCGGCCGGCCCGGCGGTCACCCGGCCGGGCCGGCCCCGGGCCCGGCCCGGGCCGCCCGGGCCGCCTGGGCTGCCCGGGTTGCCGCCGCGCCCGGGACCGCCCGTGCCCGGCCCGCGCCCTGTCACGGGGCGTACCCCGGAGCGTTGACGGCCCCGATCCAGGTGGGCCCGTCATTGGTCGTCTTGCCGGTCTTGAGGTTGACGAACCGCAGCTCGCCGGGCGCGCCGCATGCCGAGCTTGGCTGGCCTGCTGCTCGATCACCTGCGCCGACTGCGCCTGCGCGACCTGCTTCCTCCAGGGTCTGGCGCTGCCGGGCGAGCGCGCTCGTCGAGTCCTGCAGCTTGTTGATCTGGAAGGAGCCCTCGGCCAGCGTGGTGCTGATCACGAGCGCCGAGACGAGCGCGCCGCCGAGCAGGCCGCACAGCAGCAGCACGAACGGCATCCGGTGCGAGCCCGCGACCGCGGCCGCCTGCCGCAGCTGGGACCGCGGCGCGGCCTGCCCGGCCTGGGCCGGGCGGCCTGCTGCGCTTGCGGCACGGCCGGCTGCGGGCCAGTCGTGCGGGCCGGCTGCGGGCCCGTGACGCGCTCGGCGGGCGGGACCCGCCACGGCGCCGCCGGCGCGCGGCCGCGCCCCCGGGCCGGCCGGGGCGGCCGCGGCCTGCGGGCGGCCGCGCCGCCTGCGCCGCGGCGGCCTGGGGCGGCGACGCGCTGGCCGCGCCGGCCGTCGGCGCGCGCGCTGGCGTCCGGGCGCTGCGCCGGGCCGGCGCGTGCTGGTCGGTCACCGGCCGCTGCGGCGGAACCGGCCGGGGCTGGCGGCCGCGGCGCGGGTCCGGCGCGGCCGGGCCGCCCTCCGGTGCCTGCTGCGGGCGCGGCCGCGTGCCCGACCGGGTCATGGTGCCGACGCCGCCGCGGGTGCCGTCTGTCCTGCCGCTCGCTCCTTGCCATCGGCCAGCTCCTGTCACTCGTGTTCCGCTCGTCCCCGCACTCGCTGGCCCTCGCGTGCTCTCTCGCGCTCACGCGTCGCTGTGTCGCCCGCGCCTCGTGCTGCTGCTGTTATCACGCGGCCTCCCTGAGTCGCTCGGCCGCGCGCAGGCGGGCGGACGCCGATCTCGGGTTGACGGCCAGCTCTTCGTCGCCCGGGCGCTCCGCGCCCCTGGTCAGCAGGCGGAACCTGGGGCGTGCCCGCGAGCACGTCGCCCGCGCGGAGCGGGACGCCCGGCGGGGTCTTGTCCGCCGTGCGCTCCGTCAGCTCCCGCTTGACCAGGCGGTCCTCGAGGGAGTGGTAGGCCAGGGCCGCGAACCGGCCGCCGGGCGCGAGCAGGTCAAGCGCGGCGGGCAGCGCCCGGCGCAGCGCGCCGAGCTCGTCGTTCACCTCGATGCGCAGCGCCTGGAAGGTCCGCTTGGCGGGGTTGCCCCCGGTGCGCCGCGCGGCCGCGGGAATGGCGTCCTTGACGATGGCGCTCAGCCGGAGCGTGCTCGTGATCGGCTCCTGCGCCCGTTCCCTGGCGATCGCCTCGGCGATGCGGCGGGCGAACTTCTCCTCGCCGTACTCGAACAGGACCCGGGCCAGCTCGGGCACCGGGTACTCGTTGACGACCCGGGCGGCGGTCAGCTCGGCGTCCTGGTCCATGCGCATGTCGAGCGGCGCGTCCTGGGAGTAGGAGAACCCGCGGCTGGCGTCGTCAAGCTGCGGGGAGGAAACCCCGAGGTCGAACAGGACCCCCTGGACGCGGCGGTGCCCGGCGTCGGCGGCGATCTCGGCGATGTGGTCGTAGAACGCGTGCGCGACCGTCACCCGGCCCGGGTAGCGCTCGGCGAGGGCGCGCCCGGCCTCGATCGCGGCCGCGTCGGCGTCGATCCCGATCAGCAGCAGCCCGGGAACCGCGTCGAGGAAGGCCCGCGCGTGGCCCGCCGCGGCCGAGCGTGGCGTCGATGAGGACCGGCGGGCGGCCGCCGGGCGTGGGGCCGGTGAGCGCGGGCAGCAGGAGGGCGGTGATCCGGCCGGCCATCACCGGCACGTGCGCATAGGCGTGCTCGCCCATGTGACCCCTCCGCTTCGCACTGCTCAACTGCTGCTCTGCTCGCGGGGCTGCGCCGGCCGCCGTGCTGGACTGCCGCCTTGGCGGCGGTCCAGTCGCCGTCGCCCGATGCGGATCCGGCGCCTCCGTCGCGGCCCCGTCGTCCCGTGCCACCCTCTCCGTCCGCGCGGGCGGGCCCGATGCGGCGGCCGTCTGACACGGCCCGCCAGCGGGTCCGCTCCGGGCGGTACAGCGGGTGCCCGGGGGCCGCCCGCTGTGACGGCCTGCAGTCTGGCACCGGGGAAGTGGCGCCAGCCTGATGGCCCGGGTGCGGCTGCTAGACCCGCCGGACAGCCGGTGGTCAGCCGGGCGGCTCCCGGCGACCAGTCAGAGAATCCCTGGTAGCACCTCCTCAGCGGCTTCGGAGAACGAGTCCTCCTGGGCGGCCAGGTAGGTTTCCCATGCCTGCGCGTCCCAGATCTCGAGCCGGGTGTTGGCCCCGATCACCACGCAGTCCCGGTCAAGGCCGGCGTACGTGCGCAGCGCGGCGGGCACGGTGATCCGGCCCTGCTTGTCAGGTACCTCGTCGGAAGCGCTGGCGAAGAAGACCCTGCTGTAGTCCCGCACCGCCTTGGCGGTCACCGGCGCCGTGCGCAGCGCCTCGGTGATCCGCGCGAACTCCTCCTGCGGGAAGACGTACAGGCAGCGCTCCTGCCCCTTCGTGATCACGACTCCCCCCGAGAGCTCGTCACGGTACTTGGCGGGCAGGAACAGCCGTCCCTTCTCGTCAAGCCGGGGCGCGTGAGTGCCGAGAAACATCCGGTCCTCACCTCCACCCCCCAGCGAGCCGAGCTTCGATAGCTATCTCACTCCACCGCGCCCCACTGTACTCCACATTCCTCCACCGACACCAGTCCAAACATCGTTGTCACGAAGATCATCACGACAAAACCGCAGGTCAGAGGCGGTGGTGCAAAGTGGGGGAAGAAACCGGCGCCAGAGCGCGCCGCGGCCGCATCCCCCACCACCGGCGCGAATGCCGCGACAGGAGTGCCGGAAGGTGCGCACGTGCGGCTGGAGAGACGGCCTCGCTGCCGTCGCGATCACCGCCAGCGGCGCTCGAGGCGCACGGCGCGCGGGCGCGGGGGCACGACGGGCGCAAGACGGCGCGCTAGGGCGCGCTGTCCCGCCGGTTGCCGCACGCCCGCGGGGGCACGGGTACGCGGGCCAGGGGAAGCCGCATCCGTTCCGGGCCTGGCATTTCATTCTGTATTGAGAGGAAGCCCGTCGTTCTGGGATTGCGCGGCGAAGCTTGCGTACTGGGAGAAAACGGGAGCTCTCCGGGGTTCGATTGGATAGGTTCCTGAGCGGGACAGACGTGCGACGTGGCACATTCAGGGCGGCACCGCATACTGTCAATAGACGACGACGCAGTCTCCGGCGCCGCAGTGGTCTTCCGGGGGGATGACCCCGTACCCCGGGGCAAGCCGGGCCTTTTCGAGGAGGGCTTTTGGTACTCGACACGGGGCGCGGTAGCGGTGTGCCGAACAGCGCACGGGCGCTCGATGAACTGGTCGGCACCGCGCGGCAGGTCGGCACGGCCATCGAGTCGGTCATCGACGGGAAGGCCGAGGCGGTCAGGCTCGCGCTGATCGTCCTGCTCGCCGAGGGGCACCTGCTCATCGAGGACGTGCCCGGCGTGGGCAAGACCATGCTCGCCAAGGCGCTCGCGCGGTCCATCGACGGCTCGGTGCGGCGGATCCAGTTCACCCCCGACCTGCTGCCGAGCGACATCACCGGGGTCAGCGCCTACAACCAGGAGCGGCGCGAGTTCGAGTTCAAGCCGGGGCCGGTGTTCGCGAACATCGTCGTCGGCGACGAGATCAACCGGGCCTCGCCCAAGACCCAGTCCGCGATGCTCGAGTGCATGGAGGAGCGGCACGTCACCGTCGACGGCACCACCTACCAGCTCGAGCGGCCGTTCATGGTGATCGCGACGCAGAACCCCATCGAGATGGAGGGGACCTACCCGCTGCCCGAGGCGCAGCGCGACCGGTTCACCGCCCGGATCTCGATCGGGTACCCGACCGCGGCGGCCGAGCTCGAGATGCTCGACACGCACGGGTCGTCGTCGCCGCTCGACCAGCTCAAGCCGGTCGCCACCGCGCTCGACGTGCGGACGCTGATCGAGGCCGTCCGCGGCGTGCTCGTCGCGGGCCAGGTGAAGGAGTACATCATCGCGCTGTGCGCGGCCACCAGGACCGCGCCGGAGCTGCGGCTCGGCGCGTCGCCGCGGGCCGCGCTGCACCTGCTGCGCGCGTCGCGGGCGCGGGCGGCGCTCGACGGGCGGGACTACGTGATTCCCGACGACATCCAGGCCCTGGCCGGCCCGGTGCTCGCGCACCGGCTGCTGCCGACCGCCGAGGCGCTCGTCGAGCGGAAGCTGCCCGACCAGGTGGTCGCCCGGCTCGTCGAGCAGACGCCGCTGCCGCGGCCCTGAGGGCGCTTAGCTCATGCGGGGGCTGCTCGGGGCGCTGACGGTGCGGGGCCGGTCGTTCGTCGCGGCCGGGGCGGCGGCGATCGTCTGCGGGCTGCTCATCCCCGAGCCCGACCTGGTCCGCATCGGGGCGCTGCTGCTCGCGCTGCCGGTGCTTTCCGCGTTCGGCGCCGGGCGGGCCAGGTACCGGCTGTCCTGCGTGCGGACGGTGTCACCGGCCCGGCTGCCCGCCGGGCAGGCCGCGTCGCTGACCATCCGGCTCACCAACGTGTCCCGGCTGCGCACCGGGCTGCTGCTCGCCGAGGACACCGTCCCCTACGCGCTCGGGTCGCGGCCCCGGTTCATCTTCGAGGGGATCGGGGCGGGCGGCTCGCGCGCGTACACCTACCAGCTCGGGTCCGACACCCGGGGCCGTTACACGATCGGGCCGCTGCGGGTGCGGGTGGCCGACTCGTTCGGGCTCGTGTCGATCACCCGGGCGTTCACCTCGACGTCGGTGCTGACGATCACGCCGCGGATCATCCCGCTGGCCCGGCCGCCGCTCGGCGGGTACTGGCTCGGGGACAGCGAGCACGGGCGGCGGTCCATCGCCGCGTCCGGCGAGGACGACGTCGCGCCGCGCGCCTACCGCACCGGGGACAGCCTGCAGCGGGTGCACTGGCGGTCCACCGCGCGGTACGGCGAGCTGATGGTCCGCCGCGAGGAGCAGTACTGGCGGAACACGGCGTCGCTGTTCCTCGACACGCGGCGCGCCTCGTACTCGACGTCGATGTTCGAGCTCGCCGTGACGGCGGCGGCGTCCATCGGGGTGCACCTGGCGGGCGAGGGGTTCGAGGCGCGGTTCGTGACCTCGGAGGGTGAGGTGCCGCGGCAGGGAACGTTCCGCGACACGCTGCTCGACACCCTCGCGGTGCTGCGGCCGTCGCGGGCCGTTTCCCTTGACGTGGGCGTGCAGGCGCTCGGCACGGGCGGCGGGCAGCTCATCGCGGTGCTCGGGGACATCCCGCCGGCGCAGGCGCGGGAGCTCGCGGCGGCACGGCGCGGCACCGCGCCGGGCGTGGCGCTGCTCCTCGCGGAGAGCGGGGCCGCCAACGTGACGGCGAGCGCGCAGGTCCTGGCGGGGGCCGGGTGGCGGGTCGCGGTCGTGCCTGACGCCGCGCGGCTGGCCGCGGCGTGGCAGGAGCTGTACCGGGGCAGCGCCGCCGCGGAGGCGCCGTCCACGTGGCGCTGCCGCGGGGGCTCGGCCGACGTCGCCGACGGCACCGACTGGGGCCTCGACTGGGGAGGCTTCGCATGGCTAGCCACCGGCGGACGGCGGCCGCGGCGTTCGCGGTGATCCTCGCGTCCGTGTCGCTGTACCCCGTCTTCATCGGGGTGCTCTGGTTCTGGGCCGGCTGCGGGTGCGGTCATCGTCGTGGCGCTGGCGGGCACGGCCACCAGGCTGCGCCGGCTGCCGGTCGCCGTGGTCCTGGTGCTCGGCGCGGCGGCGCTGCTCCTCTACCTCAACTTCGCGTTCGCGAACGCGAGGTCGCTTTACCACCTGCTGCCCACGCCCGGGTCGCTCGCGGCGCTGTGGCACGTGGCCGGGCAGGGGTTCAACGAGGCGTCGAAGTACGCTCCCCCGGTCCCTGAACTGCGCGGCATGGTGCTGCTCGCCGCCGCCGGGATCGGGATCGCGGCCCTGCTCACCGACCTGATCGCGGTCAGGCTCGGCAGCGCCGCGCTGGCCGGGCTGCCGCTGCTGCTGCTGTTCACCGAGCCGTTCACGCTCAGCGTGTCGCGCGGCTTCCTCGGCACCACGATCGCGTTCTGCGTCAGCGTGGCCGGGTACCTGGCGCTGCTGTCGAGCGAGGGCAGGGACCGGATCCGCGAGTGGGAGCACCCGAACCCCTCCGCCAACGACGAGCCGGACACGCGGACCCTGGCGGCCGCCGGGCGGCGGGTCGGGTTCGCCTCGGTCGTGGTCGCGCTGTGCCTGCCGCTGTTCATCCCCGGGCTGCACATCACCAGGCTGTTCGGCGGCGGGCAGCCGGGAATCGGCGGCTCGGGCGGCGGCGGCGGGCTGCCGGCACGCCGGCGGCGTCGGGTTCCCCGACCCGAACACCCAGCTGTCGCAGGAGCTGCACGCCGCGACAGCCGTCGACCGTGCTCACCTACACGACGACCGACACCTCAGCCCGACTACCTGCAGATCTACACGCTCGACAGGCTCACCGACACGGGCTGGCAGCTGTTCAGCCAGCCCGAGTCGCTGGTCCCCGTCAGCCCGCGGCTGCCCGCGCCGCCCGGCCTCACCGACCACCGCGTCGGGCGGCCAGGGAGAGCACGACGATCACCCTCGCCGACGACGTCGGGCAGGACGACGCTCGCCGCGCTGCCCGTGCCCTACCCGCGCGACGAGCGTCACGGCGAGCGGGACCCTGCGGGCGGACAGGTCCACGCTCATGGTGTTCGACCCCGAGCGTCTCCCTCGGCGGGCTGAAGTACACGGTCACCAGCCTCGCCGAGTCACCGCCGGCCCAGCTGCTCTACGCCGCGCCGCCGCCGCCCGCCGACTATCACGGCGCATTACCTGTCGGTGCCCGTCCTCGTACGACCCGCTGCGGGACCTGGCCGCGTCCGTGGTGCGCGCCGCGGGCGCGAAGACCCAGTTCGCCGACGCCGTCGCGCTGCAGGACTGGCTGGCCGACGGGACGTTCAGCTACACGCTGCAGCGCGCCGACGCGTGCTCAACGCGGCCGGGCTGACGAACTTCCTCAAGGTCACCAAGACGGGGTACTGCCAGCAGTTCTCCTTCGCCATGGCGGTGCTCGCCCGGCTGCTCGGCATCCCCTCGCGGGTCGCCTACGGGTTCACGTCGGGGACGCCGGTCAGCGACGGACACCTGGCTGGTCACCACCCACGACGCGCACGCCTGGCCGGAGCTGTACTTCCAGGGCTACGGCTGGCTGCGGTTCGAGCCGACGCCGACCGGCGCCACCGGGCAGGGCACCGCGTACGCACGCCGGCCTACACGCTGCGCGCCGGTCAACCCGTCGGCGGCGGGCGGCCCGACGCAGTCACGCCGAACACCGGGCTCGAGCACGGTCGCCGACGGGCGCGCGCGGCGGTCTCGCCCAACATCAGCGAGCCTGTTCCCCGGCAGGCGCCGTCGGCGGCGCGCTCAGCCGCGGCCACCGCCGACACGGTCAGCCCGTGGGAGATATTCGGGCTGGTCGTGGCGGGCCTGATCGTGCTCGCGGCGCTCGCTCCCTGGTGCGCGCGGCGCGTGATCAGGCGACGGCGCTGGCGGCCGGGGCAGCGCCGGCCAGGGCGCCCCGGGGCCACGGCGGCCGACCGGGTGCGGGCCAGGGACGTCGCCTGGGCGCACGCGGCCTGGGAGGAACTGCGGGACGACCTGACGGACTACGGCGCCGGCTCCCTGCCGAGCGAGTCGCCGCGCGCCGTGGCGGCCAGGGCCGGCACCGGGCTTGAGCCTCGCCGACCCGGCGCGGGCCGCGCTCGGCCGCATCGCCATGGCCGAGGAGCGCGCCAGGTACGCGCCCGCGCCGACCGACGGGTCCGGGCTGCGCGCCGACAGCGCCGCCGTGCGGCGGGCGATCGCCGCCGCGGTGCCGCGCGGGGCCCGCTGGCGGGCACGGCTGCTGCCGGCCTCCGTGCTCGGCCCGGCGCTTGGCGCGATCGCGTCGGCGGCCGACCTGTACCGGAGGCTCGCGCGAGCCGAGGCGCGCGCGGCTCAGTCCCTGGACTGAGGCCGCGGCGGTCATCGAACCAGGGAGCGACTGACCTACGTGGGCGAGCCCTGCCTGGGCTGAGCCGAAGCGCGCCGTCCCGGCGCTTAGCGCTCCCCCTCTTGCCGCCTGCGCCAGCGCTCGTCAAGCCGCTCGCCGAAGGTGCCGCGCGGCGATCTCGCGCGCCGCGAACGGCGGGAGCGGCGCTTGCCCGCCGGCCCTGCCTGCGCGGCACCCAGCGCGACGGTGGCCATCTGCCGCCAGCTGTTCAGCGCCCAGATGCCGCAGAGCAGCAGGACGACGAACCCGGCGACCGCCAGGCCGATCACCGCGAGGACGATGCCAGCGGCGATCATGGCCGCGCCAAGGGCCAGCCCAACCAGCGCCTCTGCCACCCGACGCTTGTAATGCACGCGGGGATCGCTGGAGCGAACTAGCCGGGCTAGCCTCCGATCCTCCCTGTAGAGCGCCTGCTCGATCTGCTCGAGCTGGCGCTGCTCATGCTCAGAGAGCGGCACGACGCCTCCCATGGAACCCGGGGGGTGGGGTGACTTTCACCTCACGTTAGATACCTGGTTCATTTCCCAGATTACGCGGCAGATCACGCAGGTTGGAAGGGGCCTCCGGTTGGCTCTCTTGAGAAGCCGGCTGAGCAGGCTCTTGGGAAGTTCCAAAGAGTGCGGCCGGCCGCACCGAGTCGGTCCCGAACCGCCTGGCGATCCGGTCCACGGCCTGCTCCGCTTCCCGCCAGCCCGCCGGGCGCTCACCGAACGCCAGCTGCCGCGCGGCGCCCGTGGCCGGGCGCAGCCCGGTGGCGCGGACGCCGACGAGCCGCAGCCGGGCCCGGCCGTCGAGCCCTGAGCCCTCGTAGAGGGCGCACGCGGCCGTGTAGATCTCCCTGGCCACGTCGGTCGGCTCGCGGAGGGTCCTCGATCGCGTGATGGTCTTGAAGCTGGCGAGCCGGAGCTTCACGGTCACCGTCCGCGCGACGCACCCGGCGGCGCGCAGCGCCTGCGCGGTCCGGCCGGACAGCCGCAGCAGCTCCTTCTTGATGACTTCGGGGTCATCGACGTCCGTCGGGGAACGTCTCCTCGGCGCCGACGCTCTTCTCCTCCCGCCTCGGGGTGACCGGCCGCTCGTCCCTGCCCCAGGCGAGGGCGTGCAGGTGCGCTCCCGCCGACGCCGAGCTCGCGCCTGCAGCGTCGCCTCGGGCACGTGCGCGATGTCACCCACCGTCCGCAGGCCGAGCCTGGTCAGGACCTCCTCGGCCCGGTCGCCGACCCCCCACAGCGCGCTCACCGGGAGCGGGTGCAGGAAGTCGAGCAGCCCGTTGCCCGGGACCACCAGGAGCCCGTCCGGCTTGCAGCGCGCCGAGGCGATCTTCGCGACGAACTTGACCGGCGCCACCCCGACCGAGCAGGTGATGGACTGCTGCTCGCGGACCTGCCGCCTGATCAGCTCCGCGATGGCCCTGGGCGAGCCGAGCCTGCGCTGGGCCCCGGACACGTCGAGGAACGCCTCGTCGAGCGAGAGCGGCTCCACCTCCGGGGTGACGGCCCGGAAGATGGCCATGACCTCCTTGGACACCGCGCCGTACAGCCGGTGCCGCGGCGGGAGGAAGACCGCCTGCGGGCACAGCCGCCGCGCCCGGCCGACGGGCATGGCGCTCCGGACGCCGAAGGCCCGCGCCTCGTAGGTCGCCGACAGGACCACGCCGCGGGCGCCGAGGCCGCCGACCACGACGGGCTTGCCCCGCAGGCTCGGGCTGGTCGCGCAGTTCCACGCTCGCGTAGAAGGCGTCCATGTCCACGTGCAGGATGCGGCAGCCCCGTCGTCGATCGGCGGACAAGAGTCACCTCCCACGCCTGACCAGGCCCGCGTTCGCGAGGCTACGGCATCCCGGACTAGCACGCGGGCCGCAGGCCCGCATCGGGGGGTACGGGGGTCGTCCCCCCGGGAGATACGCTCGGTGACCGGGCCTGATAAGATCGCGGTTTTTGCGATCAGGCCCGATCAGACCGGTGGCCGAGCACGTGCAGCCGGGTGGCGATGTCCCGCAGCGGCGGGCAGGTGGCCGCGGCCTCCTCAAGCTCCCGCAGCGCCTCGGCGGCCGCCAGGTCGGCGCCCGCGCCCGGCAGCAGGCTGGAGAAGATCCTGATGCCGTGCGCGTCGCCGGCCCGCAGCCCGGCGCCCTTCGATCAGCGCGGTCAGCTCGGGCAGGGTGAACCGCCGCGCCGCCGCGGCGCCCGGCGCCGCGCTCGGCGGCACCGTGCCTGCGACCCGGGCTGCGCGCGGTACTTGACGACACGGGGCCGGGCAGCATGGCCCGCGCCTCGGCGTACTTCCCGGCGAGCGCCCGCTGCAGCACCGCCGCGACGGTGTTGGCGGCCAGCACGCTGACCGTGCCGCCCGGCCGCAGCACGCGGGCGATCGCCGCGAGCGCGGCGGACGGCGAGTCCACGTACTCAAGCACGTTGTGGCAGATCACCAGGTCCGCGCCGCGCCCGATCGGCACTGGCACCGGCCTGGCACCAGGCTCGCCGACCAGGGCAGGCAGGTCGATGGCCTCTCCCTGGACCTCGGTGAGCGTGACGCCCGCCTCGGCGGCCCGCCAGCGCGCGGCGGCGAGGGCATCGGGGCTCGGGTCCACCACGGTCACCCGGTGGCCGAGGCTGGCGATGCTCACCGCGAACCCGCCGGTGCCCGCGCCCACGTCGACGATGTCCAGGGCGGCCCGGCCCGACCTGCGCGGCCCGCGCCGCGATGACCTCCGCCAGCACGTCCCAGACCAGCGACGATCGCGACCCGTCGCGCTTACGCCCGGTGTCCGTAAGCCAGTGTCCGGCCCACGCATGCCGGGCACGGCTCTCGCGGGAACCTCTGCGGTCACTCTTAACCACTCCCCAGGTTGAACGGCGCAGGCTGAAGGCGCAGTCTCACTGTAGTGGTGACAGCCAGGCCGGGGCCAAGCCGCGCTCCGGGCCCGGGGAGGCAAGCGCTTGGCTACCTTACGTATTTGTTACATTACCAATTGTCGATAAGAGAGGGTGAACCCGGGACGCCCAGGTCCCGTTCTAATGATCGTGGAGACCTCATCAGGCAGTTTCGCTAAGCGGGCGAAAGCGACACGCCGCCGTAAGCGAATGACGCCACGTGAAGCATCCCGGCCACGTATGCTCAACCGCATGCCAGCCGCCACCGAACACCTCGAGCTCCCCCACCCCCGGCGCCTGATCTGGACGTCGGCGTGGAGCATGGCAGAGTCTGTCGGGCTTCCCTTCGGCACCTACGTCGTGGTCACCGACCTGGTCAGCCCGGACGCCGGGCTGCTGGCGGGGACGGCGGTGGTCTGGCTGCTGATCGCGCTGCGCAAGATCGTCACCGGGTCGGTCACCTCGCTGCTGACGATCTCCGCGCTCGTGCTCACCGTGCAGACCGCGGTCGCGGTCAGCACCGGCTTCCTGTGGATGTTCCAGCTCCAGTTCCCGCTCGGGAACCTGGCGATGTGCGTCATGTTCGCGCGCACCGCGCCGACCCGCAAGCCGCTGGTCGCGCAGCTCGCCGCGGAGGTGGTGGCGCTCAAGCAGCCGCACCCCGGGCTGCACCGCTTCTTCCAGGGGGCGACCTGGCTGTGGGCGGGGCTGTTCCTGGTGCTCACGCTCGGCATGGCGGTCATGATGGTCACCGAGCCGTTCAAGCTCTTCATGCTGCTGTCGACGCTGGTGACCGTCGCGCTGACGGTGGTCGGCGCCGGGCATCTGCGTCCTGTGGTTCTTCGCCGTCATCCGGCGCCTCGGCCTGCGGCTGCGCTTCACCGCCGCCTAACGTGCCCGTAACGCAAGCGACCGCCCGGCATCTCGCGAGATGCCGGGCGTCGCTACGCGTTTACGGGTGCGGGTGCGGCTGCCAGGTGCGCGTGTCCTGGCCGGCTGCTCGTCCTCGTCCGCGTACGGGTCCGTGTCGTCTCGTCGTCGTCGTCCTCGTCCTCGGCGGCGGCGAAGGCGGACGCCTCCGGGTCGAGGGAGAGGGTGGGCTTCTCCGCCTTGATGCGCGCGAGGACGCCGTTCACGAACGACGGCGAGTTGTCCGTGGACAGGTCCTGGGCCAGGGCGACCGCCTCGCTGATCGCCACGCCGTCCGGCACGTCGTCGGCCCACAGCAGCTCGTAGACGCCGATCCGCAGGATGTTCCTGTCGACGGCGGGCATCCGCTCCAGGGTCCAGTCGACCAGGTTCCAGGAGATCAGCTCGTCGATGCGCTCGCTGTGCGACGCCACGCCGCGGACGAGCTCGGCCGCGTACGGCTGGACCGGCACGTCGCCGAGCGACTGGCGCTCGCTCAGCAGCTGCGAGCGTGGGCAGGCCGCGCAGCTCGGCCTCGAAGAGGATGTCGAGCGCCCGCTTGCGCGCCTTGCTACGCGCGGCCATGTGCTCCTTCCTCTCGAGCGGGCAGATAGCCGGCGATTTACGCGCGGCCGAGGTAGGCGCCGGAGCGGGTGTCGACCTTGACCTTCTCGCCGGTGGTGATGAACAGCGGGACCTGGATCGTCGCGCCGGTCTCCAGCGTCGCCGGCTTGGTGCCGCCGGTCGAGCGGTCGCCCTGCAGGCCCGGGTCGGTCTGCGCGATGACCAGCTCGACCGCGGCGGGCATGTCCACGTACAGCGGCGTGCCGTCGTTGAACGCGATCGTCACCGTCTGCTCCTCGAGCAGGTAGTCCGCCGCGTCGCCGACCACCGCCGCCGGGATGCGCGGCTGGTCGTAGTCGGACAGGTCCATGAACACGAAGTCGTCGCCCTCGCGGTACAGGTACTGCATCTCGCGCTTGTCGACGTTGGCGACGTCCACCTTGATGCCGGCGTTGAACGTCTTGTCGACGACCTTCCCCGACATCACGTTCTTCAGCTTGGTGCGCACGAAGGCCGGCCCCTTGCCCGGCTTGACGTGCTGGAACTCCACGACATTCCACAGCTGCCCCTCAAGGTTCAGCGTCATGCCGTTCTTCAGGTCATTGGTGCTTGCCACGCGTCGTCTCCAATTACAGGACCAGCAGTTCCCTGGTGGTCGAAGTCAGGAATCGGGCTCGGTCGCCCGCCGTCACGACCAGTACGTCCTCGATCCGGACGCCGCCCATTCCGGGCAGGTAGACACCAGGCTCGACGGTGACAGGAACCCGGTCCGTCAGTTTACCCGTTCTCCCGTACCCCAGCATCGGCGCCTCGTGGATCTCCAGGCCGACGCCGTGCCCGAGGCCGTGCTGGAAGTGCGCGGCGTGCCCCGCCGCCTCGATCACGTCGCGGGCCACGGCGTCGACCGCGCCCGCCTCCACGCCGTCCTCGAGCACCGCGATGCCGACCTCCTGGGCGAGCGCGACCAGGTCGTAGATCTCCCGCTGCCAGTCGGCGACCGAGCCGATCGCCACCGTCCGCGTCATGTCCGCGTGGTAGCCGTCGTGCAGCGCGCCGAAGTCCATCGTCACCAGGTCGCCGCGCGCCAGCTCCCGGTCCGGTCGGCGCGTGGTGCGGGATCGCGCCGTTCGGGCCGGACGCGACGATGGTGTCGAACGCGGGACGGTCGGCGCCGAGCAGGGCCATGGTGTGGTCGAGGAGGGTCGCCAGCATCCGTTCGGACATCCCGGGACGGATCTGGGGCAGGACCTCGGCCAGGGCCGCGTCGCTCAGCCGGCAGGCGACCTCGAGCTTCTCCAGCTCCTCCGCGTCCTTGACCAGGCGGAGAGTCTCGATCTTTCTTCCGAACGGGAGCGTGGCTACGCCGTCCGCCGTCGCCGCCAGCTCGCCGTGCCGCTCGACGGTCATCTCGTGCGCCTCGAAGGCGAGCCGCCTGATGCCCCGGCGGGACGCCTCCGTCGCCAGCTTCGCCTCGATGAAGCGCTCCTCGACCAGGTCGAGGTCGGGCGGCGTCGCGCCGCGCCGCGCCCGTGTAGCGGGAGTCGGTGGCCAGCAGCGCGCCGTCGCCCTCGGCGGGGAGCAGCAGGGCGGCGTTGGAGCTGGCCAGGCCGGTGAGGTAGCGGACGTTCGGCCTGGCGGTGATGAGCGCGGCGTCCGCTCCCGACTCGCGGACGAGCTCCTGGGCGCGGCGACGGCGGGCGGCGTGGATTTCCGGCATGCCCCGACTCTAACCGCGACATCGGGTGACCGGGGATTGTCGCGCCCGGGCGGCCGATGCGTCCGGGAGGCGCGGGCCGGTACGATTCCGTGTTGGGACAAGAAAGGCGGACATGTCGGACCTACCTCCGGAGATCGACACCTCGCGGCCGCACCCGGCGCGGATGTACGACTACTTCCTCGGCGGGAAGAATCACTTCGCCGCCGACCGCGAGACGGCCGCAGACGGTTCTCGCCAGCGCGCCGACCACGCCGGTCGCGGCGCGCGAGAACCGGGCGTTCCTCGGCCGGGCCGTCAGGTACCTGGCGGCCGAGGCCGGCATCAGGCAGTTCCTCGACATCGGCACCGGGCTGCCCACCACGAACAACGTGCACGAGGTGGCGCAGGCGGTGGCCCGTCGGCCCGCGTGGTGTACGCCGACAACGACCCGCTGGTGCTCGCGCACGCCCGGGCGCTGCTCACCTCGTCGCCGCGAGGGCCGTACCGCCTACATCCACGCCGACCTGCGGGACCCCGAGGCCATCCTCGCGTCGCCGGCCGTGCGCGACGTGCTGGACTTCAGCCAGCCGATCGCGCTGATGACTCGTCGCCGTCCTGCACTTCATCCACGGACGAGTACAAGCCCGCGGAGATCCTCGCGACGCTGCTCGACGCGCTGCCGTCCGGGCAGCTACCTGGTCGCCTCGCACGTCACCGGGGAGCACGACCCGACCGAGGCGGCCGCGGCGCAGCGCGTACTACCGGGCGTCCGGGATGCCGCTGCAGCTGCGCGACTCCGACGAGTTCGCCCGGCTGGCGTTCGCCGGGCTTGAGCTGGTGCCGCCCGGCGTGGTGCTCGTCTCGGAGTGGCGGCCGGACGGCGACGGGCCGCGCCCGACGCCGGCCGAGGTGAACTGCTACGGCGGGGTCGCCCGCAAGCCGTGATCGCCGTGACCGTTGTCGCGCGGCCGTCGCGACGGCGTCCGGCAGCGCATTGTCGGTTCAACAATATTAACGGTTTTTAACGGACACTGGCGGAGACGGCCGGCTTAGACTGATGGCCGGATTCCAGTGGGGGACATAGCCGGGAGGTGGAGCGTGACAGACCTTACGGCAGATGATCTCCCTGTCGCCGAGATCGATACCTCGCGGCCGCATCCGGCGCGGATGTACGACTACTACATCGGCGGCAAGAACCACTTCGCCGCCGACCGCGCGGTCGCCGACGCCGCGCTCGCGCACTGGCCGTCGGGGCGGATCGGGCTGCGGGAGAACCGGCGGTTCCTCGGCCGGGCCGTCAGGTACCTGGCCGCCGAGGCGGGCATCAGGCAGTTCCTCGACATCGGTTCCGGGCTGCCGACCACGGCGAACGTGCACGAGATCGCGCAGGCGGTCGACCCGTCCTGCCGGGTGGTCTACGTCGACAACGACCCGATGGTGCTCGTGCACGCCCGGGCGCTGCTCACCTCCGCGCCGGAGGGGCGCACCGCCTACATCCAGGCCGACCTGAGGTCGCCGCTCGACATCCTGTCCTCGCCCGTGGTGCGGTCGGTGCTCGACTTCGACCAGCCGGTCGCGCTGATGCTGGTCGCGGTGCTGCACTTCCTGCGGGAGGAGGACAAGGCCGAAGCGGTGCTGAAGACCCTGCTCGACGCCCTGCCGCCCGGTTCGCTACCTGGCCGCGTCGCACCTGACGCTCGAGCACGACCCGGAAGGGCGTCGGCGGCGGGCAGCGCGTCTACCGCAAGGCGGGGCTGCCGATGAACACGCGGGACGCGGACGAGTTCGCGTCGCTCGCGTTCTCCGGCCTCGAGCTCGTGCCGCCCGGGGTGGTCCTCGTCTCGGAGTGGCGGCCGGACTCGAACGCGCCGCGGCCGAGCCCGGCCGAGGTGTCCTGCTACGGCGGGGTCGCCCGCAAGCCGTAATGGCCGGCCTGGCCGCGGCTTGACGCTGCGCGCTTCTTGCTGTTATCGGGCGTCCGGCAGTCATCGCGGGCGGTTAGCGCCCGCATGGCGGTCGCTGCGTGACCGACGATCTTCCGAGTCGGCCTGAGGCCGCCTGCGTACCCGGCAAACGGCGACCAGGTTGCGCGCGGCGGCAGGCGCGGAAGCGCTTCTTGCTGTTATCATGCGCCTTTGGCTGGGCCGCCGATGCGGCAGGATGGCGCGGCGGGCGAGCACGCACTCGTTCGGAATAACGGCTTTTGAATTCTTCATTGCTGTTATCTGGCGAGATACGGCGCTTGGCTGGCGACGACGGATGCCATCGCGCGCTATGGCGCGTCGCTACGGCGCGCGAGGCACGCTGTGTTCAGCGGCGCGGTGGCGCAGGTTTACTGCGGCGCGCGTGCGCGGGCGCCTATTGCTGTTATCCGGCCAGGGCGCGGATCGTCTCGATGTCCCTGACGCGGCGCTCGTGGGTCGGGGCCAGCGCGGTGACGTTGAGCGTGGTGACGCCGGCCTCCCGGTAGGCCGCCAGGCGCTCCTTGACGTAGCCGTGCGGGCCGATGAGCGAGGTCTTCTCGACCAGCTCGGCGGGCACCAGGGCGGCGGCCTCGTCCTTGCGGCCGGACAGGTAGGCGTCCTGGATCCGCTTCGCCTCGTCCTCGTAGCCGAAGCGGCAGGCCAGGTCGTAGTAGAAGTTCTTGCCGCGCGCGCCCATGCCGCCGATGTAGAGCGCGAAGACCGGGCGGGTGAGGTCGCGCAGCGTGCGTGACGTCGTCGCCGATGGCGAGCGGGCGCGGCGGCGATGACGTCGAGCGTCGCCGAGCTGCCGGGTCGCGCCTGGCCTTGCCCTCGGCGAGCGGCGCGTCCCAGGTGAGGCCCGCCTTCTCCGGGAAGTAGAAGATGGGCTGCCAGCCTTCGGCGAGCTCGGCGGCGAGGGCGACGTTCTTCGGGCCGAGCGCGGCGATCACGATCGGGATGCGCTCGCGGACCGGGTGGTTGATCAGCTTGAGCGGCTTGCCGAGGCCGGTGCCGCCGTCGCAGCGGGAGCGTGTAGTGCCTGCCCGTGGTAGTCGAGGCGCTCGCGCCGCCAGACCATCCGGCAGATCTCGATCAGCTCCCTGGTGCGGCCCACCGGGGCGTCGTAGGGCACGCCGTGCCAGCCCTCGATCACCTGCGGGCCGCTGGTGCCGAGGCCGAGCGTGAACCGGCCGCCGGAGACGAAGTCGAGCCCGGCCGCGGTCATCGCGGTCAGCGCCGGGGTCCTGGAGTAGATGGGGAGGATGCCGGAGGCGATCTCCACGGTGGTCGTCCGCGCCGCGATGAAGCCGAGCTGGCTGACCGCGTCGAAGCTGTACGCCTCGGGGACGAAGACGATCTGCAGGCCGGCCCGCTCGAAGTCGGCGAGCTCGCTGACCGTCTCGGTGAACCCGCCCGAGTAGTTGAGCATCATCCCGACGCGCATGTGCTGGCCTCCTCGCCGATCGCTGCCGTGACCGGTGCCGGTGAACTTCCATCCGCCTCAGCCGCAAGGATCTTACCTAGCGGCGACATCAGGATTCATTAACCCGGCCGTAGCGCGATGGCTATCCCCGGGGCGCGCCCCGGACACCTGCGACCAGGTACCTTTATGCTGTGGTCTAGACCATTCCGGGAGACCACCGGCGTAACACGGGAACGGCAAGCTAGTGCACATGGTGAGTACCGCTGATCCGCTGTCCATCACGCCTGCCGACCTGCGCGTCCGGCGCCTCGGCGAGCCGGCGATCCTGTCGCCGATGGCCAGGCTCGTGCAGGGGCGGGTGAGCTCACCGCACTACGTGCACGAGTCGGACCGCGTGCTGCTCGACGACACGCTCGACGGGGCCGAGGCGCGGCTGTGCGGCGTCGCGGACCTGCCCTCGCTTGAAGCCTGGCGGCCCGCGCGAGTACATCTACTTCGACCCGTCCCGGACCCGGGCCGGGATCGTGACGTGCGGCGGCCTGTGCCCCGGGCTGAACAACGTGATCCGCGGCCTGGTCCTCGAGCTGGCCGACAACTACGGCGTCACCGACGTGGTCGGGTTCCGCGACGGCTTCCGCGGCCTGGCCGGCGCCGGATGTCGCGCCGGTGCGCCTGTCCCGCGACGTGGTCGCGGACATCCACAACCGGGGCGGGACCATCCTCGGCACCTCGCGCGGCGACCAGGACCCGTCGCTGATGGTGGAGACGCTGGTCAGGCTGGGGATCTCGGTCCTGTTCGTGATCGGCGGTGACGGCTCGCTGCGCGGGGCGGCGAAGATCGCCGTCGACGGCGGAGCGGCTCGGGGCTGGAGCTGTCCGTCATCGGGGTGCCGAAGACGATCGACAACGACATCCCGTACCTCGACCAGAGCTTCGGGTTCCAGACCGCGTTCACCCGGGCCACCGAGTCGATCAAGTCCGCGCTGACCGAGGCAAGCTCGACGCCCCACGGCGTCGGGCTGGTCAAGGTGATGGGCAGGCACTCCGGGTTCATCGCCTGCTACGCGGCGCTCGCCAGCCATGACGTGGACTTCGTGCTGATCCCCGAGGTGCCGTTCCTCCTCGACGGCGGCGGGTTCCTGCGCCTGCTGCGCGACCGGGTGCGGCGGCGGGGGCACGCGGTCGTCGTGGTGGCCGAGGGGGCCGGGCAGGACCTGTTCGAGTACGACGGCGCGGTGGACGCGTCGGGCAACGCGCGGCTCGCCGACATCGGCGGGCTGCTGCGGCAGCGGATCACCGCGGACTTCGCCGCGGACCGGGGAGGAGCTCAGCCTGCGCTACGTCGACCCCGGGTACGCGATCCGCAGCGTGCCCGCCAACGGGTGGGACGCGGTGTACTGCCTGCGGCTGGCGCAGGCCGCGGTGCACGCCGCGATGGCCGGGCGGACGGCGATGGTCGTCGGCCGCTGGCACGGGCGGTTCGTGCACATCCCGATTCCCGTCGCGACCGGCAGCCGCAACCAGGTCGACCCGAACGGCGACCTGTGGATGTCGGTCCTCGAGGCGACCGGCCAGCCGGAGCGGCTCGAGCTGAGCGAGCCTGGCGCTAGCCTTGTCGCGTCAGCTGGGTCCAGGCGGGCGAGGATGTCGAGGGCGATCTCTTCCGGGGAGCGGCCGCCGGCGTCGACGGTCAGGGTCGCCACCGGCGCGTAGAGCGGGTCGCGGTCCTCGTGCAGCTGCGCCACGTCGGGGCGGGCCAGCATCGGGCGGCCCCGGTCACCGCCGACGCGGCTCATCGCCTCGGCGTAGCTGACCCGGAGGTAGACGACCGGGACGGCCGCGGCGGCGAGGACGGCGCGGGTGCCCGCGTGGGCGGCCGCGCCGCCGCCGAGGGCGAGCACCGTGTCCGGGCCGCGCAGCAGGTCCGCGATGACCTCGTGCTCCAGCTGGCGGAAGGCGGGCTCGCCGTCGTCGGCGAAGATCCGCCGGATCGGCTTGCCTGCCCGCGGCCTCGATGACGTGGTCGCTGTCGGTGAACGGGACGCCGAGCTTCGCGGCGAGCAGGCGGCCGACCGTCGTCTTGCCCGCGCCCATGAACCCGACGAGGACGATCACTTGCCCGCGTCCAGTTCGGCCGCGATGGCCCGCAGGGCGAGGACGTAGGACCTGGAAGCCGAAGCCCGCGATGATCCCGGTCGCGACGCCGGTGATCACCGACTCGTGCCGGAAGCCCTCGCGGGCCGCGATGTTGGAGATGTGCACCTCGACGAGCGGCGCGGTGCGCATCTTCACCGCGTCCATGAGGGCGTAGGAGTAGTGGGTGAGCGCGCCGGCGTTGAGGACCACGGGCAGTGGCGCTGTCGCAGGCCTCGTGGATCCAGGTGACGAGCTCGCCCTCGTACTCGGTCTGCCTGACGTCGACGTCGAGGCCGAGTTCCTTGCCGGTCCGCTGGCACAGGTCGGACAAATCGGCATAGGTCGCGGTTCCGTAGACGGACGGCTCGCGCTTGCCGAGGCGGCCGAGGTTCGGCCCGTTGAGCACGAGCACCCGGCGGGCCGTTCGCGCCGGTCGGCCGCTCATGCCGCCACCGCCTGGTACGCCCGGGTGAGCAGGTCCTCGGGCGGGCTGTCGTAGATGACCGGGTTGCCTACGCCGTCCAGGACGACCATCCGCAGCCGCGCGCCGCGGGCCTTCTTGTCCAGGGACATGGTCGCGCGCAGCGCCGGCCAGGCGTCGCGCCGGTAGGTCACGGGCAGGCCGACCGAGGTGAGCAGCTCCTTGTGCAGCGCGACGTCCTGCTCGGTCAGCCGGCCGGCCAGCCGGGCCACCTCGGCGGCGAACACCATGCCGATCGCGACCGCGTCGCCGTGCCTGAAGGTGTACCGCTCCAGCTTCTCGATGGCGTGGCCGAGCGTGTGCCCGTAGTTGAGCATCTCCCGCTGCCCGGACTCGCGCAGGTCGGCCGCGACCACGCGCGCCTTGACCGCGATCGACCGCTCGACCAGCTCGCGGGTGTGCGCGCCGTGCGGCCGGGCCGCGCCCTGCGGGTCCGCCGCGACCAGGCGCAGGATCTCGCCGTCGGCGATGAACCCGGCCTTGATGACCTCGGCGAGGCCGGCCACGTAGTCGCGCGCGGCAGCGTCTCCAGGGTCGCCAGGTCGGCGAGCACCCCGGCGGGCGGGTGGAACGCGCCGACCAGGTTCTTGCCCGCCGCGATGTCGATCGCGGTCTTGCCGCCGACCGCCGCGTCGACCATGCCGAGCAGCGTCGTCGGCACCAGGACGACGGGCACGCCGCGCAGCCAGGTCGCGGCGGCGAACCCGGCGAGGTCGGTCGCCGCTCCCCCGCCGATGCCGACCACGCAGTCGGACCTGGTCACCCTGGCTTCCGCCAGCCAGGACCACAGCCGCGCGAGCACCGCGACGTCCTTGGCCGCCTCGCCGGACGGCACGCCGGTCACCGCCACCCGGTACCCGGCGTCTTCGAGGGCACGGCAGGCCGACTTGGCCAGCGCCGCCAGCCGCTCGTCGTGGATGACGGCCACCGTCTCCGCCCGCTCGCCGACCAGGCCGGGCAGCGCGCTCAGCACCCCGGTGCCGACGACCACCTCATACGGCTGCTCACCGCCGACCGGAATCCGGGCCACGGTGCGTGTCCTTCGTGCTCATGCGCGCAGCCGCTTGGCCAGGTCGGCGGCCACCTCCTCGGGGGCCAGGTCGTCGGTGGACACGGTGAGCGTCGCGAGCTCGGCGTAGACCGGGCGGCGCTCTTCGAGCATGGCGCGCAGCCGCCCGCGCGGGTTGCCGGGGATCACGACCCGGGGCCGGTCCATGCCGGTGCGCTTGGCGACGGTCGCGAACTCGGTCTCCAGGTAGACGATCACCTGGCCGGCGAGCATCCGGCGCACGTCCGGGTCGAGCACCGCGCCGCTGCCGAGCGCGAGGACGCCGCCGTCTGCCTTGACCGCGTCCAGGCCGCTCGCGACGGCACCCCGCTCAAGCTCGCGGAAGACCAGCTCGCCGTCGTCCACGAAGATGTCGCCGACCGGCTTGCGCGCCGCCCTGGCCACGAGCGCGTCGGTGTCGGCGAACGGCACGCCGAGCTCGGCGCGCGAGCAGCGCGCCGACCGACGACTTGCCCGCCGTCGGCGGGCCGATGAGCACGACCCCCTTCCCGGCCCGCCAGCCGGGGCGGCTGGCCGTCCGTGCCCGGCTGTCCTGCCGGTCCCCTGTCGGGTCGTCACGAGATCACCAGGCTCTTCAGGTAGCCTTCCGCGTTCCTGCGCAGCTCCTCCACCGTGTCGCCGCCGAACTTCTCCGTGGCCGCCTCCGCGAGCACCAGCGCGACCATCGCCTCGGCGACCACGCCGGCGGCCGGCACGGCGGTGACGTCGCTGCGCTGGTTGATCGCCTTGGCCGGCTCGCCCGTCGCCACGTCGATCGTCTCAAGCGCGCGGGGCACGGTCGAGATCGGCTTCATCGCGGCCCGCACGCGGAGCACCTCGCCGGTGGACATGCCGCCCTCGATGCCGCCGGCCCGGTTGGTGCGCCTGCGCACCCCGTCGGCGGCGAGGTAGATCTCGTCGTGCGCGCCGGAACCGCGCCGGCCGGCCGTGGTGAACCCGTCACCGAACTCCACGCCCTTGAACGCCTGGATGGAGATGAGCGCCCCGGCGAGCCGCGCGTCGAGCTTCCTGTCCCACTGGGTGAAGCTGCCGAGGCCCGGCGGCAGCCCGTACACCACGACCTCGACGACGCCGCCGAGGGTGTCGCCGTCCTTGCGGGCCGCGTCGACCTCGGCGATCATGCGCGCGCTCGTCTCCGCGTCGGCGCAGCGCACCGGGTCGGCGTCGACCCGCGCGCAGGTCGGCCGGCGCCGGCAGCGGGCGTGTCGTCGGGCACGGTCGACCGCGCCGAGCGCCACCACGTGCGAGACGATCTCGACGCCGAGGGCCTGCACGAGCAGCTTCCTCGCGACCTCGCCGAGCGCGACCCGCGCGGCGGTCTCCCGCGCGCTGGCCCGCTCAAGGACGGGCCGGGCGTCGGCGTGCCCGAACTTCTGCATGCCCGCCAGGTCGGCGTGGCCGGGCCGCGGCCTGGTCAGCGGGGCGTTGCGCGCCTGCCCGTCGAGCTCTTCCCGGGCGACCGGGTCGGGCGACATGACCGTCTCCCACTTGGGCCACTCGGTGTTGCCGACCCGGATGGCGACCGGCCCGCCCAGCGTGACGCCGTGCCGCACCCCGCCGGTGAGCTCCACCTCGTCCTGCTCGAACTTCATCCGCGCGCCGCGCCCGTAGCCCGCCCGCCGCCGCGCGAGCGCGGCCGCCACGTCCTCGCTGGTGACCCGCACCCCCGCCGGCACACCGTCACAGATCGCCGCGAGCGCCTTCCCATGCGACTCGCCCGCCGTCAGCCACCGAAACATGCTGTTCACCCTACCGTCAGCGTCGGCTGGGGTCCGCGCCAAGGCCGCGACCTGGCGCCCCTCGCGAGGGCCAGTCCGAACGGGCTGCGGGGTCGGCGTCACCGCCGCAGCGCACCGTTCGGCGGCGCGGGCTGGCTACGCGGCCCGCACGGGACATGGACCGAGTTTCGGGACAAAGCGGACAAGTCGGACGAGGCTACGACGCGAAGCGGTAGCATGTCTCGCGCGAGGCGCTGAGCGCGGAGCGCTTGTTGCTGTTATCCGACGCTGGATGCGGATCGCTATGCCGCGGCGGAGGCGGGGGGCGAGGCGGGCCGCGATGGCCTCGGCGGCGGCGCGGGCGGCGGCCAGGTCCGGGGTTTTCAGGGTGACGGTCAGGTCGGCGTCCGGGCCGCCTGGCTCGAGGGTGAAGTCGCCGGTGACCGCGGCGACCTGGGCGCGGATGTCGGGGTCCTCGTGCGGCAGCGGCGGCGGCGCGCCGCCGGCGAGCGCCCGCAGCCGGGCGCCCTCGACGACCAGCGGGACCGGGCCCGCCACGTCGATGACCACCGCGTCGGCCTGCTCGGCCGCGACGGCGGGCCACAGCCGCGCGGCGGGGACCGGGACCGGGCGGGCGTCCGGCGCGCCAGCGCCTGACCGTGTCGGTGCCGGTGAACGCGATGACCGCCTTGCGACCGTCGTTGCCGATCAGGGTCGGGAGCGCCATCTCCGTCTCCTTCTCCGCGGCCGAGTCGCGGCGGCCCGGGGGTTCCGAGCGCGGGAGTCCGCAGCACGGGTCGGCGTCGGCCTCGGCGAGGACCGCGACGACCGGGACGAGGAGGCGGCTCGCGGCGACGGCGGTGAGCACCGCGTGCTCCGTCGCCGCGCCGGCCGCGTAGGCGGCGAGGGCGGCGGTGACGGCCGGGTCCGCGCCGCCCGTGTCGCCCGCTGGTCTGCTCACTGGCACGAACCGACCCTACCGCCGCCGGGCCGGGGCAGCGCGGCCGGCCAGGGTCTCGGCTCCCGTCTAGGCGAGCGCCCCTGTGGCCCGTGGGATCCGGCTGTCACAGTTAGGCTCGGGCCCCCGGGCCATAGACGCAGCTAGATTGGCCCGGTGAGCCCGGAGCACGACGTTCTGCCGCAGCGGCTCCACGGGTCAGGCGGGCTAACTCAATGTAGTGAAATCCATGAAAGCCGTATTTAACGGTGGGTATCGTCAGTCTCCACGGCAGAATCGGTTGAGCGCACATGCCGGATATGGGAGTCTCTTGACCTGCGGCGACGTGCAGGCCTCCGGACCAGAAAACCGGCATGTGCGGACCAGAGGTTGCGGCGCTAGCGGGAGGGAGCAGTTCCGTGGGTTCGGCACGCGAGCCGGCACAAGCCGCGCGGATACTTCCCGGCACGCCGATGCGGAAGGTCGTACCGCCGCGGATGGTCGGGCCGTACATGAGCGGCCAGCGCGGCGTCATCGCGGGATACGTGCACCGGGTCAGGGACATCGTCTTCAGGAACCCGGCAGACGCGTTCTACGCGCTCGGCCTAGGCTACGAGGGGTCGGACTTCAAGCCTGACATGTCGGAGATGTACTTCCTCTGCTGGCAGGCGCGGGAGATCGACGGATACGTGCCGGTCAGCGCGCGCGGCGTGCCCGGCCGGATGGAGTTCTACCTGGAGCCGATCCAGATCCCGGTCGGCACGACGCTGTGCCGGCTGGCGGACGCGGGCGAGGAACCAGTGGCCCGGTATGACGGACTGGCCTGGCGGCGGCCGAGGGAGGGGTAAGGCTCGTGCGGTACCGGCTTATGGCCTCCTACCTCGGCGCTTCCTATCAGGCCGCGGTTGGCCCATCCGATCGTGACGTGACGCTGTTCGCGGCCCCGCCGCCACCGGAAGAGCATGGCTTCTCCCCGGCGCCCGGCGGCATCTGGCGCAAGCAGGTGCGGCTCGACGATCTCGACGCGCTGTGGGAATCGCGGCCCATCGGCTCCTACCACGGTGAGCCGTGCCTGGTGCTCGACGACCTCGGTGACCGGCTGCACATCGTCTACCTGGGCATGGACGAGCGGCGGGCCGCGCAACTCGGCTACTGGGAAGTCGACCGCGGCGTCTTCGAGGTCGTCGTGCCCCGGCACGACGTCACCGACCTGGCCGAGGAACGGCACGAATTCCCGATCGCACTGCTGCTTTCCGCTGCCCCTGCCGAGGGCGCTCGGCGCCGGGGACCGAGCGGGCCGGCGGACCTGTCGGACTCGGAGCCAGCCAGAACGGGGCGGGAGCCGGCACGGGGTCGCGGCCGGAAACGGGTGCCCGGCGGGGACGAGCAGGGCGATCGGGGCGACCGGGGCCGGCGGACCGTCCCGGCCGCCGCGGGCGCCGTGGCCCGCCATGGGCGGGCAGGGACCCGGCGCGATGCCGGGCTGGAATGGCCCGGCGGGGCCTCCCGCAGGTCCGTGGCCAGCTCCCGCCGGGCGGGCCCGCGCCAGCTTCCCGCGGCGATGCCGCAGCAGCCTGCCGCGGCCGGCCTCCAGCAGCCGGTCACGGGCGCGTACCAGGCCCCGGTCGCGCAGAACGGCATGGGGCTGCCCCGCTGGCCCGGCATGCCCGGCATGCCTAACGCGTTCGGCGTCCCTGGGCTACCGCAGCGGGCTGACGTGCCGCAGTATCCCGGCGGCCAGCAGGTACCAGGCGGGCAGCAGTTCCAGGCGGGCAGCAGGGACCAGGCGGGCAGCAGGTCTCCACGATGGTCCAAGGCACTGGCGCGCAGCAGGCGGCCGACGAGGGGCCGCACCGCCGGCCCGTCACCGGCGACGCAGTTTCCCGGCCAGGCCGCAACTGCCCGGCGGCACAGCAGCCGACCGGCGGCCGCAGTCCAGCGGGCCAGCAGCCAGGGGCCAGCCACTCGCAGCGCAGGCGCCAGCAGCGCAGCAGCAGTTCTCGCCCGTTCCCCCGCTTCCGGCGCCGCCGCAGGCCGCCGGCTGCCGCCGCAGCTCGCAGCCGGCAGCAGCACGCAGCCGGGCAGCAGCTGCCGTGCAGCAGGCGGCGCTCGCAGGTCACGAGCGGCAAGGACCGACTGCGCGGCCGCGCACAGGCACCAAGCACAGGCGCCGTCAGGCACAGGCACCGCAGGCACAGGCACCCCAGGCGCCGCAAGGCAGCCGGCACCGACCGCCGTGGCCGCGTGGCATGGCTCGCCCGCGCCAGACGGCAACGGCACCTGGTACTACCAGCCCGGTCCCGACCCGCAGCAGGGCGGGGTGACGACCGACGGGTACGCGGTCAACGGGATGACGCAGAACGGTTACGCGCAGCCGGACCAGGGCACCGGACCGACCGCGCCGCTCAATGGCTTGCGCAGGGATGCAGCAGTACGCCAGCCCGCGCAGCCAGCCCCCGTGACCGGGTACCAGCAGGCACCGCCGCAGCCGATGGCAGCAGCAGCCGCAGCTCGGCCAGCAAGCTCAAGTCGGCCAACTCGGCCAGGCGACCGAGCTAGGCCAGGCGCCCCAGCCAAACCAGCAAGGTCAGCCAAACCAGCAGGATCAGCAGCCGCAGCCAGGCCAGCAGCCGCAGCCAGGCCAGTACGCTCAGCTAAGCCAGCAAGGTCAGCCAAACCAGCAAGGTCAGCCAAACCAGCAGGGTCAGCCAAACCAGCAGGGTCAGCAGCCGCAGCTAGGCCAGTACGCTCAGCTAGGCCAGCAGGCTCAGGTCGCTCAGCCGCCCCAGGCGGCACAACCCCAGATGGCACAGCCGGTACAGCAGGCGCAGGGACCTTCGTTCGCGCAGCCGTTCGCGCAACCCGCGCCGCAGCAGGCGCCGCTGCCGCAAGGCTCCCCCGTCGCGAACACCGCCGTCATGTCACCCGGGGTCATGC
>CAVTKQ010000002.1:0-32161 GCA_963735315.1 uncultured Actinomycetota bacterium
GCCGGACGGCTCGGCCAGGCCAGTGGCCGGTCACGTGCGGCGGCGGTAGGCGGCGACGGCGATCGGGGCGAAGACCACGAAGATGCCGACCGCCCACAGCAGGGAGCGCTCCACGGCGGTGGCGGCGGGGCCGCCGATGAGCAGGGCGCGCTCCGCGTCGGTCAGGTAGGTGACCGGGTTGACCTTGACGAAGGCCTGCAGCCAGCCCGGCATGGAGCTGATCGGCGTGAGGATGTTGCTCCCGAAGACCAGCGGGAACATGAACAGGAAGCCCCACAGCTGCACGCCCTGCGCGGACTTCACGAGCACGCCGAGCATGGCCGACAGCCAGCACATCGCGAAGGCGAACGCCACCAGGAGCAGGCAGCCCATGACGGCGGCCACGCACGCTCGTCTGCACGCGGAACCCGAGGACGTACCCGAAGCCGAGCGTCACCAGGATCGAGATCACGTACCTGACCAGGTCACCGAGGATCGCGCCGGCCAGCGGGGCCCAGCGGACGATCGGCAGCGCGCGGAACCGGTCGAAGACGCCGGTGCTGATGTCCTGGCTGAGCATCATGCCGGTGCCGAGCGTGGCGAAGACGACGGAGAGCACCAGGACGCCCGGCAGCGACAGCTGCAGGTACTTGTGGGTGCCGCCGGCGATCGCGCCGCCGAACACGTACGTGAACAGGACCAGGTACATGATCGGCTGGAGCCACAGCCCGAAGAGGTCCTCCGGGTTGGTCTTGATCTTGAGCACGGAACGCCAGGCGAGCGTGAAGGAGTTCGCCACCGCGGTCGCCGGGCTTGGCCGGCGCGCCAGCGCGGGGACGGGGGCAGGGGCGGGAGAGCGGTGGCCGTGGTCATCGGGCGCTCCTGTTAAGTTCGCGGGCGCGGAGCGGCCTGCTCGCCTTTTCCCGCTTCATCGGATGATTCCTCTTCGGCGCGGTGACCGGTGAGGGCGAGGAACACCTCGTCGAGGCTCGCCCGGCGCAGCGCGAACTCGGCGAGCTCGATCGACCGGTCCTCGAACGCGCGGATGATGTCCGGCAGCGCCCTGCCGCCTTCGACCTGGCACGCTGACCTCGCCGGACTCGACGCCGATGGTCGGCGTGGCGCCGACCAGCAGCTCAAGCAGCTCCGCGACCGCGCCGAGGTCGGCCCGGCTGGCGGGGGTCACCTCGAGGACCTGCCGTCCGGCGCTGGCCTTGAGCTCGTCCGGCGTCCCGTTCGCGATGACCGTGCCGTGGTCGATGACCGCGATGTCGTGCGCGAGCTGGTCGGCTTCCTCCAGGTACTGCGTGGTGAGCAGCACCGTGGTGCCGTCCGCGACGAGCTGGCGGATCATGCCCCAGACCTCGTTGCGGCTGTGCGGGTCGAGCCCGGTGGTCGGCTCGTCCAGGTAGAGCACGCGCGGCCGGCCGACCAGGCTGGCGGCCAGGTCGAGGCGGCGGCGCATGCCGCCGGAGTAGGTCTTGGCCGCCCGCCCGGCGGCGTCGGTGAGCTCGAACCGCGTCAGCAGCTCGGCCGCGCGGGCGCGGGCGTCCTTGCGGCTGAGCCCGAGCAGCCGCCCGATCATGATCAGGTTGTTGGTTCCGGACAGGCCCTCGTCGACCGACGCGTACTGGCCGGTCAGCCCGATGAGCTGGCGGACCTGGTGCGCGTCGCGCACGACGTCGTAGCCGCTGACGGTCGCCGACCCGCCGTCGGGCCGCAGCAGCGTGGCGAGGATGCGGACCGCGGTGGTCTTGCCCGCGCCGTTCGGCCCGAGGAGCCCGAGCACGCTGCCGGTCCGCGCGGTCAGGTCCACCCCGGCCAGCGCGGTGGTCTTGCCGAACCGCTTGACGAGACCGTGCGTCTCGATGGCGTAAGTAACGTCTTCCATGCCACCCATGCTGGGGCAGGTCACTGTCAGCGCCCGCACGATTTACTGTCAGCCCCGGCGGCCGCGCTGCCAGCCCGCGCACGGTGCTCTGCGAACCTCGGGTCCGAGCGCGCTGTGCGCCGACGCGGGCCGGCCGAGCGTCAGGTGTTCGCGGGCAGGGCGGTGCCCGCGCCGCGGCGGCGGACCTGCACCAGGTCCGGGCGCGCGAGCGCGGCGGCCAGCTCGCCGGGCGCGTCTTCCGCGCCCTCGACGGTGAAGCCGGCGTCGGCGATCATCGCCAGGTCGGCGGCACCGGGCTGGCCCTCGCTCGTCAGGTAGTCGCCGAGGAAGATCGAGTTCACGATGTGCAGCGCCAGCGGCTGCAGCGTGCGCAGGTGGATCTCGCGGCCGCCGGCCAGCCGGACCTCGGCGTCCGGGTTGACGAAGCGGACCATCGCCAGGATGCGCAGGCAGCGCTGCGGGGTCAGCTCCCAGCGGCCTTCGAGCGGGGTCCCGTCGAAGGGGATCAGGAAGTTGACCGGGACCGAGTCGGGGCTCATCGCCCGCAGCGCGAACGCGACGTCGACCAGGTCCTCGTCGGTCTCGCCCATGCCCGCGATCAGGCCGGAGCACGGGGACAGGCCGGCCGACTTCGCCGACTCGACGGTCGACACCCGGTCGGCGTACTCGTGCGTGGTGCAGATGTCGGCGTAGTGGCCGCCGGACGTGTTCAGGTTGTGGTTGTAGGCGGTGGTGCCCGCCGCCGCGAGGCGCTCCGCCTGGCCGTCGGACAGCAGGCCGAGGCAGGCGCACACCTCGACGTCGGGGTTGCGCTCCTTGAACGCCGCGATCGTGCCCGCGACCCGGTCGATGTCCTTGTCCGTGGGCCCGCGGCCGCTGGCCACCAGGCAGACCCGGCGCGCGCCGCCGGCCACGCCGGCCTCGGCGGAGGCGATGACCTCGTCGGTCTTCAGCCAGGTGTACTTGAGCACGTCCGCGGCGGAGCCGACGCGCTGCGAGCAGTAGAAGCAGTCCTCGGGGCAGAGCCCGCTCTTGACGTTGACGAGGTAGTTCAGCTTGACCCGGCGGCCGAAGAACTGGCGCCGGACGCGGAACGCGGCCGCCACCACGTCCATCAGCTCGTCGTCGCCGCTGGCGAGCACCGCGAGGGCTTCGTCCCTGGTGGGGAGCTCGCGGGCCACGGCCTTGTCCGCAAGTGAGGCAAGCCACGTCATGGACAAGAAGGTACCAGCCGGGCGGTTGCCGCCTCCCGGTGCCATGGCGGCGGATAGCGTCAGCCGAACCCGTTCCCGGCCTCGCCTTGCTGCTGCCGCGCACGCATGCCGCTGCCGGGAATATCGCCGGTGCCGGACTTGACGTTTATGATGGAGAGCCGCTTGCGGCCGAGTCCATTAACATACATTTCCTACTACTTAAGTTGACTTCTTGCCCGCCGGCGTGATGTCCTTGACGCACAGGACCCTCACGCGCGGCGGTCCACGGAGAGAGGACAGGTCTTATGGCAGCGATCAGGCCTCGCGACCTGCTCATCTGATGACCTGCTCGCGCGCCTCGGGCAGCCGGGCGCGCTGGCCGGGGACATCGCCGCGCTCGCCGAGGCCGGCTACCTGAACGTCGCGCTGCCGCCGGAGCTCGGCGGGCTCGGCTGCACGCTCCGCCAGGCCGCGTGCGGCCAGCGGCGGCTCGCGCGGCACGCCCCGGACACCGCGCTCGCGGTCAGCGCGCACCTCTACTGGACCGGCGCGGCGGCCGACGCCTGCCGGGCCGGCGACGACTCGATGCGGTGGATCCTGCTTGAGGCCGCGCGCGGCGCGCTGTTCGCCGGGGGACACGGGGAGGCCGGCGGTGACCTCCGGTTCGCGGACCCGCGGTCACGGTGCGAGCCCGCCGGCGAGGGCGGGTACCGGTTCCGCGACCCTGGCGTGCTGTCCACCGTGACGCCGGCCTGGGACTGGATCGCCGTGCACGCGGTGCACGCGGTCGCGGCGGGCGCCGCAGTCCGTGTCATCGCGTTCGCCGGGCGCGGCACCCGATGTACGCCCGCGTTCCGGGTCGCCCGGGTCTCGTCGGCGGGTACCCCGCAGGACGTCTTCACGACGAGCGCGCTCACCTGGGGACATTCGATTCTCGCCAGCGTGCAGTACTCCGATGCCCGGCGCGCGCTCAACGACGCGATCACCTCGTGCGCCGAGGCGGCGACGCCGGCCGACTTCCTCGCCTCGGCCGGCTCCGGCGCCCCCGCCGGCCCGCCTGCGGGCGCCGCCGGCCACGACGCCGGCCGGCGGCGCCGCCGGCGCCGGCCGCTGGCCGGTCGCCGAGGCCGGCGTCCTGCTCGACGCGATGAAGGCCAAGATCGCCGAGATCACCCATCCGTGGCAGCTCGTCCAGGGCCCCGCGCCCGACCTCGGCGGCCAGCACCTCATCAGCCTGTACGCCATGCGCCACGAGGTCGCCGAGGGCGCGGCCCGCGTCCACGACCTGATCACGCCAGATCACCGGGGCCACGGCCCCGGCCCGGCCCCTCGCCCTGCAGCCCGCCTGTAGCACCGCATATGCTCTCATCGTAGTCGCCGGGGGCGCGATGGCATCATCTGTCGCGGTGGAAACGATCACCGAGCTTGAGCGGATGGCGGCCGCGCACTGGCGGGGAACCGAGGAGGAATGGCTGGGCGACTGGCTGCTGCGCGCGGCCGAAGGGTTCACCGGCCGCGCCAACTCGGCCCTCCCGCTCGGCGACCCGGGCCTGCCGCTCGACGAGGCCCTCGCCGCCGTGACCCAGTGGTACCGCGCCCGCGGCCTGCCCCCGATGATCGCGGTGCCCACGCCGATCGCGGTGCCCACGCCGATCTCGTCCACGGCGTCGACGCGCTCGACCACCACTTGTCGCAGCGCGGGTGGCTGACTCGGTCAGGCCCCGCCTTCGTCATGCTGGCCGGCCTGCCGCTGCGCATCCCTCGCGGGCGAGCTCCCCGCCGGCCGGCGACGTCGAGGCAAGCGCGCGAACCTGACGACGCCTGGGCCGCCAGGTACCACTACCGGGGCCAGGATCACCTCCCGCCGGTCGCGCGGAAGGTGCTGACCTCCGCCGAACAGCAGTCGTTCATGAGCATCAGGGACGGCGGCCAGGTGCTGGCGATCGCCCGGCTGTCGCTCGCCGGCGGCCTGGGCCGGCCTCACCGCGGTCGAGGTGCACCCGGACCACCGCCGCCAGGGCCTTGGCGCCGCCATCACGGCGGCGGCCTGCGAGCAGGCGGAGCGGACGCGGCATCTCCCGGGTCTTCCTGCAGGTCGAGGTGGACAACGCCCCGGCCCAGGCCCTCTACGAGCGGCTCGGCTTCCGCTACTCGCACCGCTACCACTACCGCGTCGCCCCGGCGTAGCGCCGCGCGGTCGCCGTTCCCGCCAGTGGCTCGCATGTCGCTGACATGCCGGTCGTGGCGACACGCCGGGACCGGGGTGCTTGGGCGAGGCTGGGGTACTCGTTACGTTTGGGAGTATGGCTACCTCTCGGTCCAGGGGCGCGTCGGGCTCGCGGGGCGGGCGGACGGGCACCGTCAGCGGTGACTACTACAACGATGAGTCGCCCGACGTGATACTGCCGACCCCGCCGCCGGGCAGCGCCAGGGGCCGGCGGAGCGGGGCGCGGCTCGCGCGCGGCTCACGGTCAGGTAGCAGCGCGAGTCGCGGCGGGGCGAAGTCCGGCGGGCGCGGCACAGGCGGCGGCAAGCGGCACGAGCGGCGGACGGGCCGGCGGGACGGCGAGCGGGAAGGGCGGAACGCGCGCGGGCCGGCGGCGGCCAGTCGGGCGGCAAGGGCGCCACCGCGGGCGGGCGCGGCAAGTCCGGCGGCCGCCAGGGACGACAGGCCGTCGGCGCGGCGCCGGCCGGGGCAGTGCCGGCCGGAGCGGCGCGGGCAAGAAGAGCGCGCAGCCCGCCCACGCCCAACCTGCTGATCGTGCTCACGGCGTGGCTGTTCCGCGCGATCGCCATGGCCTGGCTCCTGGTGGCGGGGATGGTGGGCGGCATCGTCCGCCGCTTCGGCCGCAACGCGCGGGAACTGCACCCCGATCACAAGCGCGACGGCCTCGGGCTGGTCTTCCTCGGGCTCGCGATCGTTTTCGCCGCCGCGGTCTGGGCCCGCATGCACAACCTGGCCTTCGATGGCATCTACACCCTCACCAGCTCCGTCGTGGGCGAGGGCGCCTTCACCGTCCCGATCATGTTCGCGCTGGTCGGCTGGCGGTTCATGCGTCACCCGGACAGGAACGCGGCGCTACCGCCCGCGGAGATCGGCTGGACCGCGCTGATGACCGGCGCGCTCGGCCTGCTGCACATCGCGAAGGGCGTGCCGACGCTGTCGCACCTGGGCGGCGGCTGGCCCGCGGTCAGGACCGCGGGCGGCCTGGTCGGCATGGCCGCCTCCTGGCCGCTCGACAAGGGGCTGACGGCCTGGGTGGCGACGCCGCTGCTCGGCCTGGTGGCCGCCTACGGGCTGCTTGTCATCACGGGCACGCCCGTGCGCGACGTGCCTGAGCGGCTGAAGGAGCTCAAGGCGCTGTTCGGCTACCCGGTCGACGACGACTGGGACGACCAGGCCTTCGACGAAGCGACGAAGACGAGGACATGCCGCTCGAGGGCGGGAAGCGGCGCGGCGAGATCAGCCGGGGCGCGATCCGGCTGAAGGGCGCACTTGAGCCGGGTGACCAGCGCAAGCCCTACGACCCCCAGGTCCTGGTGACCGATGACCGCCGGACGGGCCGCGCGGGCGCGGGCGCCCCGGCGGCCCGGATGCCGGAGGCCAGGATCGGCGAGGGCCTGCTCGATGACCTCGGCTTCACGACGGAGCCCGGCCCGGTGCCCGCGGCCGAGGACCAGCCCGCGGCGTACCAGCCGGTCGAGCCGGACCCGGTTCCCGTCCGCCGCCCGCGGCGCCCCGGGTGGCGGTCCCGCCGACCCCGGTGCTGCCCGGCGAGCAGCTGACGCTCAGCGGGGCCGCGGCGGGCGTCTACACGCTGCCGCCGCCCGGGATGCTGCGCGAGGGCACCCCGCACAAGGCGCGGACGAAGGCCAACGACAAGGTCGTCGCCGACCTGCAGGACGTGTTCGAGCAGTTCAAGGTGGACGCGACGGTGGCCGGGTTCACCCGGGGGCCGACGGTCACCAGGTACGAGATCGAGCTCGACCCTGGCGTGAAGGTGGAGCGGGTCACCGCGCTGTCGAAGAACATCTCCTACGCCGTTAAGTCCGCCGAGGTCCGCATCCTGCCCGTCATCCCGGGCAAGTCGGCGATCGGGGTGGAGATCCCGAACGTCGACAAGGAGATCGTCAGCCTCGGCGACATCCTGCGCTCGGACGCCGCGCTCGCCGACCACCACCCGATGGTGGTGGGGCTCGGCAAGGACGTCGAGGGCAAGACGGTCCTGGCCAACCTGGCGAAGATGCCGCACGTCCTGGTCGCGGGCGCCACCGGCTCCGGCAAGTCGGTCTGCCTCAACGGGCTGATCACGAGCGTGCTGATGCGCGTCCACGCCGGATGAGGTGAAGATGATCCTGATCGACCCCAAGCGGGTCGAGCTGAGCATCTACGAGGGCATCCCGCACCTGATGACGCCGATCATCACCAACCCGAAGAAGGCCGCCGAGGCCCTGGAGTGGGTGGTCGGCGAGATGGAGACCCGCTACGACGACCTGGCCGCGTTCGGGTTCCGGCACGTGGACGACTTCAACAAGGCGGTCCGGGCGGGCAAGCTGACCCTCCCGCCCGGCTCAGAGCGCGAGCTGCGGCCCTACCCGTACCTGGTGACGGTGGTCGACGAGCTCGCCGACCTGATGATGGTCGCCCCCCGCGACGTGGAAGACAGCATCGTGCGGATCACCCAGCTGGCGCGGGCGGCGGGCATCCACCTGGTGATCGCCACCCAGCGCCCGTCCGTCGACGTGGTCACCGGCCTGATCAAGGCCAACGTGCCGAGCAGGCTCGCGTTCGCGACGTCGAGCCTCGCCGACTCCCGGGTCATCCTCGACCAGCCGGGCGCGGAGAAGCTGGTCGGCCAGGGCGACGCGCTGTTCCTGCCGATGGGCGCCTCCAAGCCGATGCGGCTGCAGAACGCGTTCGTCTCCGAGAAGGAGATCCGCGAGGTCGTCGAGCACTGCAAGCAGCAGCAGCAGGTCGAGTACCGGCAGGACGTCGCGGCGGCGCCGGAGAAGGCCAAGGAGATCGACGGCGAGATCGGCGACGACCTCGAGCTGCTGATCGCCGCGGCCGAGCTGATCATCACCAGCCAGTTCGGCTCGACGTCCATGCTGCAGCGCAAGCTCCGGGTCGGGTTCGCCAAGGCGGGCCGGCTGATGGACTTGCTGGAGAGCAGGGGTATTGTCGGGCCAAGCGAAGGTTCCAAAGCGCGGGACGTCCTGAAGCGGCCAGACGACCTCGACGAGGTGCTGACCTCCCTGCGGGGCGGGTGAGCGGGACCACAAATTTGGGCGTGCCAAGGGCAATCCGCGGGCGGTCGAGCACACGAGACATTACTTTGAGTGACGAATACAGTTCACTGGGTAAGAAGAGTTCAGGGACGAGATCTTCCTGGAGGCGCGACGTGAGCATCGGTGACACCTTGGCGGAGGCGCGACGTCAGGCCGGTCTCACTATCGACGCAGGTCAGCCAGCAGACCCGGATCAGGGAATCGATCGTCCGGGCGATCGAGCAGGGCGACTTCTCGCCGTGCGGCGGCGACTTCTACGCCCGCGGGCACATCCGGTCGATCGCCGAGGTGGTCGGGGTCGACCCGGTGCCGCTGATCAGGGAGTACGACGAGGAGCACGGCCCGCCGGGCGGCATGCGCGCGTCGCAGATCTTCGAGCCCGCGACCCCGATCAAGATCCGCGAGCCGAGGAACCTGCACCTCGGGCGGGTGCTCGCCGTGGCGCTGCTCGCCGTGATCGGCTTCGGCGCGTATCACGTGGTCTCGACGCGCGACGCGCACCCGTCGGCGACCGCGACGGCCACGGTCCGCCCGGTCGCGACGGCCAAGCCGAAGGTGACCGCCGAAGCCGGCCACGCACACGGCGGCGCCGCCGAAGAACGAGGCGGTGATCAAGCTGACCGCCACGTCTGACTGCTGGGTCGGGCTCAACAGCCCGACCGGCCAGTCGCTCTACCAGGGCACCGTCCCGGCCGGCCAGACCATGACCTGGGACGAGAAGCACCCGGTGTCGATGGTGATCGGCAACCCGCCGGGCGTGCAGCTGACCGTGAACGGCAAGCCCGCAGCAGATGAGCACGGTCAACGTGGTCACGCTGAGCATCGACCCGCACAGCAAGACCCCCGTCACGGTCGGCTGAGTCGGTACGGCTAATCAGGCCACGCGGTGACATGAGGGCGGCGCCCGATCACGTACCCTCTGCGTGTGTCTAATTCCCGTACCGTAAGCCTGGTCACGCTTGGTTGCGCGCGCAATGAGGTGGACTCGGAAGAGCTCGCCGCGCGCCTCGCGGCAGGCGGCTGGACGCTGCGGGGCGAGGGGGAGGACGCGGACGTCGTCCTCGTCAACACGTGCGGCTTCATCGAGGCGGCCAAGCAGGAGTCCATCGACGAGCTGCTCGCGGCCGCCGACTCCGGCGCCAAGGTCGCCGCCGTGGGGTGCCTGGCCGAGCGGTACGGCACCGAGCTCGCCGAGGAGCTGCCCGACGCCCAGGTGCTCAGCTTCGACGACTACACCGACATCGCCGCGCGCCTCGACGACGTGCTCGCCGGCCGCAAGCGGCAGGCGCACGTGGCCAGGGACCGGCGCACGCTGCTGCCGGTGAGCCCGGCGAGCCGCCAGCAAGCCCGGGGGCCCAGGAGACGGCGACGGCCCGGAGCCGCGTCGACCTCACCGACCTCCCGCCGGGCGTCGCGCCCGCCTCCGGGCCGCCGGTGCTCCGCAGGCGGCTCGCGGGCGGCGTGGCCGCCCCGCTGAAGATCGCCTCCGGCTGTGACCGCCGCTGCTCGTTCTGCGCCATCCCGTCCTTCCGCGGCTCGTTCGTCTCCCGGCGTCCGCACGAGCTGCTCAAAGAGGCCGAGTGGCTCGCCGGCCAGGGCGTGCGCGAGCTGGTGCTCGTCAGCGAGAACTCGACCTCCTACGGCAAGGACCTCGGGGACCTGCGGCTGCTTGAGACGGTCCTGCCCGAGCTCGCCAAGGTCGACAACATCGCCCGGGTCCGGGTCAGCTACCTCCAGCCGGCCGAGGTCAGGCCGGGCCTGATCGAGGTGATGGCCTCGACCCCCGGCGTGGCCCCGTACTTCGACCTGTCGTTCCAGCACGCCAGCGGCCCGGTGCTGCGCCGGATGCGCCGGTTCGGCGACCGCGCGCGGTTCACCGAGCTGGTCGAGCGGATCAGGCAGCTGCGCCCCGGACGCGGGCGTGCGGTCCAACTTCATCGTCGGCTTCCCCGGCGAGACGGCCGAGGACCTGCGGGAGCTTGAGCTGTTCCTGAGCGAGGCCCGGCTGGACGCGATCGGGATCTTCGGCTACTCCGACGAGGACGGCACCGAGGCCGCGACGTTCGCCGACGACAACAAGCTCGACGAGGACGAGGTGGCCCGCCGGGTCAGCGAGTTCGCCGACCTCGCCGAGGAGGTCATGGCGCAGCGCGCGGCCGACCGGGTGGGGGAGACGGTCGAGGTGCTCGTCGAGGAGGCGGTCGGCGACGGCCAGTACGAGGGCCGCGCCGCTCACCAGGCACCGGACGTGGACGGGTCGACGACGCTGCTCGCCGACCGCCCGCTCGCTCCAGGCGACCTGGTGACCGCTCAGGTGGTGGAGTCCATCGGCGCCGACCTGGTCGCCCGCGCCTGAACCGGTTACCGTGAACGACGCGCCGCACGGGCCCAAGTCCCCGCGAGACAGCGGCGGCCGCGCCGCCCGTGGGCATCGTCAACGTCGCCAACGTGCTGACGGTGGTCCGGATCTTCCTCGTCCCCGTCTTCGTGCTCTGCCTCGTCCACGGCGGCACCGGCTGGCGGCTCGCCGCGCTCGCGGCGTTCGGCGGCGCGTCGTTCACCGACTTCCTCGACGGGCAGCTGGCGCGCAAGCGCGGCCTGGTGACCGACTTCGGCAAGATCGCGGACCCGATCGCGGACAAGGCGCTGACCGGGGCGGCGCTGATCACGCTGTCGGCCCTCGGCGAGCTGCCCGGCTGGGTCACCGGCCTGATCCTCGCCCGCGAGGTCGGCATCACGGCGCTGCGCTTCGCCGTCATCAGGCGCGGCGTCATCGCGGCGAGCCAGGGCGGCAAGCTGAAGACGCTGCTGCAGATCGTCGCGATCTGCCTGTACGTGCTGCCCCCCTCGCTCGGCCTGCCCGCCGTGGTCAAGGAGGTTGTCATGGCGGCGGCGCTCGTGGTAACGCTGGTGACCGGAGTGGACTACGTGGTGCGCGCGGTACGGATGAGCAAGACCCCGCGCGACGCGGCAGCCGGTACTGTCGTCTCCGGAGAGGGCACCCCGGACCCCAAGGGGCCCGCCGGGGACACCCCGGACCCCGAGGGCCCGTGCCCCGCGCTGCCCGCGCCGGGCGGGCCTGAGGGCAAGGCCGGCGACCGCGGCACGCCCGCCCCGCGCAGGCCAAAGCTGCGCGGTGACTGAGCTTCACCGACGGAGGGCGACAGATGGCAGATGGCGTGGCAGGCCCGGCCGCCCGCGAGCTGGCCACGGAGATCATCCGGCTGCTGACGCGGACCGGCGAGACGGTGGCCGCCGCCGAGTCGCTGACCGGCGGCCTCGTCGCCGCCGCGCTGACCGACGTGCCCGGCGCCTCGAACGCGTTCCGCGGCGGTGTCGTCGCGTACGCGACCGAGCTCAAGGCCCAGGTGCTCGGCGTGGACGTCGCCATGCTGAAGCGGCACGGCCCGGTCTACGCCCCGGTGGCCGCGGCGATGGCCGAGGGCGTCCGGCAGCGCCTCGGCGCCACGATCGGCGTGGCCACCACGGGCGTGGCGGGTCCCGGGCCCGCAGGACGGCCACCCGGCGGGCACCGTGCACATCGCGGTGAGCCTGGCCGGCGACACGGTGGTGCGAACGATGGCGCTGGCAGGAAACCGGGACGAGGTACGTAGACTGACTGTGGAACGGGTACTTGGTTTGCTACTGGGCCGGCTTAGGGAAGAGTGTCCGTGATTACAGTGTTACGTCGAGAGTGAACACACCGGGTAGTGGCCTCGCGAATTTACCGTACTGAAAGGTACGGTGGAGTTAGCAATGGTCGCGATCCGGTAACTTCGCAGTTAGACCCCGGCAAGCGGTTGCGCATCAGGAAGGGAGTGCGACGATGGTTCTGCTTCGTCAACTGCTCGGCGACGTGCTGCGTCGGCTGCGCGTCAGGCAGGGTCGCACTCTGCGCGAGGTGTCCGCGTCCGCGCGAGTGTCTCTCGGGTACCTGTCGGAGGTGGAGCGCGGCCGCAAGGAAGCGTCCTCCGAGCTCCTCGCGGCGATCTGCGCCGCCCTCGAGACGCCGCTCTCGCAGGTCTTCCGTGAGGTCTCCGACAACTTCGCCCTGGCCGAGCTGCAGAACGAGCCGGTCCTCGCCGGCGCCCTCCGCGAGCCTGGCCTGCGGATCCCCGGCGAGCGCCTGCCGGTCGAGCGCGGCGGCGTGAACGTCTCGGAGGCGACCGGCCCGCTCGACGACGGCCTCGACGGCTTCGACCAGCTCCCCTCGGTCGTAGGCGTCTAGAATCAACGGCAGACAGCTCGCGGACCGGCGGCGCACCGAACGGCGCCTCCCGCAGGCCGTCTTACGGTCTGCTTACACCCAGGCCTGCGGGCTGTCGGTGAGGACGGCGACCGCCGGCGGGAGCTCGCCGGACACGATGTCCGCGAGCGTCACGGTCTCGAGCACGGCCCGCTCGTTCGCGCGCAGCGCGATCCACACCCGCTGCAGCGGCTCGGCCGCACCCGGGTAGGTCACGTTCTCCGGGCGTTCCCCGCGCACGCCGAGCAGCTGCCCGTCGATGGCGCGGATGATGTCCGCGAGTGAGATCTCCGACGCGGGCCTGGCCAGCCAGAAGCCGCCGTCCGGGCCGCGCTGGCTGCGCACGATGTTGCTGCGCCGCAGGTGCGTCAGGATCGTCTCGAGGAACTTGCCTGGGATGTTCTGCGCCTGGGCGAGCTGCTCGGCCGTGACATGGCCATCGTGCGCCGCGGCGAGCTCGATGGCGGCGCGCAGCGCGTAGTCGGCGCGTGCGGACAGTCGCATGTTCGCCATTATGCAGCTTCCCGATCGGAATACTGACATCGACCGGGTCAGGGCTATGCTGCAATCGTTCGCAGCGTTCGCAGCCGCGCGCGGCCGGCGGCTGATACCGGCCCATGCCGCCAGCGCCGCCAGCGGGTGGTCGCCGCAACCGCCCGGCCAGACCAGCAGAAGGAGAGTGCAAGTGCCCGCCGCGCGTGAGGTCTCCGTCCAGCTGACGGTCAACGGCGCCGCCGCGCGCCGCGACCGTCCCGGCCCGCACCCTCCTCGTCCACTTCCTCCGCGATCAGCTGCGCCTCACCGGCACCCACGTCGGCTGCGACACGACGCAGTGCGGCGCCTGCACGGTGGCCCTGGACGGCGTGGCGGTGAAGTCCTGCACGGTCCTCGCGGCCCAGGCCGACGGCCACGAGGTGACGACGATCGAGGGCCTGGCCGACCCGGCCGAGGGCACCCTCAGCCCGGTCCAGCAGGCCTTCCAGGACGAGCACGCCCTCCAGTGCGGCTACTGCACCCCCGGCATGGTGATGGCCGTCCGCCAGCTCCTCGCCGACCACCCGAACCCGACCGAGGACGCAGGTCAGGCACGCCCTGTCGGGCAACATCTGCCGCTGCACGGGCTACCAGAACATCGTCGCCGCCGCCCTCCGCGCCGCCCAGGCGGGTCCGGCCGGGCCCTCCGCCCCGCCAGCCACGCCAGCCCCGCCAAGGCCGCCGAGCGAGAGGGATAACAGCGAGACATGTTTCCCGCCGACTTCGCCTACGCCCGCGCCCGCTCCCTGGACGAGGCCCTCGACCTGCTCGACGAGGCGGCCGCGGCCGGCCGAGGAGGCCAAGCTCATCGCCGGCGGCCAGTCCCTGCTCCCCATGATGAAGCTCCGCCTCGCCGCCCCCCAGGTCCTCATCGACATCGCCGACCTCAAGGAGCTCAAGGGAGGAGGCTGGTACGGCGCAGGGCGGCAGCTTCAGCATGCTCATCGGCGCGCTCACCACCTACCGGCAGCTCGGCCGCGAGCGTCTGTCTCCGCGACGGGCCTGCCCGCCCGCGTCAACGCGGACGCCGCGGCCTCATCGCCGGGGTCCCGGCCCTCACGGACGCCCTCGCGGTCCTCGCCGACCCCCAGGTCCGCGCCCGGGGCACGATCGGCGGCGCGGTGGCGCACGGCGACCCGGCCGCCGACCTCCCGGCGGTCCTGCTCGCCCTGAACGCGGCAGGTCGTCATCGCCTCCGCGCACGGGCAGGCGCGCGAGATAACCCTCGACGACTTCCTCCAGGGCATCTACGCGACGGACCTGGCCGAGGACGAGATCATCACCCACGTCCGCATCGACACCGCGGACGCCCGGGGCAGCGCCTACGAGAAGTTCCCGCACCCGGCCAGCCACCTGCCGCTGGCCGGCGTCTGCGCGGTCGTACGGCTGAGGGACGGCCTCATCGACGGCGCCGAGGTCGCCGTCACGGGAATCTCCCCCCGCCCCTACCGCGCCCGCGAGACAGAACGCCTCCTCACGGGCGCACCGCCCACGCCGGAAACGCTGGCCGCGGCCGCCGCCCAGGTCACCGTCGCCCCCGGCACGGCAGGCGGCCAGGTCAGCCTCCTCGGCGACCAGCACGCCAGCGGCCCCTACCGCGCCCACCTGGCCGAGGTCCTCACCCGCCGCGCCCTGGGCCGGGCGGTCGCCCGCGCGCGAAAGGCCGAGCGCATGAGCCTGATCGGGCAGCCGCTGACCCGCCGGGAGGACCCGCCGCTGCTCACCGGGCGCGGCCGGTACGTCGACGACTTCGACCCCGCAGGGCACGCTGCACGCCTTCGTCGTCCGCAGCCCGCTGGCGCACGCGCGCGTCACCGGCATCGACGTCACCGAGGCCCGCCAGGCCGCGGGCGTCGCCGCCGTCTTCACCGCGCAAGACCTGGCGGCGCAGGGCGTCGGCCCGCTCCCCGGCGCCGAGGGCCTGCCGCCGGGCGCGCTGAACCCGCCCACCCGGTGCTCGCCAGCGACAAGGTCCTGTGGGCCGGCCAGCCGGTCGCCCTGGTCGTCGCCGACACCCCGGAGCGCGCCGCCGACGCCGCCGAGCTCGTCGTCATCGACTACGACGACCTCCCCGCGGTCACCGCCGCGCTGGACGCGGCGGCCGACGGCGCGCCGGTGCTGCACGAGGGCGCGCCAGGCAACGTCGCCTTCCGCAAGCGCCTCACGGCCGGCGACGCCGGCCAGGCGTTCGAGCAGGCCGCCTACCGGGTCAGCCAGCGGATGACCAGCCAGCGCGTCGCCCCGGTCGCGATGGAGCCGCGCGGCGTCCTCGCGTACCCGGCGGCGGACGGGCGGCTGGACCGTCCGCCTCCCCACCCAGCGCGCCCACGGCGCGCGGAACTGGCTGGCGAAGATCCTCGGCCTCCCGCCGGCCGAGATCCACGTCATGACCGGCGACGTCGGCGGCGCGTTCGGCGCGAAGGGCCCGATCTACCCCGACCAGGTCGCGGTGATCGCCGCCGCCAGGGCGCTGCGCCGGCCGGTGAAGTGGATCGAGGAGCGCAGCGAGTCGTTCACCGCCACCACGCACGGCCGCGACCAGGTGGCCGACCTGGAACTCGCCGCGGACGACGACGGGAACATCACCGCGATGCGCGGCACCGTGCACGCGAGCTTCGGCGCGTACTTCACCCCGAACGGCCCCGGCTCGCTGCTCGGCCGCCTCGGCCCGATGCTCCCGCAGGCCTACCGCCTCGCGCACTTCGACGTCGAGCTGGTCGGCGTCTTCGCGAACACCACCCCGATCGGCCCGTACCGGGGCGCGGGCCGCCCGGAGGCCGCCTACTTCACCGAGCGCCTCGTCGACCTGCTCGCCCGCGAGATGCGCGCCGACCCGGCCGAGCTGCGCCGCCGCAACTTCATCCCGGCGGCCGCCTTCCCGTACACGACGGTCACCGGCCTCACCTACGAGAGCGGCGACTACCACGCCGGCCTGGACCTGCTCGCTGGAAAAGCTCAAAGACGATTCTGCCGAACGAGTTCGGCTTACTCACCCAGGCCAACTGCTCGGCCGGGGCATCGCGACGTTCGTGGAGCCGGGCGGCATCGTCCCGAAGGCCCCGGGCCCGGACGGCACGATCGGCGACAAGGCCACGGTCACCATCGGCCCGGACGGCAAGGTCACCGTCGCCGTCGGCACGAGCGGCCACGGCCAGGGCCACGAGACCGCCTTCGCCCAGCTGGCCGCGGACCTGCTCGGCGTGGCCTACGACGACGTGACGGTGGTGTTCGGCGACACCGACACGGCACCGTTCGGCTACGGCACGTTCGGCTCAAGGTCCCTGGCGGCAGGCGGCACGGCGATCTACAACGCCTGCCAGGCGGCCCTGGACGCGGCCCGCCGGGTCGACGCCCCGATGCCGGTCGCCGAGGCGGCGGCCCGCCTTGGCGGCATCTCGGCGGCCGGCTCCTCCGGCGCCCCGCCGGAGACCTACGCCTCGGGCGCGTACGGCTGCGAGGTCGCCGTCGACCCGGAGACCGGCCAGGTCACGCTGCTGCGCGTGGTCGCGGTCGACGACTGCGGCGTGCTCGTCAACCCGCTGCTCGTCGAGGGCCAGGTGCACGGCGCGGTCGCCCAGGGCGTCGGCCAGGCCCTGACCGAGCAGGTCAGCTACGACGAGAACGGCCAGCCCATGTCCGCGTCCCTGATGGACTACGCGGTCCCGTTCGCCGCGACCCTCCCGCGCATCGAGTCCTACTCGGTCGTCACCCCGTCCACGCTCAATCCCCTCGGCGTCAAGGGCATGGGCGAGTCAGGCACGATCGGCGTCACCCCGGCCCTGGTCAACGCGGTCATGGACGCCCTGTCCCGCGTACGGCATCCGCCACCTGGACATGCCGCTGACCCCGGAGAAGATCTGGACCGCCATCCAGGCAGAGCCCAGCGATCCGGCCCAGATCCCGAGGAGCGACCGTCCCGGGTGAGCCGGGGCGGCGTCGTGACCTGAGCGGGTCGTTAGGAGCAACCCGGATGCTCCTAACGACCCATCTTCTCTTACGGTCCAGCGGGCGATTGGGATTGGCAGGCCGCCAGAATGGCTTGCTCGACCGGGCTCAGCGGCGCGGTCAGCGGGAACTGGCCGTGCAGCGAGACGGCGGGCTGGGCGACCATCCGCGGCCCGCGTGCCGCGGTGCGGCCAGGTCGCCGCGTGCACCAGGAACGGGTGGCAGAGGAAGACGTCGCCCGCCTGGCCGGTGGCCAGCACGGTAGGCAGGTGCCCGGTGGCCGCCGCGGCCGCCTGCGCCGCCTCCGGCCAGGCCATCCCCGCGTCCCCGGCCGGCGCGAGGATCCGCGCCGCGTCCAGGTGCGAGCCAGGGCGCAGCCGGGTCGGCGCGCTCACCTCGTCCACGTCCGACAGCAGGTAAAGCGCGAGCAGGCCGCGGGCCCGTGAGCGGTAGTTGACCCGCATGTCCCCGTCCTCGGCGTAGCTCGCCTCGATGTGCCACCCGGCGTCACCGGGATCGCCCTCGCTCGGGAAACGGACCGGCAGGGTCCCGCCAACGCCGGGCCGCCGCCACCAGCGGTCCGGCCCGCCGATCAGCTGGTCGCACGCCTCCCAGACCGCCGGCCGCGTCCCCGCGTCGACGAACGGCCCGCCTTCCGGGCACGCGATCCGCACGACCGGCTCGGTCCAGGTCGCGGGATCGCCGGTCACGCCCTGCCGGCCGAGCTCGGCCCAGATCACGTCCTGGCAGGCGGCGACCACGTCGCCGGGGACCGCCCCCCGGATGGCCACGAACCCGTCCGCGACGAAGGACTCCACCTCGTTCAGCTGTCAGCACCGGCCCAGGGTCTCACCCGGTCCCGCCCGGGCCAGCTGATTCCCGCCGGGGCACATCGCGGAGACCTTTGCCGCGGAACTTCGCGTCCGGTGCGCACGCAAAATTACCGTGATCATGACGCTCAGCCTGGGTCACGCCGGGGAGCGGTAGTGGCGGTCCAGTTCGTTGGCGTAGACCCGGCCGAGCTCGTCGCCGTGGCCGGCGATCCAGTCCATGAGGCTGGCCTGGCCGGTTGACGGCGCGTCCGAGGTGGCCAGCCCGGCCGCCATGGCCTGGTACTCCTCCGCCGTGAGCAGGACGTCCCGCAGCGCCGCGCCGAGGACGGCCGACAGCGGCGGGATCAGCCAGCCGGGCGCCGGCACGAGCAGCGACCGGCTGCCGGTCGCGGAGCGGATCGCGGTGACCATCTCCCGGAAGGTGGGCGACGTCCGGCCCCACCGCGTCGACCGTGACGTTGCCGGTGCGCCCGCCCAGTTCGACGCAGAGCCGGGCGAGGTCGTCGACGTGGATCGGCCGGACCCGGTAGCCGCCGCCGTCGCCGATCCCGAAGACCGGCAGGCGGCGCAGCAGCCAGGCGATGTTGTTGACCAGGACGCTGGCGGCGCTGCCGAGGTCGGCCGACGAGCCGAACAGGATGGCGGGCCGGGCGATGGCGTACGGGACGCCGGTCGCCGCGAGGTGCCGCTCGACCTCGCCCTTGCCGCTGAAGTACGGGTACGGGGAGCCGGTGTCCGCGTGCAGGATCGAGACGTACACGATGCGCGCGATGCCCGCGCGGGCCGCCGCGTCGAACAGCGACCTTGCTGTTGGTCACCGCCGATTCCCTGGTGGCGGTGCCGTGCGGGAACCGCACCCAGTAGGTGCAGTACAGGGTGTGCGCGCCGGCCAGGTCCTTGACCAGCGCCTCGGGGTCGCCGAAGTCGAGCGGCCGCGTGTCGATGTCACCCGCGCCCGGCCCGCCCCGGGGGTGCCCGGTCAGCGTCCGCACCTGGTGCCCGGCCGCGCGCAGCTCGCGGGCGATGGCCGCTCCCGAGTAGCCGAACGCCCCGGTGACCACGTCGGTCTGCATCAGTTCCCCTCCTTCTTCCGTGGCCCGCCCAGGTCGAGCAGGCCAGGACCAAGCAGCACCGCCAGCGGGCGGAGCCGGTCAAGCACGTCGCCGACCGCCCGGGCGCGGTCGAACAACGCCAGCGCGGCGGCCCGGTCGCCGTCCAGGCTGGCCAGCATCTCCAGGCCGAGGATCCCGGCGACCACCGCGTGCGCCGCCTCGTCGGCGGGCAGCAGCTGGGCGACCGGGGAGGCCGGCGAGGACGCCCCGGACGGCGGTCGCCGCGAAGTCCCGCCACGGCGCCAGGCAGGCCGCGACCCGTTCGCCCGAGCCCGGGCACGGACTGCGCGCCGCTGATCATCTCGGTCAGCACGGTCACGTGGCCCGCGTCGAGGTCCGCCTCGAACACGGTCCTGGCCGCGGCGATCAGCTCGGCCAGCGTCCCGGTCTGGTCAAGCAGCTCGCGGTACGCCGCCAGCCGCCGCGGCGCTGACCTCCTCGAGCGCGGCGACCAGCAGGTCGTTGACCGAGCCGAAGTGGTAGAAGACCAGCGCCTGGTTGCACCCGGCCCGCTGCGCGATCCGCCGGGCGCTCGCGCTGGCGAACCCCGACTCCCGCAGCACGGCGATGGCCGCCTCGATCAGCGCGGCACGGGTATCGCCCACGAGCCGCCTCCGTCGCATTTGAGCAATCGCTTAAAGCGATCGCTCAAAAGCGTACGACGCGCAAGGCAGGCATCGTCAACGGCGCGGCGAGACATCGCGGTCCCGCGCTCGCCGGTCATCGCCTGCATGCTGGCGGTCACGTCGCCGGACGGGGCGCCGCGCGTCCCGGCTCCGCCCGCTCCCGGGGGTGAACATGGGGCGTCGGCATCGCGGCGGCATGGCGCGGCAGGGCACAATGCATACGTTCGGATGAGTGCTTCCCGCGTCGCGCGGGGGAGAAGGCGGAGGCGGACATGCGGGAAGCCCTGCGGTACGTGCTTTTCTACGACAGCGGTGACCTCTCGCTGGCGGCGGAGCACTTCCCCGCGCACAAGGCCAGGTACACCGAGTTCATGGACCGTGGCGTGCTGCTCGCCCTCGGCCCGTTCACCGACCGCGCGGGCTCGATCGCGGTGTTCACCACCCACGAGGCCGCCATGGACTTCGCGTCCGGCGACCCCTTCGTCGAGCACGGCGTGGTCAGCGGCTGGCAGGTCCGCGAGTGGCGCGTGGTAACCCCCGACTGACCGCGCGGTCTGCCGGTCAGCCGCGCAGGCGCAGGCCGCGGGGGGTGTGCCGGAAGCCGGCCGACTCCAGGGCGCGGGTGAGCGGGGAGTCGTAGGCGACCACGCCGCCGTCGGCCTTCTCGACCGTGATCCGGCCGAGCGCGCCCTCGCGCACGGCCCCGGCCAGGGCCTGGGCGCACGGCTCGAGCGCGGCCGGGTCCTCGGTCCAGGACAGCAGCGTCTTGCCGCCGCGCTCGACGTACAGGACCAGGTCGCCGGCGAACAGCACCACGACCGCGCCCGCCTTGCGGCCGGGCCGGTGCGAGGACGCGGTCTCCTCGGGGCGGGCCGGCCACGGCAGCGCCGCCCCGTAGGGCTGCGCCGGGTCGGCCGCGGCGAGCACGACCGCCCGCCGGGAGTCGTCGGAGCGCCCGGGCTGGCCCGGGCGGGCAGGGTCGGCGAGGAAGCCGTGCGCCCGTCTCCGGCGGGGTCCCGGCGGCCGTCGCCGCGACCGTGTCCCCGGCGAGGGCGCGCATCCGGTCGACCGCGCCCGGCAGCGCGAACTGGGCGCCGCCGAGTCCCTCGACGAAGTAGCCGCGGCGGCACTGGCCGGTCTCTTCCATGGCCCGCAGCACCGGGTACACGGCGGCGAACCCGCCGGGTATCCGCTCGGCGGCGACGGCGCCCTTGGTCACCACGCCGTGCCGCTCAAGCAGGGTCAGCGCGACCGCGTGCGCCCGCATGGTGGCCGCCGCCGGGATCGGTCCCGCCGGCCGGGCCGCCGGGAAGGCCGTCCGCCGCGAGCAGCGTCGCCCGTCTCCGGCAGCCCGTACCGCTCGGGCAGCAGCGACCACCGGCCCGACACGGTGGGCGGCCCGGTCCGCGTGGGCATGGCCGCGCGCCGGGTCCCGCGCCCGTAGCGGCCGGACCCGGCGTAGCCGCCGGCGAACCCGCTGCCGCCGCGCGGGCGGGCCGCGGGATTGAAGACGCCGGGAACCGGCCCGCCGCCCGCGAACCGCCGAGCCCGATCCGCCGGCACCAGCCCCGCGAGCCGCCGCGGCCGCCCGGACCGTGCCCCGCGGTCGGCGCTCGATGCTGCCGAGATCGGCCGCAAGGCTGGACCCGGCGGCCCGCCGGGGCGCGGCGGGCCGCCGGACGGGCGCGCCGCCCGAGGTCACCACGCGCAGCGGCGCGAGGGTGTCGTTGGTGACCAGGCCCGCCCAGGCGAGGTCCCAGATCGCCGCCACGAGGTCGCCGTCGTCGGCCGGGTGACCGTCGAGCACCGCCGCGACCCGGTCGCTGAGCATGCGGAAGAACATGCCGCCGCCCCCGGCGAGGGCGGTGAGCACCGCGCCGTGCAGCGGCGTCATGGTCAGCTCGCCGGGCTCGGGCAGCAGCAGCGGCGCGGACTCGGCGGGCGCGAGCACCAGCCAGCCGTCCCCGCTGCCCACGCTCCCCGCGCCGGCCCAGACCACCTCGCCGGCCGCGGTGAGCTCGTCGAGCAGCGCGGGGGAGTAGCCGGGCACCCGCCCGGGCAGCACGAGCGTCTCAAGCGCCGACGCGGGAACGGGCGCGCCGGCCAGCCGCTCGATCGCCTCAAGGACCGCGCCCGCGTCCGCCCGCCGGGACCGGCCGGACCCGATGCCGTGCCAGGCGGGCAGGAACCGGCCGAGCACGGCGGGCGGCACCGGCTCCGCCTCCTTGCGCAGCCGGGCCAGGCAGCGGCGCCGCAGCATGCGCAGCACCCCGCTGTCGCACCACTGGGTGCCGCGCGCCCCGGCGAGGAACTCGCCCTCCGCGACCCGCCCGTCGGCGGCCAGCCGCCGCAGCGCCATCCCGACCACGGCGACGCCGAGCCCGTACCGCTCCGCGAGCACGGCGGCCGTGAACGGCCCGTGCGTCCGCGCCCACCGCGCCACCAGGTCACCGAGCGGGTCGGGCAGCGGCTCGGTGAACGCCTCGGGGATGCCGACCGGCAGCGCCACCCCGAGCGCGTCCCGCAGCCGCCCGGCGTCCTCGATCGCCGCCCACATCGGCTGCCCCGCCACCCGCACCTCGATGAGGCGCCGCGTGGCGGCGAGCCCGGCCAGCCAGCCGGCCGGGATCCGGCGCCACGCACCGCGCGGCGACCTCGTCCGCGGTCAGCGGCCCGGACGTGCGCAGCAGGTCGGCCACGGCCTCCGCGTCCCTGCAGCGCCGCGCCTCCGACAGGTGCTGCAGGTCGGCCTCGGTCTCCGCCACGACGGCCGGGTCGAGCAGCTCCCGCAGCCCCTCGGTGCCGAGGAGCTCCGCGAGCAGCGCCGGGTCGAGCGCGAGTGCCTGCGCGCGCCGCTCGGCGAGCGGCGCGTCGCCCTCGTACATGAACGCGCCGACGTACCGGAAGAGCAGGTTCTTGCCGAAGGGACTCGGCGTGACCGTCTCCACCTCGACGAGGCGGATCCGCCGCGCGGCGAGGTCGCGGAGCACCTCGGTCAGCGCGGGCACGTCGAACACGTCCTGCAGGCACTCCCTGACGGTCTCAAGCGTGATCGGGAACCCGGGGAACTGAGCGGCGATCTCGAGCAGCTGCGCGCTGCGCTGCCGCTGCTGCCACAGCGGCGTCCGCCGTCCCGGCTGCCGCCGGGGGAGCAGCAGCGCCCGCGCGGCGCACTCGCGGAACCGGGAGGCGAACAGCGCGGACCCGCCGACCTCGGCGGTGATGATGTCGCCGATCTCCTCGGGGTCGAGCAGCGCGATCCCGGCGGGCGGCGGCTCGTCGGAGTCGGGCACCCGGATGATGATCCCGTCGTCGGTGTGCAGCGCCTGCACGTCCATCCCGCCGTAGCGCTCGCGGAGCCTGGCCGTGATGGCCAGCGCCCAGGGCGCGTGCACCCGGTCGCCGTAGGGGGAGTGCAGCACGACCCGCCAGTCGCCGAGCTCGTCGCGGAACCGCTCGACGACCAGCGTCCGGTCGTCGGGCACGTGCCCGGTCGCGGCCCGCTGGTCGGACAGGTACGACACGAGGTTGCCCGCGGCGAGCGGGTCGAGGCCGCTGGCGGTCAGCGACGCGACGGCCGCGTCCTCGGGCAGCGCGGCCAGCTCGCGCACCTTGGCGCCGAGCGCCTTGCCGAGCTCGGCGGGCCGCCCTGGCGTGTCGCCGTGCCAGAACGGCAGCTTGCCCGGCTGGCCGGGCGCGGGCAGCACGAGCACCCGGTCGGGCGTGATGTCCTCGATCCGCCACGACGAGGCGCCGAGCACGAACACGTCGCCGACCCGCGACTCGTACACCATCTCCTCGTCGAGTTCCCCGACCCGCCGTGGCGCCCGGGCGGACTCCTGCGGCGGCGGGCAGGAACACGCCGAAGTACCCGCGGTCGGGGATCGTCCCGCCGCTGGTCACGGCGAGCTTCTGCGCGCCTGGCCGCCCGTGGATCACCCCGGCGACCCGGTCCCACACGACCCGCGGCTTCAGCCCGGCGAACTCCTCGCCCGGGTAGCGCCCGGCGAGCATGTCGAGCACCGCCTCGAGCACGGGCCTGGTCAGCGTCGCGAACGGCGCGGACCGCCGGACCACGGCCTCCAGGTCGTCGACCGCCCAGTCGTCGAGCGCGGCCATCGCGACGACCTGCTGGGCGAGCACGTCGAGCGGGTTGCGCGGGATGCGCAGCTCCTCGATCGCGCCGGCCTGCATCCGGTCGGCGACCACGGCGGCCTGCACGAGGTCGGCGGCGTACTTGGGGAAGATCACGCCGCGCGAGACGTCGCCGACGTTGTGCCCGGCGCGGCCGACCCGCTGCAGCCCGCTGGCCACCGACGGCGGCGACTCGACCTGGATGACCAGGTCGACCGCGCCCATGTCGATGCCGAGCTCAAGGCTGGAGGTCGCGACGACGGCGGGCAGCCGCCCGGCCTTGAGCGCCTCCTCGATCTCGGTCCGCTCCTGCCGGGAGACCGACCCGTGGTGCGCCCGCGCGATGACGACGGTCTCGGCGTCCGCCTCACCCCCCGGCACCCCGCCCGGCCGCGACGAAGGCCCGCTCCGTCGCCAGCTCGTTGAGCCGCCCGCACAGCCGCTCCGCGAGCCGCCGCGAGTTGGCGAACACGATCGTCGACCGGTGCGCCTGGATCAGGTCGAGCACCCGCTCCTCGACGTGCGGCCAGATCGACCGGCGCGCCACCGGGTCGTCGTCGCCGTCCGCCGTGTTGCCGCGCCCGCCGGGCCGCTCACGGGCGACATGTCCGACAGGTCCCGCATGTCCTCGACGGGCACGACGACCTCAAGCTCGATCCGCTTCGTGCTCGCGGGCTGCACCACGGTCACCGGCCGCGCCCCGCCGAGGAACGAGGCGACCTCCGCGGCGGGCCGCACGGTCGCCGACAGCCCGACCCGCTGCGCCCGCGCCGGCTCCCGTCGGCACTGCCGCCAGCGGCGCCGCGCAGCGCGTCGAGCCGCTCAAGCGACAGCGCGAGGTGCGCCCCCCGCTTGGTCCCCGCCACGGCGTGGATCTCGTCCACGATGACCGTCTCCACGCCGCGCAGCGTCTCCCGCGCCTGCGAGGTGAGCAGCAGGAACAGCGACTCCGGCGTGGTGATGAGTATGTCGGGCGGGCGCGTCACGAGCTTGCGCCGCTCTTCTGCCGCGGTGTCCCCGGTCCGCACCGCCACCTGGATGTCCGGCTCGGCCAGCCCGAGCCGCTGCGCCGCCTGCCTGATCCCGGTGAGCGGCGACCGCAGGTTCCGCTCGATGTCCACGGCCAGGGCCTTCAGCGGCGAGACGTACAGCACCCGGGTGCGCCGCTTGCGGTCGGCGGGCACCGGCGCGGCGGCCAGCCGGTCGATGGCCCACAGGAAGGCGGCGAGCGTCTTGCCCGAGCCGGTGGGCGCGATGACCAGGGTGTCGCTCCCGCCCGTTCCCGCCGATGGCCCGCCAGGCCTGCGCCTGCGCCTGCGTGGGCACGTCGAAGGCGCCCTCGAACCACGCGCGCGTCGCGGCCGAGAACCCGTCGAGCGCCGCGCCGCTGCTCACCGGTCCGCCGCTGCCAGGCGCCGCCGGCCCTTTTCCTGCCATCCTTCCAGTCTGCCCCCACCGTCCGACATTCCAGTCCGCGAAGAAGTTCGGCGTCGCCGCACTGGAAACAGTCCGCGCACGGGTACCTTCATCAGTCGTGACGAGCAGGGACACCGAAGTCCGCGGGCGGCGGCATGCTGCCATCACCAGCGCGATGGCCGCCTTCGCGCTGGTCAGCTGCGCTAGCGGGATGCGCCGCCGGGGCGCAAGGCGGCGGCGAGCACCGGGGCGAAGGTCACCACGAGCCCGGTGAGCACCACCGGTAAGGCATCGCCGAGCGCGAGCAAGTCACCAAGCGAGCCGCCCACGCCGAAACCGACGCCCAAGCCAGCCCCGCCGAAGCCGTCCGCCCTCCCGGTCGCCCCCGCGAACGCCGGCGACGCTCCCGCAGACGAGCGCCCTCCCGAAGACCACGAGCACCGCCTTCGGCAACGCGGTGCACGACATCTGGCTCGCGGTCACGACGGGCGACCCGGACTACGCCCGGCCCGCGTTCTTCCCCGAGAAGGCCTACGAGCAGGTCAAGGCCATCGCCGACCCGGAATCCGACTGGCAGGACCGGCTCTGGTACGACTTCACCCTCGACCTCGCCGCCGTGCACAAGCTCGTCGGGAAGAACGCGACGCTCACCAAGGTCGTCACCCCGACGCAGTACGCGCAGTGGATTCCGGCCGGCGCCTGCTACAACAGCACCGGCTACTGGCACCTCCCCGGATCGAGGCTGGTCTACCGGGAGGGCGGAGTCACGCACTCGTTCGGGCTGGCGTCTTTCATCTCCTGGCGCGGCGACTGGTACCTGATCCACCTCGGCGCGCTGGTCCGCAGCGGGGCGTACGGCATCGTCGACGACCCGGAGACGGGCCCGGGCGTCCCGGGCCCGCCGGGCGGCTGCTAGCCCGGCTAAGGGCCGGCGGCTAGCCGGCGCTGGCCGAAGCCCCGCGCACCGACCCGGTGAGCTCCCCGCTCGTGGCCCGCACCTCGCAGATCACGGTCCGCGTGCCCGCCTGCCACGCGACCGAGTCCGGGTACACGTAGGTGGACGTGAGGCTGATCGCGAGCTGCGGGTTCACGTACCCGGTGAGCCTGCTCGCGCAGCCGCCGCTGGCCTTGCGCCTGGACCGCGGCGTTTCCCGGCCACGTCGTCCCGGTCAGCGCGAACGTCGCGAACACCTCCGCCTGGTGCGGCGCGTCGCACGCGACCAGCGTGTACGACTGCTGCCCCTGCGGGTCGAAGCAGTCCCCGGTCTTCAGCGAGAACACCGGCGACGACTTGTAGGTGATCTTCACCGGCTTCTTGAAGCCGTGCGTGAGCGACGCCGACGATGGCGACCGCCCCGCCGACGATCGCCGCCGCCAGGACTACGAACCCGAGCGCGAGCAGCAGCCGGGGCCAGCGCCGCGCCCGCCGCGGCTCAGCCGCCTCCTCGGCCTCGTAAACCTCGTAGGACTCGTACTCTTCGTACACCTCATAGACGGCACCCGCCTCCTCGGCGACCCGTCGCTGCCTCGCCGTGCCCCGTCGCCTTCGCGGCCCCGTCACTTTCCCCAGCCTCGCTGGCCTCGGTTTTCCCGGCGGCCGCTAGGCCTGCCCCCGCCTCGTCGCTCTCATCACTCTCGTCGGCCTCGTCCCCCTGGTCACTCGCGGCGACCTCGCCGTCGCTATCGCCAGCGTCAACGCCCTCGTCCGCCCCCGCGGCCTCGCCCGCCGCCCCCACGCGCCTGGTCCGCCGCCCGCAGGCGGCCTCGTCCGCTGCCACGGTCTCGTCCGCCGCCGCGGCCTGGCGCGGCACCTCGGCCGTCGGCTCATCCGCGGCCGCGGCGGCGGGCTCCGCCCCCGCTTCTGGGCCTGCTGAGTCGACCGCGTCCGGTTTGCCGTCTTCTGTGGCTTCCGTGGACATCTCGCTCCTGCTCCGCGGTGCCGGACAGATGGCCGCACGCGCCCCTTACACAACAAAGTTCCCCGGCTGGCACAACGACATACCAGCCTTAAATGTCCCGATTATCCCCCAGAGATCCTGAAAATTCCCTGTGGGCCGGCGTTCCCGTCCGGGGCGCCGGTAACCTGGGGCGATGCGGCTGACGGAGTTCTGGGCACGGATGCGCGAGCAGTTCGGCGACGCCTACGCGGAGAGCGTCGCGAAAGACTTCGTGCTATCCCGCCTCGGTGACCGGACGGTGAACAAGGCGCTCGCCGACGGCGAGGACGCGAAGATCGTCTGGCGCGCGGTGAGCGAGACCTTCAACGTCCCCGACCGCCTCCGCTAGCAGGATCCTCCGGCCGGGCCGCCTTCACGCGGCCCGCCCCCGCGTGGCCGTTCCATGATCACGTAGACAAAGCATCGAATAAGCTGCCGAATCTTCGTGATCATGGATGCGCCCGCCGCGCGGTGGCCCCGTCAGGCCGCGCGGAAGGTGGCCCGGACCACCGGCCACGAGCCCGCGTCGTCCACGAGCGCCAGGTCGGCGCGCAGGCCGGCCGCCAGGCGGCCCCGGTCGGACAGGCCGGCGGCGGCGGCGGCGCCGTGACGTCACCAGGCCGATCGCGGCGGGCAGCGTCGCGAGCCCGGTGCGCGCCAGCGTGAACGCCCCGGCGAGCAGCCCGGACGGCAGGTAGTCCGACGCCAGCGCGTCCACCAGGCCGAGCTCGACGAGCGCCGCCGCCGACACGTTGCCCGAGTGGGACTCGCCGCGCATGACGTTCGGCGCGCCCATCACGACGGGCAGCCCGAGCTCGCGCGCCGCCCGCGCCGCGTCGACCGTGGTCGGGAACTCGGCCACCGACCCGCCGCGCGCCGCGCAGCGCCTCGACGGCCGCGGGCGAGTCCATGTCGTGGCCGACGAGGCGGATGCGCCCGGCCAGCGCGAGCGAGCCGAGCCAGGCCATGTTCCGCTCCAGGGTCGGCAGCTGCGGCGTCGCGCTCGGCGATCAGCTCGTCCACCCGCCGCGCCGCCTCCTCGGCCGACAGCCCGTCCGCCCCCGCGAGGTACCGCTCCATGTACGCGGCGGTCCGCGTACTGGCCCTGTCCCGGCGTGTGGTCCTCGTGCGAGACGAGCGGCAGGCTCTCCGCCGTGGCCGGGTGCCCGTCAAGCGCGGCCGCGAGCGCCTCCGCGCCCTCGGCTGAGCGGGCGTCGAGCCGGTACAGCATCCGGTGCCCGACCAGCGGGGCCGGGCGCGAGCGAGCGGGCGGTGACCGCCTCGCACACCTCGATCGCGGTCCTGGCCGAGCGGGTCATGGCCCCGGACATCTTGTCCTGGAACCCGGCCCCGTGGAACACGGTCGTGATCCCGGCCGCGCTCAGCTTGCCCTCAAGCGAGGTCACCGCGAAGTCCCACGGCAGGAGCACGCCCGGCCGGGGTGCCCGCTCCCGCTCGAGCGCGTCGCTGTGCACGTCGATGAGGCCGGGCACGCACAGCAGCCCGCGCGCCGTCGAGGTCGGCGGCAGACCCGGCGGGCGCCGGGCCGACCTCGGCGATCAGGCCGTCCGCGCACCACGACCCGCGCGTTGTCGATGATCGCGTCGGGCAGCACGGCCCGCACGCCGCCGAGCACGTAGTCCGGGGGCACCGACCCGGCCGGCCAGCCGAGCGACCAGGCCATCGTCCGTGAGGTCGTCACGACACCGCCTCCAGTTCACCGAGGATCTCGCTCGGCCGTTCCTGACGCCACGACCTGCCCGCCTTCCATCCGTATCACCCGCGTCGCCAGCTGCCTGATCGCGTCGAGGTCGTGGAACACGGCGAGCACCGCCACCCCCTGCGACGGTCAGCGACGAGACGAGCGACAGCGCGAGCTCGCGGTTGGCCGGGTCGAGCGCCGACACCGGCTCGTCGAGCAGCAGCAGCCGCGGCGGGCGCACGGTTCCCGCGGCCAGGTTGATCCGCTGCCGCTCGCCGCCGGACAGCACGCCGCAGTCCACGTCCCACAGCGCCTCGTCGAGCCCGAGCCGCCGCAGCGACGCGGCCGCCGCTTCCGCCGCCTCGGCCGGAGCAAGCCCGCGCCGCCGCGCCGCGTCGGCGACCACCTCGAGGGCGCCCGCCCGCGGCGGCGTCTCCAGGAACTGCGACACGTAGCAGATCTCCCGCCCGCGCAGCCGCGCCATCGCCCGGTCGGCCAGCGAGGTCAGCGAGACCGGCCCGTCCGGCAGGTGCAGCGTGATCGATCCGGAGTCGGGCAGGTAGGTCCGGTGCACGCAGCGCAGCAGCGACGACTTGCCCGCCCCGTTCGGCCCGGCGATCGCGACGTGCTCGCCGGCCGCGACGTCGAGGCTGACGCCGCGCAGCGAGACGACGGTCCGCCCGTCGATCGTGTGCAGGGTAAAGGTCTTGCCCAGGTCGCGCACCTCAAGCACAGGAGTCATCGAGAGCCTCACCTCCTGGCCGCGGCCACGAGCCGCTGCGTGTACGGGTGGTGCGGGTCGTGGAAGAGCTGGTCGGTCAGCCCGCTCTCGACGACCCGGCCGAGCTGCATGACCACGGACCGGTCGGTCAGCGCCTCGATGACCGCGAAGTCGTGGCTGACCACGACGGCGGCGACGTCCCGCTCGCGCAGCAGCCCGCGCAGCAGGTCGAGCACGCCGGCGGCGATCGACGCGTCGAGCCCCGTGGTGGGCTCGTCGAGCAGGAGCACCGGCGCGCCGGTGGCGAGGGCCTTGGCGATCTGCACCCGCTGCCGCATGCCGCCGGAGAAGGTCGCCACCGGGTCGTCCATCCGCGACAGCGGCACCTCGACCCGGTCGAGCAGCTCGGCGGCCCGCCGGCGGATCGCGTGGTAGGAGCGCCAGCCCGCGGCGGTCAGCCGCTCGGCGATGTTGCCGCCGGCCGACACCCGCAGGTCGAGCCCGCGCGCCGGGTCCTGGTAGACGATGGACACGGTGTCGATGCGCAGCCGCCGCCGCTCGGCCGCCGACAGGGTGAACAGGTCGGTCCGAGCCGCCGTCGACCGAAGCGAGCCGCACCGAGCCGGCCGAGGCCCGCTCGTCGCCGATCAGGCAGTTCAGCACCGTGGACTTGCCGGAACCCGACTCGCCGATCAGCCCGAGCGCCTCGCCCGGCGCGACGTCGAACGAGACGTCCCACGCCGCGACGATCGCCCCGGTCAGCGGCGAGACCGCCGTCCCGAAGGCGGGTCCGGTGCCCGCGACGGCGCGCTCGCCGCCCGCGCCGAACACCTTGCCGACCTTGTCCACCTTCAGCATCCAGTCGCCGCCGTCCGGAGGGGGCCAGGGCGGCGCACGCGGCAACGGCGCAGGCGGAGGAAGCCGGGTCCGTTGGAGGGCTGCGGAGTGGTGACTTGACCGAACGGCCGCGCCGGGTCGGGCAGCCAGGCGAGCGGGGCCACGCGCCCGGTGCGCGGCCGTGTCCGAGTCGCCGGCCGCGGTCCGCGCGCAGTAGTCGGAGTCGCTGCAGACGAACCGCCCCCCGGCCGCCTCCACCAGGAACGTGTCGTCGCTCCCGCAGTAGTCGCACCGCGCGCCGGGCACGTACTCGACCTCGAACGGCACGTCGTCGAACGTCAGCGGGGTCACGGTGGTGTGCGGCGGCACCGCGTAGATCCGCCGCTCCCGCCCCGCGCCGTACAGGTTGAGGTGGTCGGCCTGGTGCAGCCGCGGGCACGTCCCAGCGCGGCACCGGGCTCGTCGCCATCACGTACCGGCCGTTGACCAGCACCGGGTAGCCGGTCGACATGGTGATGATGCCGTTGCGGACGATGTCCTCGTACAGCGAGACCCACATCGCCGAGTAGTCGGCCTCGGCGTGCATCCGGTCGCATTCCGCGGAGGACTTCTGCACGCCGCGCAAGGGGTCGGCCACCGGCACCTGGTACACCACCACCTGCCGCTCGTCGAGCGCCTCCTCGGGAACGCGGTGCCTGGTCTGGATGACCGTCGCCGTCGCGGGTGTCGGTGTCGGCCGCGCAGCCGGCCGTCGCGGACACGATCCGCCGCAGGTTGGTCGCGTTGACCCCGCCGTCGTCCCCCTGGTCGATCACCTTGAGGACGTCGCCGGGCCCGATCACGCCCAGCGTGACCTGCAGGCCGCCGGACCCCCAGCCGCGCGCCACGGGCATCTCCCGCGACCCGAACGGCACCTGGTAGCCGGGCACGCACACCGCCGTCAGCGTCGCCCGCCTGATCTCCCGCTTGGCGCCCTCGTCGAGAATGCCGGCCGCCGCCCCCTGCGGGTCGTCGAGCAGCTGCCGCACTGCGGTGGTCATCTAGACATTTCCTCCGAACGAGTGCTGCTTGACTCCCTCAACCCCCATGTCACCGGCGGCGGGGCCGGCCTGCTCGCCGGTCCGTCGTGCCTCGGCCGGTCGTCCGCGGCCGTCGCCCGCGGCCGTCGCTCGGCGGTCGGCCAGCGCGGCCCGGCTGGCCAGCTTCCGGTCGACGATCGACCGGAACGTCACGTAGTGCGGCAGCTTGAGGTGCTCAAGGAACCCGCTTGAGTCCAGGCCGTCGGTCGTGAGCAGCAGCAGCTGCTCGAGCTCGTCCCCTTCGCTGCCGGGCGGCCCGGCGGAAGGCGATGTCCAGGTTGGCCATCGCGATCGCCTTGCGCTCGTTGTGCCCGAAGCACAGGCCGTAGCCGACGTCGAGCCTGGTCCGGTCCTCGGCGGGCCCGTTGAGGTCCTCGATCGCCTCCGCCTCGGTGGCCCTGACCCGGCCGATCTCGACCGGGTTGCCGGTCAGCGGGTGGACGACCCGGACCGGGAGCCTGCCGTGCCGCACCTCGCCCAGGGTGATCTCGTGGAACGCGCCGTCCGGGCCGCGGACCGACCGGTACCAGAGCGCGACGAGCGCGCCGGTCTCCGCGCGGGCCATGCTCGCGAGCACCGCCGACGCGCGGCGCCGGCGGCCGCGCCGCGCCCCGGGAGACGTCGAACGGCTCGGGGTCGTCGGCCGGGCTCCTCGTGCGCGACCGCCCCGTGTTCGGCGGCCCTGGG
>CAVTKQ010000003.1:0-122354 GCA_963735315.1 uncultured Actinomycetota bacterium
GCGGCGGCAAACGCCTCCGCCCCCTGCTCGTCTACTGCACCGGCGGCGTTGGGCGTGGCGGCCGGCGCGCTGGATGCGCCCGCGGCAGCGGTGGAACTGATTCACTCTTATTCCCTGGTTCACGACGACCTGCCGGCCATGGACGACGACGACCTGCGCCGCGGTCAGCCCACGACGCACCGCGCTTTCGACGAAGCCACCGCCATCCTCGCGGGCGATGCTCTGCAGGCGCGGGCATTCTGTTGTTGGCGCGCGATCGCGCCGCCGGGGTGAGCCCCGAAGCGCGCTTGAAAATGATACAAATTCTGGCGGACGCGAGCGGCACGGCGGGTATGGCGGGCGGGCAGGCCCTGGATCTGTTTGCCGTGGGCCGCGGCCTCAATCTGCAGGAACTCGAGGCCATGCACCGGCTGAAGACGGGAGCGTTGATTCGCGCCAGCGTTCTGCTGGCTGCCGCCTGCGCGCCGGAGTTGACCGCGGTCGAGTGGGACGCGCTGGACGGATACTCGCAGGACATCGGACTGGCGTTTCAGATCCAGGACGACATCCTCGATGTCGAGGGCAGCACCGCAGATCTCGGCAAGACCGTCGGTGCCGACGCGGCCCGGGACAAACCCACCTACCCCAGCGTGCTCGGACTCGAAAGCGCCAAAATGCGGGCCCGCGAACTGCAGCAGCGGGCCTGCGATCGCCTGCTGCGCTTCGGCGCACGTGCGCGACTTCTGACTTGGCTGGCCTCGTACGTCGTTGATCGCCGCGTTTGAACGCCGGGCGCGGTGGACTGGCCGGCATGGCGCCGGCAGGCCAATTCCGCCGATTTTCGCCCCGGCGGCGCAATTTGCCGCCCGGCGGCGGCCCTCGCGGTACGCCCCTCCCCCGCGGATTCCGCCTGTTGGTTGCCCGCCCGGCCACGCTTCGCGCCAAGCGCACCCGAATCGTCTAAAATTATTGGAATTCGCGGTTTCGGCACCATACAGGCCTTGATCGCTTCAGCAGGAAACCCGAAATGACCGTTGCAGTCCCCGTCAAGAAGCCGAATGTGAAGCCCGTGGAGGACGTGCAAGGCCATGCCGACACGCGTCAAATTCCGATCAACAAGGTGGGCATCAAAGACATCTATCACCCGATCAAGGTGAAGGATCGCGCCCGCGGCGAACAGCACACCGTCGCGAATTTCGACATGTACGTGAATGCCGCAAACTTCAAAGGCACGCACATGTCCCATTCGTGGAGATACTGCACCGGCACGAGCGGGAAATCTCCGTCGACTCGTTCGGCAAAGATGCTCGTCGAAATGACCGAACCACTGGACGCAGCGCCGGGCACATCGAAATGACGTTCCCCTACTTCGTCAGGAAGAAGGCGCCGGTCAGCGGCGTCGAAAGTCTGATGAACTACCAGGCGACCATTTTCGGCGAACACCGCGAAGGCAGGACGGACGTCTGGCTCAAAGTGGTGGTCCCGACCACCAGCCTGTGCCCCTGCTCGAAAAAGATCTCGGACTATGGCGCCCACAATCAGCGTTCGCACATCACCTTGACGGCAAAGCTGGTCGAACACATGTGGCTGGAAGAGCTGATCGAGATCGCCGAGTCCCAGGCCTCATGCGAGGTTTATGGACTCCTGAAGCGGCCCGACGAGAAGTACGTGACCGAGCGGGCCTACGACAATCCGAAATTCGTCGAGGATACGGTGCGGGACGTGGCGGTGGTGCTGAACAAGGACAAGCGAGTCCGCGCCTATGTGGTCGAATCGGAGAATTTCGAGTCGATTCACAATCATTCGGCGTACGCGATGATCGAGTTCGACAAAGAGACCCTGCCGAAGCGCTAGGAACTTCCCCGTTCGGCGCTCTGCAGGCGTCCGATCATGCTGCGCAGAAACACCTGGTTGAAGCGCAATTGACACTCCGCCGACACCTGCTCCAGCAAAGTGGAGCTGACCTTCATCACGGTCACCGGACCCGATGAATTGATGGTTGCGGTGCGTTTGGCTCCGCGTACATAGCTGGTCTCGCCGAAGCAATCGCCGCTCTCCAGATATCCGAGCGCCCGGCCCAGTCGCTGCACGCTGACGCGGCCTTGCACGATGATGTAGAAGCGATCGTCCATCTCGCCTTCCTTGACGATCTCTTCGGAATCGGCATAGTCCTGCCAGCTGCTTGCGCGCAGCACTTCCCAAATTTCGCCGTGCGAAAACTCGTGGAAAAACTTCAACTTGCGCAGCAAACTGAACTGTTCCTGTTGATCGATGCGGTTGTATTGCGCGCGCAATTTCTGGTGCACGCGCGTCAATTCCGCGGCGAAATCGAGGCCCGTCTTGTAGCGCTTCTCCGGATCCTTGAGCAGCGCCATCGCGGTCACGTTCTCGAACTCCTCGGGAATCTCCGCGGCGCAGCGTGTGAATGGGCGGCGGCGTCGCAAACACGATCTGATGCAGCAGCTTCTGCAGATTGCCGGCGCGGAACGGCCGGGTGCCGGTCAACAGCTCGTACATCACCGCGCCCAGGGAGTACAGGTCCGAACGGTTATCTTCGGCTGCGGGGCGCCGCGGCTGGTAACCGACGTCTCGAGGTTCACCGCGGCGAAGTCGGCCGCCCCCAGCTCGGCGGCGATCGGGCCGAACGCGGTGGCGGGGTCGCTCAGCAGCCGCGCGGTGCGCCCGGTAAAGTGCACGTCCCCGGCGAACGCCAGCGTGACGCTGCCCGCGGCGGCCCGAGCGCGGGCCGCCGGGCTAGCCGGGCTAGCCGGGCTAGCCGGGCTGGCCGGCCGGATGAGTTGTGCGCTGGACCGCCCGGGCCGGGACTCCGGTCGCCGCCGGGGCCGTCGTGCACGCGGCCGCCAGCAGTGGCAGCAGTGCCAGCAGGCCTGGCAACGCGATGAACAGCCGACGATTAGCCATGCGCACAGCCTACGGTTGCCGTCCGCTACGCCGCGCCGGCATTCCGCAACACGCTGGCTTTAGCGGGACCCGGGGCACATCGCCTCAGGGTGCTGAGCTAAAGCGCCTAGAACGGTCGTGAGCTAGAACCCCTAGAAGGGTGGGGGTAACCCCACGGCGGAATGGGGGATCTGCCGGATGGCCCGACCTGCACCCAGGCTCCTAGCGTTGTATCCGTGATGATGATGATCGCGACCGCGCTGGTCGCCGCCGTGCTGTACGGGGCCGGTGCGGCGGTAGAGCAGCGGCAGGCGGCCGCGGCACCGGAATCCTCGGCTGGACGGCCCCGCCTTATCTTCCTGTTGGCCCGGCAGCCCTTGTGGCTGCTGGGAATGGCCGTGCAGATCGGCGGTTTCGCGGCGCACGCGGCCGCGCTGCGGTCCGGAGCGCTGGCGACGGTGCAGATGCTGGTGGCGATGGAGCTTGTCGTCGCGGTGGTCATCGTGCGTGTCTGGTCGGGCCGCCCGCTGAGCCGGGGCTCCTGGGCGGCGGCGCTGACGGTCGTCTCGGCGATCGCGGTGTTCCTGGCGGTGACCTCGTCTGGTCACCGCCACGCGGTCAGCCACCCGAACTACGTCGCGGCGGCGGCCCTGGGCGCCACCCTGCTCGGGGGCGCCGCGCTGGTGGCCGCGGTCATCGGGCTGCGCACCGCCGGCCGCGGCCGCGCGATCCTGCTGGCCGTGGCGGCCGGGCTCGCGGATGCCTGCTCGGCGGTGGTGACCCTGGCGTTCTCCCATGTGGCGAGCCACGGCGCGGTCGCGCTCTTCACCTCGTGGACCGTCTACGCCGTGATCGTCTGCGGGGCGGGCAACGTGCTGCTGACGCAGACCGCCTACCAGACCGGCCAGCCCATGGTCACGCTCCCGGTCATCGCCGCGGTCACCCCGGTGGCCAGCGTGGCCGTCGGCATCGGGCTGCTCGGCGAGACGCCGCAGACCGGCGTGGCGGGCGCGGTCGTCGCCGGCTTCGCCGTGCTCGTCACCAGCCTCGCGCTCGCCCGCCTCGCCCGCTCCGCCCACCACGAGGAGCCCCGGCCGCAGGCCGCAGCCCCGGCCGCAGGCTCAGCCCCAGGCGCCGGCGCCGGCGCTCGCCGGGGCCTACGCGGAGACGGACCCCGCATACGAAGAGTTGCCGGTGCTAGTCGGGGCGGGGACGCGGGAAAGCTGACGCGGGGAAGATAATGTCTGCCGGATGAGCCCCACTACTGAGCAGATCCGGGCCATGCCCAAGGTCCTGCTGCACGATCACCTGGACGGCGGGCTGCGCCCCGGGACCGTCATCGACCTCGCGGACGACATCGGCTATACCGACCTGCCGACGCACGATCCCGCCGAGCTGACCCGGGTTCTCACCGCCGGCGCCCACCGCGGCCACCTCAACCTGTACCTGGACGCCTTCAGGCACACGGTCGGCGTCATGCAGACCAGGCCCGCCCTGTACCGCGTGGCCAGGGAAGCCGCCGAGGACCTCGCCGACGACGGCATCGTCTACGCCGAGGTCCGGTTCGCCCCCGAGCTGCACACCGAGCTCGGCCTGTCGCTCGACGAGGTGGTCAGCGCCGTCCTCGAGGGCTTCAGTGACGGCAGCGCGGACGGGCGGATCAAGGTCCGCGCCCTGCTCACCGCCATGCGCACGGCGGCCCGCTCCCAGGAGATCGCCGAGCTCGCGGTCCGCCACCGGGACGAGGGCGTCGTCGGCTTCGACATCGCCGGCGCCGAGGCCGGCTGGCCGCCGAGCCGTCACCTGGACGCGTTTCAGTACGTGCACCGGGAGAACTTCCACGTCACGATCCACGCCGGCGAGGGCTACGGCCTGCCTTCCATCTGGGAGGCCGTCCAGTACTGCGGCGCCGAGCGCCTCGGCCACGGCGTCCGCCTCGCCGAGGACATCCAGGCTCGGGCCGGACGGCACGGTCACGCTCGGCCGCCTGGCCAGCTACATCAGGGACCGCCGCATCCCGCTGGAGATGTGCCCCACCTCCAACGTCCAGACGGGGGCCGCGGAGTCCATCGAGGCCCACCCGCTGCGGCTGCTGCGCGAGCTCCAGTTCCGTGTCACCGTCAACACCGACAACCGCCTGATGTCCCAGGTCACCCTGACCAGCGAGTTCGCCCTGCTGGTCAGGGAGTTCGGTTACGACTGGCCGGACCTGCAATGGCTCACCATCAACGCGATGAAGAGCGCCTTCGCCCCCTTCGACGAGCGCATCACGCTCATCAACTCCGTACTCAAGCCCGGCTTCGCCCGGCACCCGGTCGCCTTACGGTACGCCGGCGGCTGCCGGCGAACCGGCCGGTTGTGCCCGCCTGTTCGAGCGCCGCTACGCGAGCCCCATGGATCTCTCGGAAGCGGCCGAGTAACGATTTCATCGTCAGCTGACGATGCTTGTATATGGGCCGGTCGTCGCATGCTCCCCCGCCCACTCATTGCGACGACCGGCCACCACTTGTCTCCGGAGATCGTTCGGCGTGATTCCTGCCCGAAATCGGGCAGGAAGTTGCCTGGAAGAGCTCATCGCCTGGCACAATTACGGACGTCTATGGATGATTCACACCCGCAGGACCTAGTCCGCCACGTTGCGAGGAGCACCGGGCTGGACGAGGCGACCGCGTCGCGGGTCGTGGCGGATGTCATGGCGTACTTCGGCCAGACGGTCGAGGAGTACGTCGTCGCCGCGCCACGAAAACCTCAAGAGCAGGAATCGCAAGAACGACGACATCTGGCCGTTGATCACGGGCGAGCTCAAGGCCCGCCGGTTCAAGGCGGACGAGCTCGTCGGAGCGCCAGCTCCGCCGCATGATCTACGGCTAGCGGCGGCTAAGAGGGAGGACAGACGACCGATGTGCGGGATCGTGGGATACATCGGCAGGCGGGACGCGACCCCCGTGCTTGTCGAAGGGCTGCACCGGCTTGAGTACCGGGGGTACGACTCGGCGGGCCTCGCCGTCGTGCACCGCGGCAGGCTGCAGATCACCAAGACGGCCGGCCGCGTGCAGGACCTGAGGGACAAGCTCGACGCGAAGCAGACCAAGGCGACGATCGGCATCGGCCACACGCGCTGGGCCACCCACGGCGAGCCGAACGACACCAACGCCCACCCGCACACCGACGCGCAGCACCGCGTCGCCGTGGTGCACAACGGCATCATCGAGAACGCGGACGCGCTGCGCGACCAGCTCACCGCGGACGGCGTGAAGTTCGTCACCGAGACCGACACCGAGTGCCTCGCGCACATGGTCGCCGCCGAGCTCGCGAAGGCCGAAGCAGCGGCAACGAGGACCTGACCCTGCGAGGACGCGGTGATCGCCACGCTGCGCCGCGTCGAGGGCACCTACGGCCTCGTCGTCCTCGACACGAAGAACCCCGACCAGCTCGTCGTCGCCCGCAACGGCAGCCCCATCGTCCTCGGCCTCGGCGAGAGCGAGATGTTCGTCGCCTCCGACGTCGCCGCGCTGGTCCGCTACACGCGCCAGGTCATCTACCTGGAGGACGGCGAGGTCGCGACGATCAAGGCGACCGACTACCACACGACGACCCTCACCGGCGGCTCGGATAACAGCATCAAGACCCCGACCACGGTGGACGCCGACGCCGACGACTACGAGCTCGGCGCCTTCAGCGACTACATGCGCAAGGAGATCCACGAGCAGCCGGACGCCATCCGCCGCGCGGTCATGGGCCGCCTGGACGAGCGGTTCGCCACCGCGAAGCTCGGCGGCGTCAGCCTCGACGCCCGCGAGCTGCGCAACATCAAGCGGGTGAAGTTCCTCGGCTGCGGCTCCGCCTACTACGCGGGGCAGATGGGCGCGAACCTCGTCGAGGAACTCGCGCGCATCCCGGCCGACGCCGAGCCGGCCAGCGAGTTCCGCTACCGGAGCCCGGTCGTGGACCCGGACACGCTGTACGTCGCCGTATCGCAGTCCGGCGAGACCAGCGACACGCTGATGGCCGTCCAGGAGCTGAAGCGCAAGGGCGGCCAGGTCATGGGCGCCGTCAACGTCGTGGGCAGCGCCATCGGCCGCGAGTGCGGCCACGGCATCTTCCTGCACGCCGGGCCGGAGGTCGCGGTCGCCTCCACCAAGGCGCTGACCAACATGACGGTCAACTTCGCGCTGCTCGCGCTGCTGCTCGGCCGGGTCCGCGACCTGTCCGCGGCCAACGGCGGGCGCATCGTCAACGGCCTGCGGAACCTCCCGTCCCAGGTGACCACGATCCTCAACGCCGAAGAGGAGATCGCCACGGTCGCGCACCGCTTCGCCGAGGCCGATCACATGTTCTTCATCGGCCGGGTCCGCGGCTGGCCGGTGGCCCGGGAGGGCGCGCAGAAGCTCAAGGAGATCTCCTACGTGCACGCCGAGGCCTACCAGGCCGGCGAGCTCAAGCACGGGCCGCTCGCGCTCATCCAGCCCGAGATGCCCAGCGTGGTGATCATCCCGTCCGACGACCTGATCGCCAAGAACATCTCCACGATCGAGCAGATCAAGGCGCGCGGCGGCCCGGTCATCGCGCTGACGAGCGCGGACATCCCCGACGGCCTCGCCGACGCGACGATCAGGGTGCCGCGCGCCGAGCCCGAGCTCGAGCCGATCCTGTTCAACGTCCCGCTGCAGATCCTCGCCTACCACGCCGCCGCGAAGCTGGGCCGCGACATCGACAAGCCCCGCAACCTGGCCAAGAGCGTGACGGTGGAGTAACGCGGCGGCAAGACGTGAACCAGCACCCGTTCGGATGAATTCAAAAACATAAATTCCAAAACCCGGATTCCGAACGGGTGCGTGCTTCAGCCTCCGCAGAATTGCCGCAGCGCCGACCGCGACCGTGGCGACGACTGCCTGACCGCTAGACCGGCGGCCGCGCGCTGCCGGAAATACCGCCTAGGCTACTGACTCCGTTACGGGAGCGGCCGACTCCATGGCCGCGCGCATGGCGATGGTGACCTCTTCCGGGACGAGCTGCTCGCACCAGACGACCTTGCCGGTCGCGGTGCGCCGCATGCCCCAGCGGGAGGCCATCTGGGAGACGACGTGCAGGCCGCGGCCGTTCTCCGCGTCCTTGTCGACCTGCAGCACGCGGGGCAGCGCGGGGGAGGAGTCGTGCACCTCGCAGACGAGGGTGTCGGGCTCGAGGATGAGCCGCAGCATGACCTCGCCGTTGGCGTACTTGATCGCGTTGGTGACGAGCTCGGAGACGAGCAGCTCGGTGGTGTCGATCAGGTCCTCAAGGCCCCAGCGCTTGAGCGGGTCGCGGATCAGCGACCGCGCGTGCCGGACGGCGGAAAGCTCGGGCTCGAGCTGGAAGCAGATCCGGTGGTCCTCCGGGATGCGCCGCAGCTTGGCGATGAGCACCGCGATGTCGTCGCGCTTGGCGTCGGCGTACACGCCGTCGAGCGAGGTCTTGCAGAGGTCCTCAAGGTCCTGCTCCGGCGCGCCCTCGCCGAACGCGGCCTGCAGCCGGTCGAGGCCCTCGGAGATGTCCCGGTCCCGCGACTCGACGAGGCCGTCGGTGTAGAGGACGAAGAGCGAGCCGTCCTCGACGGTGATGACCTTCGTGTCGACCACGCCGTTGCCGATGCCGAGCGGCGGGGACGGGGTGACCTCCAGGTACTCGTTGCGGCCGTCGGGGTGCACGAGCAGCGGCGGCAGGTGCCCGGCGACGGCGAGCTCGATCTCGCCGGTGACGCCGTCGTAGACCGCGTAGGCGCAGGTGGCGAAGTGCGGTTCCCGCTCGCCGATGGTCTGCATGAGCTCGTCGAGCTGCTGCAGCGACTCCGCGGGCGGCAGCTCGAGCATGGCCAGGGTCTGGATGGCGGTGCGCAGCCGGCCCATGGTGACCGCGGCGCGCACCCCGTGCCCGGCGACGTCGCCGACGACCAGGGCGACCCGCGCGCCCGGCAGCCTGATCGACTCGTACCAGTCGCCGCCGACCTCGACGAGCTCGCTGCCCGGCAGGTAGCGGTGCTTGACCTCGATGGAGGACGGATAGGTCAGCCCGGTGGGCAGCATGGCCCGCTGCAGGGTCAGCGCGGTGGCGTGCTCCCGGTTGTACCGGGTGGCGTGGTTGAAGAACACCGCGGACCTGGTGGCGAACTCCATGCCCATTTCCATGTCGTAGCGGTCGAACTTGCGGGTGCCCGCCTCGCGGAAGCAGCAGAAGAGCCCGAGCACGGTGCCCTTGGAGACGGCCGGGATCACCAGCATGGACATGTCGGAGAACAGGCCGCTGACCGGCTTGCGCCGCCAGGCCTTGGCCAGCTTCCTCGCCGATTCCGCGGTGAACGCCTGCTCGAGGACCGGCAGGCCGGTCTCGATGCACCGCGTGTAGGGGGAGCCCGCGGGGAAGCGCAGGATCTCGCCGATCGGGAAGGCGGACTGCCAGGCGGCGTTCTCCCCTGGTCGTGCCGGACGTCGAGCCGGCGCAGCGCCACCTTCTCCGCCGAGACGTGCGCGGGGATCTCGTTGTCGCCGATCAGCGATTCCAGGACGAGGATCTCGGCGGTCGAGCAGAACGCGGGCACGAGCTGCGCGGTCATCTTCTTGGCCAGCTCGCTGAAGTCGAGGGTGTCCTCGTCGGCCGGGCCCGCGTCCCGCAGCAGGATGTCGCGGACCAGCGCGGGGTCGACGAACCGCTCGGCGGACGGGATCGGGATCTGCATGATCACGAAGGCGGCGACGTCGCTCGACCCGGTCTGCATCGGCTTGGCGGTGACCACGGCATCGGCGCTCAGCCCGCCCGCGAGGGCGATGGACAGGACGGCGTTGCCCTCGCGCTCCGACCGCACCGCCTCGAGCAGCATGTTGATCGAGATGCCGGTGAACCGGTCCGACGGGTTGGCCGTGATGTCGCTTAGGTGAACTCCGAGAAGATCGTCGGTCGACCGTGCGAGAATCTTGGGTGCCTGTCCGGTCGTGCTGGACAATCCGGCCGCTACGGTCGATTCCGAGAATAAGGGTTCGCACCGACGTGTTCGCTTCCACGTTCGCCGGCGGTGCCTTTCGGCTGACCCTCTTGCCGGTTGTCACGGGCGACTCCTGAAAAGTTTGTGCACGGCGCGCTCTCGCTCATTATGGGCCAACCAGCGGCGGAACTGAGAGCGCTTCCGATTCTTCCCTTTAGTCCTGTATGTCCGAATATGCCATAGCTTGCCGGTAACTGCAGTCGCTTCCGGGGACACGCGGCGTTGCCGTTGTCAAAAATTTCACTCAAAAGTTACTGGGTGAGAGTCGTGTTACTCGCTGAGGCAGGGATGACGATGCCCTGGCTGGTCACCTCGGGCGACCCGACGACGAGCCCGCGCGGGCAGCTTCGGGATGTCGATGACCTGGTCCGGTATCGCGCCCGCGCCGCCGAGCAGCGAGGCGAGGCCGCCGAGCGAGCCGAACTTGATGGTGATCTGGTTCGTGCCCGTCTTCACGACCGTCGCGGTGACGCTGGCGATGCCCGGCGTCCGCCTTGACGGCGTTCGGCCCGGCCGCCGGGTCCGGGCTGAAGCTGATCCCGCTCAGGCCGGGGATGCCGATCGCGGCCCCCAGGTAGCTGTCGAGCGACTTGTAGGTGACCGTCACCTGGCCGTTGATGTGGTCGATGGTCGCGCCGTTGAACGAGGAGTTCAGGTGCACGCCGGTGGCCTTGGCCGTGAAGTCGAACGGGGAGCTTGCCGCCGCTTGGTCGTGATGTTGTTCGCGCTGATGTCGATCGTCTTGACGTCGTGCGCGAGGACCTGGGTCAGGAACGGCCAGCCCTCGATGTTCACCGACGGCTTGGCGCTGAGCCCGGCCGACTGGATCTGCTTCGCGATGTCGTTCTGCGCGTACGACTTGGCGACCTGGTCCCCGATGCCGGCGATGACCAGGAGCACGACGAGCACGACGAGGAGCCAGACCAGCGGGTGCCTGCGCCGCCTGCGCCGCGGCGGCCGGCCCGCCTGCTGCCCGTACGTCGCCTGCCCGTACGTCGCCTGGTCGTACGGGGCCTGGTCGTAAGATCCCGGGCCGTGGCCGTAGTCGGCCTGGCCGTATCCCTCCTGGCCGTACCCGCCCTGGCCTGGTCCTTGCTGGCCGTACCCGCCCTGGCCTGGTCCCGCTGGCCGGACCGCCCTGCCCTGGGCCGCCCTGGCCGTACCCCCCTTGGCCGGCGCCGCTCGCGGGCGGCTGCGCCGGCCACCCGCCTTGCGGACGAGGCTGGTAATCGCTCACCTGGGGCTCCCCACTGTCATCTCCCGGGGGGACGACCCCCCGTACCCCCCGATGTCCGCGGTGGCGGGCCTGATCGCAAAAGCGGCGATCGTATCGGGCCCGCCGCCGCGGACCAAGGCTGCGGGGAGTAGCTCTGGTTCCCGGTCATAGTCGTTTATACCGGCAGCTAGCGCCCGGCGCCCCCGTATCTTTCCGGGGGTGCCGAGTGTATTCGCGTGGTTGCCCTACTGGCTGAACGTCGCGTTAGAGGCAGCCGCCGAGACGGTGAGGCCCTGGGAGTTGAGGGTCAGGTCGGTGATCCTGAGGCTGGCGGGCACGCCCTTGGGCAGGCTGAACGAGAAGGACCCGAACGAGCTGAGCAGCGAGCCGACCGGACTGCTGCTCGGCAGCACCTTGATGCTGATCGTCTGCGGCCCGGTCTGCGTGATCTGCGCTTCCTCGGTGTCGGAGAAGATCCCGCCGAGGCCCGCGCGTGATCTTCACCTTGTTCGCGCCGTCGGGCGTCACGGTGATCCCCGAGCCGCCGCCTATCCCGCCCGCCGCCGCGAGCGCGCCGAACGAGACGAACGCCGTCGCGGTGATGTGGTCGACCTTGGCGTTCGCGCTGGACGAGAAGCCGCTGATGTGCAGGCCGTTGATCGTCGCGTGCACGCTGCTGATCGAGATGCTCCCCCCGGTGGGCAGGGGCACGGGGACGTTGCTCGCCGAGATGTCGACCTTGTTGAAGTCCTTGCCCAGGAGCTGGGTGAGGAACGGGAAGCCCTCGATCGTCACCGACGGCTTGACCGGGAAACCCTGCTTCTGGAACTGGTCGGCGAACTGGTTCTCCGTCACCGCCAGGGCCACCCGGTCGCCGATCACGAGCAGGATCAGCAGCACGATGACCGTGAACAGGGCCATGACCGAGCGCCGGACGCGGGCGCCGCCGCCGGCGCGGACCCGCGTCCCTGGACTGGCGGCTGCGCGCGGCGGCTGGGCTGGCGGCCACGGCCCCTGGGCCTGCGGCGGCTGCGGCCCCCGCTGGCCAGGCGGCGTGTCCTGCGGTTCCCTGGGCTGCCATTGCGGCTGCGGCTGCTGCCACTGCTGCGGCGGCTGCTGCTGCTGCGCTGCGGCGCGCCTGCTGCTGCGTGCGGCGGCTGCAGCTGGGTCGGCGTGTCCCACTGCTGCTTGGCCGGCGCGTCCCACTGCGTGGGCGGCGTCCGGTCGTGCATGGTCGGCTGCGCGGGCCGGTCCCACTGAGTCGGCGGTACCGCGGGCTCGAAGACGGTCGGCTGCGGCCGTCCGGCCGCGCCTGGGTCCTGCCGCGCCCCGGGTCCTGCCGCGCCCCTGGGTCCTGCCGCGGCCCTGGGTCCTGCGGCGGCGCCGTGGGCCCGGGCGGGGGCGGCGGGGGCGCCGGCCACTGCGGAACGGGCTTGGTGGGCGGCTCCTGCCACCCGCGTGCGGCCGGCTGCACGGGTGCCTGCACGGTCGGCGGCGCCGCGGTGTCAGGCGGCTCCTCCGACGGCGGGACAGGGGCCGGCCGTTTGGTGGGATCGGTGCTCATGGTCAGCCCCCCGGGTCTCCGCTGCCGAATTGATGTATCGACACATATCGACGCGTGTGTGAAAACGTCTCGTCGTAGTTATAGTTCACCAGATTCCGGATTTCACGCCTGAGCCCTAGACTCAAGAGCGGACGAGGCTCGTTGCGAGCAGGGGGCGCGGCCGGTGTTCACCGGATAACTCGACGCTAACAGGCTTGCGACGAAGAGATAAAGCTGCCGACGAGGCGGATTGAGCGGGAGGAATTCAGCGGTGGGGAATCAAGTGGCGCATAGTTCGCATGCCGCACCTCCGCTGCTGGTGCGCACGGTGCGTAACACCCACCGGCTGGACAGCGGCCAGGAGTATCGCATCGGGCGCGACGACCGGGCGGACATCCCGCTCATCGACGCGCGGGTGTCGTGGGAGCACGCGGTGATCCGCGCGGAGGGACCGGTCTGGGTGCTCGAGGACCAGGGCAGCCGCAACGGCACGTTCCTCGGCTCCGAGCGGGTCACGCGGCTGGAGATCACCAGCCCGTACGTGGTGCACTTCGGGCACCCGGAGGACGGCCCGGTGCTCCGCTTCGAGCTGACCGCGCCGGAACGCCCCCAGGCCCCGGCGCCGGACCGCGGGTTCGAGCCGCAGCCCCATGGACACCACGTTCATGCCGGGCGTGCTGCGCGAGCCCACGTCCCGGGTGCGGATCCAGTCCAAGGTCATGAAGATCGGCCGCCGCCCGGACAACGACATCGTGGTCGCCGACCTCGGGGTGTCCAAGCAGCACGCGGAGCTGCGGCTGTCGCCGACCGGCCGGTTCCAGATCATCGACCTGGGCAGCCACAACGGCACGTTCGTCAACGGCACCCGGGTCAACCAGGCCGAGCTCAAAGACGACGACATCATCGCGATCGGCCACGCCACCTTCCGGCTGGTCGGCGGCGAGCTGATCGAGTACCTCGACGACGGGCGCGCCACGTTCGAGGCGCACGAGCTGCGGGTCGTGGTGCACGACGGCGGCAAGGACAAGGTCCTGCTCGACGGGATCACGTTCCCGCTCGCCGAGCGGTCCATGATGGCGGTGATCGGCCCGGCCGGCGCGGGCAAGTCCACGCTGCTCAACGCGCTGACCGGCAAGCGCCCGGCCACCACCGGCAGCGTCTTCTACGACTACCGTGACCTGTACGAGAACTACGACGAGCTGCGGCAGCGCATCGGCCTGGTGCCGCAGGAGTCCGTCACGCACGACCAGCTCACCGCCAAGACCGCGCTCGGCTACCAGGCCGAGCTCCGCTTCCCCCCGGACACCGGGGAGGCCGAGCGCAACCAGCGGGTCGGCGAGGTCCTCGACGAGCTGTCGATGACCAAGCACGCGGAGACCCGCATCGACCGGCTGTCCGGCGGCCAGAAGAAGCGGGTCAACATCGGCATGGAGCTGCTGACCAAGCCGACCCTGCTGTTCCTCGACGAGCCGACCTCGCCGCTCGACCCGCACCTCAAGCGCGACATGTTCACGCAGATGCGGAAGATGGCCGACAAGGGCGCCGCGACAGGGCCAGTCGGTCATCGTGATCACCCACGACGTCGAGTCGAAGCTGATCGACCAGTGCGACCGGCTGATCGTGCTGCAGCCGGGCGGCAAGATGGCCTACTTCGGCCCGCCAGGCGACGGGCTGCGCTTCTTCGGCCGGGAGGACTGGGCGGACGTCTTCCAGGCGTTCGCCGACGAGCCCGAGCGCGACTTCGCCGCCGAGTACCGGGCGTCGCCCGAGTTCGCGAAGTACGTGGCCACCCCGATCTCCGTCCGCCAGCGGCGGCTCGACGCGGGGCGGCCGGAGGGCGAGGAAGCGGCCAGGCCCAAGCAGCGCAGCAGCTTCAGCCAGGTGTTCACGATGGCCCGCAGGTACCGCCGGGTCATGCAGGCCGACCGGGTCTTCATCGCCACCACCATCCTGATGCCGATCCTGCTCGGCGCCCTGGTCCGGGCCACGCCGACGCACTTCGGCCTGGTCAACTCGACCCCGGTGGGCGGACTCAACGTCAACGCCATCCAGATGGTGATGATCCTGGTGATGTCCTCGGTCCTGGCCGGGACCGCCCTGTCCATCCGCGAGTTCATCAAGGAACGCGACATCTACGAGCGAGAACGGATGGCGGGCCTGTCGGCCAGCGCCTACCTGTTCTCGAAGGTCATCGTGCTCAGCCTGATCGCCGTGATGCAGTCGGCGCTGGTCACGCTGGTCGGCCTGGCCGGGCAGAAGGTCCCGTCCAGCGGGGTGGTGATACCGGGAACGGCGCTGATCGAGATCTTCGTCGCGCTCGCGGTGCTGTCGGTGACGTCCATGCTGATCGGCCTGGCCATCTCCACGCTGGTGACCAAGGGCGACCAGACCATGCCGATCCTCGTCGGCGTCACCATGGTCCAGGTCGCGCTGTCCGGCGGCCTGTTCCCGCTGGCCGGCACGCTCGGCAACGTGGCCCTGATCGCCCCCGCGCGCTGGGGCCTCGGCGCGGTGGCGTCGACGATCAACCTGAACGTCATCCAGTCGTCGATCAGCCAGGGCCCCAACGGCCAGAAGCCCGACGCCCTGTGGACGCATGACGCGGCCCACTGGCTGACCGGCATCGGCGCGATGCTCCTGCTCGGCATCGTCTGGATGATCATCGCGCGCTTCCGGCTCTCCACGATCGGCCCGCGCAAGCGGAAGGAAGCAAGAAGAAGTCCACCGTGCCGAACGCGGTGAACCAGCCCGTCCGCGTGTGACCCGTATCGCGGTCCTGGCCTCTGGAACAGGCCAGACTTCCGTGCTCTGCGTAGAGGTTTGTGAAGTTTTCCCTCCCGGTGCGGCCCCTCAGCCGGAAGAGCACTGTCAACCAGAAGGTCGTCGTCAGCGCGGTGTTCGTCGCGGCCAGCGTTCCAGGCCTCTTCGGCGGCGGCCTGAGCAGCTGCTGCTTGCCCGGGCTCAGATATGGCCCTGATCACATCATCCTGTGCTCACGGTAACGGGCCCAGTTTGCCGATTTACGCGGCGTAAGCGCATCAAACCCGCATCTTTCGATCTCATGATTGACTCGTTGATCACACATGCGGGGACAAACGTGCCTAGACGCGAGAACCAGCGAGGAGCTGTCCAGTCTCTCGCAGCGCGGCAGCCTGGAGGGGGCGATTCATGCTCTTTGTGTCAGCGTTCAGGCGTGCGGTCATGACTGTTCCCTGGCGGCATCAAAGAACTGATGGATACATCAGACTTGTAATAACCAATCAATTGTGATTAACCTAGTAGCAAGAGCTGGCCCGGCGAAGGTCAAGTAGTCCGGGACCGGGGCAGCCGAGCGAAAGGAGAGCTGTCATGCTCAAGTCACTTAGTACGTCCCTGATCGTCCGCGGTATCCTCGCCGTCGCCGTCGGTGTCATGGCGCTGGCCTGGCCCGGGATCACGGTGCTGGCGCTGGTCGTCCTGTTCGCCGTCTACGCGTTCATCGCCAGCGGCCTGGCGGCCGTGCGGGCATTCACCAGCCGTGACGCCGGTCCGGTCTTGGGGCACCTGCTGGTCGGGCTGATCGACCTAGCCGCCGGTGTTCTCGCCCTCGTCTGGCCGGGACCCACCGCGCTGGTGCTGGTGCTCATCGTGGGCAGCTGGGCGGTCGTCACCGGCCTGTTCGAGATCGTCGCCGCCTTCCAGGCCGGCGAGCCGGCCGGGACGCGAGCCCTGTACGTCCTCGGCGGCCTGGTCTCCGTGGCCTTCGGCGTGGTGCTGTTCGCGCGTCCCGGCGTCGGCGCGATCACCCTCGCGCTGCTGTTCGGCCTGTTCAACCTCATCTACGGCGTCTCGGCGCTGATTCAGGGCATCGAACTGCGCCGGACCGGCAAGACCCTGCACTCGCTGATGAACGGGCCGGGCGCGACCGGCGCCACTCCTGGCCAGGTGCACACCTCGTCCCGACGGTGAAACGTCCGCCGAGGACACAACGTCCACGAGCACAGCTGCGCGAGCCGGGACTGCCCCGGCTCGCGCAGCTCGCCGTCGTTAGCCCTGCCCTGGCCCGCCCGGACCCGGCGTCCATATGAGTTCCCAACCGGCCGCGTCTGCCTGATCGGCGGCATATTCGGCGGTTTCGTCGCGACGCTGGTGTCCATCCCGGTTGCCGGGGCGCTGCAGGTGCTGGTCAAGGAGGTCTGGCAGGCCACCGCCCCGGACCAGCCCCGGAATCTCCGGTGCCCGCTGATGGGTCAGCAGACGAGTACTGTAGCCCTGGCGCTACGCCTGCCCGGCAGAGCGCTTGACGGGCATCAAGGAGCTGGCGAAGTCCTTCGTGATCCGCGGCAGAAGGGCTCCGCGGCGGGGGCGCGGCGGAAAGGCGGGATCCGTGACAAGCGACTATGTGCGCGTTACTGGGCTGGCTGGCCTGTTCGCCGAGGCCAGGGATCTGTCCGTCAGGACAATGATCTTCGACGTGGAACCCCTGGTTGCGCCCTGGCAAGGCAGTCAGGAATCACTTGACCAGGGCATAGCGCGGATTCTCGGCGCCGTCACTACGGTCCCGTCGGTGCGCGCTGTCGTCTTCGCCACCAACTCGGCTCGCCGACCGTCCGCCGTCCCGGCCTGCGATGGCCTGCAGGTCAGGTACCTGGCATCCGCCCAGAAGCCGCTGCGGACCGCGCCGTACCACGACCTTCCCCGGCCGGGCGCCGTGGCCGGTGATCAGCTCCCCACCGACGGGATACTCGCCCACCGGCTCGGGTACACGTTCCTGCACTACATGCCGGAACTCGCAGGCGCTCCGCTCGGGCCCGCGCTCATGCACCGCTGGGGCAAGCTGGTGCGCCCGGTGCTGTTCCCGCGGCCGTCCGCCGACCGGCGACTACAGTCACGGCGTGACGCGGGCTTCCGGCCCTAGCCGGAAGTGCGCCATCACGCGGGTGCCTCAGCCCGGAAGGTGGAGACGCGCCGATGGCGAGGCCCCCGGGTGGCGCGGGGAGATCCGGACCCGTAGCGCCGCCGGCCGGATGGCGAACCGTAGGGGCGGTTCCAGGTCCACCGCCTCGCCGTCAATCCCGGCGTGGACCGTCGCCGGGGAACCTATCTCCAGCTGCGGCGTGCTCCACGCCCGGCCGGGAACGCGCGGGCTGTCACCCGGGGCGTTAAGGACGATGATCCCGAGCTGGCCACTGTCCAGCGCCGGACGGGTGCCGCGGGCCAGCGGGCGGTCAAGTGCATAGGGGTTGTTCGACACGAGCACGACGGCGGGATGGTGGTGCTCGTGCCCCAGGTCGTCGACCAAGTCCTGCGCAAGCTCCCCCGCGCCCGGTCCCATCACCTGAGCCGCGGTCTCCAGCAGCGTGCGCACCTTGGCATCGCGGTAGGCCGGGCTGCGGACCGCATCGCCGTAGATCCCGAGCGAGACGTTGTTGAGGAACATGCGGCCGTTCACCTCGGCCACGTCGATCCGGCGCTCGACCCCGCCGGTCAACGCGTCAAGCGCGCCGGTCACGTCGTGCCGGTCCACACCCACGTCGAGCGCGAAATGGTTGCGGGTCCCGGCCGGGACGCACACGAACGGGATCCCGTGAGCCGCTGCCACCGCCGCCACGACCGCCAGTGACCCGTCGCCGCCGGCCATCCCGAGCGCGTCCGCGCGCCGGCCGCCGCGGCTGCGGCGGCCAGCGCGGCCAGGTCCCGGCCGGGCTCCAAGGTGACGGCCTCAATCCCCTTGTCGCGCGCGCGGTCGGCCAGCCCGGCACGCGCCGCTTTGCCGCCCGGATCTCGGATTGATGAACAACACGGGCCGGCGTGGCGGGTCAGCGGGCCGCCAGCCGTAACGTGACAGCTGTCTTGCGGGCTGGTTCATAGCGGTTCGGGAAACATAGACAGACGGCCGACGGCATCGTCGCGGCCGTTACCAGCCCTCAACGGGAGGAAGCGGGGCGGCGACGAGGCGGGCGGCTTCGTGGGCGGGGACACCGAGCAGGCGCAGCTCGGCCTCGGCGAGCTGATCGACGGCGGTCTCACCGACACGTTCCGGCTGCCGCTGACAGATCCGCAACAGCCCGAGCAGGCCGCCGGCCACGGCGCTGAGCGCGATCTCGGAATCGGGGACGGTGAACCGGCCCGCGGCCTGCCCCGCCTCGATGTCCCGCAGGGCACGAGGCGCCAGGCCCACGGGGATGTCCAGGGCGTCCAGGCCGGCGCCGGTGAGGAACCCGGCGATGTCGGGATGGGTCCAGCCGAGCCGCCCGGAGATCCGCAGGCCCACGGCGAACAGCTCGGCCGGGTCGCGCGATGCCGACGGTGGCGCGGTCGATCATCTGCCCCCAGCGTTCCAGCACCTCTTCCGAGGCGGTCTGGAACAGCTGCTCCTTGCTGTCGAAGTGGTTGTAGAAGGACCCGAAGCCGATGTCGGCCTCCTCGGTGATCTCCTGGATGCTCGCGCGGTCCCCGCGGCCCTCGGCGATCAGCCGCACCGCGGCGTCGATGAGCGCCTGCCGGGTCCTGGCCTTGCGCCGGTCCAGCCGCGACACCCTCGGCGCGTCGGCTGCCGATGCCGCCTCTGCCATCACTGCTCCTCCTGCCGCCGCGCCTAGGCACACTAGCGGCACGTGCTTCCGGGTCATAGCCGGACCTGCGGCCGACCGCTTGCGGTCGGCTGGTGCCCGGCTCCCATTCCGACAGTGCATCCGATCAATAATGATTATATCTATCAGGATTGACTACATGCGAGTGCGTCCGGAGCAGCTTCGCTCGGGCGCTCCAGCTCGCTGCCGCCGACCGGCGCGGTCGTCGGGCTGAGCCGCGGCGCGGTTAGCCGAATACGTCCGGGCCGAAGGACCTGACCTGGGGCATGGCCGCGTCACCGAGGTGCGGCAGGCCGAAGATGTCCTCGACGGTGCGCAGCAGGGAGTAGTGGTTGTAGGGGACGGCGCTGACGGTGCCGGGCTTGATCATCGGGGACAGCAGGACCGCGCCGACGCGGCCGCCGCCGGGGCCGGTCCTGCCGGGCACGAGGCACGTTGGGGTGGTCGGCGCTGAAGCCGGCGGTCTCGCCGCAGCAGGCACCCGCGTCGCTGCCCTCGTCGAAGGTGACCACGATCAGGCCACCGGCCCGGTAGGCCGGCGCGGCCATGATCTTCGGCACCCACTGCGCCAGGAACGCGTCGGCCTGGGCCAGACCGCCTGGGGCGCCGCTGGCGCACGGTGCGTCATGGCCGTCATTGCACAGGTCCGGTACGACAAACGAGAACGCCGGGGTGGCACTGGCGCGGGCCAGGTCGCCTGGCAGCGGCCGGAACGACAGTATGTGCGCGGCACAGAACGCCGGGTTCCCGGTGACCGAGGTGAAGAATGCGAACCCATCATGGCGGGCGGCGTACGCATCACCTTTCGCGGCCCGCTGAGTGTGGTCGATAGCCCAGGTCGCCGGATGCCCGCAGGCGGCCCGCGCGCCGTGCTGACGGTCTTGTCCCGGGCCGGGTCGTTGCCCATGTCCTGCAGGTACACCGCCCAGCTGCGCCCGGCCCCGGACAGCTGGTTGCCCACCGTCTGGGCGTGCGCCGGGTACACGCAGCCCTCGCCGATGGCCTGATGGTACGGCCCGGCCACGGCATCGTCGGCGAACGGGATCCAGACTGGGCAGTCGGCCTGGGTGCCCAGAGACGGGGCCTGACCAGACACCTCCGCGATGTAGTTGTCCGCGCTGGCGTGGCCGATCCCGTAGTAGTTCTCCAGCAGGGCTCCCATCCGCGGCAGGGTCCGGGCCAGGTACGAATCGGCGGACGGAGTGCCGAAGGTCTGCTGGTATCCCTGGTTCTCCAGCTCGATCACCCAGACGTGCCGCACCGCCGACAGCCCCTGGTAGCTGTCGGGCGCCGCGGAGCTGGGCCCGGCCGATGTCCCGGCCGATGTCCCAGTCGTCCCGGTCCCCGAGCCGTGGCTGACGCATCCGGTCAGCGTGATCACGGCGGCGGCCAGAGCCAGGATGCCGCGGACGATCAGGGATGTACTGCGTGACTTGAGCATGATGGCCTTCCGTTCCCCGGTTCTATACCCGGTGCACCGGGGGTGCAGGGCCGGTTACCCGCGCCACTTGACGATTGATTCATCGTAACTGATAATACATTACAAGACTGATCGAGTAAAACAAACTCGACGCAGCGAAGGAGGCAATCATGGCGGCACAGGACAACCGGACCGAGGCCTCGGGGCACCCGGATCAGGGCCAGGATCCGCACCGCTCACTGCACAGCCAGACCGGCGCGCTGCCCGGAGAGCACCCCGGGCGGTCGAGGAACCCCCTGGTCAAGGTGACGGGGCTGGCGTGGCTGGAGTTCGAGAAGCCGGACCTGGACCAGGCCGAGCGGTTCGGCACCGACTTCGGCTTGACCGTGGCCGACCAGACGCCCGAGGCGCTGCTACTGCGCGGCCGGTGGGCGTCCACCGCCTGCCTGGTGATCCGCCGCGGCCCGCAGCCTCGTTTCGCCGGGGTCACGTTCCAGGCCGCGGCCCGGGACGACATCGACCGGCTGGCCCGCGCTACCGGCGGGACGGTCATGGCGCACTGGGGCGGCCACGCCGTCCGGCTGCGCGACCCGAGCGGGTTCCCGGTGCACGTCGTTTACGGCGTCCCCGAACTGCCCGCGCTACCCGAACGCTCTTCGCTGCCGTTGAACTTCGGAGCCGGGCCCGCGCGCACCAACGCCACCCAGCGGCCAGCCCGGCGGCCCGCGGAGATCCAGCGGCTGGGCCACGTGGTCCTGGGCACCACCCGGTTCCAGGCCGCCCTGAACTGGTACCTGGACACCCTCGGGCTGATCGTGTCCGACTTCCTGTACCTGGACGGGCAGCGCGACCGCGGCCCGGCGATGGCCTTCATCCGCTGCGACCTGGGCAACGTCCCCGCCGACCATCACACCCTGGCCATGCTCCTGCAGCCGCACACCGGCTACGTGCACTCGGCTTACCAGCTCACCGACCTGGACGAGGTCGCCGCCAGCGGGGAGTACCTGCGCGAGCGCGGCTACCGGCACGCCTGGGGCCTGGGTCGGCACATCCAGGGCAGCCAGATCTTCGACTACTGGCGCGACCCGGACAAGCTGATGTTTGAGCGCTACACCGACGGCGATGTGTTCGACTGCATCGTGCGGAGGAACCGGGCTGGGCTCCGCTGTCGCGCAGCGGCCTGGCCCAGTGGGGCCCGCGGGCGACGGCGGACTTTTGCCGGGACCAACGACCCGAGCGTCGTCGTCGCCGCCATCAAGGCGCTGCGCGAGAAGGGCAACGAGATAGACATGCCCGCGCTGCGCGGCCTGATCAAGGCGATGAGCTCATGAGCGCCCGGATCGCCCGCACCGCGGACGGCTGGTGGACGGTGACGCCAGCCGGGCTGGTGCGGCTGGAGCCTGGCCGCCGCCACCACGGCTGGCCTCCTGGGCGACCGGGCGAGCCTGGCGGCGGCCGTCGAGGCCGCTCACGCCCGGCCGTGGGACGCGGTCTCCGCGCAGTCGCTGGACCTGCTCAGCCCGGTGACCGCACCGGCGCGGGTGGTGGCGCAGGCGGTGAACTACAGGTCCCACGCGACTGACTCCGGGTTCGACCCGGACCGGGTCCCGCCGGCCTTCTTCCGCAAGGCCTCGCACTCCATCACCGCTGTTCTTCAGGCGACAAGCGGCCAATCCCCGCTACCTGCACGACGGTGACGTCATCACCGCGACGATCGCCTCGCTCGACGGGCAGCTCCACCTCGGCACGCAGCGCAACACCGTTATAGGGAAGACGCCATGATGCCGGAATCGACTTACCAGCTGCTGCTCGACGCTCCCACCGCCTGGCCGGACGGCGTCGCCACGCAGTGGATTCCCGACCCGGGCAGATCACACCCGCTGCCTGTCCTGGACTTATGCCGAGCTGGCGGGCACAGCGACGCGCATCGCCAACGCGCTGACCGCGCTCGGGGTGCGGCGCGCGGATGCGGTGACGCTCAGCGGCGCCAACACCTCGATGCTGTACGCCGCCACCCTGGCCGCGCAGGCGGTCGGGATCGCCGCCCCGGTCAACCCGGCGCTGTCCGCCGAGCGGATCGCCGGGCTGATCCGCCGTACGGGATGCGCGCGGTCCTGATCGCGGCCGGTCCGGAACTGGACCCGCAACTCTGGCAGCAGCTGGTCCAGCTTGCCCGGCAGGCGGGCATGACGGCGTACTCGCGTTGCGGCCCGACTGCGCGCACGGCGACCCGCCGGCCCTGGACGCGGCCGGTGACGCGCTCGCCGCCGGGGATCCAGCCGGCCGGCGGCCGCTTGTGGCCTACCTCGATGACCTGGTCGCCGGGCAGGCGGCCGGCCGCCTGACTCGGCGCGGACCCGCCGGCCGCGGGGGATCTCGCCTCGTTGGTGCACACCGGGGGAACCACCCACAGGCGCCCTCAAGATCGCCGCGCAGACTCACGCCAGCCAGCTCGCCTGCGCCCGGGGAATCGCCCAGTGCAGCGGGCTGGCCTCGGGGAGGGGATGCTCGGCGGGCTGCCGCTGTTCCACGTGAACGCGCTGATCGTCACCGGCATCGCCCCCATGATCAGCGGCGCCCAGGTGGTGTGGCCGGGCCCGGCGGGCTACCGCGACAAGGCCCTGTACGCGCGGTTCTGGCAGATCATCGAGCACTACCGGATCGCGGCGATGTCCGCCGTCCCCACCGTTTACGGCACCCTGACCCAGGTTCCGGTCGACGCCGACATCAGCTCGCTGCGGCTGCCGATCGTGGGCGCTTCCGCGCTGCCATCATCGGTACGCGAAGCGTTCGCCCGGCACACCGGGCGGCGCCTGCTGGAAGGGTACGGGCTCACCGAGGCGACCTGCGCGAGCACCTGGACCAGGCCAGGCGAGGAACGCCCCGGGTCGGTCGGCCGTGTCCTGCCCGGGCAGCAGGTCAAGGCCGTGCGGATCGGAGACGACGGATCGTGGACGACTGCGCCCCCGGCGAGACCGGCGTGCTGGCCATCGGCGGCCCCGCCGTGTTCGCCGGCTACGTCACCGGCCACGATGCCGCAGGACCGCGGGTGAGCAGCGAGGGCGTCGTCCGCGACGGGTGGCTGAATACCGGGGACCTCGGCCAGGTCGACGCCGACGGCTTCGTGTACCTCACCGGCCGCGCCAAGGACCTCATCATCCGCGGCGGCCACAACATCGACCCCAAGGTGATCGAAGACGCGCTGCTGGCCCATCCCGCCGTCGCCGCGGCCGCGGCCGTCGGCCGCCCCGACCGGCACTCCGGCGAGGTCCCGGTGGCCTACGTCGTCCCGGCCGGCCCCGGCCGGTTCGACGAAGCCGAACTGCTGGCCTGGGCCGCCACCGCCATCGGCGAGCCCGCCGCCCGGCCGACATACGTCTATCCGGTCGCCGCGATCCCGTTCACGACGATAGGCAAGCCGTTCAAGCCCGCGCTGGCCGCCGACGCCGCCGTCCGCGCCGTCACTGACGCACTGGCCACGGCGGACCTGCCGGAGGCCCGGGTTACGGCGGCGCACGAAGACGGGCGGCTGGTCGTCACCGTGACCGGCGCGGACCCCGGCCGGGTCCGCGACGCCGTCGCCGGATTCGCCCTCACCGTCCGCTCCGGGCCGTCGCCCGCTCCCGCAGATCAGCCGCGAAGTGACCCGCAGAGAGGGATACACGACCATGAACGACCACAGAGCCTCGCGGCCCAGGAGCCCGTCATCGTCGTCGGCGCCGGGCCGGTCGGCTGCACCGCGGCGCTCCTGCTCGCCGACTTCGGTGATCCCCGTCACCCTGCTGGAACGCCACACCCAGCCGCATCCTCTGCCGCGTGCCGTGCACCTGGACGAGGAGGTGGCCCGGATCCTGGACCGGATCGGCGTGAGCGAGGGCTTCCTGGCCCGGTCCCGGCCCGGCAGCGGGCTGCGCCTGCTCGACGCCGGGCACCGCGTCATGGCCGAGTTCAGCCGCGACTGCAAGCCAGGCGCGCACGGTTTCCCGCAGGCGAACATGTTCCACCAGCCGGACCTGGAAGAGCTGATGCTCGCCCGGGTCGAGCGGCACCCGCTGATCGACTTCCGCCGCGGTGCGGAGGTCTGCGGGCTCGACGATGACGACGCCCAGGCCCGCTCACCGCGGCCCCGGTCCGGGATGCACGCCTCGTCGCCGAGCACCCGCACACGTTCACCGGGAGGGCCGTGCTGGGCTGCGACGGCGCTAACAGCACCGTCCGGAAGCTGACCGGGATCACCATGGACGACTTCGGTTTCACCGAACGCTGGCTCGTAGTAGACATCCACGTCGGAACCGGCCTGGATACCTGGGACGGGGTGGAGCAGGTCTGCGACCCGGCCAGGGCCGCCACTTTCATGCAGGTCACCGGCGACCGGTACCGCTGGGAGTTCCAGCTGCGCGACGGCGAGGACGAAGCGGACCTGATCGCCCCCGCCGTCCTCGGCGCGGCTGCTGCGTCCCTGGACCGGACGCGGCGACCTGGCCGGCCTGGACATCGTCCGCAGCGCTGGCTACACCTTCCGCGCCCGGCTGGCGTCCCGCTTCCAGGCCGGACGCGTCTTCCTGCTCGGCGACGCCGCCCACCTCACCCCGCCGTTCATCGGCCAGGGCCTCGGGGCCGGGCTGCGCGACGCCGACAACCTCGCCTGGAAGCTCGCGCACGTGCTCACCGGCCGGGCGGAGGAAGACCTGCTCGCCACCTACGACGCCGAACGCCGCCCGCACGCCCGGGCCATGAGTCAAAAAGGCCGTCAGGGTCGGCTGGGCGATGACCGGCGGCCAAGACCGGGCCGCCGCCGTCCGCAGGATCGCCCTGGCTGCCGCTGTCCGCAGCGAGCGCATCCGCGGGGCGATCGCCTCCACCGCCACGCCCCGGCTGAAGACCGGCGCCTTGCACCACCCGCCGCGGCGTTTCTTTCCCCCCTACCTGCCCGCCGGGCTGCGACCCGGCGGCCTGATCCCCAACCCGCTGGTCTCTACCAGTGACGGCGCGCCGGTCCGGCTGGACACGGTCCTGGCCGGACGCACCGCCGTGCTCACCGCACGGCGCCCCAGTGCCCGCGCTGGCAGTCTTCTGCCGCCGGCACGGCCTCGCCCTCGTGCGGATCAGCAGCCACCCGGCGACCGGGATACCCGCGGAGGCCGGCGCGGACGCAGGACCCCGGCTGGACCGACGTCCGTCTTGCCGACGGCCAGTCCACTGGCCTGCGGGCCCTGGCGGCCAACCCGGCGCTGACCGTCATCGTCCGTCCCGACCGCGTGGTCGCGGCGGCCGAACCCCGGGGCGGCTGCCGCTGCCTGCCCTGGCGCATCCCGGCCACCGCCGTGCGCGAGCGCCCGGCGACGGCGTACTCGCGCCGAGCTGATCCCGATCCGGCAGGTCCGCTGTCGGCCGCCTGTTAGGAGCGTTTCCCATGTTCGTCACCGTCTCGCTGCTGCTAGCCGCGGCATGCCTTCTCCCGGCAGCAGGCAAGCTGCTCGGGCCACCCGAAGATGCGGCAGTCCGCCGCGCACTTCGGGATCCCCTGGAACAGGTACCGGCTCATCGGGGTAGCCGAACTAGCCGCCGCCGCGGGCGTCCTGGCCGGCCTGTGGTGGCATCCGCTCGGCGTCGCCGCCGCGGCCGGGATGGTCCTGCTGCTCCTCGGCGCGGTGCTCACCCACCGGCGGGCAGCGGACAGCGGGAAGGAGATGGCACCGGCCGTGGATCGCTCTCGCCATCACGGTCGCCTACCTGGCCATCGCGCTCACCACCGGGTGAGCCAGCCGGCCGTCCGCGTGTGACCCGTATCGCGGGCCGCCCCCCTGGAACAGGCGGGACTTCCGTGCTCTTCTAGAGTTTTGTGAAGTTTTCGCTCCCGGTGCGGCCCGTCAACCAGAAGGTCGTCGTCAGCGCGGTGTTCGTCGCGGCCATGTTCATGAACATCATGGACGGGACCGTGGTCAACGTCGCGCTGCCCACGCTGTCGCGGTACTTCGCGGTGCCGATCGGCTCGGTCAGCGGCGTGGTGACCGCCTACCTGGTGACGCTGGCCGTGGCGATGCCCGCGTCGGGCTGGATCGGCGACCGGTTCGGCGGCCGCAACGTCCTGCTCGCGGCGATCACGGTGTTCACCGCGGCGTCCGCGCTGTGCGGCCTGGCGACCTCGCTGCCCGAACTGGTCGCCTTCCGCGCGCTGCAGGGGCTCGGCGGCGGAACCCTGATTCCCGTCGGCATGACGATGATCACCCGGGCGTTCCCGCCGGCCGAGCGGATCAAGGCCAACCAGGTGCTGATCGTGCCGACGCTGCTCGCCCCCGCGCTCGGCCCGGTCATCGGCGGCGCGCTCGTGGACGGCCTGTCCTGGCGGTGGATCTTCTACGTCAACCTGCCGGTCGGCGTCGCCGCGATCCTCGTCGGCCTGCTGTTCCTCCCGGCCGGGTCCGAGCACCCGGTCGGCCGCTTCGACCTGCCCGGCTTCCTGCTCGCCGCCGCGGGCTTCCCGCTGGTCATGTACGCGCTGTCGACCGGTTCCTCCTCGGGCTGGGGATCAGCGGCCGTGCTCGGCACCGGGCTGCCCGGACTAGTGCTGCTCGCCCTCTTCATCGTGGTCGAGCAGCGCGTGGCCGAGCCCATGCTGCGCCTGCGGCTCTACCGGGACCGGCTCTTCCGGACCACCAGCCTCCAGCTCACCGCCGCCGCGGGCGGGTTCATGGGCACGCTGTTCCTCGTACCGCTGCTGCTGCAGAACGGCCTCGGCTTCTCCGCCATCCACTCGGGGCTGTCCACGTTCACCGAGGCCATCGGCGGCATGATCGGCGTGCAGCTGACCACCCGCCTGTACAAGCGGGTAGGCCCGCGCCGCCTGATGACGGCGGGGATGGGCGGCACGGTCACCACGATCGGCCTGATGGCCCTGGCCGGGCCGTCGGACGCCTTCTGGATGATCCCGCTGCTGATGTTCTTCACCGGCTGCTCGTTCGGGTTCGCGATGTCCCCGGCGCAGACCGCCAACATGGCCACCGTCACGGCGGCGGAGACCGGCCACGCCTCCACCCTGCAGAACACGGTCCGCCAGGCCGGCGGCGCGGCCGGCGTGGCGCTGCTCGGCACCGTGCTCGCCGCGACCGGGGCGGGCGCCCGCGACCTGGCCGGCTACCACCTGGCGTTCATCGCGGCCGCCGGCCTGATGGCCCTCGGCGCGGCGGCCTCAAGCTTCGTCAACGACGCCGACGCCGCCCCCACGATGGCCGCCACCCCAGGGCAGCGGCACCGCCGCCCCGCTGCCGGAAGCCGCGTAACCGCCAGCCGGGGCACGAGCCGGTCCGTTAACCTGGGCCGGTGGTTACCGCAGACGGCGCTGCCCTCACCCTGTCCCTGACCCGCGCGATGCTCAGCCGCTTCCCGCTGATCGACGGGCACAACGACCTGCCCTGGGAGATCCGCGAGAAGTACGGGTCCGACCCGGTCAAGGCCGGGCTGACCGGGCGGGTACCCGACACGCACACCGACATCCCGCGCCTGGTGGAGGGCGGGGTCGGCGGCCAGTTCTGGTCGGTCTACGTCCCGGCCGCGCTCGCGGGCGACGCGGCCGTGACCGCGGTCTTCGAGCAGGTCGACCTGGTGCACCGGATGATCGCCGCCTACCCGGACCGCTTCCGGCTGGCGCTGACCGCCGACGACGTGGACGCGGCGTTCGCCGCCGGCAAGATCGCCTCGCTGCTCGGCGCCGAGGGCGGTCACTGCATCAACGGCTCGCTCGGCGTGCTCCGCTCGCTGTACGCCCTCGGCGTCCGCTACATGACGCTGACGCACAACGACAACGTCGGCTGGGCCGACTCGGCGACCGACGAGCCGGACTGCGGCGGCCTGTCGGACTTCGGCCGCGAGGTCGTGGCGGAGATGCAGCGCCTCGGCATGCTCGTCGACCTGTCCCACGTGGCCGTCACGACGATGAACGCCGCCCTGGACATCGCCGCGGCCCCGGTGATCTTCTCCCACTCGTCGGCGCCGCGCGCTGACCGACAACCCGCGCAACGTACCCGACGACGTGCTCGCGCCGGCTGGCGGTCAACGGCGGCGTGTGCATGGTGGCGTTCGTCCCGTTCTTCGTCTCCCAGGAGTGCACCGACTGGTTCACCGCCTGAAGGCCTTCGCCGCCGGCCGCGGCCTTGACCCCGACAACCTGGCCGTCGTGTTCGGCCTGCTCCCCGAGTGGGAGAAGGGCAACCCGATGCCCGCCGCGACCGTGGCCCAGGTAGCCGACCACATCGAGCACGTCCGCGAGGTGGCGGGCATCGCCCACGTCGGCATCGGCGCCGACTACGACGGCACCCCGGCCCTGCCCGTTGGGCCTGCAGGACGTCAGCCGCTACCCGGCCCTGTTCCACGAGCTCCAGCGCCGTCGCTGGTCAGAGGCCGACCTCAAGGCCCTGGCGGGCGGCAACATCCTGCGCACGCTGCGCGACGCCGAGTCCTGCGCCGCGCGCTGAGGTCAGCCTCGCGGCTGGCCCGCCGCGGCGAGCTGCGCGGGAACCGCGTCGCGTCTCGGCCAGCGCCCGGCCGAGCGCGACGACCTCGTCGACCTTCTGCCGCGCGAAGGCGAGCGGGTCAGCGCCCTCGCGGTGGCGGCGACGTCGGCGCGCGCAGGTCAAGCGGCACGTGCAGCAGCGAGCAGGACGTGCTCACGACCAGGTTCCCGGCCAGGCCGAGCAGCGACGCGCACAGCGACAGCGCGGCGCGGCAGGTCCGCGCGCCCGCGTTCCGGCCGTCGACCACCCCGGCGACCAGTGTCTTGATGCCAATCCCGCCGATCGCCGCGAGCGCCTCGCGGTTCCCCGGCCCGGCCACGAAGTCCAGGCCGATCGCCTCGACCGGGCTTGCCGCCAGCACCGGCAGCGCGTCACCGATCTCACCGAAGCAGGTGCTCACCAGCATCACCGGCCGCCGGATGCGGGAGCCGAGCCGCTGGTAGGCGTGACGCAGCGCCGCGAGCTCCGCGCCCGTCCGGTCGGCGGCAAGCACGGGCTCGTCCAGCTGAACCCACTGGGCCCCGGCCGCGTGCAGTTTCTCCAGCAGCTGCTCGTAGGCGTCAAGCAGCGGGTCAAGCAGGTCCAGCGGCCGGAAGCCCGGCTCGGCGGGCCTGGACAGCAGGAGGAACGACAGCGGCCCGAGCAGGACCGGCCGCGTCTCGATGCCGTGCGACCGGGCGTGCAGGTACTCAAGGACCGGCTTGCACCCGGCCAGCCGCAGGTCCGTTCCCGGCCCGAGCTCGGGCACCAGGTACTGGTAGCTCGTGTCGAACCACTTAGCCAGCTCAAGCGGGCGCGATCCCCTCGGCCCCGCGGGCCATCGCGAAGTAGGCGTTCAGCCCGTCAAGGCCCGCGAACCGCTCGGGGACGGCATTGAACATCACGGCGGTGTCGAGCACGTGGTCGTACAGCGAGAACGTATTGGACGGGATGCCGGACAGGCCGGCCTCCCGCAGCGTCTCCCAGGTCTGCCGGCGCAGCGCGGCGGCGGTGTCGGTCAGGCTGGCCCTCGTCTCCCGGCCCGCCAAGAACGCCTCTGTCGCCTTCTCCAGCTCGCGCCGCGCGCCGATCCGCGGGTACCCGAGCACGGTCGTTTCCATGGCGTTATCTCCCCGCCTAGCCGAGCTAGCACCTTCTGCACCGGAGTATAGGCACCTGGACGCTAGTGAGACAACAAATTTCAGGCAGTTTGATTGTGGTCCAGCACAGGGCGTCATTTGCCCGACGCCCTCCAGGGTGCGCGGCACGGGTCCTCGGCCGGCGCTCATCGTCGCCGACGAGCCGACGGCGAGCCTCGACGTCACCACGGCCGCCGAGATCGTCGGCCTGCTGCGGCTAGCGCGCCAGTCCGGGGTGGCGATCGCCCTGGTGAGCCACGATGAGGCGCTGCTGTCGGCCGTGGCCGGCCGGATCGTCCGGATCCGCGACGGCAAGACGGTCCCCGCCGAGGGACGCGAAGACACAAGCGGCGGGGGCCGGAAGCATGACCCGCTGATTCCGCGCCGGTCGGTAGACTCGCTCGCGATGAACTCGCCAGACGCTTTCGAGGGGGCCGCGCCCGCGCGCGGCCGGTCTTCCGGTACGAGGGCTTTGCCGCCGACGCGCGAGCGGGGGCTGCTGACCTGCCGGTACTCGCTCGACGGGCGGGAGTTCGCGGAGCGGGTGTCGCTCGCGCCCGGGCCGGGCTGGGACACGCCCGCCGCGCGGGCGGCCGCGCGCATCGTCTACCTGCTCGCCGGCGTCTCCTACTACAAGACGGCCGCGCCGCCGGTCATCGACCTCGGCGACACGGCGCTGACCGAGCGCGAGGCGGCCTTCCTCCGCGAGTTCTACCTCTCCGGCCTCGGCGAGTACGCCTACCGCAACGGCCTGGACCTCTCCGCCCTCGCTTCGCATCGTGGGCCCCGTCGCCTCGCCGACCCAGCCACCTCGCCGCCCCTGACGGCGCCCGCACGCCGGGCAGCCCGCGCATGAAAGTGCCGTTGATGCCGCCATAGCGACAGCAACGGCACTTCCGCGCTCGGCCGCCGGAGGCGGCCGGCCGCTCATCCCCTTCGGCGGCGGCATCGACTCGATCGTGACCGTCGAGGGCGTGCGCAGCCGCCGGCGACATCGCGCTCTTCGTCGTCAGCCGGCCGGGGGACCGGTTCGCCGCGATCGAGCAGCCGGCCGCCGTCAGCGGGCTGCCCGTGATCAGGGCCGGGCGGGAGATCGACCCGCAGCTGCTCCGCTCGGCGGAGCTCGGCTTCCTGAACGGGCACGTGCCGGTGACCGGGATCATCTCGGCGATCGCCGTTCTCGCGGCGGTGCTGCAACGACCGGGACGCGGTCGTGATGTCCAACGAGTGGTCGGCCTCGGTGCCGACCCTCGAGCACAACGGGCAGCAGGTCAACCACCAGTGGTCCAAGTCGGCCGCCTTCGAGGCCGAGCTTCCGCGAGCTGCTGCGGGCCGGCCAGGCGGGCCTGCCCGACTACTTCTCGGCGCTCCGCGACCGGACCGAGCTGTGGGTCGGGGAGAAGTTCGCCGCGCTGACGCAGTACCACCAGACCTTCCGCAGCTGTAACCGCGCCTTCCACATCGACACCAGGCGCCGGCTCGACCACTGGTGCGGGCAGTGCGACAAGTGCTGCTTCATCGACCTGATCCTGGCCCCGTTCATGTCGGCGCGAGCAGCTCGAGGCGGTGTTCGCGCAGGACGGCGGTGGCGGCGAGCCGCTCGACAAGCCGGAGCTGAAGGCGAAGTTCCAGACGCTGCTCGGCTCGGGCACCAAGCCGTTCGAGTGCGTCGGCGAGGTCAACGAGTGCCGCGCCGCGGTGCGTGCTGGCCGCGCGGCAGGCCGGACCGCAAGGACACGACGCTGCTGCAGGAGCTCGCGGCCGAGGTCACCGGGCGGCCGGACGCGCCGACCGCGGCCGAGATCGAGGCCATGCGGCACCCGGTGGGGGCAAGCTTCGTCCCCGCGAGCTACTCCTTCGAGGAAGCGTGACGAGGCCAGCGGCCGAAGCTCGGCTGGTCCGACCTGCGCGGCGCGCGGACCGGCCTCTGGGGCCTGGGCCGGGAGGGGCACGCGTCCCTGCGCAAGCTCCGCGCGATGGGCGTCGAGCCGGTCCTCGTCGATGACACCCCCGGCGAGGAAGGCGTGCTCAAGACCGCCGACGGCGGCCTGGACGCGCTGAAGCGGATGCGAGGTCGTCATCAAGACCCCCGGCATCAGCCCCTACGGCCCCGCGGCGGACGAGCTGCGCGCGGCCGGGGTAACGCTCGCCGGCGGCCTCGGCCTGTGGATGAACGAGGCGGACACCACCCGGGTCGTCTACGTCACCGGCACCAAGGGCAAGTCCACGACCTCCTCGGTCATCGGCCACCTGCTGCGCGGCCTTGGCCGTAAGGCCCTGGTCGGCGGCAACTTCGGCGCCGCGCCCTATGACCCGGACCACGCCGGCGACTACGACTACTGGGTGATCGAGGTCTCCAGCTACACGGCGACCGACCTGGCGGTCACCCCGCCGGTCACCGCCGTCACGTCGCTGCACCCCGACCACCTCCCGTGGCACGGCGGCGTCGAGCGGTACTACGCGGACAAGCTGTCCGCGACGACCCAGCCGGGCGCGGACCTCACGATCGCCAACGGCGACAGCGAACTGCTCCGCGAGCGGGCCGGCCTCCTCGGGCCGCGGGTCGAGTGGGTCAGCGAGACCGACGACCCGGGCGCGGCCTGGATGGCCCCGCTGGGCCTGCCGGGAGGCACAACCGCCGCAACGCCCTGATCGCGCGCGCCGTGCTGCGCGCCCTCGGCCGCGCCGCGGGCGACGCAGGACCTGGGCCGCCAGGCCGCCGACGACGCGGAACTCGCGCGCGCCGCGCACGGCTTCACCCCGCTGCCTAGCCGCCTCACCCCGATCGGCACGGTCGGCGGCGTCACGTTCATCGACGACTCCCTGTCCACCAACGTGCTCCCGACCCTCGCCGCCCTTGACTCCTTCCCCGGCAGGCGGGTGGCGCTCATCGTCGGCGGCCAGGACCGCGGCATCGACTACACCGCCCTGGCCGAGGGGGTTAGGCGACGGGTGGAACCGACATTCGTTCTGACGCTTCCCGACAGCGGCCCCAGGATCAGCGCGGCCTTCACGGCGGCCGCGGCGGCCGCGGACGGGGGTTTCGAGGGCATCGGTGACTGCGCGGGACCTGGACGAAGCGGTAGCGCGCGGCCTTCGCCTGGGCGCGACCCGACGGCATCGTCCTGCTGTCCCCGGCGGCCCCGAGCTTCGGCCGCTTCCGTGACTACCGCGACCGGGGAGACCACTTCGCGGCCGCGATGCGCGCCCTCGCCCCGTAGCGGTTACAGCGCACAGCCGTCAGTCTGCGCCTACGTCCGTGACCCTGATGCCCAGGTGCTGCGCGAGCAGCGGCGCGAGGGTCATCAGCTGCAGTGAGTCGATCCTGGTGCCGCCCAGGCGGTCGTAGCCCGCCTTGATGCCCGGGGACGTCGTCGGAGCCGAGCCGCGCGCCGCGCAGGTCGACGTCCTTGCACTCGGCGCGGCAGGCGGCTCGACGGTGAAGTCGGCGCCGACGAGCGTGCTCCCCGCGAACCGCACCCGGGTGAGCTTCGCCGAGCCGAAGTCCACGTCGCGCAGCACGCAGTCCTCGAAGACCACGTCGGTCAGCTTGCCGTCGCGGAAGTTCACCGAGTCCAGCTTGCAGCCGCGGAACAGCACCCGCCGTGCCACGCAGGAGAACGCCTGCACCCCGGCGAACACGCACCCGCTGAACCAGGTATCGGTCAGCGACGACTCGGCCATGTCGACGGCCACGAGCCGCGTCTCGCCGAACCACACGTCGGACAGCCGGGCCCGGCGCAGCCGCCCGCCGTCGAACCCGCCGCCGGTGAACGCGCACTCGGTGAACCGTGCCCCGCCGGCGTCGGCGTCGGTGAACGACGGCCCGGAGAACAGCACCCGGTCGTAGTCGCCGTCGATCTCAAGCTCGCCGTCGCGGTCGCCGTCGTCCTCCGGGAGCGCGCGAAGTTCCGACGCGAATTGAAGGTCGCCGACGTTTTGTGGTGACTTCACGTTTTCATTCCTAAACTGAGCGTCATGACAGAGTTCCGTGCGCCGGAGGTCAAAGACTTCAACGGCAAGATAATCGCTGAGTTCCGGGCCAATGGCGGCCGGGTCGGCGGTCCGTTCCAGGGGTCGAACATCCTCCTGCTGCACCATACCGGGGCGCGCAGCGGGAAGGAGCGGGTCTGCCCGCTCGCCTTTCAGTGGATCGGAGACTCGCTCGCTGTTTTCGCCTCCAAGGCCGGGGCGCCGGAGAACCCGGCCTGGCTGCACAACCTGCTCGCCCATCCGGAGACCGTCGTCGAGGTGGGCACCCGAACCGTCCGCGTGCGGGCCCGGCTCGCGCAGCCCGCCGAGCGCGATGTCATATGCAGCAGGCAGAAGCAGCGCAATCCCGCCTTCGCCCAGTACGAGGTCAAGGCGGCGCCGCGCAGGATCCGGTGGTCGTGCTTGATCCGGTTAAATGACCTAAAGTCATAAAAAACTATGCCTTTCATCGCTCCACTGACGTAGCGGGAGGTCGCCCCCATGGGCCCAGCCGAACCTGAGGTTTCCACCACGTCCGGCCGGGTCCGGGGGCGCGTCGAGCACGGCAACGCCGTCTTCCGCGGCATCCCGTTCGCGCGGCCGCCGCTCTTCGGCCTGCGGTTCCAGGCGCCGGTGCCGCCGGCCCCGTGGGACGGCGTCCGCGACGCGGCGGAGTTCGGCCCCCAGTGCCCCCAGGCGACGTCCCCCGGGCACCCCGGGTGCCCCGGCGCCGCCGGACACGACGGGGGAGTGGCTGACCGTCAACGTGTGGACCCCGGACCCGCAGGCGCGCACGCTCCCGGTCATGGTCTGGATCCACGGCGGCGCGTACCTGTTCGGCTCGGGCGGTCCCGGCTACGACGGCACCCCGTTCGCGAGCGCCGGGACGGTCTTCGTCTCCTGCAATTACCGCCTGGGCATGGAGGGCTTCGCGCACATCGCCGGAGCGCCCGCCAACCGCGGCCTGCTCGACGCGGTCGCGGCGCTGCGCTGGGTCAGGGACAACATCGAGCGGTTCGGCGGCGACCCGGGCAACGTCACCGTCTTCGGCGAGTCGGCCGGGGCGGGCGTGATCGCGGCCCTGCTCGCGATGGACGACGCGAAGGGCCTGTTCAAGCGGGCCATCGCCCAGTCGGTGCCAGGCACGTTCTTCAGCGCCGGGCTCGCCGCCGCCATCACCGAGGCGATCGCCGCCACCGCCGGGCTGCCCGCCGAGCTACGAGGCGCTCAGCGAGGCCGACCCGATGCGCCTGGTCGCGGCCCAGATGGACGTCACGGCGCGGATGAAGGAGTTCCTGAACTGGGGCGCCGTGCGGATCACCGACACCCCGTTCTCCCCGGTCGTCGACGGCGAGGTGCTGACCCGCGCCCCGTGGCGGGCGCTCGTGTCCGGCGCGGCCCGTGACGTGGAGCTGCTCACCGGCCACAACAGGGACGAGTACCGCCTGTTCATCGCCGCGCAGGGCCGCCTCGGCCAGATCACCGACGACGAGGCGAACACGGTGCTCGACTACTTCGCCCCCGCCCCCGACGGCCCGGCCGGGTACCGGAAGGCGTACCCGGGCGCGGACGCGGGCGGCCTGTTCGAGGTCGCCTTCTCCGACTGGCTGTTCCGCATGCCGACCCTGCACCTGGCCCAGGCGCACGCGATGTCCGGCGGCACGACGTACCTGTACGAGCTGGACGCGCAGGCGCCGGGCGGCCCGTTCGGCGCCTGCCACGCGCTCGACGTGCCGCTCGTCTTCGGCGCCTACGGCGAGGGCATCGGCGCCATGCTGACCGGCGCCGAGCCGCCCGCCGAGTTCGTCGCGCTCGGCGACCTGATGCGCCGCGAGTGGCTCAGCTTCGCGGCCTGCGGCCACCCCGGCTGGTCCCCGTACGGCACCGAGCACCGGACGACGCGCGTCTACGACCTGCAGCCGGACGTCCGCTCCTATCCGGAAGAGGCCTCGATGCACCTCTGGGAGCGGCACATGTTCGACGCCCGCTGCCCACCTGCTGCCCGAGGCGCTGCAGCGCCGCCGCGGACCACCGCCGGGTCCGTCGTCTGCCAGAACGGCGGCAGCGACGCCCGCAGGTACTCCCCGTACCGCTTGGTGACGAGCCGGGGGTCGAGGATGGCGACGACGCCCCGGTCGTCCATGGACCGCAGCAGCCGCCCCGCCCCCTGCGCGAGCAGCAGCGCGGCGTGGTTCGCGGACACCTCCATGAAGCCGGACCCGCCGCGCGCGTCCGCCGCCCGCGTGCGCGCCGACGCGAGCGGGTCGTCGGGCCGCGGGAACGGGATCCGGTCGATGACCACCAGCCGCAGCGACGGCCCCGGCACGTCCACCCCCTGCCACAGCGACAGCGTCCCGAACAGGCAGGTCGGCTCGTCGGCCGCGAACTCCTTCACGAGCTGCATGGTGGAGTCGTCGCCCTGGCAGAGCACCGGGTAGGGCAGCGACTCGCGCATCGCGGCGGCGGCCGCCTTGGCCGCCCGCATGGACGAGAACAGCCCGAGGGTCCGCCCGCCGGCCGCCTTGATCAGCTCCCACAGCTCGTCCATGTACTCGGGCGGCAGCCCGTCACGCGACGGCGGCGGCAGGTGCTTGGCGACGTAGAGGATGCCGCTGCGCCCGTGCGCGAACGGCGAGCCGACGTCGATCCCGGCCCACTCGGTCCCGACGGCGCCGACGTCGAGGCCCCACTGCCGCGCCAGCGGGGTGAACGACCCGCCGAGGGTCAGCGTGGCCGAGGTGAGCACGACGGTCTTGTCCGCGAACAGGTGCTCGGCCAGCACCTCGCCGACCTCAAGCGGCGCGACGTGCAGCGACGCGGGCCGCGCGTTGTCCGTCCAGTCCTCCGGCCGCTCCAGCCAGACGACTTCCTCGCGCTCGCTGATCGGCTGGTCGAAGGCGGTGATCATCCGGTCGGCCACGACCGCGAGCTCCTCGAGGCTGACCAGCGCGGTCTGCGCGGCGGTGACCTCGGCGGGTCGGCGTCGTCGGAGTCCTTCATGGCGGCGATCTTCCGCACCTGCGCCGCGCAGGCCGTCGCGGCGTCACGCAGCGCGGCGAGCGTCGCGCCGAGGCCCTGGTCGAGCTGGTCCATCCGCCCGCCGGGCAGGGTGGCGAGCAGCGGGGTCAGCGCGTTGCCCGCCTCGGACAGCCGCGCGATCTCCGCCTCGTCGGCCAGCCGCCCGGTCCGCCGCACCGCGAAGTCGATCGCGTAGGCGGACAGCTCGCCGCTGGCCACGGAGGTGACCCGGTCGACGAGCTCGTGCGCCTCGTCGACGATGACCACGCGGTGCTCGGGCAGGATGCCGCCCTCGCCGAGCGTGTCGATGGCGAGCAGCGCGTGGTTGGTCACGACGACGTCGGACTCGGCGGCCATCCGCCTGGCCCGCTCCGAGTAGCACTGGACGCCGAACGGGCAGCGGCCCGCCCCCAGGCACTCCCGCGCCGTCACCGCGACCTGCCGCCACGCCTGGTCGGGCACCCCGGGCACGAGCTCGTCCCTGTCCCCGGTGGTGGTCGACGCGGCCCACTGGTGCAGCCGCTTGACGTGCGCGCCGAGCTGGCTGGCTGCGGCGCGTCGAACAGCGAGTCCTGCTCGTCCTCGGGCCCGTTGCGCAGCTTGTTGAGGCACAGGTAGTTGTTGCGCCCCTTGAGGATGGCGAACTCCGGGGTGCGGCCCGAGCGGCTCGCGCAGCGCGTCGGCGAGCCGCGGCAGGTCCCGGTCGACGAGCTGGCGCTGCAGGGCGATGGTGGCCGTGGAGACGACGACGGGCCCGCGCTTGTCGGCGGCCAGCTGCATGGCGGGCACCAGGTAGGCCAGCGACTTGCCCGTCCCGGTGCCGGCCTGCACGGCGAGGTGCGTGCCGTCGGTCACCGCGTCCCAGACGGCCTGGGCCATGACGGTCTGGCCGGACCGCTCCGTTCCGCCGATGGCACTGACGGCGGTGGCGAGGAGCGCCTGGACGGGGGAGTCCTCGTGCCGGGGAGCTCCGCCGGGAGTCCGGGGGAGGTGCCTGAGAAGTGCTGGCCACGAACGCGAGACGCTACCCTATGCCGGTGTCAATTTACGCCCTGGACGACGATGAGCCGGAGATCGACGAGCTGGCCTATGTCGCGCCTGATGCGGTTGTTATCGGACGGGTCACGATCGGCCCGGAGGCCTCGGTCTGGCCCGGCGCGGTGCTGCGCGGCGACCACGGCTACATCTCCGTGGGCGCCCGCACGTCGGTGCAGGACGGCACGATCGTGCACTGCACCGCCAGCTACCCGACGATCATCGGCGACGACTGCGTGGTCGGCCACAACGCGCACCTGGAGGGCTGCGTCGTCGAGGCCGGCTGCCTGATCGGCTCGGGCAGCGTCACGCTGAACCGCGTGGTGATCGGCAAGGGCTCGATCGTCGCGGCCGGCGCCGTGCTGCCCGAGGGCTTCAACGTGCCGCCAGGCTCCCTGGTCGCGGGCGTGCCTGCCACGATCAAGCGCTCGAACGTGGACACGACCTGGACCGAGGGCGCGGTCCAGACCTACATCGCCACGGCGAAGCACCACGCGGCAGGCCTGCGCCGCATCGGCTAGACGATCTTCAGCTCCTCGGCGGGCGAGTTGCCCGGGACGAGCAGGCGCTCGAGCATCGCCAGCTCGGCCGGGTTCAGCTCGGCGAGCCGCCGGAGCAGCCGCATGATCACCCGGTCGGCGAGCTCGTCGTAGTCGATGACCGCCGGGAAGGCGACCGGGACCGCGGGCCGGGCGGCGTCGTCCGCCCGGCCGGAGTCGGCGGCCAGCCGGGCGGCGGGCGGAGCGGACAGCGTGATCCGGTAGGTCCGCTTGCCGCGTACCTCCCGGTTGATCAGGCCGTCGCGCTCCATGCCCGACAGCAGCTGCGCGAAGGCCACGCTCGACCCCGGGTAGCCGACGGCCTCGGCCAGCCTGGTGCTGGCCATCCCGGTGCCGTCGGCGATCTCGGCGACGAGCGCGAGGTGCGCGATGATCCGGTCCCTGGTGCCGACGGCTCGTCGCCGCACGGCTGTGCGTCTCGTGTCAGGCACGCGGAGTCCTCGACACTGCGGTTGCTTCCCCCACCAAGCTCTCCCTACCCGATGGCCCCTGACGGCACCCACCTGCCGTCAAGATGATAGTAAGGCCTGACCTGCCGATATTTACGCGGGAATGGCGCTCTCGCAGGGTGAGAGGGGGAAACGGCCCGGAAAGTGGCCGCGTGACCGGGAACGTTATCATTCCGCGCTCGTGATGATAGGCGTGGCGGGTAGGAGTCACGCGGGCGGGCGACGCGGGCCGTCGCGCCTGTCCGCCGGGCGGCCTGGGCGCGGTTAGTGTTGACACCCAAGGGAAGGGACGACCCCGTACCCCCGCCGGACTACCAGGGGCAGCAGCGATTATGAGTGCAGTGGTCTAGGGCGCCGTGGACGTCGACGTCAGCCTCGACTACGGGCTCACGCTGCTGGCCGCGCTGCTGATCGGCACCGGCTTCGTGCTGCAGCAGAACGCGGCGCAGCGCGAGCCCGCCTCGCGGTTCCTGTCGCTGCGGCTGATCACGGACCTGCTGCGCGAGCCGCGCTGGCTGGCGGGCATCGCGCTGCATGATCGGCGGCCAGGTGCTCGCCGCCTGGTCGATCGGGAACCTGTCGCTCGGCGTTCGTGGAGCCGCTGCTGACCACGAACCTCGTCTTCGCCCTGGTCCTCGCCGTGCCGATCGCCAAGGCGACGCTCAGGTTCTGGGAGATCTTCGGCGCGGCGGTGCTGTGCACTGGGGGTGGCGCTGCTGTCGGCGTCGCGGTCGGCGAAGCCGATCGGCCTGTCGTTCGGCTCGGTGTCGCACTGGCCGGCCGCCGCGGTGATCGCGGCGATCGCGTTCGCGGCCGTGCACGCCGGGCGCCGGCACCCGGGCCGGCTGCGGGCGATGCTGACCGGGGCGGGCGCGGGGCTCGTGTTCGGCATCCAGGACGCGCTGACCAGGCAGACGCTGGAGATCCTCAGCTCGAACGGCGTCGGCGCGATGTTCACCACGTGGGCGCCGTACGCGCTCGTCGGCGCGGGCGCGACCGGCATCTGGCTGATGCAGAGCGCGTTCAACGCCGGGCCGCTGCAGCTGTCGCTGCCGGCCATCTCGGCGGGGGAGCCGCTGGTCGGGATCCTGCTCGGCGTGCTCGTCTTCGGCGACCGGATCCAGATCACGCCCGGGGGAGCTGGCGCTGCAGGCCGGCGGCATCTTCGCGCTCATCGTCGGCGTGATCCTGGTCGGCCGGGCTCCGGCGCTGTCCCAGCTGCGCAGGCTGACCCCGCCCAGCCTGCCGCACATTCCGAACAGCCTGCCCGCTGCCTGCCGGGCATCCACGGGACGGGGCGGGCAGGCGCCCGCGCTGAGCCCGAGGCAGCGTCCGCGGCGGGCGACGCCCGGCTGAACGGCCACGGGCCGGCCGGGGCCCGGCCCGCGCCGCGGGCCACCGGCCGGTGGACGAGACCGGCCGGCCGACCCTAATCCGTGACGGCGGCTAGCGCGGGGCGCGTGCCGTCCAGGAGCGGGACGTCGCCGCGCGGCTGCCCGAGCGGACGAACCGGTCGAGCGCCGTCCCGACGCCGGTCTCGTCGCTGAGCAGCTTCCTGATCGTGATGATCATCGTGGGCAGCGCCCAGAAGTCCCCGCACACCCACAGGATCGCCGCGCCGATCTGCTGGTCGGCGAACGCCGGCAGCGTCACGCCGGGCACGTGGTCGTACGGCGCGTAGACCGAGTGGGTCGCGAAGATCGACAGCGACATCGCGATGAAGATCATGACGACGTTGGTGGCGAGCAGCGCCGCGGCCCGGCCGAGCAGCGGCATCCGTGACCTGAAGGGCGGCGAGGGGATGAACTGCAGCCAGAACAGCACGCCCGTCGCGAAGAACGACCCGTGCTCGAGCCAGACGTGCACCGCGGGGTTGTCCGCGGCCAGGTCGAACGCCGCGGGGACGTGCCAGGCGATCATCGCGAGGTTGAACAGCACCACCGCGACGACCGGCCCGGTCAGGAAGGCCAAGGCGACCGCAGCGGCCGCGACCAGCGGCCGGCCAGCACCGATCGCGTCACCGCCTTCCCCGACCGGCCGGGCAGCGCGTCGAGCAGCGGCTGGCCGGCGCGCCCGGCGACGACGAGCGACGGCGCGGCGAACATCAGCAGCAGGTGCTGCACCATGTGCACCATGAAGTAGGAGTCGGACCAGTAGTCAATCGGCGAGTCGACGGCGAGCAGCAGGACGAGGAGCCCCGCGTAGAACCACAGCGACCGGATCCGCCGCTCCCGCGTCCGCTCCGGCCGTGACCGCTTGGCCAGCCGGTACAGCCCGGTCTCGTGCCAGGCGACCACGACCGCCACGACGATGACGAACGGGTCGAACGACCAGTTATCCAGGATGTAGTGCATGAGGGGCCGCCTAACTGGACGATCCGGTCTGAACCGGCACGCTGATCGCCTGAACCTTCGACCACACGGTCGCCTGGCGGGCCAGCCGCCACACCGTCAGCGTGTCCCCGGACACGGCGAGGGCGTCGGTGGCGCCGTCCGGCCCGGACGCCAGCACCGAGGTGTGCGCGGGCACCGGCGGCAGCAGCAGCCACCGCGGCCCCCCGGCCGTCGTCCCGAGCGCGCTGATCGTCGCGGCCCGCCCGCCGGGCAGCAGCACCCACGCCCCGCCGCCCGGGAGCGTGCCGGACGCGACGATCCCGGCCGGGGACCGGCAGCGGCGCGGACTCGTCCCAGTTCGTGGGGGCGGGCTGCGGCGTGCCTGACGACGGCGCGTACGCGTACCAGCCCGCCCCGCGCCAGAGCGCGCTCAGCCCGGACTTGTCCTGCACGAGCGCCAGCCCGCCGGACAGCCGCACGAGCCGCCCGGACGCCGGCAGGCTCAGCCGCTGCCAGCCCTGGCCGGGCGAGTAGGAGAACACCGCGGTGGTGCCGCCGGTCCCGCAGGTGCCGCCCGCCAGCACTTCGGTCGTGACCGTACCGATGGTGAGCAGCCCGAACGAGACCGAGGTGACTCGGACCGCGCCGCCGCATCCCCTGGCCGGCGGGGGAGGCGGCGATGGCGCCCGGCTTGCGCGATCGTCGACCAGGTCGCCCCGGCGTCGGAGCTGGTCTCGACGGCCCCGTCGCTCAGCAGCGCGGCGAGCTTGCCGCCGGCGGCGGCGAGCGCGTCGGGCGAGGCCGCCACGGCCGCGTCGACCGGCCCCCCGGTCGACCAGGAGGCACCGCCGTTCGCCGTCTCCGCGAGCGGCGAGAACACGAGGTCCTGGCTGGGCCGCACCGCGACGGTGAGCGAGCTCGCCCCGCCGGCCGAGGCGACGAGCCCGCCGTTGTCCGCGACGCCAGGCGGGGTGACGAGCTTCCACGTCCCCGAGTTCCCCGCCCGGGCGAGCACCTGCCAGAACGCGGGGCCGGCCGACATCGGCAGGACCGCCCAGCTGTCCGCGGCCGTGGCGATCGAGGTGGCCATCGAGACCGCCCCCGGCGCGCCGCCCCCCGCCCCCGGCGCGGACGCCGGGGAGGACGCCGAAGACCCGCACGCGGCAACCGCCCCGGCGGCCGCAAGCGCCACGCCAGCCGCAACCGACCGCAGGCGGGCAACGGCGGGCTTGCGGGCCAGCGGCCTGGCCGGGTTAGCGCCGGTCATGAGCGGCCCATCGTCTGCAGCACGGAGTCGGCCAGCAGGCCCGCGAACGATGAGGTCGTCGCCGGCGTGCCCGGGCCGGGGTCGTCGCTGATCTCCTGCCGCACCTGGCCGTCGGCGCTGATCACGAAGGCGAGGTCGTTGTGCGCGGCCATCGCCCCGGCGGGCAGGTCCTCGACCTCGATCCCGTAGTCATGCCAGACGTCTGCAGCTGGCTGAGCGATCCGGTGAGGAACAGCCAGTTGGGCACCTGGCCCAGGTTCTCCTGGCTGGTGAACGCCCTGGTGTACGCGGTGGAGATGTACGTCGGGTTGGCGACGACGGCGACGAGTTCCGTGTTGCCCGCCTTGCCGCCGAGCAGCGCGTCGGCCGACCGCATCTCCTGGGCGATGAGCGGGCAGTCGGTGGTGCACACCGGGTCGAGGAAGGTCAGCAGCACGACCTTGCCGCGCAGGCTCGACGAGCGAGACCTGCCGCCCGTCCTGGCTGGTCAGCGTGAAGTTCAGGCGCGGGCGTGTCGAACTGCCCGGCGGACCCCGCGAGGCTTGGGCGGTGATCGGGTCGGCGTTACGGTTCGCGGAGGCGAAGGCCATCGGCGCGGCGCCGACCAGGACGACGGCGAGCGCCCCGGCCCCGGCGACGAACCGCACCGGCGCCCCGGCGAACCGGCGCGCAGCTCGGGGATCCGTCCGGCGCGGCGACCCGGTCCGGCCGGCTCGGGAGCACGCCCGCCCGGCTCGGGCACGTCGTCCGGCTCGGCAGTGTCCCCGCCAGGTCCGGCTGGGCCGGCTGCCCCGGTGACGGCCAGGGCGGGTACCGGTGCGCCGGCCGCCGCTGGGCCGGAGGCAGCTGCCAGTCCCAGGTACCCGGCGGTGAACAGGAGGATCAGCGGGATCATCGAGTTCGGGTCGGTGCCGAGGCCGCCGAAGAAGCCCAGGTCCTCGATGAGCACCCAGTCGGCGAGGCAGCACACGGCCCCGGCGGCGACCGCGATCAGGGCGAGCCTCGCGTCGGCGCGCACGGCGGCGGTGAACAGGCCCGCGCCGACCAGGGCGAGCGCGATGACCGCGACCAGGTTGACCGCGAACCCGTGCGCGACGGTGAGGTTGCCGAACCCGGCGACGATCGCGTGCAGCGCGTGCGGCTGCGGCGTGCTGGCCATGGACGCGATCATGCCGGTGAGCGAGCCGAGCTGGCCGTCCGCCTTGCCCTGCCAGAAGCCGCGCCCCGGCCACGCCTGCAGCAGCGCCATGCCGAGGAAGAACGCGCCAAGTCCCGCCCAGCAGGAGACGGCCGAGCCGCGGGGTTCGTCCCAGGCCCGCCCGGGCAGCGCGAGCAGCGCCCCCGCCACGACGTAGATGAGGACCGCGCCCGGCGCACCGAACAGGACGGTCAGGCCGGGCGCGAAGATCCCGCCGAACGCCTCGCCGAATACCCAGACGATCAGTCCCCAGCCCACCCCCGCGAGCCCGGCGAGCCGGGCCGACCAGCCGCGCACCGCGATGAGCATCCACAGCCCGATGCCGACCTGGATCCACACCGACGCCGTGGCGGCCTGGACGGGGTGGTAGTCCCAGACGGTTCACGCCGTAGTTCACCAGGTGCTGCACCCAGCCGGGGGAGGAGGACGCGGTTGGCTTGATGACCTGGTCGGCGAGCCCGCCGGGCATCTGCGGCTGCGCCTGGAGGATCCCGTCGAACAGCCAGATGAGCCCGAAGCCGACCCGCAGCACCCGCCGGCGCGGCCGGCTCGCGCCACCGTCCCGCGCATCGCTTGCGCGGGCGTTCCTGACATCGAGCCGAAGATCGCGGTCCGCGTCGCGCCCCACGCGATGAGCAGCAGCCGCGAAGATGAGCACGATGATCAGCCACTGGTGCAGCAGCGCCGACCTGAACGCGGACACGAGGATCGGGCTGCCGGGGCCCGGGCCCGAGTTCATGCCAGGCATGCGGTCACCCTACTGAGGGGAAGGTGCCGCGCCCAGGCCGAAGGGCGAACGTGAACATAATGTCATGTACGGAGCTCCGCCGGGGCGGGGCGACTCCCGCCGCGGGCCGAGCCCCCAGATGGCGGCGCTGAACACGGTGATGCAGAACAGCAGGAACGTCACGATGTGCACGCCGGTGCAGTACTCGCAGATGTCCCCGATCTGGTACAGCTCGGCGTAGATCAGGTACATCACGAAGCCCATGCCCACGATCACCGAGCCGAGGCGCAGCAGGTGCACCTCGCGCCGCTGCATCCGCCAGGCCCACGGGGAGAACAGCGGGACCGCGGCCACGTAGAACGCCAGGCCGAGCACGGCCACCGGGATGCACGCCGAAGACCATCGACTGCGAGCTGGTGATGACGGCGGTGCAGTTGAACGTGCCGTTGCCCCCGGTGGGGCAGCCGGCCAGGTGCGACCCGTTGAAGTGCGCGTACGTCTCGTAGGCGGAGATCACCAGGCCGAGGATGGCGAGGACGAACGCGACGACCTGGAGCCACAGGGGCTGGCCCGCGGGCCGCGTCCTCGCTGCTCCTCGACGAGCTCGTCCTCGACCGGCTCCGGCTCGGCGGCCTGCGCGGCCGGCTTGGCCGACCCGGTGGCTGGTGGGCGTGGCGGAGACAGCCGCTACCGTTCTGGCCGATCTGGGCGCCGCGCCCCCGGCGGGCCTGGCCGCCGTTCGCGGACGCTGGCCGGCGGCCGGGGCGGGCCTTTGAATTTGCCATCGCGGATGTCTCCAGTGATCGCGCGGTTACTGTGCGACGCTATCCTAGCTGGCCAGGTCGCCTTCCAGCGTCTGAATCGTCGGCGTGCAGGCCGTCGCCGGCTGGTTGTTGGTCAGCTTGCAGATGGCGGCGGTCATGTAGTTCGCGTTGCCGATCGAGCGCCTTGCCGAGCGAGGACGACGGGTCGTTCATGGCGGCGGCGACCTGGGCCCAGGTCTTGCCCGCCAGCATCGCCGGGTCGAGCGGCGAGAGGTTGCCGACCTGGACGTACTTGTTGCCCATGTCGATGAACGGGATCGCAGCCCTGCCGGGTCGTAGGCCTGCCCGAGCGCCGTTCTGGGCGGCCGTCGGGGTCTGCAGCGTCACGTACGGGACCGACGTGCTCGAGGAGTTGCCCTGGCGCTCGTTGGTGGTCTCCTCGACCGAGGTGAAGTTGATGTAGTTGCTCTTGTACGTCGACTTGTAGAACGTCCAGGTCGGCGTGTTCGGGTCGGCGTCGGTGCTCGACGAGTGCGTGGTCGTCAGGCCGGTGAAGGTGCCGAAGCGGCTGAGCGCGTTGACCATCGACCAGCGCTGCGCGGCGCAGAACGGGCAGTACTCGGCGCCCATGTACAGCACCTCGGGCTTGCCGCCCGACGTGAGCGGCGTGCCGCTGACGGTGGCGAAGTACGACCCGGCCTGCGACGGCGCTGCTGACGTCGGCGCGTGGTCTTCGCCGCGACGAACAGGCTCTTGTTGACGCCGCCGCCCGCGACCTTGTCGGTGACGCTGGCGGGCACGTCGGTGACCTGCTTGGTCACCGTGGCGAGCGCGGTGCCGGTCGGGCCGTTGCTCGTGGACGCGGCGGTGCCGCCGCCGCTGTTCAGCTTGACCAGGACGAGCGCGATGACCACGATGGCGACGACGAGGATGGACCCGCCGGCCAGGTAGATCCGCTTGCGCTGCTCGGCGCGGCGCTGTGCCTCCCGCTGCGCCGCGATGCGCGCGCGCCGGTCGCTGTCCTGCTTCGTCCTGCTGGCTTTGCCCATGGGCATATCGTAGGGCGATTTGCGAGGGTTCTGGTCCGCCTTCAGGCTGAGAGAAACCTCTGGGTAGCCTGACTGTTAGATCACCTTCCCGGATTTCGCCGCGCTAGATCTTCGCCTGCAGCGCCCTGACCGCCGGGGTGCACGCGGCCGCGGGCTGGTCGCCCGTGAGGCTGCAGATCGCCGCGGTCATGTAGTTGGCCGCGCCGAGCGCCGCCTTGGCGACCGGGCTCGACGGCTTGTGCAGGTCGGCGGCGATCTGCGGACCAGGTACAGGCCGGCCAGGACGCCGGGTCGTAGCTGGCGCCGACGCTCATGAACTTGTTCCCGTAGTCGATGAACGGGATCGCGCCCTGGTTGGCGGCGTCGTACTTGCTCGATGAGCGCCTGCTGCTGCGGCGGTGGGCGTCTCAGCGGGGTGTAGCCGCCGGTGGACTTGTCCGGGACGTTGGTGAACTCCTCGACCGAGGTGAACGTGAGGTACTTGCTGGCGTAGCTGGCGTGCGCGAACGTCCAGGTCGCGGTGGACGGGAACGGCTCGGCGGTGCCCGCGCCGTTGCGCGCCGCGCTGAGCGGGTGGTGGCCAGGCCCTTGAACGTGCCGAACCGGCTGAGCGCGACGATCATCGACCAGCGCTCGGCGGCGCAGTACGGGCAGTACTCCGCGCCCATGTAGAGCATCTCCGGCTTGCCGCCGCTGGTCAGCGGGGCGCCGCGTGATGCGGGTCGGCGTCGAGGTCACCGCGCCGCCGCCCACCTGGTCCAGCGTCGCGGCGGGCACCGAGGTGACCTTGCCGGTGAGCGCGGTGAGGCTGGCGCCGGTCGGGCCGGGCGCGCCCGCCCGCGGTGCCCGAGGACCCGCTGTTGCCGCCCTGCAGCAGCACGAAGCGCGAGCACGACGGCCACGACCGCGACGATCGCCCCGCCGGCGAGCAGCAGCCGGTTCCGCCGTTGCGCGCGCTGCTCGGCCGCCCGCTGCGCCGCGATCCGCGCCCGCCGGTCGCCGTCCTGCTTGGCGGCACTCGCCTTCCCCATCGCCGACCCCCGAGAAATCACTATCAGCCACTGGATAGGTTCGGAGTGTAGCCGATCGGGGACCCCGCGCCGACCTCCACGGTTGGAGTGAGGGGGAACCGTGGAGGCCGGCTGACCGTGGCAAGGGCACCAGGGGGGTGTGCCCTCGCCCGCCCGGGTGGCGGCAAATGACGCCAGTGACCGGACCGCAGCGACGGCCGGGGGTGGGTGGGGTCCTTGTCCGGCCGCGTGTTCGCTTGTTTAGTGATAGTCGGGCAGGCTATAGGTGATCTGGATATTTTCTAGATGCCCGTCCATGCCTGGCAGTAATCTCCTAGCAGTACCACTTGGTTGCGCGGCGTAATTGCGCTGGTGCAATTGCAGCGCGTCGCGCGGCCGGGGCAGGTGTGGAGTCCGGCGCGGAGGGGCGGCTGGTGGTGAGCTATTTTCATCCTGATGCTGCCGGTTTCGCCGTGCCTGCGGGCAAAAGGCCTGATGAAGAGAGTTCAGCGGTGCCGCTGCGGGTGGGGGTACTCGGGCCGGTCACGGTCTGGCGGGACGGTCATGAGGTCATGGCGGGGCAGCCCAGGCAGCTCGCGGTGCTCGGCGTGCTCGCGAGCCGGGCGAACCGGGTGGTCTCGCGCGGCGAGCTGGTTGACGCGGTGTGGGGTGACCAGCCGCCGGCCAGCGTCGACAGCGGCATCTACACCTACGTGGCGGGGCTGCGCCGCGTGCTCGAGCCGGACCGGCCGCGCCGGGACCCGGACCGGTCGCGGCGGGCCCCGGCCCGGGTGCTTGTCTCCTCGGGCGGCGGCTACCTGCTGCGGCTCGACCCCGACGGCCTCGACGCCAACGCAGTTCGAGGACTGCCTCGGCCGGTCGCGCGGGCTGCGCGCCTCCGGTGACCTGCGCGGCGCGGCGCGGGTGGTGGACGAGGCGCTCGCGCTGTGGCGCGGCCAGCCGTTCGCCGGGGTGCCAGGGCCGTTCGCGGAGGCGGAGCGGCTGCGGCTGACCGAGCTGCGCACCACCGCGGCGGAGGAACGGGCCGACCTGCTGCTCGCCCAGGGGCAGGCCGCGGCGGCGGTGCCCGAGCTGACCACGCTGGTGGCCGAGCACCCGCTGCGCGAGCGGGCGCGCGGGCTGCTGATGATCGCGCTGTACCGGTGCGGCAGGCAGGCCGAGGCGCTGCGCGTCTTCCACGACGCGCGGGAGCGGCTCGCCGAGGATCTCGGCATCGACCCGGGCACCGAGCTGGCCAGGATCCACCAGCGGGTGCTCGCGATGGACCCGGCGCTCGACATGCCCGCCGAGGCGCCGGCGGCCGAGCCCGTGTCGCTGCCGCTGCTACGGCCGGGCCTGTCCCGGCGCCTTCCGCGGCCGCCGCGCCGGGCCGGACGGCCGCGGCGGCGCCCGCCGGCGGCGCCCGCCGGCCCGCGCCGAGCCCGGCCCAGCTGCCGCCCGAGCCCGCCGGCTTCGTCGGCCGGGCGGTCGAGCTCGACTGGCTGCACGCGCTGCTGCCCGGGGCGCCCGCCGAGCCCGGCGCGGTGCCCGCAGGCTTCCTCGGTCGCGCTGATCACCGGGACCGCGGGCGTCGGCAAGACGACGCTGGCGATCCGGTTCGCCCGGCAGGCCGGGCCGCTGTTCCCCGACGGCCAGCTGTACGTGAACCTGCGCGGGTTCGACCCGGCGAGCGCGCCGATGCAGCCGGGCACGGCGCTGCAGTGGTTCTTCGACGCGCTCGGGGTGCCCGCCATGAACGTGCCGTCGGCCCTTGAGGCGCAGAGCGCGCTGCTGCGCACGCTGCTCGACGGCAAGCGGATGCTGCTGCTCCTCGACAACGCGCACGACGCGGACCAGGTGCGGCCGCTGCTGCCCGGCAGCCCGGGCTGCATGGTGCTGGTGACCAGCCGGTCGCAGCTGACCGGGCTGGTCGTGGAGGGCGCCCGCCCGGTGCCGCTCGACGTGCTCGACGCGCGTGAGGCGGCCGAGCTGGTCGCCAGGCGGCTCGGCGCCGAGCGCGCGGCAGGCCGAGTCGGCGGCGGTGGCGGCGATCGTCGAGCACTCCGCGGGGCTGCCGCTCGCGCTCAGCGTGACCTGCGCCCGGGCGGTCGCCCGGCCGGCGCTGCGGCTCGCCGACCTCGCCGCCGAGCTCGCCGACGCGCGCGGCCGGCTCGACGCGCTGCGGACCGGCGAGGAGACCACCGACCTGCGCGCGGTCTTCTCCTGGTCGGCCGACAAGCTCAGCGACCAGGCCGCGCGGATGTTCCGGCTGCTCGGCCTGCACCACGGGCCCGACATATCGGCCGCCGCGGCGGCCTCGCTCGCGGCGGTCACGCTGGCCGAGGCGCGGACCGCGCTGGCCGAGCTGACCAGGGCCTCGCTGCTGACCGAGGACGCGGCCGGCCGGTTCGGCTGCCATGACCTGCTCCGCGCCTACGCGGCCGAGCTGGCGGCGGCCGACGCTGAGCGCCGCCGAGCGCGACCTGGCCGGCGCGCGCGTGCTCGACCACTACGTGCGGACGGCGCACGCGGCCGCGGCCCGGCTGTACCCGGCGCGCGGCCAGGTGCCGCTGCCCGCGCCGCTGGACGGCGTGACGGCCGAGGAGTTCTCCGGCCCCGACGCCTACGACGCGGCGCTCGCCTGGTTCGGCGCCGAGCACCGCGTGCTGCACAACGTCATCGAGCAGGCCGCCGCCCGGCGCCAGGACGAGTACTGCTGGAAGCTGGCCTGGGACTGGGCGCCGCTGCTCAAGCGGCGCGGCCGGCTGCACGAGCTGCTCGCGGTGCAGCGCACCGCCGTGCTCGCCGCGGGCCGGCTCGGCGACCGCGACGCGCTCGCGCACGTGCACTACGAGCTCGGCCACGTCAGCGGGCGGCTCGGCGACTACCGAGCGGCCGACGAGCACCTGCGGCAGGCGCTTGAGCTGTTCACCGACCTCGGCGACCGGGCCAGCGTGGGGCGGGTGCGGCACGGCCTCGCCCTGCTGCTCAACCAGCAGGACCGGTACGACGAGGCGCTCGATCACGCCGTCGAGGCGCTGCGGCTGCGCCGCTCGTCGGCCGACAGCGCGGTGATCGCGTACTCGGAGAACGCGGTCGGCTGGATCCTCGCGCACCTCGGCCAGCCGGACGCGGCGCTGTGGTACTGCCGCCGGGCGCTGGAGATGCACCGGCGAGTCGGGCAGCCGCACCGGCGTCGCCGATACCCTGGACAGCATCGCCTACGCCTACGGCGCAGCTGGCGGACTACGAGCAGTCCATCGCGCACTACGAGCAGGCGCTTGAGCATGTACCGGCTGCTCGGGGACCCGCAGGGCGAGGCGAACTCGCGGCTGCACCTCGGCGACGTGCAGCTCGCCTCGGGGCAGCCGGACGCCGCCCGGCACAGCTGGGAGCAGGCGCTCGCGCTGCTCGCCCAGGTTCCCGGCGCGGACACCAGCGAGGTCAGCGGACGGCTGGCCCGGCGCCGCCGGGAGCCGGCCGGCGCGGCGGCCTGACGGCCGGACCGGCGCGCGCCGGCAGTGGTGCGGTAAAGTTACGCCGGCGTCGTCAGTTACAGTGTAAGTTTCGTCGTCGGGAAGAGGTGCTGACGCTGGACACGCTCAACCGTGCCTTGCTGCTGGAGAACATTCACCCGGACGCGACGGCTCGACTGACGAAGGCTGGCTATCAGGTAGAGACGATGACGCGCGCCCTCGGCGAGGACGAGCTCATCGAGAAGGTCCAGGGCGTCAGCCTCCTCGGCATCAGGTCCCAGACCCAGGTCACCGAGCGCGTGCTGGCGGCCGCGCCGGACCTGCTCGCCGTCGGCGCGTTCTGCATCGGCACCAACCAGGTCGACCTGGCCGCCGCCGCCCGGCGCGGCGTGGCGGTGTTCAACGCGCCGTTCTCGAACACCCGCTCCGTCGTGGAGCTGGCGGTCGCCGAGATCATCTCGCTCGCCCGGCGGCTGCCGGAGAAGAACGTGAAGATGCACGAGGGCGTGTGGGACAAGTCCGCCAAGGGCGCCCACGAGGTCCGCGGCCGCAAGCTCGGCATCGTCGGCTACGGGAACATCGGCACCCAGCTCTCGGTGATCGCCGGAGTCGCTCGGCATGTCCGTGTACTTCTACGACATCGCCGACAAGCTCGCGATCGGGAACGCGCGCCGCTGCTCCACGCCTGGAGGAGCTGCTCGAGTCGGTGGAGACCGTCACGCTGCACGTGGACGGCCGGGCGGGCAACCACGGGTTCTTCGGCGAGGAAGAGTTCGCCCGGATGAACCCGAGGTCGCTGTTCCTCAACCTGTCGCGCGGCTTCGTCGTCGACCACGCCGCGCTGCGCAGGCACATCGAGTCCGGGCACATCGCGGGCGCGGCCATCGACGTCTTCCCGAAGGAGCCGAAGGGCGAACGGCGAGGAGTTCGTCTCCGAGCTGCGCGGCCTGCCGAACGTGATCCTGACCCCGCACATCGGCGGGTCCACCGAGGAGGCGCAGCAGGACATCGGCGAGTTCGTGTCCGGCAAGCTCGCGGACTTCGCCGAGCGGCGGCGCCACGGCGATGTCGGTCAACCTGCCGGACGTCGCGCTGCCCGCCGTCCCGGGCACCCACCGCCTCATCCACCTGCACAAGAACGTGCCCGGCGTGCTCGCCTCGATCAACCGGGTGCTCGCCGACCACGGCGTGAACGTCGAGGGCCAGCTGCTGCGCACCCGCGACGAGCTCGGCTACGTGATCACCGACATCGGCACCCAGTACAGCGACGAGGTGCTCGACGAGCTCCGCGCCATGGACGTGACGATCCGGCTGCGCACGATCGAGCAGGAGTAGCGGAACGAGGCCCCGGGCCGCCTTCCGGCGCGAGTCGGGTATGCCCGGCGCGGGCCGCCGCGCCTGACATACACGCGGTATGCCTCGATACGATTTGACCCGCCCATGTCGGTGCAGGCTCGTCCCGCGGTCTACCCGACCGTGTACGCGTAGGGCAGCGCCGCCAGCTGGCTGCCCGACAGGAACTGCAGCGAGTCGACGAAGTCGTCGATGTACAGCATCCCGCGCACCACCGTCCCGGCCGGCGCGGAAGGCTTCACGGTCAGGCTGATCGTCCGCGTCTGGCCCGGGTTGACGACGAACAGGTTGTAGGACGCGGACGCGGCGAGCGGCGACACCGCGAACCGCCAGAAGTCGCCGGTCGGCCGGGCTCGCCGAGGTGTCGAACTGCTGCGTCACCGCCGACATGGAGGTCGTGACGGTCGCGGCCGGGGCGCCGCCCGCGGGATACGGCCCGACCTCGGCGGGCACGGCGAACCAGAGCCCCTGGGTGACCGGCGTGACCGCCCGGCCGAGCGGGTAGGAGGCGGTGGCCGTGCGCCCGGCCGAGCTCGCCTCGTCGGGTCGCCGGGGAACGGCCCGAAGTCGAACATGACCGGGACGGACGAGGTGACGCCGACGCCGACACGCTGTGCGTCATCGTCGGCACGATCCACTCGGGCGGGTTCACCGTTCGCGGGGACCGGCAGCCGCACGCCCGCGACCTGGTCCTGCGGCTGCAGCGGGTAGGACCGCAGCGTGGTCAGCCGGGGGTCGAGGAAGATGTCCTCGGCGGCGCCGCCCCGGTGTTGTGCACCGTGATCTGGTACGTCACCGGCTTCCCGCGCTGGAGCGTGACCGACGGCGAGTCGGGCAGCGCTCCCCGGCTGAAGCGACACGGCGTTGAACCGGACCCGCCCGGTGAACGGGTCGGCAAGCTCGTTGCCCGGCACGGGCGAGGTGAAGTCGATGATGAGCGTCCACACGCCGGGGATCGGGTCGGACGCGTAGAGCGAGAGCTGCCGCTGCGGCGACTCGACGGGCACGCCGCTGCCGGTGAACCCGGTCGTGAGGTAGCTCGACCCGTACCCCATCGTCTCGCCGCCCGGCGCGACCAGGTACCCGCTGACCTGGTTGGCCGGGTCGTTGGCGAGCGTCACGTCGACGTCGATGTTGCGCAGCAGGACGGGCAGGTTGGACGGCACCGTGAAGGAGTAGGCCGCGACCTGCCCCTCGCCCGGGCGAGCGGCCGTTGCCGCCGGTCAGCACCCCGCTGAACTTCCCGGTCACCCCGGCCCGGCCTGCACCTGCCCGCGCAGCGTGACCGGCACGCTGACCGGGCCGCCGGCGGGCCCGGCGGCGAGCGACCACCGACCCGCTTGAGTCGCCCGCCCCGGCGGGCACCCGGGCCGACACGTGCACCACGCCGGACGCCCCGGGCGCGAGGACGAGCCTGCGACGGCGACACCGGGCCGAACGACGTCGCGGACGACACCGACGCGCCGAACCGCACCTTCCCCGCCGTCCCGCCGGCCTTGGCGGCATTGCTGAAGATCACCGCCGTCCAGGTGCCCGCGCGCCGGGTGCAGCACCTGGGCGCTGCCGTAGCCGCTGACGCCCTGCGGCAGCGAGTGCGCGGCGAGCCTGCCCGCGGGGTCGACGAGGATGACCCGGACCCGCGCGTTCGGCGTTGGCCGTCGCGGACGCGCTGGCCGGCCAGGCGATCGACGCGTTCAGCAGCGCCGCGCCGCGCGGCACGGTGAACGTCACCGTCGCGAAGTTGGACGCGGTCCCCGCCCAGTTCGGTGAAGTGCGGGCTCTTGGCGTCGGACAGCGTCACCGTCGCCTGCTTGACCACCGTCGCCGCGCGCCGAAGCCCCGCCCGGACACGCCCACCGTCTGCGCGGTGCGGCCGCGTTGGTCACGGTCACCGGCCACGCGCGCCGTCGCCCCCGGCTTGCCCACGTAGTTGAGCTGGTTCGACGACAGCCTCAGCGTCGGCCCGGCCGGAGCGGCGTCGCAGTCGGGCAGCCACGAGGCGAGCTCGACGGCCTTGAGGCTGTTCAGCAGGCCGGCGCCCTGCTCGGTCGCCGGCGCGCCGAGGTCGGTCGCGGTGGACAGCAGGATCTGCTTGACCGCGGCCGGGCGTCGGCGGCGACCCGTGGTGCGCCTTCGCGTACGCCTGGATGACCAGCGCCGCGGCGCCCGCGACGAGCGGCGCGGACTGGCTCGTCCCGCCGCTTTCCTCCACGGGCGACGGCTTGCCGAGGAAGTTGACGCAGGAGGAGTAGCGCGCCACCATCGGGCGTGCACGAGGCGAACGACAGGTCGCCCGGCGCGACCAGGTCGAGCGTCCTGCCGTCCTGGGTGTAGCCGCCGGACGACAGCGAGCTGATGTTGTCGCTTTCCCAGCCCGCGGGCGCGAACTGGTCCGCGCCCGCGTAGTCGGTCTGCGCGTAGAACCGGAAGTCGGTCGACGCGCCGACGGAGATCACGCTGGGGTCGGAAGCGGGGGAGCCGATCGTGTTGAACGGCCCCGCGTCACCGGAGGCCACGACGACCGTGGTCCCGGCCCGCGACCGCCATGTCGTTGAACTCCTTGACGGCGTCCAGGGAGGTGACGTCGGGGAACGGGTTGGAGCCGAACGACTCGTTGAGCACGTTCACGTGGTCGACGCTGACCGCGTAGTCGATGGCCTGCAGGAACGCCGGAGGTCGTGGAGACACCGGAGTTGCTGAACACCTTCAGCGCGACGAGCGAGGCACCCGGCGCGACGCCCTCGATCCGGACGCGGCAGGGCGAGGCGGGCACCTGCGCGCTGAACCCGGCCACGTTGTACGCCCGCGACGCCCTGCCCGGCGATCGCGTTGGCGTCGAGGAACGCCTCGCCGCCCGCCGTCGGCCGCGGTCGTCCCGTCGCCGCTGAAGTCCTTGTAGTCGCTGATCACCGGCTTGCCGCCGCGCGTCAGGTTGGCGTTGGCCGGGTCGATGCCGTCGGCGAGGAACGCGACCTTCACGCCCGCCCCGGTGTAGCCGAGCGACCGCGCGGTCCTCGCGCCCTTCGCCGCGGAGTCGGTGCCGGTCAGCGCGAGCCCCTCCGGCTCAAGCTGCGGCGTGGCGGAGCACGCGCCTGGCGGGGTCTGCACGTCGCGGTGGCCGGCGCCGCCGGTGCGCGGCGGCACGCCGCGCTGCGACCGCCGCGGCACCGCGGGCGGCACGCGCCGGCGCCGGTCCCATGATCGGGCTGTCCGGGATCACCGACGCCACCCCGGGGCTGGCGGCGATCGCGCCGAGCGCCGACGCGGGCACCCGCGCCGCGATCGCGTCCACCAGCCGGTAGCCGTGCACGCCGGTCGCGCCGAGCGCCTGGAGCTGTCCCAGGTAGGGCGCCTGCGCCGCCTGGATGAGAGCGATTCGTTTACCGGAACGGATGCGGCTTCCTGCCCCGGCCCACTGGTTCTTCAGGAAGATGATGACCGGCTCGGTGCCGCCGCGCCCGTGGCGCGCCGGTGACCGGCCCGGCGTGCGGACGGCGCGGCGCCGCTCGCCGCCGGCCGCCGCCGGCCCGGCCCCCGCCGAGGCCCCGGCGAGCGCCAGCGCGGAGCACACGCCGGCCGACACCAGCCGCACCCGAAATGACTCTTCCGTTGCCTCGCATCCAGTCATGCCCCCGTTGCTGCCGTCGAGAGGTTGCCGGCCGCGTGACGACCTCCTCGTCGTCACGCAACGCGACAAGCAGCAGACTATGGGTAACGATGCGTGAATGCCCGGAAAGCACGCCGGCCTGAGCGGGATATCTTCCCAGCTCAGGCCGAGCGATGCCTGGATCCGACCTATTGCGGCTTGCGCCGGTTACGCCCCCGCGAGCAGCGGCGGGAGGGACGAGGCCACCGTTCGTTCCGAGTAGTGCATCTCCGCCGCCGCGATGAGCGCGCCGAACAGCCGGGGGTCATCGCCCTGCTCCGGGTGCCACTGCACGCCGACGAGGAACTCGCCCGGCGTGGTGGACTCGATGCCCTCGACGATCCCGTCGTCGGCCCAGGCGACCGCGGTGAGGCCGGCGCCGACCACGTCGACCGCCTGGTGGTGGTGCGTCGGGACCTCGAAGAACTCGCCGCCCGGCAGGATGGACGACGACGATCGTGCCGCTGGTGACGCGCACCTTGTGCGTGCCGAACCCGTTGGCGGGGCCGCTGTGCTGCTCGTGGCCGACCAGGTCGGGAACGTGCTGGTGCAGGGTGCCGCCGCAGGCGACGTTGAGCATCTGCGCGCCGCGGCAGATGCCGAGCAGGGGCACGCCCTGCCTGACCGCGGCCTCGGCGATCGCCAGCTCCCAGGAGTCCCGGTCGGGCGCGTTGACGTCCGTCTTCGGGTGCTTGACCGCACCGTAGATCGCCGGGTTGATGTCGCCCCCGCCGGCGATGACAATGCCGTCAAGGACGGCCACAGTCGCTTCGGCCTCGGACACGTCGCCACCTGGCGGGAGCAGGACCGGACGGCCCCCGTTGTTCCTGATGGACTTCACGTATGTCCATGGCAGCAGGGCACCTTCCTCCGACCAGCCACGCCAGTTGGCGTTCGTGTGGTACGTGGTGATGCCTATAGTCGGCGCCATTTGTCCCCTTCGTGGTGAATAAAGCGCACCGATCCGCCTTCTATTTCCCCATGGCCGACCCGGGAGGTGACTCCCCGGAACCTCCGCGCGTGCGGCCAGTCAATTGGGGAAGGCGGGCGAGTTGCCGAAAACAGAGGTTACTAGCGTTGCGCCCGCCATTGCTGCCGATCACGGATACTACTGACCGTAACCGACGTTATGAGAACGACCCGGTCGCACCAGAAGTTCCCTATGGCACCTGCGGCACGGCGGTCTTCTCCTGGTAAACCGGCATGCGTCACTCTGCTCGCCAGCGCAACGGGAGTGCCGTGCCGTAACACGGTAAGGCTACCGCCACCAGGGACGCTGGCGGATTTCCGCGACGCGCAGCGCCGGCTCGCTCACCGTCTGGGCGCTGGCGCTCAGGTGGTGCAGGTGCTCCTGGACCCAGAGCAGGTGCGGGTGCGGCAGCTGGTGCGCGGGCGCGATGACCTCCGCTGCCGCGCCCGTCGGCCGTCGGACCCGTGCGCCGTCGGCTTGTGCCTGGGCATCGCCGGGCCGACCATGGCGGGCGGCGGCACCGGGCGAGCTGGCCCGGTCCCGGCCGGCTCGACCTCGTCGGCGATCGCGTCGTAGAAGCCGGCCAGCCCCGCGGTGACCAACCGGAGCCCGACGCAGGCGGGCGCGCCCGCGTACTCGTCCGAGCCGTCCAGCGGCAGGCACGCGCCGCCGAAGTCGCCGCTCCGCGGCCGGCGTCTCCGTCCGCAGCCCGGCCAGGGTGTACGCGGTCAGCCGGAGCCGGGAGGACGCGTTGACCAGCGTCCACAGGTCTTCCTTGCTCAGCCGCTTGCTGCCCTGCTCGGTGAGGAACCCGCGCACCGCGTCGTCAAGCCGGACGGCGGCGCTCGCGGCGGCGAGCGCCGCGCTCGGCGGCACCATCAGCTCGCTCAGCGCCCACTCCACGGCCTGCGTCAGGTACGCCGCGCCGGAGCGGAACGCGTCGGCGAGGTCGTCGCCGACCACCGCGGACACGCCGCGCGGCCAGAACAGCACGCCGACCGCCAGGCTGACGGCGCAGCCGATCGCCACGTCCTCGATCCGCAGCAGCCCGACCGTCCAGCCCACCGGGACGAGCAGGTTGAACAGCACCACGATGGTCACGGTGAACGCCGCCTGCCCGACGAGGAACGGCGTCGTCCCCGGCGCGTACGCGGCGACGAGCACCGCCACGGGCAGCACCACCCACAGGGCGTCGGGATTGGTCCCGATCGCGATGCAGCAGCGCCGCGCCGATCGACGAACCCGACGACGGTCCCGGCCAGGGCCCGCCACGCCGTCGCCCCGGTCGAGGCGGCGCTGGTGCGCAGCACCGAGAGCGTGCCGAGCACCACCCAGAACCCGTGCTGCACCCCGGACAGGTCCGCGACGGCGACGGCCGCCGCGAGCGCCACCGCGCCGCGCAGCGAGTTGAGGAACCAGACGGAGCGGAACGTCGCGTGCCGCCGGACCAGCGCGACCGCCCCGCGCCAGGCCCGCGATCCCGCTCGTCGCGACGAGCGTCTCGACGGTCGCCTCGAGGCTGCGCGCGGCGGCTGGCGATCAGCGCGTCGGCGGCGGCGCCGCGCGCGACGACCGCGATCGCCTGCGCGTGCACCGCCTGCGCCGCCGCGAGCCGGGAGTCGGGCTCGCCCGCCCGGCCGGACAGCTCGCCGCAGGTGCGCGGCGGACGCCTCGCGCGCCGCCTCAAGCGCGGCGAAGTCCGGGGTCCGGCCGGCCTGCCCGGCGAGCAGCGCGCGCGTGTCGTCGAACAGCCCGGCGGCGGTGCGCAGCAGCTCGCGGTCGGCCGGGCAGCCGTTGGTGAGGTCGATGTGCCCGTCGAACGCGTCGCTCGCCTGCGTCGCGCCCCACTCGAGCAGCTGCACGAGGCTGGACAGCGCCTGGTCCGCGGTGGCCAGCCCGGTCGGGCGGAACGGCGCGGCGGTGAACGCGGCCCGCAGCCGCTCCTTGGCCGCCCGCATCGCCTCCGGCTCGGTCGACTCGCCCGCCGCGGCGGCCCGCACCCGGCCGGCCAGTTCCCCGGCCAGGTCGGCGGCCGCCGCGCGCAGCCGGCTGCCGGGCGCGTGCGGCGACAGCAGCAGGACGGCGATCGTCCCGGCGGCGGAGGCCAGCCACCAGCCCTCAAGGCGGCTGCGGGATCGTGGCGGCGCCGCCGGCCGAGGCGACCGGGAGCACGTAGGCGAACATGGCGGCGGTGGACCCGGAGGCGGCGTTCGGGCCGCCGATCCCGGCGAAGAAGATCGCGAACGTGACGGGGACGGTGACGACCGCGGCGAGCCAGGTGGTCCCGCTGACCAGCGTGCCGATGATCAGCGCCAGGCTGCCGGCGACGGCGAGTCCCGCGTGCGCGGCGAGCTTGTCCCGCCTGCTGCCGCCGAAGCCCGGCGATGACCAGCGTCGCGAACCCGCCGAACGTCGCGAACAGCGCCATCTGCGGGTCGCCGATCACCTTGTAGGTGATCGCGAAGAGCGACGGGACGACGACCGTCGCCCGGACGGCCCGCATCGCGGCGGGCACGCTCCAGACGGGTTTCCACCAGTGCTGCGCCATGCGCAAGAGCCTAGAGTAACGCACGCGGTGCGTAGCCAGACCTTTAACGCGCGCGTTTACGGCGCGGTGCCTACGCCTCGTCGGCGCACGGGGAACTCCACCTCGACGGTCAGCCCGCCGCCCGGGGTGTCGGCGAGCCTGATGGTGCCGCCGTTGGCGGTGACCAGCCGGTGCACGATGGCGAGGCCGAGCCCGGTGCCGTTCTGGCTGCCGGTGGTGTACCGCAGGAAGGCGCGGGACCGCTCGTGCGGGGTCATGCCGGGGCCGTCGTCGGCGACGGTCAGCGTGGTGCCGGTCTCCGACCGCGCGACCGAGACCCGGACGGTGCCGCCCTCGTCGCCGATGGCCTCGATCGCGTTGTCGAGCAGGTTGTCGAGGATCTGCTCCAGGTGCCCGGCGCCGAGGGCGACCCAGGCGGGCCGGGCGGCGGACGGCGCGTCGGCCAGCAGCTTGACCCCGTTGCCGTCGGCCACCGGCTGCCAGGCCGCGACCCGCTCGCTGACCGCGTCCATGACGTCGATCTGCTCGAGCTGCTCGGTGACGGCCTCGGCCCGGGCGGTGGCGAGCAGGCCGTCGACCAGCCGGGACAGCCGGGCGATCTCTTCCTGCGCCCCGGCCAGCTCGGCGGCCGCGGCCGGCGCGGAGTCCGCGGCGAGCAGGTCGAGGCGGAGCCGCAGCGCGGTCAGCGGGGTGCGGAGCTGGTGCGAGGCGTCGGCGAGCATCGCCCGGTGCCCGTGCACGAGGGCCTCGAGCCGGCCGGCCATCATGTTGAACGTGGCCGCCATCCGGCGCAGCTCGGGCGGGCCGTACCCGGTCTTGGCGCGGACCGTGAGGTCCCCGTCGGCGATCTTGCGCGCGGCGGTGTCCAGCCGGGCGAGCGGCCTGCTGACCCAGCGGGCGAAGTAGATGGCGATGAGCACCGCGGCGGCCATCGCGGCGCCGCTGAGCCCGACCAGGTACAGCCACAGGTTCGCGATGTTCTGGTTGAGCGGCCCGGTGGGCCGTTCGAGCACCACGGTGCCGATCGCGGTCCCGCTGAGCTTGCCGTCGTCCCACACGGTCTGCACGGCGATGACCCGGTCGTTCGTCAGCTCGGTGGTGGGGTCGTTCTGCAGCGTGGACTGCGCGACGAGCTGCCGCCAGGCCGGGTCTCGCGGAACCCCCTGGGAGACGACGACGTCCCCGCGCGAGTTGAGCAGGAGCAGCTCGTCGCCCTGGCGGGCGGCCGTCACGAGCGCCGCCGACAGCGCGGGGTCGTCGGCGACGTCGTCGCCGAGCCGCGCCTCCGCGATGCCGGCGATCGAGGCGGCGGTGCGCGCCGTGTCCTCGACGAACGAGTCACGCTCGTGCGCGATGGCGCCGAGCGCGAGCGGCACCACCGCCGCGACCAGGAGCGCCAGCGTCAGCACGAGCAGCGCGGCGGCGACCCGCCTGGTCATGGCTTAGTCCGCCAGCGAGCGCCGGACGGTCGGCCAGCCGGAAGCCGTGGCCGTACACGGTCTCGATGAGCGAGGGGTCGCCGAGCTTGCGGCGCAGCGCCGCCAGGTGCACGTCGAGCACCTTGGTCGGCCCGTACCAGTGCTCGTCCCAGGCCCGCTCGACGATCTCCTGCCGGCTGATCAGCCGGCCGGGGTCGGTGGCCAGGCACTCGAGGATCGCGAACTCCTTGGGCGTCAGCGCCACCTCGCTGCCCGCCATCGTCACCTTGCGGGTGCGCAGGTCGACGGTGAGCGGCCCGTGCCGCAGCACCTCGGCCGTGCCGCCGCCATGCCCGCCCGCTGGCCGCGCCGCAGGACGGCGCGGATCCGGGCGAGCAGCTCGGCCAGCCCGAACGGCTTGACCAGGTAGTCGTCGGCCCCCTCGTCGAGCGCGAGGACGCGGTCGGCTTCCTCGCCGCGCGCGGTCACCACGATGATCGCGGCGTCCGAGTCGGCGCGGAGCCGGCGGCAGACGTCGATGCCGTCCACGTCGGGCAGCCCGAGGTCGAGCAGCACGACGTCCGACGGGGGACGCCGCAGCGCCTCGGCGCCCATGGCAACGCTGTCGGCCGTGTAACCGGCCCGCTCGAGGCCGCGGACCAGTTGCGTAGCGATGCCCGGGTCGTCCTCGACCACGAGCACGGAAACCTGCGGAGATGTCACGCATACACGGTAGGCCGCCGCGCGCCGCATAGCATAAATCGGCCGCGATTCTTAGGAATTCCTGAAGAAGATCCATCGGCCTCGAGGTGTATCGGCGGGCCTGCGACGCCTCCGTACGGCCGCACGGCAAGCTCCCGCTCACCAGCCCGTCAGCCTCACCCCTGTCCCCGGGCGGGACCGGCGCCGCCATGGGTAAGCCCGTCTTGTCCTGCCTGGGCCTGCAGCTGCCTTCGCCCCCTGGCTCGGTCGCGGAGCCGGATGCCGGGCGGCAGCGCCATCATCGACTACCTTCAGTAGTCATCTGCAGTGACGTCAGTCAAATTGGGCTATTTCGGCATGACATACCTCAGATGTCTCGTCAATCTCCTTGTACAGTGCAAAGCGTTGCGTCTACCACGAGAACCCAGCAGGGATGAACGGGTTATGGGCAAGCCTTCTTACACGGAGCGTGATGTGCTGATGAGCGAGCAGCCGCTAACTGACGATTCCAGCGCTCAGCGACGGAGGCTGAGCATTGAGTTGCGCAGGCGCCGGGAGGAACTGGGCCTCACCCAAGGCGAGGCGGCCGCCCGGCTTGAGTGGTCGCTGTCGAAGCTCGTCAGGGTCGAGGAAGGGGAGCACGGCACATCGCTGAGCGATCTCAAGGCGATACTCGAGCTGTACGACATCACCGAAGCGCGACAGGTCGAGTCCCTGAAGCACGGCCGCCAGGCTAGGCCGGGGTCGGCCGTGGTGGAACTCCTACCGTGACATCGTCCCGCCGCCGTTCGCCCGCTATCTCGGCTTTGAAGGACTGGCCACGAGGTTCCGTGTCTTCCATCCGTATACGGTGCCAGCCCTGCTGCACACCGAAGAGTACGTAACGGCTCTGTTGAACGGACTGGCCGGGGAGGACGCGCTGGAACTCCGCGTCGGGCTGCGGATGGAACGTCAGCAACGGGTCTTCGCGCAGCCCGGCGTGCAATTCACGTTCATCATTGGCCAGGAAGCGCTCTGCCGGTGGATCGGCGGGCCATTCGTGCAGCGGCGGCAGCTTGAGTACCTGATCGAGGTCGGTCGGCGAGAGAACGTCACCTTCAGGATCGTGCCGTTCAGCGCGGGCGCCCACCCCGGGCTGCCCGGTCCTTTCAACCTGCTCGGCCTCGGCGGCGACGACGAGGAAGTCGCGTACACCGAGAGCGCTGAGGGGGACCACTTGATCCGTGGCGACCGGGAGAAAATCTCCCGGTACGGGAAGTCCTTCAACAGCCTGCTGGATTTGTCTGCCTCGGCTGAGGCGGGTGAGGTGCTGCTCCGAGATCAGATCGACGCATTGTCCCGCGAATCGGCTTGGCCCCGATGACCGCCGCTGATAGTGGCGCTGACCTTCGACCTGGCTTGTTCTTGTTAACCCACCGGCAACCAGCCGGGCTCGCTGACGCAGTGTCTCGTAGGAGGCAACGATGGCGCCGCATCCGCCTGAGGGCATTTCCGCGGGTGACGCTTCTCCCGAGTATCCCGATGGCCTTTTCGCCTTGTTCTTCGCGGTCGTCAGCGACCGCCAGCGCACGTACAACTCCATCATGCTCCTGGTGTGCCTGACGATCGCCGGCTGCGCTCTGGTCTACACCGGGGTTGCGGCGGCGAAGGGCGTCCACGGCCTCCCGCTTCACGTCTCGGCCCCCGGCGGCCTTTTCGGCGAACTTGGCGGGGTCTTTGGCGGGGGATCCCTCACCTTTGCCTCCGTCAAGGTCAGCTCATGGTTTAGGCATCGTCATGAAGCCGCCCCGAGCGTCCGGCCCGCGGCGTGCCTGCCCGCCGCGAACCCGTCGACCACGAGTAGTACGTCAGGCCGGCCAGCACCGAGACGGCACCGAGGGCACCGACCCAGACGGCGACGCCGACGGCCCCCGACGCAGCCGGGCCCGTTAGGCTCGCCACGACCGTGCCGACGACGCCGGACGCCGCGCAGTAGCCAAGCAGTCGACGCCGCGGACGCCACCCCGGCGGCCGCCGATGCTCGGCGGTGTTCCCGTCGCTGGCTTGCCCGGCCAGGCTGACGCCGTGGCATTCACTTCCGTTCATGCTGCGATCACCTCATGCCCCGGCTCCCCGTGAACAACCCAGCCCGGGTAATTCGTCGAGTGCCGATAGAAGGGACGACCAGGCGGAACGCGGCTAGTCCGCTCTAGGTAACTGCTGGCGATTCCCTCGCGAGAGGGATTTTTGACGCGTGAACCCGCGCCACTCTTCAATGGAAAACTCAAGCACGGGACCTTTTCCGTCCGCTGAGTCGCGGATTAACACGTGCCCGCCGCGAGCGGCGACCTCCACGCACTCGGTGTTATAGCAGACGCTGCTCTTGCGCCATTGCGGCGACGCCCCCTCGGCCATGGTCATTCCCCGTCCTCCGGACCCTGCGTCGCCGGGCATGGCGGCCTGAATCCCAGGTCCGGCCGCAACTGGCACCGCCAGGCGGCACGGCTTCGCGAGCCTTCGATTGATACCAGCAAAATCCTAAGCAATCGGTTGTGTCCCTGTCTATGAGTTTGGCGATGCTCACGCTAAGTGGTCATAACGGGGAGCAATTGATTGGCGGTGACCTGCCTGAATAATGCGCAATTCCCTATTATGGTGGCATCTTCAGTGCGGACTTGATCGCATTGTCATGCCTGCCGCCCGTGAATCCTGACCGCGACACACTTATTCATTCCCTTTCCGGCGCGCTGGTAACAACTTTGCGTTATTATCCAAACGCTCACAGTGACCAGAGATGCGGGGGCGCGTATGTGGGGGCAGGAGACCTGGACGATCCTGGTGGCCGGGGGGCTGAGCGCGGTCGCCGCGGCCTGCATCGCCTGGTTCTTGCGCAAGCGCGAGCGCGAGCCTGAGGACGTCACGATCGGCTTTCTCGGGCCGTCGCTCGCGGCGATGTACCTGCTCGTGCTGGCCCTGGCGCTCGCCACCGAGTGGTCGACGATCGGTTCCGCGCAGCAGGCCGTCGGCAACGAGGCGGTGGCCGTGCGCCAGCTCTACTGGGCGGCGAGCGGACTGCCCGAGCCTGCCGCCAGCAACCTGGAGGCTCAGGTCAGTAACTACCTGACCACGGTCATCAACCACGACTGGCCGCAGATGCAGAGCGGCACCCTGGACGACCGCAGTGACCAGCTGCTGTCGTCGATGAGCACGTTCGTGCTACGGCTCAACGAGACGGCCTCGGGGGCATCCAACGCCCAGCAGTACGCGCTCGCGCAGCTCAGCACGCTGGCATCGGCACGCGCCCAGCGGGCGAACGCCGCGGAGAGCCGGCTGCCGCTCGGCGTGCTCGCGGCGGTGATCGTCACCTCGCTCATCGTCTGCGTGTTCCCGTTCGCCGGCGGCATCAAGTCCGACAAGATAAGCGTCGCGATCGTCGTCCTGCAGGCGGCGCTCGTGGCGGTCGCCGTCGTCGTGGTGTTCCAGCTGGACAATCCCTTTACCGGGCCGCTCGCGACGACCCCGGACCCGATGACGGCCGTCGCCACCCTGGTTGGCGCGCAGTGACGCCTTCCATGTCGGGCATTTCCGTCTCGGTATGCCTCTCCTGGCTGCTCATGCTCCATGTCGGGATATCCGGCGGCGTATCGGTTGACCTGTGCCTGCTGAACAGCGCGTGCTGCGCCGCGCCACCCGCCGGCGGCCAGCCGGGCCCCACCCCGACCCCACCCCCAGCCCGCCGCGGGCCCCTGTCCCGACGCCGACGGCCCCGCCGACCGTGGTCTCGCCCCCGACGCCAACCTCGGCCCCGCCGCCGACGGCCGCCCCGACCCCGCCGCGGGCCCCGTCGCCCCGCCGTCGCCCGCCCCGCCGACTCCGGTCCCGCCAACCTCGCCGTCCACGGGTACCCCGGCCCCCGTCCCGCCGCCGGCACCTGCCCCGCCGACGTCCGCCCCGCCCACGTCGGCCCCGCCGACGTCCGCCCCGACCGGCGCCCCGGCCCCGGTCCCGCCGCCCGCACCGGGCCCGACGGGCGCCCCACCCTCGGTACCGCCCTCGGCTTGTACTTCGCTGTGCAGTCCGACGGCCATACCCACCTTGACCCCGCCCTCGGCGCCGGTCCCGACACCGACGAGAATTCCCGTGGTGACGCCGCCATCGGCCCCCGGACCGGTCCCGCCACCAACGGCGACGCCGACCGCCCCTGGCCCGGTTGGCACCACGTCCGCTCCGGCAACAGCCGGACCGTCCGCCGCGTCGCTCGCCGCGGCGGTCCCCGTTACTCCGGCTGGCTCCCCGCCTGCTCCGCCCCGCCATCCGGCGGCACCGCCCGCGCCTGTGCCCTACCGTGCTCAGGGCAACTCGTTCCTGCCCAGGGGGAGCAGGATGACCCCGGTGATCAGCGTCGTCGTCCTCCTGGTCGTGATCCTCATCCCCTGCGCCGCCGCCGCCGTCACCAGGTACAAGCGCCTCAGGTAAGCCCGCGTGAAGGTGCCGTTGGCGGGCTGCTGGAAGGCACGCCAAGGGCACCTTCGTCCCGCGGGCGAAGGTCGGCTAGCGCGCCGAAGAGGCCAGCGAGGCCCAGCCGCCAGGTCGCTGCGCGGCTCGCCGCCTGCCCGGCGGGGCTAGCCGGGCCGCACGCGCGGCGCGGCTCGCCCGGCCGGCTTCCCTTGCCAGCCGGGCCTGGCATCCCTCCGCGAGCAGGTCGCGCTGCCGGGACTCGATAAGGGCCTTGGAAATGACCGGTGACATGTTCATCGTGCTGAGCCTCCCGCTCGGTAGCTCGGGCCGGGCGCTCCTCAGCGCCATCGGCCGTCTACCGGCAGAAGCTAGCCACGTCGCCGCCACTGATCACCCGCGCCGTTGCGGGGCGGCCGTCACGGACGCTAGCTTCCCAGGTCACGGCCGCGCCACCGCCACCGCTCCCCGCGCCGTTGCGGGGACGGTAGCCTGCCAGTCATGCCGCACGCCGTCACGCTGATCCGCTCGGCGACCCTGTCCGGTGCCGCCGAGTACGCTTACGCCGCCACCGCCCCCGCCGAGTCGCGGCTGATCTTCCTCGCGGGCGCGTGCCCGCTGAACGAGGACGGCTCCACCGCGGCGGCGGGTGACTACGCGGGCCAGGCCGCGAAGGCCTTCGAGAACATGCGGACCGCACTCGCGGACGCCGGCGCGTCCGTGGAAGACGTCATCAGCACCAGGGTCCTGGTCGCGAGCAGCCAACGGGAGGACCTCGTGGCCGCCTGGAACGTGGTGCGCGACTCATTCGGCGCGCACGACGTCCCGAGCACCCTGCTGGGCGTCACCGTGCTCGGCTACAAGGACCAGCTCGTCGAGATCGAGGCCGTCGCCGCGGTACTGGACTTAGAGCGGAGATCGCCTCGAAAAGGCGCTTAGCGCTATGGCCTCGATAGGGCCAGAGCGCCAAGGACCTCAAGCAAGCGAGTCGTGAGGCCGCCGCCGCCGCTCGCCTGCCTGCCTGCCCGCCGCCCGCCGCGCTCCCCGCGCTGCCTCGCCGCCGCGCTCGCCGCCGCGCTGCCCGGCCCGCCGCGCTGCTGCCCGCCGCGCCGCCTAGCGGCCGACCTCAACGTTGTCGAGGACGCCCAGGGCGTCGGGGACGAGGATCGCGGCGGAATAGTAGGCCGACACCAGGTAGGACATGATCCCCTTGGCGTCGATCCCGCGCAGGCGCACGTTGAGGCCCGGCTCGCGCTCGTCGGGCAGGCCGGTCTGGTGCAGGCCGATGACCCCCGCGTCCTTCTCGCCGGTGCGCATCGCGAGGATGGAGGTCACCCCGTGGGGGGTCAGCGGGATCTTGGGGCAGGGCAGGACGGGCACGCCCCGCCAGGCGCGCACCGTGGAACCGTCGATGACGACGCTCTCCGGGTAGACGCCGCGCCGCGTGCACTCGCGGCCGAACGCGGCGATGGCCCGGGGGTGGGCGAGGAAGAAGCGCGTCTTGCGCCGCCGGCACAGCAGCTCGTCCAGGTCGGCCGGGGTCGGCGGGCCGCTTCTCGTATGCAGCCGCTGGCTGCCGGCGGCGTTCGTGAGGAGGCCGAAGGAGGGGTTGGTCAGCAGCTCCGCTTCCTGGCGCTCCCGCATCTCGGAGACGGCGAGCCGCAACTGCTGCTCGACCTGGTCCATCGGGTCGCTGTAGAGGTCGGCGACGCGCGTGTGCACGCGAAGGATGGTCTGCGCCAGGGACAGCTCGTACTCGCGGGGGCTCGTGTCGTAGTCCACGAACGTCCCGGGCAGCGAGTGCTCGCCCGCATGGCCGGCGGCGAGGGCGATGTCGGCCTCGCCGCGGTGGTTCGCGGCCCGTGACCGCAGGGAGCGGTAGCGCTGAAGGTGATCGGCCAGGCCGGGTGCGCGCGCGGTGATCGCGGTCACCACCCTGCCGGGCAGCGACAGGACCGTGCACGCGGTCGCGGCCGTGGCGGTGAACTGCCAGCGGCCGCCGGTCTCGGTGAGCACCTGGTCGCCGAAGAACTGGCCGTCGGCGAGCACGCCGAGGACCGCCGGGTCCCCGTAGGGGCCGGTCCCCGCCTTGGTCACCTTGCCGTGCGCGATCAGGCAGACCCGGTCGGCGCTGTCGCCGAGCGCGGCGATCACCTCGCCTGGCTGGTAGTCACGCCGCGAGCACCGCTCGGCCAGCTCGGCGAGCACGGACTCGTCCGTGAAGTCGCGCAAGGCAGGCAGCTCGCGCAGCTCGGCGGGGATCACCCGGAGCTGGTCGCCGCTGCCCGTGAAGGTGATCAGGCCGTCGCCGACGGTGTAGGTCAGCCGGCGGTTGACCCGGTAGCTGCCGCCGGGAGCCTCCACCCAGGGCAGCATGCGCAGCAGCCAGCGCGGCGTGCTGCCCTGGGTCTGCGGGACGGACTTGGTCGTCGTGGCGAGCTGGCGCGCGGCGCTGGTACCCAGGCTGAGGCTCGAGCCAGCCGGCGGCGGGCCGTCCGGGGTCAGCCGGTTCCGTTCTGCTTCGATTGTCAAGATTTTCGCCTTTTCATTCAGCGGTAGCGGTCGCTGCTGCCGTGCCATTCAATGCCGCCCGCCATCCAGGCCTGCGCGCCGCGCAGGAAGCGGTGCAGCCCAAGCGATTGGAGATCGGCCGACGGGACGGCCATCAGCTCGCGCTGGCTGGCCTCGAAGCCGCGGACGAAGTCGTTGTGCAGCGCCACGGCCCGCGAGGTCGCGTCCCTGATCGGGATCTTCTCCTCGGCGGCGATCAGCAGGACGAGGTTGGAGTCGGGCAGCTCGTCCGCCGCCTCCCTGGCGACCGAGTGCAGGTCGTTGACGATGACCGACGCGGTGCCCGCCTGCATGAGCGCCTGGTGGAACCGCCGCTCGTAGAAGACGTTCGCGGGCAGCTCGTAGCCGCCGACGACGTCGATGAGCGTCATCGAGGTGTAGAAGCTGTCGTGCTGGCGCGCGGCCAGGTACCGCCACGCTGGCGGCAGCGTCTTGAGGTACCGCCAGGCCGCGTAGGCGGTCCAGCTCACGTACATCTGGAACGTGGTGTTGCACGCCCGCATGACCTGGGCCGGGGTGGCGTGCTCAGTCAGGTGGGACACCGCCGAGCGGAGCGCGACGAGGACCGGGTCGGCCTCGATGACGTCCTCAAGCGGGCGGGTGTACGTCCCGGCCGGCGGCGGCGGGTCCATCGCGGACATCACCAGCGCCAGGCGCGGCGGCAGCTCCGTCGGCGTGGCCCCGAGCGAGGTCTCGTCGGCGTAGTAGTCGTCCGCGGCCCACCACGCGGCGTTCATCCGCGCCGCCACGAGCAGCATGTCAGGGTCGTCGGTGTCGGCGTGGGTGAGCATCGCGAGCCGGCCGAAGCCGGTGGCCCGGAACTTGTCCAGCTGGTCGGCGTAGATCCCGACCTCACGCGCCCAGGCGACCAGGCGCTCGTTGACGACCTCGCCGAGCCGCTCGTCGACCCGCGCCGTCACCGGGGCGTACAGCGGGGGATGGGTCCCGTCGCCCCACTCCCGTTCCGCGTACGGCAGCGGCAGGTACGCCTCGGGGCGCCCGGGCGCGAGCCCCGGCCCCGCGACGAGGCCCGGCCCGGGCGTGCGGCCCAGGCCGGGCATGGGCCCGCCTCGGGCACCGCCGGGCGGGCGATCCGCAGCCCGGCGGTGCCCGGACCTGACGGGCCGGGCAGCACCGGCGTGGCCGCAGCCGCGCCCGCGGCGCCGGACGCTGGCGGGCTGGGCGACGCGCGGTCCGCAGTGCCGGGCCTGACGGGCCGGGCAGCGCGTGCCGCCGCGGCGGCGGTGCCCGCCGGCGCGTGGCGGCCGGCCCGGCGCTGGCCGGGGGACGCGCAGCCCGGAGGTGCCGAGGCCGGACGGCGCGAGTGGCTTCCGCATCATGACCGTGTCCCCTCCGGGCTGGTCTCGCCGGCGATCTCGAGCACGCCCGCCAGCCACGGGGTGAACTCGGCGGGCCGTGCGTCGATCTCGGCGGCGAGCGGCCCCGGACTCGCCCACCGGACCTCGCTTACCTCGCTCGCGTCGGGCGCGGGGACGCCGCCGGCCAGCGTGGCGACGAGCACGTGGTCCCACTCGTACTCGACGCGCTTGGTCGCGGCGTCCTCGGCCCGGTAGCGGAGCACGCCGGCCTCGGTGAGCGGCGTGACCTGCGCCGCGGTGATGCCGAGCTCCTCGGCCAGCCTCGTCTGGGCGGCCGCCACGAGGTCCTGGCCGGGCGCGGGGTGCCCGCAGCAGCGTGTTGGACCAGCGCAGCGCGAAGCGCGTCTTGACCGCCGCGCGCTGCTGCAGCAGCACGCGGCCCGCGGGGTCGTAAAGCAGCACGGAGAACGCGCGGTGCAGGCGGCCGGGCGCGGTGTGCGCCTCCCGGACCGGGCAGGCGCCAATCGCCCTGCCTGCCCGGTCCACGAGCTCGACGGGCAGCTGCTCCCGGTCAACGGCCGGGGCAGAGGCTGGCGTCGAATCGGCCACGTTCGTCGTCACCATCCGACGTAGTCGGCCACGATGAGCAGGTAGTGGAAGCTGCCCTCGCGGTACGCGGTGAGGAACGGGTCCTCGATCCCGGTGGCCACGGAGGACTGAGCGCGCAGCTCCCAGTACGGGATCGTGTCGGGCGGTGAGGTCGATGACGGTGATCGGCACGAAGTCGTTCGCGGCCAGGGCCCTGAAGTACTCGCTGCGCGGGTGGATGTTGCACGTGTAGTGCTGGTCGATCTGGCTGACCGCCTTGGACCGCCCGCCGGTGACGTCGTTGTAGCAGCCGGTGATGCAGACGTAGCGGCCGCCGTTCCGCAGCAGCCGCGCGAACTCGCGGTACAGCTCGTGCAGGTCGACGTACATGGTGGTCTCGTTCGTCCAGATCACCTGGCGTGACCCGGTCTCGAAGCCGGTGTCGAGCATGTTGCGGAAGTGGAACCGCACCTGGTCCGTCGACGCCGCGCTCCGCCGCCTGCTCGTTGGCGAACTCGACCTGGGCCTCGGAGATGCTGACGCCGTCGACCTGGCAGCCGAAGCGCAGGTTCGCCATGAAGCTGGTGCCGCCGCGCCCCGACCCGGCGTCAAGCAGCCGGTCGCCGGGCCGGACGTCGCCGAACTGGTCGAGCAGCAGGTCCGCCTGGGCGCTCTCCAGCCGGTGCATCTCGGCGATGATGGCCTGCGTCCCGGACGTCGGCCGGCGCGTCGAGCACGGACGCGTCATAGTCGCCGATGCCGTAGTGGTGGTGGTAGAAGCCGTCGACCTCGCCGAGCCTGATGTTGACCGGGTCGCGCTCGGCGTTCCAGTAGGCGGCGACGGACTGCTGGTAGGCGGTGCGCAGCACGGGCTGCCCGAAGAAGGGCGCCCGGTGTCCTGGCCTGTGGTGGTCATTGGATGAGCTCCTTGCCGGGGAATCGAAGAAGTCGGAAGTCAACGAACCGCTGAACAGAGCAGCCGAGCAGTGCCACCGAGCAGTGTCACTAAGCGGTGCCCTGAGCAGTGCCACTGAGCCGGGGGACTAGTCGGCTTCTTGGCCGAGCTCCACGTTCTCGAGCACGCCGATCGCGTCCGGGACCAGGATCGCCGCGGAGTAGTAGGCGGAGACGAGGTAGGAGATGATGCCCTTGTCGCTGATGTTCATGAAGCGGACGTTGAGGCCAGGCTCGTACTCGTCGGGGATGCCGGTCTGCCGCAGGCCGACGACGCCCTGGTTGTCCTCGCCGGTGCGCATGAGCAGGATCGAGCTGGTGTTCGCCTCGGCGACCGGGATCTTGCTGCAGGGGAACAGCGGCACGCCGCGCCACGCCGGGATCTGGTGCCCGCCGACGTCGACGCTGCTCGGGTAGATGCCGCGCTTGCTGCACTCCCGGCCGAAGGCGGCGATCGCCTTGGGGTGGGCCAGGAAGAACGACGGGTCCTTCCAGACGGTCGCGAGCAGCTCGTCCATGTCGTCGGGGGTGGGCGCGCCGCCGCGGGTCTGGACGTGCTGGCCGGGCGCGGCGTTGTGCAGCAGGCCGAAGTCGCGGTTGTTGAGCAGCTCGGCCTCCTGCCGCTCGCGCAGCGCCTCGATGGTGAGCCGCAGCTGCTGCTCGATCTGGTCCATCGGCTGGTTGTAGAGGTCGGCGACCCGGGTGTGCACCCGCAGCACGGTCTGCGCGACGGACAGCTCGTACTCGCGCGGCGAGGTCTCGTAGTCGACGAAGGTCCCGGGCAGGTCCGGCTCGCCCGCGTGCCCGGCGGCGACCGCGACCTCCGCCTCGCCGTGCTGGTCCTGCGGGCGCGACTTGCGCTCGGCGACGCGTCCCAGGTGCGCGGCCAGCGCGGGGGACTGGCTGACCACCTCCTGGAACACCTGCTTCGGCAGCGAGACCACGGTGCAGACGGTGGCGGCCTTGGCGGTGAACTCCCAGATGGCGTCGGGCTGCAGCAGCATCTGCTCGCCGAAGTACTGGCCGTCGGCGAGGACGCCGGTCATCGTCTCGTTGCCGTACTTGCCGGCGCCGATCTTGTTGACCCGGCCGTGCGCGATGACGAAGACGCGGTCCGCCTGGTGACCGAACTCGGCGATCACCTCGCCCGCCGCGAACTGGCGCTGCTCGAACCGGCTGGCGAGCGCGGCGAGCACGGCCTCGTCGTCGAAGTCGCGCAGCGCGGCGAACTCGCCGAGCTCGGCGGGGATGATCTGGACGCGCTCGCCCGGTGCTGGCGAAGTCGATCCGCCCGTCGCCGACGGTGTAGGTCAGGCGCCGGTTGACCCGGTAAGTGCCGCCCGAGGCCTCGACCCACGGGAGCAGCCGCAGCAGCCACCGGGTGGTGATGCCCTGCATCTGCGGGACCGACTTGGTCGTGGTGGCCAGGTTGCGTGCCGCCGTGGTGCTCAGGCTCAGCGTGGCCTGCCCGTTGGCAGCCGCCGCGCCCGGCTCGGTTTCTACAGACACTAATTATTCCCTTCCAGGAATTAGGGGTGACCCTGCATAAGTAGGCGTTGGCCGAATTTGGCCCGGGACCAAGACTACCCGCGTCTAAGCAGCCGTAACCGCAAACGAAAGACGCAATCGAATGCACATGAAAGTGGGAACTAAAAGCAATAAATAAGCTGCCTTTTCCGGCGCTATCCGCATGAATGGGGCGCCGGTACTCCTCGTGGGCCGTACTATTCCGGCATAGCCGGCACCGGGAATTCCCTCACGTTAGGGATTCGTCCCGAACAAGCGGCCAGCCGGAATCGCCACCGGCGACACGTTCACCTCAGCGCCAAGCGGTACCGCGCGGGCAGTGCGTCGCGCGCCGCGCGGTTGCCGCTCGGCCTCCCTGACCAGCCGCGCCTGCCGACTAGCCGCGCGGCGCGTCCCCTGCGCCGTCGGCCAGCAACTGGCAAAAAGTTAGCAATGCTCGCGCCCGTCACCGCCCAATGCGAATGCGGGCATCGCCGCCTGACCCAATGGCGACGGGATGCGTTGAATTACGAACCAGGGTGCTAAATCATTACCGTCCTCATTGCATGGTAATGACCGCAGGCCAGCGTTATCGCTGCATGCCGCGGCGGGCGCGGAAATTCATATTGACGGCACCGTATGTCAATTGGCTCCGTAAATGCCGGTTATGACGGCATTTCCAGCACCGGCTTGATCACGTCGCCGTGGTGCGAGGCCTCAAGCGCCTCGTTGACCTCGGTCGAGCGGGAACTTCTGGATCAGCCGGTCGTACGGGAACCGGCCCTGGGCGTTCAGCGTGATCAGCGTGTTGATCAGCGACACCGACCGGCCCTCGCCGCCGAGGATGCCGACGACCTTCTTGCCCCACAGGGTGGACATGTGGTCGAGCGAGAACGAGGCCCCGGCGGGCGCGCCGCCGATGAGCGCGACCGTGCCCCGCATGCCCACCGAGTCGGCGGCCTGCCGCAGGACGTTGACGTTCCCCGCGCAGTCCATGGCGAAGTCCGCTGGCCCGCCGCAGATCTCCTGCACCGCCGCGACCGGGTCCGCGCCGGGAGCGGACACGTCGATGGTCTCGGTCGCCCCGAGCTCGGCCGCGAGCGAGAGCCGCGACGCCAGCTTGTCGACCGCGATGATGTGCGTCGCCGCGGTCAGCCGGGCGGCCATGATCGCCGACAGCCCGACCGCCCCGGACCCGTAAACGACGATGGACGACCCGGCAAAGCGGCCGCAGCGCGTTGAGCACCGCCCCCGCCCCGGTGGAGATCCCGCAGGCCAGCGGGCCCGAGGATGGAGACGTCGGTGTCGTCGGGCACCTTCACGAGGGCGCTGGCGGCGCAGATCGAGTACGACGCGAACGACGACTGGCCGAAGAAGTGGCTGTGCAGCGGCGACCCGTCAAGCCGCCGCAGCGAGGTCGACCCGTCGCGCGCGCGACCCGGCGATCACCAGCGGGCCCAGCTGCAGGCAGTACCGCGGCTGCCCGTCCAGGCAGTTCCGGCACGACCCGCACCACGGCCACCCGATGACCACCTTGTCCCCGACGGACACGCTGGTGACGCCGTCGCCGACCGCGGACACCACGCCGGCGCCCTCGTGCCCGAGCACGCCCGGCGCGGGGAACGGCATGTCCCCGTCCCGCGCGAGCGCGTCGGTGTGGCAGACCCCCGACGCGACGATCTTCACCAGCGCCTCACCGGGCCGGGGCGCGTCGATCTCCACCTCGGTCACCGACAGTGGCGTGAACAGCTTCTCGAAAACCGCCGCGTTGGCGCGCATAGGTACCTAGCTCCCTTCCACGGCCGACCGGATCGCCGACCCGGCCTCGGCCACGGCCTTGTCGGCGTCGTCGAGCACGCCGGTGAACGTGAAGAACGCGTGGATCTGCGACCCGTAGTGCCGGTGCTCGACCGGCACCCGCGCGGCCCGCAGCCGGTCCGCGTAGGCGAATCCCTCGTCCCGCAGCGGGTCGTGCTCGGCGGTCACCACGTAGGCGGGCGGCAGCCCGGACAAGCTGGAGGCGCGCAGCGGCGAGGCGTACGGGTTCACCCGCGCGGCCGGGTCGGGCGCGTAGTGGTCCCAGAACCAGGTCATGTCCCGCCGGTTCAGGATGAGCTCGTCCCCGTCGTACTCGCGGTAGGAGCGCCGGTCCAGGTCGCAGTCGACGACCGGGTAGACGAGGACCTGCAGGGCGATGGGCGGCCCGCCGAAGTCCCGCGCCCGCAGCGCGGACACGGCCGCGAGGTTGCCGCCCGCGCTGTCCCCGGCGACCACGACCGGCCGCCCGCGCCGCGAGCCCGCCGGCGGAGGCGGCCCACACCAGCGCGTCGTACGCGTCGTCGGCCGCGGCGGGGAAGACGTGCTCGGGCGCGAGCCGGTAGTCCACGCTCACCACGTCGCACCCGGACGCGACGGCGAGGCCGCGCACCGAGGCGTCCCACCCGTCGAGCGTGCCGACCACCCAGCCGCCGCCGTGGAAGTACAGCACGAGCACCGGGCGCGGACGACGACGGCGAGTACACCCGGGCGGGCAGCCCGCCGGCCTGCGAGGGGATGACGATGTCGCGCACCGATTCCAGGTCGGGCCCGGCCGGGATCATCGCGTTGTTCGCGTCGACCATGGCCCGGCCTTCGTCCGGCGATAGCTCCCAAAGCGGCGGCGCGCCGGAGGCGGCCTTCCCGTCGAGGATCTGCTGCGCCTGCGGATGCACAGAAACGCCCACCGCTTAACCTCCGAGACCTGACAGTCACCATTGAAGTCAGACAGTATTCACTTAACCGTTACACGCCGCTCACGCTACCCGCCAAGCGCGAACCCCTCGTAACCGGCCGCCGCGACCGCGTCGCACTTGGCCCGGTACGGCCCGCACCCGGCCAGGTACGAGGTGAACACCCGGGGCTTGCCGGGAATGTTCGCGCCCACGTACCAGGAGTCCGCCTTCGGGAACAGCGTCGAGTTGGCCACTTCCGACACGTGCTCCATCCACGCGGCCTGCGCCGCGGCGGTCGGCTCGATCGTCGCGTGCCCGCGCTCCCGCAGCCAGACGATGCAGTCCCGCACCCACTCCACGTGCTGCTCGATGGACAGCACCATGTTGGAGAACACCGAGGGCGATCCCGGCCCGGTGATCAGGAACATGTTCGGGAACCCGGCGGCGGCCACCCCGAGGTAGGCCTGCGCCCCGGTCGCCCACGCGGAGCGCAGCGGCACCCCGCCGGCGCCGCGGATGTCCATCGCGAACAGCGCCCCGGTCAGCGCGTCGAACCCGGTCGCGAACACCAGCGCGTCGAGGTCGTAGGAGTCGGCCGAGGTCTTCACGCCGCCCGGGTAGACCGACTCGACGGGCGTGGACCTGATGTCGACCAGGGACACGTTCGGCCGGTTGAACATCGCGTAGTAGTCGTCGCTCTGGCACAGCCGCTTCGACCCGACGGGGTACCCGCGCGGGCAGAGCAGCTCGGCGACGGCGGGGTCGTCCACCGTCTCGCGGATCCGGTCCCGCATGAACTCGGCCACGACGTCGTTGGCCTCCTGCGACACCAGCACGTCGGTGTAGGCGCCGAGGAACGGCATCCCGCCGCCTGCCTGCCACCGCTCCGTGAAGAGCCGCTGCACGTCCTCCGGCGGCTCGGACAGGACCGGCCGCCCCGTCCCGGTGACCGGCACCCCGAGGAACGACTCCCGCGCCTCGCGCCCGGTACTCCCGGTACCCGGACTTGAACGCGCGCTCTTCGGCCTCCTCCCACGGCCGGTTCCTGTTCGGCACCGCGAAGTTCGCCGTCCGCTGGAACACGTACAGGTGCTCGGCGACGGCCGCGATCTCGGGCGCGACCTGGATCCCGGTGGACCCGGTGCCGACGAGCCCGACCCGCTGGCCGGTGAAGTCGACGCCTTCGGCCGGCCACCGCGCGGTGTGGTACCAGGGCCCTTCGAACGAGTCGAGTCCCGGCAGGTCAGGCACCTGGAACTCCGACAGGCACCCGGCCGCCGAGACGAAGTACCGCGCCGTGACCGTGCCGCCGTCCGACGTCGTGACGGTCCACGAGGCCGACGTCCGCGTCCCAGGAAGCCCCGGTCACCCGCGTGTTCAGCTGGATGTACGGCCACAGCCCGAACTTGTCCGCGACGTGGTTGAGGTACCGCAGGATCTCCGGCTGCGCCGGGTACCGCTCGCTCCAGGACCACTCTTGCTCAAGCTCGGGGGAGAAGGAGTACGAGTAGTCCTTGGACTCGACGTCGCACCGCGCCCCCGGGTAGCTGTTCCAGAACCAGGTCCCGCCGATCCCGTCCCCGGCCTCGAACGCCTTCACGCGTCAGCCCGGCCGACCGGAACGCGTGCACCGCGTAGATCCCGGAAAACCCCGCTCCCACCACCACGACGTCAAGGTCGACCACCGCGGCTCCTCCTTCGCAAACCTCGCATCTGACGTTAGGAGAAGCGAAAACACGTGGTCAATGCCCTCGTTCACAAGCTATGTCTCATCCTTGTGGTGTCCACCCCAAGTCAAGACCTAAGAGCATCATCCCGAACGAGTGCGTGGCTCCGCCTCTCCGCGCGATCGATTCCCCTTGAGAGCGTGGTGGGAGCGGGGGCGGAAGGTGTCCCCGGCGCAGTCGTGGCCCAAAGGCGAGGCCCGGACGCGCCGTGACACCTCCCCGCGCCATCTTCGCGTAGGTGCCCGGCTCGGCTCCGACAGTGGAGCGCGGCACGCTGAGCGGCATTTCCGGATCTTCACGCGGTGGCTGCGTCCGGGTCGGTCCCTCGCCCGGCTCTCCGGCTCGTCCGGCTCGGCCTGCTCGGCGGATCGGGGCTGGCCGGGGGCCGCAGCGGCGATCCGCGCGCGCGGGGTACCTGCCGCCGGGTCGGCGAGCGTGTCCAGGGTCTTGCGGAGTTCCAGCCAGACGTTGGCCAGGCCGGCGGCGTAGCGGGTTGTCGCCGCGGATCACCGTTGCTGGTCGCGGACGCGCTCTCGGCCTCCTCGCCCGGAGGCGCTCCTCGCCCGCGCCTTCGCCGCCCGCGCCGTCCTGCGGCCGCGCTCTTCGCGGTCGCCGCCGCCCGGGCGTTGACCGCGCGCAGCGCCTCCTTGCCCGGCCTCGACGATCACCGGGTCGGTCGAGCACGACCGTGAGGATCTCGTCGGACACCTCGATGGCCATCTGGCGGCGGCCGGCCTGCTCGGGCTGCTCGTCCGAGGTGCCCGTCACCTGCGCGGCGCGCAGCTTCTCCCGCAGCTCGTCGAGGTCCACGCCGAGCGAGGCGAGAGCCGCAGGAGGCGGCCGAGTTGCTGTCGTCGAGGGCCGCGAGCAGCAGGTGGTGCGACCCGACGGGGAGCGGCCCCGCCAGCCGCGCGGCCTGCTGGAGCGCGGCCTCGACGGCCGGGGTGCCGCGCGTCGCGGGCTCGGCGCCCGGCAGTCCGGGGCGGAAGGGCAGGCTTGCCGCCCCGTGCCTGGTCAGCCGCGTCCGCAGCCAGCGGAGCACGGCGTTGGTCTCCTCGGCGCCTTCGTCCGCCTCGGCTCGGCTCGCCGGGGTCGGCGGCGGACACGGCGTTGAGCACCGCGGCCCGGATCTCGAGCAGGTCCGCGTGGTCGCGCAGGATCTGGGCGGCGACGCCCTCGCCCTCCCTGATCAGCCCGAGCAGGATGTGCTCGGTGCCGATGTAGTTGTGCTTGATCGCGAGCGCCTCGCGCAGCGACAGCTCCAGGGTCTTCTTCGCCCGCGGCGTGAACGGGATGTGCCCGCTCGGCTGCTTCTTGCCCCGGCCGACCTTGCTCCACGACCTCCTCGCGGACGCCGTCGCGGGTGAAGCCGAAGCTCGCCAGGACCTGGCCGCCGATCGACTCGGGCTCGCCGAGCAGGCCGAGCAGGATGTGCTCGGTCCCGATGTAGTTGTGGTTCAGGAGGCGCGCCTCTTCCTGGGACAGGACGACGACGTGGCGCGCTCTGTTAGTGAATCTCTCGAACATGCCCTCAGCCTGCCCTGTGCTTTTAACCCAGTCAATACCATGCTAATAATAGGGTTAGCGGCGATAACGCGAGAAGCTTAGGATGAGTGCCATGGACTGGGAAGACCGGCTCGACGACTGGGAGCTTGAGCTCGAGCTTGGCGCGCGGCTCGACGGCTCTGACTGGGTGACGCTGGAGAAGGCCGCCGCGGAGACCGGCGTGTCCCGGGCCGCGCTGCGCACCTGGTACCGCAGCGGCCAGATCCCGTCGAGGCTGGTCGACGGCCCGCACGGCCCGCAGCGCCTCGTCCCGCTCGCGATGGTCGCCGAGCGCGCCGAGGCGAGCCCGCGCGTCCGCAAGACCGCCGAGCGCCGCCTGGCCGACGAGGCGCAGCTCGAGCTCCTCCGCCACCGCGTCGACCAGCTGGAACTGCGCCTGGCGGAACTAGAGCGCCGCCTGAACCCGCGGACGGGACTAACAGGACACGGTGCGCGGAGTCAGCCGCCTCGTTCTGATGAACTTCTTGTTAGATCTCGCCGAAGAGACGGTCGCCCGCGTCGCCGAGCCCGGGCACGATGTAGCCCTTGTCGTTGAGCCGCTCGTCGACCGCGCCCGTGACCACCCGCACGTAGTCGCCGGGGAAGGCCTCGTCGATCCTGGCCAGCCCCTCAGGGGCGGCGAGCAGGCAGATCGCGGTGACCGCGTCCGCGCCGCGGTCCCGCAGCATGGAGATGACCGTGACCAGCGTGCCGCCGGTGGCGAGCATCGGGTCGAGGACGAACACCTCCCGGCCGTCGAGCCGGGCGGGCAGCCGGTTCGCGTAGGTCGAGGCGACCAGCGACTCCTCGTCGCGGACCATGCCGACGAAGCCGACGCTGGCCATCGGGAGCAGCCGGGTCATCCCGTCGAGCATGCCGATCCCGGCGCGCAGCACCGGGACGATCAGCGGCTTCGGCGCCGTCAGCCGGGCGCCCGTCGCGACCGCGACCGGAGTGGTGACGGAAACCGAGGCGACGCGGATCTCGCGCGTGGCCTCGTAGGCGAGCAGGGTCACGAGCTCGTCCGCCAGCGTGCGGAAGGTGGCGGTGTCGGTGCGAGCGTCGCGGAGCAGCGTGAGCTTGTGGGTGACCAGCGGGTGGTCAGCGATTAGCGTGCGCATGGTGCACTAAGTGTGTCAGGTCGGCGGCTACCCGCGCTCGTGCCGCCGCGGCCGCAGCGCGCGGGCGAGCAGCCCGGAAAGCGCCGCCGCCGTCCCGATGCCGGTGAGCGCCACCGAGCCGACGGGCGCGTCCTCGTCAAGCAGTTGCAGCGCGCGCAGCCGGTGCCGCAGGACGTGGATCTCGCCGCGGATCGCGCCCGCGAGGCTGCCGCCTGACCGCGACGCCCATCCCTCCGCCGCGTGCAGCTCGGTCAGCCGTGACGCCAGCTCCTCGTAGCCGACGGGGCTGTCGTGCAGGGTGATGAGGAGCAGCGCCGCCTCGCGGACCGCCACGGTGAAGTCGGGGTCGGGGCCGTCGTCCGGCCCGATGAGCGCCGCCGTCCCGATGTGCCAGCGGACCGCGGCGTCGTCGGCCATCAGCCGCCCGGTCCTGGTCAGCACCAGGGCCGCGCCGCTGCGCCGCACCGCGCCCATCTCGTGCTGGGCCAGGCCGCGCAGGGTGTGCAGCGGGTAGACGTCGAGCTCCTGGTGCCGCCTGGCCGGCTGCTCGGGCAGCGCCGCCGCCCGGCCCCCAGCCGAACAGTCCCCGCCGCCTCGCCGACCAGCGCGGGCGCGATGTAGTGCCGGGCGGTCAGCCGCAGCCCGTCGCTCGCGTGCCCGAGCAGCCAGGCCAGCGTGGGCAGCGGCTCGTCGGGCAGGTCCGGCGGCTCAAGCAGCTTGGGCATCACGCTGCGGGCGAGGCGGGACCGCTCGCCCGGGTGCCCGTGCGCCCATTCCTCGATCCGCTCGGCGCTGATCCGGCTGAGCCAGGTGTCCATTCCCGGCGTGTGCGGCGGCCCGGGTGAGCCAGCGCTCGACGAGCGCGGCGCGCTTGGTCTTCCAGCCGCTGACCCCGACCTTCAGGTCACGGGCGGCGACCGCGAGCTCGATCGCGGCGGCGCACGCGTCGTAGGCGGCGCGCTCCTCCGGCCCCATGACCGAGGACCAGGCGAGCAGGTCGGTGTCCGGCGGCACGGCGTGCGAGGTGGCCAGCGCCCTGGAGTACGCCGCGATGCCCTCGGCCCGCGAGCCCGCGTACGCGCTGATGATCTGCGACGGTCTCCTCGCTGGCGCAGACCTCGGCGTAGCGCTCCATCCCGGCGAGGGTGAACAGCCGGGCGAGCGCCCTGGTCACCGCCGAGGTACTCCTCCACGGGCTGCGGTATCCCGGCCGGCAGCCCGTACCACAGGAATTCCTGCAGCCGCAGCAGCGAGATCGCCCCGAGGCCGCCGCCCGATGTCAGCGAGCGGAGTGCGGTTCTCGCGTCGTCGGCGACAGCGGGATCCTCGCGCGCCAGGGTCTTGAGTGCCTCCGCCTCAGTCATCATGCGGTCAGTCTGCCCCACGCGGTCAAGTGGCGGTAGATGCGTTGCGGATTTGACAGGTGATGTTCGGGTGCTGTCGCCCTCACTGTGCGGAATCGCGCGGCTTCACGTCAAACTGATCCGGAACGAGTGCTGGCTCCGCCCGTACGGCATCATTGCTCGGGTGAGTGGTATCTACGACGAACCCGAGCTGTACGAGCTGGCCTGCGCCTACCGCGACATCCCGGCCGAAGTCACCGCCCTCCAGGCCTGGTGCGCCGACGCACTTCACCGGCGGTGCCGGCGTCAGGTCGGTACTCGAACTCGCCGCGGGCCCGGCCGAGCACGCCAGGGAGCTCGCCCGGCGCGGCCTGCGCGCGACGGCGCTCGACTGGTCCGCGGCGATGTGCGGCTACGCGGCCGGCCGGGCGAAGGCGGCCGGGGTGGCGCTCGACGTGGTCGAGGCGGACATGCGCGACTTCCGCGTCAGCGGGCCGGACGGCGCCCAGGTCCTGTTCGACGCCGCCGTCACCATGCTGAACTCGGCCTGTCACCTGTTCACCCTCGATGACCTGGTCAGGCACCTGACCGCGGTGCGCGGCGCACCTGGTCCCGGGCGGCCTGTACATCGTGGAGCTGGCGCACCCGGCGGACTTCTTCGCGCCGGAGCCGCGCACGAGCAGCGAGTGGACGGTCGACGCCGCCGGGCGTGCACGCCGACGTCCACTGGGGCGGCCGCGGCGACCGGATCGACCCGCTGACCCAGGTGACCAACGAGCACATGACGATCACCGCGACGGCCAAGGACGGCACGATCCGCACGGTCAGCGACGTGGTGCCGAACCGGTTCTGGACCCTGACGGAGTTCACCGCCGCCGTGCATCTGGCAACGCTGTCGCCCTGGCCAACACGCGCCCGGCGTGCCGCGGTGGGCTCTTCCGGGCGCTTCGAGCTGGTGGCGACCTACGGCGACTTCGACGAGACGACCGCCGCTCGACGCCCCGACGGCCTGGCGGATGATCCTCATCCTCCGGCCGCCTGACTGCTTTAAGAAGCCTCGTAACGAAGCGTGGTCACTCGACCGGGATCTCCTTGTTGATCAGGGAGAGGTCGATGCCCTGGCGGGACCTGATGACGCGCGCCACGAGGTAGATCACCAGCGCGAGCACGTACATCGCGCCCATGTAGATCAGCGAGTCGTTGTTGTTGACGCCGTACGCGCGTTGGACAGCCACTCGTACAGGCAGTACCCGATGAGCCCGATGGTGACCAGGCCGGCGGCCGGGACGATCGGCACGCCCGAGCAGCTTGAGCCGCGACGCGGGGGAGGCGGCCCACAGGTCCGGCTTGCGCCACGGCAGGATCACCACGGCGATCGCGGAGAACAGGTAGGTGACCGCGATGACCAGCGTCGCGTCCAGCGTGTAGGTGTGGAAGGTGGAGTTGTAGGAGTACAGCGCGGCCGAGCCCGACGGCCGGCAGCAGCATCAGCACCAGCGACCACACCGGGCACCCGCCGCTTCTCCGACACCTGGGCCGCGCCGTCCGGCAGGATCCGGTCGAACGCCGCGGCGAAGATCACCCGCGTCGACGACAGGAACAGGGTCCCCACCCAGGCGAAGAACCACAGGCTCATCAGCAGGATCAGGATCACCTGGAACGCCTGGTTGTTCACCAGCCAGCCGACCAGCAGCATCGGGTAGGGGAAGATCGGCAGCGCGTGCGCCGAGGCGGTGCCGTACGCGTTGTCGATCCAGATGCGCGTTGACGTCCTGGTAGAAGTCGAAGCCGAACGTACTTGGCGAACAGGGCGAGCAAGACGACCGACAGGATCACCGTGGTCCACAGGCCGAAGAACATCCCGGCGAACACCCGCTTGAAGTCGCTCGCGCCGCGCACCTCGCCGTACAGCGTGGTGCCCCAGTTCGGCCACAGCAGGTAGAACATCAGCATCGGCACGAGCAGCATGGACTGCCCGAAGTCGCCGGTGAAGCCGAAGCGGCGACGGGGTGTACGCCGATGGCCTTGGACCCGGCGTCGGCGAGTGGTCGCCCGCGTAGGCGTTCTTCATCCCGAACAGCTTGGCGGTCTCGGTTGTTGAACGCGGAGATGAAGTCGTTCTGCGATGACGATCAGCATGATGATCACGATGATCGCGAATCCCGAGCAGGCCGCCGTAGGAAGCACCACTTCTGCACCCGCGCGTACCCGGCCATGCCGAGCGAGACGAGCAGGCCCGCCAGCGCGATGGTGATCAGCGTGACGACGAACGTGCCGGTGTGCGTGGCGAACCAGGCGGCGCCCGACGGGTCGTTGAACGCGACCCAGAGCGGCTGGAAGAACTCCTCCGACGAGCACGGACCCGTAGATCGGCGCCCACAGCCAGAGGATGAACCACCAGCCGGTGGCGGCCATCACGAACCCGATCCCGCTGCCGAGGATGCGGGACTGCCACACGTAGTCGCCGCCGGCCCGCGGGATCGTGACGACGAGGCCGCTGTAGGCGATGACGAGGAATGAGACCCAGACGCCGGAGATGAGCACCGCGGTAAGCAGCTGGCCGGTGGGAAGGCGTCCTGGTAGGCGAATTCGACTAGGCCGAGCGTGACGACGTTGGTCGACAGGCAGGCGTAGATCATCGAGTCGCGAACCGACCAGCCGCGCACCAGACCGGTCGCTTTCCGCAGGAATAGCGTCGGTCTCTCGTCGCCGAGGGCGTCAGTGGCCATGGTCCCTCCGGAATTTAATAGAAAAATGTCGATATTCGAACACTTTTCACCCTGAGGCCGCTCGCTGGGTCGGACCCCGGGGGCTAATGGCAGGATGAAAAGGATTCGTCCCTTGTCGTCACGGCAGCACCATAACAGTCAGCCGTTAACTAGGACATACTTGACTTTTCCGTTTTTCGGATTGATGTCGATCAGTGCGGCCTGAAGTACGCCGTCCCCGTATGAGCTGCCGGGGTTGACCGTGAGGGTCCGGCCGATCTTGGCCACGCCGCGGCTTTCGTGGATGTGCCCGTGGACGGAGAGCGGCGGCTGGTATTTCAGGATCGCGTCGCGCACGGCGGTGGAGCCGACCGGCTTCATGACCGCGCCGCCGTGCGTGGGCCGCATGGTCGCGTCCAGCTCGGGGGCCTCGTCGAGCCCGGTGCCGTACGGCGGCGCGTGGAAGTTGAAGATGGTCCGGTTCATGTCGGGGACCTGCGCGGCGATGGCGTCGATCCGCGCCGTCGAGCTCCTCTTCCGGCGCCTCGCGGTGGGTGTCCCACGGCGTCGGGTTGGTGTAGCCCATCGAGATCATCGTGAACCCGCTTCCGGCCAGGTCGATCACCTTCCCCTCGGCGAACGTGACGCTCGGCGCCGACTCCAGGATCGGGTCGATCTCGAAGATGTCGTCGTTGCCGCCGTTGAGGATGCACGGGATCGCCCCGCCGCGCAGCTTGCCGTCGGCCATGTCGAGCCAGCGGTCGAGCGAGCGGGTCATCTCGGTGTTGAACCGCTGGTCGATCGCGTCCTGCGAGCTGAGCTGGTCAAGCTCCTCCCGGGTGACGATCGCCGGGTAGGAGCCCGCGGTCGCGCAGCTGCTGCTCGACCTTGAGCAGTTCCTCCCGGCTGTCCAGGCGCATCCGCTCGCCGCGGACCGTGACCTCCCAGTACCCGGGGTAGGCGACGATCGGGACCATGATCTTGCCGGTGACGTCGCCGCCGAGCACGACCAGGTCGGCCTTGTAGAACGCGGCGGCGTTCAGGAACTTCTTCCAGCAGATCTCCGACCCGTGGATGTCGGTGGCGAAGAACATCTTCATGAGGTGCGCTTTCCATCAGTGCGCTACCTCTTCTGGCAGCTCGTACCAGCGGACCCGGTCGCCGACGTTGGCCCGCAGCTTCCACTTCATCGACTTCGGCGCCGACCTGGCCACGTCGAGCAGCCGCGCCGCCTGCTCGAGCGCGTCGAACCGGGGCTGCGGCGGGATCATCTCCGGGCTCTCCGCGAGCAGCGCGGGCAGCTTCTCCAGGTTTCCCGTCGTGGTGCGCCACCAGCCCCAGTCCGCCGCCAGCACCTCGCCGAAGCGGCCCGTGTCGATGAACGGCGAGCCGCCGGCTGGCCGGGCCTCGCGCCTGCTCGCCGACCGGCACCCCGGACAGCAGGTGCGTGATGTCGCGCGCGTCCTTGGCGTTCAGCTCGAAGATCTGCAGCTTGGAAAGCAGCAGGTCGGCGGGTCGAGGGTGAGCGAGGAGTTGCCGAACGAGGGCCGGAGGTCCAGCGTGTGGCACATGACGAGCCGGTCGACCATGACGTCGATGGCGCGCCCGGACGGGGCGGTGAAGTACATCTGCCGGTCGCCGTTGAGCGAGTTGAACATCTTGTCCGGGACGCACCCGCTGCCTCTCGAGGTAGGCGGCGACGTCCCGCCGTCCCTTGGACGCGCAGGCCAGGTCCATGTCCTGGCCGGGCCGCAGCCGCGGCGGGAAGTCCGGGCAGAGCACGCGCACCCCGAGGCCGCCGAGCAGCCGCAGCCGCAGCCCCGCGCGGCGGCCCCGTCGACGAGCGCGACCGCCTCGGGCAGCGGATCATCTTCGGGGCCGGACATGACCGGGCAGCTCCCATCAATCAGTCATGGATTTGGTCATGATGATGCGGAGATTCCCCGCCAACTGTCCAGACATTCCCCGCCATACGACGATTGGTTCCACGATGTGGGCCCGGGACGGGGCCGCCCCTTTGGCCCGCGGGCCCCGAGGGCCACCTCTATTGGCCCAAGGGGCCCGAGGGCCGCGAGCGCCTTGGCCCGCGGGCTCCGCGGGCCAATTCCGCCGGCTCGCCTACTCGCCGTCGCCGTCCGATTTATGGCGATAAAAGGGAATTGTCTCCGCGGCGCCAGCGGCGTATTCCCCGTGATCAGGTCGGCCGCCTTCTCGGCGATCATCATCGTCGGCGCGTAAATGTTCCCGTTGGTGACATAGGGCATGACGGACGCGTCGACCACTCGCAGCCCGGACACGCCGTGCACCGCGAGGGACAGCGGGTCGGTCACCGACAGCGGCCCGGTGCCCATCGCGCACGTGCAGGACGGGTGCAGCGCCGTCTCCGCGTCCCGCGCCACCCAGTCGAGCACCTCTTCCTCCGTCGACACCGACGGGCCGGGCGACAGCTCCCCGGCGTTGAACTCGTCGAACGCCGGCTGGTTCAGGATCCGGCGCGCGATCGCGATCGCCTCGCTCCACTCCGCGCGGTCGGTTCGCGTGGACAGGTAGTTGAACCGCAGGGCGGGCTTGTCGAACGGCGAGGCCGAGGTCAGCTTCACGGTGCCGCGCGAGTCGGAGTACATCGGCCCGATGTGCACCTGGTACCCGTGGCCCCCGGCGGGCGCGGACCCGTCGTAGCGGATCGCGATCGGCAGGAAGTGGAACATCAGGTTGGGGTAGCGGACGACTGTCGTTGGACCGGGCGAAGCCGCCGCCCTCGAAGTGGTTCGTGGCCCCGGGACCGGACCGGGCCAGCGCCCACCGCAGCGCCACCGACGGCCGGTTCCGCCACTTCAGCGCGGGCGCGACCGACACCGGCAGCTTCGACCCGTACTGGACGTACACCTCCAGGTGGTCCTGCATGTTCTCGCCGACGCCCGGCAGGTCGGCGACGACGGGGATGCCGAGCGGCGACAGCTCCGACGCGTTCCCGACCCCGGAGAGCTGCAGCAGCTGCGGCGACCCGAACGCCCCGGCGCACACGATCACCTCACCGCCGTAGGCGCGGCGCGGCGCGGAGGCGACGCTCGCGACGCCGGCCGTCGCCGCGGAGCACGAACTCCACCCCGGTCGCCCGCGTCCCGTTGAACAGGATCCGCGTGGTGTGCGCCCAGGTCACCACCCGCAGGTTCGGCCGGGACATGACCGGGTGCAGGTAGGCCCGGGCCGCCGACAGCCGCCGCCCGTCGGGAGATGTTCCGGTCGAAGGCGGCGAACCCCTCCTGCCGGTACCCGTTCACGTCGGACGTCAGCGGGTACCCGGCCTGCTGCACCGCCTCGAAGAACGCGCCGAACAGCGGGTTGGTGGCCGGCCCGCGCTCGAGCACGAGCGGCCCGTCGGTGCCGCGGAACGGGGCGTCCGGCGTGCCCGGCGGCCGCCAGGCAGTTCTCCATCCGCTTGAAGTACGGCAGGCAGTGCGCGTAGGACCAGGACGACATCCCCGGGTCGGCGGCCCACCGCTCGTAGTCGAGTGGGTTGCCGCGCTGGAAGATCATCCCGTTGATCGACGACGACCCGCCGAGCACCTTGCCGCGCGCGTGGTAGATCCGCCGCCCGTTCAGGTAGCGGCTCGGGCTCCGACTGAGTACTGCCAGTCGTAGAACGCGCGAGCCGATCGGGAACGTCAGGGCGGCGGGCATGTGGATGAACGGGTCCCAGCTGTAGTCCGGCCGGCCCGCCTCAAGCACGAGCACCCGCGTGGTCGGGTCGGCCGACAGCCGGGCCGCCAGCGCGCTGCCCGCCGAGCCGCCGCCGACGATGATGTAGTCGAACTGCGGTGGGGGCCATCAGGTCACTCCGTCGCCGCTTGAAGGTTGTCCCTGACCGTGCTCGTCATCGGGTGGTCCGCGCCCAGGTACCGCTCGCAGTCGGCGAGCGCGCGGCGCAGCACCTTGACCCCGTCGGCCATCCGGCCGGCCTCGCGGTACGCGGTGGCCAGGTTGCACCGGGTGGTCAGCGTGTCGATGTCGCCGGGGCCGAGCACCCGCTCGCTGTCGGCGACCACCCGCTCGTAGGTGGCGATCGCCTCGCGCAGCCGCCGCCCCTGCTGGTAGACGGCGCCAGGATGGCCCGCGCGGCCAGCGTGTCGCGATGGTCGGCGGGCAGCAGCCGCTCCCGGTCGGCCACCACGCGCTCGTACTGCGGTATGGCCTCCTTCAGCCGCCCCGCGCTGCGGTAGGCGTAGCCGAGGTTGCCGCGCGCGGCGATCGTGTCGGGATGGTCGGGCCCGAGCACCCGCTCGCGGTCGGCGAGCACCCGCTCGTACGCGCCGATCGCCTCCTTGGTCCGCCCCGCGCCCCGGTAGGCGTCGGCCAGGCTGGTCCGCGCGGCCAGCGGCGGCCGGGTCGTCCGCGCCCGCCGCGCGCTCCTGGTCGACCAGCGCCCGCTGGTAGGCGGTGATCGCCTCGCGCGGCTGGCCCGCCGCCAGGTAGGCGCCGGCCAGGCTGGACCCGGGCGGCCAGCGTGTCGCGGTGCGCCGGGCCGAGTTCCCGCTCGGCGTCGGCCAGCGCCCGCTCGTACAGCCGGATGCTGTCGCCGCGCCGCCCGGCCGCCTCGTAGGCGGCGGCCAGCTGGACCCGTACCGCCAGCGTCTCCCGGTGCCCGGGCCCGAGCATCCGCTCCCGCGCCGCCAGCACCTGCTCGTACAGCGCGATCGCCTCCGGGTCCCGCCCGGCCGCGTTCAGCGACCTGCGCCACGTTCAGCCGCGCGGTCACCGTCTCCGGGTGCTGCGCGCCGAAGGTCGCCTCGCGGTCGGCCAGCGCCGCCTCGAAGACGGGCAGCGCCTCGGCGAAGCGCGCCGCCGCTGGCGTAGGCGTCGGCGAGCCGGTCCCTGGCGAGCACCGACTGCGCGTGCCCGTAGCCGAGCAGCTGGCTGCTCGCGGCGCGCGAGCGCCTGCCAGTAGCCGATGGCGGAGTCCGCGAGCACCGGGGGCTCGGTGAGCGACGTCCCCGCCCGCAGCAGCACCGGGTGGGCGTCCGGCTTCCACAGCAGGTCGCCCGCGAAGGCGCGCAGCGCCGCCGGCGCAGTCCCGCAGGGCCTGGTTGAGCTGCGGGCTGCTCGTCCGGGGCGCCAGGCTCGGGCCACGCCTCAAGCAGCGCCGCGGCCGCCGCGGCCACCACCTGCTCGACGTTGCCCGGCGCCAGGTAGGCGCGGACGGCGGCCCGCACCGCCGGGTGCAGCCAGACGGTGCGCACCGCGCTGGCGCGGTCCACGCTGAGCAGGCCGAGCCGGTCCAGGGTGGCGTAGGCGGACCGCACCAGGTTCTGCTCGGCGGCCTGCCGCGGCCGAGGCCCCCGGTGACCGCCGTGCGCCAGCCTCCGGTCCCGGGCCGCCCCGTGATGTAGGCGCAGGCGGCGGGGGAGGTGAGCACGGCCGCCGGGATGCCGCTGGTGTCGAGGACCGAGGCGAAGCACGAGCGCGGGCCAGGACAGCCGGCGGGCGGCAGCTCGTGGGCGTGCTCCACGGCGAGCGACCAGGTGGCGAGCAGCGACGGCGGGCAGCCGTCGACGACCGTGCCCGCGGTGGCCCGCAGCCGCTCCGCGTACTCGGCCCGGTAGTCCCGGCAGGTGCTCCCCGTCACGGTGACCACCGCGGCGGCCTGGGCGAGCGCGATCGGCAGCCCGCCGAGGTCCTCGGCCAGGTCAAGCGCCTCGATCCGCTGGTCGGGGAAGCCGGTGAGCCGGGCGTTGAGGTAGGCGAGCGCCTCGCGCCTGCTGAACCCGGCGACGGCGTGGGCGGTCACGCTCGCGCCGGTCCAGGCGAGCTCCGATTCCCGCAGCCGGCTGGTCACGACGACCTGCCCGGCCGGGCCCTGCGGCCACAGCCCGTCGATGTCGACCGGGGAGGCCACGTCGTCGAGCACCACCGCCCAGCGGCGCCCGGTCGTGCGCAGCCAGTCGAGGAAGCGCTGCGCGGCGGTGTCCGCCGTGCTCACGGCCGTCTCCTCGGCGACAGCAGCTCCAGGTCGGCGGCCGCCCGCGCGTAGCCGGCGATGATCGCGCTCCGGTTGCCCGCGGGAACCCAGACCAGCAGGTCGACAGCCCGCGCCGACCACATGGCGTGCGCGAACCCGACCGCGAGCTGGGTCTTGCCGGTCCCGCCGCTGTCCCGAGCATGCGCAGGCACGAGCAGGATCGTCTCGCCCGGGCGCAGGCGCGTCGGCCAGCTCGAATCCGGTCTCCTGGCGGGCGTGGTAAAAGGGCGCAAGCGGAGGGACGGACCCGGTGAGAACCGGTGCCCCAGCACGCTGAGCACCCATGTTCGCTGCCCCTCCCACATGCGAAGTGGTGTAGGGGGCATCCTACGGGCGACATAACGCAAAAACCGCATGTCGGCCGAGAAATGTGGCGAATCGAATCCCGCGCCGGAACGTGCGGAACTGAAATCGTCTCAGTCACCGCGACATGGCCGTCAGCGCAGCCGGCCGCGCAGCGCCGGATGATCCGCCACCACCGTGGCCGACCCGGGTGCCACCTCGGTGAATCCGCCGTCCGTCACCACCGGCAGCCCGCTCGCCAGCAGTTCCGCCCACTGCTGCCGTGGCCGCGACCCGCACCGCAAGGTCAAAGTCAAGGTCCTGCCATTCGCGAACGAGCGCGCGGTGCCAGTCCCCACCACGCCAGCTGGGCCCCGTGTCCGGCCTGCGCCATGGCCTTCCCCGCCGTCATCGGCAGCTCCGGGATTCAGCCAGAGCACCGGCGTCCCGGCGGCAGGCTCGCCGGAGTCGGCCCGCGGGTCATCGAAGTCGGTACCCGACACCTGCAGCCTGGCGAGGTCGGCCGGCCAGTCATCCACGGGCACCGGCGGGAAGACGCGGACCTCGCGCCGACCCGTGCTGTGCCACGGTGATCCCCGGCAGCGCGCTCGCCCGCTCCCAGGCCGCCCCCCGCGCCCGCCGCACCACCTTCCTGATCCGGGCGTCCTCCCAGGCCCGGGCGGCCGCGGCCCACTCACCGTCAGGCTCGGTGACCCGGGGGTCGGCCAGGAACCGCAGCACCGCGCGCGCCGCCCCTTCCAGCGCGTCGGTCCTGGCCGGCGGCGCCGCCCGCTCGACCCGGATGACGAGCGGCAGCGCGTACTGCCGCCCCTCGTCCCTGCTGGCGTCCTGCATCCTCGCCGGCGTCTCGCCGGGCATCCCCTCTTCGTCGGTCACCGGTCAAGCATGTCAGCCGCGCCCGTCGGTCATCGCCGGGTTCGCGGCCAGCTCCGATCGCCGGGAATCGGCTGCCGCCTGCCGGCGGTGCCATTGGCCAGCTCCCGGCCGCGCCAGGGCTTGTTCCGCGCCAGCCAGTACCCGCCGCACGCCAGGAGCACCGCGCACAGCGTCCAGCCGAGCGCGGTCGTGCCCAGGCCCGCGTACTTGAGCCCGGAGGCGAAGATCACGAAGGTGATCACCGGCCTGATGTACTTGTCCGGCGCCCGCGAGGACAGGAACGAGCCGATCAGCACCGCGGGCACCGACCCGATGACGACCGCCGTCGTCAGCCCGAACTGGACGTGCCCGAACAGCAGCGCGCCGAGCGCCGCGGCCGCGGTCAGCGGCACGGCCTGGGTCAGGTCGGTGCCGACGAGCTGCCCCGCGGCGAGCGCCGGGTAGGTGAACAGCAGCAGCACGATCATCAGCGACCCGGACCCGACCGACGTCATGCCGACGACGAGCCCGCCGATCGCGCCGATCGCGATCGTGGCGGCCGGCTTGACGTGCACCGCGGCGACGGACTGGGTCCGCGCCTGGCCCGACCGCTGGTCAAGCCACGACCGGAGCACCATGGCGGCCGTGCCCGGCGAGCAGCGCCGCGCCGAGCGCGATCTCCACGTTCTGCTGCTGCGCTTCGCCTGCTGCCGACTGCCCAGCAGGTGCAGCAGGTAGGCGCCGAGGAACGCCATCGGCACCGACCCGACGCACATCCAGCCGACGAGCCGGTAGTTGACCGTCCCCCGGCGCATGTGCACCAGCGACCCGACGGGCCGCATCACGACGGCGGCGACGAGGTCGCTCGAGATCGCCGCGGACGGCTTGACGTTGAACAGCAGGATCAGCATGGGCGTCATCAGCGCGCCGCCGCCCGCCCCGGTCAGCCCGACGAGCAGCCCGACGACCGCGCTGCCGAGCACCACATAGGGGTTGATGTCCAAAGCAGACTCCGTTCACCGAGTCCGCCAGCTGCCCGGACTCCCTACTATCCCGGTGGCCAATGTATCTCTTGTAAACAGATCGTAAAAGTGTAACGGATCACAGGTCGACCACGTCGCTGCCGCCGCGGGCGGCGGCTGACCCGGCCGAGCGCTGACTGGCCGGCGGACATCCCGTCGCCGGCGCAGTAGGCTCGCGCGAGTTTCGACGCTAGCGTCTTGTCCGCCGGAACGGCCGGCCTTCGCCGGCTGGTCCGGCTTGCTCAGGCCGGGACGGGCACCGCGGCGGACCTCGGCGAGCCGGGCCGGGGCCCGCAGCGCGGCGGCGTTGGCGGCGGCGAAGTCCAGGTAGCGGCGCAGCTCGGCGGCGCGCCGGCGGCGGTTCCAGCCGAGCAGCCCGGCCATGATCGCGACCACCTCGGGCGCGGCCGACAGCCCGGCGTCGGCCGACTCGATGAGCAGCCGGACCCGGCGGGCGAGCACGTCCTCGACGTGCAGCGCGCCCTCGTGGGTGACCGCGTAGGCGACCTCGGCGCGCAGGTAGGGGTACCCGTCGAGCAGCGGCCGGCCGAGCGTCTTGTCCGCCCGGATCAGGTCGAGCACCTCGGTGGCGAGCGAGCCGTACCGGGCGATCAGGTGCCCGGCCACGGCCAGGGGCACGTCGTAGTCGGCCGCGAGCCGCCCGGCCGACGCGCGGACCGCGGGCAGCCCGTCCGCCCCGAGCAGCGGCAGCTGGCCGGTCACCGACGGCGGCACCGGCCCGGGCAGGTCGGCGACCGCCGCGTCCACCACGTCCCGCGCCATCAGCCGGTAGGTGGTGAACTTCCCGCCCGCGATCGACGCGAGCCCGGGCAGCGGCGTGTCCACCACGTGCTCGCGGGACAGCTTGGTCGTGGGCTTCTCCGCGGCCCCGGCTGTCGCACCGTGCTTGTCGCTCCGGTGCTTGTCGCCCGGTGCTTGTCGCCCGCGGGAGTCGGCGGGCGGCTCCGCGACGAGCGGGCGCAGGCCGGCGTAGACGGCGAGCACGTCCGCGCGGGTCAGCGGCCTGGCCAGCACGCGGTTGGCCTCGCGCGAGTATGTAGTCGACGTCCTCGGCGGTGGCGGCGGGCTCGGCCCGGTCGCCCGACCAGTCGGTGTCCGTGGTCCCGACGATCCACCGCTCGTCCCAGGGGATGAAGAACAGCACGCTCTTGCTCGGTCCGCACGATCATCCCGGTGTCGGCGTCGATGGCGGACCGCGGCATCACCAGGTGCACGCCCTTGGACATCCGCACCTGGTAGCCGGCCCGCACCCCGCTCGCCTCGTGGACCAGGTCCGACCACACCCCGGCGCACACGATCACCCGCGACGGCGCGCACGTCGAAGGTCCGCCCGGTCTCCTCGTCCCGGACGACCGCGCCGGTCACCCGCGAGCCGTCGCGCAGCAGCGACACGGCGCTGGCCCGGGTGAGGACGAGCGCGCCGTGCCTGGCGGCCGTCCGTGGCCACGGTGACCGTGTACCGGGCGTCGTCCACCTGGGCGTCGTAGTACACCATCGCGCCGGCGAGCCGGTCGGGCCGCAGCGCCGGGGCCCGGCGCAGCGCGCCCCGCGTGGTCAGGTGCCGGTGGTGCGGGACCGGCCGCTTGACGCCCTCCATCGCGTCGTACAGCACGAGCCCGGCGCCGACGTAGGGCCGCTCGACGACCTTCCGGTACAGCGGGTAGAGGAACGGCACCGGCCGCACCAGGTGCGGCGCCAGCCTGCTGACCAGCAGGTCGCGCTCCCGCAGCGCCTCCCTGACCAGCTTGAAGTCGCCCTGCTCCAGGTAGCGGAGGCCGCCGTGGATCAGCTTCGACGACCGCGAGGAGGTGCCGGCCGCCAGGTCGCGGGACTCGACGAGGCCGACCCGCAGGCCCCGCGACGCGGCGTCGAGCGCGGCGCCCGGCCCCGGTGATGCCGCCGCCGATGACCAGCACGTCGAGCGGGCCCGGCCGCCAGCGCTTGGATTTCCGCGTCACGATCACGCGCGTCAAGAACACCAGGCATGGACGACAGCTCCTTCCCGGAGCCCGTGCAGGGGCCCCTCATCATCCATCGTAAGCACCGGAAACCATCTAGTTACTGACGGGTAAACAAACCCCGGGTGAAGCTAATGCCCGCAAGATCGTCATTCCGAACGGGTCGGCCGGCACTTACCATGTCCCGTGACCCCTCCCGGCAAAGGAGACGTCCTCCGCGAGTTGTGGTTCGGCTCACCGGAGGGTAGACGTTCGTTAATGTCTGTTAGGGGGCGAGAGCGCAAAGGGGATCGCAGTGGTGAGTGTGCGCACGGATCTGGTCGCCGAGCCGGTTGGCGACGTGACGGCGGTGCTCGGCGAGGGCCCGTACTGGGTGCCGGAAGACGACTGCCTGCTCTGGGTGGACATCCACCGCGGCCAGCTGCACCGTACGTACTTCCCGTCGGGCGAGACGGCCACCATGGACCTCGGCGCGGCGTCGGCGGCGTTCCCCGCCGTCGGCGGGGGAATCCTGACCGCGGGCGGCAACCGGCTGGCCCTGCACCTGCCCGCGGAGCGCGGCGCGCAGTGGACCACGCGGGTCGTCGCGGAAGTGCCCGCGCGCGAGGGCGTCCGGTTCAACGACGCCAGCGTGGACCCGGCCGGGCGGGTCTGGGTCGGCTCCATGCACGTTGACGAGACCGAGCCGCTTGGCGAGCTGTACCGGCTCGATCCGGGCGGCGTGCTGACCACCGTGGTCAAGGGCGTCACGGTCTCCAACGGGCTCGGCTGGTCCCCGGACGGGACGCGGATGTACTACGCCGACTCCCCGATGCGCCGGATCGACGTTTTCGACTACGACCCCGCCGTCGGCGAGGCCTTCAAGCGCCGCGTCTTCGCCGACCTGTCCGCCTTCGACGGCGTCCCCGACGGGCTCACGGTAGACGCCGACGGCTACGTCTGGGTCGCGATCTGGGGCGGCGGCGTGCTCCGCAGGCTCGCCCCGGACGGTACCCAGGACGCGGTGCTCCAGGTACCGGTCTCGCAGCCCACCAGCTGCGCGTTCGGCGGCCCGGGAATGGCCGACCTCTACCTGACGAGCGCGAGCGTCGGCCTGACCGAAGCGGAGCTCAAGGCCCAGCCCCTGGCCGGCCGCCTGCTCCGCCTGCGGCCAGGCCCGGTCGGCCTGCCAAGCACGACCGCCTACGCCGCCATCCCCGCCTAGCGTGCAGCCGGACTGCGTGGCTCTTCCCCCGGTTCCGCGCCGGCGCCCGCCAGCACACCGGCGAGGAGCTTGCGCAGCGTCACCGCATCGTCGGCCAGCGCGGTGACCAGGACACCGGGCCGGCGAGGGGCATGACCGCGACCGACGGCCCGGTTGGCTGGGGCACCGCGGGGCATCCGAGCCCGGGCCCGGGACCGCACGGTGAACCCGCGAGCAGCAGGCTGCCGACCGCCCGGTGCCCGGCGAGGACCGCAGGCCCGAGGCTCGCCGGGTCGGTACCCGAGACCGACAGCGACTGGCGCAGCAGCGGCCGTCCCGCGTAGGTAACGTTCAGCTCCGTCCGGGCCGTCCCGCCCGCCTCGCCGTGCCGCCCGAGCAGCACCTCGTCGCGCAGCAGCAGCGCGGCGCCCGCGGCCAGCGTCACGGAAACGAGGGTCGCGTGCCGCGCCCCGTCCGTGACCACGACCGGCTCAGGCAGGTACTCAAGGCGCCCGCCGTCGGCGACGGTCGCGCAGACCCGCAGGACCGACTCGGCCCCGTCGGGCCCGGGCAGCGCGACCGCCGCCGCGGCGGTCCGCAACCGGAGGAAGGCGCCGGGGCCGACGGCGATCCGCAGCGCGAGCGAGTCACCGCCGAGCGGCCCGGCGGCCCCGCCGACCAGGTACACCGCCGCGGGCGTCCGCCGCAGCACCAGCGGCGCCTGCGAGGCGAGCACCGGCAGCCTGGTGGTCCCGCCAGGTCCCGCGACCGCCTCGACCGACGCGGCCGCGGTCACCCGGTTCCTGGTGAGCCGCCCGCCGCCCGCCGGCCCCGCCGCCGGGGACTGCCGGGTTGCCGAGGGTGTCATCACGCACTCGTTCGGGCTAGCTCACGGCCGTCTGGCCGACGGCGGCCCGCACCCAGGCGGCGACCTCGGCCGCGAGCGGGTCCTCGCGCAGCGAGGTGAAGAGCACCGGGCGCCCGCCGCGGACCGCGGCCGCGTCCCGCGCCATCACCTCGAGCGCGCGCCGACGAGCGGGGCGAGGTCGGTCTTGTTGATCACCAGCAGGTCGGAGCAGGTGACGCCGGGACCGCCCTTGCGCGGCACCTTGTCGCCGCCGGCCACGTCGACCACGAAGATCTGCCGGTCGACCAGGCCCTTGCTGAAGGTGGCGGTGAGGTTGTCCCCGCCGCTCTCGACCAGCACCAGGTCGAGCGGACCGAAGCGCTCCTCCAGGTCCTCGACCGCGTCCAGGTTGGCCGCGATGTCGTCGCGGATCGCGGTGTGCGGGCAGCAGCCGGTCCGCACCGCGACGATCCGGTCCGGTCGAGCACCCCGGCCGGCGCAGGAAGTCGGCGTCCTCGGTCGTGTAGATGTCGTTGGTCACCACGGCCAGGTCGACGTCGTCCCGCAGCGCCCGGCACAGCGCGGCGACCAGCGCGGTCTTGCCCGAGCCGACCGGCCCGCCGATGCCGATCCGCAGCGCCCGGCCCGGCCGGCGGCGGCGCCGCGTGCCGGTCGGCGCTGTGGTCATGCGGCGCCGTAGCCGTGGTCGCCGTGGCCGGGAGCACCTTCAAGACTCAAAGAGTCGCACCTCCGCACTGATATGCGCTTGCGCCAGCAGGTCGAGGGCCGGCGCGGACGGACAGGGCAGGTCGCCGAGCGGCCCGCTCGGCGCAGCCGGCCCCCTGCGCCGCGACCGCGTCGATGTCGCCGGCGAGCCCGGCGAGCATCCCGGCCGCCAGCATCGGGTCGAGCGCGAGCAGCCGCACCGCCGCGCTGGCCGGCCCGGCCACGGACTGGTAGGCGGCGATCAGCGCCGCCTCGGGCGGCAGGCACCCGGCCGCCGCCGCGGCGGCCCCGAGCACGACCGCATGGTGCGGCCCGCCCCGAGCCGGAGTCCCCCTGGTCCCGGCCGCGGCGGCGAGGCCCGCCAGTCCCGCCGCGCCAGGCCAGGCCGCCCGGGCCGCGCGCAGCAGCGCCCGCCCCTGCCGCCGCGAGGCCTCCCGCTGCGCGGGCGACGGGGTCCGCGCGTCGGCCTCGGCGTCAAGCTCAGGCCAGAACCCGTCATCCAGAACGAGTGCGGCTGACTCCCCGCGCGCACGGGCGCAGGCCGCGGCGGCGAACCCGGCCGCGACCAGCCCGGCGGTGCCGCAGCCGGCCGCGCAGGAACACCTCCAGGGTGCGCCAGGTCCGGTCACCGTGCCCGCCGTCGACGGCCGCCTCCACGCCGCCGGAGTGCGCGTGCCCGCCGGCCGGGAACCGCGCGTCGGCGAGCAGCAGCGCCGCGCGACGCTCAGCCGGCTGTCGCACGCTGGCATCAGAACAGGAAGTAGCGCTGGGCCATCGGCAGCTCCGTGACCGGGGCGGCCTCGACGACCTCGCCGTCGATGCGGACGGTGAACGTGTCCGGGTCGACCTCGATGTCGGGCAGCGCGTCGTTGTTGGCCAGGTCGGCCTTGCCCCGCGCCGGATGTCGGCGACCGGGACCAGCTCGCGGGCGAGGCCGAGCCGGTCGGCCAGGCCGTCCTCCAGGGCGGCCGGGGCGACGAACGACAGCGACGTCCGCGCGGGCACCGCGGCCGTAGGCGCCCCACATCGGCCGGGGCAGGACCGGCTGCGGCGTCGGGATCGAGGCGTTGGCGTCGCCCATCGCGGCCCAGGCGATCGAACCCGCCCTTGAGCACCACGTGCGGCCGGACGCCGAAGAACGCCGGGTCCCACAGCACCAGGTCGGCCAGCTTGCCCGACCTCGACCGAGCCGATCTCGGCCGTCGAGGCCGTGGGCGATGGCCGGGCAGATCGTGTACTTGGCGACGTAGCGCCGGGCCCGGAGGTTGTCCGCCCGCGCGCCGTCGCGCCGGGCACGGCCCGTAGCCGCCAGCGCCCGCGCCGCGCTTCATCACGTGCGCGGTCTGCCAGGTGCGCAGCACGACCTCGCCGATCCGGCCCATCGCCTGCGAGTCCGAGCCGATCATGGAGATCGCGCCCAGGTCGTGCAGGATGTCCTCGGCCGCGATCGTCGACGGGCGGATCCGGCTCTCGGCGAACGCCAGGTCCTCGGGCACGGCCGGGTTCAGGTGGTGGCAGACCATCAGCATGTCGAGGTGCTCGTCGACGGTGTTGACGGTGTGCGGCCGGGTCGGGTTGGTCGACGACGGCAGCACGTTGGGCTGCCGCGGCGACGGTGATGATGTCCGGCGCGTGCCCGCCGCCCGCGCCCTCGGTGTGGTAGGCGTGGATCGACCGGCCGGCGATCGCCCGCAGCGTGTCCTCGACGAAGCCGGCCTCGTTCAGCGTGTCGGTGTGGATCGCGACCTGCACGCCCGGCCGCCGCCGACACGGCAGGCAGGCGTCGATCGCGGCCGGCGTGGTGCCCCAGTCCTCGTGCAGCTTGAACCCGGCCGCGCCGGCCCGCAGCTGCTCCCACAGCGCCTCGGCCGACACGGTGTTGCCCTTGCCGAGCAGCACGATGTTGACCGGCCAGGCGTCGATCGCCTCGAGCATCCGGGCCAGGTGCCACGCGCCCGGGGTGACCGTGGTCGCCTTGGTGCCCTCGGCCGGGCCGGTGCCGCCGCCGATCAGCGTGGTGATGCCGCCGCCGAGCGCCTCGGGGAGCTGCGGGCAGATCAGGTGCACGTGGCAGTCGATGCCGCCGGCGGTGAGGATCCGCCCGTTGCCGGCGATGCATCTCGGTGGACGGCCCGATCACCAGGTCCGGGTGGACGCCGTCCATGGTGTCGGGGTTGCCGGCCTTGCCGATCGCGACGATCCGGCCGTCGCGGATGCCGACGTCGGCCTTGACGATGCCCCAGTGGTCGAGGATGACCGCGCCGGTGATGACCAGGTCGGGCGTGCCCTCGGCCCGGGTCGCGGCCGCCTGGCCCATCGACTCGCGGATCACCTTGCCGCCGCCGAAGACCACCTCGTCGCCGCCCGCGCACAGGTCCCGCTCGACCTCGATGAGCAGGTCGGTGTCGGCCAGCCGGATCCGGTCGCCGGCGGTCGGGCCGTACAGCAGCGCGTACCGCTCGCGGCTCAGCTCGCTCACCGAGGTCCCCGGCGGCTGGCCGTCGCCGGGCGCGGTCGCGCCGGCCGGCCTCGCCTCCGCCAGGCGCCGGCCGCCGACCTGCAGGCCGGGCACGACGCGCCGCCCGGCCAGCGGCACCAGCGACGACCTCGCGGTCCACGCCCGGCTCGAACCGGACCGCGGTGCCGGCCGGGACGTCCAGCCGGTGGCCCCAGGCGGCGTCCCGGTCGAACCGCAGCGCCGCGTTGGCCTCCGCGAAGTGGAAGTGCGAGCCGACCTGGACCGGCCGGTCGCCGGTGTTCGCCACGGCCAGCGTGACCGCTGCGCGGCCCGCGTTCAGCGCGACCGGGCCCGTCGCCCGGCAGGATCTCGCCGGGGATGACGTGGCCAGGCTCATGGAATCGGCGCTCACGGGATCGGCTCGTGCACGGTGACCAGCTTGGTGCCGTCCGGGAAGGTGGCCTCGACCTGGACCTCGGCCAGCATCTCGGGCACGCCGTCCATCACGTCGTCCCGGGTCAGCACGGTCCGCCCGGCCGCCATCAGCTCGACGACGGTCCGGCCGTCGCGCGCGCCCTCGAGCAGGAAGGACGTGATCAGCGCGACCGCCTCGGGGTAGTTCAGCCGCAGCCCGCGCGCCCGGCGCTCCTGCGCGAGCCCGGCCGCCACGTGGATGAGCAGCCGCTCCTGCTCGTGCGGGGAGATCAGCATGCCAGCACGATAACCCCGCGAGTCACGCGCGCTCGTTACAGCCGTATGACGAATTGTCACGGCGTGTTTCCGGCCCGAAGGGCAAAATCAGGAGAATCCCGAACGGGCGCAGTGCTTCGCCCGGCCGCGCCCCCGTGACCCTAGCCCCGCGGCGAGCCGAAGCGGCTCTCTCCCTGGGGCAGCGCCATGATCACGAAGATTCGGCAGCTTACTTCGATGCGGAATCTTCATGATCATGGAGGAGTACCCGGCTGGAAGCCCGACCACGGGTCGTAGTCGACTTCGAGCGGCTCCTGGGGCGGGCGTTGCGCCTCGGGGACGTGCTCCAGGTTGAGCCGGATCCGGAACCAGGCTGGTGAACCGGCCGCGCATCTGAGTCCGTCAGCACGTCGCGCGCTCCAGCAGCGGCCACACGTCGGCGTGCCGGGCCTTCCAGCGCTCCAGGCCCTCGGTCGCCTCGGCCTTGGTCTTGGCCCGGGCGATCTCGATCAGCGGCTTGGTCGACTGGCGCCGCCCGGTCGGGCTGGGCGCGGCCTCGCCGGCCCCCTCGGCCGTTCCGCCCGCCCGGCCGGCCCGGACGCCGTCGCCGCCGGCGCGTCCCCGAGCCGGACCCGGCCCCGGTGCGCCGCTTCGACGGCTGCACCCGGGCGTCCTCGCCCTCCTGCTTCTCGTAGTGCGGCGGCCAGGGGGCGTCCGGCAGGCCGGCGGCCTCGTCCCGGGCCGCCTGCTCCAGCAGGGCGTCGAGCGAGCCGACCGCCTCGTCCATGCCCGACCAGGGGTCGCCGACCTTGCGCGAAGCGGGCGGGCACCGTGTCGATGGTGAACGCGGCAGGATCGCAGCCAGGAACCTCGTCCCAGGTCAGCGGGGTCGACACGCGCGCGTCCGGCAGCGGCCGGACGGAGTAGGCCGAGGCGACCGTGCGGTCCTTGGCGTTCTGGTTGTAGTCGACGAAGACCCCGTGCCGCTCCTCCTTCCACCACTTGGACGTGGCCAGGTCGGGGACCCGCCGCTCGATCTCGCGCGCCACCGCGACCGCCGCCCGGCGGACGTCGCTGAACGACCAGGACGGCGCGATCCGCGCGTAGATGTGCATGCCGCGCGAGCCCGACGTCTTCGCCCAGCCGGTGAGCCCGAAGTCGGACAGCACGCTCCGCGCCACCAGGGCCACGTCGATGATCTGCGGCCACTCCACCCCGGGCACCGGGTCCAGGTCCACCCGCAGCTCGTCCGGGTGCTCCAGGTCGGCCGCGAGCACCGGGTGCGGGTTCAGGTCGATGCAGCCGAGGTTGACCACCCACGCCAGGCCCGCGGCGTCCCGCAGCACCACCTCGTCGGCGGTCCGGCCGGAGGGGAACCGCAGCTCGGCGGTCTCGATCCACGCCGGGCGCGACGACGGGGCGCGCTTCTGGAAGAACGGCTCTTCCTCGGCCCCGTTCACGAACCGCTTGAGCGCCATCGGCCGCCCCGCCGCCCCGCGCAGCGCCCCGTCGGCGACGGCCAGGTAGTACCGGACCAGGTCCAGCTTGGTGTGCCCGGTGCGCGGGAAGTAGACCTTCTGCGGGTTGGAGACCGCTACCTCCCGGCCCGCCACCTCGATCACGGTCTTAGGGCTCGCCATTGACAGTCAGTCCCATCCGTTCGGAATATTTCAAGTCTTTCCCAGGATTTCCGACAAGCTGTAACTGACCGGCTCCTCCAGCTGCGCGAACGTGCAGGAGCCGGGGGCGCGGTCCGGGCGCCAGCGGACGAACTGCGCCGTGTGCCGGAAGCGCGTCCCCTCCATGTGGTCATAGCGGACCTCGACCACGCGCTCGGGGCGCAGCGGGACGAAGGACAGGTCCTTGCCCACGTTCCACCGGCTGTACTCGGAGCTGCGCGGCGTGCGGACACCCCCGTGCTGCCGGCCCCGCTGCCCGTGTGCCAGCAGAGTCGGCTGGCGCGGCCTGCGCCGCCCAGTTCCACGGGTGGCCCTCGAACGTCGTCACCAGCGGCTCAAGCTCGACCCGCAGCTCCCGCCGCACCGCCATCGGGAACGCGCCGATCACGCCGACGCTCGCCAGCTCGCCTGACGGCCGGTACAGGCCGAGCAGCAGCGAGCCGATCGCGTCGTCGCCGGTCTTGTGCGGCCGGTAGCCCGCGACGACGCAGTCGGCCGTGCGCTCGTGCTTGACCTTGAACATGACCCGCTTGTCCGGCTCGTAGACCCCGGCGGGCGACTTGGCGATCAGCCCGTCGAGCCCCGCGCCCTCGAACTGCGTGAACCACCGCTGCGCGACGTCGCGGTCGGTCGTCGCCGGCGTGAGGTGGATGGGCGGCCGGACGGCCGGCAGGGCGGCCTCGAGCGCGGCCCGGCGCTCGGCGAACGGGCGCTCGGTGTAGTCATCGGAGCCGAGGGCGAGCAGGTCGAACGCGACGAAGTGGGCCGGCGTCTGCGCGGCGAGCAGCCGTACCCGGCTCGCCGCCGGGTGCAGGCGCAGCTGCAGTGCCTCGAAGTCCAGCCGTCCGGCCGTGAAGTCGGGCAGGACGATCTCGCCGTCGATCACGCAACGTGACGGCAACTCGGCCAGCGCGGCACTGACAAGCTCAGGGAAGTAGCGGGTCATCGGCCGCTCGTTCCTGCTGCCGAACTCCACCTCGTCCCCGTCGCGGAACACGATGGTCCGGAACCCGTCCCACTTGGGCTCGAAGACATAATCCCCGGAAGGGATCCCGTCCACCGGCTTGGCCAGCATCGGTGCCACCGGGGGCATCACGGGAAGTTCCATAGTTCCAGCTTGTCACCTCCGCCCCAGGTCCAAACCAGGTGCCGTGCCGCGGTGAGGGCAGGCTCAGCCGAGCCCGGTCCATTCCGCGCTGGTCTTCCACAGCAGCGCGGCCAGCTCCTGGCGTGGCCACCGGGCTCGGCTCCCTGGCCGCGCACTTGTCGTAGAACAGGCCGTTGTCGGCCGCGACCGCGGCGGACGTCGCGCAGTACACGGAGGTGACCGCGCCCTGCTCGGTCGTCAGCATCCGCCGGGTGATGAACGGCCTGGCCAGCGCGGGGCACGCGCCGCCAGATGTCGGAGGCGACCACCCCCGGGTGCAGCGCGTAGCAGGTGACTCCCGTACCGTCGAGCCGGCCGCGCCAGCTCCTGGGTGAACAGCACGTTGCACAGCTTGGACACGGCGTACTCGCGGGCCCCGGTGAACGTCGCGGTGGACCGCCGGACGGCCGCGAAGTCGATGCCCCGGGCGCCGTAGTGCGCGTCGCTTGAGACGTTGACCACCCGCGCCCCCGGGCCGCTCGCCGTCAGCCGCTCGAGCAGCAGCTGGGTCAGCGCGAAGTGACCGAGGTGGTTCACGCCGAAGTGCAGCTCGAACCCGTCGGCGGTCAGGCCGCGCTGCCCGCCCACCCCGGCGTTGTTCACCAGCACGTGCAGCGGCTCGTCAAGCGCCAGGAACGACGGCCGCGCAGGCGCGCACCGAGGACAGCGACGCCAGGTCGAGCGCCAGCAGCCGCACGTCGGCCGAGCCGGCCTCCGACTTGATCCGCGCGACCGCCGCCTCGCCCGCGGCGGCCGAGCGGCAGGCGATGTAGACCCGCCCGCCGTCCCGGCCGCCAGCGCGGTGGCCGTCGACAGCCCGATGCCGGTATTGCCGCCTGTGATGAGGAACGTGGTCACGCGCCCAAATTATCCGCCCGCCCGCAGCCGGGCAACGAGGGCCGGCAACGAGGGCCCAGGTCTTTCGAGTCGCTGCCTCGGACGGTACGATGATGCTCGAACCGGTGTTCAAGTTCGGCTTGCCCTTACCTGGATATGGCCGCGCGCGTTCACCGAACTCATCGCCCCTGATTCGCGTTCGGCAGGATAACGTGGACCGAACCTGAGGACCATAACCCCCACGGGAGCAAACGATGGCCGGTCAGCCGCCAGAACCTTCCTTCCAGCCGTCCGGGCAGGACCAGGGCCTGACGCAAGGCCGTCCTGCCTGGCAGCAGCAGCCTTCCTACAGCCCGCCGCCCGCGGCCCCCGGCGGCCAGCCGGGCTACGGCGCGGCGGCCTACCCGCCCCAGGAGCAGGCCCAGGCGTACACCCCGCCCGACCCGCAGGCCTACCCAGGGGCCGACCAGGGCTACCCCGCCCAGGACCAGACGTACACGAGCCTGGGCCAGGGCCAGGACTACCAGGCTTACCAGGGCTACCAGCCGCCGAGCTACGGCGCCCAGCCGGGCCAGGGCGCGGGCGGCGCGCCGCCGCAGTGGCAGGGGATCGCGGGCGTGAAGCCCGGGGCGGCGCGGACGAAGCAGCCGGGCGAGAAGGGCTTCCTCGGCTCCCTGTTCGACTTCAGCTTCAGCTCCTTCGTCACGCCGAAGATCATCAAGGTCCTCTACGTCCTGTTCACCATCTGGACCGCGCTCATCGGCCTGACCATCCTGATCATCGGCTTCAAGACCGGCGGCCTGGCGGGCGGCCTGTTCACGCTGATCATCATCGAGCCGATCTTCGTCCTGCTGACGCTCGGCATCTACCGGGTGGTGCTCGAGGCCTTCATGGTCATCTTCCGGATCTACGAGGAGACCAAGAAGATCAGCGCGGGCAGCGAGAACCAGGGCTAAGTTTTTCTCCCCCTTCGTCATCCACAGCCGCCGATGGCCTGTCCACAGCGCGGACCCAAGCGTGGACGGGCTGACCGGCTCAGGATGTCCACAGGGAAGGGGCCCTGACGCGGCGGTATTCCACAGCCTGGCCCCGGTTACGCACATGGTGATCCACAGGAAGCCTGGAGTACGTTACCTGTCCCGGGGCACGGGAAACCGCGGCGCCAAGCTGCAGCGGTAAGGCCGCCCACGGGGACCGGGGAAACACGATGGCAAGCCGGGCAGGACATCAAGTCATGACCAGAACCCTGACGCAGCCGCTGGCCGCCGAGACGGCCAGGCGCTCTCGTCACTTCCAGCTCATCGTCGACATTCACCTGCTGCTCGTCAGCAACGGTGACCTGCTGCTCGGCAGGCGCGCCAACACGGGGTACGGCGACGGCGCGTTCGAGCCGCCCTCCGGCCGCCTGGCCGAGCGGGAGACCCTCGTGGAGGCCGCGGTCCGGGTGGCGGCGGCCCAGATGGGGATCGCGCTCGATCCCGGCCAGGGTGTCGCTTGCCCACGTGCTGCACGATGTCTCGGGCGCGGGCCGCATGGCCTTCTTCCTGACCGGCGACGGCTGGGCCGACGAGGCCTGCCCGGTACCGCCCGCGCCCGGGACGCGGAGCTACAGCGACTTCGGCTGGTACCCGCTGACCGACCTGCCGGCGAACATGATCGACCGCGCCCGCGTCGCGGTCCGCAACTACGCGGCAGGCGCCCGCTTCTCCACGTATCCCGCCTTCGGCATGTGAGCACCCGAAGGTCAAAAGCGGATTATCCCGAACGATTGCGTGCTCCCGCTCCGCTCGCCTCACGGCGCATGACCCGGGCAGGCGTGCCGGGCCGGGCGCGGCGGTAGGCTCGAATGCGATGAGGCTGGTTAAGACCCACGGGTCGCTCAACGAGATCTTCGCGCTCGACGCGGCGCCGGGCGCGTGGGCGTCCGACGCTGAGCTGCGGGAGTTCGTCCGGCGGGTCTGCGACCGCTCCTCGTGGACCGGCGGCAGCGACGGGATCTACCTCTTTGACGCCAGCGGGGCGAACGCGCAGGCGTGGTTCTTCAACCCTGACGGGTCGTCCGCCGAGTTCTGCGGCAACGGGATGCGCGGCCTTGGCCGGCTCATCCTCGACCGGCGCGGCACCGATACCGAGGTCGTCGACAGCGGCGGCCGCGACTACACGGTGCACCGGGCGCACTCGACCCCGGAGGGGGTCCGCCAGGTGCTACTTGAGCTTCCGCCGTTGCGCTTCGACGCGGCCCCGCTGCCCGCGCCGTTCACCGGGTTCACCGCCGTGGCGGTGCCGAACCCGCACGTCATCGCCGTAGTCGAGGAGTACTCCGAGCCCGCCCTGATCGAGCTGGGCAAGCGCGCCGACGAGGTCTTCCCGGCAGGCGCCAACGTCTCGTTCCTCCAGCCGCTCGGTGACACCGTCGGCAATGACGGCGAGCGAGGGGCCCCCGAGGTCTTCGTCCGCACCTTCGAGCGCGGCGCGGGCCTGACCCCGTCCTGCGGCTCAGGCGTGGTCGCGTCCCGCGCCGCCTACTCCCGCGTGTCCGGCCTCGACCCGGCCGCGGCGCCTGGTCGTGCGCAACGCGGGCGGCGTGGCCGCCGCCTCGATCCAGGTCCGCGACGGCGCCTGGTACCCGGTCCTCGAGGGCAACGCCACGGTCGTCTACCGCGCCGAGACCGACCTGGCCGGCCGCCAGGTCGGCCCGCTGGAATGGGCCGCGGAGGAGAACTCCTCCTACGCTTCGCTCGACGAGCGCAATACCGGCTGCCTCAAATCGCACGGAATCGAAACGGCGCACCCCTAGCCGGGGCAGTCCGGGGGGCGGCGGAGCGCTCGTTCGCGGTTCGCGTCTACGGTGCGTCCTCTCGCGGCGATGTGGCGTGGCCGGCCCGGATAGACCGGTCGCTATTTCGATTTCATTGCGCGCATATTCCGAATCACTGGCCGCGGCCATCCTGCGCGCGGTGTTTCTGGTGGAGTTTCCGCCCGAATGCCCGAAGCAGGTCCAATCCGTGGACAACCTTCGCAGAACGGTTATTTTTCTCGTCAGTGCAGCTAGCTCGGCACGGTGCGATAGGGTGGCTGCGTACCGTCGCCTTGCCTGTTGCTTCACGTATTGTTATGACACATTACCGGCTGTGTCCTCGGCGCCACGCCGGCACCGGCATAGGAGCAAATACCCACATGACAGCTGTTACGGAAGATGCATTCGTTATCTCGGTCGCGCCCGACTTTCACGACCTGCCGCTTGACGCCGACGTTACCATTGACAGCGCTGAATATGCGCGCATTATGCGTGGGATCGCCACTGCGGACGGCGGGCCGGCTACCCCGGTGGTCTCCGCCTTCAACTCTTCGATCTGACCTGGCCCCTCCCGTGCCCGGAGGCACCCTGCCCTTCCGGCAGTTCGTCCTGAAGGTGCATAGCCGGTGCGATCTAGCGTGCGACCATTGCTATGTATATGAGCACGCGGATCAGAGCTGGCGTGCGCGCCCTAAGGTCATCGAGGCCGGCACGGTCGCGCTGGCGGGCGATCGGATCGCCGAACACGCCCGCCAGCATCGTTTGCCCGAGGTGCGCGTCGTGCTGCACGGCGGCGAACCGCTGCTGGCGGGCGCGCCGCGACTCGCCGAGATCGCCCGGACCCTGCGCGCCGCCATCGAGCCGCAGTGCCCGCTTGACCTGCGTATCCACACGAACGGCGTCCGGCTGAGCGCTGACTTCTGCGAGGTGTTCCTGGCCGAGCGGATCAAGGTCGGCATCTCCCTGGACGGTGACCAGGCCGCCAACGACCTGCACCGCAGGTTCGCCAGCGGCGCCAGCAGCTACCAGCAAGTCATCGCCGCGGTCGACCTGCTGCGGGCCGGCCGGTACCGGGAGATCTACGCGGGCCTGCTGTGCACGATCGACGTGCGCAGCGACCCGGTCGCCGTGTACCGCGCGCTTGCCGCCCTGGACCCGCCCGACATCGACTTCCTGCTGCCCCACGCGACCTGGGACACGCCGCCGCCCGGTGGCGTCAGCGCCCCGGGGCGCACGCCGTACGCCGACTGGCTGGCGGCGGTCTACGACGCCTGGGCCGCGGACGGCCAGCCGGTCCGGGTTCGCATGTTCGACTCGATCGCCGCGACCACGCTTGGCGGCGCTAGCCGCACCGAGGCGCTCGGGCTGGCCGCCAGCGACCTGGCCGTCATCGAGACTGACGGCGAGATCGAGCAGGCGGACTCGATCAAGGTGGCCTTCGACGGCGCGCCCGCGACGGGCTTGAACATCGCCACGCACGCGCTGGACGACGCGGCCGCCCACCCCGGCATCCAGGCCCGCCAGCGCGGCCTCGCCGGGCTCAGCGAGGACTGCCTGGCGCTGCCCGGTGGTGACCAGCTGCGGCGGCGGCCTGTACGCCCACCGGTACAAGGCAGGCGCGGGCTTCGGCAACCCGTCCGTCTACTGCTCCGACCTGGAGAAGATCATTACTCACGTCCGGTCCGGGCTCCGGCCTGCGGCGGGCCCGGCCGCCCGGCCGCGCCCCGTGCACCAGTTGTCCGGTGACCAGTTCGATGCCCTCGCCGCCGGGTACGGCGACACCGCCTCGATCGAGCAGTTGACGAACAGCCAGCGATCGCGCCAGCGCGAACTGCTCGCGCTGCTCCGCGAGCACGCCGCCGCGGACCACGACAGCGCCGCCAGCGCCGCCTTCAGCGCCGGCTGGGAGATCGCCACCCAGGTGGGACGCCAGCACGCTGCGGTACTAGGGAAGGTACTCGCCCACCCGTACGTGCGCGCCTGGGCGGAGCGGTGCTTGCGGGCCGCGACCGGGCCCGGCGGTGCCGGGGCGACTCCGGCCGGCCCGGCAAGGTTCCACCGGATGCCGCCTACATGGCCGCGATCGCGGCGGCGGCGGCGATCCGTGCGGGGATGTCGGCCGAGATCAACGTCCCGGTCACCGGCGGCTACCTGTACCTGCCGACGCTAGGCAGGCTGCGCGTCGGTCCCGAGCCGGCCGCGGCCGTTACCGTCGCCGACGGCGGATTCGAGGTGCGCGCTCCCTGCGGCAAGTGGGATGTCCGGCTGGCCGGCCCGAAGGCGCTCCCGGACTGGGAGCCGGTTCGCGCGCTGCGATCGGGGCGCGTCACCGTCGCGCTCGAGGACACCGACCCGTACCGTGACTGCCACCAGTGGCCGGCCGCGCGGCGGCTGAGCGAGCAGGAAGCAGCCGGCTGGCAGGCTCAGTTCGCCGTGGCCTGGCCGCTCATCGAGCGTTCCTTCCCCGGTTACCTGCCGGGCCTGACGGCCGGCCTGTCCACCGTCATGCCGCTGGCCAACGACACGCCGACCAGGGAGATAAGCGCCGCCGCCCGGCAGGCCTTCGGCGCCATCGGAGCGGCGCTCCCGCGGCGGGAGCAGCGAGCTCGCGCTGCTCCTCCTGCACGAATTCCAGCACGTCAAGCTGTACGGGATCCTCGACCTGTTCGAGCTGTGCGACCCCGAGGACCCGCCCGCTGTACTACGCGCCCTGGCGGGAGGACCCGCGTCCGCTTGAGGCGCTGCTGCAGGGCAGCTACGCGCACCTCGCCGTCACCGACTTCTGGCGGGTCCGCCGCCACGACCGGTCCGGTCCCGACGGCCTGGCCGCCGCTGAGCGGTTCGCCCGCTGGCGGATGCTCACCGCCGAGGCGATCGAGACCCTGGCCGGCTCGGACGCGCTCACCCCGCTTGGCGCGAGGTTCGTCGGCGGCATGCGCCGTACCGTCGAGCCCTGGCTCGACGAGCCGGTCCCGCAGGCCGCGGCGACCGCGGCGCGCGACTGGGCGGCGGCCAGGAGCGCCGCCTTCAAGGGGCGGGAGCCGGGCCGGCGATGACCGCGGCAGCCGTCGAAGGCGACTCGATCCGCTCCGTGACCCGCGAGCGGATCGTCGCCGACTTGCGCGCCCTCGGCGTCCGGCCGGGGCAGACGATTCTCGTTCACGCTTCCCTGCGCCAGATCGGCTGGGTGGACGGCGGCGCCCAGTCGGTCGTAGCGGCGCTGCGCGAGGCCCTCGGCCCGGACGGCACGCTGGTGGCCGGCGCGGGCACGCCGGAGAACTCGCGTACCTCCCGTGCCTTCAGGTCCGAGATAGACGGCCTTACCAAGGCGCAGAGCGACGAGTTCCTCCGCCGGATGCCCGCCTTCGACCGCAAGAGCACGCCGACGTCGGTCGGTGCTGTCGCCGAAGCGGTGCGGACCACTCCCGGCGCCGTCCGGAGCGCGCACCCGCAGTCGTCGTTCAGCGCGGTCGGCGGCCAGGCGCGCACCCTGATGGCGGCCCACCAGCTCAACTGCCACCTCGGCGAGGGCTCGCCGCTTGGCAAGCTGTACCGGCAGCACGCGTCAGTCTTGCTGCTTGGTAGCCTCTACCACTCTTGCACCGCGTTTCACCTGGCCGAATACCGTTACACCAAGCGGCCGCCAATGCAGGACTACACCTGCGTCGTCATGGCAAATGGCAAACGCCGCTGGCGGAGGTACCAGGACGTGGTGCTCGACGATACTGAATTCGATATTATCGGCAAAGAGCTGGAAGCCCAGGTCGCCGTGCTCAGTGGCACCGTGGGTAACGCGGACTCCCGCCTGATCTCCCTGCGGCCTGCCGTTGACTTCGCCGTCAAATGGATCGCGGGTCGCCGCGGGAACCCCGGGCCGACGCGCGGCCGACATCTTTCCAACGTTGACTGCTCTCGCATACAGTGAAACCTCCTACCCAATGTCGGCGATTACGCCACCTTGTTGGAAGGGGACGGTGTGCGCGGTGAGCCGCCCGCCGATGACGGGGCGTACTTTTTCCTAAGTTACGCGCATGCCGTAAGGGGCGACGAGCAGGACGCGGAAGATCAAGACGTTTGGGTGCACCAGCTCTTCCATGACCTGTGCGGGTACATTGCGCAGATTACCGGTCTGCCAGCAAGCAAAGTCGGCTTCATGGACCGGGAACTCAAGTCAGGGAATGAGTGGCCCTGGCGCCTTTCCCGGCAACTGGCGACCTGCCGCGTCTTCGTACCGCTCTACTCGCGGCGTTACTTCCAGAGCGCTCATTGCGGCAAGGAGTGGTCCGCCTTCCGCAACCGCGCGCGGAACGGCGCCGCGCAGCGCTCCGACCACGCGGAAACGATCGTTCCCGCGCTCTGGAGCCCGGTGCGGCTTGACCAGCTCCCGCTCGCGGCGAAGTCGATACATTTCGAGCCCCGCGACTTCGGCCGATCCCTACGCCGAGTACGGGTTCTTCGCGATCATGAAGGTGAAGCTGTTCAAGGACGACTACGAGTGGGCGGTGCTGCACCTCGCGCGGCACATCGTCAACGTGGCCGAGCAGACGCAGGTCCCGCCGGGGCCGACGATCGACTATGAGTCCCTGCCCAACGCCTTCGAAGAGGGCGCACCCGCCGACATGGCCGGGGACAAGCGGCTGCGCGTCATCGTCGCCGCACCTCATCTCGGCGACCTGCCGCCGGGACGGAGCGGGAGTTACTACGGGCAGCAGGCCAGCGACTGGAACCCGTACACGCCCGACTCGGTGGAGCCGCTCGCGGCTTATGCCAGGGTCCTCGCCCGCTACCTTGGCTTCCGGCCTGAGGTCAGCGACCTCTACGAGCAGGAGGACGACCTGCTGAGCGGCGACGGCCAGGCAACCGGGCCCGCCGTACTGCTCGTTGACCCGTGGGAGGCGATGCGGCCGCGCTGCCAGCGGATCCTGGCCCGGCTCGACGAGCTGGACAAGCCCTGGATCCAGCCCGTCGTCGTGTGGAACCGCAAGGACGCCGAGATGGCCGCCGCGGAGGCCGAGCTGCGCATGGCGCTTGACGCGGCCATGCCGATTACCCGCAGGGACCGGATCCGGATGACCGCGCTGCACGCCGTCCAGGGCGTTCCGACGATCGAGGACATTCCGCCGGTACTCGGGGACTCCATGCGGCACGCCGCGCGGCAGTACCTGAAGTACGCCCAAGGGCGCCAGGCCGGCGGACCGGCCCACGACGCCGGGACGCAGGCCACCCCCTCCGACACCCCGGGAGCGCGATGATGGCTGACGACACCGCACCCGGCGGCAAGATCGTCACCTTCTACTCCTACAAGGGCGGTACGGGCCGGACGATGGCCCTGGCCAACGTCGCCTGGATCCTGGCCAGCAATGGCCTGAAGGTCCTCGTCGTCGACTGGGACCTCGACTCACCAGGCCTGCACAAGTACTTTCACCCGTTCCTTGACTCGAAGCTGGTCGCCGCCACGCCCGGGGTCATCGAGCTCATCAACGACTACCTCTGGGTCGCGGCCGAGCAGAAGGACCAGCCGGGCGACTGGCGCCGGCAGTACGCCAGGATCCTGCCGCATGCCGTCTCGGTGGACTGGGACGAGTTTCCCCGCGGCGGAACCCTCGACTACGTCTCCGCGGGTCGCCAGAACCGGGACTACTCCTCCTCGCTCACCTCGATCGACTGGGACAACTTCTACGACCGGCTCAGCGGCGGCCAGTTCATTGACGCGCTCCGCGAGGACATGAAGGCGCACTACGACTACACGCTGATCGACTCGCGGACCGGCTTGTCGGACATCGCCGACATCTGCACGGTGCACCTGCCGGACATCCTGGTGGACTGCTTCACCCTCAACGACCAGTCCATCGACGGCGCCGCCAGCGTGGCCAAGAGCGTGGACCAGCGGTACCACTACCGGAACATCCGGGTGCTGCCGGTCCCCATGCGGATCGACGAGGCGGAGAAGGACAAGGCGGACGCGGGCCTCGACCTGGCCCGGGCCAGGTTCGACCCCTTCCCGAAGGCCATGGGCGAGTTCGAGAAGAATGAGTACTGGGCCTCGGTGGTGATTCCCTATAAGCCGTACTACGCGTTCGAGGAGACGCTTGCGGCCTTCGGTGACACCCCGAAGTCACCGCTCATGCTCCTGGGCGCCTACGAGCGGCTCACCGCCGCGATCACCGAGGGCAGGGTCCGCGTCGCTCGGCGAGATGAGCGAGGAAACGCGGCTCACCGTCAAGGCGACTTTCATCCGGCCGCGCCAGCCGCCGCCCGGCGACGTCTACCTCAGCTATGCCCCGCAGGACCGGATGTGGGCCGACTGGATCGACGCCCTGCTCACCCAGCGGGGCATCCGCGTGCTGCGCCCGTCGTCGGGCGCGGGCGCAGGCGGCCGCGCCCAGGATGACGCACGGCAAGGCGCCGCGACGGCCGGCCGCACGATCGCCATCTTGTCCGCCGGCTACCTCACCTCGCCGGACGCGGAGGGAGTCTGGGAGGCGATCACGGCCGCCGACCCGGTCGGCGCCAGCCGGCGGCTCGTCCCGGTCCGGGTGACCGACGTCACGGTGGGGCCGCCCTTCTCTGACCGCACGATCGTCGACCTGACCAGGCGCGACGAGACGCAGGCCACCGACGAGCTGCTCAAGGCCCTCGGCTACCCGCCGAAGCTGACCGTGCAGCCGCGCGGCGCGCAGTCCCGCCAGCCGAGGTACCCGCGGACGACCCCGCCGGTCTGGCGCGTGCCGACCAGGAACGCCGTCTTTACCGGCCGCACCGAGGTGCTCGAGCAATTGCACGACCGGCTTGTCGGAACCAGCATGGCGATCGTCGCCCCCATGGCGCTGCACGGCCTTGGCGGCGTGGGCAAGACCCAGGTGGCGCTTGAGTACGCGCACCGTTACATGGCGGACTACGACCTCATCTGGTGGATCCCCGCCGAGCAGGACGAGCTGATCAACCCGGTGCTGGCCCCCATGGCGCAGGCGCTCGGCGTCCGGAGCCGCGACTCCATCCCCGAGACCGCGCAGGCCGTCCGCGAGGCGCTGCGCCTCGGCCGCCCCTACGACCGCTGGCTGCTGATCTTCGACAATGCCGACAACCCGGACGAGGTGAAGGAGTTCTTCCCTGGCGGCTCCGGGCACGTGATCGTGACCACGAGGAACCCGGCGTGGTCGACGGTGGCCGAGCCGCTTGAGATCGACGTCTTCTCCCGGGAAGAGTCCGCTAGACCTGCTGCGGCGGCGGGTCCCCGGACTGTCCGTGGCCGACGCGACGCGGGTGGCCGAGTCCCTCGGCGACCTGCCGCTCGCCATCGAGCAGGCGGGTGCGTGGCTGGCCGAGACCGGGATGCCCGCCGCCGAGTACGTCGACCGCCTGGAGAGCCAGCTGACCGTGGCGCTGGACCTGAGCCAGCCGAGTGACTACCCGTCTACGGTCGCCGCGACCTGGCGGCTGTCTTTCGACCGGCTGCGCGAGCACTCGCCAGGCGCGGCCCGCCTCCTTGAACTGTGCGCGTACTTCTCGCCCGACCCGATCTCGCTGACGCTGCTGTACAGCGGCGAGATGATCGAGTCCCTGCTCCCGTTCGACAGCAGGCTCAGGGAACGGTCCGTCCTCGCGGTCCTGATCAGGGACCTGACCCGCTTCTCGCTGGCCAAGATCGACCGGGGCAGCAACACCATCGAGGTCCACCGGCTCGTCCAGGCGGTGGTCAGGGCCCAGATGCCGACGTCCGCGTACCGCGAGGAAGTCATGCACGAGGTGCACCGCATCCTGGTGGGGGCCAGGCCGCGGCAGGGTGGCACCGACGACCCGGAGAACTGGCCGCGGTACGACCTCATCTGGCCGCACCTGTCCGGCTCGGAGGCGGCCAACTGCGACTACGAGGACACGCGGCGGCTGCTCATCGACCGCGTCCGCTACCTGTGGAAGCGCGGCGAGTACGAGGAGGCGCTGGAGGCCGGAGCGGATTTCGAGGTTCAGTGGCAGCGGAAGATCGGGCCGGATCACCGGCAGACGCTGCACCTGCGCTTCCAGATCGCGAACGTGCTGCGCTCCCAGGGCCGGTACCACGAGGCGTACGACACGGACCGGGAGATCCTCGGCAAGCAGCAGCGCTCGCTTGGCCCCGGGCACCCGCACGTGCTCCAGACGGCCGGCAGCCTCGCGGCCGACCTGCGCTCACTCGGCAAGTTCCGGGAGGCGCTGGCCATGGACGAGGACACCTACCGGCAGCTGCGGAACACGGTCGGCCCGGACGAGCCGACCACGCTGTCGGCGGCGAACAACCTTGCGGTGGACCTCCGCCTGGTAGGCGACTTTTCCCGGGCCCGGGACATCGACGCGGAAACGTGGGCCGACCGGCAGCGTGTCCTCAACCCTGATCACCCGTACACGCTGCACTCCGCCGCGATGCTCGGACGCGACATGCGCGAACTAGGCGAGTACGCCGAGTCCGTCGAACTCACCCGTACCACCCTCGACCGCTACCAGGCCATTCTCGGTGAGGACCTCGTGGACACGCTGCGCACCGCCAAGAGCCTGGCCGTGTCGCTGCGCAAGATGGGGCGGCTCACCGAGGCGCACCAGCTCTCCAGCCAGACCACCGAGCGGTACGCGAGCTCCTACAGCCCGGACCTGCCGGAGGCCCTCGCCTGTCAGCTGAACCTTGCCTGCGACCTGTCCGCGCTGGACAACAAGGCATCCGCCTACGAGACCGCGAGCAAGGTGCTGCGGATTTACGAGGAGACCCTCGGCGCCGAGCACCCGTTCACGCTAGCGGCACGCAACAACATCTCCACCTACCTGCGCGGCACCGGCTCCGTGCTGACGGCGCTGGAAGTCGCCGACCGCACGCTGGCCGCGCTGCGGGTCACCCTGGGCGAGGATCACCCGTCAACCCTGTCGTGCGCGGTCAACCGGGCGAACTGCCTGCACGACCTCGGGCGGTTCGCTGACGCGGAGGCCCAGCTGCTTGACACGCGCGACCGGTTTACCAAGACGCTCGGCAGGCGGCACCCGGACACGCTGGTCTGCCAGGCGAACCTCGCCGTCACCCTCCGGGCGAGCGGGAACACCGAGGATGCCATCCGCTTGCAGCAGCTGGTGATAGCGGAGATGCGCGAGGTACTCGGCGAGGAGCACCCCAACATCACCGCCCTGCGTGACTGGCGCGTGCAGAACCGGGACCTGGAGGTCCAGCCGACCTAAGCCGATCAGGTCGACCGGATCAGCCACGACAGCATGTCCGGCACCACCTCGAGGGCCCCGAAGTGCGCGGTGTTAGGCCGGACCCACAGTTCCGCGCCCGGGATCCGTCCCGCTAGCCAGCGGGCGTGCGCCGCGGGCGAGAACACGTCGTTCTCGCCGTGCCACAGCAGCACCGGCACCCCGATGTCGGACAGGTTGAATCCCCAGGGCGCGCAGAACGCGAGCGCGTCATCGACCCAGCCCGCCGCCGATTGCCGCAGCGCCTCAGCGAAGTTCTTCGCGAGCAGCGCCCGGATGCCGGTGTCCGCCACCACCCGGCGGTCGGCCTCCGGCATCTCAGGACCGAGCGTCGACACATGGCTCGACGGGTCGGCCTTGATCCTCGCCGCGGTCTGCGCCAGCTCAGCGATCAGCACCTCCGGCTCCGCCGCCGCCGTGGTGTACTCGTGGATGTTGGACTCGGCCATCCCGGCGAACCAGTCAAGCCCTTCGGCTTCCCGCGGCGCCAGCGACACCAGGACCCCGGCCCTGGTCACCCGGCCAGGCAGCAGCGCGGCGCAGGCGAGCGCGTGCGGCCCGCCCCCGGACCGGCCGACGACTGCGAACTTGTCCAGGCCGAGCTCGTCCGCGATTGCCTTGACGTCCCCTGCCACGTCCGCGACCCGGCGCCCGCGCTTTCGCTCGGAGCCGCCGTACCCGGGGCGGTCGAAGCTGATCAGCCGCACCCCGAGCTCGTAAAGCACCCGCCCCCGCGGGAACGGGCCCACCCGGCTCCCCGGTGTCCCGTGCAAGTAGACCACCGGATACCCGGCGGGGTTCCCCGAATCACCAACAGCAAGCCGACGGCCGTCGGCCGAACACACAAAGATCGTCACTTGGTCGCATCACCCTGGAAAAGGCGCATGAAGCAACGAACCGCCCTAAAGCTCCCCATGGCTCCGATCTCACCGGTTACGCCTCGCCCAGTCAAGCGCCCGGGGCGCCGGCTGTCGGCGCCGCGGGCGCGCGGCGGAGGCTGTCCAAGGCCCGGCGACCTTGTCGTTGACCGCGGAATTCGCTTTTGCCGCATTCGGCAAGGTGCCGCGGGCCGTTATCATGATCGTGGCTAGGCAGTTAATCAGGCGCGTCGTGTTTCCCGCCTGCCGCCCAGCCACGGGTGAACCGACATGACTGAGTCTCCTTCGACATACCCGAATACGGAGCTGCCCGGTGGCTGAAGGCAAGGTAGTCACTTTCTATTCATACGAGGGCGGCACCGGGCGGACAATGGCGCTAGCGAATGTGGCCTGGATCCTGGCCGCGAATGGCCATCGTGTGCTAGCCGCCGACTGGGACCTGGAATCGCCCGGCCTGCACCGCTTCTTCGCCCCGTTCCTCGACCAGTCGGTGGAAGAGGCGCCAGGCATCATCGACATGGTTCGCGAGTACGAATACCTGGCGGCGCAGACCGCCGACGAGGAACAGCGCCAGGCGCATATCGCCGAGTACACCAGGATCGGGCGGTACACGATCCCGCTGCGGCACCAGGCATTCCCGGACGGCGGCTCCCTCGAGTACCTGTCTCCCGGCAAGCAGAACACCGACTACATGGCCACGATCTCCGCGCTCGACTGGGACAACTTCTACCACACGCTCAGCGGCGGAGAGTTCTTCGATGCGCTGCGCGGCGAGATGAAGGCGAAGTACGACTACGCGCTGATCGACAGCCGGACCGGGCTGAGCGACGTCGCGGACATCTGCACCGTGCACCTGCCCGATGTCCTGCTCGGCTGCTTCACGCTGTCGACCAAGGGGATCGAGGGCGCGGCCGGGGTGGCGGCGTCAATCGGGGGACTGCACGGGAACCGCGGCATCAAGGTCCTTCCGGTGCCGATGCGCGTGGATCCCTCCGAGCAGGAACGAGTGGAGATAGGACGGGTCTTCGCCCAGCGGCGTTTCGAGAACCTCCCGTCGGGGATGACGGCCGCGCAGCGGCGCGCGTACTGGGCCAGCGTGGAGGTTCCGTACCGGCCCTACTACGCGTACGAGGAGATGCTCGCGGTATTCGGTGACTCACCTGGAATCCGCGGGTCCCTGCTGTCCGCGTACGAGCGGATCACCGGCCATATCACCGACGGCGCCGTGACGGGCCTGCCGCTCCTCGATGAGGAGCTCAGAAGCGTCACTCTTCGCCGCTTTGACCGTAAGCCGCCGCTGGAGACCAGGCGGATTACCATGGAGTTCCTCCCCAAGGACCAGATCTGGGCCGAGTGGGTATCCGCCGTGCTCAGCGCGGCCGGGTTCGCTGTCCTCGAGCGGCGACTGGGCGAGAACGAGCCGGAAGCCGCAGCTGAGGCCGATGGCTCGCGCACGCTGACGATCGTGTCCGACGCCTATGTCGCCTGGCGCCGGAACCGCCGCGGCGAACTGCCTGACGGGCCGGATCTCGAGCCGTCCGCGCTCTCCGGCCAGCCGTCCGTCGGCCAGGCCTTCGCCGTCTACGTCGGGAGCGTCTGGTCCCTGCCGGGCTTCTCTCCCGAGTCCGCGGTGGTGCTGGCCGGCGACGCGGAACGCGGATGAGGCCGTCGATCGCCTGGCGCGGCCGTTCCGCATCGCGTCCGACCCGCGCTACCTGGCGGCCGGGCTTCCCCGCTATCCGGGCACGGATCCGCGGGTGCTGAGCGGGCTTGCCGGGCGGATCGAGCGGTTTACCGGGCGCGAGAACGACCTGCACGAACTGCGCGAGCAGCTGCGGGGCCTCAGCCCCGCCTTCGGGCGACCGGTGGCACTGCTCGGCACCGCCGGAGTCGGAAAGACGGCCATCGCCCTTGAGTACGCGCACCGCTTCATGAACGACTATGACCTCGTGTGCTGGATCCGCTGCGGGCGGCCGGCGGAAATCGACGTCAGGGTGGCGGAGATCGCGTCGCTCCTCGAGGACCGCTTCGGCGTCCGCGGGCCGACTGGCGCCACCGTCGCGCAGCGCGCGCGAACGGTGCTTGACGTGCTCGGCGATGGCGAGACCGTGCCGAGCTGGCTGCTGATCTACGACAACGCGGAAGACATTGAGGCCGTCCGGCGTTACCTGCCGCGCGGCGGCGGCCGGGTGCTGATCACCTCTCAGAACCAGAGCTGGGAGGACAACGGCGTGCGCCCGATGCCGGTGCGCATGCTCGATCGCGAGGAGAGCCTCGCCCTCTTGCTCAGGGAAGTGCCAAACCTCGGACGGGACGAGGCCAATGCGCTCGCCCATACGCTTGGCGACCTGCCCGTCGCGATCATCTCGGTGGCCGCCTATCTGAGAGACACCGGGTACCCCGTTGCCCGCTACCTCGGCGACCTGCAGGACCAGCAGCCAAAACCTCCGGGTGCCGGCGCGCTCAGCGTCTATCCGGCGGAAGTTGCGGGCGCCTGGGACGCGCCGGTTGAGCTGCTGCGGGAACGCTCCCCGGCCGCCGCGCGCCTGCTCGACCTGTGCTCCGTCATGGCGCCAGAAGTTTCGCTTGACCTCGTGTACAGCGGCGCGATGGCCCAAGTTCTCGAGCCGTATGACGCGGCACTGGCCGAGCCGCTGATGATGGGGCGGGTGGTGCAGGAGGCGAGCAGGCTGAACCTGCTCACGCTCGATCCCGTCGCCCAGCACATTGTCATGCACCGGGTGGTCCAGACGGTCGTCAGGAACAGGATGTCGCCCGAGGAGCGCGGGGCCGCGCGAGCGGACGTACAGCGGATCCTGCTCGCCGCCCGTCCACGGCGAGACGTCGACGACCCCGCCACCTGGAGCAGGTACGAGCTGCTGTGGCCGCATCTCGAGCCGGCCGAGGTTGTCTCTTCCGCTAGCGACCGGGTGCGGCAGCTGATCATCGACCGCGTTCGCTACAGCTACGTGTTCAGCGACTTCGACCGCGGCCTGGCCGAAGCGTACGACGCGGTCGGCTCCTGGGAACGGATGCGCGCGGCCACCGACGACCCGGCCCTGTATCAGGCGCTGCTAACGCAGCTGCTTCAGCTTAAGTACAACATCGGAAACATCCTCCTGGCTCAGTCCCGGTTTAGCGAGTCGCGGAGACTGCACTCCTACGTGTACGGCGAGCAGGCCAGGATCCTCGGTCGCGATCATGCCCACACGCTGATGACCGCGGGCAGCCTCGCTACCGACCTGCGTGCGCTCGGACTTTACCGCGATGCGCTAGTGCTTGACGAGAAAACCCGCCCGGCCTGGGTGGGCCTGTACGGCGAAGACCACGTCTGGAGCCTGCGCGCCGCCAACAGCCTGGCCGTTTCCCTCCGGCTCACCGGCGACGTGCGGGCCGCTCTCCGGCTAGACCGGGACACCTTTACGCGCTCGCAGCTGACGTCAGGAGACGGGCACCCGCTAACGCTGAGCTCGGCGCGGAACCTGGCCCGCGACCACCTTGAGTGCGGGGAGTACCGCGAAGCGACGGAAAGGGCGCGGTCCGCCTATGTCCTGGCCGATGAGCGGCTGGGGGCCGACCCCGCCGCCGCTCTCGACGGCCAGGTTCTGCTCGGGATCGCGCTGCGCGGCGAAGGGAAGCCGGAAGAAGCGCAGGTGCAGTTCATCGCGGCGTTTGGCCTGCTCAGCGCGCACTTTGGTGACTCCGCCAGCGCGACGCTGGCGGCCCGGCTCAGCTACGCGGTCAACCTGTGGTCGCTCGACCAGTTCGCAGAAGCAGAGGCGGAGATCCGGCACGTGCTCGCGGAGTATGAGCGCAGGCTCGGCCCGGACCATCCGCACGCCCTGGCCTGCCGGGTGAACCTGGCCGCCACGCTGCGCCAGCGGCAGGAAACGCAGCAGGCCGCAATGGAGATCGGCGCCGCCCTAGCGGGGCTTGAACTGGTGCTCGGCGCCGAGCATCCTTACACCCTCGCGGCGGAGATGGTGAACGGGGTCCTGCTGGCCGACCGGGGAGATCGACCGGGCAGCGCAGGCCGAGGCGCGCACCTTCAGCGCGCTCGCCCGCACGCTGGGGACGACGCACCCGGACACGCTGCGCGCCCGGGCCAACCTGCTGATGACGCGAAAGGACCTCGGCGACGACACGACCGAGGACCTGCGCCGGGTGGCCGGCCAGCTTGAGCTGCTGCTCGGCGCGGACCACCCGACAGTGGCGGCGCTGCGCAAGAACCGGCGGCTGCTGCGCGCCCTGGACCCGCAGCCGTTCTGACTGCCTGCGGCTAACTGCGAGCGCGGGTCGTTGGACGGGCCGACGCTGTCTGTCCTCAGCCGCGCGAGTACCCTCGGCAGGATCTCCATCGCATCGAAGTGCGCGGCACCGCGCTCGACTTCGATCGTCGCCCCGGGAATCTGGCCCGCCATCCAGATGGAGTGGCCGGGTGGTGAGAACACATCCTCGCCCCCGTGCCACAGTCGGACAGGGACCGTGATCTTGCCCAGGTCAAACCCCCACGGGGAGCGGAACGCGAGGACGTCGTCGATCCAGCCGTACGGTCCGAGCTTGAGTGCTTCCTGGTAAGTCTCGAGTAGCCAGGCGCCGGATTCCGACATCGGAGACGATCCGCTTGTCGGCCTCGGACATCTCCTTTTCCAGCGCGTGCAGCAGGCTCTCGGGGTTCTTCCTGACTTCCTCGGCGCGCTGGGTCAGGTCAGCCACCACCGGGTCGCCGTCGCCGATCGCCGCCAGCTCGTACTCGTTAGTGTTCGAATCGGTCATCCCCTCGAACCAGTCGAGGCCCTTGGCGTCGCTGGGCGCGAGCCCGACGAGGACCGCCACGTTCTGCAAGCGCTTTTCCTCGATCAGGGCCGCGCACGCCAAGGCATGAGGACCGCCGCCGGAACGGCCGACAACGCCGAACTCGTCTATCCCAAGGTGGTCGGCGATATCAAGCACATCCAATGCCGCGTCTGCTACAGTTCGCCCTTTTTGCCGAGTTGAGTCGCCGTATCCGGGCCGATCATAAGAAATGAGCCGTATGCCAAGCAGGTACACCCGTTGTGGGCGCGGGAGCGGGCCGCTGCGGCTGCCTGGGGTTCCGTGCAGCAGGAACACCGGGAATCCCTTGGGGTCGCCCCGGAAATCAACGGCGATCCGACGTCCATCGGAAACGCCGATTATTTGCGTCACAAAAGCCTCCCAAAATGTGCAGAGCACACCGCAGCCACGAACGGCGGTCCAATGTACTGGACGTTTCGCGGCTTTTCGCGCGAACATGCTACGCCACCCTGATGAGGGAGACGGGGGAGCAGAAACCGCTACTCAGTAACTAAGGGAACTATTGTAGTCGCCTACCGCCCTATTGGATCGACCGGTGAAGGTTTCGTGACCCGATCGGGAGCGGAGTTCACTCCGGGAGGCGGCCGAGCGC
>CAVTKQ010000004.1:0-146955 GCA_963735315.1 uncultured Actinomycetota bacterium
GGCGATCCTCGTGCCGGAGTAAGCACGCACTCGTTCGGGGTAAAGACTTTTCGATATTTAAAGAGGAGCAGCGATGGCAAAGGAACTGCGCTTCGGCGCTGAGGCGCGCGCCCTATTGCTCGCCGGGGTTGACCAGCTCGCGGAGGCGGTGAAGTCAACGCTCGGGCCCAAGGGCCGCAACGTGATCCTGGAGAAGATCACCGGGTCGCCGGTGGTCACCAACGACGGCGTGACGATCGCCCGCGAGATCTACCTGCGGGACCAGTTCGAGAACATGGGCGCCCAGCTGGTCAAGGAAGCCGCGATCAAGACCAACGACGTGGTCGGCGACGGCACCACGACCGCGACGGTGCTGGCCCAGGCGATCGTCCGCGAGGGCATGCGGGCGATCGACGGCGGCGCGAACCCGGTCCTGGTCAAGCGCGGCATCGACCTCGCGGTCGGCCGGCTCGACGAGCACCTGCAGTCGGTCGCGCACCCCGTCGAGTCGGAGGAGGACTACCGGCGGGTCGCGGCGATCTCCGCCAACGACGACTACACGGTCGGCGCGGTGATCGCCAAGGCCCTGCACACGGTCGGCGACGCGGGCATCGTGACCGTCGAGGACTCGCCCGCCGCCGGCATGGGCGTGGACTTCGTCGAGGGCTTCCAGTTCGACAACGGCTACCTGTCGCCCTACCTGGTGACCAACCCCGCGTCGCTCGAGGCGGTGCTCGACGACCCGTACATCCTGCTGTGCAGCGAGAAGATCACCAAGGTGCAGCAGCTCATGCCGGTGCTCGACAAGGTGATGCGCAACCCGCGGCCGCTGGTCATCGTCGCGGAGAGCGTCGAGGGCACCGCGCTGCAGATGCTCGTGCACAACCACGTCAACGGCATCTTCCAGTGCGTGGCGGTGCGCGCGCCCGGCTTCGGCGACCGGCGGCTGCACAAGCTCGAGGACATCGCCGCGCTCACCGGCGGCGCCGTCTACAGCAGGCACTCCGGGTTCTCGCTGGAGACGATGACCGTCGAGCACCTGGGCCGGGCCCGGCAGGTGCGGGTCAACGCCGACAGCACCGCGATCATCGGCGGCGGCGGCTCGTCCGAGGCGGTCGAGTTCCGGCTCGGGCAGATGCGGGCCGAGCTCGAGCGGGCCACGTTCGGCATCGACGAGGACGTGCTGACCGAGCGGATCGGCGCGCTGTCCGGCCGGGTCGCCGTCATCCGGGTCGGCGCGCCGACCTCCGCCGAGCTCAAGGAGCTGCGGCACCGGGTCGAGGACGCGCTGTCGGCCACCAGGGCGGCGATGGCCGAGGGCATCGTGGCGGGCGGCGGGTCCGCGCTGCTGCACTCGATCGGCGCCCTCGACGGCCTGACCAGCGACGCGGACGTGACCGGCGACTACGTGATCGGCATCGAGATCGTGCGGCGCGCCCTGTCCGAGCCGGCGACGCTGATCGCCGCCAACGCCGGGTACCCGGCCGCGGACATCGTCGCGCAGTCCGCCGACGCTCGGCCCCGACGACGGGTTCGACGCCCTGTCCGGCCGCCACGGGAACATGATCTCGATGGGGATCGTGGACCCGCTGCGCGTCGTGCGGTCCGCCCTCGCCAACGGCGCGTCCGTCGCCGGGCTGCTGCTCACGACCAACACCCTGGTCGCCGAGGAGCAGACCCCGTGGGGCGGGTCGCGCGCGCTGATGACCGAGTACGGGTCGCTCGACGAGGGACTGCACCAGCCGTCGCCCGACTCGTCGACCCCGCAGTCCCTCGGCCTTGGCCCGTCGGTTGGTTGACACGGCGATAGCCGCCCAGCAGGCCCTGTCCGGTGAACGGCGGGGCCTGCGGGCGGTTGATGCCCTTTCTCGGGCCGGCGTTCATCGCGTGCGTCGCCTACGTCGACCCGGGCAACTTCGCCACCAACGTGGCGGCCGGCGCGGAGTACGGCTACGCCCTCGGCTGGGTGGTGCTGACCGCGAACCTGATGGCGATGCTCGTCCAGTCGCTGTCGGCCAAGCTCGGCATCGCCACCGGCAAGTCACTGCCCGAGGTGTGCCGCGACCGGCTGCCGAAGTGGGCGACGCGGTTCCTCTGGGCGCAGGCGGAGCTGGTCGCGATGGCCACCGACCTGGCCGAGTTCACCGGGGCGGCGCTGGGGCTGCACCTGGTCTTCGGGCTGTCGATCTGGGTGTCGGCGCTGCTCGCCGCGCTCGCCACGTTCGCGGTGCTGGCCATGGAGGTCGGCGGGTTCCGGCGGCTTGAGGCGGCGATCACCGCGCTGGTCGGCGTCGTCGTGCTGGCGTTCTGCCTGGAGCTGATACTGAGCCGCCCGCAGCCCGGCGCGGTCGCCAAGGGCGTGTTCGTGCCGCAGCTGCCCGGCGGCGCGGCGCTGCTCGCCGTGTCGATCGTCGGCGCGACGGTGATGCCGCACGTCATCTACCTCCACTCGGCGCTGGTCCGCCGCCGGGTGACGAGCGAGGGCGACCAGGCCAAGCGGCGGATCTTCCGGTTCGAGATCATCGACGTGGTCTGCGCGATGGGCCTGGCCGGGCTGATCAACCTGGCGATGCTCGCGATGGCCGCGGCGGTGTTCTTCTCCCGCGGCGACACGACCGCGGGCGAGGACCTCGGCGCGGTGGTCACCGGGCTCGACAACTTCATCGGCGACCACGCGGGCATCCTGTTCGGCGTGGCCCTGCTGGTCTCCGGGATCGCGTCCTCGTGCGTCGGCACCATGTCCGGCCAGGTGGTGATGGAGGGCTTCCTGCACCGCCGGATCCCGGTCTTCCTGCGCCGCGCCATCACGATGATCCCGGCCCTGGTCGTGCTCGCGGTGGGCTTCAACCCGACCCGCGCGCTGGTGCTCAGCCAGGTCTTCCTGTCCTTCGGCATCCCGTTCGCCCTGATCCCGCTGGTGGCGTTCACCGCCAAGCGGAGCGTCATGGGCGCGCTGGTGAACCGCCGCCTCACCAACGTCGCGGCGGTCGCGGTCACCGCCGTGATCGTGGCGCTGAACGTCTACCTGCTGGCCTCGGGATAAGGCAAGACCAGGATCATCCCGAACGGGTGCGTGCTCCGCGTGTCCCGGCACGCCCTGCCCGGGGACTCCCGTCAGCCCTTGACGCCGCCCGAGATCAGGTCAATGCGCCAGAAGCGCTGAAGCGAGAGGAACAGGATCGCGAGCGGCACGATGGTCAGGAAGACTCCCCCGATGACCAGGGAGTACTGGTTGGGCTGGCCGCCGGTCGGCATCAGCATGCCGTACAGGCCGAGGGTGAGCGGGTACAGCTGGTTGTTGCTGAGCATCACGAACGGCAGCAGGAAGTTGTTCCAGACGGCGATGAACTGCAGCAGGAGCACGGTCACCAGCACGGGCAGCATGAGCCGCAAGCCGACGGACCAGAAGATCCGGAACTCGCTGCCGCCGTCGATGCGGACCGCTTCCATGAGCTCATCGGGAACCGCGGCCTCGGCGTAGATCTTGCACAGGTAAATCGCGAACGGGCTGACCAGCTGCGGGAGAAGGACGCTCTCGTAGCTGTTGGTCAGGCCGAACTTCGCCAGCAGGAGGTACTGCGGCACGGCGAGCAGGATCTGCGGGAGCAGCACGGCCGCCACGATGATCCGGAAGATCACCCGGCTGCCGGTAAAGGTGTACTTGCCGAGCGCGTAGCCGGCCGCCCCGGCGATCGCGGTGGACAGGATGCCGCCGCCCACCGCGTAGATCACCGAGTTGAGCCACCAGCGCAGGAAGATCTCGTGGTTGTAGGTGACGATGCCCGACATGTTCGACCAGAACGCACCGGGCAGCGACGGGACGTAGGGCGCGGAGGAGAACAGCTGGGCGTTCGACTTCGTCGCCGCGATCAGGATCCACAGCGCCGGCAGCACGCAGTAGAGCGCCGCCGATGACCAAGATGACGGTGGCGGTGAGATTGGCCCGGCGGCCCTTGCGGGACCGCGGGCGCGGCTCGCCCGTGACGGTCCGCGGTTGCCGCTGGCCCGTGACGGCGGTCGTCATTTACCTTGCCTCCCGATCAGCCGGGTCACGACGGCACCGCCGCCGACGGTGAGCGCTACGGTCATGACCAGCAGCGTGAACGCGCTGGCGGCACCGCCGTAGATGTTGTTGTTGACGAACGCGTCGGAGTAGACGCGCATCAGCGGCACCCAGGTCGAGGTGATCGCGTTGGTCAGCGGCTTGAGCGCGGTGGGCTCGTTGAACAGCTGCAGGGCGCCGATCACGCTGAACAGCGAGATCATCGCGATCGCCGGGGCGATCTGCGGGAGCTTGACGTGCAGGGCGATCTGCAGCTCGGACGCGCCGTCGATCTCGGCCGCCTGGCGGACGTCGCGCGGCAGTGCCCGCAGCGCGGTGTAGAGCACGACGGTGTTGAACCCGACCACGCCCCACACGGCCACGTTCGCCACGGTGAAGAAGATCTCCCGGTTACCGAAGTAGTCGATCACCGACCCGCCGATCGGGCTGGTGGCCGGGAGGTAGAGGAAGCCCCACAGGATCGAGGCGATGACGCCGGGCACCGCATAGGGCAGGAAGATCGCCAGCCGGGTCACGGTCGTCAGCCGCGCCGCGTTGGCGTCCAGGCACAGCGCGAACGCGGTTGCCAGGATCACGGTGGCCGGCACGCCGATGACCGCGATGAGCAGCATCCGGCCCAGGCTGTGCCAGAACTCCGGGTCGCGGAACGTCTCGGCGTAGTTGCCCAGACCGGCGAACACCTGGGTGGACGACGTGCCGAGCAGGCCGCCGGTCACGTGCAGTTTCATCAGGCTCAGGTACACCGCGTAGCCGGCCGGCGCGAAGGTGAACAGGGCCAGCAGCACGAGCGCCGGGGCCACCAGTAGCACGGGCAGTTTGCTTGAGCGCTTCTTCCTGCCAGCCATCGCCATGTCGCCGCCTCTCTCAACGGGCATCGGGTCTAAGGGGCACCGGGTCTTGAGTGGCACCGGTCTTGAGTGGCACCGGGCTTTCAGTGGCACCGGGCCGCGGCGGGATGACCCGGCCGCGGCGCGGTGCCGCTGGCCGGCTATCCGCTGACCTGGAACCCGGCGTTCTTCATGTCGGATACGGTCGCGCCCTGCACGGTGCTGAGCGCGGCCGTGAACGACGTGTGGTGCTGCAGCGCCGAGGCGAACGCGTCCGAGTAGCTGCTGAACGTGACCGACGCGTCCGGGCCCCAGATCTGGAAATCGCGCACGCCCTTCGCCACGGACGCCATCAGCGTGTTGTAGCCCGGCTGGTCGGACATGAACGGCGGCGGGGTGTCCAGCCCCGGCGAGGACTGGGCGAACGTCGCGGCGGGGAAGACGGCCACGTTCTTGATCAGCAGGTCGAGCCCCTGCTGGCTGTCGTTCATCCACTTGATGAACTCGGCGGCCTGCTGCGGGTGCTTCGAGCTAGCGGTGACGATCTCCGCTTCCCCGCCCCAGGTGCCCACCGTGGTATCGCCCGCGGTCCAGGCCGGAAGCGGGGCCGCGACCCACTGTCCCGACGTGCTCGGCGCGATCGTGGGGAACTGGTTGGGCGCCCACTGGGCGGAAAGCCAGCCCACTACGTTGCCCTTGTTCATGTCGGTGAGCCATTGCGTTGACCAGCTCGGCTCCGGGCTGATCACCCCGCTGTTCACCAGGCCCTGCCAGTAATTCGCCACCTTCTGCGTGGCCGCGTCGTTGATCGCGACCTTCCAGGTGTTCCCGCTCGAGGTCCACCAGTTGGCGCCCGCCTGCTGCGCGAGGCCCGCGAACCACTCGGGGTCGGCCGCGTCGAAGTTGCCCAGGTACTGCTTCGGGTTCGCCTTGTGGACCGCCGCGGCGTCCGCGGCGTACTGGGCCCACGTCGTCGGCGGCTTCAGGCCGAGCTTGGCGAAGACGTCCTTGCGGTAGAAGAACACCATCGGGCAGATGTTCTGCGCCACGCCGTACGTCTGGCCCTGGAACTGCACCAGGTCGGTGACCGAGGACGGGTACGACTGCGACAGGCCAGGCAGGTACTTGTCCAGGCTGACCGCCACGTGGTTGGCGACCATCTCGGGGAGGGCCTGGTACTCGACCTCGGAGATGTCGGGGTTGGTCCCCGCCTTGTTGTCGGTGATCAGCTTGTTGTAGAGGGTGTAACCGGTGCCGGACGGCTTGATCAGCTGCACCTGGATGTCCGGATGCGACGCGTTCCACGCGCTGACCACCGCGGGCATCCCGTTGTCCCAGTCGGTGATCGTCAGGTGCACGACCTGGCCCGAACCGGGGGGACGCTGACGAGGACGCCGGGGCGGACGGGGCCGCGGACGAGCCGGAACTGCAGGCGGCAAGCGCGAGGGCAACCGCGGTCGCGGCGCCCGCCGTGACGGCTCCGCGCTTCGAAAATGGTCTTCTCACCTTTGTTTTCTCCCTTGACAGGCGATCGGGACTCGGGCCGCGGCCCTCCTCCCCTGGTAGTGGGAATGCGCTTTCCAAGACGCGGACGCTTGGACCTGGGCATGCCGCGGTGCGCTCGCGGCCGGGCCAGTGCGTCGGGGTCAGTGCGTCAGGCCATGGTTGCCCGGGACTCGCGGCGCACCGGTGACCTGGGCGGACGTCCGGCCGCGAGCAGTTCGAGCTCGCACACCGCGCTCTCGCCGAGCCGGCGCAGTTCGTTGCCGAGCGAGCCCGCCACGTGCGGGGTCAGGATGACGCCGGGCAACCCGCGGAGCGGGTGACCGGCGGGGAGCGGCTCGGGCGCCGTCACGTCGAGGATCGCTCGCACGCCCTTGGCGCGTACCGCCGTCACGAGCGCGTCGTGGTCCACGATCGCCCCCCGCGCGGTGTTGATGAGTACTGAGCCGGGGCTCATCAGGTCGAACTGGCGGTGGCCGACCAGGCTGGTGGTCTCCGGCAGCAGCGGCGCGTGGACGCTGACGATGGAACTGCGGCGGAACAGCTCGTCCAGGCTCACCCGGGCGGCCCGGGCGAGCACGGGGTCGTCGTCGGCCAGGTACGGGTCGTAAAGCAGCACGGTGAAGTCGAAGGACCCGAGCAGTTCGATCACCCGGCGGCCGACCCGGGACGCGCCGACGATGCCCACGGTCCGCCGGTAGTTGCCGATGTCGGGCCTGCTCGCCGCGGAGCAGCCGGGGTCGGCCGCGTATCCGCGGGCCAGCTCAGGCACTCCCTTGCCGGCCAGCAGTATCGCGGCGAGCGCGTACTCGGCGACCGGGCGGGCGTTAGCGTCGGCGGCGGTCGTGACGAGGATGCCGCGCGACCATACGTCCGGGCTGACGTGGTCTTTGACCGTGCCCGCGGCGTGCACGACCGCGCGCAGCCGGGGCATCGCCGCGAGCTCGGCGGTCCCGATCCACGGGCAGCCCCAGCCCGTGATCAGCACGTCGACCGCGGCCAGCAGGCGCGGGTCGGCCCGCTGGAAGTCGCTGATCGTGAGCTCTTCGTCGAGGTCGGCGACGGCGTGGATGCGCTCGAGCTCCGCGGCGCCGAACAGGCGGTGCGGCAGGTCGGCCCGCATCGCGAGCGCGGCGGTGAGCGTGTCACTTCCGGGAAAGCGCATTCCTGAATGATGGCGTGTCGGTCTATGGCCGTCAAGAAGGTGAAATGCCAGGCCTTCCCCGGTACCCGAGTGGCCTGAGCGTAACGATCGCCTAGTGAACGCGGCCGGATCGCCTATCGACGCGTCCCGATTTTCCCTAATAGGGACGTGTACGGACGCGGCCCGCGATAGCGTCAGGGACCGCTCGCGGGTACTCGCGCGGACCGGGTTCCGGGTAGACAGCGGGGCTGCCAATCTGGTAGACGAGTTGCGTACGCGAGGGAAAGTGCTTTCCAAAGATTCGAGCCTAGCGTAAGCACACAAGCGGGGTTCCCCGCACGAGCGCGTCAGACAGGAGCGGCAGTGACAGACCCGGATCCGCTAGGGGCGCGCCGCCCCCGGCGCCGCCGGGCTGCCGACGACGACCGCGAGGCACGGGTGACGCTGCAGGACGTCGCCGACCGGGCCGGAGTGTCGGTGACCACCGCGTCCCGGGTGGTCAACGAGGGAGCGCGCAAGGTGGGCCCGAGGATGGCCGCGCGGGTCGCCCGCGCGGTGGCCGAGCTGGGCTACCAGGCCAATCTCCCGGCCAGGGCCGTTGCCGTCGGGTACACCAGCATGATCGGCGTCACGGTGCGCGACATCGACGACCCTTACTTCTCGTCGATCGTGGCCGGCCTGATCGAGGCCACCGACGTCCAGCAGTTCCTGGTCTGCATGTCGCGCACTTCGGGCGAGCGGGAGGAACGGGAGTACGTCTCGCTGATGCGGGCACAGCGGGCGCGGGCGGTGGTCCTGGTCGGCAGCCGGTCGGAAAACGCCGCCGCGCGGGAGGCACTGGGCGCGGAGGTGGACGCGTTCGTCGCCGGCGGCGGGCGGGTGGCGTGCATCGGGCAGGGCCTGCTCGGCGTCGACACGATCATGCCGGAGAACGCGGGCGGCGCGGCGGCCCTGGCCGAGGCGCTGGTCGGTCTCGGGCACCGCCGCTTCGCCGTGCTGGCCGGGCCGCGCGACCTGCTCACCGCCCGGGACCGCGTGGCGGGGTTCAGGGAGGGACTGCAGACCTGGTCCGTGGACCTCGACCCGGGCTGCGTGGTCGAGGGAGCGTTCACCCGTGACGGCGGGTACGAGGCGATGAGCGCGGTGCTGGCGGCGGGCAATGACCGTCCCGACTGCGTTTTCGCGGTGAACGACGTGATGGCGGTCGGCGCGCTCGCCCGGCTGCGCGCGGAGGGAATATCGGTGCCCACCGACATCGCCGTGGCCGGCTTCGACGACATCCCGACCCTGCGGGACGTGTACCCGCCGCTGACCACGGTCCGGTTGCCGCTCAAGCGAATGGGCGAGATGGCGGCCAGCCTGGTGCTGAGCGAAACGCGGCTCACAAGGCCCCGCATCATCCCCGTCTCCGGTGAGGTCATTCTCCGCGAGAGCACCCGCCCCCGGCGAGGGGCGAACCTATGACGGCCCGCCTGCTCGTCTACACGCGCACCACCGGGTACCGGCATGACTCCATCCCGGCCGGCGTCGGTGCGCTCAGCGGCCTGGACGGCTACTCCGTCGACGGATGCGAAGATCCCGTCGATGTTCCGCGCGGCGACACTGCGGGACTACGCGGCGGTCGTATTCCTGTCCACCAGCGGCGACGTGCTCGACGAGGCCGGCCGGGAGGCGCTCACCGGGTACATGGCGGCGGGCGGCGCGTGGCTCGGCATCCACGGCGCGTCGACCACCGAGTACGGCTGGCCCTGGTACGGCGACCTGGTCGCCGCCCGGTTCGATCAGCACCCGCCGGTGCAAGCCGGCGTGATCACCGTCGCGGACAAGGACCACCCGGCCACCGCGCACCTCGGCGCGACCTGGACGAGGCGCGACGAGTGGTACGCGTTCACCGCCAACCCCCGGCCCCGCGTCCGGGTGCTGCTCACCGTCGACGAGGCGAGCTACCAGGGGGGCACGATGGGCGCCGACCACCCGGTCGCCTGGTGTCATGAGCGCCTCGGCGGCCGGTCCTTCTACACCGCGCTCGGCCATACCGAGGAGTCATTCGCCGAGCCAGCGTTCCTCCGCCACCTTGGCGGCGCCCTGTCCTGGCTCACCTCGGGCTAAGGGCATCCCCTCACTACGCTCGCCAGCGGTTAAGTTAGCCGCCCGCGGCGTGGACGTCGGCGGTGACCGCTGTCGCCACGGTGGCGCGCAGCCCGGACGAGGCGAACGCCAGGGCGGTCACGTTGGGCGGGCTGCCGGCCGCCGCTCCCTGGACTATGAACCGGACCTGCGCTGAACTTGCCCGCGTCGGCGAGGGCGGCGGCGCGCTCCGCCGAGCCGGATGCCACGACCACCTTGCAGCCTTGCTCACCAGCAGGGACCCGACGTACGGCTCGGCCGGCCGCCTCGGTGGGCGGCCCGGTGACCGCGAGGTAGGAGACCCGGGAGGTGGTGGCCTTCGAGGCGTCCTCCATGCCCGCCCACACTTGCGCCGCCGTCGGGTCGGCCAGGCCCTCGGCGCCCGGTCGAGCAGGCAGGCGTCGACGTTCTCGTAGGCGAGGGCCCGAGCGGGCGGCAGGACCCGGCCGCCGCCGGACCAGGGCAGCGGGGCGCCCGACAGCGCGAGCCCGATGCCGACTCCGGCCACGACGGTGCACAGGCCGAGCAGGAGCCAGCGCCCCGGCAACCGCTTCACCAGCACTCACTCTCTTCGGCTTCGGTGACTTGACGAACACGAAACGCAGCAAAGATCTCACGCCCCGGCGGTGGTCGCAAGACCGCAAATTCGTAACTTTTGGTTAGTCTACAATCTCATTAGCGTTAGTGGCTTGTGGGGTATTGCGCGGAGCGTGTGGCATATGGCACGCTTTGCTGCGTTTGTGATCCTCAGTTTTCCCAGGACATTCCCAGGGTTCCTCCAGGGTCTCTTAGGCATTCCTTAACCTTTGACGTTTCCTTAGTTCTGGCTGGGAGCTGGCGTGCGCGGTGCGTGGCTGTCGGGTAACGGATGGCGATCGGGTCTGGCTGCGGCGGCTGGGCCGCCGGGTGCGCCGGGTGGCGACCGGGACGGGGATGCTGGCGCTGGCGGTGCCGCTGGCGTGGCCGTCCGGGGCGGGCGGGCAGCACCTGGACGTGCCGATCGCGTCGTCGGTGCGATCCGGGGTCGTGCGGCTGGCCGACTGGGTGACGCGCGACGCCGCGCCCGCGCCGACGGTGCCCGGTCCAGCAGGCGCGGGACCGCCGCGGGCGGCAAGCACCTGGTGCCGGCCTCGGCCACCCGGGGCCTGAAGCACGTCGACCGGGCACGCGCCCGGCACGGGCAAGGGGCAGTTGCCGCCGTGGGCCGCGCACGCGCCGCCGGCGTCGGCGTCCGGGACGTTCACGTCCGGCTCGCCGGCGCGGGGGTTCGACCCGGCCACCAGCACGCTCGACCAGTCGGGGACGACGGCGCAGACGGACCTGTACAAGAACGCGGACGGGTCCTACACCCGCAAGGTGTGGTCCGCGCCGGTCAACTACCAGACGTCGTCCGGGTCGTGGGCGCCGATCGACCCGACCCTGGCGCCGGGGCCGGCCGGCCGGTGGCGGGAGAAGGCGAACGCGCTGGCGGTGAGCTTCGCGGCGTCGGGCAGCGACAAGGCCCTGGGCACGCTGGCCAGCGCCGACGGGTCGCAGCAGGTGTCGTTCTCGCTGGCCGGGCGCGGCGAACGTGGCCGCCTCGGCCAGCGGGAGCTCGGTGACCTACCCGGGGATCCTGCCGGGCACCGACGTGACCGAGACGGCGACGCCGGACGGGATGAGCGAGTCGCTGACCCTGGCCTCGGCGGCGGCGGGAACGTCGTGGACGTTCCCGCTGACCCTGAAGGGGCTGACCGCCTCGCTGGACGGCGGCACGGTGGACCTGGCCGACGCCACGGGGAAGGTCGTCGGGGTGATCCCGCCCGCGACCGCCACGCTCGGGCCCGGTGAACCTGGCGGACCCGGGCTCGCAGGCCACTTCCCAGCTCACCTACCAGCTGGTGACCGCGAACGGCGTCACCGCGCTGCAGATGAACCTGGACCCGGCGTGGCTGAACGCGCCGGGCCGGGTGTTCCCGGTGACGGTGGACCCGACCGTCACGCTGGACACGCAGGGATCGACGCTCACCCAGTCGGTGAACGGCACGGCGCAGACCGGCGAACAACAGCGGCGCGACGCTCCTGCGGTCGGGCACGACGACCAGCGGGGGCAACACCTACAGCGACATCGCCTTGCTGGATTTCTCCGAGGTGGGATCGAACTTCGCGAACGCCCACCTCACGTCGGCGTCGCTGAAGCTCTTCGACGCCTACGCCAGCCAGTGCACCACCGCCGCCTCGGTCGGCCGCCTACCAGGTCACGTCGTCGCTGGTCGCCGTCGCAGTCGCTGACCTACCCCGGGCCCGCCGTACGGGACGCTGGACGCCCAGTGGTCCGGCACAGCGCCGGCGCACGCGTGCTCGAACACCTCCGGGCTGCTGGGGACAGGGCGGGTGGCTGACGCTCGCCGTTCAACTCCGCCGGCCTCGGGCTGCTGAACCAGTGGACGGCGAACTCGGCCCCCAACTACGGCTTCGCCGTCGTCACGTCGCTGACCAACTCGGCGATGTGGAAGCAGTTCGACTCCTACAACGACAGCAACGTCGCCGCCACCCAGGGCGGCGACTGCACCGGGGACTGCCGGCCGTACCTGCAGCTGACCTACACCACCACGGCCTCCGACGTCGCGCCGCAGGTGAACTCGCAGTACCCGCCGGACAACTACAACTCCCCGACGCTGACCCCGGAGCTGATCGCGTCCGCGAGCCGACGCGGACAGCTACCCGGACGCCACGCCGCAGTACAAGTTCTCCCTCTACACCTCGTCCGGCACCCCGATCGACAACTCCGGCCTCGTCTCCGTCGGGGGACTGGACGGTGCCGGCCGGGGACCTGGCCTGGGGCCAGACGCTACTACTGGACGGTGCAGGCCTACGACGGCGCCCTGTACTCGCCGAACCCGCAGCCGGACTACTTCACCACCGCGGTGCCGCAGCCGCTGATCACCTCGCAGCTGTCGCAGAACCCGGCCGGGCCCCGGCTTCAACCCGCAGACCGGGAACTGGACCACGTCGGCGACCGACGCGCAGGTGCCACGGTGCGGCCCGGCGCTGGACGATCACCCGCGACTACAACAGCACCGACCCGCGGCTGTCGGGTGCGTTCGGCGCCGGCTGGTCGTCGGTGCTGGACATGAAGGTCAGCCCGGGGGAGAACGGCGGCACGGGGACGACGGCGACGCAGGTGGTGACCTACCCCGACGGGGAGGAGGTCGGGTTCGGCCTGAACGCCGACGGGCGACGTACTCGCCGCCGCCGGGCCGGTTCGCCACCCTGGCCCCGGTGACCGGCGGCGGGTTCACCCTGACCGACAAGAACGACACCGTCTACAAGTTCACCCAGTCGCTCGGCTCCGGGGCCTACGGGATCACCTCGATCACCGACGCGCTGGGCCGCGCCGAGACGTTCACCTACAACGGCTCCGGCCAGGTCACCACCGATCACCTCCGCGTCGGGCCGGACGCTGACCATCACCTGGACGCACCCCGTCCGGCGCCAGCTACGCGCACGTGACCTCCGTGGTCACCCCCGACGCCACGGCCGGGAACGCCGCGACGGCGCAGAACTGGACCTACAACTACTCCGGCTGACCAGCTGTCGGCGGCGTGCCCGCCCGCGTCCACCACCGTGTGCACGGCCTACACCTACACCTCCGGGTCGGACTACCCGGACGCGGTGCTCGACTCCGGCCCGCACTCGTACTGGCGGCTGGACGAGACGTCCGGCGGCACCGCCGCCAGCTCGGTGCTGGCCAACGAGGGCGCCGACAACGCTACCTATAACGCGGTGACGCTCGGCCAGGACGCCGGACCGCTGGCCGGCTCGGCGGCCAAGGCCGCGTACTTCACCGGGTCGTCGTCGTACGTGACGCTGCCGCCGAACCTGGTCACGGCGGCGCAGTACCAGAGCATCTCGCTGTGGTTCAAGACCACCACCGTCGACGGGGTGCTGTGGGCATCATCGGCCAGCGGCCCGGCCGGGTCCACGACCGGCAACTACAGCCCGCGAGCTGTACGTCGGCAACGACGGGAAGCTCGTCGGCGCGTTCTGGGACGGCAACGCCTCCGACGTGATGACGTCCTCGTCCGCGGTCGACAACGGGCAGTGGCACAACGCGGTGCTGGCCGACACCGCCAGCGGCCAGTGGCTGTACCTGGACGGGCAGCAGATCGGCACGCTGTCCACGGGGTTCGCCAGCCAGGCCCAGATCAACGACTACGTCGGCGCCGGGTTCCTCGGCGGCGGCTGGCCCGACGAGCCGCACTACAACACCTCAGGCAACAACACCGGTTACGCCTACGGCTTCGTCGGCGACATCTCCGACGTGGCCATCTGGAACCGGCAGGTCACCCCGGCCGAGGTGCAGGCCATGTACGCCGCGGGCACGCACCAGGCCGCGCTGCTGACCAAGCTGACCCGCCCGTCGGGCAGCGTCGTACGCCCAGGTCAGCTACGACCCGCTGACCAGCCGGGTCACCAGCGACACCGACAGCAACGGCGGCACCTGGCAGCTGAACCCGCCCACGGCCAAGGGCTCCAGCCAGGTGCTGGGTCGCCTCGGTCCTGGGCGCGCACCCCGCGACTACTACCGGCTGAACGACACCGGCGCCACCCAGGCCGGCCGACAGCGTCTACAACTGCGCCTGCTCGACAGCCGGCGACCTACAACAACGTGACCGAGGGAGTGACCGGCGGGCCGTTCGCCGACCAGCCGGTCGACGTCGTTCAACGGGACCAGCTCCTACCTCGACATGCCGCTGTCCGACACCGCCTCGGGCGCGCCGGGCACCGTCGGGCTGTGGTTCAAGACCACCGGGACCAGCCAGGTGCTGTACTCCGAGGAGACGCGGCCCGGTCACCGGCGTCGGCGCCGTGCCACTACGACCCGGTGCTGTACATCGGCCAGGACGGGAAGCTGAACGGCGAGTTCTACGACGGCAACACCACCACCGCGCAGTCTCGCACGCGGCGGTCAACGACGGCAAGTGGCACTACGCGGTGCTCGCGGCCGGGACCAGCTCCCAGTCGCTGTACGTCGACGGGACGCTCGCAGGCGACCATCTCCGGGAGCGTGGCGCAGCGAGCCGTGGACGAACGTCGGCGGCCGGCGCCGGCTTCACCGGCGGGGCCTGGCCCGACATGCCTCCTCCACGACCGTGACCGACCGCTGGTTCAACGGGAACCTCGCCGAGCTGGCCTGGTACCCCTACCAGCTGTCCGCCGCGCAGGTGAGCGGCCAGTGGAACACCGTGCAGTACGCCACCGGGCTGACCCCGGTCCAGGTAAGCACCGTCACCGACCCCGGCGACAACACGCTCACGTACACCTACGACCTGCTCAACGGCGGCCGGGAGCTGTCGTCGACCAACGCCGAGGGCGGCATCACCGGCTACGGCTACGACACCGGCGGGTTCCCGGCCTCGGTCACCGACCCCGACGGCGACATCACCCAGACCGGGTACGACCCGCGCGGCAACCTGGTGTCGGAGACGACCTGCCAGGACCAGGCGGACACCGAGTGCTCCACCTCCTACTGGACCTACTACCCCGACGACACGACCACGACGCAGCTGACCCCGGACCCGCGCAACGACCTGGTGCTGACCTACGCCGACGGCCGGTCCGCGTCCGCCACCGACACCACCTACCAGACGCACCTACACCTACGACTCCGCTCGGCGACCTGACCGGGGTCACCACCCCGCCGGTGACCGGGTTACCCGTCCGGCCGGACCACCAGCTACGCCTACACCGACGGCACCACCAGCGCCGGCGGCTACCAGGGCGCGGTGCCGCCGAAGGGGCTGCCCTACCAGGAGACCACGCCGGGCGGCGCGGTCACCACCACGCTGTACTACGCCGACGGGGACGTGGCGCAGGTCACCGACCCCGACGGGCAGCGGACCGTGTACACCTACGACGGGCTCGGCCGCAAGACCAGCCAGACCGTCTACTCCGACACCTACCCGACCGGGCTGGTCACCACCTACACCTACGACGCGAACGGCGACCTGGCCACCGAGACCGACCCCGCGGTGACCAACCGGGTGACCGGCGCGGTGCACACCGCGCAGACCACCACCAGCTACGACGCCGACGGGGACGTCACCGTCCCAGGTGGTCACCGACCTGACCGGCCAGGACGCCTCCCGCACCGCCACCCGCACCTACAACGGCTACGACCAGCTGGCGTCGGAGACCGACCCGGCCGGCGCGCAGACGACGTACACCTACGACGCGTACGGGAACATGGCCTCGCAGACCGACCCGGACGGCAACGTCACCGACTACGCCTACGACGGCGACGGGCACCTGCTGACCACCACGCTGGAGAACTACACCGGCTCCCCGCCCGGCTCCCAGGCGCGCGGCCCCGCTGCCGGAGGAGTCCCGGGCCTACGACCCGGCGGGCCGGCTGGCGCACGGTGACCGACGCGATGGGCCGGTGACCAACTACTACTACACCGACAACGGGCTGCTGGCCGGGATCGTGGTGGCGCAGCCGCCGGACTGGTCGGCAGCAACTTCACCACCGAGTGGAACTGCCTACGACGGCGCCGGGCAACCTCATCGAGCAGTGGACGAACAACGGGGCGACCGACACCACCTACACGCGTCGACGCCGCCGGCCGGGTGACCGCAGCAGGTCACTCGACCCCTCCGGCCTGGACCGGACCACGTCCGTCACCTACACCCCCGACGACCAGCAGGCCAGCGTCACCCAGAAGCGGCCCGGACGGGGCGTACGCAGACGACGTCGTACACCTACGACCCGGCCGGGAACGTGCTCTCGCAGAGCGTGACCGACCCGGGCTCGGGCGGCCCGGTGGCCTGGTACAACCTGTCCCAGTCGTCCGGCACGGCGGTGCCGGACCGGATCAGCGGCGGGCAGCCGGCCACGGCGTCCGGGGTGACCTGGGACGGCAGCGAGGGCACGTTCTCCGGCACCTCGGGCAGCCAGGTCACGACGGCCGGCCCGGTGCTGGACACCACCGGGTCGTTCACGGTGGCCGCGCTGGGTCAACCTGACCGGCACCACCGGCAGCTGACCAGGCGGTGGCGTCGCAGGCGGCCGGGACCGCCAGCGGGTTCACGCTGCGGTACGACCCGGGCACCGGGGACTGGCAGTTCGCCCGGCCGCTGACCGACACCGCCGGCCCGTCGCGGCGGTGGCCGGCTCGGGGCCGAACGCGACCGCGGCCACCGGGACCTGGACGTTCCTGGCCGGCACCTACAACGCGAACAGCGGCACGATGACCCTGTACGTCAACGGGCACCGCCGCCGGCACCGCGACCGACACCACGCCCGATCGCCGCGCACGGGCCGTTCACCATCGGCAGCGCCAAGGCCGGACGGCGCGCAGGGCGACTGGTTCGACGGGCAGGCCGCCGACGTGCAGGTCTACCCGCGGGCGCTGTCGGCGGCCGAGGTGCGGCACGCTGTACGGCAGCAGCGACGGCGGCGACATCACCACCAGCCACGCTGACCACGACGCTGGACCCGGGACCAGCGGGGCCTGCCCACCTCGATGACCGACCCGGACGGCGCGGTCACCAGCTACACCTACGACGAGGCGGGCCAGCTCGCGGTGACCACCGCCCCGGCGGTCACCGCCGAGACCTACGGAGACAGCGCGGTCGACCGCCCACCCGGTCACCACGCACCGGCTACGACACCTTCGGCGACAAGGCGGAGACCAAGGACCCGGACGGCAACGTCACCACCTACGGCTACGACGCCGACGGCCGCCAGGTATCGCAGACCCTGCCGCCGTACACCCCGCCGGGCGGGTCGCCGGTCACCGCGGTCGACACCACCGCCTACGACGGCGACGGCCTGGTCACCTCCGACGACCGACGGGCTGAACAACACCACCAGCTACGGCTACGACCAGCTCGGCGACCAGGTCACCGTGACCGCGCCGGACAACAGCGTCACCACGACCGCCTACGACAACGGACGGCGAGCCGCTGTCGGTGACCGGCCCGACCGGGGCGGTGACCGAGTCCACCTACGACTACCTGGGCCGGCGGTCGACCTCGACCCAGGTCGAGCGGTCCACCGGGTCGGGCACCGCCGCCGCTACACCACGAACTACTCCTACGACGACACCGGCCCGACACCGGCGGCGGCTGGCTGTCCCAGCAGACCAGCCCGGACGGGGTGACCACCTCCTACTCCTACGACGCGGCCGGAGAAGTGACCTCGGTCACCGACGGGGCCGGCGACACCACCTCGTACGCGTACGACGCGCTCGGCCGGCAGGACGAAGGTCACCTACCCCGACGGCACCGCGACAGCGACCGGCTACGACGGCGCGGGCAACCCCGTCTCCGTCCAGCGAACTCGACGCGTCCGGCACCACCCTGTCCACCACGTCGGCGGCGTACGACGGCGAGGGCGACCAGCTGTCGGCCACCGACGCCGCCGGGAACAGCACCACGTTCACCTACGACCCGACCGGGATGCTGACCCAGGAGGTCCAGCCGGTCTCCGCGACCAGCGGCATCACCACGTCGTTCGGCTACGACGCGGCGGGCAACCAGACCCGGTACACCGACGGCAAGGGCAACCAGTGGTGGGACACCTACAACTCCTGGGGGCTGCAGGAGTCCCGGGTCGAGCCGTCCACCAGCGCGTACACCACCACGCGCGAACTCGACGTTCACCACCGCCTACGACGCCGACGGCAACCCGGTCACGGAGACCGAGCCGGGCGGCGTGACGATCACCAACACCTACAACAACCTCGGCGAGCTGACCGGCCAGTCCGGGACCGGGGCCGACGCGGCCACGCCGACGCGGACGTTCGGCTACGACCCGGCCGGCGACCTGACCTCGGCGACCACGACGAACACGGCGGCCACCGGGTCGAACGCGACCAGCGAGTCGTTCACCTACGACGACCGCGGCCTGCTGCTGACCGCGGCGGGATCGGCCGGGTCGACGACGCTCGGCTACAACGGGGACGGGCTGGTCACGTCGGTCGCGGACGCGGCCGGCACCACCGTCCTACACCTACGACAACGCGGACCGGCTGGCGACCCTGGCCGACCCGGCCACCGGGACCACGGCGACCTACTCCTACAACGCCGACTCCCAGGTGACGGGGATCTCCTACGGGACGGGGAAGGACACCCAGTCGTTCGGCTACGACAGCCAGCACCGGCTGACCTCCGACACGCTGAAGACCTCCTCCGGCACCACCATCGCGTCGGTCGGCTACGGCTACAACGCCGACGGCGTGATCACCTCCGAGACAGCCGCGGGCCTGGCCGGGCCGGCGTCGAGCACCTACACCTACGACGAGGCGGGCCGGCTGACCTCGTGGAACAACGGCACGACCACGACGCCAGTACGGCTACGACGCCGAACGGGAACCTGACCCAGGACGGGGCGAAGACCTACACCTACGACGCCCGCGACGAGCTGACCTCCGACGGGACCAGCAGCTACACCTACACCGCGCGGGGCACGCCGTCGGCCGAGCCGGCGTCCGGCGGCCCGCTGGCGGTGACGTTCGACGCCTACGGCGACCAGGCGACCGCCGGGACCCGCTCCTACGCCTACGACGCGCTGGGCCGGCTGACCGCCGACGCCGGCCGCCGGGGGCCCGGTACGCGTTCTCCTACGCCGGCGCCGGCGGCACGATCGCGTCCGACGGGATCGTCGACCTACACGTGGGACCCGTCGGGCAGCGTCCTGGCCGGGATCGGCGTGGCGACGGCGGCGGCGTCGCAGGGAGTGCTGGCGCTGACGAACTCGCACGGTGACGTGGTCGGCCAGTTCACCGCGGCGGGCACGTCGGTGTCCGGGTCGAAGGCGTACGACCCGTGGGGCACGGTCACCGCGACGACCGGGCTCGGTGTCGGGGCTGCTGGGCTACCAGTCGGCCTGGTCGGACCCGGCCAGCGGGAAGGACCTGATGGGGGCCCGCTGGTACGACCCGGCGGCGGGGGACTTCACCTCGGCGGACACGGTGCAGGTGCCGCCGGTACCCGGACTCGGCGGCGGGGAACCCGTTCGCCTACGCGGCGGACGACCCGCTTGACCTGACCGACCCGTCCGGGCACTGCTTCTTGTGCTCGGTGGTGAGCGCGGTGACCTCGGCGGTGAAGACGGTGGTGCACGCCGCCACGGCGGTCGTGTCGACCGCCGCGAGTTATACCGTCGCGGTGGCCGAGGCGGTGCGGGCGGCCGCGGCGCGGACGGTGACGACCGTGGCCACGAAGGTCGTAGACGCCGCGAAGACGGTGGCCAAGACGGTCACCTCGGCGGCGAAATCGGTGGCTAAGACCGTCACGACAGCCGCCAAGGCGGTGACCAAGACCGTGACCACGGCCGTCAAGACGGCGGCGAAAAAGGTCACAACGGCGGTCAAAACGGTGGCCAAGACCGTCACGACGGCGGCTAAGACGGTAGCCAAGAAGGTCACGACGGCCGCCAAGACCGTGGCCAAGACCGTCACGACGGCGGCCAAGGCGGTGACGAAGACCGTTATCTCGGCGGCGGCGCAGGCCGAGTCGGCGGCGAAGGATGCCGCGTCGGCGGTGAGCACGGCGGCGCGGTCGGGAGTGGGCCAGGCGGCGCTGGCGCTGGCCGCGGTGGCGTTGCCGATGCTGGCGCCGCTGGCGCTGACCGATGACCTGTCGGTCATCGAGGCGCACTGGCAGGGGCTGCTGCAGATCGGCATGGTGGTCGGCGCGGTGGCGCTGACGGTGGCGAACGTGCTGCAGCTCGGGCTTGACCCGCTGACGGACGCGGCGGAGGCCGCGGACGTGGGCGCGCTGGTGGCCGACATGGGCGCTGAGGGCGCCGAGGCGGCGGCTAGCTCGGGCGCCGAGGGCGCGGCCTCGGAGGGCGCGGCTGACGTCGAGGGTGCCGGCGCGGGCCAGGCCGGCGAGGACCCGGCGGGCGAGGACCCGTCGTCGTGCCCGGGAGTCGGCGGGCGGAGCTTCACGGCGGGGACGCTGGTGCTGCTGGCCAGCGGCAAGGCGGTGCCGATCAGCGCGCTGAAGGCCGGTGACAAGGTCCTCGCCACGGACACCAAGACGGGCAAGGACCAGCCGGAGGCGGTGACCGCGGTCCTGGTCCACCACGACACCGACCTCTACGACCTGAAGGTCAAGACCGGCCAGGGCACCGAGGTCATCCACACCACCTCCAACCACCTGTTCTGGGACCCTTAACTGGACTACGGCTGGATTCCGGCAAACAGCCTCAAACCGGGCATGCATCTCAAGACGCCGGACGGCCAGTCGGCGGTCGTAGTCGGCGGCTCCGTCCCGGCCGTCCACGACGGCTGGATGTGGGACCTGACCGTCCCCGGCAACAACGACCACGACTTCTACGTAGTCCGCGCAGTTGCCGCAGCAGCGGTCCTCGTTCACAACTGCGGCGACGGGACTCCGGACTATTCGACACGCACCGAGAGGGCTGGCGATCTCGCCCGGGAAGTACACTCAGGGCCAGTCGACTCGCGATCCAGCGTCGCAGTGGTATCGACGAGATGCTCAGCAATGACGATCTTCTGGGCAGCATCAATAACGCCGATGAAGGAGAGGGGATTGTCGTCTCTCAGGAGGGACGGATCATTGGAGGGAATCACCGCATGGACGAACTCCTGACGCGGGTGGGTGACGGGCGCATCGACCCGGAGACGCCGATCATGATCCAAGTGCTTGGTGATGGGTGATGTTGCGATGTCGATGATTCGTCCGTCCGACCCAGACTTCCGTATCTGCCTGGTCGATTTCAATACGCTGCTTGAGATCCAGTCGGACGCAGAGAGGCTGGGGTTTGCTACTCGATGGACCTCGGTGGATGCGCTTCGCGGCCAGGCAAGAGAGCAGGACGCAGTTCTCCAGACACTTATGCGGGAGAAGCGGGCGGGAGTTATCCGCTCGTACCGGTGCCTGCTCCTCTTTTCGGCCGTGGATGGTGCAGCTTCTGGAGGGCTGGCGACAATCGACCTCGATCTTGCGCGACTCGAATCGCTGGATCGGCTCGACAGGGACCCGGATGTCAGGAAGGCGCTCGTCCGAATCTTCTCGATGGCGCTAGGCGGAATCTCGGGAGTTGAGAAGAAGTAGCAGTGCCATCGAAACCTGTTCACGGTCGTTTCCCGGCTGCGTGGCGGATGGCGGTGAGCAGTCGGCGGTGTTGGGTCGTCGAGGCCGGTGACGGTGTCGCGGAGGCCGACGGGGATGCCTGCGGCGAGGCTGGCTGATAGCTGGAGGATGCGGCGTTCGCCGCCGGAGCAGGGTAGTTCGCCAGCTGTGCAGGGCGGTGATGGCGGCGTCCCAGTCGATGGCGGCCATCGGGGTGCCGTCGCTGGTGCCGTGCTGTGATGAACCTGCTGGTGAAGTCGTCGCGGTGCAGGAACGTGCCGTTGCCGATGAGCAGGGCGACTGCCGGCTTCGAGGGGGTAGAGTCCGGCGGCGCAGGCGCTGGAGGGCGGCGGTGAGGTCGTCAGTGGTCATGGGGGTCTCCCGGGGTGGACAGGGTGCGGCGGCGATGTCGCGGTAGGCGGGGATGCCGAGGCTGACGGCCTCGGCGCGGCGGGCGGCGGTCAGGTCGGCCTGGGCGATTTTGTTGTTGGCGGCGGCGAGGCTGACCTTGAGTCCTTCGGCTTCGCCGGTCCAGCCTTCGCGTTCGGCCTCGGCGATGCGGGCCAGGAGGTTGTCGCGGATCTCTTCGAGGCGGTGGCGCTGGGCGGGGTCGATGCGGAGCATGGGGCATCGGATGCAGGAGTGCTCGTGGATGCAGCTGGTGGCGTAGGCGCGTCCGCAGTCGCCGAGGGCGACGCTTGCGGCGCTCGAAGTGGCCGAGGAACTCGTCCCATTCGGTGTCGGTGGGTGAGCGGTATTCCTCGCTGGGGCGGAGCTGGCGGCGGCGGGCGATGAAGGCGCGGTGGCCGTTGATGGCCTCTTCGGGGTAGACGGCCTTGTAGCCCATGGTGGTGTTGATGTCGTGGTGGCCGAGGATGAGCTGGGCGATGTGGGGCGGCATGCCGTTGAGGATGGCGTCGGTGGTGAAGATCCTGCGGAAGTCGTGGGGCTTGAAGATGAGGGGCTTGCCGTCGGTGCCGGTGATGCCGGCGCCGGCGAGCGCGCTGGTGAGGAGGTCGCGGATGCTGCCGATGGCGATGGGCCGGTTCTCCAGGCCGGCGGGCCGCTGGAACAGCAGGGGCATGGGCGGGTTCCAGGTGCGCTCGTGGGTGTCGTAGGCGGCGGCGAGCGGGACGGTCCCGTCGGGGCGGCGGATGCGGGTGATGATCGCGGACAGGGCGTCGGCGAGTTCGGGGCTGATGACGAGGAGCCGTTCGGCGTCGGTCTTGGACGGGGCGATGGCCAGCAGGGGGACGAGCTCGCCGGTGGCGGGGAGGCGGTACTGGACCAGGCTGTGGTGCGACAGCTCGGTGAGTTCCTCGACGCGGATGCCGGTGTGGCGCAGGACCTCGATGACGGCCCAGGCCCAGAACGCGTGGTCTTCCTCGCGGGTCAGGTCCCGCCGTTCCCCGCTGGCGGGGTCCTCGGCCCAGGTGCGGGGGGACGGCTGGGCCAGGAGGGCCCGGCGGAGCTGCTGGCCGCCGGCGGTGAACGTCTCGCCGGGCGCGGCCGCGCGGGCGGCGGCCAGCCGGGCGGCGGCGTCCTTGCGGTTGCGGTCGGCGGCGGCGGCGAGGGCGGGCAGGGCGGGGAGCCGCTCGCGGGTCCGGGCGTCCATGCGGGCCTTGGTCCGGCGGACCTGCTTCTTGTACTGGATGTCGCTGCCGCGGATGGGGCAGGGCACGGCCCACGGTCCCCAGCGGGCGGGGTCGTCCAGGGCCCACTGGGCGAGGTCGAGGTAGAACCCGCGGATGATCATCAGGACGTCGTCGGCTGATTCCCTGGCGATGAGCTGCTCGCCGCCGTCGGGCGTGCGGACGGTCCTGACCTGGAGCCGCTGCTTCCAGGCGGCGGCGACATCGGGCGGCAGGTGCAGGGAGCTGATGCCGGGATGGTGGATCTCCAGGTCTTTCCAGAGCCGCAGCCCGAGGGCACCGGCGAGCTGGTTGAGGGAGCTGTAGTCGATGCCGGGCTGACGCTCGCGCAGGTAGTCCACGAGCAGGTCGCGGACGGGCTGGCAGGCGATGTCGTAGCGGCCGATCATCTGCTCGGGGGTGAGCGGCCCGGCGAACTTGGTGCTGATCATCCGCACCGTGGCCGGGGCGCCGGGCGGGAAGGCCCCGGCGGTGTGCAGGAGCTGGTAGAAGAACGAGCTGTGCCGGTTGTTGGTGTGGGGCTTGCGGGTGAAAACGGCCAGGGCGCAGTCGAGCAGCTCGATGCAGTCGCCGGGGGTGATGTCGGCGACGAGGCCGCCTTTGGCCGCCATGATCAGGCCGATCCGCTCGACCGCCGGGTCGAACGTGGCGTGCCCGGTGCCGGCGGCTTCCCGCAGCGCCTTCAGGGCCGGTGATGCCGGCGGGGTCGCGGACCCGGCCCATCTCGGCGGCGACCCGGGCCGGGGAGGTGGTGGCCAGCAGCCAGGGCAGCCCGGGGCGGATGACGTCGCCGCCGATCAGCTGGGCCAGCCCGGTGCCGAGCCTGCGGCGCAGTTCCCCTGCCCAGGTGCCGTAGTTGCCGGCGGCCTCCAGGCTGGCCAGCATCTGGTCGCGCCAGTCCGCGGTCTGGTCGGTCTCGGCGCCGCGAGGCGTCCCAGCGCTGCTGCCACGTCGCTCCGGGGTGCAGTTCGAGCCAGTCGAGGATCTTCAGCATGGACAGCTTCCGCCAGTCCCGGATGCCGGCCCCCTCGGGGACGAACGGCGGGGCGAGCATCCGCCGCATCACCGTGAACCGGTCCGCGGCCGTCGCTGCCCAGGACGCCGGGACCGGGCGGGGCGGGAACCTTTCCATCACCGCCAGGGCCTCGGCGCTGAGCCGCCGCGGCGGGGCCTGCGTCGCGGCGGTCACCGGGGCGGTCACCAGCGGCCCTTCCCGAACAGCACGTCCAGGCTCTCCGGCCGGTAGCCCGGCGCCGGCTCGGGAGGAGCGGGCCTGGGCTCCGCCCGCCGCCGGTGGTGGGCCAGCGTGGCCTCGATGACGTCCTCGGCGGTCGGGACGACGTAGATCTGCGTGGTCGACAGCAGGGCATGGCCGAGGACCCACTGCACGTCGGTGATCGGCATGTCCGGGTCGCGGGCCAGGCGGTAGGCCGCGGTGTGCCGGAGGGAGTGCAGCGTCCACCCGGTCCCGAGCGGCGTCGTTGGCGCGGTCGAACATCTTTCGGGCGGTGTCGTAGGTCAGCGGCCGGAACGGCCGCCGCAGCGTCCACCACAGCGGGTCGTCTGGCCCGGCGGGCACCAGCCCGTGCACCTCCTGCTGGTAGAGCCGCAGCCACACGAACGCGTCCGGCGACGCCGGGAGCTGCTGGATCGCCCGCGAGCCCTTGCGGATCACGGTGATGAGCTGCTGGCCCGGGATCGGCCCCCGAGCGGGTAACGCTGAGAAGCTCCGACGCCCGGGCGCCGGCGGACACCCAGAACGCGACCAGGGCCCGGTCCCGGTGCGAGCCAAGCCGGGCGAACAGCTCGTTGAACACCGCGTCCGGGATCTGCTTCGGAACCCTTTGCGGGACCTTCGGGCGGAACAGGCCCGCCTTCTGCTTCGGGAACGCCTCCATCGGGTTGTGGTGCGCGTGCGCCCGACCCGGCCGGGCCAGCGGGAACGGGTTCACGATCGGCCCGGTCCCGGCCTCCAGGTGATAGGCGTAGAAGCCGCGGCAGACCGTCTCGCAGTGCGCAACTGTCGACGGCGCGAACCCAGCCGACGACGGCCGCTTCCCCGGCACCATCTTGGCCGCGGCCGGCTGTCCGCCGGGCTTGCCGGCGAGCTGGAGGTACCGGCAGAAGTCCCGGGCCTCGACCCTCGTCGCCTGGTCCCACGGGACATCCACGGCCCACGTGAACCGGAACCAGCGCAGCAGCGCCAGCGCATACGACCGCTGCGTCGTCGCGGGCCGCCCGGTCGCCTGCAGGTCCCGCAGGAACTCCGACACCGGCACGACACGCCCGCCGCCCGGGCCGCTCAGGTAGTACGGCTCCCACAGATCCCCGGTCTCGACAAGCGCCCCTGCTGCGGGAACCACCAGCGATCCGAGATCCCGGGCCGAGTCTGTCTCTTCTCTCGTCACGGGACCCGACCGTAATCACCGCCGTCCCGGAGTGTCCGGAGGTTGATGACCCAGAACCCGTTAGTCCAGTCAACACTCCTTATCTGACACCAATGGATTGCATCGAACAAACTATCGAAAGGCGAGCACCTCAAGACCCCCGACGGCAGCCTTGCCACCGCCGACGGCGGCACCACCCCCAAGGTCCACGACGGGTGGATGTGGGACCTCACCGTCCCCGGCAACAACGACCACGACTTCTACGTGTTGCCTGAAGAAAGCGGCGGCGGAAGCGCGTACCATCATGTCGACGAGCATGGAGTCACAGCGGTGCTCGTCCACAACGTCAATAAAGCGTGCGACATCCCCACTCTGAAGTCGTATGCCCGGCAAATCCGAATGTCAGGAAACGATAACATCGCGATCAGCAGCCGGGTAATCGCTGTCGGACAAGATGACGCGGGCAACCTGACCGCCGGGTCGAGTAATAGGTTTGATATGGGAATGCAAGCGGCGGCGGACGATCTTGGAATCCGCATAGTGCCCAACGTCAATGGCATGCATGCGGAAGAAGAGCTGATGCAGGACAACCAGGGTACGCTATGGCCGCTCAGGCGAGTCGCTTCCGACAACCAAGGAGCATGCGGCCCGGAAAGCCATGACTGCGCCGGACAGATGGATAATATCGGAATCGAGCATAATTGACCGGACCTACACGTGGCCTCAACGCCGAGATAAACCATCTTGCCGAGGCCCTCAAGGACGCTACGGCACAAGGTATGGCTGCGACATTCGGTGTGTGCGGCCGCGCCCTGGCTCCGCTGCTCGAGAAGGTCGAGCAGCGGAGCGGCGGGAGGTGGAGCGTTCCCGACCTCCCCGTGGCCCTAGCCATAATCGAGGAATTTGCGAGCGGATCGGCTGCTCCCGGAGATCACAGAGAGATCAGGGAGCGGCTAGTGAGTGAGATACCGGACGAACACCCATGGAGCACGTACGCACAGGACGTCCTCATCTGCGTGAACGCGGGGCTAGTAGCGGCATCGGCCGAAGAGCGACCTAAGCCCATCGCGATCGAATACGCCCTGGAGCCGCTCGTAGCATTTATGGAAAACCGCGATACTGACACGATTCGTGTGTACGGCAGGAATCGCTGGAATGTTCAAATTATCGAGGACCCGGCCATGGAAGCGGCGATCGGATTTCTGCGGAACATGATCGCGGAAGTATCACAGGCCATGTCGGTCGATTCGGTTACATATAACCGACTGGTCGGCGACGCGGGCATCCTTCGCCCAGGCGCGCAAGTGCCGAGAAGGGAACCGCGCATGCCGCCTAGCTCCCAGGACCCCCTATTCTAAAGCCGGTGGAGTGGGCCCACGGCGAAATATATGGCAAACGGAGGCGCTGAAAACATCGAACCGGTGGGCGACTTGGGCGTCGGCCGCTCGCTCACCTTCTCTGGGCTAAGAACGGTTAACGGTGTCTGCTGTTGCCGGGTAGTTTTCCGGTTGCGTGGCGTATTGCGGTGAGTAGCCGGGCGGTGTTGTGGTCGTCGAGTCCGGTGACGGTGTCGCGGAGGCTGACGGGGGTCCCGGCGGCGAGGCTGGCCGCAAGCTGGAGGATGCGCCGTTCCACGCCGGAGCAGGGGAGGCCGCCGGCGGCGAGGGCGGTGATGGCGGCGTCCCAGCCGATGGCGGCCATGGGGGTGCCGCCGCTGGTGCCGCAGGTGGTGAACCGGGTGGTGAAGTCGCCACGGTGGAGGAACGTGCCGTTGCTGATGAGCAGTTCGGTGCCTGCTTCGAGCGGGTAGAGGCCGGCGGCGCAGTTGCGGAGGGCGGCGGTGAGGTTGTCAGCGTTCATGGGGGCCTTCTGCGGTGAGGGTGGTGGCGGCGATGTCGCGGTAGGCGGGGATGCCGAGGTGGACGTGCTCGGCTCGGCGGGCGGTGGTTGCGTCGGCCTGGGCGAGCTTGCTGGTGGCGGCGGCGAGACTGACCTTGAGTCCTTCGGCTTCGCCGGTCCAGCCTTCGCGTTCGGCTTCGGCGATGCGGGCGTGGAGGTTGTCGCGGATCTCCTCCAGGCGGTGGCGCTGGGCGGGGTCGATTCTCAGGAGGGGGCATCGGATGCAGGATTAACCGAAATGATCTTGATTGAAGGTTGGCAGTCGATGCTCACGATGAGTAATGGAGGAAATCTGAAGCCAGGCGATTCCGGGCGTGTTGCGGCTGGCGGCAGTCTGCTGGATCTGGTCATGGCCGGTGTCGGCCGAGGTTGCGTGCGGTAACCGTGCGATAGTCGCTAGGTGAGCTTTGATCTCGAACTGTTCGCCTTGGGCGTCCGGGCCAGGTCCGACACCTGGAGCGCGCTCAGGGTGGCGTGGCAGGTCAAGCCCGTCGAGCCCAACCATGGCAAGCCCGTCGTGGCGGGCACGTTCGAGTCCGTCGCGTGGCTTGCGGAGATGACCGTCTGGATCACCGGCGAGGCAGAGCTCGCGGCGGGCCGGCTGGGCGACGGCTGGATCGTCAATAAGCACTACGACCTGGCGTCGTCGGATGATCTTGAGGTGGCGCTGGGCGAACTCGCCTCGCTGATCTCCGGGGGATCGGTTCCGAGCGGGGCTGTCACCGCCTGGATTGCCGAGCAGGGGCAGTAGCTCACGGGTCCGGGCTGGATCGCCCGGCGGCGGGACGGACGTCGGGCATGCCGAGGTGAGTGACGGCGGGCTTGGCGCTGACGCTGCGCATGGCTTCCAGTTTCTGCCTGGCGGCGGCCAGGGTGGTCTCGATCGCGGCGACCTCGCCGAGCCAGCCTTGTTCTCTGGCCTCCTGGAGCCGGCCGCCGAGGTTGGCGTAGATCTCTTCGAGCCGGGGCATCTGGGCCGGGTCGACCCGGAGGAGCGGGCATCTGACACACGCTTAACCGAAATGATCTTGAGTCGGGGCGCGAGCTTCCTGCAGCGTCTCGCATTACTCACGGTGGCGAAAGGATGTTGGCGGCGCATAGTCGTCGGGCGTGTCGCCTCGCCGCCGTGCCGTGCCTCGCTATTGCTCGGGTTTGGATCCGGGCCAGGGTTCGTCGCGGTAAAAGATGACCGTCTTCCTGGCGTTATTGAACGTATGGCCGTCGCCTCGGATGACTCGTCCGCGGACCAGGGTCTCGCTCTTCGTCATCAGGGTCTTCAGGATCTCATCACCGAAAGGATCCACGGGAGGCTGTCGGTTCAATGCCTCCCGGACTGTCTCGTCAGGCACTGTGAAGTCGATGCCGTTCGACACGAGGAACTCTGTCGGCTGCAGTTCGGGGAATCCGCCGACTGTCACGTCAGTCGAGACGAACGACGGGGACCAAGGGCCCCGCAACTCGACTGCGCGGACCGAGGCAGCCATGCGCCCGACATTGGCTACCTCGATTCGGGCTTTTATCCGGTGGACGACTTCGGTGCCCGGTTGGCGGAACGCGAGGACGAACAGGTCAAACGCAAGCAAACGAGCTACTTGCGCTGGCGGGTCGCTCTGGGTTGACTGTCGGGGGAAGTGCTGTAGATCCTGCGCTATTCCTGACCCTCCATCTGGATAAGGAGACCGTTGCTGCGGTTGCAAATGTGTTGAGTGAGGCGCTTATTGCGAATCCTCTCAACATGAAAACGGCCACGATGGTGGCCGGGGTGTCTGAGATTCTTCAGGAATGGATAGCTCAGTCAGCCTAAATTGCGGGCGGGAGTGCCGCAGGCCGCCTCAATTATTCACACCACCAGCAACCATCTCTTCTGGGACCCTTATCTGGACCAATGGGTTGATTCGAACAAATTGACGAACAGGTCGGTTCGGACCGCGTTCCCGGCTAGGTGAGGTGGAGTGATGGAGGAGGCGATCTCGCCGAATCTCAACTGGAGGCTTCTCGGTCCCGGCTCGGCCGGGTGCTATCTGGAGCTTGGTGGCCAGTATGTGGAGTTGCGGACTACGTATCTGGGGGATGCGCTTCGTGGCCTGATGCGGGCCGCCGTGGATCTTAAGGTCGGATCCAGCTCTGCTCTCGCATACTTCTTGGGGGAGCCTGGCGGGTATCGAATGGTCTTCTCGGGAGGCGAGCAAGGAGAAGTTTATATGCAGGTTATCCACTTTCCAGACCTGCAGTCTGAAGGGCACGAATGGATGGATGGAAAAGTCCTTTTGGCTGGCCTCATTTCGGTCGAAGGATTTATTGCTGCCGTCCGGAGAATGGGCGACGAGGTGATTGGCGAGTATGGGGAGGAAGGGTATCTAAAGATTTGGGGGATGCCATTTCCAGGCGATATGCTAAGGCTGCTTGAAGGGTAGCGTCACGGCACGGCAGCTCCACGAGAGTCGATCCTCAGCGGTACACCGGTGCGGAGTAATCTATGATGCTCAGCCGACATCGCTGATAGTTGCCCGGGCCTTGCTTGTCGTCACGGCGTCGATGGCGGCGCGCAGGGGTATCTCTTCCCGGCCGAGCAACGTCCAGGTGATGGCGATCGCGTGGATGGTACTCGTTCCGCACTCGGCCAGCAGAGTCTGAACGGCCTCCATCCCTTCGTTCGCGAGGACAGGTCGGCATTGCTCGACCAGCGCGGTCCATCGCGCTGCTTCCTCGGGCCGCAACCCGATGGCGTCGTCGAACATGGCTAGTCCTCCGGTGATGTTATTGGCGCTGGACTATTGTCACAGGTCTGCTCATAGCGAGACCAAAAGCGGTTCTCCCGGGCCGGGTCCGCCGACGATATCCTTGAGACTGCCGCCGGATACTGGCAGCGCATTACTGACTCAGGACGTTAGGGGTGAAGTGCCGCAGTACCTCATCTTCTTCGAAGCGCCCGGTGACGGATGGCATGTCGAACGGAAGTCTCTGCTGGATGGCCTTGCCGCTGACTGGCCTGGCGCCACCTTCGCGCCCGCCTCGGAAATGGGCAGAACCGAGATGCGCGACATCGGATGGACCTACGTCCTGGGTGACTCAAGCATTGAATGCTGGTCTGGCAAGAGCGGCCTGGGACTTCAGCTGGATGGTGACGACGAGCTGGCGATCCGCTTCGCGGCCTGGTTCAGGGGGCTCGTCCGCGGGAGCACGGAAGTGACTTTCTGCGACGATATGTACACTTTTCACCTGGATGTTCCTTCTGGAGCCTCGGCTGAGGATATCGCCCGACGTTGCTCCGAGCTCTAGTGTCCTGAAGACAGTCTGCGGCTGGGTGTCGAGCGAGGCGCCTACGACATGTAGAACTTGAAGTCCGGTCCGCCGCCTGGCACGAAGAACGGCGCATAACCAGGGTCGACGGCTTGCACGTTCAGGTCAGAAAAGACCAGGGAGATGTTGTGGCCGTTCGTCTCGATCACCGCTTCGTGGAACGGAAGGCCGAGTTCACCAGACCATCGGCGGGCTTCGGCTGAGTCCGGCACGAGCTTCATTCCGGGGTAGAGCACCTGCCACTTGACGCCCCATACGTAGCCGTCCTGGTCGCGGCCTCGGTCATGGTCAACCAGTCGCTCGTCAAGTGATCGCCTCCAGATCTCGGGGGAGAGAGCGGACGTAACAGTAGCCCGGATGCAATGCGTGAAGCGATACCGCAGATGCTCGGGCCTGATGCCCGTGCGGGGATCGGCGGTGGCGTAGATGAATATCTCGTAGTCACGCATGTAGTCGGCAAACCCATGGAAGACGAGCGCCTGGTCGAATACGTCATCAAACGCCGCCTGAATCCCCATACTGTCCACGTCCGGATGATCGCGCATCGCGGTTCTGCTGGCCAGCAGTTTTCGTGCGCGTGACCGGGCCGGCACCCTCACCCACAGTTGAGTGCGTTCAACCGCTCCTGCGGGCGTGCATGCCTGGAGCGTCACGAGCGGGGACTGCGTCGTCCGGCGGCGGGACGCACGTCAGGCATGCCGAGGTGAAAGCTCGTGCTCGCGGACCTGGTGGTCAGGTCGCGCATAGCAGTTAAACGGACACTAGGGATACCAGGGGCATTAAGTCGCATAAAGCAAGCCTGCCGCACTGTACCCATGCCCTCTGCTGCCGCGACGGGTGGGGATGTATTACGATACGGGTGCTTCGGATCTTGCGAAGGAATGGTTACTCAGGCCGCGACTTCGTTGTGCACCACGGATGAATTTCATAGGTGTTCAGATTAATTTTAGGGAACGGGTGTTCGTGAAAAAGCTAAGCGCTGTCAGGCTGAGAACGTCTGCTTCCGGAAGGGGCGGCCCATCACCGGAAAGGCGTGCCCACCGCGCTGAATGGCATCGCTTGCTCGTGGCCGCGCTGGCCGCCGGGGGAGTGGGAGTTCTTTCCTGGGTCGTCTTGTTCCCGGCTGCGAGCGTCGTGCCCGCGGCCGGCCACGTCAACTCGCGGGGCTTGACCGTCCATGCTTCGGCCGCGCCGGGCAGCGGCCAGTCCTATGCCTCGCCCTTGCCGTCCGGTGCCGTGCCCACGGGGTACTGATTCTTCGCCTCCGCGGTCCTATGCCCCGCCCTCGGGTAGTCCTCACGGGTCGGTTTCGTCGCCCACCGGGCGCCGCGCGGCTCCGACGACTACCAGTCAGGCTGCGCCTACGCCGTCCGCTGTTCCCAGCGCTTCTCCTGCTCCCAGCACGAGCACGTCGGTTACTTTCCCCTCCGTCGGTTCCGGTTCGGCGCATGCCGTTCCTCCCTCTCCTTTTCCGACTGAGTCCGGTTCGTCGTTTAGCGTTCCTCCCTCTCCCTTTCCCGTAAATTCCGGCACGTCCACCCCTCCCCCCGCTGCTCCTCCTGCCAGTTCCGGTACGTCGCCTGCCGGTGCCCTCGGGCTGGGTTTCTATGACGGCGAGTCCAGCCCGGCTGGCATTGAGACGGCCGCCAGCTGGCTTGGCTCTTCAACCTCGGTCAAGTACGCGCAGGACTTCATCGACGCCACGGACTGGTCGCACATCAGTAATCCGTGGCAGCTGCCGAACTGGGCGGGCAGCCCGTTCACGATGGTCTGGGGCGTCCCGATGCTGCCGTGCGGGGCTCCGTCGACGCAGTGCGCGACGAACGTGGCGGATTACAACCTGGTCGCGACCGGCGGGGCGAACGGCTACTACCAGACCCTGGCGCAGAACCTGGTGGCGGCGGGGTTCGGCTCTTCCTACATCCGGCTCGGCTGGGAATTCAACGCCGACTGGATGGGCTGGGGCATCTGCAACGCGGACGGTTCTGGGCTGTCGAGCTGGGCGGGCGACTTCGTTCCCGCCTTCCAGAACATCGTGACCAGCATGCGCAGCGTGGCCGGCGCGAACTTCAAGTTCATCTGGAACCCCATGGACAGCAGCAACGCCAGCTGCCCCGGCGCCAGCCTGGAGAACTTTTACCCGGGCGACGCCTACGTCGACGCGGTCGCGCTCGACGCCTACGACGGTATCGGCGCGGCGACCAGCACCGACGCCGACCGCTTTAACGACCTGCTGAACGGCGTCAACGCGGGCGGCTGGACCGCGGTCACGCCCGCCGCCATCAACGGGCAGGCCTTCCCGGGCTACGGGCTGAACTGGCTCGCCGCCTTCGGCCGGGAACACGGCAAGCAGGTCAGCCTGCCCGAGTGGGGACTCGAGAGCAGCGGCATAGACGGCGGCGGCGGTGACGACGCCTACTTCGTGACCCAGATGGCCGACTGGATCAAGGCGAACGCCAGCGGCCCGGTAATCGTCTGGAACTACGGCGACGGAACCCTGCCGCTGGACATACCGAATTACACGAACGGGGGTACCCCGAACGCGACCGCGGCTTTCCAGGCCGCTTTCAGTGCTGGCATCTGACGTCCGGCCAGTCGCCGATCCGGTGCTTGGCCCTGCGGCCGGTACCAGGCGCCTACCGGTCACCGCGCGGCGATGCCCGCCAGGTGGGCGTAGACGACGATGCTGTCCAGGTACTCGCCGGACTTCGCGTCGAACGGGCCGCCGCAGGTGACCAGGCGCAGGGCCGGGTACGGGACGTTGCCGTAGACGTCGCTCGTCGGGAAGTTGGTCTTGACGGCCTTCTGCACGCCGTCGACCGCGAACACCGCCGTGGTGCCGTCGGCCCGGACGACGTCGATCGCCTCACCCTTGCGCAGGTTCTTGATGTTGTAGAAGACCGAGGGCCCGGCGTAGTCGTCAACATGCCCGAGGATGACGGACGTGCCCTTCGCCCCGGGCGTGACGGACCGGTCGTACCAGCCGGCCAGGTTGTGGTCGTTGAGCGGCGGCACCTGGATGGTCCCGTCGGTGTTCAGGTCAAGGTGCGTCACCGGCGCGTTCACCCCGATCGCGGGTATCACGATCGTCATCGGCGTCGACGTCGGCAGCGGTGCGGCGACGCTCGCCGGGTTGGGGGCGAACGGTACCTTCGTGCCGACCGTGACCGGGATCTCTTGTGCGGCGGCCGGCGGCAGCTTCGACCCGGCGCTCAGCGCGTGCGCCACGATGAAGGCGCCGACGGCCACCAGCACAAGACCCACGATGAGGATCGTGCGTATATCGATGCCCTGGGGGCGCTGGCTCGGGTCGGTGTCCCCGCCCCGGTATTCCCCAGTCGACATAAGGCGATCTTACTGGCGGGCAGGTTCACACGCCGCGGACGCTGCGGCGCCGGCGCCACCGCGCCAGCAGGACGAGCCCGCCGCCGGTGGCCATGACGGCGGCCCCGGCCGCGGCCACCGCCGCGTTGGCTCCCGGCCCCGTGCCGCCGCCCGTCGCCGGCGCGCCCACCGGGAGGCCCGTGCTCGTATCCGTGGGGGCTTCGGTCGCGACTCCGGTCGGCGAGGGACTCGCGGTCCCGCTCGGGGTACTGGTTCCGGTCGCGGACCCCGTCGGGACGCTGGTCCCCGTGCTACTGGGGGTGGGGGAGGCGGAGCACGAAGGAGAGGGCATCGCCGTAGCGGTGGGCGTGGGCGTGGCCGTCGCGGTGGCGGTGGCGTGGGCGTGGCGGTCGCGGTGGCCGTGGCGGTGGGCGTAGGCGTGGCCGTCACGGCGGGGGAAGCGCTGCCGGTGGCCGGGCAACTCGTAGTGGGCGGGGGTGCAAGAGGGCGACGGACTGGGCGAGGCCGTCGCCGTGCCCGTGGCGGTCGCCGTGGGGGAGGGCGTGGCCGTCGCCGTGGCGGCGGGCGTGGCGGTTGCCGTGGCGGCATGGGTAGGGGCGCAACTGGACGTGTCCGCAACGGCCACACCGCCCAACGGCCCGGTCAGCACCACCACCGCGACCGAGGCCAGCAGGGCGGCCGCCCCCGTCGCGAGGCCGACCTCCCCGGCCCGCTGTAGTTTCAGCCAGCTGATCTGCCGTGATCGACGCAAGATCGTCACCAATCCTTGGTAGTCAGGTTAGTACACCCAGGTAGTCAGGTTCTAGGTAGTACATCAATGCCGCAACCGAGCGGACCGGTCAATCCGGCTACTCCTGACGCTCGGCTGGCGCCGTCGGCGGGGAGGCCGCGGCGACAGTGGAGCCTGCCGCGTGTCGCGGCCCGGCGCGGCGGAATGACAGGCGGGTGATCGCGAGGAACATGGCCACGGCCAGGGCGCCCAGGCCGGCTGACGTCCGCTATCTCCGAGCCGATCGGGGAGCCGCCGGAGAGCGCGGAGACATTGGCGACCGGACTCGCCCCTTCCGCCTGCGCCGAACCTGGAGCGACAGTGGGGAACAAGTTGGCGGCGCTGCCTCCCGGGCTCACCGTCGGGGTCAGGGCCGCGACGCCAGGCGGGGGCAGGGACGACAGCGACGACAAGTTGGTCCCTGGCGGGCTCGACGCGCTGATCGAGGCGGCCGCCGCCGGGTCCCTGACTAGGCCAGCCGCGCTGCCGGTCACCGTCAGGCCGACCGTCGTGACGGTCGTCGCCAGGAGCGGGACGGTGACCTCCGCCTGCAACTGCCGCTGCGCGGAACTTGCGTCCACCGCGCCCAGGTCGCACGCGGACGTGCCGTTACCGCTCCCGCAGCCAAAGCTGAAGGTCGGCGTTCCGGCGCCCGCGGTGGACTGCAGCTGGATCTTGGCATCTGGCACGTTGCCGCCTACCGTCCAGGCGCCCACGACCCACTGCGACGCCTGCCCGCGCACGTTGCTCTGCTGCAGGGGCATGACCCCGACGCACAGGCTGACCGGCGTGGCGGCCGCCGCCGCTTGGAATGCCGTCAAGACGATGGCCCGGCCGGAGGCGTCGGCCGCCGAGGCGCTGACTGTCGACGTGTCAGTCGGCGTCGGCGTGTCAGTCGGCGTCGGCGCGGAGGTGGTGGGGTCGGAGGTAGGTCGGCGCGGACGTAGTGGGGGCGGACGTAGTAGGAGCGGAGGTAGTGGGAGCGGACGTAGTGGGCGCCGATGTAGTAGGAGCGGAGGTAGTGGGCGCGACGTAGTGGGCGCCGACGTAGTAGGCGCGGACGTGGTCGGCGCGGAGGTGGTGGGCGCGGAGGTAGTTGGCGCCGGCGTGGCCTTCGTGGGTGACGCGCTCGGCGACGCGCCGGCCAGCTGCATGGGCTCGCAGGACTCGCTGCTCCCCGTCGCGGTAGCCGCCGCCGCGCTGCCGGTTATGGCGGCAACCGCGCCCCCGGAAGCCGCGGTAAGCAGGGCACTTCCCGCTATCAAGGTAACCGCCCGGCGCCGTCCGTGTGCCATCCATATCCCCAGCCAATCAATGTTGATCGATATCATTGTGAAATAAATCATTTGCTGCGCAACAATCTCATTGGCGTTATAGCCCGGTTCGGTACCGTACGCCAGCGGTTAGGCGCAAAACGTCATAGCGGATTAGCGTCTGGTGAACGCTGAGGAAACCGATGCCTTTCGGAGTTCCTCACCAAAAGCCCAGGCCAGCCCAGGCTCAGGCGCCGGAGGGGACGGACAGCCAGGCGGAGTAGGTGACCGGCCAGGTGCCGGTCGGGGCGCCGGTCAGCAACTCGGCATCACCCGAGGTCCGGAGCGAGACGGCCTGCCGCGGCACCGCGCCGGGCAGGGACACCGACGAACGCGACGGGCCGAGCAGTACCGGACGCCGCCCGGCCTGCTCGACCGAGCGCACCGCCTGCTCAAGTCCCGCGGCGGGCGCCGCCGAAGGCCCGGGAACGACCAGCGCGGCGGGCAGCCCGCACAGTCCCCGGATGACCGGGGCGAACGTCGCCGCGGTCGACGCGTCCGTGACCAGGACGCTCGCCGACGGCCCGATGGCGGCGCACAGCGCCGAGGCCGCGGCGATCGAGCCACCGTACGTCGCGGACGCGCCGACTCCGCGCAGCTGCACCTGGCTCGTGAGCTTCGACGCGCCCGACGCGCCCGACCCGCCCGATGAGGCAGCCGAGTCAGGCCGCCCCGGGTTCAGCGTCGTCACGAGCGGCGGCAGCCCCAGTGCGAGCACGCAGCAGGCCCCGACCACCGCGAGGGCCCCTCGCGAGGCGCCGAAGGCCGAAGCGCGTGCCGTCAGCCACGATGACATCCACACCCCGAACAGCACGAGCCCCGGCAGTACCACGGGCACGAGCCGGTGGGACGCCATGGGCTGCCACGGCACCACCGACGGGTCAACCAGCACGGTCACCACCGACCAGGCGACGATCACGAACGGCAGCCCCCACAACCGCACCACCGAGGCAGCACCAGGAGCAGGAGCAGGGTCAGGCGCAGGGTCAGGAGCACCGGCAGCGGGGACGCGGGAACGCCCCTCGAGCACCGCCTCGACCAGTCGCCGCCCGAGCAGCGCCGCCCCCGCGCAGGCGAGCAGCAGGGCGGGCGCCCCGAGGTACCACAGCACCCAGTGCAGGCTTGACTCGTAGTACTGGCGCAGCCCGTCGACCGGTAGCCCCTCGGCGCGCTGCAGCGCCGCGACGGCCCTGATCATGGCCGGGTCAGCCTGCCCCCGGACGGTCTGGAGGAACGGCCGTTCGGCCAGCCCGACCAGCACGGCCACCGGCAGCACCAGGGCCAGCCACTGCGCCACGCCGGCCAGCGACGGCAGGAGGGTCACCTGTCCCTTAAACCCGATGACACGCACGTGGTAAGCGAGTATTCGCCGCACCCGCGCCCGGACCGCGGGGATCGCCAGGAACAGCGTCAGCGCCGACAACCCGTAGCAGCCGATCACGCACAGCCCGATCAGGTGCAGCGGGGCGGACAAGGCCGACAGGTAAGCGCGCGCGAGCACGAGCGCCGCTACCAGCCCGGTCCCGACGCCGAGCAGGAGGCCGGCCCCGAACGGCCCCGCCTGCGGCCGTCTCGCCACGAACAGCACCGCGAGGACGGGGAAGGCGGGCAGCAGCACGCCGACCGACGCGATGGAGGCCAGCACGGTCAGCCCGAGCGCGAGCCCGCCGAGCCCGGCCAGGACGCGCCGCCGGACCACGAGCGAGTCGATGAGCAGGCACAGCCCGCCGAACAGCAGCACCTGCACGAGGGGCTCGCTGAAGGGGGCGCGTGACGTGTACACCTCGGGCAGGCCGACCGCGAGCACGAGCTCCCCGGCCACCGCCCACCACGCCCCGCACAGCCGTCCCACGAGCCCCGCGAACGAGAGTACGGCGGAGGCGCCGAGGACCGCCGGCATGAGCAGCGCGCCGCCGAGCCCGCCAAGCCACGTTCCGCCCGCGAGGACCAGCGGCAGCCCGGGCAGGAAGGCCGGCGTGATCGAGCCGCCCGACACGGCGAACCCTGGGCTCGCGAAGTCCAGCCCCGCGGCCCCGCCGAGCCCTGTGCTGCCGAACGCCGCGGCCGACACCGGGATCCGCGCCGTCCCGTGCCCGGCGATCCAGTACCCGTACTGCAGGTAGACGCCCGGATCGCTGGTCACGAAGACCTGCTCGGACCGGAAGACCGCTTGCCACACCCCGAACCCGGCCGCGATCGCGAGCATGGCAAGCAGCGCGACCGCGGGCACGTCCGGTCTCGGCCGGACGGCGACGGGAGCAGCATCCGGCTCCGCTTCGTTGAACCTCGGCCAGCTCACCGGCAGCCGCCGCATCGCGAAGTAGCACAGCGCGACCGTGAGCGGGACGAAGATGATCACCATCGGCACGGCCGTCAGCCGCCCGGCGAGCAGCAGCCCGGTCCCCGGCACCAGCCACGCCACGGCGAGCAGCGCCGGCGCCACCGTAATCGCGGCGAAGGCCCGGCCGGGTACCCGCACCCTCAGCGCCGCGACCGCGGAGTACCGGGCAGCCAAGGTGCGCCGGGAGGCCCGCTCGGCCTGCTGGTCATCCGCACGTCCGCGCACGGTGGGCACAGGTAGTCGCAGCTGCATGTGTGCCACACTATCGATCTAAATGATGACCGATCGGGACACTTAAAAACAGAATTATCCGGAACGGGATCGTGCTCCGCGCGTCCAGCCCGCCACGGCCTTCTGGTGCGGGGAGAGGCGGGAATGCCAGGACCACCCAGGACGGGTTTATGAGTACGTGACGCCCACCTCGGCGATGGCGGCCGGGTCCGCGATCAGGTTGATGGCGGTGATGCGGCCATCGGCGGTGATCGCGAAGCTGAAGGCCACGCGGACGGTGCCCCGTACCACCCAGGCGGCGCCCGGCTCTCCGCCCACGGTCGCGGGTGACGCGCCGCGGGCCCGCCCGGAGATCCACTTGGCCACCGCGTCCGCGCCGGTGACCGAGTTGTCGGCGCCCATCCGGGCGGCGACCTCGTCCCCGCGCATCACCACGTCCGGGTCGAGCAGCTCGAGCAGGGTCGCGAACTGCGCCTCGCGCGCGGCCGCGAAGAACGCGTCCACGACCTCGCGCTGCGCCGCCGCGCGGGCCGTCACCGACGCGGCCACCGGCTCCGGCGCCGCGCGCAGCCGCCGCCTGGCCCGGCTCGCCAGTTGCCTGGCCGCGGCGCTGGTGCCGTCCACGACCGGGGCGATCTCGTCGAAGGGGACGGCGAACAGGTCGTGCAGCACGAACGCCAGCCGCTCGCGCGGCTCCAGGGTGTCCAGGACGACCTGGAGGGCGGCGCTCACCTCGGCGTCGAGCAGCGCCTCGTCCTCCGGGCCTGGCGCCTGGCCGCCGGCGTGCGGGCCGCCCGTCGCCGGCTCTTCCGCCTCAGCGCCCAGGTCCTCGCGGCGGGCGCCGCGCGACTCGATCATGTTCAGCGCCACCCGTCCGACGACGGTGGTGAGCCAGGCGCGCAGGTTGGCCACGTCGGACACGTCCGTGCGGCTCAGCCGCAGCCAGGTCTCCTGCACCGCGTCGTCGGCCTCGCTCGCCGAGCCGAGCACGCGGTACGCGACGCCGCGCAGGTGCGGCCGGTGCGCCTCGAAGTCACGGGCAAGCGAATCGGCGTCTGCCATCTCGTCACATTCCTTCCGCCGGAACGGTCTCTACGGATGGCGGCACCCGTGTGGCAGCGGATCCACCGCCGAGGATACCTAATCTGGAGGGAGGGGACGCGTCGGGCTAGCTGGCCCCGATGACCGCCTTAAGGCTGCCCGGGAGCGGGTAAGGCCCGGCGCTACGCGGTTGCCCTGGTGATCCGCAGCCCGAGGGAGGCGAACTGGTCGAACGGCTGGTGGTAGCCGCGCTCGATGTGGTGCACGCCGTGCAGCACCGAGGGCCGGTCGGCGACGGACGCGGCGAGCACGGCCGAGAAGCCGGCCCGCACGTCCGGCAGCTCGACCTCGGCGCCGCGCAGCTTGGAGATGCCCCGGATGACCGCCGAGTGCATGGCGTTCCCGTCGTGGAAGCGGCAGGCGGGCCCGCCGAGGCAGGCCGCGAACACCTCGATCTCGCAGCCCATCTTCTGCAGCGCGGGCACGTACACGAGGCGGTTCTCGAATACCGTCTCATGCAGCACCGACATGCCGCTGGCCTGCGTGAACAGCACCATGAGGGGCTGCTGCCAGTCGGTCATGAAGCCCGGGTGGGTGTCGGTGTGCACCGCCGCGGGCTGCAGCCCGTCAGGCGCGGACGCGGTGATCCACTCATCGGTGATGTCGAACCGGGTGCCCATCCGGGCCAGGGTGGTGATCGCGGTGACGAGCCGGTCCTGCGGGCAGCCGTGCACCCGCACCTCGCCGCCGGTGATGAGGCCCGCGACCAGGTAGGAAAAGGCCTCGAGCCGGTCGCCGGCCAGCCGGGTGGAGGCGGCCTTGAGCCTGGGCACGCCCTCGATGACGATGCGCCGGTCGGGGCTCAGCTCGATGTGCGCGCCCATCCGCTGCAGGAACAGCGCGAGCTCGACGACCTCGGGCTCGGTGGCCGCGTTGCGCAGCACGGTCTTGCCCTCGGCGAGGACGGCGGACAGCAGCACCGTCTCGGTCGCGCCGACGCTCGGGTAGGGCAGCGTGATGCGCGCCCCGCGCAGCCGATGACCACTGGGCAGCCTGGCCGCCTTGGCGCTGATCCCGGTCGGCCCGTAGCTGACCTCGGCGCCGAGGGCCGTCAGCGCGTCGACGTGGAAGTCGACCGGCCGCCGCCCGATGGGGTCGCCGCCGACGAGCGGGACGAACGCCTCGCCGGTCAGGTGCAGCAGCGGGCCGAGCATCAGGATCGGGATCCGGTTGAGGCCGGTGAACGCCTCGGGGACCTTCGGCCTGACCTCGCTACCGGGAGCGATGGTGATCTCGCCGTCCTCGTGGCCGACGTGGAAGCCGGCCGACTCCAGCATCGCCGCCGTGATGTCCACGTCCCCGACCTGCGGGGCGTTGCGGATGACACTAGGCCCGTCACCGAGCATCGCGGCCACCATGTGCTTGGTCACGGCGTTCTTGGACCCGCGCACGGAGATGTCACCACGCAGCGGCCCGGACGGCTCAACTACCCACGTTTGCGTCACGCGGTTCACGATATGTGCGATCCGCCGCACGGGTTCCGGCTTTCAGGGAACGCGAAGGCGGCGCCTGGCCGGGGCCGTCAGGCCCGGCGGACCGCGGCGGAGGTGCCAGCGGCCACCGCTGGAGCCGGGGTGCTCGTTACGCCTGGTCGGCGGCGGGCGGGTCCTTCGGCGTCCCGGGTCCTCCGGTTGCCCCGGCGGGCTCGGCTGTCGGCTGCTGGCCCGGGGTCGGCGCCGCCCGTGGCCCCCGGCACCTGCGGGGCGGGCCGGCGGATTGACAGGCGGGTGACCGCCAGGGCGAAGGCGAGGCCCAGGGCGGCCAGGCCGACTACCTCCGAGCCGACGTGCGAGGCGCCCGCCGAGAGCGCGGACGTGTCGGCGACTTGCCTCGCGCCGCCGGCGCGGGCCTCGCGCTCGCCGTCGCCGGCGGACTCGGGTCGAGGGCGGGGAACAGGCCGGAGGCGTTGCCTCCCGGGCTCAGCACGGGGGTCGGGGCCGCGACGCCGACCGGGGGCAGGGTCGGCAGCGACGCGCTGATCAAGACCGAGGGCGGCGGTGCGATGACGGTGATGGCCGCGGACGCCACCGGATCCGTGTGCAGGCCAGCCGCGCTGCCGGTGGCCGTCAGGCTCACCGACGTGACGGTCGTCGCCGTAAGGGGGACGGTGAGCTGCGCCTGGAGTTGCCGCTGGGCGGAGCCCGCGTCGACCGCGCCCAGGTCGCACGAGGACGTGCCGTCAGCGCTCCCGCAGCCGAAGCTGAAGTCCGGGGTCCCGGCCCCTGCCGGGGACGTCCGCAGCTTGATGGTGGCGTCGGGCACGTTGCCGCCCGTTGCCCAGGCGGAGACGGCCCACTGCGTCTCCTCGCCGCGCTCGCCGCTCTGCTGCAGGGGCACGACCCCGACGCACAAGCTGACCTGCGCGGCGCCCGGCTTGGCAATGGCCGCCGTCAAGACAATGGCGTGACCGAGGGCGCTGCCCGCCGTCACGCCGGCGGTCGGCGTCGGCGTGGTGGCCGTGGGCGCTGGTGTGGTGTCGGCCGCGTCGGCGTCGGCGTCGGCGTGGTCGGTGTCGGCGTTGGCGTGGTGGGCGTCGGGGTCGGCGTCGGCGTCGGGGTCGGGTGTCGGCGTCTGGTGTTGGTGTTGGTGTTGGCGTCGGCGTCGGTGTCGGTGTTGGCGTAGGCGTCGGCGTCGCCGTGGTTGGCGTCGGCGTCGGCGTGACGGTTTGCTTAGCCGTCGGACTCGGCGACGCGGCCGCTGCCTGGAGGGGCTCGCACGACTCGCCGCTCCCCGCCGCGGTGCCAGCCGCGGCCGCCACGCGTGGCCGCGGTGCCCGCGACGATGCTCCACGCGACCACGGTAAGCAGGACACTTCCTGCCGCCACGGTGACCACCGTGCGGCGTCCGCGCGCGAAACGCATCTAACGTCCCAACTCTTGCAGGCCGGAGTTGCCGCGGAACGACCTATTAATATGCAGCCGGGTGATTGGCGTGATCAGCACGGTGTGTAGCCGTACGTCCCTTGCGTGACGCCAAATGCCCATATTTAACATGAAACACCATCGGGCTGCCCGTGAAAAGGTGCCCGCGCGGCCGGCTTCGGCCGAACAGGCAGCCACGCCGCGAGTGCCGCGCCGGGGACTAGCGGGACGGGGCGCGTGTTGCCTGGCCGCGGGAGAGCGCGTCGACGCGGCGCAGGGCATCGGGCATCCGGAACTTCCCGCTCATCCGCCGGACCAGCTCGGCCGCGTCCGCTGCGGGCATCCCGGCCGCGGTGACGTAGAGCGGCCGGGCCGATTGCCCGCGGATCACGGGCAAGGCGTGGGTGGCCGCGGCGAAGCGGGTCTTCGCGACCCCGATGACGGGGATGCCGAGTTCCGCGTGCACGTAGGCGCCAAGCCCGGGCCTGCCGTCGGGGTCCAGGTCCACGTAGCCGTCGACGACGAGCAGCTCGATTCCCGTGACCCCCGCCAGCACCGCGCGCAGCGGCGGCAGCTCGCGCTCGAAGAACCTTCCTGGCCGGTACGGGGCGACGTCCGCGCACGAACGCCGTCCGCTCCGCGAGGATCTCCGAGAACGCGCGGTCACCGGCCAGCACCAGCGCCGCCCGGGCCCCGCCGAGGCCGGGTAGTAAACGTCCACGGCCGCGAACGAGGCCCCGCCCCCGCTCCCGCCCCCGGTCCCGGCCTCGGCTGCCTGCATGCTCCCTGCTTCTCAAGTGGACGACGGGCGGTGCGGGGACCGCACGGTCCCGCTCGCCCGGCTCAGTCGGAGCTGGCCGACCAGGTATCGCGCCGCGTCGCCGCGATCACGGACAGGCCCCAGGTCACGGCGAGCAGGCAGGCGGCGCCGACCAGCGAGCCGGCCCCGGCCAGTTCGCCGCCAGCGGGCTGGCGGCCTGGGCGGTGGTGTGGCTGATCGCCGCGTTGGCGGGGGAGACGCCGGCCGCCAGGGCGAGGACGATGGCCGCGAGGGTGCTCAGCATGGCCGCGGCGGGATGGCGCAGCAGCGGCGGGTTGCACAGCGCGCCGACCGCGGAGCCGACGAGCACGCAGATGACGGCGATCAGCAGGCCGCCCGCCACGATTCCCGGGTGGTCCGCGGCCGCGGTCACCTTGCCGGCCAGGCCGGACTCCGGCGCCCTGGCCGCGGCCTCGGCGGTCAGGACGTCGAAGACCACGGCGACGATGCCGAGCAGCGCGCCGCCGCCGAGCGGCACGATCAGGGTGGCGAGCTGCGCCCGGACCGGGCCGGCCGCGGCGGCGACGCAGGCGCGGGCCGCGTCCGGCTCGGCGGTGAGCATGGCCCTGGTCAGGAACGCCACGACCGGGACGAGCATCGCGCCGCTCCAGTCGAGCGTCTCGGCCAGGGACGTCGAGCCGGCCGCCCCGACCGCGATGAGCAGCGCGTAGCCGATCAGCGGGAAGATCCAGCGGTGCGACCGGAGCAGGATCGCCGTCTGGTAGCGCAGCAGTGCGGTCACGCGTCCTCCGCCCCCTCGACCGTGCACGGAGATCACGCGCACCCCGTCGATCGCCCGCACCTGGTCGACCACGCTCGCGGCGTCCGCGGTCTCCAGGCGGAGGGTCACGCTCTCAACGCGCGGGGCCGCCCGGGCGCCGGGCCGGCCAGGACGGTGACCCCGCCGGCTCCGTCGAAGTCCCAGCGCTCGTCCTCGCGGCCCGCGAGCCTGGCCGGGTCGTGGTCGACGAAGAGCACGGTGCCCCCGGCGGCGACTCGCTCGGTGACGGCGGCGTCGAGTTCCGCGCGCGCCGCCTGGTCGAGGCCGGTCCAGGCCTCGTCGAGCACGAGCAGGCCGGGGGAGGGCAGCAGCGCCTGGGCGATGGCCATCTTCTGGCACATGCCCTTGGACATGGACCGCAGCGACTGGTCCGCGTAGCCGGCGGCGCCGAGGCGCTCAAGCCACTCCTCGGCGCGCCGTCGCGCGAGCGCGCCGCGCAGCCCGTGCACGCGGGCCAGGTGCAGCAGGTACTCCCGCCCGGAGAACGGCAGGCCGCCGGGGAACCGCTCGGGCACGTACCCGGCGTGCGGGCGCCCGGTGACCTTCCCGGCCGACGGCAGCGACACGCCGGCGACGACCCGCAGCAGCGTGGACTTCCCCGACCCGTTGCGCCCGGAGACCCGGATCAGCCGCCCAGCACGCAGGTCAGCGGACACGCCGCGGACCACCCAGGGCTGGCGTACCCCGTACCGCTTGCCGACCGCCTCAAGTCGCATTCAGAACCTCCGCGCAAAGCGTAGCGAGACACGGCATCATAAGGAGCGTTAGCGCATGGCGTGACACCGTGCGGCTACGCCGCTTGGTATGTCACGAAATGGTGCAACACCGGCGGCAAACACGCGAAAAACCGCCACATACGCGGCCGGACAGTAGACAATGAGGCGCGCATTTAACGACAGATGCCTGCCCGCGGATGGCCGACACCACACGACGACACAGCGGACCCGCGGCGGGATCCCAGAGGCGGTTTACATTGAGTGTTATCGAAACGGCGGGCGCGCGTGTACTCACCGGCCACACGGGCGCGGTCAACTCGGTGTCCTTCAGCCCGGACGGTGCCCGGCTCAGCACCGCCAGCGAGGACAAGACGGCCCGGGTGTGGAACTCCGCCACCGGCGAGCTGATGCACACGCTGAGCGGGCACGAGGACGCGGTGTTCGCCGCCCCCTTCAGCCCCGACGGCAGCAAGATCGCGACCGTCAGCGCCGACCTGACCCCGCGGCTGTGGGACGCCCGCACCGGCACGTGCACCAACGAGCTGACCGGGCACACGGTCGCCGTCTTCGGCGTCGCGTTCAGCCCGAACGGCCGGGTCCTCGCCACCACCAGCTACGACGAGACCGTCCGGCTCTGGGACACGGCGACCGGCGGGAGCCTGCACGTGCTTGAGGGGCACAGCGACATCGTCTACGGCGCCGCCTTCAGCCCGGACGGCAAGCTGCTCGCCACCGCGAGCGGCGACGGCACCACCCGGCTGTGGAACATCGGCACCGGCGCGTGCGCGCGCGTGCTCACCGGGCACACCGGCATCGTGTCCGCCGTCGCGTTCAGCCCCGACGGCGCGCTCATCGCCACGGCGAGCTTCGACGGCACCGCGCGGCTGTGGGAGGTCGCGACCGGCAACTGCCTGCGCATCCTGAGCGGCCACGCCGACACCGTGTGGTCGATCGCGTTCAGCCCGGCCGAGCGGGTGGTCGCCACGGCCAGCGAGGACGCGACCGCCCGGATCTGGGACGCCGCCTCCGGCACCCTGATCCGCACCCTTGAGGGCCACACCGACTCCGCGTTCGTGGTCGCCTACAGCCCGGACGGCAGGCTGATCGCCACCGCGAGCTCGGACACGACGGTCCGCATGTGGGAGTCGGGGACCGGCAAGTGCGCCCGCACCCTGGAGGGCCACACGGGCGCGGTGAGCTGCGTCGCGTTCAGCCCGGCCAACCGCCAGCTGGCCACGGCGAGCACCGACGAGACCGCCCGCATCTGGGCGCTGTGATTCCTCCGGGGGGATGACCCCCCGCGGACCCCGCGGCGCCTAGTGCGGGATGATCGCGTAGGTGACCACGGCGGCGGCCACGCCGAGCAGCGAGCCCGCGATCACCTGGGCGGCCGTGTGGTCCTTCACCACGACCCGGGACCAGGCGGTCAGCGCGACGAGCAGGTACGCCGGGGCCAGCCACGGGCCGAACAGCAGCGCGAGGATCGTCACCGACCCCGCGGCGACCGCGCAGTGGATGGAGATCTTCCACACGGTCGTGATCGCGGCGAGCACGGCGACGCTGCCGAGCATGCAGCCGATGTAGCCGGACAGCTCGCCCGGTGCGCCCAAGCCCACCAGCAGGGCGAGGCCGACGGTGACCGACGCGATGATGAACGCGAGCACGATGAGCCTCGGGCCCCTGGCCCCGACGTAGCGGTCGGCCCACCGGCCGCTGCGCACGCCGCGGCTGATGAACACCATGGGGAGCACCCCCGCGAACAGCGCGGCGACCGCGCCCCAGGCCAGCCCGGCCGCGCCGTCGGCGTGCCAGCCGACGGCGAGGGTGGTCGCGATGATCCAGTTCTTCGGCTCAAGCAGGTAGGAGACCCACTCCGCCACTGACCGGTTTCTCACTCCGTCCTCACGCTGAACAGGCAACCATCCGCCGGCCCGGCTGGCAAGTTCCGTCACGGGTTGTCCGCGGCGCGCAAGGGAAGTTACGTTTCATGGAACCCGAGTAGGAGGTGCGCATGCCCGCACGGACTGGCGCGGAGTTCCTTGAGCGGCTGGCCGGCACCAGGACGCACGTGGAGATCCAGGGCGAGACCCTGGTCGGCGGGGTGGCGTCGCACCCGGCGTTCGCGAACGTCGTGCGGACCTACGCGGGGCTGTTCGACATGCAGCACGCCCCGGAGTACCGGGATATCCTCACCTACCCGTCGCCGGCCACCGGCGACCCGGTGGCGACCTCGTTCCTCATCCCCCGGACGGCCGCGGACCTGGACAAGCGGCGGCAGGCGTTCAAGGCCTGGGCGGATCAGTCCCTCGGCATGCTCGGCCGCACCGGCGACTACCTGAACAGCGCGCTGATGGCCCTCGCGTCGGCGGCCGAGTGGTTCGGCCAGGCCGATACCGCCTTCTCCAGGAACGTCGTCGCCTACTACGAGAAGGTGCGCGAGGAAGACCTGCTGTGCACCCACACGCTCATCCCGCCCCAGGCGAACCGGGCGGTGGCCGCCAGCCAGCAGGCCGGCGGCGCCCTCATGGCGCACGTCGTGCGCGAGGACGACAACGGCATCGTGGTCCGCGGCGCCCGGATGCTCGCCACGATCGGCCCGTTCGCGGACGAGCTCCTCGTGTTCCCCTCGACCGTGCTGCGCGGCACCCCGGAGGACAAGCCGTACTCGTTCGCGTTCGCGGTCCCCGTCGACGCGCCCGGGCTCAAGTTCATCGCCCGCGAGCCCTTCGACTACGGCCGCTCGCACTTCGACCACCCCCTGGGATCCCGGTTCGACGAGTCGGACGCGGTGGTGATCTTCGACGACGTGCACGTCCCCTACGAGCGCTGCTTCACGCTCGGCGACCCGGAGCTCTGCAACGGCTTCTACACGGCCACGGACGCGCTGCAGCACATGACCCACCAGGTCGTCACCCGCACCACGGCCAAGACCGAGTACGTACTCGGCCTGACGACGCTGCTGGTCGAGTCGATCGGCATCGGCCAGTTCCAGCACGTCCAGGCCGACCTCGCGGAGATCATCACCACCCTGGAGACGCTGCGCGCGCTCGGCCGCGCCGCCGAGGCCGACGCGGCGGTCAACAGCTACGGCGTCTTCACCCCCGCGTGGCCGCCGCTGAACACGGCCCGCAACCTCTACCCGAAGCTCTACCAGCGCTTCCCCGAGATCCTGCGCAAGCTCGGCGCCTCCGGCCTGATGGCCACCCCGACCGAGGCGGACCTGGCCGGCGCGGCCGCCGCCGACATCGACACCTACCTGCAGGCGGCCACGCTGAGCGGCGCGGAGCGGGTCAGGCTCTTCCGCCTGATCTGGGACACGTGCGCCTCCGCGTTCGCGAGCCGCCAGGCCCTGTACGAGTACTACTTCTTCGGCGACCCGGTCAGGACCGCGATGGCGTACGTGGCAAGCTACGACAAGTCCGCCGTACGTGGACCGGGTCCGCGACTTCCTCGCCTGCCGACTGAGCAAGTCACGGGTACTCCAGACGCCCTGGATGGCTCAGAATTAGCCGCGCAACGCATTCGGCCGGACGCACCGCATCCGGTAACGCGGACGCGGCCGCCCGGGCCGCACCTCGGAGGGCGATAACAGCAACAAGCGCGATGCGCCAGCCGCAAGCAAGTGATAACAGCAAGAAGCGCCGGGCCAAGCGCGCAGGCGGCGATGGCGCGCGGCGCGGCGACGAAGCGTCAGCTCACCTCGAAGGACCGCTTGGCGAACCCCATCCAGTAGCCGTCGATCACCGCCGAGACCGGCGCGGACGGGTCGGACGACGCGCCGAGCGTCACGAACAGCGGCAGGAAGTGGTCCGCGGTCGGGTGCGCGTACGGCATCCCCGGCGCGCGCCGGAAGTCCGCCAGCGTCTCCACGTCGCCGCGCGCGAGCGCCTCGCCCGCCCACTGGTCGAACTCCGACGACCAGCCGGGCACGACCTCGCCCGTCACCATCTCCATGGTGAGGAACGGCAGCCCGTGGGTGAGGAACCCGGACCCGATGACCAGCACCCCCGACTCGCGCAGCGGCCGCAGCCGCGCGCCGAGCGACAGCAGCTGGAGCGGGTCGGACGTCGGGATCGACAGCTGCAGCACGGGCACGTCGGCGAGCGGGTACATGATCTTGAGCGGCACCCACGCCCCGTGGTCGAGGCCCCGGCGCGGATGCTGGTGCGCCGGCGCGGCCGCCGGCATCAGCGCCGCCACCTCGCGCGCGAGCGCGGACGCGTCCGGCGTCGGGTAGGTCAGCGTGTAGTACCGCTGCTGGAACCCGCCGAAGTCGTACACCAGCGGCGTCCCGGCCGCCGGCGAGGACAGCATCAGCGGCGCCGCCTCCCAGTGCGCGGAGACGATCAGCACCGCCCGCGGCTTGGGCATGCGGTGCGTCCACGCGGCCAGCTGCGACATCCACAGCGGGATCGTCGAGCAGCGGCGGCGCGCCGTGCCCGATGTACAGCGCGGGCAGCGGCCCGTCCGACGGCTCCCAGGAGCGCTGCGCCGCCGACCGCGGCGCCGCGTCGACCACGAACGCGTCGTACGCGCCGGCCGCACCAGCGGGTCAAAGATCGAGCGCCCGGCCATGAGAGCCTCCACCACCGTGCACAGCAAACTTGATGCTTCAACTATACGGGCAGGGCAGTTGAGGAGACAAGCGATAAGCCGCCGCATCGTTATTGAAGCATCAAGCAAAAGTCATAGAATAGAGGCTATGGAGTGGCTCAGCGACGAACAGCAGGCGGCCTGGCGCCCCTTCGTCGCGCTGCTGCTGCGGCTCCCGGCGGCCCTGGACGCCCAGCTGCAGAAGGACGCGGGCATCACCCAGTTCGACTACCTCGTCCTGTCCGGCCTGTCGGAGGCCCCCGGCCGCACGCTCCGGATGAGCGAGCTGGCGGCGACGGCCAACAGCTCCCTGTCCCGGCTGAGCCACGTCGTCAGCCGCCTGGAGGCCAAGGGCTGGGTCCGCCGCGAGCCGTGCCCGGGCGACGGCCGCTTCATCAACGCGGTGCTCACCGACGACGGCTGGCAGAAGGTCGTGGCGACCGCCCCCGGCCACGTGGCCGCCGTCCGCGAGCTGCTCATCAGCACCCTGACCGAGGAAGAATTCGCGCAGCTCGGCGCGATCAGCGCCAAGGTCCTCGCCGCCCAGGGCATCAAGATAGTAATCCCGAACGAAAGCGGCTGACCCTGCCCCGCGCACCGCCACTCCGGGCTGGCCCGAACAGCGCCGGGCAGCGTCCCTAACGCCCCGGGACGACCAGGCCCGACTCGTAGGCGACGACCACCGCCTGGGTCCGGTCGCGCAGCCCGAGCTTCGACAGGATGCGGCTCACGTGGGTCTTCACCGTCTCCTCGGTGACCACGAGCCGCCCGGCGATCTCGGTGTTGGACAGGCCCTCGGCGACCAGCCGGAGCACCTCGGTTTCCCGGGGAGTCAGCGCCGCGAGCGCGCCGGGCGGCTGCCGCGCCGTGCCCCCGCGGCGGCCTGCGGCCGCAGCCGCGCGAACTCGCTGATCAGCCGCCGGGTCACCGCCGGGGCGAGCAGCGCCTCCCCGGCCGCGACCACGCGGACCGCCTCGAAGAGCCGCTCGGCGGTCACGTCCTTGAGCAGGAACCCGCTCGCCCCCGCCCGCAGCGCGTCGAAGACGTACTCGTCCAGGTCGAACGTCGTCAGGATCAGCACCTTCGGCGGCGCGCAGGCCGGGCCCCGCGGCGGCCCCGCCGTCCGCGTCGCCGACGAGCTGCCGGGTCGCCTCGATCCCGTCGGTGCCCGGCATCCGCACGTCCATCAGCACCACGTCCGGCCGCAGCGCACGGCAGACGGCGACCGCGTCCGCCCCGTTCGCCGCCGTGCCGAGCACGGTGAAGTCCGGCTGGGTGTCGAGCAGCGCCGCGAACCCGGCCCGCACCACCTCATGGTCGTCCGCGACCACGACCGAGATCACGGCACCTCGTTCAGCCGGGCTCGCTCACCGGCCCGCCTCCACGGCGGCGCGCGGCTGGCGCACCGGGTCAGGCTCCGCCGGCAGCACGGCCTCGACGAGGAACCCGCCGCCCGGCGCCGGCCCCGGTGTACAGCGCGCCGCCGACCGAGAACGCCCGCTCCCGCATCCCGAGCAGCCCATGACCGCCCGGCCGCCGCCCTGGCCTGCCAGTCCGCCGGCGGGCTCAGGTGCCGGTCAGCGCGCCGTCGGGCGGCGCCGTCGCCGGGCCGCCCGCGGCCAGTGCCGCGCGGGCACTCGCGCCGGCCCGCCCGCCGGCCCCGGCCCGTTGTCGCGGACGCGCAGCCGCAGCGTGCCGGCGCCGTAGCGCAGCTCCACGTCGACCGCCGCGCCGGGCGCGTGCCGCCTCGCGTTGGTCAGCGCCTCCTGCACGATGCGGTAGGCCGCCAGCTCGACGCCCGGGTCGAGCGGCGCGACCGGCCCGGAGATGATCAGCCGGGTGCCCGCCACCGAGGCCTCCCGCGCGGCGTCGATCAGCTCGGCGAGCTGGGCGAGCCCCGGCTGCGGCTGCCGGCTGGCCGCGGCCGCGCGCGTCCCGGCGGCCGGTGTCGGCCGCGTCGGCCGCGTCCTCGCGGAGCACGCCGAGCAGCCGCCGCATCTCGGTCAGCCCGGCGCGCGCCGTGTCCCCGATCTCCGCGAACCGCCGCGCGCCGGCCTCCGGCAGCCCCGGCGTGGTCAGCCGCCCGGTCTCCGCCTGCACCGCGATCATCGAGATGTGGTGCGCGACGACGTCGTGCAGCTCGCGGGCGATCCGCGCCCGCTCGCCGCGCGCCGTGTGCGCCACCAGCGTGTCCGCCAGGGCCTCGCCCGCCTCGCTGTACGTCCGCGCCGCCCGGCCCGCCCGCAGCGCGATCCCCGCCCCGGCCGCCACCGGCACCGCCGACGCGAGCAGCACGCACGTCACGTTCCCGTCGCCTGGCCAGCGCCAGCACCAGGAACGGCAGGCGCCAGCCCGACGGCCAGGTACTGCGCCCCCAGGTCAGCCGGCCCGGCCGGCCCGGCGCAGCCGCCCGCTCAGCGCGTTACCGCGAGGGCGCCGGCCGCTCCCAGCCGCCAGACGGCGAACACCGCCGCCAGCGCCCCGGCGACGGTCGGCGCGGGAAACACCGCCAGCACGAGCACGTTGGCGACACCGCCGAGACGACCGCCGCGCCGGCGGGCCGCAGCGAACAGCAGCGGCACCGTCGACAGGAGGGCAAGCGCGCACAGCGGAACGGCGTACAGGAAGGCGAGCAGCCCCGGGTCCTGCCCGGCGCCGGCGTTGGCGAAGCCGAGCGTGACCGCCTGGCCGACCGCCTGCCCGAACGCGGCCAGCGCCAGCGCCGCGCCGGCGGCCAGCCCCAGGCGCGGCGCCGCCCGCCGCAGCGCGCCGGTCAGCCAGCGTTCTCCCATGCCACTCATTGTCACAGCGCTCATGCCGCGTTAGCGTCCTCCCCCGTGAGTAATTCGCCGGTAGCTCCCAGGTGGGACCCCGCCCCCGTTCGGTAGCACGGGAGCGGTACCGGCGAAGACCGCTCTGCGCCGTGACGACCGCGACCACCGCAGGAGCCTAGCGTTGGCCGACATGGAAGCAACGATCGAAGTGACCGGGCTCCGCAAGCGGTTCGGCCGGGCCCAGGCGCTCGACGGCATGACGTTCACGGTCGCCCCCGGCCAGGTCACCGGCTTCGTCGGCCCGAACGGCGCGGGCAAGTCGACCACGATGCGCGTCATCCTCGGCCTCGACGCCCCCGACGAGGGCACCGCGCTGGTCGGCGGCAAGCCCTACCGGCAGCTGAAGCACCCGCTCAGCCAGCTCGGCGCGCTGCTCGACGCGGCCGCCGCTGCAGCCGAGCAGGAGCGCGCGCAACCACCTGCTCTGGCTCGCCCACTCCCAGGGCCTGCGCCGCCAGGCGGGTCGACGAGGTGCTCGACCCTGACGGGCCTGACCGCCGTGCGCAAGCGGAAGGCCGGCGGCTACTCCCTCGGCATGCGCCAGCGCCTCGGCATCGCCGCCGCGCTGCTCGGCGACCCGCCGGCGCTGATGATGGACGAGCCGTTCAACGGCATGGACCCCGAGGGCATCGCCTGGATGCGGACGTTCCTGCGCGGCCTGGCCGCCGAAGGCCGCGCCGTCCTCGTCTCCAGCCACCTGATGAGCGAGCTGCAGGACACCGCCGACCACCTCGTCGTCGCCGGCCGGGGCAAGGTCATCGCCGACGCCAGCGTCGCCGCGCTCATCGCGGCCGCCTCGGGCGACCGCGTGCGGCTGCGCACCCCCGCCAGCGCCGAGGCGATGCGAGTCCTCGCCAACGCGGGGGCCGAGGTCGCCGCGACCGCGCCGGATGTCCTGGCGATCGCGGGCCTGTCATCCGAACGAGTGGTGGCCACCCTCACCGCCCGCCAGGTCCCGTTCACCGAGGTGAGCGCCCACCGCGCGACCCTCGAAGAGGCCTACATGGAACTGACCAGGGACGCGGTGGAGTTCCGCAGTGCAGCCAGGAACACGGTGCCGGTCAGGACACGGGCCGGCCAGGAGCAGCGCCCGCAGGACGCGGGCCGGGCGGGGGCGTCGTCATGACCGTGATCGCCCCCTACCGCTCCCCGGCCAGCCCCGGCCGGGACGGCTTCGGCCAGGCGCTGCGCGCGGAGTGGACCAAGTTCCGCACGGTCCGCGGCTGGGTCATCGGCGCGCTCGTCGCGGTCCTGGCGATGGCCGGGGTCGGGCTGCTCGCCTCCGGCGGCGGCCAGAGCTCCTGCCAGGCGGTCAGCGCCGGCGCCAACGGGCAGGGCACCGGAGCGGCGGCGAGCTGCATGCCCTCCTTCATCCTCGGCCCGGGCGGCGAACCGGTAACCGACAGCTTCTACTTCGTCCGCCAGCCGCTCGCCGGCGACGGCAGCGTCACCGTCCGGGTGACCTCGCTGACCGGCCTCCTCCCGCCGGCGAACCGGGCAACAGGGCAGCGGCCCGTCCGACACGGTGCCCGGCGTCGAGCCGTGGGCCAAGGCCGGCCTCATCATCAAGGAGAACCTCACCCAGGGCTCCGCGTACGCGGCGATCATGGTCGCCGCCGGCCACGGCGTGCGCATGCAGTGGAACTACACCGGCGACACCGCGGGCCTGTCAGGCACCGTCGGGCCCGCGAACCCGCGCTGGCTGCGGCTGACCCGGTCCGGCGACGTGATCACCGGCTACGACTCGGCCGACGGCACGCACTGGTCGCGGGTCGCCGCGGTGACCCTGGCCGGGCTCCCGTCGACCGCGCAGGTCGGCCTGTTCGCCGCGTCCCCCGACAACGAGCGGTGTCCCAGGGCTTCGGCGGCGGCACCAGCGGCAGCGGCGGCCCCACCCAGGACACCGCGGTCTTCGACCACCTCGCCACGTCGGACGGCTGGACGGCAGGCCCGTGGACCGGGCAGTACGTCGGCCAGCCGGAAATACCCGGAGTCGTCGGCTACCACCAGTCGGGCGGCCAGTTCACCGTGACCGGACAGGGCGACATCGCGCCGGTCCCGGCCGGGCACGGCGGCCCCGCGGACTCCGCCGCCACGGTCAGCGACTACCTCCTCGGCACGTTCGTCGGCCTGATCGCGCTCGTGGTGGTCGCCGCCCTGTTCGTCACCGCCGAGTACCGGCGCGGCCTGATCCGGCTGACCTTCGCGGCGACCCCCGCCCGCGGCCGCGTGCTCGCGGCCAAGTCGGTCGTGGTCGCCGCGGTCGGCTTCGTCGCCGGGCTCTTCGGCGCGGGAGTAGCGGTGCTGGCCGGCGAGGCGATCACCCGCGCCCGGGGCTACTACGCGTTTCCCATCTCCGGGGCGACCGAGGCCAGGGTGATCATCGGCACGGCGATCCTCGCCGCGCTCGCCTCGGTGCTGGCCCTGGCCATCGGCACCATCGTGCGCCGCAGCGCGGCCACGGTCGCGGTCGTCATCGTCGTGATCGTGCTCCCGTACTTCCTCGCCGAGTCCGCGGCCCTGCCGCTCAGCGCGGGGGACTGGCTGCTGCGGGTCATGCCGGCCGCCGGCTTCGCCCTGCAGCAGCCGTACCCGGCCTACGACCAGGTCACCATGCTCTACGCCCCCTTGTCGGGGTACTTCCCGCTGTCGGCGTGGGCCGGCCTGGCGGTCCTCGCCGCCTGGACGGCGGCCGCCCTGGCCCTGGCCGCCTACCTGCTGCGCCGGAGGGACGCGTGAGCGGGAGGCACGGCGTGAGCCACGCCCTGCACGCGGAGTGGACCAAGTTCCGCACGCTCGCGGGCACCTGGTGGCTGCTGCTCGCCGCGGCCGCGCTCACCATCGCGGTGAGCGCGGCCGCGGCCGCCGCCTTCCGCTGCCTGCCGGGCGCCTGCGCTCCGCGGCAGACCGGCGCGGACCCGGCGAAGATCAGCCTCACCGGCGTCGACCTCGGCCAGGTGGTCATCGCCCTGCTCGCCGCGGGCGCGATCGGCGGGGAGTACGGCACCGGCATGATCCGGCTCACCCTGACCGCGATGCCCCGCCGCCTCACCGCGTACACGGCCAAGGCGCTGGTGACGGCGGCCGGGGCGCTCGCGGCGAGCCTGCTCGCCGTGGGCGGCTCGGCGCTCGCCGGGTGGCTGATCCTCCCCGCGCGGGGCCTGTCGGCGGCGAACGGCTACGTCCCGCTGTCGCTTGGCCACGCCGCGCGACCTGCGCGCCGCGTGCGGCTCCGTCCTCTACCTCACGCTGATCGCCCTGCTCGCCTTCGGCGTCACCGCCGCGGTCCGCGACTCGGCCGCCGGGATCGGCGTCGTCCTCGGCGTGCTGCTGCTGTTCCCGGTCGTGTCCGCCGTCATGCCCGACCAGGTGCTCGCCCGTCACCTGGAGCAGGTCGCCCCCATGACCGCCGGCCTGTACATCCAGGCCACGGTCGGCGTCCAGTCCCTCCCGCTGACGCCGTGGCAGGGCCTCGGCGTCACCGCCGCCTGGGCGGCCGGAGCGCTCATCCTCGGCGCGGCCGTCTTGCGGCTGCGCGACGCCTAAGCTGACCCGGGCGCGACCGGGACCTGCTTGACGGCCAGTCCCGTGCCGCCAGGCCAGGTCCCGCAGCCGGCCTCGGCCGCGATCAGGCAGCGCATCGGCCGGCAGGTGGTCACCGCGGGCTATGCCGCCCGGAGCCGCTTCGCGAACGCGGCCGCGGCCGCGCCCGGGTCGGCCGCCTCGGTGATCGCGCGCACCACGACGACCCGGGTCGCGCCCGCCGCGAGCACGTCGTCGAGCCGGTCGAAGCTGATCCCGCCGATCGCGAACCAGGGCCGGGCGGCGCCGAGCAGCGCCACGTGCGACAGCAGCCCGGTCCCGGTGCCCGGCCGCCCCGCCTTGGTCGGCGTCTCCCACACCGGCCCGGCGCAGAAGTAGTCGACGCCGTCCTCGGTCGCCGCGGCGGACGACTGCCCGGGGCTGTGGCTGGACCGCCCGATCACCGGCCCGGGCCCGAGGATCCGCCGCGCCACGGGGACGGGCAGGTCGTCCTGGCCGAGGTGCAGCACGTCCGCCCCGGCGGCCAGCGCCACGTCCGCCCGGTCGTTCACCGCGAGCAGCGCCCCGTGCCTGGCGCACGCGGCGGCGAACACCTCAAGCAGCGCGAGTTCCTCGCCGGCCTCAAGCCCCTTCTCCCGCAACTGGACGATGTCCACCCCGTCGGACAGCACCGCGTCGAGGAACGGCACCAGGTCCCCGGCGCCCGCCGCCCGTCCGTGCACAGGTAGAGCCGCGCGTCCGCCAGCCGCGCCCGCAGGTCAGTCTCGACCCAGTGCCCTCACGCCCCGGACCTCGATGGCCCGTACCCCCCGCTGTCGCGCCGTGCCGGGCCTGATCGCATAAACCGCGATCGTATCAGGCCCGGCCCGGCCCGACCGCGCCGACGGGGACCCGGCCCCGCACCCGAGGGCGGCCGCCTTCGGGCATATCGGGCGCCGGAGTTACACTGAGGTGAACAGCACGGGAGCCCTAGCGAGGGCTGAGAGGGAGGCGAGCCGCCTCCGACCGTCGAACCTGATCCGGGTAATGCTGGCGAAGGGAGCGCGAGCATGACAGTTACCTCCCGGGGAGCGGCCCCGCGGACGCCCCGAGGGGACGTCATCGTCGTCGGCGGCGGGGTGATCGGCACCGCCATCGCCTGGCGGGCGGCCAGGACGGGCCGGACCGTGACCCTCATCGACCCGGGCGGCGACGACCCGGGGACCGACGACAAGGCGAGCCTGGTCGCGGCGGGCATGCTCGGCCCGGTCTCGGAGTCCGTCTTCGGCGAGCAGGACCTGCTGAACCTGAACCTGCACGCCGTCGACCGCTTCCCGGCCTTCAACCAGGAGCTGGAAGCAGGCCGCGGGCCAGAGCACCGGCCTGCGCACCGAGGGCACCCTCGCCGTCGCCTACGACAGCGGCGACCTGGCCGCGCTCGACCGGCTCACCGACTTCCGGCACTCGATCGGCCTGAAGGCCGAGCGCCTCGACGCCAGGCAGTGCCGCAGGCTCGAGCCCTTCCTCGCCCCGTCAACCCGCGGCGGCGTGCTCGCCACCGGCGACCTGTCCGTCGACAACCGCCGCTACCTGGCCGCCCTGCGGGCGGCCGCCGCCGCGGCTGGCGTCCGGACGGTCAGCGGCACCGTCACCAAGGTGCTGGACGGCCAGGTCCGCGTCACCGCGCCCGGCGAATCCGGGACGGCCGGAAAGGACCCTCACCGCGCGGCACGTCGTCATCGCCGCCGGCCACGCCACCCGCGCCCTCGACGGCGTCCCCGATGAGGTCCGCGCCGCGATCCGCCCGGTCAAGGGCCAGATCCTCCGCCTGCGGCACCCGGCGAACATGCCGCACATCCTCACCCGCACCGTCCGCGCGATCGTCCAGGGCCACGACCTCTACTTCGTCCCGCGCCAGGACGGCGAGCTCGTCGTCGGCGCGACCCAGGAGGAACGCGACGACCGCGACGTCACCGCGGGCGCCGTGCACGACCTGCTCCGCGACGCCGCCACCGCGGTCCCGGCGGTCAGCGAGCTCATCTTCGCCGAGGCCAGCGCCGGGCTGCGCCCCGGCACCAGCGACAACGGCCCCATTCTCGGGCCGGTCGACGGCCCGGGCGGCGACGCGAGCCGCATCATCGCCGCCGGCCACTTCCGTAACGGCATCCTGTTGTCCGCGGTGACCGCCGACGCGGTCGCCGCCATCCTCGCCGGCCAGGAAACCCACGCCGCCTGGGCCCCCTTCCGCCCCGGCAGATTCCAGAAGGCAACATGACACTCACCGTCAACGGAGACCCGCGCGACCTCCCGCCCGGCACCACCCTCGCGGACCTCGTGACCCAGCTCGTCCCGTCCGTGCAGGGGGTCGCCGCCGCCGTCGACGGCGAGGTCGTCCCCCGCCGCGCCTGGCCGGACACCCCGCTCGCCGACGGCTCCGTGGTCGAGGTCGTGACCGCCGTCCAGGGAGGATAGGAAGCAGATGAACACTCCGAACGGGGGCGTGCCTTCGCCCCCCGGCCAGCCATGGCAGCTCGCCGGCCGGGACCTGACCTCGCGGCTGATCGTCGGCACCGGGGGAGCGCCGTCCCTCGACGTCCTCGGCAAGGTACTCGCCGCCTCGGGCACCCAGCTCACCACGGTCGCCATGCGCCGGGTCAGCGCCACGGGCGAGGGCTCCCTGATCGGCACCGTCCGGCAGGCCGGCGTCGCCCTCATGCCGAACACCGCCGGCTGCCACACCGCCGCCGAGGCCCTGCTCACCGCCCGGCTGGCCCGCGAGGCGCTGGACACCGACCTGGTCAAGCTCGAGGTCGTCGCCGACGACATCACGCTGCTGCCCGACCCGGTCGAGCTGCTCGACGCGGCGCAGCTGCTCGTCGCCGACGGGTTCACCGTGCTGCCCTACACCAACGACGACCCGGTGCTCGCGCTGCGCCTCGAAGAGGCCGGCTGCGCCGCCGTCATGCCGCTCGGCGCGCCGATCGGGTCCGGGCTCGGCATCAGGAACCCGCACAACATCGCGATGATCGTCGAGCGGGCCGGGGTGCCGGTGATCCTCGACGCCGGCATCGGCACCGCGAGCGACGCGGCGCTGGCGATGGAGCTCGGCTGCGCCGCGGTGCTCGTCGCGTCCGCGATCACCCGCGCCGCCGACCCGGAGCGGATGGCGGTCGCGATGGCCCTCGCCGTCGAGGCGGGCCGCGCCGCCTGCGAGGCGGGCCGCATCCCGCGCCGCTGGCACGCGGTCGCCTCAAGCCCGGCAAGCGGCCTGCCGACTGGCGGCCTGCCGCGGGGCGCGCCGTGCCGTGGCGGCCGGGGTGCCCGTGATTCCCCGGGTGCTGACCATCGCCTCGTCCGACTCCGGCGGCGGGGCGGGCATCCAGGCCGACCTCAAGGCCTTCGCCCGCTGCGGCGCGCACGGCATGTCCGCGATCGTCGCGCTCACCGCGCAGAACACGCTCGGCGTGACGTCGATCGCCGAGCAGTCGCCCGCCTTCGTTCGGGATCAGATACAGGGCGGTGCTCGACGACATCGGCGCCGACGCCGTCAAGACGGGCATGCTCTTCTCCTCCGCCATCATCGAGACGGTCGCCGACGAGCTGACCGGGCGCGGGCTGCCGCTGGTCGTCGACCCGGTCATGGTGGCCAGCTCCGGGAGCAGGCTGCTGCTCCCGGACGCGGTCGCCACGCTGACCGGGCGGCTGTTCCCGCTCGCGACGGTCGTCACGCCCAACCTGCCGGAGGCCCAGGCGCTCACCGGCCTGGCCACCGAGGACCGCGCCGTGCTCGCCGAGCGGCTGGTCGCGATGGGCGCCCGCGCGGCGCTCGTCACCGGCGGGCACGGCGCCACCCCCGCCGACCACCTCTTCGACGGGCGGACGCACCTGGCGATCCCGGTCGCGCGCCATGACATCGCGGCGACGCACGGCGCGGGCTGCACCCACTCCGCGGCCCTCGCGGCCGGGCTGGCGGCCGGGCTGTCGCTGCCGGACGCGGCCCGGCAGGCCGCCGCGGTGGCGGGCGACGCGGTCGCGCACGGCCTGGCCGGCCTAGGCGGCGGCGACGGCCCGGTCCACGTCTGCACGGTCCTGCGGCGACACCGGGCTGCCACCTAGCTAGCGCTTTGTATTGAGGCAGTCTTCAGCAAGCTTCCAGTTCTGTTGCCTACTGTCGGGGACGTAGAGCGTTAACGAGCGTAAGCATGGAGGCTGGAACCGTGCCGGACAAGGCGGTCATCTCGCATCGCGGCGAGAAGTACGAGATCGGACGGGGAAAGCGGTTTTACGGCATCTGGGTCGTCGGTGCGCCGTACGACGCGCCGGTCGACCGCTGGCCGGAGAACCGCGACGGCTGGCAGCAGGCGTGGGCGAGGTTCGCCGCGATCGAGGTGCCCGGCACGATCAGCGCGGTCACCCGCGAGCGCAAGGGCTTGCCGTTGGGCTTGGCCGGGCGCAAGGCGGACGGCGGCGGCGCGGCCGGTGATCCCGCGGCCGGCGCCGCGGGGAGCGGCCGCGGCCGCGCTCCCGCCGCGGCACCGCGGTGCTCGTCGGCGAGGCGCTGCTCGTCCTCGGCGTGGTGCTCGGCCTGGCCGGCCTGTTCCCCGCGTACGAGGGGTCGCAGAGCCTGCTCTCCCAGTGGGACCAGGTCGTGCCGCACCTGTGCTACGTGATCGGCTGGGCGCTGACCGCCGCGCTTGTCGCGCTCAGCGTCGCCCGGCCGAGCAACGCCGCGCGGCTCGGGGCGCTGTTCGGGCTCGGGCTGAGCGCGGTGACGTTCGGGCTGTTCCTCGCGGACCTGGGCCAGGTGACCGCGGGCGTTTCGCTCGGCTCCGGCCTCGTGGTGAGCCTGCTCGGCTGGCTCGCGTGCACGGCGGGCTCCGCGCTCGCGCTCGGCGCCAACGCGGGGCCGTCGGGGCAGCCGTCGCGGCCGGCGCGGCCGGGCCCCGGGCACGCCGGGCCGCTGGCGCTGCTCGTGCTCGCCGGGATCGGCACCGCGGCGGCGTTCGCCCCGTCGTGGGACCAGTACGTCCTCGCGTTCGCCGTCGCAGGGAACCTCGCAGACCATCACCGCGGGCAACGCGTTCGACAACCCGGGCGTGGTGATCGCGGGCAACGTCGCCGTCATGGTGGCGATCGTCGCGGTGGCCACCCTCGCGGCGCTGTGGCGCCCGGCCCGGCAGGGGGCGCTGCTGCTGGCCGGCGCGATCGTGCCGCTCGCCGCCGAGGCGGTCTCCGCCCTTATCCAGGCTGGCCAGCCGGCGACGCCGGCGATGTTCGGTATCTCGTCGGCGCAAGCCTCCGCGGCGGGGCTGACGATCTCGTCCGGGCTTACCGGAATCTTCTGGGTTTACCTTGTGTTCGTGATTTCCCTGCTCGTATCGTGCGCGTGGCTCTTCACCGAGCCCGGGCATCAGGTAATGCCGGGAATCCCGGCATCGCCGTGGCCGCCGGCCGGGGGAGACGAGGGAACGCGAGGCGCCGCCGGTACGGTCGTGAGCGAAGATGCGGATAGCGACGCGAGCGAGGACAGCGATAGCGATGGCGCCGATAGCGACGCCGGGACCGGAGATGGCGAGCAATCCGCATACGCCTGATTGCACAGCGTCTTCTAGGATCTGGGTCTTCTACGATCTGACGTAGAAAACGCCCCCGGCGCCATCGCCGGGGGCGTTCTCGTTATGACGAGCAAAGCTCGGTAGGTAGCCGCGTAGAAGATAGGTATTTCTACGTAGGCGTGCTACTTGCCGGTGGCCGCCTGGTACTTGGCAACGAGATCGGCAGGCACGCGACCGCGGTCCTTAATGTCGAAGCCGTTCTCGCGCGCCCAGTTCCTGATTTCGGTCGTGTTCAGCGTCGAGCCTGCCCCCCGGCTGGCGCGACCTGCGACACGACCGGCGCGACGGGCAGCGCCACCGACCTTGCGGGCGTGCGTGACGTACTTGCCGAGAGCCGACCGAAGCTCCTCAGAGTGCTTCGCGTTCAGGTCGATCTCGTATTCAGTCCCGTCCAGGGCGAACCGTACGGTGCCCTCGAGCCGCCCCGCCGTCAATGTCGTCTATGAAGAGTGTTGTGATCTTTTGGGCCACTTGGAATCCGCCTTTCCTGGTATCGACAGCCATCATAGCGATGGCCGTGGAGCGTTAGGCGCCAGGACCCACCCCGTCCCGCACAAGCCTAGTAAATGCCGGTTCCCCGCGATCCGGCAACCGGGCTATGAGCGCTTAGCCGATGCAATCATAACTCATGTTGCGGGGTAAGTGGTCCGTAGAATCAGTTTTATCGCGTGTCGCGGTTACTGCAATCGGATGCCTCAGAGGTTTAGACCGATCAGACAGGCCAGGATTCCTTGACCCACCCCATCTGCCAGAACATCCACTCGTACCGGCTCGTCGTCCGGAAGTGACTGCGTACTCGGGCGCGCTCATCATCGGAAAGGCCGTGCGAAACCCGGTCTAGCTCGGCGATGACATCCGCGACGACGTCGGCGTACTCGTCGCCGCCGTAGGTGGCAATCCAGCGCTGGTAACGCGGATCCGGGGAGCCGCTGCGCAGGAGTTCCTTGCCGACGGCGGCGTAAATCCAGTAACAAGGCAGGACGACGCCGACGCCTTCCGCATAGCTGCCGCCCCGCACGGTAGCGAGCAGGTAACTGGTATAGGCGAGGTTCGTCGGGGCGGGCGCGGCGCGCCGCAGCATTTCCCGGGGAATTCCCAGCTCGCCGAGAAGCGCGCCGTGAAGTTCCAGTTCCGCCGCGATCGCCTCCGCCGCGTGGCCGGCGAACATCCGCATCGCCGCCCGCCGTGGGCGCCCTGCTCGCGACGGCGGCCAGCGCCCGCGCGTAGTCACGCAGGTAAAGCGCATCCTGGATCACGTAGAACGCGAATGACTCTTCGGGAAGCGTCCCGTCGGTCAGCCCGGTAAGGAAGGGGTGCGCGAGGATCGCCCCGTAGATATCGCTGATGCTGTCCCATAGCTGCGCACTGAACGACTCGGCCACGGCGCCACCATATGCCCGCGCCGCGGCCAGCAGGCTGGCGGAGCCCGTTCACCGGATGGCCCGGGATAAATTCCCGGCCGCTCGCTAGAGCGAGGTCACTTGCCGGCCTGCGCTGCCCGCTGAATGCGAGTCAAATGCCGATACGCGGGTTTGCGATGGCTTGCCGACGCGCCTCATCGCGGTCGCTCTTGCGCCGGCGCGCCTTCTTGCCGCCGGGATTGCCCGAGTATCTCCCGCGCCCGCGCGGCCGCCGACCGGCTAGAGTCCGGTCACATGACGATTCTCGCGGCCACCTGCTGGCCCCAGGTTCCCCCGGAACGGCTTCGTGAGGTGGCCCGCGTGGCCGAGGAATCGGGGCTGGCGGAGCTCTGGCTATGGGAGGACTGCTTCTGGGGCGGCGCGATGACCACCGCGTCGGCGCTGCTCGCGTGGACCAGCCGGCTGCCGGTGGCGATCGGGGTGCTCCCGGTCCCGCTGCGGAACGTGGCGCTGGCCGCGATGGAGGCCGCCGCGCTGCACCGGCTGTTCCCCGGCCGGGTCACGGTCGGCGTCGGCCACGGCGTGCAGGACTGGATGGGGCAGGTCGGGGCGCGCGCGGACTCCCCGGTCACCCTGCTCGGCGAGTACCTCGGGGCGCTGCGCGGGCTGCTCGGCGGCGAGCGGGTGACGGTGGACGGGCGCTACGTGAAGCTGGACGACGTGGCGCTCGACTGGCCGCCGCTGACGCCCCCGCCGGTGTTCGCCGCGGCGGCGGGGCCGCGCACCCTCCGGGTGAGCGGCGAGTTCGCCGACGGCACCATCCTGGACTCCTCGGGCACCGTGGACCGGGTGCGCGGCGCCCGCGCAGGTCATCGACGAGGCCCGGGCCGCCGCCGGCCGCGGCGGCCCGCACCCGATCGTGCTCTACCTGCTGACGGTGACCGGCCCGGACGCGGCGCGGCGGCTGGAGGCGATGGGGCGGGCGGGCACCGCGGCCGTCGCGGGCGACGCCCGCGCGGTCGCGGACGCCGTCCGCTTCTGGGCGGCGGCCGGGGCGGACAAGGTCGTCCTCCACCCGGGCGGCGACGACGGCGACCCGCTCGACTTCATCAGGTTCGCCGCCGAGCAGGTTCAGCCCCTGCTGGCGTTACGCGGGGAACCCGCCGCCCGCGCCAGGCGACTGGCCGGACGGCGGCTGGCCGTACGGGGGCTGGTCGGACGGCGGCTGGCCGTACGGGGCTGGCCGTACGGCGGCTGGCCGTAAGGCGCGCCGTAGCCGGCGCCCGGCTGGCCCGGCTCGGCCTGCTCGCCGTGCGCGGCGGTGAGCCGGTAGTAGATCAGCGTCACGACCGCGGCGAGGAACGGCGCCACCAGGGCGCCGGACACCAGGTCGGCGATGAAGCTGCGCCAGCCGTATGGGCAGGAAGAGGAAGACCGCCGAGAGCACGATCTCCGCGGCGATCAGGATCAGGAACACCAGGATGAACGTGCCGAACACGTTCCACGCGTAGCCGCGGACCGTCCGCCAGCTCCGGCCGAACGACTCGAGCGCGCCGGCGCCGCCGATCACGATCTCCGGCATCGATCAGCGACCAGAAGGTGAGCAGGATCAGCCCGGGCACGATGATCAGGATGAACCCGATCGCGATGCCGATGCTGGCGAGGATCGACGCGACCGCGACCGAGCCGACGAACGGCATCGCCGCCGAGATCGTCGCGCGCAGGTCGAGGTCGACCCGGCCGTCCCTGACGTCCTGCACGGCCTTCACCAGCGCCGCCTGCAGCAGGAACATGCCGAACAGGCTGAAGATCAGCCCGATGAACGCGCCGACGGAGCCGAGCGCCCAGCTCAGCAGCGCGTTGATGACGGCGATGACCAGGTAGATCGCGAACGAGATCAGGATGAAATGCGAGGCATGCCGCCGGTACAGCGCCCAAGCCTCGCCTAGCACTCCAGAAAGAGGGCTCATGCCCTCATCGTAAGGAATCGCCTCCCGGAGGGCGAGCCTGCGCGCGGCCGTCGCCCTGGCGGCCGGCCCTAGTAGTAGACCGGGCCGACGCGCGCCGCCGCCCACGGCGATCGCGTCGCCGTTGACCGCCACGCTTCGCGGCGAGGCGAGGAACGTCACGACGTTCGCGACCTCCTCGGCCGTGACGAGCCGCCCGATGGAGACGCCGGCACCGAGGCGCGCCTCGATTTCCGCGACGCTGACCCCGGCCCGCGCGGCCCGGTCGGCCAGGTTCTCCGGCGTCTTCTCGGTCACCGTGACTCCCGGGTGGACCACGGTGACGTTGATCCCGTGCTTGCCGAGCTCGTCGGCCAGGTTCTTGGTCATCGCGGCGACCGCCACGTTCCGCACCGTGCCGGTGATCGCGCCGGACGAGCGCGCGGCGAGCCCGCTGACGTTGATGATCCTGCCCCAGCCCGCCGCCCGCATCTGCGGCGCGAACGCCCGGATGCACCGCAGGTAGCCGAGCACCTTCACGTTGACCTGCTCGCCGAACTCGGCGGCGTCGAACCCGTCGATGCCGACGACCGCGCCGGTGTTCGCCCGGGCCGCCGCGTTCACCAGGATGTCCGCCCCGCCGAGCCGGCCGGTGACCGCCGCCGCCATCGCGGCGACCGACTCGTCGTCCCCGGTGTCGCAGTGCAGCGCGAGCACCGTCCGGCCCGAGGCCGCGGCCACCGACTCCCGCGCGGCGTCGAGCGCCGCCTTGTCCCGCGCCACCAGCGCGACATCGCAGCCCTCGGCGGCCAGTGCCCGCGCCACGGCGAGCCCGATTCCCCGGTTCCCGCCGGTGACGACGGCCCGCTTCCCGGTCAGTTCAAGATCCATTCCTGGATAATGAACTCTTTTTCCCTGACGGTCCCGGGTTCAGCAGATCATCTCGGCAGGACAGGAAAAAAGAGTTCACTCACGCCGGCCCGCCCGGAACCGCGGGGCCGCCGCGGCACGGGCCGAGCGCACAGCCCCGAGGTCCAGCACTCTGTGTAGTTGATCTGTTACGGTCGCTCGCGTTGCGGCTGCTCAGGCCGCTGTCTCGGGACGAGGAGAGCATGGCGAAACGCAGGTTCTTGTCCGTTCTGGCCGTGCCGGCCACCGCGTCCGCCTTGCTCGGCGGCGTCCCCGCGATGGCGGGCGCGGCGACGGCGGCGCCCGCGGTGAGCGCCGGCGTGCCGGACGGGCTCGCCTTCGCCCCGCTGACGCAAGCGCAGGCGGTGCGGCTGTCGCAGGACGCCGACAAGCCGGTGATCGTGATACTGAAGAGCCAGGACGGCCAGGCGGCGGCCGGGAGCTTCGCGGCGTCGGCCAGGTCCGCCGCCGTCACGGCGGCCCAGGCCGCGCTCATGGGCGAGCTCCAGCAGGTGCACGCGACCGGGATCAAGCGGTTCACGCTGGTCAACGCGATCTCGGCCCGGGTCTCCGCGCTTGAGGCGCAGCGCCTCGCGGCGGACCCGGCGGTCGCGCAGGTGGTCCCTGACCAGACGTTCACCGTCCCCGCCCCGGTGACCCCCGTCCGGGCGCCCGCGGTCCCGGCGCCCCCGGTCCCGCCGGTCCCGGTCCCGCCAGTCCCGCCGGCGCCGGCGCGCGCGGGCGCCGGGGGCCAGCAGAGCCCGGCACCGCCGCACAAGGCGACCGCGGGCCCGGCCACGCCGGCCGCGCTGCCGCTGCACAACGTCCCGGGCGCCTGCGCGCCTGCGGGCAAGAGCCAGCTCGCGCCCGAGGGCCTGGCACTGACGAGCACGGTGTCCGGCAGCACGGTGTCCGGCGGCACGGGGGCGCCGACCGCGCGGTCGCTCGGGTTCACCGGGGCGGGCGTGAAGGTCGGCTACATCGCCGACGGCCTCGACCCGGGCAACGTCAACTTCACCCGCGCGAACGGCAGGTCGGCCTTCACCGACTACCAGGACTTCACCGGGAACGGCCCGCACGCGCCGACCACCGGCGGCGAGGCGTTCCTCGACGCGAACACCATCGCGGGCCAGGGCACGCACGTCTACAACGTGAACGGCTTCTCCGCCCAGTCCTACCCGGGCACCAGCTGCGACATCAGGATCCAGGGCGTCGCGCCCGGCGCCTCGCTCGTCGGCCTTGACGTCTTCTCCGGTGACCAGGCCGACACGCTGGCCACGACCACGTCGATGTTCGCGCAGGCGATCAACTACGCGGTCGAGACGGCCAAGGTGAACGTGCTGAACGAGTCGTTCGGCGGGAACACGCTCCCCGACACCACGCAGGACGTGATCAAGCGGTTCGACGACGCCGCGGTCAAGGCTGGCGTCGTGGTCAGCGTCTCAAGCGGCGACGCGGGCACGGCGAACACCATCGGCTCGCCCGCGACCGACCCGAACGTGATCTCGGTCGGCGCGACCACCCAGTTCCAGGCGCTCGCCCAGGCCAACATCGGCGGCACGCGGTACTTCGCGACCAGGGGCTGGCTGTCGGACAACATCAGCTCGTTCAGCTCCGCCGGGTTCGACGAGGCCGGCGGGACCGTTGACCTGGTCGCTCCCGGCGACCTGAGCTGGGCCTCCTGCGACGCGAACGCCGAGCGCTACTCCGAGTGCGTCAACAACCGCGGCCAGGCGAGCGACATCGAGGAAGCCGGGGGGACCAGCGAGTCCGCGCCGTTCGTGTCCGGCGCGGCGGCGCTGGTGATCCAGGCCTTCAGGAAGGCGCACGACGGCAGGACCCCGACCCCGCTGCAGGTCAAGCAGATCCTGCTGTCCACCGCGACCGACCTGGGCGCCCCGGCGCAGGAGCAGGGGGCCGGCCTGCTCGACAGCTACAAGGCGGTCCAGCTCGCGCAGTCGTACGGCAGCCCCGCCAGGACCGGGTCGACGCTGCTGGCCTCGCCCGGCCAGCTGACGGCCGCGGCGGTAGCGGGTACCGCCAGGACGTGGAAGGTCACGGTGACCAACGAGGGCACCAGGGCGCAGGCCGTCACGGTCAGCACCCGGGCCCTGAGCCCGGCGACCACCAGCTTCGCGAGCGGCGCGGTGACGCTGAGCGACTCCGCGGGCAGCCAGTACGCCGCCGACTCCGGCCGCAAGGTCAACTACGCCACCTTCAAGTTCCGGGTGCCCGCGGGCCAGGGACGGCTCGACGTCTCGATCGGCTACGCCGCCAACCCGGCCAGCGTGGCCCTGCCGCCGAACCTGGCCCTGTTCGACCCCGCCGGCCGGGTGGCCGCCGACTCCGAGCCGCAGGGCGTCGGCAACTACGGCAACGTCGACGTGCGTGCCCCGGCGGGCGGCGAGTGGACCGCGGTGGTGTCCGGTTACCCGGCCCGCTCGGGCGGCTACAACGGCAAGGTCGTCTGGCAGGAGGCGACGCAGAACTTCACCGCGTTCGGCTCGGTCTCCCCGCTGTCGCTGTCGCTGGCCCCGGGGCAGGCGAAGAGCGTCGCGGTCACCGTCACAGTGCCGGCGAACCCGGGTGACCTGGCCGGCTCGGTCCTGCTGCACGCCAGCGGCGGCGGGGTCACCTCGATCCCGGTCGTCGTCCGCTCCCTGGTCAACGTCGCCGCGGGCGGCAGGTTCACCGGCGACCTCACCGGGGGCAACGGGCGCGGCGCCCTCGGCACCGGCGACTACTACCAGTTCAACGTCCCGTCGGGCACCAGGGCCGTCCGGGCCGAGCTCCAGCTGGGCAAGGACGAGGACGCGGGCAGCCTCATCGGCGCGTACCTCGTCGGCCCGGACGGCAACGTCCTCGGCTACGGGCAGAACACCGACCTGTCCGCCGGGCAGCTCGGCATCACCGGCCCGACGCTCACCGCGACGGCGCTGGGCCCGCCGGCCGGCCGGTGGACGCTGATCGTGGCGTTCGCCGAGCCCGTCGCGGGGACCGCGGTGTCCGACCCGTACACCGGGCACGTCGCGTTCGCCGCGGCCGGCACCGCGGTCCCGGCGCGGCCGCTGCCGGACGGCACGGCGCTGGCCCCGGGCCAGCCGGTCACGATCCCGGTGACGATCACCAACACGTCCAACGCGCCGCAGGACTACTACCTGGACCCGCGGCTGGACGCGAGCGCGACGATGACGCTGGCCCCGTTCGCCTTCGGCACCAGCGCGCCGTTCGCCGCCGGGTCAGCCAGGACGGCGCTGCCGACCCCGGCGGACGCGACCAGGTCGATGTACTTCGTGCCGAGCGGCACCTCGTCGGTCACGGTGCGGCAGACCTCCTCCGTGCCGGCGATGACCGACCTGTCCACCGCCGCGGGCGGTGACCCGGACGTCGGGCCCTCGGGGCTTACCGCGGGCTCGCTGTGCGGCAAGTCGGTGACCCAGGCCTACACCCCGCCTGGCGGCACGGTGACCTCGAGCGCGTGGGCGCCCGCGCCGACCGAGTGCGGGCCTTACCGGTCAGCCGCCCCGGCGGGCACCGCCACCGACACGGTGACCGTGACGGCGGCCGGGTTCGACAAGACCGTGACCGCGGCGACCGGCGACTTCGAGCAGCTCGCGCTGAGCCCGGCGGCGGGCAACGCGGGCATCGGGAAGGCGGTGGAGGTCCAGCCCGGGCGGTCGGCCACGGTGAACGTGACGTTCAAGGCGGCGGGCCCGGCCGGCGCCGCGGTCAGCGGCACGCTGTACCTGGACGCGCTGCAAAGCGGCGTGCCGCCCTACGGCCAGCTGGCCGGCGACGAGGTGGCCGCGCTGCCGTACTCCTACGTGGCCGGGTAACGGCCGGCCGGCCAGCCCAGGCGAGCCCCTGCCCGGCACCCCGGGCGGGGGCTCGCGCCTTGCGTGGCTAGGCGAAGCACGCACCCGTTCGGGATAATTCCTCTGAGCCATGCAACCTGGCCGCGCCTTCCCGGGGTCTGCACTGGCGAAGGAGGTGGCCGTGAGCACCGGACCTGACGAGGAATTCGACGGCTTCATGCGCGGCCGCTGGCCCGCGATGGTCCGGCTCGGCTACGCGCTGACCGGTGACGCCGGGCACGCCGAGGACCTCGCCCAGGCCGCGTTCGCCCGCGCCTACGCGTCGTGGGGCCGGGTGCGGCGGGCCGGGGACCCGGATGCCTACGTGCGGCGGATCGTGATCAACGAGCACCGCCGCCGGTTCCGCAAGCACCGGGTGGCCGAGGAACTGCGCGGCGACCTGGCGGACACCGCGGGCAGCCAGCCGCCAGGCGGGCAGCAGGGGCCCGAGGAGCGGCAGGCGCTGCTCGACGCGCTGCGCGCCCTCGGCCCGCGCCAGCGCGCCGTGGTCGTGCTCCGCTACTGGCTCGACCTGTCGGAGGCGGAGACCGCCGCCGCGCTCAACTGCTCGGTCGGCACGGTCAAGAGCCAGGCGTCACGCGCGCTCGCCACCTTGCGCAAGAGCGCCGCCGCGCCGGACGGAACCAGGGACGCGGACATCGTGGAAGGGGGCCTGCGGTGAACGAGCTGCGAGAAGACCTCGACCGGGCGCTGCGCAGCGTGACGTTCGGCGAGGCGCCGGTCGAGCGGGCCAAGCGCGACGGCCGCCGGATCCGCGCCCGCCGCCGCGTCGCGCTGCTGGCGGGCGCGCTCGCCGTCGCCGCCGTCGCGGCCGGCTACCCGGCGCTGACCAGGAGCAGCGCCGCGCCGCCAGGGCCGGCGACGGGCCATCCGGCCGCCTACGCCGTCACCCGGCCTGAGCGACATGGCCGTGAGCGCTCGCCCGGCGCCCGCTGCCACCCAGGCACCCGGCGGCCTGGCCAGCAAGACCGGCGAGATCGCGGCGGGGTCGGTGGGCGACATGAAGTGGCAGGTCTCCGTCGTCCCGCCGGGCCCGAAGAACCCGGTACCCGCCGACTCCTGCTACACCGTCACGATCGTCGTGGGCACCGACCTGACGGGTACCTGCCACGACATCCCGGCCCTGCTCGGCAGCGGCCTCGGCGCCGGCCAGCCCGCCGCGTTCACCCTGCTGAGCGACGACGGCACCACGGTGACGGTTGTCGGCGAGGCCACCGCGGACGTGACCTACTTCATCGTCACGTTCAACGACGGGCAGCAGCTCAAGCTGATCCCGGTCACCGCCGGCGGCCACCGCTACGTCGCGTGGATGGCCCCGCTTTCCATGACGATCGACAGCGTCATCGCCCACCTGGGCGGGCCGTACTCCGACAGCGGGCAGACCGCGACCGCGGTCCCCTTCCAGCAGCCGGGAGGGCCGCCCGTGTTCGGCTTGTGGCAGCAGGCGGGGGAGGCCGCGCCGCCGCGCGACACGCAGCTCATCGGCGCACGGCACGACGGACGGCCACGCCTGGAAGGCCACCGCGTCCGAGGGACCGTGGGGTACCTGCTTCACCGTCGGCCCGCTCCGACTGGTGCGTGCCGGTCAGCAAGCTGGACGCGACAACGGTCATTGGCTTCGGCGGCGCGGCCCCGGCGGACCAGGCGTTCGGCGCGGCCGCGCCCGGGGTGGCATCGGTGCGGATCACCCTGTCCAACGGGAAGACGGTCACGGCGCGCCCGGTCGGCGTCGGGAACGAGGACCTGTTCGCGTTCCCGACCGGCCGGGGCGTCACGCCGACCGGCTGGACCGCCTACGACGCCGCCGGGCACCAGGTCGGCTCGGTGACGCAGGCGTCCGGGACCGCGGCCAAGTCGGCCAAACCGTGAGCGAACCTTTGCCGGCAAGCCGGGCAAGCGCCTGCCCGCGCCCGCGCCCGGCCCGTTAGCCTGGAGCCCGGACGGATGCGGACGGGGGCTCCTCATGGGCGGACTCAGCTACGGATCGGCGCGGCCGGCGGTGGCGCAGGCGGACCTGGCCACGGTGGGGCGGTACATGTTCTGGCTGATGTACCGGAACGTCGCCTCCGACGGCCTGGTCTTCGACGACCCGGTCAACCCGGGGGTGGTCTCCGCGCCCGGCTGCGTGCTCGCCTCGCCGTCCTGGGAGAACTCCGCGACCCACGTCACCCAGGACTACGTCTACCACTGGACCCGCGACGCGGCGGTCGTCGCCCTCGAGCTGGCCTGGGCGTACGCGAACGGCACGCTCCCGGACAACCAGGCGCTGATCGACTACGTGCTGTTCTCCCAGGCCTGCCAGGCCTCGGCGGGCGACTTCGACCGGGCCTCCTTCTACATCAACGGCGCGCCGCGCCCGTGGACCAACCAGACCGACGGCCCGGCCCTGCAGACCATCGCGCTGCTCGCCATGTACCGCCAGCTGGACCCGCCCGCCCAGGCGATCGCGGTGCGGCTGATCGACGCGAACCTGAACTTCCTGCAAAACGCCTACCAGGGCCAGACGTACAACCTGTGGGAAGAGGAGTACGGCTACTCGTTCTTCGCCCGCTCCGTCCAGCTGCGCTGCTTGGCGGCGATCGCCGCCAACACGATCGGCGTCACCGTCCCCGCCTGGCTGCCGGACGCCCTGACCTGGCTCATCTCCGCCCTTGAGTCGCACTGGAACGGCGCGGTCTACGCCTCGGTGCTCCCGGTCCCGGCCGATTACCGCGCCCCCTACGACCCGAACATCGACATCGTGCAGGCCGCCGTCTACGGCGCCGAGTCGGTGACCGACCCGAGGCTGCTGGCCACCGCGGCCGCGCTGCGCGCCCAGTGGGCGGACCCGGGCTCGAAGTACTTCTACCCGGTGAACGCGGCCGACGCGGCGATCGGCCTCGGCCCGCTGCTCGGCCGCTACCCGGGCGACGTCTACGACGGCGACACCGACCAGCTGGTCGGCGACCACCCGTGGGCCCTCACCACCGCGAACTTCGCCGAGCTGTACTACCGGCGTCGCGGCGAAGATCAAGTCATCCAGAACGGTTGCGGCTGACCCGCTCAGCGCCACCTTCCTCGCCCAGGCCGGGGTGACGCCGGCGACGGCCCCGCTGGACGCCGTCGCGTCCCTGCGGTCGGCGGGCGACGCGATGCTGCGGGCGGTCGTCTACCACAGCGACCACTTCGAGCTGTCGGAGCAGTTCGACGCGGTCACCGGCTTCGAGAAGTCGGTCTCGAACCTGTCGTGGAGCTACGCGGCGTTCCTGTCCGCCGTCCGCGCCCGCACCGCGGCCAGCTAACCACCACTGACAGCTAACCGCCGCCGCTCTAGCCACCTCCCTCCGCGGATAACAGCAAGAAGCGGCGAGGACTTCTCATCGTGAAGACTTGTTAGCGTCGTGGCGCTAACAAGTCTTCACGATCATGACTTAGCCCCTGGCGTTGCCCGGCCGGGAGGTCTGCAGCGGGGCCTTCGCCGTGCTGGCGGGCAGCGTCGACGGGCTGACGAACGTGGAGCCCGCGGGTCCCGCCACCACCGCCTGGCCGGTCGCCGATCCCTTCAGGTACTGCGGCCAGGTCAGGAACCACTCGGTCCACCCGTTGTCCCACACGCCGGCCCGCGGGCTGCTGCTGATGGTGATCGGGTCGCCGGGCACTGCGAGGTTGTAGTACGTCTGCGCGTTGGCCGGGGCGAGGTTCACGCACCCGTGGCTGACGTTCTCGAAGCCCTGCTGGCCCACCGACCAGTACGCGTCGTGGTAGTAGTCGCCGCTGAACGTGAACCGCACCGACCAGGGAACCTCCAGGTCGTACCCGGGCCCGACCATCCGGACCGGGTTCGCCTTCTCGATCGTCAGGTAGGAGCCGTTAGGGGTGTCATCGCCCGGCTTGCCCGAGCTGATGTCCCAGTCGTACTTGAGGTGCCCGTTGACGTAGATCTGCGTCTTGTGCGTCTTGGTGGACGCGACCGCGATCACCGAGTCGCCGATGTTGAACGTCTGGGTCAGCGTGTGGTAGCCGTACACGCCGGGCGCGGACTGCACCCCGTCGAAGTGCCCGGTGAACGAGACCGTCGTGTGCGCGGGCCAGTAGTCGCGCGGCCGGAAGTTGAGCGACTCGTTCCCGTCCCAGTACCACGAGCCGATCACCGGCCTGGAGGTCTTCAGCTCGATCGACCGCTCGACCGCCGCCTTGTCCTGCACCGGCGCGCTGAAGGTCAGCATGATCGGGATGCCCACGCCGTAGGTCTCCTTGTACCCCTCGAAGATGTGGGCGGAGAACATCGACGCCGGGGTGAGCGTGCGGAACGCGGCCGTCTTCGTGGTCGTCGCCCCGCCGCTGGTAGCGGCGGTCGCCGTCACCGTGTAGGACTGCGACACGTTCAGCGCCCACGTGCTGTGCCAGGAGGCGCGGTCGGCCGAGTACGTGCCGGTGACCGGGTCGCCGCCGGTGCGCACGGCGACGCTCTGCAGCGTTCCGCCCGCCGCGGTGACCGTGATCCCCTTCGCCGGGTCGGCCCCGCTCGCGCCGCCGCCCGGCGTGATCGTCACGGCGGGCCCGGCCGGGGTCGGCTTGGCCGACGTGGCCGCGGCCGTCCGTCGCGCCGCCCGGCGACGAGGCGGTCCCGGCGCTGTCGGCCGCCTTCACCGTCGCGGTCCCCGGCCCCGTGCACGCCGTTACCGTCAGCGCGAGCGCCGCCCCGGCGGCGATGGCCGAGATCGTCGTCCGGATTGCCCTCATGTCAGCACCATTCCAGCCACCGCCCCTACCGCGGGCGTATTCCTACTATGGGTATGCACTCGTCAGCTCCGCACAAGGTGACTCAATAAGGCAATACCCAGCCGCGCGCGTTCGCATGGCTGCTCACGCCGGCAAGCGGGAAAATGGGCTAGAAGGGCGTCGCGCCCGCGTAGTCGGCGGCGAGCACGGCGGCGACCGCGCCGATCACCGGCTTGTTCGTCGTGCGTATGCCGAGTTCCCTGTTGCGCCGGAGGCTGGCGGCGGAGAAGTTCTCCGAGCCCACGAACATCTGCTCGGCGGAGCTGCCGGCGTCGGCCACGACCGCCTTGGCGTGGATGTAGATCACCTTGGTGCTGTCCTTGTAGGTCCGCACGTGCGCGCCCGCCTTGCCCAGCGCGCGGAACGCGCTGTCCCAGTCGCTTTCCGCGGTCATGGTGATCTTCACGTTGACGCCGCGCCTCGCGGCGGCCTCGAGCGCGCTGGTGATGACGGGGTCGCCCATCTCCTCGTTCTCGATGGCGAGGGTGTGCTTCGCGGAGTTGATCACCGCGAGGATGGCGGCCTGCGAGTTGGTCGGCGACCACACCAGGTCGGCCCCGTCCGGCGGGGTGACCTTCTTGTGCGCGAAGTCGGCGTTGAACGTCGCGACGACGGCGGCGACGTCGGCCTTGCCCGTGTCGATGACCAGGAAGTCCCTGGTGGTGGGGTAATCGTCTGAGTTCAGGTTGGCCGTCATGATCGCCGAGGTCTTGTTGTCGACGGTGAGGGTCTTCTGGTGGTACGTCGTGCCCGACGGCGCCCAGGTGACGTGCACGCCGCGGGAGGACAGGTAGCCGTAGGGCGTGGTGTTGAACTTCTTCTCAAAGTGCTGGTCGAGGATCACCCGGACGTTCACCCCGCGCTTGGCCGCCGCGGCCAGGTCGCCCTCGGCGGTGGTGTCGCGCAGCGTGTACATCGTCAGCTCGACCGACGACCGGGCCCCCTTGATCAGCGCGTAGACCGCCGAGAAGCCCGCCTGCGGCTCGCTCAGCACGCGCAGCGACCCCGAGCCCGCCGAGACGGGCCCGGCCGCCTGCACCGTCGAGGACGCGCTGGCCGACTTCGTGGACTTGCCGCTCGAATGGGCGGAATGGCTCGCCGCCGGGCTGGCCGACAGGTCCACCTTCACCCCGTGGCACCCGGCCAGGACCGCCGCAGCGCTAACTACTACCGGAACCAGCAACCGTCGCATGGCCGCCCATCTACCCGTGAAATATGGCAAAGCACATCAGAAGCGGCATGAGAATACCCGGACGGCGCGGGCCATAGTCCGGCCTGGTGCTTTAAGTCGCGTTATGCGCTTAGTCGCGGAAAACCTCGGCCTGGAACCAGCGCCAGAGGGCGGGGATGCCGTCCTCGACCCGCACCGTGGGGGAGTAGCCGAGCAGGCGGCGGGCGAGCTCGTATGAGGCGAAGTTCCGCCCGACCTCGCCGGGCCGGGCGGGCCGGTACTCGACCGGGTGGCCCGGCCGCCCGGCCGCCAGGCGGCACAGGCCGGCGAGCGCGGCGGCCGTGGTCTCCACGCCCGAGGCGGCGTGCAGCACGGTGCCGCCGGGTACGCCCGGGTCCTCCACGGCGAGCTGGAGCGCGGCGGCGATGTCCGACACGTGCACGTAGTCGCGGGACGCCGTGCCGTCGCCGTAGATCACCAGCGGCCGCCCGTCGTGCAGCGCGGCGAAGAACGCGTTGAGCACGCCGCGCTTGCGCGCGCACCACGGGCCGTACACGTTGCCGAACCGCACCGCCACCGTGCGCATCCCGTAGGTCCTCGCGAACGCGTGCGCGTACCCCTCGCCGGCCAGCTTGGACGCGCCGTAGGGTGACAGCGGCTTCGGCAGCGACCGCTCGTCGACCGGGACTGGCGCGTCCCCGATGAGCGCGCCGCCGGTGGACGCCTGCACCACCCGGGCCACCCCGTGCCTCCGGGCCGCGTCGAGCACGCGGAACGTGCCGACCACGTTCGCCTCGAAGTTGCCCGCCGGGTCGGCGACGGAGCCGACCACGGACCCGGCCGCCGCCAGGTGGATGACCGCGTCGCACCCGGCGACCGCGTCGTCCAGCGCGCCGGGGTCGCGGACGTCGCCCTTGCGCAGGTCGGCGTCCACGCCGGACAGGTGCGCCGCGTCGCCGGTGGACAGGTTGTCGAGCACGCGGACCCGGTACCCGCCCGCGACCAGCCTGCGTACCAGCGTCGCCCCGACGAACCCGGCCCCGCCGGTCACCAGGATTGCCGTTACGTCACTCATGAGAAACGCAGTGTAGTCACCAGCGATCCGTGATGCCGGAAATACGCTGCGAAACGAGAGTCACATAAGCCACGCATGTCACACCGCGGTCATCGGCTCACGCCAATCACAAAACGATAAATGGTTCATCCGTGATTATCTGGACATTAAGCCCCTCCGAGATGGGCCAGAGGTTGCTGTGACATATCACACATACGGCAGGGGTATCTCTAATCATTTCATGACAACCATGGGACCGCCTCTGACCTGCGAAGTTACCGTGACCTACTAATCAGTAACCGAAGCCTGAGAGGGCAGTTATCTGAGCGTGATCTACGTAGTAATGTGCGCCTAAAAATGCGCTGATGCCAGACAAGAGCCGCTAGCGGGTGATACGCAAGAACGGCTCGCGGGAAAGAGGAATGCCGCGTGCTTATAACTGAATACGCACGGTAAGGCACGATGAAAGGAAAGAAATGATGGCAAGCCCCACCCGCTACTGGCGGTCTCATCCCTACACCCGGGTCCACGGCGAGCAGGGAGGCGCCTAAGGATGCGGCGCAACTGGCTGGCAGGCGCGGCGGTCGCCGCGGTGACGATCAGCGTTCCGTTCACCGCCGTCACCGGCACCGCGCGGGCGGCGACGCTCAGCGGCCAGCAGAAGACAGCTACAGCGGCCAAGGCGGCCCCCGTCACCTGGAACATGGTGGCCGCGGCCAAGGCGAAGAAACTGGTGGGCTACCGGTACATATACGGGGGCACCACGACGGCCGGCTTCGACTGCTCCGGCCTCACCCAGTGGGTCTACAGGCACACCGGCCACGGCAAGGTCATCAAGCGCATCGCGAACGACCAGTTCCGCCAGTTCAAGCGGATCAGTCACGCCGCCGCCCGGCCGGGCGACCTGGTGTTCTTCCACGCGACGAGCAACCTGTCCAGCTACGTGTACCACGTAGGGGTCTACGAGGGCGGCAACAACATGGTGGCCGCCACGACCCCCAGCGGGGGCGTTCGGCTCCAGTCGTTCACCTGGGCCGGGAACACCGTCTCCTTCGGGACGATCACGCACTAAAAATAAGCACGACGTCGGCGCGGTTAGCCCCGCGGGCCGACGCCGTTCCTCCCGGTAGCCGCGTCCTTGCCCGGGCGCGCGGGATTCCGTTCCCCGTGTCCCTCGCCGGTGTCGGCTGCCGGTATTCACCCTAGAGTCGCTTGGCCCGGCCTGGCTGGTAGCTCTCACGGCGCGATCCTCTGGTCGCGCGCGTGTCACGCCTTCCCGTCGCCGGGCCTCGCGGCCCTGGGCGCGACGCCCGATCACGCTGGCTGCTGCCTCGTGCCGGGTGATTGCGCTTCGCGTTGGCCAGGTGCTTGCCCCTCACCCGCGACTAAGACCTGTTGCCTGGCGGGCATGTCGCTGCTGTGGCCAATGACCAGGTCGAAGTCGCAGGTGATGTCCCGGGGGCCGATCTTCTCGGCTGAGTGGATGCGTTCGATCAGGACATCAACCGCTGCCTGGGCCATCTGCTCCAGGTCGGGCGCCACGGTCGTGAGCGTCGGCACCCGGTAGCGGGGGAAACCTTGGCGCCGACTTTGTGGACGACGTTCGAGACGGTCTTGATCGAGACGCCGGCCCGGGCGGCGACGTCAGCGTGGCCGGCTTCGACGACATACCCGAGGGCGCGCACTTCTGGCCGCCGCTGACGACGGTTCGGCAGGACTTGGGCGAGGCGGGCAGGAACTGCGTCGCCGTGCTGATCGATGCCATCCGCCAGGCCGGGAACCCCGGTGACGCCGCACCGGCACCAGGCGCCGCCGACCCGCGGCTGATTGTCAGGAACTCGGTCGCGGCCGTGTCACCGGCCTCAGCAGCCGGTGCCCAGCGCACGGACACCGTGCACGCCTGACCGCAGGCGGGCCCCGGGCGAGGGAGGACAGCTGTCGCGTGACAGCTTCCCGGAATGGCAGGCAGGGTACCAGAGCCGATGTCAGAGTCGGCCTGAGATGGGAGCAAACGTTTGCAGTGATCCGGCCTTATGGCTGGTCCGGCGGCCTCCGCGCTCCGGGTGGTACCGAGAAGCGGCTCCGCCGTCCGGCTGATGCCCTGATTTCCGCCCCGGGAAGCGTGCATCGCGCCTTCGGGCCGCGCGCATCGCGTCATTTGAAGCGGTGAATGTGATGTTCATCACACCATGGCCGCGATATGCAATCCTTTGCAGCGTTTCGCAGTAGCCTCTGTCGGGTCAGAGCAACGTGACCGCGCCCGGGTAACCGGGACTTCCGCCCAGGGGTCACCCGGCGAGAGGGCTTATCCATGGCATTGCTTTCCCCGAAGGTAATCGCCCAGGTCAGCGGCCGTTCCGCCGGCGAGCTCGGTGTGATGTCCTGGGAGTGGATCATGCGTGCTGACGGCCAGGTGTTCTACCGGCTCACTAAGGTCAATGGCCGACGGGAACGGAATCCGTGGGCCCTGGCGACCCGGCTGCCAGCAGCCGAGCTGGATGCTATCCGCGGGGACAAAACCAGGGCCACCAAAGTGCTGGACGCCATCGTCCGCCAGCACGGGCACCGGCGCTGAGCCAGGCCCGCGCTAACGCCACCAGGCCGGACGGGCGGGACAGGAATGCCAGCAGGTTGAGTGGCTTGACGCCGTGGTCTACGGTGCGCGGCATGGCCTGCCGCATCTCATGGTGGAGCTCGGTCAGCATGCGGGCCGCCGCCAGCGTGACCAGCGTGGTGCGGGACATCCGCTCCGCCCACCGCCAGTCACCGTCGGGGTTGACCTCGAGGAAGACCGGCGTGCCGTCGCGGATGAGGAAGTCGAACGCACCGAAGCGGAGCGCCATCGCGGAAGCGAGCAGGCGAGTGGCCGTGACTACCGCGGCCGGGGAATCCGCCGGCCGGACCCGGACCCCCTCCGGGTCGGTCCACGGGGCGGCGGGGGAGTCCTTGCTGACTTCGAACGCCGCAATCCGCCCGGCCGCGTAGTACACCCGCAGCTCCGCGTCGTGCTCGACATATTCCTGCACCACGACCGGGGGACCGGGACCGCCAGGAAGATCGCGCCGCTCGACCACGGTGGGGAAGATTCCGGTCAGCCGGCCCGGTTCGGCCTCGACAAAATGCTGGTCCACGGCCTTGATGACCAGCCGCGGGCAGCCGAAGGCCCTGCGGGCGTGGCTGAGGTCGGTGGTGACGATCGTCCGCGGTACGGATATCTGGTTGCGCTCGGCGAGCATCAACTGCGAGAGGAGGGCCGGTCGCCGCGGCAGAATCGATGTTCCGGAAATCGCCGTTAGCTGGTCGGCCGCGGAGTCCCAGGACGCACGGAGGAACAGGCCGGGTGCCTGACCGGCTGAGCCCTCGTCGATCGCCTGCACCGAGAAGTGCCGCAGCCATGTCACGGTGGGAGCCAGCCACCGTCCGTTCAGCAGAATGGTCTTGTTAACCGGGTCTATGAGCAGGTCGCGGGCTGCCAGCTCGTCCGAATTGACGCGTTCTACCGGGACCGCCGCCCTGGCCAGCAGGTCCTGAACGGAATCGAGCTCGGCATCGCACGAGCGGCTGAGCAGCAGGACGCTGGGCAGCGGCCGGTCGGCCGCTGCCCTGAGCGCTCGGCCTGTCCGGCTCTCCGGCGGGGGCCCGCGCCGTGGACGTACATCAAAAACTCGGTCACGCGCTGCCAGTTGGCTGACGAAGCTCTCGATGTCAGGCACGGATCACGTCGGCCTCGGCATCGCTGTGACCGTTGGCGAGCAGCTCATCCGCCATCACAAGAAGCTTCGCCACCGTGGCTCCTACCTGCTCGGTTGCCGCTGGCAGCCGTTCGGCCACTCGTCGCAGCAGCGGCATGTCAAGCAGCGTGTCCTGCGGCTCGTCACCGCGCGCCGGCCGGACGCGGACGAGCAGTTCCAGTACGGCCGCGATCTCGGTTGCCAGCATCCCCAGCGAGTCCAGGTCGTTGAGGTCGCAGCGCTGACGGCTGTCCCGGTCCAGAACCTCGAGCACGCCGATGCAGTCGCCGTCATGGAACAGCGGTGCCGCCATGATGCTGCGCGGAACGTAGCCGGTGGATTCCGCGGCTTCCCGGGAGAACAGCGGGCATATCGGAAACATCGTCGACGACGAGCGGCTGACCGCATTGCGCGGTCCAGCCGACGATTCCGGTGCCGCTCGGGAACCTGGTCCCAGGCAGGAGGGCCTCGCCCTCGCCCGCGACGGCCTCGAAGACGAGGTCTCCGGTCTCCTGTTCCAGGAGGAAGACCGAGGCGGCGGCCGCGCCGAAGATGCTCCGGGCCACTTCGACGATGGACTGGAGAACCCTCCGCTGGGTGATGTCGGAGTCTGTCGGCGGCGAGGATGACGGCTCTTGCGAGTCAAACGATGACATGTTCCTCTCCTTCTGGACTAGCCACGTTCTCGGCGGTCAGGTACAGGACGGACTTGAGCTGAAAAGGCGTTAGCAGGCGATGCTTGCTGAGGATGAGCGCGCAGATGGCGGTGATGTGCGGGGCGGCGAAGCTGTTGCCGGTGCTGAGGATCTCCCGGCCGCCCGGCCAGGCAACCGGGACCCGGACACCGCGGGCGTAGAAGTCGACCGGTGGCGCTGGGTTGTAGTAATAGGTCATCGGGTCGGCGCCGTCGTGGCTGGCGACCGAGATCACGGACGCGAACGGCCACGGGTAGCTCTGCACCGGCATGTTGTGCGCGGACGACACGATGACGCAGCGCCGGAAGTAGGCCTCGTCCGACAGCTCGCGCAGCGCGGCACAGAACTGGGTCTTCGTCGTTGACAGGCTCATGTTGATGACGTCGAAGCCAGCGTCGATGGCCCATCTCAGGCCGGTCAGCAGGGCGTCGCCGGTACCGTGCTTGCCCTGGGTGAGGACGCGTACCGAGGTGAGCGACGCGTTCGGCGCGACCGACCGGATCAGGCTCGCGCAGGCCGTTCCGTGTCCGGCCGAGTCGCCGGACCTCGGTCGGCTTGACGACCAGGCTGCCATCGGCGTCCGGGACCACCTCGAGCGCGCCGTCAACCCCGCCGACCAGCGGATGGTCGCCATCCACACCGCTGTCGAGCACGCAGACCCGGATTCCGGAACCGTCCGCGCCCCCCCAGGCCCACTCCCGGGTGATCCGGTCCATGGCGCCAGACGCCGAATCGCTCACCGGGCAGCACGGAAACCGGCATGCCCCAGGCCGGCAGGCCGGGAAAGTGGGCGCGGGCCGGCCTGCGCCAGGGCGGGGTATCGGTCATCCGGCCGTCGTTCCCGGCGCCAGGGCGAGGTCTGCTAGCCATTCGCGCACCCGCCCGGCCAGCAGCGTTGCCCCCTTGGCTTCGAACTTCCGCAGCGCGTTCACGCTCTCGGCGGCGGCTTCCGCCGCCATTCCGGCTCTCGCCAGCACTACCGCGAGGTCGAACAGCGTCTCGCCGGTGAGACACAGGTCATCGATGCCCGTGCTCAGCTGCTTGTGCTCTTCTGGCGGCGGCGACGGCCTCGTCATGCTGCTCCCGCGCGGACGCGATCCTGGCGTGCAGCGCTCCGGCCGCGATCCGCGCGCGCAGGCTGGTGGCCTCGTCATCCATCTCGACCTCGTCCAGAGCCCGCTCGGCCGCCGCTACCTGGCCTTGTTCGAAGAGCTCGCGCGCGATCGCGACCTCGGTGTTCTGCGTGTCGGGGGCGCTGCGGGCCGAGCGCAGCACGTTAAGGCTCTGCCGAAGGTACCTTTCTGCCTTGTCGTGCGCGCCGGCCAGCGATTCCAGGAGGCCGGAGAGCTCCATGACCGCCGCGTGCGCCAGGTCCAGGTGAAGGTCGCCGGTATAGTCGCGCGCCGTGGCCAGGAAGCGCCGCCCGCCATCGACGTCGCCGGCGATCGCGGTCAGGTGCGCGCGCGTCAGCAGGACAGGCACCAGCAGGGCGCGGTTGCCGGCGAACCGGCGGTCAAGCGCGGCGCACAGCTCGAGCCCGGCCGCCACCGGGCGCGGCGCCCACTGCGCCAGCTCGCAGATGGCGCACAGCAGCCGTTCCTCCTCGTACCCGTCGTCCATGGCCCGCGCCCGCGCCAGGCCGAGGCGCAGCGACGCGTCCGCGGCGGCGGCCAGCTCACCGACCAGGTGCAGGTAGGCCTGGAGCTGGTGCAGCCTGCACCAGCTCAGGTTGTCTTCGTGGTCGCTTTCGAGGCTTTCCTCGATCATCCTCGCGTCCGCCGCCACCTGGGCCGGCGGCGCCAGGCCGAGCCGCAGCGCGACGATGCGGCGCTGGATGGCGCAGGTGGCAGTGTTGCGGCGGTCAAGCGGGAGCGCGGCCTCCGCGACCGTCAGCGCCGCCAGCGGAAGCTCGGCGTCCCAGAGCGCTATGCCGGAGTCGCTGATGTGCAGCGCCAGCCCGGTGTGCCGCGGGTCACCGGGCGGCAGCAGCTCCCGGCCGCGCTGAAGCAGCGCGACCGCGGCCGGAAAGTCGTGCCGCTTGAGGGCATTCATGCCCTCGCCGATCAGCGTTCCCGCCGCCGTCGCCGCCAGCTCGGGGAGCCCGGGGTTGCCCGGCCAGAGCTGCTTGCGCAGCGTGAGCGAGGCCTCGACGTGGTAGGCCACGTCCATCGGGTCGCGCTCGTGGCTCGCCAGCCAGCGGGCCAGGAAGTCGTGCCACCGCTGGCGGCGGCTCTTGGGGGTGAAACCGCTGGTGATGTCGCGGAGCAACGACTGCGCGAACGCAAGCGCGCCGGCCGCGGACCGCCGCAGGATACGCCGCTGTATGAGCCGGGCCGTCAGCGCTTCTGTCTCCTCGGCGCCGATGCCGTCGGCCGAGGCCATCTCCCTGAGTACCTCGGGAGTGAACTCAGGGCCGATGACGGCGGCCAGCTCAAGCAGCCTGCGTTCCTGGCCGGGAATCTGGTCAAGCCGCGCGCCGAGGAGCGCCGCGATCGTGGGCGGTATGGGGGTCGTGACGGAGGTCTCCGCGAAGACATCCAAGATCAGCTCGGCGAAGAGCGGATTGCCGTCGCACTGCTCCGCGACCCGAAGGTAGACGTCCGGCGACTCCTGCGGGTACACCTCGCCCTGCATCGCCAGCTCGCTGACCAGGGCCGCGCTCTGCTCGAAGGTCAGCGGGCCCACCTCCAGCGTCATCGCGCACGGTTTTCCGCCGCCCCAGGAAGGCCGGGACTCAAGCAGCTCGGTCCTGGCCAGGCACAGCAGCAGCACGGGCACATCGGTCAGCCAGGTCGCGACGTGATCGATCAGGTCGAGCAGGGTCTCCTCCGACCAGTGCAGGTTCTCCCAGATCATGATGACGGGGCGGGTCCGGCCGAGCACCTCGAGCAGGTGCGAGGTGGCCCAGGCGATGTCCTCAACGCCGGCGATGCTCACCGGCTCCGCACTCTCCTCGCCGACAATCGTTGACAGTGCTCGTGCGGCCTCGCTAGCGGGGCCCGGGCCGTCGCCGAGGAGCTCGCGCCAGCGCGGCCCACCCGCCCGGATAGGACCTGAGCATCTCCGCCAGCGGCTTATAGGTGATGCCCTTGCCGTAGGCCGAGCAGCTTCCCGACAGGACGGTCACCTCATCGCGCGGCAGCGTGTCGATGAACTCCCGCGCGAGGCGCGACTTGCCGATCCCCGGTGACCCGATGACCGTGACCAGGCAGGCCTGCCGCGATCGCCGTGCCCGCCGGAAGGTGTGGGCCAGTTCCTCCAGTTCATCGGCCCGGCCGATGAACGGGTGCGCAGGCGCGTTCCCGTTCTCGGCCGCGCCGCCGCGTCGGTGACCCGCCACGCCGGGACCGCGCGCGCCTTGCCTTTCAGCGTTAGCGGCGCGATGGGCTCGATGCCGATCGCGCCGCGGATCATGGTCGCGGTGTCCGCGTCCAGCAAGATCTCGCCAGGACCGGCGGCGGTCTGGAGTCGGCTGGCCGTGTTGACGGCGTCCCCGACGACGCGGAAGTCGCCGCCCGGTGGCATGATCACCACCACGTCGCCCGTGCATATGCCGCACCGGGCCTCCAGGTTCACCCCGTATCTGGCGCCGAGTTCCGCGCTGAGCTCACGGAGCCGGCCGAGCGCGCTGACCGCGGCCCTGGTCGCGCGGGCGGCGTCATCCTCGTGGGCCGCGGCGGCGCCGAAGACAGCCAGGACGGCGTCGCCGATGAATTTCTCCACCGCGCCGCCATGGTCGTGGATGGCGGCCGCGCAGGCGGCGAAGTATCGGTCCATGATCAGCCGCAATGGCTCGGGATCGAGCTGTTCCGCCAGCGCGGTGGAGCCAACGATATCGAGGAAGAGGACAGATACCCGCTTACGTGTTTCTTGATTGACGCCCGATTCAAGCGGCGCGCCGCAGCCGGCGCAGAAACGGTCGGCCGCGCCAACTTCCGCACCGCAGGAAGCGCAGTTCATGGGGCCCCGTCATCTCACGCTATTTTTATGGTGAGAGACTGCCCTTCGACGTCTGCATCGGAAACGGCATCGAGGCGTTCCTTGACGGAGTTGAGTACCGTCACCTCTTCCTCGGTAAGCTGGGCGAGGACATCCCGCTGTTCCGGGGTAAGCAAGTCCACCAAGTTGCCAGCCTGCCTGAGCGTGGCCAGTGCGTCAAAGGCCATGCGTCCCTCCAGGACATTGGAATTTGCGTTCATCAATAGTGTCGTCCGCTGCCGCGGAGTAAATCCATGCGACTTTTGGGCCAATAGGCGTCCGCGGCGGAGGATGACGAAATGATGAGCGCGGCGAGCCCCGCTTGCAGCCGGGATTCGAGTTCGAGCTTCGCGAGTATGCAGGTGACGTAGCGCTTGACGGTCCGCTCGCTGATCTCAAGCTCGCGCGCGATCGACCGGTTGTCGTAACCGAAGCCGAGCAGCCGAAAGACAACGCGTTCACGGTGGGTGAGGAGCAGGGCGTCGGCCATCGACCGCGGCTCCAGGCCCGGCGCGACCGCGAGGGACGCTCCGCATACCGGGCACGAGCCGGCTGGCCCCATGTCGTCATCGGCGAAGCGGTGAGGTCCAGTGCGGGGATACTCCGTAGGCACCTTGTCGGCCACCGTGCTCTCCTGCTGAGATCGTCTCTGCGTCCAATGCAAGGCGGTCGACGCGATCGGCGCATCGGGTGGCAACCCCCACATTTTCGCGCGCGGCTCCCCGCTCCGTCGGCTCCGTCGGGGGCAGGCTGGTCCCTGTCAGGCGAGAGGGGCGGCAACTGGGTACATCGTCGGCTCGCGGCCCCGGGTTACTACGTACGACGGCACGGGTGTCCGAGGGAATCTGGGTACTGCTACCTAGACCCGCGCCTACCCGAGCTTCCCCAGCTCGATCCGGTCGGGCTGGCCGGTCTTGGCCATGAGGCTGGCGACATGCTTCTCCACGGTCCGCGGCGACAGGTGCAGCCGCGTGGCGATCTCGCGGTTGCTTAGCCGCTGGGCCACCAGCCGCAGGATCTCGTACTCGCGAACGGTGACACCGGCCGAGCGGAGCGCGAGCGGTATGTCCTCCGGCGCCCGCGCGTCGCTGGGCGACGGTCACGCCGGCCCGGCGCATCAGGGCCCGGCAGGCGCTGGCCACGGCGGGCACATCGCGATCGAAGAAGTACTTTTCGCAATCTCGCAGCCAGTCGGCCGGGGATCCCCAGCCGTCCGCGATCGCGGCCTCGCTCACCAGGCGCAGCCCCAGTTGGCGAGCCGGTCGAGTAGGGCGCGCCCACCCGCATCGCCTCGGTCACCGCCGCCGCGGCCGCCGCGCCGCGGCCCGCGCGGCCGTCGAGAATGGCGCCCGCGAAGACGGCGAACTGCCTGTCCCACCGCAGCCGGCTGACCGGTGCCGCGGTAATCGCCCGATACTCGGGCTGCCCCGCCGTCCCTTCGAGCACGCACAGCAGCAGGTGCAGGCCGTACCGTCCGGTCAGCTGGAAGATGGTCGGGTTCTCCTCCTCGGCCGTGAGCGCGAGCCCGAGCTCCCTGATCGCCAGCGGCCGGTTCTCCTCGAGCAGCGCGCACCAGGCCCGGGCCAGGCCATGTACCCGGGGGGTGTGCTGCGGATGATCGCCCTCCCAGAGCTGGAGATCGGCCAGCGCGGCCGCCATGTCCGCCCGCATGCCCTGGTGCGCGTAGAGGATCGCCCGCAGCAGGAACGTGTACTGGGTGGTCTCAAGCAGCCGCAGCCGCGTGGTGGCGGCGAGCACCTGGTCGATGATCGCGCTCGGCCTCCGCGAACTTGCCTTGCAGTACCAGCTGGAGGGCGATGCTGGCTTCCGCCTGGTAGCGGGACGTCACCGCGCCGACCGTCGATGCCTCGCGCTGGGCCTGCCGCAGCCGGTCGAGGCTGCCGTCGCGCAGCGCGTCGTCATTGCCCAGCCTGATCAGCGTGTGAATTTCCTCGATCGGCAGGTCATTCCGCACCGCGATGTGCCGTGCCCGTTCCAGGCACGCGGTCGCCTCATCCGGGTCGCGGGACCGGCTCAGCGCGCCAAGCACCTGCCACGCCTGGCAGGCCACGATGGGCAGCCGCGCGCTCTCGGCCGCTTCGGCCGCGCGCCTGGCCAGGGTCTCGGCCATCCGCACCTGCCCGGGGCCCGGCACGTCGAGCGCGAGGTGGGCGGCGACGACATCGATGGGCGCGGTATCGTGCGCGGTGGCATCGGGCCCGAGCAGCTTGCGCGCGATATCCACCTGCAGCAGGCCATCGGCGGAGCGGCCGGCGACGGCGGCGGCCCAGGCGAGCCTGGTGTGCAGTTGCGCGCGGATACCCGGGTTCAGCGTGCCGGCCAGCCGCTCGAGTTCGCCCACGGACGTGACCGCCCGCTCCACCAGGCCGGCTTCGGCCAGCGCGTACAGGACGCTGGCGAACACGTCGGCCCGCTCCTGCGCGTCTTCGGCGCCGGTGAGCAGGTCGAGCGCCTTGTCGAGCAGGGTGACAGCGGAGTTGGCGGCTCCCTGGGCCAGGGCACGCCGGCCGGCCTCCGCGAAAAGCCGCCCGGCCCGGGCGCGATCGCCCGCTTGCAGGTGGAGCGCGGCCGAGGCCTGGCACCATTCACCCGGTAGCCCCGGATAGATGGCTTCCACCGCCAGCGCCGCCTGCCGGCTCCGCAGGCTCCGCTCGTCGGCGTCCAGCAGGGCCAGGATCGACTCGCCGACGAGCGGGTGCTGGAAGGCGTACCAGTCAGGGGTCTGCTCGTCTGGCACCACGAACTGCACCGCGATATCCCCGTGCAACGCGGTCAGCAGCTCCCGCTGGCTCATTCCGGTCGCCGCCTGAACGACGGCGAGTGGGAACCGACGGCCGAGGATGGCGGCCACCGCGAGCAGTTCGCGGCCCTGCTGGCCGATGCGCTCGAGTTGTCCGGCCACGGTCAGGGTGAGCGTGGACGGCGGCCGGGCTCGCAACTGGCCGGTTACCCGCCAGTCACCGCCCTCCCGCACCAGCAGCCCGCTGGTGCGCAGGGCGTTCAGGACCTCCTCGGCCAGCAACGGGATCCCCGCGCTGGCGGCCCAGAGGTGCTCTACCACGTCGGCGGGGATCTCGCCGACGTCGTCTCCCAGGCAGGAGCAGACCAGCTTACGCACGTCGGCCGGGTTGAGCCGATGCAGCTCGACGAGGAGGGCAGAGCCGCGCTGCGCGGCCGACCGGGCTAGCGCGAGCGCGGGGGAGGCGTCCGTGCGCACCGAGCCAAGCAGCACCGCGGGCTGCCGGTCGAGGTTACTGACCAGGTAATCCACCACGCCCAGGGTTTCGGCGTCGGCGTCCTGCAGGTCGTCGAGGATCAGCAGGCACCCCCGGCCACGGCCGACGAGCCCGATCAGGCGCAGCACCGCCTCGGCGATCATGACCAGGGACCCGCCGTCCTCGGCCGCCGAAGGCGGTCCGAGGTCGGGGATGAGCCGCGCGAGGACGGGAAGGTAGGGGCCAAGCTCGCGGACGTCGAGCGGCTCGCCGCTGCGCAGCAGGGACATCAATGCCTCGGTCAGCGGCCGGAAGGGAACCATCGGCCCGATGGAACTGCCCCGCCCGCGCAGCAGGCCCATGTCGGCGGCGAAGGCCGCGCCCGCGGCGGCGGCGGCCAGCCGGGACTTTCCGATGCCGCCCTCGCCGACAACGAAGACCGCGCTGCCCTGGCCGCTCCGGGCCGCGCTCAGGACCTGCTCCATTAGCCGGAACTCATCGTCCCTGCCGACCATCACCGATGCGCGGGTCCGCATATTTACCGATGTTAAAGGCGGACCCGCGAGCAGTGAATAGTCGGAGAGCTACGGTTCACGGGATATTTACTTCAGGCGGCAAGCGCCGCCTGGCTCAGCCGGGAATTTAGAGTTCGGATGCCCGGCCGCCGCAACACGTGGTTTGGAATATCCCGTTCCCGGTGACGGCGTTGATTACCGCGCCGAGCCCGGCGGTGGTGGTGACGGTCCCGGCCGCGCCGGTGGCGGTGGGGGCGGTCGGGACCGTCACCACCACCACGCCGGCCAGCACGGCCGCGCCTAGGCCGAACGTTACCTTCGGTAGCAGCCGGACCTTGCCGGACGACCGCCGTTCCTCGAGCTCACCGGTCTGGTGCTCAACGCTGTTTTCGTTTTCGGTCATGGGCTTTCCTCTCTGGTGAGTGAGTGACCACGCGTCAGCGTCGACGCGGGCGAGCTGGCCTGGAGTAGCAGCGCCGAGGGAACCCGGTCGGCAAAGCCGAGCCGCAACAGCCCGTAGCCAACGCCGGCCAGGCCGTTGAGCAGCCCCGGGGTGGAAACCCCGCCGGGCGTACCGCAGACGGACGCGTACCGGTTGACAACGTCAAGCAGCAGACCCGCCCGGTGACGCTGGGCCCGGTAGGCCGCCCTGCTTCGAGTGGCGGCGCTGAGCACGGAGAGGACATCGGCGACGCCGGCTTCACCGTGACAGAGGCTGAGGTCCTCAAGTACCGGCCGGCCGGCGAGGATGCGGGCTTCCTCGTCAAGCCCGTCGGCCGCGGCGGGCAGGCAGGCCCTGGCCAGGAGCCGGCCCGACGCGCCGGAGCACCATCCAAGCGAGTCGTCCGGCGGCGGCGCTTCGACCGCACGCCGGGCCGCGAGCTGCCCCGCCGCCAGGTAGCGCGGCTCCGCGCAGGTCTCGGCGAACCGGACCAGCGACCATCCGATGCCCGCCGGGCCGGCCGCGAACCCGTCCGCCCGGTCACCGTCAAGCCCGCAGTGCCCGTCGGTGTCCTCTACCAGCTCGCACAGGCGGCCGGCACAGGCCCTGGCCAGGTCCGCGGCCGGCCCGGAACCGAGCTCGGCCTGCACCGAGACCATCGCGGCGAGGCAGCCGGCGCTGCCCGCCACCCACCCGGGCGTCGCCGCGGCCAGGTTCACCGTGGCGGCCAGCTCCGCCGCCGTCCCGGCCCACCGGCCGAGTTCCGCGTCGTGCAGCAGGCCGGACATCCTCGCGAGACCGTAGCTGATACCGCCCAGGCCGCCGATTCCTCCGCAGCCGACCGCGGCGACCAGTTCGGGTCGGCCGCCGATCGCGGCCAGCAGCCCGGGAAAGGCGCTGACCGCCTGCCTGGCGGCCTCGGCATAGCGGTCGATCCCGGTGAGCTCGGCAAGCTGCGCGAGGAACAGCGCGACCCCGAGGTAGCCATCGGCCAGGCCGGCCCCCATCGGCAGCAGCATCCACTGGGTGTCTTCGACTAGCTGGAGCCCAAGCCAGTTCACCCGGCCGGGTCCCTCCCGGCTGGCAATGGCGCTTGCCATGATCTGGTCGCCGAGCCCGCAGGCGGCGGCCAGCAGCCGGCCTGGCTCGGCCGCCGCCGCGGTCACCGGCCCGTGCACCGCCCGTGCGCCGCGGTGCCCGCCGTGCGGTTTCCTGGCGGCCAGGCTGGCCGAGATGATCCATTCCTGATCGCGCCGGTCGACCTCGCCCATCGCCCTGACGTTGGCGAGCGCGCAGCTTAGCCCCGTCTGGCCAAGCTGCCCGGGCACGCGTACCCCGCCCGACGTCCAGATGTCGGGCCGGGACGGCCGGGTGGTCAGCAGCGGGATGTCGCCGTTCCACAGGTCGGCGATCTCGTAGTCGGCGAGGCCGCTCCACAGCGGGTGATGGGCGGATACCTCGCACAGCACGCCGAGCGCCTTGTCACGGTCGGCCGCGTCGCGCAGCAGGTCGGGGTGCGTGGTTTCGCTCATCAGCCTGGCGTATCCGCTGGTGGGGCGGACAACGGCGCGCACCTCGAGGTTGCCGCAGGACGAGAGCAGCAGCGCGAACGCCGTCGGTTCGGCGGCGATCGCGTCGTAACCGAGCCGGAATCCCTCGAGCACCGCCGCCTCATGCCCGTCGGGCTCGATGACCTCGCCGTCGAAGCGGGGGACATTCCGCCCCCGGCCGCCGGTCATCCCGGACTGGTCGTGGGCGCCGTCCTCGTCCACCGTCACGTAGGGAAGCAGGCCGGTGCTTTGCACCGAGGACGCCAAGACCTCGGCGGCGGGGTCGGGGGCGGTGGTGCGCGGCATCGGCAGGTCGGGATGGAAGATGGTCTCGACATCGATCACGATCGGGGCCGCGCCGCTGGCGATGACGTTCTCATGGTGCATATCGCAGGCGTGCGTGGCGTAGAGCGCGGCCAGCAGCACCCCCTCCCGCCGGTAGAACTCGGCTGCCGCGGCCAGTCGCGGCAACGGCCGGCCGACGATGAATTCCACCCAGCCGTACCCCGGCCGGGCCACCGCGGCGGGCATCCGCAGCTCGCCGGCGGGCACGCGCGCGTTGAGCCAGTCGACGATCCGCTGGAAGGCGAGGTGCCCGCCGAGGTCGTTCGGCTTGTAGATCACCTTGCGGCCGTCCGCGAATGACACCGCCGTTACCGAGCGCCCGCCCCGGTGCCGGTCGCCGAGACCGGGCTCGATCGCCATGGCCGGCCCCGGGTCGGCCCCGCCGAGCAGTTCGGTGACGATCGCGGTGCGATCAGCGGCGAAGCGGGACAGCAGCTCGAGCCCGGCTTCGACGGACAGCTCGCTGGCCGTGCCGAGCAGCCGGGCGAGCACCGGGTACTCCGCCAGGAACGCCGCTAGCCCGGCGGGCGTGCGCAGCCGGGCGGCGAGGTCGCCGGGCTTTGCCAGCTCGGACTCCATGGTCCGGCGGGCAATGTCGGCCAGTTGGCGTCCGACGGCGGACACGTAGGCGTCCGCCAGCCGCCCGGGAACGGCATACCCGGCCGGCAGGCCGAGGGCGGCCGCGGCCAGCCGCTCGCGAATCCTGGCCAGGAAAGGCCACAGCGGGATGAGGTACGGGTCCCGCGCGCCTGCGGCTGAGCTCTCGGCGGCTGGGTCCCCGGCGGGTCCCCGGCCGGGAGCGCGGTGCGCGACGCCACGGCGGCCACCGCGTTCTCGACCGCGTCGGCCCAGGGCGGCCGCGGCGCCTGCCCGGCCGCGTCTCGATCGCGGGCGGTCAGTGCCCGCAGCCACCAGCCGGGACCAAGCTGGCTGGCCGCGGGATCCCCGCCCGGCGACAGGTCCGACGTGCTCACGTCCCATGACTACCAATCGCGGGCCCGCGCGCGCATGGGTGGAAGCTACCCAAGTTCCGCCCGTCCGGTGCGGCCGGCACCGCTCCGGTGCGCTGGCCGCCGCCCTGACCCGAAGGTCGCATCGACTCATGCGATACCACCGGCGACACTCGTTAATGTCCGTCCGTTCCGGATTTTCGCTAGTTAGCGAGTCGGCAAGGGTGAATCCATGGGTGCCCAGGTGAGTTCCGTCCCGGACAGTCATTCTTCGATCGATAGCCCACATTCAGATAATGCCGCGCACGGCCGGATGACGGTCGAGGAGTTCGCGGACAGAACCGGAATGTCGGCCCGTAATATTCGCGCTCTGCAAGGTCGGGGACTGCTTCCTCGGCCGTTGCGGCTTGGCCGCCGCGCATTCTATCTTGAGCAGCACGTCAATCGGGCGGAAGCCATCAAGGATCTCCAGCGGCAGGGGTTTAACCTGTTCGCCATCGGGACCATTCTGGGTACCGGCGACGCCGATTCGCAGACGGCCGAACTGGCGGCCGTGCTTGAGCGCGTCGGCGGTCGCGATCCCGGTCTCATCGATACGCTGCACCACCATGGGATCGTCGGCCGGTCGGCGGACGGCGAGCTGCGGGTCACCCGCCCGAAGCCGCTGCGGACCGCGCTTGCCCTGCGGCAACTCGGTGTTCCGCTGCCCGCCGCGATGCGCATGGTCGCGGACATACTCGACGCTACCGAGCCTGTCGCGGGCCAGCTTGTGCACCTGGTCCACGCGGGAATCGTGGAGAACTGGGACCGCAGTCGCGGCCCGGGCCTCAATTCCAATCCGATGGCCAGGACGCAGGCCGTTATCACGCTGCTCAGCGAGACGACGCGGGTCGTGCTTGAGAATGTCGGTTCTGATCTGGTACGCGGTGTCCTCGACGCGGTAGAACCCGAGCGGTGAGCCGGGACGCGGCGCCCTGATTGGCTGTTGCCAGCAGCGTTATTTACCGCTGGCAACAGCCATCATTATTTACGTCTTTTGCCCGGAATAGGGCGCGGCTACGGCTACGGCCAGCCGTGCGGCCGCGGCCGGCGGTTAGTCGCGGGCGGGCGGCCGCACGCCGGTCAGCTGACGTGACGCGAGCCGGAAGAAAAGGCCATCGGGCTGGTCCATCAGTTCGGCGAAGGTCCCCTCCTGCACGACCGTGCCCTTGTCCAGGACGACGATGCGGTCGGCATCGATGATCGTGGACAGCCGGTGGGCGATGACGAGCCTGGTGGCGGCCAGCGTCCGGGTGCTCGCGGTCACGATCTCCTGGGTGCGGTTGTCCAGCGCGCTGGTCGCTTCGTCGAAGAAGAGCACCCGGGGCCGGTGGATCAGGGCCCGGGCGATGAGGATGCGCTGCCGCTGGCCGCCCGACAGCGTGCCGCCGCCCGGCGGCAGGTGGGTGCCCATCCCCATCGGGAACTCCTCGATGTCCTTGTCGACCCCGGCCAGCGCCGGCGGCGTCCCACACCTGGTCCAGGTCGAAGTTCCCGGCGCCGGCGATGTTCTCCCTGATGCTGCCCGCGAACAGGGCGCCGTCCTGGAGCACGATCCCGCACTGCCGGCGGACGGCCTGCAGGTCAAGGTCCGCGAGATCCTGGCCGTCGTAGAGCACGGCGCCTGAGGTGGGACTCTCGAAGCCGAGCAGCAGCCGCAGCAGCGTCGACTTTCCGCAGCCGCTCGGGCCGACGATGGCGACGAACTCGCCCGGATTGACGTGCAGGGTGAGGTTGTCGAGCACCAGCGGGGCGTCGGGCCGGTAGGCGAAGCTGACGCCCACGAGGGAGATCTCGCCTTCGCAGGTCGCCCGGGTCGACCAGGTCCGGCCGATGTTCCGGCTCGCGCGCGCGACGACCGGCGCGAGGGCCGACAGCCGCGGCATCGCGGCCAGGATCTCCACGCTGGAGGACACGAGCAGCAGCAGGCATCCGAGCAGCAGTCGAGAACGCGACGCTGATCGTGAAGAACTCGCTGGGCGCCACCTTGTGCGCCAGCGGGCCCGCGAGGACCAGGAACAGGACGAGCTGGCCGGCGATCGGCAGCACCGTCGACAGGGCCTGCGCGGTCGCCTGAACGCGGCGCACCGCAGATGAGGTTCGCCGCGAGCGCCGCTCGCGAGCTGGACCCACTGCGCGTACGCGCGATCCTCGGCTCCGGCGATCTTGATCTTCGCGATGCCGGTGAGCAGCTTGTTCGTGAACGCGATGGTGCGGTTCTCGCTGCGCAGCGCCTGGCGGCCGTGCCTGGTGATCCGGATGCCGAGGATCCAGGACGGCGATCAGGCACAGCAGCGGCGACGCCGAGCGCGGCCAGGCCGAGCAGCGGGCTCAGCACGAGGATCAGGATGAGGTCGAGCAGCGCGGTCAGGGCCGCGCTGACCACCGCGACGGTGATGCCGCTCAGCGCCTCCCTGATGAACGAGATTCCGAGCACGCGCGTTGGCCAGCTCGCCGGAGCTCGTCGAGCGGAAGAACGTCACCGGCAGCCGGATCAGGCGGTCCCACAGCGCGAGCTGCGTGCCGTTCTCGATCCGCCCCTCCACCCGCAGCAGGTGCAGGTTCTGCGCGACGGTCGAGAGCGCGGCCAGCACCGCGGCCACGATGAGCGCCGATCGGCAGCAGCCGCAGCTCGCTCGTGGACGACGAGTTCTCCGCTATCTGGCCGAGGACCGCCCCGGTGACCAGCGGTACCGCCAGCCCGAGGCAGGCCGCGACCACCCCGGCGATCAGCAGGCCGCGGACATCCCGCGACACGCCCGCCATCCCGAGCCTGAGGGCGGCGCCGATCCCGCTCCCGGCCGGCAGCGGGACCTGGACCTGGGTCGCCGCCGGGCGCAGGGCCCGCGCGGCGGCCCGGTTCAGGCGGCGTGGCGGCGCCGGTGAACGGGTCGACGAGTGGTAGCGGCCGCGGCGGAAGACCAGCGCGACGGCCCGGTCCGCCGCGTCGGCGTCCTCGGCCGGCTGCTGCCATCCGATCAGCGGCCCCACGTCCCGGCGGTGCCAGGCGCCGGACAGCTCGACGTCGCGCAGGTGCAGGCCCGAGTTGCGGGCGACGTCGCGGACGGCCTCCTCGTCGCTGGCGGGCAGCCGGCTGCGGTCGCGCGGGCTCGGCCAGGCCGGCCGCGGCGGCGCGCCGACCAGCACCGCCAGCAGCGCCATGATGCGCCGGTACCGCAGCTCCTGCGCCTCGGCGATAGCGCGGCGGCCTGGGCGGCGCGCACGCCGACGGCGCCGAGCGACGCCTGCGCCGCGTGGCCGACCAGGGAGTCGTTGGCCTTCTTGCGCGCGGCGATCGCCGCGAGGAACGCCGCGTCGCGCTCGGCGATGCGCTGGTCGATGACGTCGAGCAGCCGCCGCAGGTAGGCGGAGAGCGCGCCCTCGAGCAGCCCCGCCGACATGCAGGTCCATGCTGCTCAGCGTCTCGATGGTGCAGGCCTGCTCCACCTCGATCCAGTCCCGGCCGGACAGCACGATCAGGTCGGCGTCGCCCGGTCCCGCCGAGGCCGCGGCCGTTGACGCGGACCGCGCCGCCGACGATGCGCAGCCACCAGACTTGCGAGTTGCCCATCAGGGCGGTGCCGGCGGCGGCGGACAGGATCTGGTGCGGCTGCAAGCATCGTCGCGTTGCGCGGGCCGCTGCGGGCCCGGACCGAGTTCGCGATGGCCAGCAGCGCCGTGTCGATCCCCGGCGACCAGGCTCGCGTCCAGCGGTCCCGCGCGGGACGTCGCGCAGCGTCGCGCCGGGAAGGGCCACCGCCTCGATGGCCAGCGGCCCGGCGGGCACTGGCGGGATCACGCTCCCGGCCGGGATGCGCGCGACGAAGTGGCGCTTGGTCGCTTCCCCGGCCGTGCCCGGCCGGTGCGCGAACAGGTCAGCTTGCCCGCCGGCGACGGTCACGCCGCGCCTCGTGTCGATCCACCTGCGCCGGAGCCCGGGGCGGGCGCGGCGCCGGACCGGGCTGGAAGCGGAATCCGGCCCGCGATGCAGCGAGATCGCCGGTGGAGTCGCCGCGTTCCATCGTCCTCATGCCTCCCGGATCAGCCGCGCGTACGCGCCGCCGGCGTGGTGACGAGCTGGTCATGCGTGCCGCGCTCCAGCTCGCCGCCGGCGCCGAGGACCATGATCAGGTCGCAGTCGCGGATCGTGGACAGCCGGTGCGCGATGATCAGGCAGGTCGCCCCGCGCCGGCGCAGGTTCTCGTCGATGACCACCTCGGTCTCCGCGTCCAGGGCGCTGGTCGCCTCGTCGAGTATGAGCAGCGACGGGCGCCGGACCAGGGCGCGCGCGATCTCCAGGCGCTGCCGCTGGCCGTAGGAGAAGTTCCGGCCGTCCTCCGCGACGAGGCTGGACAGGCCGCCGGGGCGCCGGGCGATGTCCTGGTAGATGCAGGCGTCGGTCAGCGCGGCGATGATCTCGTCGTCGCCGATCGTCGGGTCCCAGAAGGTGATGTTGTCGCGGACCGTCCCCTCGAACAGCAGCTGGTCCTGGTCGACGTAGGCGACCGTGGCCGCCCACAGCTCCGGGTCGATCTCGCTCGCGGGTCCTGCCGTCGATCGTGATGCGGCCGGACCAGGGCTCGTAGAGGCCGGCCACCAGCCGCCCGATCGTCGACTTGCCGCTGCCCGAGCCGCCCACCAGCGCCACCCGGCTGCCCGGCGGCAGGTCGAGGTCGAGCCCGTCGATGAGCGGCTTGGCCGAGCGGGTTGTAGCCGAAGGTCAGGCCCTCGATCCGCAGGTGGCCCTCCAGCGGGGCAGCTGGCGCGCCGCGCCGCTGACTCGGGACCGGCGGGACCGGGTAGTTCTCGACGTCCCGCAGGCGGCTCAGGTCGGCGCTCGTCTCCTGCAGCCGCGAGCCGAGCACCGTCAGGCTGGTGACCGGCTGGTTCATCGACGTGATCAGCCCCTGCATGCCGATGAGCAGGCCGATGCTGAGCGTGCCCGCCAGGACCTGGTGGCCGCCCACCCACAGCAGCACGGCGGTGTTCAGCGCGGCCAGCAGCGCGGGGACCACGCCGAGCACGGCGGTGGACAGGCCGAGCCGCTGCTGCCCGCTGGCCACCGCGGCCGCCCGGCTGGCGAACCGCTGGAAGCCGGTCTGCTCCTCGCCGCCGGCCTTGATCGACTCGATCATGTGAATGGTGGTGTAGACCGTGGTGAACAGCTTCCCCCGGTCGGCCTGGAGGCCCGCGACCGCGCTCTTGCGGATCGCGGCGACGTACCGCAGCGCGGCGACGTTGAGGCCGGCGAAGAGCCATCGCGAGCAGCCCGAGCAGCGACGTCGTAGCGGACGAGGAGGACGCCGTAGGCCACCACGAGCATGCAGTCCACGACGGTCGACGCCAGCCGCCTGGCCAGCACGTCGGCCACCACGTCGTTGCTGCGCACGCGGTTGGTCAGGTCGGCCGCCTGGCGCTGGTCGAAGAAGATGACCGGCAGCCGCAGCAGGTGACGGACGAAACGGGCCGCGCTGCCGAGGGCGAAGACCGCCTCCGCCCGGACCAGCAGCGACTGCTGCAGCGCCCCGGCCAGCAGCGTCAGCACGGTCGCGATCCCGAGCGCGGCGATCAGCCCGCCGAGGGCGCTCTGGCCGCCGCCGAGCAGGACGTCGTCCACGAACACCCGGGTGAGGATGGGCACGGTCAGCCCGGCGATCGCGACGAGCAGGCCGAGCAGCATCGTCAGGTACAGCACCGAGCCGAGGTGCGGGCGCCGGGCGAGCAGCGCCGCGAGCACGCGGCGGCGCTCGCCGCCCGGCTGGAAGTCCGGGCCTGGCGCCATCGTGCAGCGCGATGCCGGTGAACGACCGGTCGAACTCGTCCCAGGTGACCGAGCGCGGGCCGGTCGCCGGGTCGTTGAGCCGGACCTTGCGGCCGTATCCCTCAAGGACGAGGAAGTGGTTGAACCGCCAGAACAAGATCGCGGGCAGGGGAAGCTTGGGCAGGTCGGCCGAGTCGAGCTGCATGCCCTTGCCCTCGAGGCCGAACAGGCGGGCGGCCCGCAGCACGCTGCCGGCGGTGGAGCCGTCCCGGCTCACGCCGCACTTCTGCCTGAGCTCCTCCAAGCGGCACGAACCGGCCGTAGCGGCCGAGGATGATCCCCAGCGAGGCCGCCCCGCACTCCACCGCCTCCATCTGGATCACGGTCGGGCGTGCGCTTGCGGCGCCTGGGCGGGATGGCCGGGCGCGGCGTGCGCGGCCGCCGCGGCTGGGCCTTCGGCCTGCCCGCTCATCGGCCGATCAGCCATTCGATCGGGTGCTGCGCGGCGACGACGAACGACGCCTGAACGCTGCTCTCCGCGTTGAGCGTGAAGCCGGGGCTGGCCCTGGACCACGCCAGTTCGGCTCGGCGCGCCGGGCACGGTCGCCAGCTTGATGACGACCCTGATCACGCTGCCCGCGGCGAGGTAGGTCCCGGTGCTGGCGTCCTCGCCGAGAAACGCCTGCAGCGACTCGGTGGTCTCGGGGAAGTCTGCCCACCGACGTCACGGTCCCGCGCAGCGTGCCGAAGACGGCGCTCGGCACGGCCGCCGCGGTCAGCGTGACCTCCTTGCCTGGCTGGATCGCGGGCGCGTCGGCGGCCGGCACGAACACCACCGCCTCAAGCGGATCGCTGGTGCCGCTCACCCGCTCCAGGTCGGCGACGGGCGTGCCCGGCTCGACTAGCTGGCCGACCGCCACCACGGTCGACACGACGTAGGCGTCCCACGGCGCGTCGACCGTGTGGACGCGCCCGTCGGCGCCCTGCACGCTGTAGAGGCGGGCGCCGCTCGTCGCGAGCTCACCCGGCGGCACCCACAGCCGGGCGACCTGACCGCTGGTGGTGGCGTCGAGCGTGGATACCCCGTCAGCGTGGATCAGCACGCCGGGGGCACCCACGGTGGTGTTCACGGTCCCGACCGTCGCCCAGGTCACGGCGACGGCGACGATCACGGCCAGCACCGCCGTCATGAGCCAGGCCGGGGCGGACGCGAGGCGGACCACCTGGTCGAGTTGCTCGGGGGCCTCGAGATGCCGCAATGCCGCGGGCCTGAACTTCACGGCCGTGCCTTCGAAAGTGTCATGGACGCGTCCACGGTCCCCTCCATTTATCTGCTTATTATCCGCCGACCGTAATAGCGATATCGCCGAGTATGACTCACCCGGCCGCTGAATGGCGCACCGCGGCACGAAATCATGCCACGTTAACCCGGGCCGCCCCGTCGACGGCACGATCTCGTGTAATTCAGCGACCGTCTCTTGTCAGCCCGCCTGAGGCCACCTTAGCGTTCGTGGCATAGCCGGATGGATGGCGATAAATCGATCGCGGAGGCGCTGATGAGTACTGGAATCATGTATCGCACCGGCACTTACCGCAGCGCCTCGCCCGAGTCGACCCGCGAGCGTATCCGTCCTATGCTCGACCGTTTCTCGATTACCCGGGTGGCCGACATCACCCATCTCGACGAGATCGGCATACCGACGATGGTCTGTTACCGGCCGGATAGCAAGACCCTGGCGCTCGGGATGGGAAGCAGCATAGATCCCGCGCAGGCCTGTGTCAGCGCGGTTATGGAGAGCGTCGAGACCTGGCATCTCGAATATGCCACGCTGCCGATCGCGGCTACCGGTCCCGCCCGCTCGGTCGGGCTCGACTACGACGTCCGCGCGCTGAACCTGATGCCGAACTCGCCGGTCACCAGCCGCACCCCGCTCGACTGGGTGACCGGCCGCGGCCTGCTGACCGGAAGCCGGAAGCTGGCGCCGGCCGCCTTCCTCCGCCTTGACATGACCACGCCCCGGTCTTGGCACCACGTCTACTTCAACCGATCCTCCAACGGCGCCGCTACCGGCAACACGCTCGCCGACGCCATCCTGCACGGGATGTTCGAGGTCATCGAGCGCGGCTGCGTCGCCGGGCACATCGCCGGCGGGAACGGGACCGCGACGGCAGCGCCAGCACGTCAACCCGGAATCGGCCACCGACCCGGTCACGGTCGCCATCGTCGAGGCGGTCGCCTCGGCCGGCTGCAGCTTCGAGACCGTCCGGCTGGAGAACAGCTACGGGCTGTCGTGTTACGGCGCGGAGATCTGGTCGGCCGACATGCCGATCCGCTGCGGCGGATTCGGGTGCCACGTCGATCCGGAGATCGCCTTCGGCCGGGCCGTCGCCGAGGCCGCCCAGAGTCGTCTCACCGTCGTCTCCGGCGCGCGGGACGACATCGACACCGTTAGCCTACCGGCCGGTGCCCGACTTCGAGCGCGATTCGCGCACTGCCAGCGCCGCGATCACCGACGGGAATCCGGCCCCCCGGTTTGACGACATCGAGGACGTCATCGCCTACTGCGCCGGCGAGGTCCGCGACGCGACCGGCTGGGAGCCGTACGCCATCGACCTGACCCAACCCGACATCGGCATCCCGATGAGCATCAGTCATCGCTCCCGGGTTGCCGCTGTGCGACTTCTCGATGTACCGGTCCTGACCGATATCGGCGCTAATCGCCTGGCCGCCGTGGCCAGGCGAGGAACACAGCCCTCGCGCTCGCGCGTGGCAACGCAGAAGGAGAACGACATGACCGACACCACGCAGTTCCTGAAGGACTACAACGCCCTCATCCTCGGCGTCTGGCAGAACGACGGCGAGGAGGCCAAGCTGATCGCGGACCCGACCGCCTACGCCAAGCAGTCCGGCCTGCCGGTCGAGGACGGCAAGACCGTCGTGCTCGACCGCAGCCAGCCCGAGGGCATGCTCGTCGGCAGCCAGCTCGTCCAGGCGTGGAACGCCGAGGGCCAGCACACCCTGTACGTCCCGGCCGCCCCGCTGATCAACTTCGACGAGCTCAGCGAGGAGGAGCTCGAGGCGGTCTCCGGCGCGCTGATCGTCATCATCATCGCGATTCCGTAAGGTTCCGCGCCCAATACCGCACGAACCTATGTTCGAGGCCATCGCGCGGCCGCGCAGAAGGAGAACGACATGACCGACACCAAGCAGTTCCTGAAGGACTACCAGGCCCTCATCCTCGGCGTCTGGCAGAACACGGGCGAGGAGGCCAAGCTGGTCGCGGACCCGGCCGGCGTACGCCAGGCTGTCGGGCCTGCCGGTCGAGCCCGGGAAGACCGTCGTGCTCGACCGCAGCCAGCCCGACGGCATGCTCGTCGGCAGCAAGCTGGTCGAGGCGTGGAACGGCGAGGGCCAGCACACCCTGCACGTCCCGGCCGCCCCGCTGATCGACTTCGACGAGCTCAGCGAGGAAGAGCTCGAGGCGGTCACGGGTGCGTTCTTCGTCCTGCTCATCATCATTCCCTAGCTCAAGGAGATCCTCCGGTGCCGCGCGACTTCGTGTTCGTGGGGCCGAGTCTGCCGCGCGCGCAGGTCGAGGCTCTCCTTCCGGGAGCCTCGATCCTGCCGCCGGTCCGACTCGGCGACTTGCTGCGGATCGGCGCTCGCGCCGGCGACCGCGTCCTGATTATCGACGGCCTGTTCCTCCAGTCGGCGCCGGTGCGCCACAAGGAGATCCTGGCGCTGCTGGCCGAGGGCGTCACCGTGATCGGCAGCAGCAGCATGGGCGCGCTGCGGGCCGCCGAGCTGTACCAGTACGGCATGCGCGGGGTCGGCGAGGTCTTCGAGCTCTACCGCTCGGGCGCGATCGACGGCGACGACGAGGTGGCGGTCATCCACACCACCGGCGACGACGGGTACCGCGCCCTGAGCGAGCCGCTGGTGTCCATCCGGGTCGCCATCGGCGAGGCCGCGCGCGACGGCGCGATCACCGCCGATACCGCGGCCGCGCTGCTGCGGATCGCGAAGGCGCTGCCCTTCCGGCTCCGGAGCCGGCGGATGCTGGTCCAGTGCGCCCGCCAGGAGCTGCCGGCCGAGGTCGTCGATCGGTTCGACGCCTGGTACGGCGGCCATGCCCGCGATCTCAAGGCCGCCGACGCGGTGGCCATGCTGACCCGAGCGGCCAGCGGAGACCCGGCTCTGGGGCCGCCAGGCCCGCGGGATCGCCCCATCACCAACCCCGCGACCGCCCACGTGGTGAACTGGGCCGATCGCTTCCGCGGCCAGTCGGCCGACGAGACGTGGGTCCCCGACTCCGACGTCGCGTCGGCGATCATGCTGCTGCATCCCGGCTACCCCGAGCGGCACCGGCGTGACGTGCTTCGCGAACCTGGTCGGCCTGCCCGCCGGCGCGCCCGGCCTGGAGGCGGCCGCGGTGGCCGACGCCGCCGCGCATGCGCTCGACGGGCAGACCCTGGCCGAGCTCGGCGCCTGGCTGAGCCCGCGCGAGCGCCGCGCGCTGGCCGATCCCCGGTTCGCCGACGAAGCGGTCATCCGCGTGCTCGTCCGCGCGTTCGGCACGGTCTCGGAGCCCGCGAAGACCCTGCGCGCGCTGCGGACGGCGGCCGACGACGGCACCTGCGGCTGGGCCCGGCAGGTGGCCGCCGAGGCGATCACGGCCAACGAGCTGCTCCCGCGGGCCACCCGGCCGGGCCGGCTCGACCGCCTGCACTATCGCGACGAGGTGGTGGACCGGGTCTACGCCGCCCTCTGGGGGGTCGAGGTCGAGGATCTGCTCGAGGCGGTCTGGGACCGGGGCTTCGACTCGCTGTACTACCTTCCGCCGCATCGCCGAACCGTTCGTCATGCGACTCAAACTCGGCCCGGCCCTCGAGGCGCCGCAGTTGCTCGCGGCCTAGGAGGCGACAATGTCCGAGCCAGCGGAACTGGGCTCCGTGTTCATCAGGAACTACTCGCTGCTGCTGGCCGCGGTCTGGGGCAACGAGGCGGAGGCCGCCAAGCTCACCGGCGACCCGACGGCCTACGCCAGCGCGAAGGGCCTGCCGGTCGACCCGGGCGCCGTGGTGCGCGTCGACCGCACCCCGCACGAGGGGCTGTTCCTCAAGGACGAGGTGATCGCCGACTGGACGGCCACCCCCGGCGTCCACATCCTGCACGCGCCCGCCGCCCCGGTCGTCGACCTTGACGACCTCAATGACGCCGACCTGGACTCGGTGAGCGCCGGCAGCGACCCAAGCAGCTTCTTCATCAAAGGCTGAGACACCGGCCTGGTCTCAGGCTGAGGTTCAGACAGTCACCCCGCACCCGTTCTGGCTGATGTTCTTGATTGTCCGAACGGATCTCGGTTTCACCCGCCCGCCCACCCCCGGCCAAGCCCGGCGACGACGTCGGCCGGGCGCGGCCCGCAGGCCGGCCGCCAACAGCGGCGGTATGCTACAGGGATCATGCGGAACGGGAGCGAGTAAGTGGAATCTGCGGCGCGGGCCCAGTCTCAGCCAGCCTCAGGCAGTCTCAGCCAGCACTGTCGCGCCGTCACGAGGCCGGGGCGGCTCCGCGCGCGGCATGCTGCTCACCCTGCTCGGCGAGTTCGTCCTGCCCGGCGAGGGCGCCGCGTGGACGAGCGCGGTGCTCGCCGCGTTCGAGCGCATGGGGGTGGCGGAGAAGGCCACCAGGCAGGCGCTGATGCGCACGTCCAACGCCGGCTGGCTCAGCGCGGAGAAGGTCGGCCGCCGCACCCGCTGGCTGCTCACCCCGGCGGCGACGCAGGCTGCTGACCGAGGGCGCCAGGCGCATCTACTCGTTCGGCCCGCGCGCAGGCGTGGGACGGGCAGTGGGTCCTGGTCCAGGTGCGCATCCCCGAGACCGACCGGCGGGCCAGGCACGTTGTCCGGACCCGGCTCGCCTGGGCCGGCTTCGGCTCGCTCGGCCCCGGCCTGTGGATCAGCCCGCACGTCGCCCGCGAGCAGGAGGCGATGCGGGTGCTGCGCGAGGCGCGCGTCGCGGAGGACGCGCACGTGTTCGTCGCCAGGCGGACCGGCCTGTCCGACACGCGCGCGATGGTCGCCGCCGCGTGGGACCTGCCGGAGATCGAGGCGGAGTACGAGCGGTTCGTCGCCGAGTTCCGCGCGCCCGGCGTCCCCGCCGACGTGCTGCTGCGCCAGCTTGAGCTGGTGCACGCCTGGCGCCGGTTCCCCGCGCTCGACCCGGCCCTGCCGCGCGAGCTGCTGCCGCCCCGCTGGACGGGCACGCAGGGCGGCGGAGCTGTTCTTCGACCGGCACGAGCGGTGGCTGGGCGACGCGCGCCGCGAGTGGAAGCGGCTGAACAGCGAGGACTAGCCGGATTCGCCCGCGACGCGGGCGTGAGGCGCGGAGCTTGCCGCAATGTTCTACGGCACGTGAATGTTCTACGACGCATTGACGAAACGGCAATTCTTCGTAGAACATGGTGAGCATGTCGCACGTCGAATTCCGCACTTCCCCCGCGAGGTACCGGCACTGGCGGCTCGCGGTCGACGGCCCCGTGGCCACGCTGGCGATGGACGTCGACGAGCAGGGCGGCCTGGTGCCGGGGTACGAGCTGAAGCTCAACTCCTACGACCTGGGCGTTGACATCGAGCTGTACGACGCGGTGCAGCGGCTGCGGTTCGAGCACCCGGAGGTCAGGGCCGTCGTCATGACGAGCGGCAAGGACAAGATCTTCTGCGCGGGCGCGAACATCCGGATGCTGGCGGCGTCGGCGCACTCGTGGAAGGTGAACTTCTGCAAGTTCACCAACGAGACCCGCAACGGCATCGAGGACGCGACGGCGAACTCCGGCCAGGCCTACCTCGCGGCGCTCAACGGCACCGCGTCCGGCGGCGGCTACGAGCTGGCCCTCGCCTGCGACCACATCCTGCTGGTGGACGACCGCTCGTCGGTCGTGTCGCTGCCCGAGCTGCCGCTGCTCGGCGTGCTGCCCGGCACCGGCGGCCTGACCCGCGTCGTGGACAAGCGGCACGTCCGCCGCGACCTGGCCGACTACTTCTCCACCAAGGCGGAGGGGATCGGCGGGAAGAAGGCGGTCGCCTGGAGGCTGGTGGACGAGGTGGTGCCGCGGGCGCGGTGGCAGGAAGTCGTATCCGAACGGGCGCGTGACTCCGCCTCTTCCTCCGCCCGGCTCCCCGGCGGCGGGGCGATCGAGCTGACCGAGCTGGACAAGACGCGGACGGATGACTCCATCACCTACGCGCACGTGTCCGCGTCGCTCGACCGGGACCGCGCGGTCGCGGAGATCACGGTGACCGGCCCGCCGGCCGACGCTCCCGCCTCGATGGACGGACGTGCTACGCCGCAGGGCGCGGCGTTCTGGCCGCTCGCCGTGGCCCGCGAGCTCGACGACCTCATCCTCGACCTGCGCACCAACGAGACCGAGATCGGCACCTGGGTCTTCCGTACCGCCGGCGACGCGGCCCGCGTCCTCGCCCACGACGAGCTGCTGCTCGCGCACTACGACAGCGACTGGCTCGCCCGGGAGATCGTGCTGTACTGGAAGCGGACGCTCAAGCGGCTCGACGTCACCTCCAGGTCGCTGATCGCGCTGATCGAGCCGGGCTCGTGCTTCGCCGGGTCGCTGCTCGAGCTCGCGCTGGCCGCCGACCGCTCCTACATGCTGTTCGGCGTCTTCGAGGACGTTGACCCGCGATGCCGACGCCCGCCGCCGATCACGGTCGGCCCGGCGAACCTCGGCCCGCTGCCGATGGGCAACGGGCTGACCCGGCTGGCCACCCGGTTCCTCGGCGACGCCGACGCGCTGGCCGCGGCCGAGAAGGCGGCGGGCGAGCCGCTTGACGGCGGAGGAGGCCGAGCGGCTCGGCCTGGTCACGTTCGCCCCCGATGACATCGACTGGGACGAAGAGGTGCGGATCGCGGTCGAGGAGCGCGCCTCGTTCTCCCCGGACGCGCTGACCGGGCCTGGAGGCGAACTACCGGTTCGCCGGCCCGGAGACGATCGAGACGAAGATCTTCGGGCGGCTGACCGCCTGGCAGAACTGGATTTTCTACCGCCCCAACGCCTCGGGGCCCGACGGCGCGCTGCGCGCCTACGGCACCGGGCAAGCGGGCCGACTTCGACCGGAAGAGGGTGTAAGCTCATGACCAGGCCCGACTACGCCGAGAAGATCCCCAACAACGTCGGCCTGGCCGAGGACCGGCGGCTGCAGCGGGCGCTGGAGTCCTGGCAGCCGGACTTCCTGTCCTGGTGGGAGTCGATGGGCCCGGCCCTGCCGACCCAGGACGTGTACCTGCGCACCGCGATCGACGTGCGGGGCGAGGGCTGGGCGACGTTCGGGCACGTGCCCGATGCTCGACTACCGCTGGGGCATCTTCCTCGCCGACGCGAACCCCGACCGGCGGATCGCGTTCGGCGCGCACAAGGGCGAGCCCGCGTGGCAGAAGGTGCCGGGGGAGTACCGGGCCGAGCTGCAGCGGCTGATCGTCATCCAGGGCGACACCGAGCCCGCGTCGCGTGGAGCAGCAGCGCAACCTCGGCGCGACCGCGCCGTCGCCTGTACGACCTGCGCAACCTGTTCCAGGTCAACGTGGAGGAGGGCCGCCACCTGTGGGCGATGGTGTACCTGCTGCACGCCTACTTCGGCCGCGAGGGCCGCGAGGAGGCCGAGGAGCTGCTGCACCGCAACTCCGGGCAGCGAGGACTCGCCGCGCATCCTCGGCGCGTTCAACGAGGAGACGCCGGACTGGCTGTCGTTCTTCATGTTCACCTACTTCACCGACCGGGACGGCAAGTACCAGCTCGGCACGCTGAAGGAGTCGGCGTTCGACCCGCTGTAGCCGCACCTGCGAGTTCATGCTCAAGGAAGAGGCGCACCACATGATGGTCGGCACCACCGGCATCGACCGGGTGGTGGAGCGCACCGCGCAGGTCATGGTGGAAAACGACACCGACGACGTGGCCGCGCTCGGGGCGATCCCGCTGCCCGTCATCCAGAAGTACCTGAACTTCCACTACTCGGTGTCGCTCGACCTGTTCGGCGGGGAGACCTCCACCAACGTCGCCAACTACTACACCGCCGGGCTCAAGGGCCGCTGGCTGGAGGAGCGCCGCAAGGACGACCACCAGCTCACCGAGCGACTCGATCATGGTGGACGCGCTGGTCGACGGGGAGATCTGCGCAGACCGAGGTGTCCGCGCTGACCGGGCTCAACACCGACCTGCGCCGCGAGTACATCGCCGACTGCGCGGGCGGCGTCAAGCGGTGGAACCGGATCCTCGACGAGGCCGGGCCTGCCGCAGCGGCTCTACCTGCCGCACGTCGCGTTCAACCGCCGGGTCGGCGCGTTCGCCGCCATCGAGGCGTCCCCGGCCGGCGAGCAGCTGACCGCCGCCGAGTGGGCAGCCCGCAAGGGACAGTGGCTGCCGACCGACACCGACAAGACGTTCGTCCGTTCGCTGATGCAGCCGGTGCACGAGCGTGGCAAGATCGCCGCCTGGATCGCGCCCCCGCGCGAACGGGGATCAACGGCCAGCCGTTCGACTACGACTACGTGCACCTGGCCTAGGCCAGGCCGAGGCCCGGGACGCAGAGCGATGGCGGAGCTGTTCAACGCGTGTGAGTACCTGCTCGACCGGCGGCTCGCCGCCGGGCGACGGCGACCGGCTGGCGCTGACCGGCCCGGCCGGCGACCTGAGCTACGCCGACGCTCTGGGACCGGGTCCGCCGCACCGCGGCCGGCCTGCGCGCGGCCGGGGTCCAGCCGGAGCAGCGGATCTTGATGGTGATGGCGGACTCGCCGCACTTCGTGGTCGTTTACCTGGCCGCGATGCGGGTAGGCGCGATCCCGGTGCCGGTCTCGACGATGCTCCGCGCCGACGGCATCGCCGAGCTGCTGCGTGACTCCCGGGCCCGGTTCCTCGCGGTCACCGACTGAGTTCGCCGCCGCCGCGGAGTCGGCCGTCGGCGGCGGCACCCGAGCTGGCCGGGGTGCTGGCCGACCATGCCGCTTGCGGCCGGCCCCCGGCCCGTTCACCTGCTTCGACGACCTCGCCGGCCCGCGCCCCGGACGACTTCGTCTACGACATCGGCGCCCGACTCGCCCGGCGTTCTGGCTCTACACCTCGGGCACCACCGGGACCCCGAAGGGCGCGATGCACCGGCACGGCGTCCATTCCCGTGGTGTGCGAGACCTACGGGCACGCAGGTGCTCGGCATCCGGCCCGACGACCGCTGCCTGTCGGCGGCCAAGGCGTTCTTCGCCTACGGCCTCGGCAACTCGCTGCTGTTCCCGCTGTCGGCCGGCGCGGCGAGCGTGCTGCTGCCGCCCGCGTCGCGGCCGGACCTGATCGCGGAGACGGCCGCCAAGTACGGCGCGACGCTGTTCTTCGGCGGCCCGACGTTCTTCGCCAACATGCTCCGCGCGGGGATGCCCGCCGACGCGCTCGGCGGGGTGCGGCTGGCCGCCTCGGCGGGCGAGGCGCTGCCCGCCGCGCTGTACGAGCGGTGGACCGGGCACTTCGGCGTCGACATCATCGACGGCATCGGCATGACCGAGATGCTGCACATCTTCCTGTCCAACGCCCCCGGCGCCGTCCGGCCCGGCACGACCGGCGTCGCCGTGCCCGGCTACGACCTGAAGCTGGTCGACGAGGAGACCGGCCGCGAGGTGACCCGGCGCGGCACGCCGGGCACCCTGTTCGTGCGCGGCGCGTCGACCGCGACCGGCTACTGGGCCAGGTACGACGCGTCCCGGCTGGTGTTCCAGGGGGAGTGGCTGCGCACCGGCGACACCTACGTGCGCGACGCCGACGGCTACTACGCGTGCCTCGGCCGGACCGGCGACATGATCAAGGCGTCGGGCATCTGGGTGTCCCCGATGGAGGTCGAGGCCCGGCTGCTCGCCCACCCGGCGGTCGCGCAGGCGGTCGTCGTCGCCGCGCCGGACGCCGACAGCCTGGAGAAGCCGGTCGCCTACGTGGTCCTCGCCGCCGGGCGCGGCGGTCACCGAGGCGGAGCTGATCGAGCACTGCCGCGAGGGGCTGCCGTCGTTCAAGCGGCCCCGCGCCGTCGTGTTCACCGACGGCTTCCCGACCACCGCGACCGGGAAGATCCGCCGGGTCGAGCTCCGCACGATGGCCGCGGGCGTGCTGCGGCCGCCGGATAGGCCCGGCTCACCGAGGAAACGAGCCTGATGCTCGACGGGTTCCCGCTCGTCGACGTGCACCTGCACACGGCCCGCAAGCCGACGCTCAAGCTCCCGTGGCAGACCTGGGTCCAGGGCTTCGCGGACAGCGACGTCATGGACCGGCTCTACGACGACTCCGGCACCGTGATCCCCGCCGAGTTCGACGCCCTGCTGGCGGCCGAGGGCGTCGACATCGGGCTGCTGATGTGCGAGTACTCGCCCAAGGTGACCGGGATGCAGCCGATCGAGGACATGCTCCCGATCGCCGCCTTCAACCCCGGCCGCGTCAGGGTCATCGCGAACGTCAACCCGCACCTGCACTACCCGGTCGACGAGGAGGTCCGCCGCCAGCTCGCGCTCGGCGCGGTCGCGCTGAAGGTCCACCCGGTGCACGCCGGCGTCGCGGCCAACGACCGGATGCTCTACCCCGCCTACGAGGCGTGCCAGGCCGCCGGCGTCCCGGTGGTCGTGCACTGCGGCACCTCGACCTTCCCCGGCGCCGTCCAACGCGTTCGGCGACCCGGTGGTCCTCGACGACGTGCTGCGCGACTTCCGCTCGCTCACCCTGGTGCTGGCGCACGGCGGGCGCGGCTGGTGGTACGACGCGGCGGCGTTCCTCGCCCTGTCGCACGAGCGGGTCTGGATCGAGCTGTCCGGGCTGCCGCCGTCCCGGCTGCGCGACTACTACGCGCGGCAGAACTGGAACCGGCTGACCAGGCGGATGATCTTCGGCACCGACTGGCCGGGCATCCCCGGCATCGCCGCCAACGCCCGCGCGGTCGCCAGGCTCATGCCCGACGAGGACACGGCGGCGGCGGTGCTGGCCGGCAACGCGGTCCGCGTCTACAACCTCAAGGCCGCCCCGTGACCCCGGGACGCGTCCCGCGGTCTGCGCGTAGACCTGTACGGTGGTACTCATGACCGGATCAATTCGGCCCCGATCGATCGGCCCCGGTCGATCGGCATCGTGGGCGCCGGCACGATGGGCGCGGGGATCGCCCAGGTGGCCGCCGTCGCGGGGCGACGGGTGCTGATAGCGGACGCGGTGCCGGCGCCGCCGAGCGGGCCGTCGCCGGCGTCCGCGACCGGGTCAAGGCGCAGGTGGCGAAGGGCCGCCTCAGCGTCGACCCCGACGCCCTCGACCTCACCGCCGTGGACTCCGCGGACGGCCTCGCCGAGTGCGGCGTCGTGATCGAGGCGATCATCGAGGACCTGGCGGTCAAGCGGGCGCTGTTCGCCGAGCTGGAAGCGGTCGTCGCGAGCGACGCCATCCTCGCGTCCAACACCTCGTCGCTGTCGCCGACCGCGCTCGCCGCGGGCCTGGCGCACCCCGAGCGCCTGGTCGGCCTGCACTTCTTCAACCCGGTCCCGGCCATGAAGCTCGTCGAGGTCATCTCCGGGCTCGCCACCGCGCCGCACGTCGCCAGACGCCGCCGCCGACCTGGCCACCGCCTGGGGCAAGACCGTCGTCCGGTCCACCGCCACCCCGGGGTTCATCGTCAACCGGATCGCCCGCCCCTATCTACGCCGAGGCGTGGCGGGTGTACGAGGAGCACGCCGCCGCTCCGCAGCACATCGACGCCGTGCTCACCGGGGCCTGCGGCTTCCGCATGGGGCCGTTCGCCCTGATGGACCTCATCGGGCACGACGTGAACGAGGCGGTGACCCGCTCGGTATGGTCCGCGTTCGGGTACGACCCCCGGTTCGCGCCCTCGCTCGCCCAGCGGTCCCTCGTCGAGGCCGGCTGGCTCGGCCGCAAGGCCGGCCGCGGCGTGTACCCCGCCGGCGGCGCCCCGGCCCCGGCGCCCGCCCCCGCGGCCCGCTCGCCGCAGGTCGTCATCGAGCACGCCTCCCACGCCGAGCGACGGGGAACGCGAGCCGTCACCGCTGCGCGCCCTGCTCGACCGGGCCGGCGTCGCCGCCGTGTCCGGCGACCGCGACGACACCGCCGCCGGGCTGCCCGACGGCCTCGTCGAGCTCCCGTCCGGCGCCCTCCTCGCCCAGTGCGAGGGCGTGACCGCCACCTCGCTGTCGGCCGCGTTCGAGCGCCCGGTCATCGTCGTCGACCGCGTCCTCGACCCGGCCACCGCCACCGCCATCGCGATCGCCGCGTCCGACGGGTGCCCGCCCGCGGCCCTCGCCGAGGCGACCGGGCTGCTTCAGGCGGCCGGCCTCGACGTCTACGTCACCGAGGACACCCCCGGCCTCATCGTCACCCGCACCGTCGCCATGCTCGCCAACCTCGCCGCCGACGCCCTCGCCTGCCGCGTCGCCAGCGAGCCGCGACATCGACACCGCCATGCGGCTGGGCGTCAACTACCCGCTCGGCCCCCTCGCCTGGGCGCGCCAGTGGGGCATCCCGGTCGTCCTCCGCATCCTCGACAGCCTCGAGAACTGGTACCGCGACGGCCACTACCGCCCCAGCCCCCTGCTGCGCCGCACCGCCCTCGCCCAGCGCGGCCCCGGCCGGCGAGAGCCTGCTGCCGCGCCAGGGGCCCCCGGCCAGCGCTAGCCAGCCGCTCATGATAACAGCAAGAAGCCCCGGCCCGCATCCTCAGCCGGCCCCGGCAACTTGTGCTCCGGCACGGACTCGCGCTGCGCTCGTCACCCGCGCGCGAGCCCCGCCGCCCTCGGGCGCGCCTTCCGCCCCACCGGTCACCAGCAAGAAAGACTGCGGTGTCGCTTAGTGCCCGTATTTGGTCGGAACGACACCCGATAACGCACGACGCACCGGGCAGCCCGGCGCCGGCTATGCGAGCGAGAAAATATCCCGTGAAGAAGCTAGAGTTCCGCGATCGTGAACGACAGGAGGAACTGTGAGCCCGATTGAAGTGCGCGACGAAGGCACTGATCCGCTGGATCGGCCTGAACCGCCCCGACAAGCGCAACGCGATCGACCAAGCCACGCAGCGAGGCCTTCTCCGCCGCGCTCGACGACGCCCGCAAGCAGCCGTGCGTGCTCATCGTTCACTCCGTGACCCCCGGCATCTTCGCCGCCGGCGCCGACATCGCCGAGCTGCGCGACCGCGACGCCGACGCGGCCCTGCTCGCCATCAACGCCGGCCTGTTCGACAAGCTGGAGGCACACCGCTGGCCCACCATCGCGGCCATCGACGGCGCCGCCCTCGGCGGCGGCTGCGAGCTCGCCCTCGCCTGCGACCTGCGCGTCGCGTCGGCCAGGGCGTTCTTCGCCCAGCCGGAGCCCTCACTCGGCATCCTGGCCGGCGCGGGCGGCAACTGGCGCCTCGCCCAGGCCGCCGGGCAGCAGGTCGCCCGCCGCATGCTCTACGCCGGCGCGCGCCTGTCGGCGGCCGACGCGCTCGCGGCCGGCCTCGTCGACGAGGTCGCCGACGACCCGGAGGCCGCGGCCCGGGCCCTGGCCGGGCAGATCGCCAGGCAGTCCTGGCGCGCCCTCGAGCTCACCAAGCTCGCGCTGCGCTCCCACCGCCCCGCCACGACCACGTTCGACATCGCCGCCCAGGCGCTGCTGTTCGGCACCCAGGACAAGTACGACCGCATGACGGCGTTCCTCGAGCGCCGGACCGCAGGTAGCCCGCAGGCCCGGCGGGCCGGGTCATGTCGGGCCGCGGGCGCGGCGGGCGCGGCAGGTCGAGCAGTTCCGCCGCGACGAGCACCGGGGCGCCGGTGATGGCGGCCAGGTTGATCGCGTCGGACGGCCGGGCGTCCACCGTTGCGCCGCCGCGCAGCAGGACCTGCGCGTAGTAGATGCCGTCCGTCTTGCCCGTGACCCGCACCGAGCGCACCCCGGATCCCGCGGCCGCGAGCAGCGAGGCCATGAGCTGGTACGTCATCGGCCGCGGAAACTCCTGCCCCTGCAGGCTGAACGCCAGCGCCGTCGCTTCCGCGTCCCCGACGCCGATCCGCGCCCGCCGCGCGTCACCGTCGGCCGTCGCGGCCAGCTCGATGAAGAACCGCTCACACCGCCCCGGCCCGTCATCGGGCCCCGTACGACTCCCGTGATCGTCACGGGGACCATGTCCGCCATGCCAGCCTCGCCATTCCCGCCTCCGTGGCGGCAGGCTTCAAGGGTAGCCCGTATGCCGCGTCGGACTGCCGGGCATTTACGGCCCCCTGTGTACGTTCGGGCCGGCCATGGCCCAATGCCGTTGAAGTAGTGGCCTAGCGGGTGCTGTGGGTCCGCCGGCGTACCCGGCCCGTGCCCTGATAGCGCGCGGATCGTGCAGATCTTGATCGTCGTGAAGACTGTTATCGCTATGACGCAATGCCGTTCACTTAAGGGGATGCCGGTGCGCGCGGGGGCCGTGCGGCCGCCGAGTACGGGCCGCCAGTGGCGGCCCCGCCCAGGATCGCGGAGATTCCGGGCATTGCTGAGGTTTTGGCGCGTGATAGTGCACCGGATCCTTCGCGGTGCCCGGATCTTTCGCGATAACCGCCGGGCGGCTGAGGCCGGCCAAAGGTGCGGGCCCGGGCCCGGGCGGCCAGGACGTCGGCTAAGGTGCGGTCGGCCAAAGGCACCCGCCGTCGCGGCCGGGCCGCCCGCGAGAGCGGACGGCGCGGCCGCTACCGGTTGCGGTTTAGGTGAATCCGACGTTCAGGACGAAGTGCCCGAGGCGGAGGTGCAGTAGTCCGCCTCCGGCCCAGTGGACGAGGGCTGCCAGTAGGAAGATGGCCAGGATAACGACCACCAGCCAGAAGAAGAACAAGACGATTCCGGGGATTGCGTGCCCGGCTACTACTCTCGCGCTAGCCACGAGCCCCAGCTACCCCGGGCCGCCCGGCCTATTCCGCGCCCATTCCGACAGCGCGTGCTGCGGCACCCGAACGGGCCGGGACTTACCGGATTCGGCCACCCATCAGTCAGCCTGGCTACACTTCGGCGATATGGCCGGTCCGACGTCAGGCACGGGAGCTGGTACCTGGCGCGGCGGCTGCGCGGCGCGGGCCTTGAGCATCACTGGGCGGGAACCGGCAAGACCATCAGGGCCCGGCGAGGGGAACCGGCCGCCCGCGTCGCCGGCCCTCCCGGGTGAGCTGCTGCTCTACCTATTCGGCCGCCAGGGGGCTGCCCACGTTAAGGTGAGCGGGCCCGCCGCGGCGGTCGAAGCCGTGCGGCGCGCGCGGCTGGGCATGTAACGGCGGTCGATCGCGCCCGGCACCGCGGCCAGGCGCAAGTCGTCGTAGCGGGATGGGATGGGTACCCGGTCGAGGTCGTCGTCGTAGCGCTGGGAGAAGTGGGTGAGGACCAGCGGCGGGTGCCCGCCGTGGCCTCGCTTGGAGGCGCCCCGCAGGCCGCCGCCGCGGGGCGTCCCCCTGGGCAAAACCAGCATCGTGGCACGTCCCGATGACATATCCGGTTGTGGTGGAGGATGGGCCGAGCTGGCCGGTAATGTGGCGCCGTGGACCCGCTGGCTGGTGATGATCCGGTAGAAATCGCGGGGTACCGGCTACGCGCGCGGCTCGGTTCCGGCGGCATGGGACGGGTGTACCTGGCGTTCACCCCGGCGGGGCGGCCGGTGGCGCTGAAGGTGGTCCGGCCGGACCTGGGAGGCGACGCCGAGTTCCGCCGCCGGTTCCGGCAAGAGGTGGACGCGTCCCGCCGGGTGCACGGGATGTACACGGCGCAGGTCCTCGACGCGGACCCGGACGCGTCGCCGCCGTGGCTGGTGACGGCCTACGTGCCCGGGCCGTCGCTGCAGCAGGCGGTCGCCGAGCACGGGCCGATGCCCGAGCAGACCGTGTTCGTGCTGCTGGCCGGGGTCGCCGAGGCGCTGGCGGCGATCCACGCGGCCGGCATCGTGCACCGCGACCTGAAGCCGTCGAATGTGCTGCTGGCCCCGGACGGCCCCCGGGTGATCGACTTCGGCATCGCGCGGGCGGCCGACTCGACCGTGATGACCGGCACCGGGATGCTCATCGGCTCCCCGCCGTTCATGGCCCCCGAGCAGGTTAAGGGCGAGGCCGTCACGCAGGCCGTCGACGTTTTCGCGCTCGGCGCCGTCGCCGTGTTCGCGGCGACGGGCCGCTCGCCGTTCGGCGACGGCGTCGACATGGGGATCCTCTACCGGGTAACGCACGAGGAGCCCGACCTGAGCGGCTGCCCGCCGCGGCTAAGCGAGCTCGTGCGGCGCTGCCTGGCCAAGGATCCCGCCGCCCGCCCGTCACCCGCCGAGGTCATCGCGGCGTGCCGGGCGCAGCCCGCCGGGCCGCCGGGCGAGGCCGCCTTGCCCTGGCTGCCCGCCGACGTGCTCGCGGCGCTCGGCCAGCACGCCCCGCCCCCGGCTCCGCTCCCGGCGCCGATGCCGACCCACGCCGGCACGACCCCGGTGGCCGGGCCGGCGGCCGGCGCCACCGTCCCGCCCCACGGTGGCGCGGCCCCAGCCTGGGGCGGCACAAGGCGTCCCTTCCTGGGGTGGCCCGGGCGCCACCGGGGGCAGCCCGGCCGGCCCCGGGAACGGCAGCACCGTGCGCCGCGGCCTGCGCGGCCGCCCGCTGGTCCTCGGCGGCGTCTTCGGCGGCATCGTCGTGGCGGCGCTCGCGGTGGCCGGCGCGCTCGCGCTCGGCGGCCACGGCGGGAACTCGCCCGGGGCCGGATCCCCGACCGCGGGCAGCCGCTCGCTCGCCGCCACCCGGCAGGGCACGGCAGCCGCGCCTCGCGCCGAAGACGTCGTACGCGGTCGACTCGTGCCTGGTGGGCAGCTGGAAGGACGCCGGCGACGTGCTGCACAACAAGATCGAGGGCCAGCAGGCCCTGTTCACCGGCAAGGGCGGCGGCATCCAGGTGAGCGCCGACGGCGGCGTCACGCAGCAGTTCGGCCCCGAGACCCTGACGGCGACGATCGACGGCAACGTGTGGACCGAGGTCCTCGGCGGCTCGGCCGCCATGCACGCGACCACCGGCAACGGCGAGATGGTATTCAGCGACGTCGCCGACTCGCCCGACGCCGCCTACAAGCTGTACGAGAACGGCGTCTTCGACAGCACCGGCCCGATGTCGGTGTCGACCACCCCCACGCGCTACACCTGCTCGCCGTCCACGCTGCGGCTGTACTGGTCCGACGGCTCGTCGACCTACGACCGCGCGACCTGAGCCCCGGCCGGCGTGCCCGCCTGAGGGCGCGCGCGCCGCGGCCCCGCGAGCACCGCGAGGCCGCGGCTCGCCCTCCCCGGCACACCGGACCGTCGCCCGCTCGTCACTGACGGTGTTGGCGAGAGGTCCAGGGTGCCTGCATCTGGCCGGCCGCCATCACTCTGTCGTATTGTCTGACGATGAACGAACTGCCATCGCGGGGGCGGGTGGACGCGGGTAGCCACAGCTCAGTCGATGCAGTCACGAACCGCGCGAAAGGCAAGTGATCATGACGACTGCGGTTCTGGTGCACGGCGGCTGGCACAGCGCGTCGTGCTGGGACTTGGTCCGGGCCGAGCTCGAAGCCGACGGCATCAGGTCGGTGGCGCCCCAGCTGCCCATGACGTCGACCCTGGACGTCGACGCGGCGGTGGTGCGGGAAACCCTGGACAGCCTCGGCGACGACGCCGTCGTCGTCGCGCACTCGTGGGGAGGCAGCCCGGTCACGCTGGGCGCGTCGGGCGCGCCGAACGTCCGGCACCTGATCTACCTGGCCGCCTTCATGATCGAGGCGGGCAAGCCCGCCCCGGTCGACTTCCGCACGCTGCCGCCGATGCCCGCGTTCGACCTGGGGCCTGAGGTCTGCGTGGTTGTCCCCGAGTACGCCTACGACGCCTTCTACCACGACGTCGACCCGCAGGTCGCGGCCGAGTGCACGGCGCAGCTGCGGCCGTTCAACCGCGCGGGCTGGGACCTGGTGGAGACCTCGCTCGCGCCCGCCTGGAAGCTGTACCCGACGACGTACATCGTCTGCAAGCAGGACCACGGCGTGAACCCCGACGACCAGCGGGCCATGGCCGCGCAGGCGGGCGACGTCGTCGAGCTGGACACCAGCCACTCGCCGTTCCTCTCCCAGCCCCGGCAGGTCGCCGACATCATCGCCGAGCGCGTCCGCAAGTACTCCGCCTAGCCGCCGTCGCCCAGCGAAGCCCCAAGCAGAAAGAGAGACATGACCGACGCAGCACGCGTACGCAGAGACCGCGATCGGCCCGGACATGCCGATCGTCGAGGCGCACCACCACATGTGGCCGACCGACCGGTACAACCGCGACCGACCTCGAGCGCGACATGAGCCAGGGCCACAGCATCGTCAAGACGGTCTTCATCGACTGCTCGGCCAGCTACCGGACCGACGGCCCGGACCACCTGAAGCCGGTCGGCGAGACCGAGTGGGCGGTCTCGCAGCAGGGGCCGGACGGGATCTGCGCCGCCATCGTCGGTCACGTGAACATGTACCTCGAGGCCGGGAAGACGGCCGAGGCGCTCGACGCCCACCTCGAGGCGGGCGGCGACTCGTTCAAGGGCATCCGGCACAACGTCGCCTGGGACCGCCACCCGGACACCAACAACGCGCTGCGCGGCGCGCCCGAGTTCGCCCTGCTCGACCCGGTCTTCCAGGCCAGCACGGCCGAGGTGGCCAAGCGCGGGCTGATCTTCGAGACCTGGCTGTACTTCAACCAGCTCGCCGACATGAAGAAGCTCGCGCAGGCCCAGCCCGACCTGCAAGCTCGTGCTCAACCACCTGGGCGGCCCGGCCGTCAACGGGCCGTACGCCAGGGACCGGCCCGGCATGCTGGCCGAGTGGCGGCGCCAGATGGCCGACCTGGCCGAGGCGCCCAACGTCTACCTCAAGGTCGGCGGCATCGGCTACAAGTCGTTCGTCGAGCAGTCCGTCCTCGACGGGCCGCGGTCGTCGGAGTTCCTGGCCGAGTACTGGAAGCCGGAGATCACCTTCGCCATCGAGGCCTTCGGCCCCGAGCGCAGCATGTTCGAGACCAACTACCCGGAGGACCGGCACCTGACCGACTTCGTCGTGCTGTGGAACACCTACAAGCGGATCGCGGCCGGCTTCAGCCCCGACGAGCGGTCGTGGGTGTTCGAGAAGGCGGCCCGCTCGGTCTACGGGATCTGACCCGGTGCGCGCGAACCCCGTCCGCCCCGCCCGCGCCCGGTGCGCGCGGCCGGGCCGGTGCCGCCCGGATGCGGCCGCTCACAGCCGAGGCGCCGAACGGAGGGCGCGATGACCGGCCCGGCGACCGCGGTGTTCGTCCACGGCGGGTGGCACGACGGGTGGAGCTGGCACCTGGTCCGCGCGCTGCTGGACGCGCGGGGCGTCCCGTCGGTGGCGCTCGACCTGCCGATGACCACGCTGGACCAGGACGCGGCGGTGCTGAGCGACGCCCTGGCCGAGGTCGAGGGCGACGCGGTCGTCATCGCCCACTCCTGGGGCGGCAACGTCGCCACCCTGGGCGCGAGCGGCGCGCCCAACGTCCGGCACCTCGTCTACATCGCCGCCGTGCTGACCGAGGCCGGCCATCCGACCTCATCGCCTCGCCCCCGGTCAAGGGCCGCGAGACGATGCGGTCCAAGGTGGTCATCGAGACCGCCACCACGACCGAGATCGACCGCGAGGCCAGCCTGGAGGTGTTCTACCCCGACGTCGAGCCGTCGCTGGCCCGGCAGGCCGCCGCCCGGCTGCGGCCCTTCCAGAAGGCCGGCTACACGGTCATCGAGACCGACGCGGTCGCGGCGTGGCGGACGATCCCGACCACCTACGCGGTCTGCACCGAGGACCGGATGATCCACCCCGACACCCAGCGCGAGATGGCCGCCGCGGCGGGCGCGGAAGTGGTCGAGTGGCGCTCAAGCCACTCGCCGTTCCTCTCCCATCCCGGCCTCGTCGCCGACCTCGTGGCGCGGTACGCGGAGGCCGCCCCGGGCTGAGCCGCGCGCCGCGCCCCGGCGCCGGGCGCGTCGGGCTGATTACTTGAAGTAATCGTTAACAATAATGGCGTAGATCCTGGTTGACGCCAAATGTCGGCAGGACTAACGTCCCTGTCATGTTGTACGACAAGCAGTCAGTCGCACAGCTGGCTAACCGTCTGTGATGGCTAGCGTCAATTAGAGCTAAGTGACCCAATGGGGGGAAACTTCATGCACCGTCTTCGCGCTGAGGTGCGGCGTTCCTGGCGGGCATCCGCTGACGCCGGCCACAGAACCAGCCGGCCCCGGCTCCGGGTGGCCGCCTGTCGCGGTTCTCGCGCTGGCAGTGGCGGCCCTCTCCGCCTGCGGCTCGTCCGCGGTAACAAGCAGCAACTCGGCGCCGTCCTCAGCGGCGGCCTCGTCCGCGCCCGCGTCGGCCGCGCCCGCGTCCGCGGCGGCCTCGTCCGCGCCGGCGTCAAGCGGCAGCGCCTCCGGCGAGACCGACATCAGCGCGGTGCCGGCGGGTGCCAAGGACGGCTACACCAACTACCAGCTGTACTCCAAGCTCTACCCGAACGCGTACCAGAACTTTAAGCCGCCCACCGGCAAGGTCCAGTACTGCGAGAGCACCTTCTACCTCGGCAACACCTACCAGCAGGGCGAGATCACCGCGTTCAAGCAGATGATCGCCCCGCTCGCCGCGGCCGGGAAGGCCGAGAGCAACTTCATCGTCCAGAACTCCAACAACAGCGTCGCCACCCAGGTATCGCAGCTGCAGAGCGAGATCCAGAGCGGCTGCGACGTGATCTTCCTGAACAACAACTCGACGACCGCCTTCTGCGACCAGTACGCGAACGCGCATCCAGAAGAACGTCCTGGTGATCTCCCTCGACCCGTCGTACTGCAACAACGCGATCACCGTGTCGTTCGACGTGTACGAGAACTCCTACCAGCTGGCCGCCAACCTCTATAAGGGGATGAACTACCAGGGCAACCTGCTGCTGGTCACCGGGATCCCGGGTGTCGCCGACGCCGCGACGGCGACCGCCGCCGCGACCGCCGCGATGAAGGGCCACCCGGGCCTCAAGGTCGTCGGCAACTACACCGGCCAGTGGACCGCCTCGGTCGCCCAGACCGCGACGGCGCAGTGGCTGTCCAGCCACCCCGGCGTGAAGGTGGACGGCATCGTCGACGAGGGCGCCATGGGCGTCGCCGCCGAGACCGCGCTGCAGCAGGCCGGCCGCCCGCTGGCCAAGGTGTCGCTGCAGGAGGGCGACTGCCAGGAGCTCGCGTTCCAGAAGCAGAACCCCAGCCTCGTCACGTACATGACCGACCAGGCCCCGGCCCCCGGCGCCTACGCGTCCATGAACGTCGCGCTGCGGATGATGGCCGGGCAGCAGCCCGCCCTTGACACGATCCTCTACCCGATCCCCGGCCCGACTCCGGCCACCTTCAACCAGTGGTACACGCCCAACATGACCGTGAGCAGCGCGTGCTTCGCCTCGCCGAAGCCGGCCCTCCCGGCCATCACGAGCTACATGGGCCAGTTCTTCACCGGCGGCACGCCGGTAGCGAGCTTCCCCGAGCCGTCGTGACCCGCTGCCAGCCGGCCGCCGTGTGACCCACCCGGAGACAAGGCAAGGATGACCGACTCAACCCCGGTCGCCGCCACTGACGGGCCGCCCGAGACCTCTCGGGCGGCCCGCCAGCCGGTCGGCGCCGCGCCTCACAACCTGACCGCCGTCGTGGCGGCCAACTTCACCAGCGCGCTGCCCTACATCCTGGTGCCGGTGCTCTTTATCCTGTCCGTGATCTTCATCGCCGGGTACTTCAGCAAGGCCAGCATCATCTCGCTGCTGATCCTGGCCAGCCTGCTCGGCCTGTCGTCCCTGGGCCAGACCATGACGATCATCGCGGGCGGGATCGACCTGTCCATCCCGGCGGTGATCGGCCTGTCCGACATCATCGTGACCCAGCTCTACAACGAGCGCTGGTCGCTGCCGGTCATCTTCCTGGCCATCGCCGCGCTGGCCATCCTCATCGGCACGATCAGCGCGGTGGCGTCGGTGCTGCTGCGCGTCCACTCGCTGATCACCACCTTCGGGATGAGCCTGATCGTGTCCGGCGTCGCGCTGGAATGGAGCAACGGCGCCATCACCGGCGCGGTGCCCGGCTGGCTGACCAGCAGCGTCTCCGTGATCGGCAAGACCGGGCCGATCCCCGATCCCGGCCATCATCTTCGTGTGGGCGGTCGCCTCGGTGCTGGCGGTGTTCTTCATGAACCGGACCAGGCTCGGCCGGGAGACCTACGCGCTCGGCGCCAACGCCGTCGCCGCCCGGCTGGCCACCGTCCGGTCCACCTGGGTGCAGGTCGTGGTGTTCTCGATCTCCGCGCTGTGCGCCGCGATGGTCGGCATCTTCTTCGCCGGCTACAGCGGCATCCCCGACCCGACCGTGGGCGAGCCGTACTTCTTCCAGACCATCACCGCGGTGGTGATCGGCGGCACGTCGCTGCTCGGCGGCCGCGGCGGGTACCTGCGGACCGTCCTGGGCGCGCTGATCGTCGCCGAGCTGACCACGCTGCTGGTCGGCGTCGGCTTCAACGCCTCGTTCCAGGAACTGGCCCTCGGCATCCTCGTCATCTTGCTGACCAGTAGCTACGGCAGGGAGCTAAAGGTTGCCGCCAAGATCTGAACCGACGCCCCGCCGGGCACCGTTCCCGCGGCACGAGGGAGGCACACGATGACGACCGTCGACGTGGCGAGCCGCCTGGACATCGAGGACCTGTCGCGGTCGTTCGGCGAGACCAAGCGCCCTGCGGTCGGCGACCCTGCGGGTCGCCCCCGGGGAGATCCACTCGCTGGCCGGCGAGAACGGCTCGGGCAAGAGCACGCTGATCAAGATCCTCAGTCCGGCGTGCTGCGGCCCGACTCGGGCACGCTGACCTGGGAAGGCGACGTCAAGCGGCATCTCGCCAGCCCGAGCGGCGCCCAGGCGCATGGGCATCGCCACCGTGTTCCAGGAGACGCTGTTCGCGCCGGAGATGACCGTGCGCGACAACATCTTCCTGGGCACCGACGGGCTCTTCCGTTACGGCCGCCGCAAGGGCGACGAAGCTCGCAGGTCGCCCGGCAGGCGCTGAGCGACCTCGGCCTGGACGGGCTCGACCCGGACCGCCCGATGTGGACGCTCTCGCTGGCCGAGCGGCAGCTGATGACGATCGCCCGGGCGATCGTCCGTCCCTGGCGGCTGCTCGTCCTCGACGAGTCCACGTCGGCGCTCGACGCCCAGCAGCGCGACCGCCTGTTCGACTACCTGCGGCAGGCCCGGTCGCAGGGGAAGTCGGTCCTGTTCACCTCGCACCGGATGGACGAGGTGCTCGGCCTGGCCGACCGGATCACCGTGCTGCGGCAGGGCACGACCGTCGCCACGCTGGCGGTGGGCGAGGCCTCGCGCCGGGGCGTCCTCGGCCACATGTCCGGACGCGCAGCGACATCTCGACGTCGATCAGCGCCGCGCCGGCCCGCGCCGGGAGCCGCGCCGGGACGGCAGGCCAGCCGGGCACGCAGAGCCCGCCGCGGCCGGTGCTGCGCGTCGCGGAGCTGACCCTGCGCGCCGTCCTCCCAGCCGATCTCGCTGGAGGTCTGCGCCGGGGAGATCCTCGGGCTGGCCGGGCTTGAGGGCCAGGGCCAGGTCGGAGTTCGTCGAGTGCCTGACCGGGCTGCGGCGGCCCGTGTCCGGCCAGGTGCCGGCCCTCGGGGCCGGCGGCGCGGCCCACCCCGTGCGCAGCTACGGCGCCGCCAACCGGCTGGGCATCAGGTACGTGCCCCGCGACCGCCGCCACGAGGGACTGTTCGGCCCGCTGTCGGTCTTCGACAACTTCGCGGTCACGCTGTGGAGCGACTTCAACTGGCTCGGCGTGCTGCGACGCCAGCAGGCCCGGAAGCGATTCGCGGACTTCGCCGAGTCATCGCGGCTGGTCAGCGCGTCGCCCGCGCGCGCGATCAGCACCCTGTCGCGGCGGGAACCAGCAGAAGGTCCTGCTCGGCCGCTGGATCGCCATGCGGCCCCGGGTGCTGGTGGTCAACGACCCGCTGCGCGGCGTGGACGCCAACACCAAGGAAGAACTGTACGGGCTGTTCCGCCGGCTGGCCGCCGACGGGGTGGCGATCATCTACCTCTCGACCGAGATCGCCGAGCTGCTCACGCTCACCGACCAGATCGCGGTGTTCCATGAAGGAAGTGTCGTAGCGATGCTGCCATCCGAGACGTCGTCGGACACCGACGTCGTGGCCGCGATGTTCGGCGACGAGCACCAGCGACCAGCACCAGGCCCAGGCAGGCGCCGGTGGCTAGCGTGCGTCTCCGGCCAGGCGCGGCCGCCGGCCCTGTCCACGCCCGGCGGTGCGGCAGCTCGCTGCGGCGCAACAGCTACTCGCGGTCCCGCTGGCGCTGCTGGTCGTGCTGTTCATCGCCAACGCCATCGTCCAGCCGCAGTTCCTGTCCCAGCAGAGCTGGGCGGCGTCGATGGCGGTGCTGTGCCCGACCGTGCTGACCGCGATGGCGGTGACCCTGCCGATCTTGTCCGGCAACGGCGGCATCGACCTGTCGGTCGGCCCGCTGGCCGGGTTCATCACCGTGCTGATCGCGGCGGTGCTGGTGCCGGCCGGCATCACGCTCGCAGCTGATCATCCCGATCGTGATCGTCTTCGGGCTGCTGTCCGGGGCGCATCAACGGCGTGCTGATCGCCTACGTCCGGCTGCCCGCCATCATCGCCACGCTGGGCATGTACCTCTTCTACCAGGGACTCGGCACCGAGGTGCTGCCCGAGGCGGGCGGCAGCGTCCCGGTCTGGCTGGTCAAGCTCGACGGCTCCTACGGGCCGATCCCGGCCGTCTGGGTCGTGTTCGCGGTCATCGCGGTGGTCTGGACTGCTGCTGACCCGCGGCTCCTACCCGCGCAACCTGCTGTCCGTCGGCGGCGACGAGCGGGCCGCCTACACCGCCGGCGTGAACGTGGCGCGGCTGCGGGTGGTCACCTACGCCCTCGGCGGGGCCCTCGCCGGCCTCGCCGGCCTGATGCTCACCGGCCTCATCCAGGGCGGCGACGGCACGGTCGGCCCGCCCTACACGATCAGCGCGATCACGGCGGTGGCCCTCGGCGGCATCAGCCTGGCCGGCGGCCGCGGCGGCCTGCTCGGCGGCGCGCTCGGCGGGGGGTGCTGTTCCTGATCCAGGAACTGCTGACCGACGCGCACGTGTCGGTGTACCAGGTCAGCATCGATCGACGGCATCGTGCTGATCCTGCGCGCTGGCCCTCAACGGCACCGTCGAGTACCTGCGCAGGCAAGTCAGCGGCGGCGCAAGGACGAGGATGAGCGCGATGGAAGAAAGCCAGGCGCACGCTGCCGGAGCTGTTCTCCCTGTCCGGGAAGGTAGCGCTGGTGACCGGCTCCCGCGCCGGGACTCGGCCGGGCGATGGCGGCCGGGCTGGCCCAGGCCGGCGCGGAGGTCGTGCTGCACGGCCATCACGACGACCTCGGCGAGACGGCGGCGGAGATCGCGCGCGGCGGGCGGGAAGTCGCGCCGGTGGGTCGCCGACCTGCTGGAGATCGACGCGCTCGGCGCGCGGATCGATGACCTGCTGGCCGCAGACGCGCGTCGACATCCTCGTCAACAACGCGGCGACGTTCATCAGGCAGTCGGCCCTCGAGCTGAGCCTTCGAGCGCTGGCGCGAGGTCCAGACGGTGAACACTGGACGCGGTGTGGCTGCTGTGCACGCGCATCGGCGCGGGCGATGGTCGAGCGCGGCGCCGGCAAGATCATCAACATCGGGTCGCTGGCCTCGGCTCCAGGGCCCGGTGAACCGCAGCGCCTACACGGCCTCCAAGCACGCGCTCATCGGGCGTCACGAAGGCGCTGTCGAACGAGTGGGCCGGCCAGCGGCGTCCAGGTCAACGCCGTGCTGCCCGGCTACTTCAGGACCGGGCGGGACAGCCCCGCCTACACCGACCCGGTGGTGCAGGCGCGCATCCCCGCCGGCCGCTTCGGCGAGCCGGAGGACATCGTCGGGAGCGTGGTCTTCCTCGCTTCCCGGGCGGCGGACTACGTCACCGGGCACCAGCTGATCGTCGACGGGGGCTGGTATGCGCGCTAGCGAGGGCGCCCCGTGCTTGACCCTGGGCAGGACGCGACGGCAGACTGAACGTATAACTGTCGGACAATCAGTCAGGCTACGTGCACGTGACTACCAGGCGGGCGGTGCAGTGCAGACAAGCGATCAGATCGCCGAGATGCTCTCCGCGTACGGCGTGAGTCATTTCTTCTTCGTCCCCGTCATCCTGCCGGAGACGGTCAAGCGGATGAGCGAGCGCGGCATCCTGCCGGTCATGACGCACGGCGAGAAGGCGGCCGCCTACATGGCCGACGGCTACGCCCGGATCAGCCGCAAGGTCGGGGTGTGCGGCGCGCAGGCGATCGGGTCGACGAACCTGGCGGCCGGGCTGCGCGACGCCTACATGGCCCGGACGCCGGTCGTCGCCCTGTCCGGCGTGCCCGACGAGCGGACCGCCTACCGCAACCTCTACCAGGACGTGGATGACCACGGCGCCTTCGAGGCGGTGACGAAGTGGAACGCGCCGTGCCCGGCCCGAGCCCGCTTCCCCGACCTGCTGCGGCAGGCGTTCCGCGTCGGCCACCTCCGGCGTGTCCCGGCCGGTGCACCTCGGCCTGGTCGGCCGGACCGGCAACCATGGGCGACTCGCCGGCCGAGGGCGTCACCCGCGCCGAGCCGCGGTACGGCATCGTCGCCGAGCGACCGCCCGCTGGCCGACCGGCGTCGTCGGTCGCCGCCGCGGTCGCAGCTGCTCGCGCAGGCCCGGCGGCCGGTCATCCTGGCCGGGAACGGCGTGGCCCGCTCGGGCGCGGCGCGCGAGCTGGTCGCCCTGGCCGAGCAGCTCCGGATCCCGGTGGTCACGACGCTGAACGGCACTGGCGACGATCGCCTCCGACCATCCGCTCTACGGCGGCGTCGTCGGCGAGTACGGGGCGGACTTCGCCAACGGGATCTTGCTGCGCGCCGACGTCGTGCTGGTCGCGGGCTCCTCGCTGGGCAGCATGACCACCAGGAACTGGAGCCTCATCCCGCCGGACGCGCAGATCATCCAGGTGGACATCGACGGCGCCGAGATCGGCCGCAACTTCGAGTGTCGCGGTGCCGCTGGCCGGCGACGTCGGCGCGGTCATCGGGCAGCTGGCCGCCGCGGCGGCAGCCGCCCACGCGCCGCCGGAGTGGGCCGCGGAGGTCGCCGGACATCAGGGCCGGCTGGCGGGCCGAGGTGCGACGCGAGCGAGACGTCCGACGCCGTGCCGATCCGGCCCGAGCGCCTGTTCCGCATGATCGGCGACCGAGATGGCGGCCGACGGGGTCGTGGTCGGCGACACCGGCCACGTCGGCGCCTGGAGCGCCCGCCACCTGCGGCTGTCGGGCCGGGCAGTCCGTCGTCCGGGCGGCCGGGCTCGCTCGGCTGGGGCCTGCCCGCCTCGCTCGGCGTCAAGTGCGCGTGCCCCGACCGCGAGGTCATCTGCGTGACCGGCGACGGCGGGTTCTTCTACCACATCGCGAGCTGGAGACCGCCCGGCGGTACGGGCTGAAGGTGATCGTGGTGGTCAACAACAACACGTCGCTGAACCAGGAAGCGTTCCTGTGGGAGCTGGACTCGGCCGACCAGGACAAGAACTGGCGGTTCCACGACGCCGACCTGGTCGAGATCGCGCGGGGCTTCGGCTGCCACGCCGCCCGCGTGGACGATCCCGCCGACTTCGCCGCGGCCCTGGACAAGGCCCGGGCCTCCGGGCTGCCCGCGGTGATCGACGTCCGGACCGACAGCGCGGTCACGTCACCGCAGAGCTTCGGCCCGGCACTGTAGGCAACGGGGAAGTGACAGTACCGCGCGTCGGCTGTCCCGCCAAGATGGTGGATCGTTACGCGACCGAGCCGCCGATCCACTTAGGCCTGGGCGTCGAGTCTGGCGGCCAGGCCGAAGGACGCGAAGACCGTCGGGTTCCTGGAACACCGAGTTCCGGCTGATGCCCCTGGCGGTGACGGTGAAGACCTGGAGGCGTGTGCAGGTCGTACCCGTCGCCGGCCGCGCCGGTAGGCGGCGAACCCGGGCTGGCCGTTGGCGGCGACCGCCTTCAGCTGCCAGTCCGTCCCGGCCGCCGCGAAGACCCACTCCATGAACAGGCCGTAGTTGCCGGGCCGGCGAACCAGTTGAGCATCGGCGGCATCTCCATGAGCACGTCCTCGGTGAGCAGCCGCTTGAGGCCCTCGACGTCGGCGTGCTCGAACGCCTTCATGTAGCGGTCGACCCAGGCGCGCTGCTCGGCCGCGGACGGCTCGCTGACCAGCGCTCCTGCCGGACCCCGGCTTCCTTCACCCGGGCCCGCGCCCGCTGCAGGGAGCTGTTCACCGATGCGACGGTGGTGCCGAGGATTTCCGCTGGCCTCGGACGCGGGGAAGCCGAGCACGTCACGCAGGATCAGCGCGCCGCGCTGGCGCGCCGACAGGTGCTGCAGGGCGGCGGCGAACGCCAGGCGCAGGCTGCTGCGGTCGATCACGGCGCTGAGCCGGGTCGCCCGCGTCGAGCAGCGAGTCAGGCAGGGGCTGGAGCCAGGCGCCGTTCCCTCCCGGGACGAGCGGGTCGAGCGGGTCCCGGGCGGCCACCAGCCCCGACGGCAGCGGCCTGCGGCCGCGGACCTCCAGGGCGGTCAGGCAGGCGTTCGTCGCGATCCGGTACAGCCAGGTGCGCGGCGAGCTGCGGGTCTCGTCGTACTGCTCCCGCGCCCGCCACGCCCTCAGGTACGTGTCCTGGACCAGGTCCTCCGCGTCGTGAGCCGAGCCGAGCATCCGGTAGCAGTACGCAAGCAGCTCGGTCCGGAACGGCTCGACCAGGCGATCGAAGCCCGCTGCCCTCGTCGTCACGCTCACGCCCCTTCCTGTCCTGTCAAGGCCACCGTAGCCCGGCCGGCCAGCGCCCGCTCGGCGCCGGCGGTACCCGCGTGAAGCCCCGGCGCGGCTGGCCTCTCGTCAGGGCACCGCCGCGGCCACGGGCTTGCACGCCGGGCTCACGTGCCCGGGCGCCTGCACCGGGCTGTTGTGATAGGCGGCGATCAGCCACTGGCCGTCGCGCTTCTCGAAAACCCAGGTCGCGTTCACCTTGCCCGCGTCCGGGACCTCGGCCTGGCCGGGGAACAGGATGCCGGACTCGCTGACGAGGATCGCGGCGTCCCGGCCGACGAAGCGGAGGCTGAGCTGCTTGTTGATGGTCGAGCTGCCCTTGAGCGGCCCCGCGAAGGCCAGGGCCATGTTCTCGCGGATCACGTCCCGGCTGCCGCGGAGCGAGCCGGGCATGATGGCGGTCGCGTCCGGGGCGTAGCTGGCGACCATGCCGTCGGCGTCGCCGGCCTCCCACGCCTTGTAGGAGTCGGCCAGTACGGCCACGATGGCGGCCTCGTCTGCCGCGCGAGTGTCTGACATCGGGTTCTCCCTTGTGAGCGGTCCGCCCGGGGTATTCCGGCGAACTCGCTAGTACATACCGGCGGCCGGGCCGGAACTCATCGCGCCCGCGGTAAAAACGGCGCCGCCGCGCCGCTCCCACTGATAACAGCAAGAAGCGGCGCGGCGGCGCCGGGGCGTAACTCGCGCCCTGCGCTCAGGAGACGGCGGGCGGCGCGGTCACGTCGATGTCGGTGCGCACGTCGATGACGGCCGGCCGGCCCGCCGCCAGCGCGCGCTCCACGGCGGGCCGCAGGTCGCCGGGCTTGTCGACGCGGATGCCGAGCGCGCCCATGTCCGTCGCCACCCGGGCCAGGTCCACGTCGTTGTAGGTCCACATCCGCCGCGACGCCTCGGTCGGCTTGCCCTTGTAGGCGCGCTCGAAGCCGCGCGTGCTCTGGTTGCCGCCGGCGTTGTCGTTGACGATGGTGACCGTGTTGATGTTCCAGCGGACCGCCGTCTCGATCTCGGCCAGGTGGTAGTACAGGCCCGCGTCGCCGGTGAAGGCGATGACGGGCCGGCCGGGGACGGCGCACTTGGCGCCGATCGCGGCCGAGAAGGCCCAGCCGAGGTGGCCGCAGCTGCGCAGGTAGTCCTGCCCCGGGCTGGTCAGGTCGAAGTACTGGGACATCCACATGCCGGCGTGCCCGGTGTCGACCAGGACGACCGCGTCGTCCGGCACGATCGAGGTCAGGTCGGCGCTCAGCCGCTCCGGCCGGATCGGCAGGTCGTCGCTGGTCATGACGCTGTCGTGCGCGGCTCGCCAGGACGCCTTGAGGTCGTCGACCTCGGCCAGCCACGCGGCCCGGCGCGCGGCGGTGGCCGGGTCGGCCAGCTCCCGCATCCGGCTGAGCACCGCGCGGGCGTCGCCGAGCACCCTGGCCTGCAGCGGGTAGTTCCGGCCGAGGGTGGCCGGGCTCGATGTCGATCTGGATGGCGGGCGTGCCGATCGGCGGCACGGCCCAGAAGTGGGTGGTCATGCCGCCCGTCTGGGTGCCGATGAAGCAGACGAGGTCGGCCCGGTTGACGACCTGGTTCGCGCAGTCGCGCGAGTAGGTCCCGGCCACGCCCACGCTCAGCCGGTGGGTGCCGGGGATGCTGGCCCGGCCGTTGGCCGACGTCGCCACCGGGATGCCGAGCGCCTCGGCCAGCGCGACCAGCTCGCGGCCCGCGCCGGACCAGCGGACCCCGCCGCCGGCCACGATCACCGGCCGGTCGGCCGCCTGGAGCAGGGCCAGGGCGGCGCGCACGGCCTCGTCGTCCGGTCGCGGCCGGAACGGCGGCACCGCCGCGAACTCGGGCTCGACGACGTCGTCGAGCACTCCCGTCTGCGCGTCGAGCTGCCCCTCGTTCCCCTGGAGCTGCAGGTGCACCGGGCCCGGCGAGCCGGTCGTGGCCACCCGGAACGCGTGCCGCAGCATGTCGGGCAGCCGGGTGACGTCGTCGACCGTGGCGTTGAACTTGGTGACCGGCTCGAACGCGGGCACGTCGTCGACCTCCTGGTAGACCTGCCGGAACTTCGTCTGGCGGGAGCCGCCCGCCGGTGAGCGCTACCACCGGCGAGCGGGCCAGGAACGGCTCGCGCAGGCCGGCCGCCAGGTTGAGCGCGCCGATGACCTGCGCGCCGCAGACACCCGGGCGGCGGCCCGCGCGCGCGTAGCCGTCGGCCATGTAGACGGCCGACTTCTCCCCGTGCGTGGCGACCGGGGCGATCTCCGGGTGCAGGCGCTCCAGCTCGGCGAAGGTCCGGCGCAGGATGGCGGGCACCATGAACAGGTGCGTGACGCCGTAGCCGTGCAGCATCTCGGCGACCGCGGTCGCGCCCTCCCGCTGAGTTCCGTGCACCGTGCTCACCAGGCGACCCCTTCGTGACGTAACTCCGTCGCGCGCGGTCAAGGCCTGACCGACGTATGACAATCATACAATAATAGGATGAATCTGGCCGTTTCCCCCGGCCGGGGGCGGTGAGCCCGGTCACATGCCGGCCGCGGGGCCCGGATGTTGACGGGCTACCCGGCCGGCCCTAGGCTACGTATCTGATTTCATACTGTCTGTCCGTCCGACAATATGGACGGGCGGTGACAAGCGGGCCACGCCCGCTGGAAGGTCGGCATGACGTACCGCGAGCAGCCCGGCTGGGCGGCTGACCTCCACTGGGAGCAGCGCCCCGACGCGATCAGCCACCGCGACGTGGCCGGCGTGGCCGTCGACGCCGCCGACCAGGTCTACCTGTTCACCCGCTACGACCACCAGGTGCTGGTGTACACCACGGCCGGGGAGTTCGTCCGGTCCTGGGGCGCCGGGAGCTTCACCAACGCGCACAGCATCACGATCGGCCCCGACGGCGCGGTGTACTGCGTCGACAACGGCGACCACTCCGTCCGCAAGTTCACCCCGGACGGGGAGCTGCTGCTCACCCTGGGCGTGCCCGGCACGCCCAGCGACACCGGCTACCGGACCGACGTGCCGGTGCGGATCCACAACGTCGAGACGGTCGCCCGGGCGGCCGGGCCGTTCAACGGGTGCACCGACGTCGCCGTCGGGCCCGGCGGCGACATCTTCGTCTCCGACGGCTACGGGAACTGCCGGGTGCACCACTTCAGCCCGGCGGGCAAGCTGCTGGACAGCTGGGGCGAGATCGGCTCGGGCCCGGGGCAGTTCATGCTGCCGCACGGCATCTGCCTGACCCCGGACGGACGGCTGCTGGTCGCCGACCGGGAGAACGAGCGGATCCAGGTCTTCCGCACCGACGGCAGCTACCTGGAGGAGTGGCCCGACGTCCAGCGGCCGAGCAGCATCGCGCTCACGCCCGCAGGGCGACGTCGTCGTCGCCGAGCTGTGGCGGCCGGCCGACAACACCTCGTTCGTGGCCGACACGGTCGGCACCGACCAGCCGGGGCGCATGACCTTGCTGAGCCCGAGCGGCGAGGTCCTCGACCGCTGGGGCGCCTCCGCCGACGACAAGGCGGCCGCCGGCAACGTGATCGCGCCGCACATGGTGGCGGTCGACTCCGCGGGCAGCGTGTACGTCGGCGAGGTCACCTACACCTACGGGATCAAGATGGGCCGGGTTGGCGAGGACCACGCGCCGCACCAGGTCCAGAAGTTCACGGCACCTCAAGCGGAAGGCTAGGCGAGCGGCTGCTACATTCCGTGACGCGCGAGGAACGCGCTCGTGCGCTCGGGGGTTGCCAGGATGTCCCACTGGCGCTCCGGCCGGTTGAAGTTGTCGGTGAACTCGTCCGCGACGGCCGGGTTCTGCGACATCGCGCCGAGCAGCTGGAGCAGGTGCGGCGCGGGCGGCAGCGCGATCATGAGGTTCGTCCAGTCGGAGATCGCTCGCACCCGGTTGGCGCGGCGGGCGGCGACCTTCTGGGCAAACCGCTCGTCAAAGTTCAGGTCCTCGCCGATGACGGTGCCGAGTTCCCAGGCCGAGTAGGACGCCGAGTTCGCGCCCTGGCCCACGACGGGGTCGACGACCGAGTGCGCGTCGCCGAGCGCGATGGCGATCCTCTCCGTTCGGCAGGACGGCGTAGTCCTCACGCAGCACCGGCGTCACGGCCCCCTGGAGCAGATCTTCGGGACCGGTCAGCCCGAACCGTGCCGTGTCGATCCGCTCGAAAACCTGCGGGTGGTGCACGCGGACCTTTTCGAGCACCAGCCGCTCGAACGCCGCCGGGTCCTCGTCGTATTTGGCGTCGGCGAGCACCTCCGTGTCGCCGCCAGGCACGTTCTCGAACAGCAGGACCGTGACGTGCCCAGAAGCGGAGAAGGTGGGGATCTCCAGCAGTTCACCGTGCGGCGGCGCGATGCTCATCGTCACGCCCTTCGGCTCGGATGGCGCGATGCCGTGATAGAGCCCGGCGCACAGCCGGCGCTGCGGTCGGCTGTAGGGCGACTTGCCGGCGATGACCGGGAACATCGCGCTCGTGCCGCCCTTGCCGGTGGCGACGACCACAAGGTCGTGCAGCCCCGACAGGCGCACGATCTCTTCCGGGCTGACCTCCTGCCCGGCCCGGAAGTCACCGCCGCGCTCCTGGAAGTCCGCCAGCAGCCGCGGCAGGTAGACCCGGTAGTCGATGGCCCGCGAAGGCGCGCCAAAGGCACCGGGGAAAGACAGCGGCTGCGGCCCGCCGATGTAGTGGTGATGGCAGAAGTAGCCGTACTCCGCGAGGTCCCAGTGGTCGGCGCCGAGCGCCTGCTCGCGCTTGACGGTCGTGTTGTGGTGGGCGACCGTGTTCAGCATCCGGCCGCCGGCGAGCTGCGCGGCCGTCTTGTCGCTGTAGAGGGTGACGGGGATTCCCTGCTTTTGCAGCAGCAGAGCCAGGTGCAGGCCCGCGACCCCCGATCCGATGATCGCGACTCCTGAGGACGGTGTGCCACCAGCCATGGGTTGACGCCTCTCTGCGTGATCCCATTAGAGGACCTTCGCCTCAATCTTCGCGCGCACGCCGGCGCAAATCGAGAGGTTCACTGCCGCGGCCTGGTCGAGGTGCTTGCCGTGGCACGTGCGTCGCGCGGACGAGGGCGTCGAGGACACTGGCGGTGGCCGCGTCGGCTGGGCCGGGCCTGCCTGGTGCCAGGCGGCGATATGGCGTCCGCCGAGCGGCGGCAGGGCGCAGACGGTCACCGGGGCCTGCCCGATTGCCATCTGGGGGATGACGCCCGCGCCGCGCCCGGCGGCGACCAGGGCCAGGACGGACGGGAACTCCACGCAGACGTCCCCGTCGGGGATCACGATGGCAGCGTCAGCCGCGAGCCGCCGCAGGGCGTGGTCGCAAGCGGTGCCGGGCGGCCCGGCCACCCACGGCCGCCCGGCCAGGTCGCGCAGGCTCCGCGGCGTGACCTGCCACTCGGGCGGGATGACCAGGAGATACGGGTCCAAGGCCAGGTGCCGCAGTCCGAGGCCCGGCTCAGCAGCCGGAGGGGCTCGCGGCGTCGTACTCAGTAAGCACGATGTCCAGGTCTCCGAGGCGAAGTTCCGCTACGGCAGCTGGCCCGTAGCGTTCAGTCACGACGGGCTGAACCGCGGGGCTCTCGGCAGCGAGGTCACGCAGGGCGGGGCCGATCAGCGGGGCCATGACGCTCTGGAAGGCCGCCATCCGCACCGGGCCTGCCGCCTGGCCGGTCAGCTCGGCCAGGTCCCGCTCGGCCTGGCGGAGCTGGGCGGCAACGCGCTCGCCGTGGGCCGCCAAAGCCGCCCGGCCGCGGTCAGCCTGACCTGCCTACCGGCGCGGTCGATTCAGGCTGGCCCCGGTCTCCAGCGCCAGCAGCTGCTGAGAGACCGCCGGCGGCGTCAGGTGCAGCGCATCGGCGGCACCGGCGACGCTGCCGTGTACCGCGACTGCCTGCAGCACGCGCAGCCTGCGGGGATCGATCACCCGGAAGCTCTGCTTTCGCTATACGGAAGACAATTCACCTTTACTTTATATCGCGGACGGACCACGATACCTGGCATGGAGCAGGCGAACGGCATGATCGTGCGGACCTGGTCGGCGACCGCCGACGCCGGAGGCGCGGAAAAACTACAGCCGCTACTTCGACGGCACGCTGCTGCCCCAGCTGCGCAAGCTGCCCGGCTTCGCCGGCGCGTACCTGCTGCGCCGCGACCTTGACGGGGACGGCACCGTCGAGCTGACCGCGCACACGTTCTGGGAATCCCCCGAGGCGATCCGCGCCTTCGCCGGGGACGACATCACGGTGGCCATCGTCGAGCCGGAAGCGCAGGCCATGCTGCTGGACTTCGACCGCACCGCGACCCACCGCAGCGTGGCAGCCGATGCCCGGAGCTGACCCCGTAGTACCGCTGCCCCTCCGGGCCCGGTCAGCGCCGCGGGCCGAACGCGACGCGCTGCGCCGTGAACTCGGTGGCCTGCGCGCGCACGCGAGTATCGCACTCGGGATCGTGGTTCGAGAGCCCGGCCGGACGGGCTGGAAGTCCTGAGCCTGCCGGACGACAAGGCCATCGCCGCGGAAATCCGCAAGCTCGCCGCCCTGAAGCCGTACGCGACCGCCGGGCCTGATGGCGGCTTGTCGTGGCCGAGGGGCGCGTACGCGAATCGTGCGGACGGCTTCCGCGCCGCCCGCCACGGCGCTGACGCCAATCACCCGTCCAGTAAAGCCGCCGGCGACCTCGGTTGAGAAGTAGCGCCCGTCCAGCTCCGCGAGTGACAGGAACTCCTTGCCCTCCATCTGCCTGAACGCCAGGCGGTCCGGGGGCTGGTGATGCGGCCAGCCTCCGTGGTGGCGCGCGTCGCCCGGATCGCCAGCGTGACCTGGCTGCCTGTGGCGGCGGGAATCTCGGTAAGCGTCTGGCGGATCTCGCCGAGCGCGACTTCTACCGGACGCGCCCGGGTAGAGGCCGACGCGGGCCCAGTGCCAGCTGTCGAGCCAGAGACTCAGCTTCGCGTAGCCGGACCGGATGACCGCCTCGGCAGCCCACTGCTCGTCGCGCGCGGACGGCGAAGGAACTGGTGCTCGCCGTACTCCGCGCTGGGACTGCGCAGGACGAGGCCATCGGCGCCGAGGGCGGCGAACGCGAGTGGATCGCCCGCGCGGGAGACCCATTGTGCGTCCACGTGACCAGGTCGCGGCTATGGAAAACCGGCACGGCGGGGAAGTACTCGAAGGAAGAGACGGCGATGTAGTAGTCCTCGCCGACGCGGCAGATGCTCGGATCTGGGTGGAAGCCGGGGATGATCGGGTCGCCCATGGCGTGCCGCTTCCTTCCGTCGTCGAGCGGGCACCAGCGTGATGCCAAGCCGGACGCTTCAGGTCCCGGCTAGACCGGGACCTCGATGAGCAGCGTGGTGCCGCCGTCGGCCGGGCTGGTCACGTCGAGGGTGCCGCCGAGCGCCTCGATGCGGTCGCGGAGCCCGGTCAGGCCGGATCCCACGGGCGGGGTCGGCGCCGCCGATCCCGTCGTCGCGGACTCGCCAGCCGCAGGGCCGCGCCGGGTGTGTCGAGTTCGACGTGGACGGCGGAGGCGCGCGCGTGCTTGGCGGCAGTTGGCCAGCGCCTCTGATACCGCGTAGTAGGCCGCGACCTCGACGTGATCCGGCAGCTGCCGCTCGGCGCAGCAGGTCTCAGCTTCGACTGGCACGGCGGACCGGCGGGCCAGCGCTTTGAGCGCCGTGCATCAGGCCTGCGCTCGGAAAGCGACCAGCGGGGTCAGGGTGCCCGTGGGAGATCTCCCGCACCTGGTCGAATGCGTCAGTTGACCCGCTCGGCGATGCGCGACAGGTCGCCCTGCCAGCTCGGGCGGCGCCGCCGCCTGTACCTGGCGCAGGTCGAGCAGCAGCGCGACTAGCCCTGCTGCTGGGTGCCGTCGTGCAGGTCACGCTGGATCCGCCGCCGGGTCTCATCGGCGGCGGCGACGATGCGCGCGCGGGAGGCCATCAGCTGGGCGCGGCTGTCGGCGTTCGCGATCGCTGTCGCCACCAGCTCGGTGAACGAGGCCAGGCGCGCCTCGGCGTCCAGCGGCAGCGGCTCCTCCAGGGTCAGCTGGGCGCCATCACGCCCAGGGGCGGCCCTCCACGACAGCTCGACGTCCCGATCAGCGAGGCCGAACGCGTCGACTCTTCACCAGGTCGGCGATCGACCCGGTCGCACCGGCCTGGCTCTCGACCCGGGCCGAATGGCCGGTCTTGAACAAGACCGTGCCGATGTTCTGCCCCGTCCAGGGTCCACCGGCTACCAACGGGAATGAAGTCCACTGCCTTGCCCCAGCAGGCGACGTAGGTGACCGTACCGTCTGGCTCGTAGCGCGCCATGGCCGCCACATCGACCGGAACCAGCTGCGCGAAGTCCTGGTGACCGCCGCGACACTTACTCCGGCGCCGCCCCGTGCGCCACCAGCGTCGCCACCTGCTGCAGCGCGGCCTTGCGATTCTCATCACGTTGAACCTAGAGTTAGGCATGCCTAACCTAACTTCAATCGGATCGCGAAGTGAGGCCGCATGAGACTTACAAGATGGATGTCCATGGCCGCGGGCACGGCCGCAGCCCTACTGATCGCGGCCTGCGGGAGCAGCGGGGGCAGCGCGTCCAGCCAGCCGGCCGCCGCCGACTCCAGCGGGCAGCCCGCGGCCGCTGGGTCGGCTTCCGCGTCGTCGCTCGCGGGGCAGACGATCACGCTGTACAACGGCCAGCACGAGCAGACGACCGACGCGCTGGTCAAGGCGTTCGAGAAGCAGACCGGGGTGAAGGTCAAGGTCCGCAGCGACGACGAGGACGTGCTCGCCCAGCAGATCGAGCAGGAGGGCTCGCAGTCGCCGGCGGACGTGTTCTTCACCGAGAACACCCCGCCGCTGGCCCGGCTGGACGAGAAGGGGCTGCTGTCGCCGGTCGACGCCACGACGCTGGCGGCGGTGCCGGCCCAGTACAGCGCGCGCGACAGCGACTGGGTCGGCGTCTCGGCGCGGGTGAGCATGCTCGTCTACAACACCGACGAGCTCAAGCCCGTCCGAGCTGCCCGACGTCGATGCTCGACCTGGCCGACCCGAAGTGGAAGGGCAAGCTCGACATCGCGCCGGCGGAGACGGACTTCGCCCCGATCGTCACCGTCGATCGCGCAGGACAAGGGCGACGCCGCCGCGGTGACCTGGCTCGAAGGCGCTCAAGGCGAACGCCGGCGCGCACCAGGACCCCGACAACGAGACGCTGGTCGCGAACGTCAACAAGGGCACGACCCAGCTCGGCGTGATCAACCACTACTACTGGTACCGGCTGCAAGGACGAGGTCGGCACAGAGCGGGATCCACTCCGCGCTGGCCACGTTCGCGCCGGACGACGACGGCTACCTGCTCGACGTCTCCGGCGCGGCGGTGCTGAAGTCGAGCCAGCACCAGGCGGCGGCGCAGGCGCTGCGTGGCCTTCCTCGTCAGCGACGCAGGGCCAGACGGTGCTCGCCGACAGCGACAGCTGGGAGTACCCGATCGGCTCGGGCGTCGACCAATCCCGCAGCTGCCGCCGCTCTCCGGCTTCCAGCCCCGGCACTTCGACCTCGACCCAGATCGGCGACGGCACCAAGGCCGTCACCTGCTGCAGCAGGCAGGTCTGCTCTGAGCGCGCGCAGCCGGCCGTGGCCGGGGCCGCCGTCCGCCGCGCAGCGGGCCGGCGGCTCCGCCGCGTGCCCGCCGCTGTACCTGACTCAGCGGCGTCGTCGCGCTGGCGCTGCTGCTGCCCGAGGTGTTCCTGCGTGCTGCAGGCCCGCGACGCGGGGTGGGCGCGAGGTGCACCGGCGTCCTGTTCCGCCCGCTGTCGGTCGAGCTGCTGCGCAACACGATCGAGCTGACCGTCCTGGTCGACCGCGGCCACCGCGCGTGATCGGCACGGCCGCCGCCTGGTGCGTCGTGCGGACGACGCTGCCGCTGCGCCGGATGTGGGGCGTGCTGGTCGTGCTGCCGGTCTCGATCCCGGACTTCATCGTCGGGCTACGCCTGGCACTCGCTGTCGCCCGGCTTCATCGGCCTGCGCGGCCGCCGCCGTCGTGATGACGCTCGACCTGTACCCGCTGGTCTACCTGCCGGTGGCCGCCGCACTGCGCCGCACCGACCCCGCGCTGGAGGAGACCGCCCGGGCGCTCGGGCTGCGGCCCGTGGACGACGTTCCGGCGGGTCGATGCTTCCCGCAGATCCGCCCGGCGCTGCTCGGCGGGATGCCTGGTCGTGATCCTGGCGCTGCTCGCCGAGTTCGGCGCGTTCGAGATCCTGCGACTTCCGGACCTTCACCACCGAGATCTTCACCGAGCTGCAGATCGACCAGTCCGGCGCCGTCGGCGCTGGCGCTGCTGCTGGTGACGCTCGGCATCGTCGTGCTGCTCGGCGAGGCCGCCGGCTCCGGCCGGCGCCGAGTCAGCCGCAGCGGCCCGCAGGCGCCGCGCCCGCCGGGCCGCGACCCGGCTCGGGCCGCTGGCGGTGCCGACCCTGCTCGGCGCTGGCGGCCCTGGTCGTCGCCGGCGCTCGGCGTGCCCGGTCGGCACGCTGGTCTACTGGCTGACCCACTCGCACACGACGACGTTGCCGGCCAGCACCACGCTGCTCGGCCGCGACGGCGACGACGGCCCGGTACTCCGCGGCGGCGGCCGTCCTGGCGACCGCGGCGGCGGTGCCCGGTGGCGCTGCTCGCCGCGCAGCGCCGCGGCCGGGTCGCGCCGGGCCATCGAAAGCAGCACCTTCCTGATCCAGTCCGTCCCCGGCGTGGTGATCGCGCTCAGCCTGGTGTTCTTCGCGGTCCGCTACGCGTTCCCGCTCTACCAGACCGAGCTCGCTGCTGGTGATCGCCTACGCGCTGCTGTTCTTCCCGCTCGCGCTTCGTCTGCGTGCGGGCCTCGGCGGTGCAGGCGTCGCCGCGGCTGGCCGAGATGGGCCGCTCGCTCGGCTGCCGGCCCGATCGCGGTGTTCGTCCGGGTGACCTTGCCGCTGATCCTGCCCGGTATCGCCGCCGCGCTGTGCCTGGTCTTCCTGTCCGTCGGTGACCGAGCTGACCGCCACGCTCGTGCTGGTGCCGACCGACGTGCAGACCCTCGCGACCCAGTTCTGGGCGTACCAGACCAACACCGCCTACGGCGCCGCCGCGCCCTACGCGGTGGCCATCGTGCTGCTCGCGGCCGTGCCGAACCTGGTCGTCGCCGCCTGGTTCGCCCGCCGCCGCAGCCCGGCCGCGGGCGGTGATCGCCACATGAGCGGGACGATGGCACTCGGGTCGAGGGCCTGCGCGGTCGCCTTCGGCCCCGTGCAGGTGCTGACCGACGTCGACCTGACCGTGCCCGAGAGGTCGATCACCGCCGTGCTCGGCGCGTCGGGCAGCGGCAAGACCACGCTGCTGCGCATCATCGCCGGCTTCGAGCGGCCGGGCTCCGGCTCGGTCGAGCTGGCCGGCCAGACGGTCGACGCCCCCGGGCGGCACGTCCCGCCGGAACGGCGGCAGCGTCGGCTACGTCGCCCAGGAAGGCGCGCTGTTCCCCCACCTCACCGTCGCGGGCAACGTCGAGCTTCGGCCTGCGCCGGGCCGAGCGGTCCGCCGCCCGCATCGACGAGCTGCTCGACCTGGTCGGCCTCGGCGGGACTGCAGCGACGGTACCCGCACGAGCTGTCCGGCGGTCAGCAGCAGCGGGTCGCGCTCGCCCGCGCGCTCGCCCTCGAGCCCGTCGCTGGTGCTGCTGGACGAGCCGTTCGCGTCACTGGACGCGGCGCTGCGGACGAGCATGCGCGCCGACATCGCCCGGGTACTGCGCGCGGCCGGCACCTCGGTCGTCCTGGTCACGCACGACCAGCAGGAGGCGCTGTCGCTCGCCGACCAGGTCGCGGTCCTGCGGCAGGGACGGGTCGCCCAGGTGGGCGAGCCGCGTGAGCTCTACGCACGACCGTGCGACCCGGACCTGGCCCGGTTCCTCGGCGAGGCCAACCTTGTCCCGGCCGAGATCCGCGAAGCCGAGGCGGTCACGGCGCTGGGCGCCCTGCCCACCGAGCCGTCGCAGTGGGCCAGCGGCATCGCCCTGATCAGGCCCGAGCAGATCACGGTCGGTGACACCTTCGACCCGGGGGAGGGCGACCCGGGGGAGGGAATGGCGGCCGTGGTGGCCGAGCAGACCTACCACGGCCACGACTCGATGGTTACCCTGCGGCCGGTCAGCGACTGCGGCATCGACGAAGTCCGCGCGCGGGTACCCGGTGACCGGGTCTTCTCGCCCGGCGAGAAGGTGCTGCTGCGTGCCGCCGGCCAGGTACCTACCTGGCCTGGCGGCGGAGCGCTGACCTTGCAGGCCTCCGCGCGACCACGTGGGTGTTGGCGATCATTGGAAGGGTCCTGGGCTGCTCGTAATGACCCGCCGGCAGGCGGCAAGCGCGTGCTCGGCCATGGTGCGGCGCACGGTTGGTCGTTACGCTGGTGCGGTGGTCGCCGCTTTCCGCGGGAAGCCGCTGCTGTCGCTCGCGGGCCCGATCTGGAACCTTGGCCAGAGCCTGTGGATCCTGGCGCTGCCCGTGCTCAAGCTCACCGGGGTGATCGCCTGGTCGTGGTGGTGGGTGCTGGCGCCGCTGTGGATCGGCGGCATTGTCGTGCTCCCTGTCCTTTGCCTGCTGGTCGCGGGGACTTGGTGGGACAGGCGCAGCCGTCGGTTGCTCGGCGATTACCAGGATGAGGAGTACGGGGAACCGCGTCCGGGAGGCCTGGCCGACGGCGGGTGGCCGTGGGAAGTGAGCTTGGGAAAATTCCGCAGATCGGGAACATTCGGCCGACGTTGACGGCCCCGGACGTCTCGGTAACGCGGACAGAGCTTAGCCTTGCGCATTCTGGCTGGGATCTCCGTCCGGCCCGCCCGGGATCTGGATGTTGGAGTAGTAGGCATTCGTGAACGGGAACGCCTCTTCGATCCAGTGCCCGAGGGCGGCGTACAGCTTCGCGTAGTAGCCGTGCTCGTACGCCTGCGGCGTGACCCACCAGCTCACGTCGACGTCGTAGCCGAGCAGCTCCTCCGTCAGGGGGGTGCGGCTTCCCACTGGGTACAGGTAGCAGCATCCGAGGTACTGGCCTGCGGAGTCGTACACGGCGTAGGTGAACGACTTGCCGTCGCGGAACTCGCACTCGTGCCAGACCAGGTCGACGTAGTTGAACTCCTCGGTGACCGGCCCGGCCGGCCAGCTGCCGCCCGGGTCTGCCTGATGAGCTCGGTGCTGGCGTTGATGCCCGCGACGTCGTCGTGAACGTGGGCCCGGTTGATCGCGGCGGCGCGGATGTCGCCGAATTCCAGCTCAGCGGGGGCCGTCCAGCCAGTGGGCAGGTCGAGGCGCTTGATCAGGCCGTGGTAGTCCATCGAGTCTCCGTTAGTCGCCCGCGGGCAGGCGGTAGGTGAGGATCAGGGCCGTCCAATCCATTTCCCGGCCGTCGCCGTAGGTAAAGCGTTGTCGCCTGGTCGTCGCTCGTCCTCACGCGGAAAGCCGGCGGTTCCGCCGCCGCTGACTGCCCAGCTAGGAGCCCGCAGCCTGCCAAGTGCTCGCTCTGGCCCTAGTACACGCCCAGGCACCAAGGTGACTTTCCGAGCGTGGAGGCAAGATTGCTGTGAGCATTGCCGCATTGTTCGCCTGGATGGCCACGGTTCTCGCTGGCCTCGCCCTCCTTGTTATCTGGCTTATGGAGTACGACCGCGAGTCCCAGCGGACGGCCGCGACGCGCTTTCCCGTGCCGGTGATCTCCGCTCACGCGCTGCTGGGCGTCGGCGGCCTGCTGCTGTGGGGCCTCTACCTCGCGGGAGATGAGGAGCGGCTGGGCTGGGCCACGGTAGCCGACCTGGGCGTCGTCATCGTCCTCGGCCTGACCATGGCGGGGCGCTGGATCGGCGTGTACCGCGCCTACGCCGCACCCGACTCATCGCCAACCCGGGTAATTACCGTTCCGCCAGAACGGTACTTTCCGCCCCCGGTCGTCGTCATCCACGGCCTCCTGGCCGTCGCCACCCTCCTCCTGGTCGTGTCCACCGTGTTTTTCGACGGAAGCTGATGGCAAGCCAGGCTGATTATTCGGTTACGGCACGTTGGCATAGAACTCCGAATCGCAATGTCCTTGGACACGGTGATCGACGAAGATGAGCACGAGCGGGCAGCGTGATGGTCATCAGGCACTTTAGAGAAGCATGCCAGAGTCATTGCAGAGCAGATCAACGAGTGCGATTGGGCGGCCTGACCGGTCGCCAGTCTGGCCCGGCGTTGCGGCAGGTCAGGGCGCATGAAGATTTTCTGAACCCGGCAGGCGGCAGGAAGTCGACTGGTATTAAGAACCGCGGGCCAGAGGCGGGACTGAGCTTTGGCGCGCCGCCGGGTCATGGCCGGCCGGGGCCGGGAGAGCCGCGACTTGTGAGGATGATCGCTTGTATCCGCGTTTACCCCCGGCAGCTCAACAAGACGTGCCACTATTGACCCCGGTTGTTCACGTAATGGGGAGATGATGGACACCCTCGCACGGATATCAACCGGGCAAGCGGCAGGGAAAGACAGCGCGGCTGGGCGCGGAGCCCGGCTGGCGGGCAGGGGGAGAAGTTGGACTTCTCGCTGAGCGCCGAGCAGCGAGGAGCTCAAGGCGGCGGCGGTCGAGTTCGCCCGCCGGGAACTGGACCAGGACCTGGCCGAGCGCGAGGCGGCGGGTGAGTTCTCCCCGGAGGCGTGGCGCGCCTGCGCCAAGTTCGGGATCCAGGGCCTGCCGGTTCCGGCGGAGCTGGGCGGCGGCGGCGCCGACATCCTGACGACGGTCCTGGTCATGGAGGCCCTGGGCTACGGCTGTCACGACAACGGGCTGATCTTCTCGCTGAACGCGCAGATGTGGAGCCTTGAGCTGCCGCTGGTGAAGTTCGGCACGCCGGAGCAGCAGCAGGCGTACCTGCCCGGGCTGATGTCGGGGGACCTCATCGGCGTGCACGCGATGACCGAGCCCGATTCCGGGTCCGACGCGTTCAGCATGCGGACCCGGGTCGAGCGCCAGGGCGACGAGTACGTGCTCAACGGGACCAAGCTGTACATCACCAACGCCCCGGTCGCCGACGTGGTGCTGGTCTTCGCCGCGGACCCCGACAAGCCCAAGATGGCCGGCATCTCCGCCTTCCTCGTCGAGAAGGGGACGCCGGGGTTCAGCGTGACCCGCGGCCTGGACAAGATGGGCCTGCGGACCTCGCCGATGGGGGAGGTCGTGCTCGACGACTGCCTTGTCCCGGCCGAGAACCGCCTGGGGCGCGAGGGCGCGGGGATGGCCATCTTCAACTCGTCGATGACCTGGGAGCGCAGCTGCATCCTGGCCAGCGCGGTCGGCGCCATGCAGCGCCAGCTCGAGGCGTGCGTGGAGTACGCGCGGGTGCGGAAGCAGTTCGGCCAGCCCATCGGCAAGTTCCAGGCGGTGGCCGACAAGGTCGCCGACATGTACCTGCGGCTCGAGGCCGCCCGGCTGCTGGTCTACCAGGCCGCGTGGCTCGGCCAGCAGGGCAAGCCGGTCCTGGCCGAGGCGGCCGCGGCCAAGCTGTTCACCAGCGAGGCGTGGGTCGCCTCCAGCCTGGACGCCATCCAGATCCACGGGGCCTACGGCTACATGAAGGAAAGCGGCATCGAGCGCGACCTGCGGGACGCCGTCGCCGGCACGATCTACTCCGGTACCTCCGAGATCCAGCGGGTCATCCTGGCCCGGATGCTGGGCCTCTGAGTCATCGTGAGCAAGGAGAGGAGAGCAAAGCAGAATGGCCTATCTGCTGCAGCATCTTCTGACGGACAGCGCGGCGCGGGCGCCGCAGCGGCCGGCGGTGGCCGTCGGCGAGCGGCTCCTCACCTACGCCGAGCTGGACAAGCTGAGCAACCAGGTGGCCCGCGCGCTGCTCGCCCAGGGCGTGGCGCCGGGCGACCGGGTGGGGATCCTCGCCCCCAAGTCGGCCGCCTCGGTCGTGGCCTTGTTCGGCGTGCTGAAGGCCGGGGCCTGCTACGTCCCGCTCGACCCGAAGTCGCCCGCCGCGCGGCTGGCCACCATCATGACCGACAGCGGCATCACCGTCGTCCTGGCCGACCAGGCGACGGCGCGGCAGGCAGCCGCGATGGCCGACAGCGTTCCCCAGCTGCGCACCGTGATCGTGACCGGCCCGCACTGGGGCCGCGAGGCGACGGCCGGGCCGGAGCCCGGCACCACGTCGCAGGGGCCGGCCGTCGTGCCCTGGGACGCGGTGCTGGCCGAGCCGGCCGAGGCGCTGGGCGCCGACCAGGCGATCGACGACCGACCTCGCCTACATCCTGTACACGTCCGGGTCGACCGGCACGCCGAAGGGCGTGATGATCTCGCACCGCGCCTCGCTCACCTTCGTCGAGTGGGCCGCGGACTGCGCCGGCCTCGGCGAGCAGGACCGCGTCTGCAGCCCGGCCCCGCTGCATTTCGACCTGTCGGTCTTTGACATCTTCGCCACCTGCCAGGCCGCCGCCTGCATGGTCGTGGTCCCCGAGATGACGTCGATCTTCCCCGCGCGGCTCGCCCAGTGGCTGGAGCGGGAGCAGATCACCGTCTGGTACTCGGTGCCCTCGGTGCTCACGATGCTCGCGACCTACGGCAACCTGCGGGGATTCGACCTGTCCAGGCTGCGGGCGGTCATCTTCGCCGGCGAGGTGTTCCCGGCGAAGCACCTGACCCAGCTGATGGCCGAGCTGCCCGGCGCGCGCTACCTCAACTGGTACGGGCCCACCGAGACCAACGTGTGCACCTGGTACGAGGTCCCGCCCGGCGCCGAGCTCACCGCCCCGGTCCCGATCGGGAAGGCCTGCGCCAACACGGACGTGTTCGCGGTCACCAGCGAGGGCGACCGGGTATCCAAGCCCGGGGAAGAAGGCGAGCTGTACGTGCGGGGCTCCGGGCTGATGCGCGGCTACTGGGGCGAGCCGGAAAAGACCGCGCGAGATGCTCGTCAGCAACCCGTTCCAGGCGGCCTACGACGAGCCTGCCTACCGGACGGGCGACCTGGTGACCCTGGACGACGAGGGCAATTACGTGTTCCTCGGCCGCCGCGACGGCATGGTGAAGACGCGCGGCTACCGGGTGGAGCTCGGCGAGGTGGAGACCGCGCTCTACGCGCACCCGGCGATCCGCGAGGCGGTGGTGCTGCCGGTGCCTGATGAGCTGCTCGGCAACCGCCTGCGCGCGGTCATCTGCGCCGACGGCCCCGGCTCTCACCCGCGAGGAGGTGCTTGACCACTGCCGTCGGCGGCTGCCGGGCTACATGGTGCCGGACGTCGTGGAGTTCCGCGAGGCGCTGCCCAGGACCTCCACCGGCAAGGTCGACCGGGTCCGGCTTGCGGAGGCACGGCAGGTAAGACAGGCAGGTCAGGACTTGAGGAAGCCGCACCGCACACGGAGGTCACTCAATTGGAAGCGGTCATCAACGACTACATCAGCAGGGAACTCGTCCAGGACGCGAGCCTGCTGCCGCTCGGGAACGCGACGTCGCTGCTTGAGACGGGCATCCTTGACTCGCTGAGCCTGCTCAGGCTCGTGGTTTTCATCCAGGAGCGGTTCGGCATCATGGTGGACGACGTGGACCTCGTCCCCGAGAACTTCGACAGCGTGGACGCCATCTGCGCCTACCTCCGCTCCCGGGACGGGGAAAGAGAGGGCCAGGCAGGCGGCCATGGGTGAGGCGCCGAAGGTAGCCGCCCGCGGCGCAGGCGGCCGGGCCGGGCGGTCGCCCGCGCGGGGCGGCTGCTGCGCCAGGCGGAGATCATCGCCTACTGGCTGGCAGTGGCGCCGCTGCTGGCGCTCCTGCCTGCCCGCCTCGCCTACCGCGCCGCCTGCTGGCGGGGCGACTGGACCTTCCGGTCCTGGCCGGACAAGCGCGGCGAGGTGGTGCGTAACCTGCGCCAGGTGCTCGGCGAGGAGCTCAGCCCGGAAGAGGCCGAGCGTCTGGCCCGGGACATCTTCCGGATCCGCACCTGCGAGGTCATCGACCTGATGCGGCTGCGGGGCCGGGCCCGGTCCCTGGGGAAGCTGGTCGAGATCCGCGGCCGCGAGCACCTGGACGCCGCGCTGGCCGGGGGCAAGGGGGCCATACTCTGCAGCGCCCACTTCGGCTCCTACATGTGCGCCTTCTCCCTGCTTCACGCCGGCGGGTTCCCGGTCACCACCATCGGACGCTGGTGGTGGAATTACCCGCCCGACGAGTCTTCCGTCGTGCGGCGGATGTGGGACTTCGTGTACGCCAGGCGCGTGCTTCGCCACCGGCAGCGGCCGAACATCGAGCCGTGGCCGGGCCGGGTTCAGGTCGCGCTGCAGGCCGCGGCCGCGCTTCGCGGCAATGAGGTCGTGACGATCTGCAGCGACGCCCCGCCGCTGGACGCGGAGCGGGCCCGTGCCGTCGAGGTGCCCTTCCTCGGGCAGCAAGCCAGGCTCCTGCCGGGGGTCGTGACCCTCGCCCGGCTGACCGGTGCCCCGGTTCTCATGGTTTTCGTGCACCGCTCGGCTGACTACCGCCACCAGGTGCTGGAAATCTCGCCCCCGGTGCCGATGGAAGGCGACACGGCGGAGGCGTTCGGGCGCTGCGTGGCCGCGATGGATGCCGCCATCAGGGCAAACCCCGCCGAATGGGATTTCTGGTTCGAACCGGATGACCTGACCGGCCTCGGGCTGCTCCCGGATGCCCCTCGCCCAGGGGCGCAGGCCGGCGACGCCGGCCGGGTGGGTGAACTCCAGCAGTCTGCGCTGTAAGGGGCGCCCGCGGCGTTCCGCTCGGGCGGGCTGTGAGGTTACGCACGGGGC
>CAVTKQ010000005.1:0-69578 GCA_963735315.1 uncultured Actinomycetota bacterium
CAGCCGGTGCCGCACCGCGGTGGCCAGCTCGCTGCCGCTCATCAGCAGGCCGCCGTCTCCGACGAACGTCACGACCGTGCGGCCCCCGGCCAGAGCTGCCGCTGCGAGCCCCGCCGGCAGGCCATAGCCCATGGCGCCGTTCCGGGGTGCCAGCTGCGTGGGGAACTGCCGGAACTCGAAGTGGCGCTGCAGCCAGATCGCGAAGTTGCCTGCACCGTTCGTCACGATGGCGTCGTCGGGCAGGACGGACCTGACGTGCGTGACGATGCCCGCCAGGTCGGGCTCGGGTGGCGTGGCCGGGCCGGCCCGGAACGACAGGTACTCGGCCCGCAGCTCGGAGCACCAGCTGCTCGGTTCCCGCGTAGCCGATGCTGCCCCGTGCGCGAGGAAGGCCGCCGCATCGGCCAGACCCACGTGGATGCCGAGTCCCGCCACCGTCGTGCCCGCCAGCTCCACCGGGTCCTGGGAGACGAGGACGACCGACCCGCTGTCCCGTCTGTCCACGAGTGCGAACCCGTCGGTGGTGGGGTCGTCGAGACGCGGCCCGAAGGCAACGAGCAGATCGGCCTCGTCGACCCGGCCGCGCAGCCGTGGGCTGCAACCCAGGCCGAGATAGCCGGCGTAGGCCGGGCTCCGGTTGTCCACCGCGTCCTGCCAGCGGAAGGCGGCGACCACGGGGATCGAGGAGGTCTCTGCGAACCCGCGGACGTCCTCGCCGACCGACGCCGTCCAGCCCGGTCCACCGACGACCATGACCGGTCGCCTCGCACCCGCCAGCAACCCCCGCAGCGCCTCGAGATCCGCAGCGCTGGTCGCAGGGCCGTCCGGCATCGGAGCGCTGCGCGGACGCGACATCGTGGTCTCGCTGAGCACGTCTTCGGGGAGCACCAGCACGACGGGGCCAGGACGTCCGCTGTGGGCCACCTGGACGGCGCGGGCGACGTGCTCGGGAATGCTGTCGGGGTCGTGGATCTGCACGACGGACTTGGCCGAGCTGCCGAAGACCAGGGAGAAGTCCATCTCCTGGAACGCCTGCCGGCCCAGGTGTGCCCTGGCCACCTGCCCGACGACGAGCAGCAGCGGCGTGCCGTCCTGATAGGCGGTGTGCAGGGCGATGCTCGCGTGCGTCGCGCCCGGGCCGCGCGTGACGAAGCAGACGGCGGCCCGGCCGGTGAGCTTGCCGGCAGCCTCGGCCATGTTGGCCGCCGCGGCCTCGTGCCGCGTGGTGATCAGACGGGGTACGTCGCCGCGGGTCCCCAGGTCGTAGAGCGCGTCAAGGACGGGTAGGAAGCTCTCGCCCGGCACGCAGGTCATCAGCGGGACGCGGGCCGCCACGAGGCACTCGACGAGCAGCGCACCTCCGCTTCGGACCGCCGCAGCTGGCACGTCCTCTGATCGTGTGCGTTCCACCGGTCAGCAGCTCCCCTGGTTGCAGTAGTCGGGCTCTGGGCTTGCGCGATCTGAGAATATCGCTGAGCAGTACCTATGGAAAGTAGCTCTGGAAAATATCTATATGGCGAGATAGTCTGCTGCAGCGAACGTCGGACTGACGTCAGGCGCGATCCCCGCGGGCCGGGCGGGCCGCCGTTGACGTCGCGGATGCGCGACCCGCGTTCGACCTGGCTGACCCCGCTCGGGTTCAAGGCGCGCCCAGGACGAGGAACTCATCGATGACATCCACCCACGTTCGCCGCTCCTTGCTGATCACCCCGCGCACAAGGAAAACCTCATTGGCAAGCTGGCGACCTCCGCGGCCGACGTGTGCATTCTCGAACTGGAGGACGGCGTGCACCCGAGCCTGAAGAGCTCGGCCCGCGCCTCGGCCGCCCGGCTGCTGACCGATCTCGAGTGGGGTGTACGCGAGCGCATCGTGCGGATCAATCGAGTCACGACGGCCGAGGGTGAGGCTGACATCGCCGCGCTGGTCGGCTCCCGGCCGGACGGCCTCCTGCTGCCGAAGGTAGAGAGCGAGGAGGAGATAGTCCGGGCCAGCGAGCTGCTGACTCGTCGCCGAGCGCGCAGCCGATGTTTCGGCAGGGAACGGTCCGCCTGTGGTCGATGATCGAGGAACGGCGGAGGGGCTCACCCGGGTCGAGGCGATCTGTGCGGCCGACCGCGGATGACCGGCGCGATCTTCGGTGTCGGCGACTTCGGTGCCGATATCGGGGTGAGCGGTCGGCATTGTCGCTCGTTCCGCCGGTTCCCGGCGCCGAGCCACGAGTACCTGTATGGGCGGGGCGCGTCGTCGCCGCCGCCCGCGCAGCCGGGATTGACCCTGTCGATGTAGGCCACTCGACGTTTGCCGACGTCGACGGCACGCGGCGCACGGCCGAGATCTCAGCGCAGATGGGGTTTGCCGGCGCGGTGGTGTTCCACCCGCGCCAGGTCGCGACCGTCAACGAGGCGTTCAGCCCGGCGGCGGAGGACGTGGCCTGGGCCGCCCGGATCGTCGAACTCGTCAAGTCGGAGGCGGCGAAGGACGAGGCGGGGACGATCGTGGTCGTCGACGGCGACATGATCGACGGCCCGTGTCGTCAACGCCCACGACATCCTGGCGCGGGAGGAACGCATTCGTGCCTTCGACGAGCGGAAGAGCGCCGGGACTCCCGCGGTGAAGGGATACGCCAGCCTTGCGGCGGTGCTCGCCGAACACCGGGTCACCACGATGTTCGGCGTCATGGGTGACGGCAACATGTACTTCATCGACAGCTTCGTCCGCGATCACGGCGGTGAATACGTCGCGGCGGCCAACGAGGCCGGGGCCACCTTGATGGCGGCCGGGTACGCCGCGGGTCGACTCGGGTCGGCGTTGCCACCGTCACGCACGGCCCCGGCCTGGCCAACAGCCTTGCTGCGCTCGTGTCGGCTCATCGCGAGAATCGGGCCGTCGTCGTCATCGCCGGGGACACAGCCGCCGAAGCAAGCAGCAATGTCCAGAAGGTCGATCAAGCGGCGCTCGTGGCCCCCACCGGAGCTGCGTACATCGGCGCCGCGTCGGCTGCTCCGCCCGGCCGACCTCGCCCGCGCCTTGCGACGGGCGGAGGCCGGCGTCGGTCGTTTTCGGCGCGCCGGTCGACTTCAACTTCGTCGACGTAGACCCGGCCGCGGTCAGTCGACGCGTGACGTGCCGCGCCAGGCGCCCGGCCCCGATCCGGCCGCGCTCGACCGCGCAGTCGGCCTGATCGCCAGCGCGCGTCGCCCGATCGTGCTGGCCGGGGAGGGTGTGCTGCGGGCCGGGGCGCAACCGTCGCTTACTCGCGCTGGCCGACCTGCTTGGAGCGCCGGTCGCCACGACACTGCCTGTACGGGGGCTCTTCGGTTCCTACGAGCACGATCTCGGCGTCTTCGGAACTCTGTCGACGCCGCGCGCCGTCGCCGCGATCCTGGCCAGCGACTGCATCATCGCGGTGGGAACGAGCCTGAACCCGTACACCGGGGGCGGCGACGATTGGCCTTATTTCGAAGACAAACGAGTGGTGCACTGCGACATCGTCTCGGCCGCCGTCGGAGCTCACTACCCGGCGGACGCCGGCGTAGTGGCCGATGCCGGCACCTTCGCCGAGACCGTTGTCGCCTGGTTGCGCGAGGCCGGGTACGTCGGCACGGCGTTCCGCGAGGCGGTAGCCGCCGAAACGGTTGCCGACGCCAGGCGGCCCGGCCGGGCCCGCCCGGCGTCGTCGATCTCGCGGACGCGCTCGGTGAGCTCAACCGCCGCCTGCCGCAGGAACGCACGCTCACCGTCGATGGGGGGCGGTTCACCGACGAGGTGATCCGCCGGTTCGAGGTGCGCCAGCCGCGGTCGTGGACCTGCTCGTTCGCCGGGTTCGGCGCGATCGGCAACGGGCTCTCGGTCGCGATCGGGATGGGCTGCACTGATCGGAACCGGCCGGCGGTTGCGCTCGTCGGCGACGGGAGTTTCATGCTCGGCGGGCTGGCCGAGTTCAGCACCGCCGTCCGTCACGGCGTCGACCTGATCGTCGTGGTCTGCAACGACGGCTGCTACGGAGCGGAGTACCGCAAGCTTGTCGCGCGCGACTTCGCGGTCGACCACAGTCTGTTCGCATGGCCCGACTTCGGCCCGGTCGCCGAGGCGCTCGGGGGGATCGGCTGCACCGTGCGCAGCCTCGACGACTTCGCCGACGTCGAGAAGGCCGTCGTCAGCCGCGATCGCCCGGTACTGATCGACCTCAAGCTCGACCCCGCCGCCGTCCACTGGGGCCATTGAGCCTCCGCCGTTCGATGCCGGCCCACGCACAGTGACCAGCGATCTGAGGAGAACAGCGATGCACCAGCTGACCGAGTCGAAGAAGGCGATCGACTCGATCCTGCGCCCACGGTCGGTGGTCGTGATCGGTGCGTCGCCGCAGGGGCGCGGCTTCACGTCGGCCCCGCTCAAGAATCTGACGCGGCATGGCTTCGACGGTGCGATCTACGCCGTGAACCCGCGCTATGAGGACATCGACGGCATCCGCTGCTTCCCGGACGTGGCTGCCCTGCCCGAGGTTCCGGACACCGCCGTCGTGGTCGTCGGGGCCCGCCGGGTGCCGCAGGCGCTCGCTGAATGTGCCGCTGCCGGAGTGCGAAGCGCGACCGTCATCGCCGGAGGTTTCGGCGAGCTCGGCGACGAGGGCAGGCGACTCGAGGAGGAGATCCGCGCCCTTGGGCGGGCCAGCGGCCTGCGGATCGTCGGGCCGAACACCGCGGGGTTGATGAACATCGTCGACGGCTATGTGCCTCGAGCAGGTCTGAACCACCCCGACGCGCTGACCCGGGGAGGACTGGCGGTCATCACTCAGAGCGGCGCTCTGTGCAACACCGTCATGCTGCGGATCCTCGCCCACGGTCACGGGCTCACCTACGCGGTCGCAACGGGAAGCCAGTGGGATCTCGACCTCTGGGACTTCGTGGACTACTGCACCGCGGATGAACGCACGCGCGCGATCCTCACGGTCGCCGAGGGGCTCAAGGATCCAGAGCGGTTCCTGCACGCGGCCCGGCGGGCCGCCGGCGCGCAGGCAAGCCGATCATCTTGCTCAAGCCCGGGCGTTCCGAACTCGGCAGCCAGACGGTCCAGACCCACTCGGGTGCATTGGCCGGTGCCGCCGACGTGCAGCTGTCCTTGATGCGCGAGAACGGCGTGATCGTGGTCGACGAGTTGGACGAGCTGTGGGAGACCGGCCAGCTCTTCGATCGCTGGTCGCCCGGCTCGCGGTCGGCCCGCGACCACACGAACTCGCTCGGGATCTCCACCTACTCCGGCGGCGACGGCGCTCTCGCCGTGGATGCTGCCGAGACCGCCGGCTTGACCTGCCCGCGGCCCTCGCCCGCAACGGAGCGCGAGCTGTCCAGACTGTTCGAGCTCGCGCGGCCGGGCAACCCGTTCGATCTGACCGGAGAGGTGATCGACAAACCCGAACTCATCGGCCCGGCGACCGCGGCCCTGATCGCCGACGACGCGTTCGACCTCTTTCTCATGGCGGTGCCGGCCTGGTCCGGCCACTTCGCCAAGTGGACCCTCGGCCCTGCGCTCGATGAGGTCGCGAAGCAGCCCGACAAGCGGGTCGCCGTGTCGTTGTGGTCGGCCGGTGGCATCACGGCCGAGGCCGAGCGTCTCGTGCTCGACGCCGGTCTGCCGCTGTTCGACGGATCCCAGCGCGCGGTGCGTGCGATGGGTCGTTACGTCGACTTCGTTGCCGGCTCCGACCGGTGGGACGCCCGCGCAGCCGACGGAGCACGTCGGCGCGACAGTAGGTCGCAGCCGGGTGTCGGCGGTCCACGACTACTGGACGTCTCGCGAGTTGCTGGCCGGGGCCGGGGTTCCGTTCAACGAAGCGCTACTGGTCAGCAGTCCGGAAGCCGCGGCGGACGCCGCCGACCAGGTCGGCTACCCAGTCACGCTCAAGCTGTCATCGTCAGCGATCAACCACAAGGCGGCGGCCGGGGCGGTCCGTCTGTGCCTTCCCGACCGCGCAAGCGTGCGGCAGGTCGCCGAGGAGATGCTGGCTGGTGGGTCGGGGGCCGACCTCGTCGTCGAGTCGTTCGCGCCCAGCGTGGCGATGGCGCTGCTGGGCGGCCACCGGGACGTCGAGTTCGGGTCCGATCGTCGTCGTCGGCCTCGGCGGCGGCTACGCCGAGGCATACCGCGACGTCGCGCACGTCCGCTGCCCGGCTGATCCGGGTGAGGTGACACGTGCACTCGCCCGCACCACCTTCGGGCGAATGCTCGGCGCAGGCGGCGAGCGATTCATCCGGCTCGTCGACATGATCGCGGCGGCCAGCTCGTGGTTCGCGCAGCATCCGGAGGTCGACAGCTTCGACATCAACCCGGTGCTGCTCGGTCTTGACGGTCACATCATCGCCGTCGACGCTCGGGTTGCCACGTCCGGATCGGTCGTCGGATCACGGGAGGCGTGACCATGACCGCGAGCCCGACCGACGCAACATCGACCGGACGGTTGTCTGGGCAGGTCGCAGTCGTGACCGGCGGCGCCTCAGGGATCGGCGAGGCGATCGTCCGGCGGGTCGTGGACGACGGGGGAAGGTCGTGGTCGGCGACCGCGACGAGCGCCGCCTCGCGCTGCTGCAAAAGGAGCTTGGCGACCGGATCTCCACGCAGTCCTGTGACGTGCGCGTCGAGTCCGACGTGGCCGGCCTGGTCAGCGCGGCGGTACAACGCCACGGGCGGCTCACCCTCGGGTTCAACGTCGCTGGCCTGGCGCGGCCCGCCCCGTTGGAGGAGCTGGCCGTCGAACAGTGGGATGTCACTGTCGACGTCTGCCTCAAGGGCGTGTTTCTCGCGCTGAAGCACGAGGGCCGGCAGATGATCACTCAGGGCCAGGGCGGCGCGATCGTGAACGTTGCCTCCATCATGGCGACTGCTCCCAGCCGAGGTTCAGCGGCCTACAGCGCCGCCAAGGCCGGCATCGTGATGGTGACGCGGTGCGCGGCCATGGAGTGGGGCGAGCACGGAGATCCGGGTCAACTCCGTGTCACCGGGGATCACGGACACGCCAGCGGTCGCCGCCCTGCTCGATGACCCGGACACGGCCGCGCCGTTCATCGCCCGCATTCCCCTGGGCCGGGTGGCCGCGGCATCCGAAGTCGCGGCCGCCGCGAGCTTCCTGGCCGGGTCGGAGGCGGCGTACGTCTCCGGAACGAACCTGGTGATCGACGGCGCGTTCAGTACCACCGGCTACCCGTACGCCCGCAGCCGTGACAAGGGCGACCCGCCGTCAACCGAGAAGAGGCCTGGAGACCATGTCCGTCAACCCTGAGCACGAGACCACGGCAGCATCAGATCCGATCGAGACGGGCGACAGGCGGGGACCGCTCTTCGCCGACACGGGTATGAAGCTGGGGATCTTCGGCTTCAACGTCTCATCCGGGGGCGGGCTGAGCAAGTCGCCGACGAGGTATGAGATCGACTGGGAGCAGAACGTGCGGCTCGCTCAGCGGGCGGAAGCGGCCGGCTTCGAAGCGGCCATCCCGTTCTCCCGGTGGCGCGGGTTCGAGGGGGAGACCAATCCCTGGGGCCGCAGCTTCGAGACCTACACCTGGGCGGCCGGCCTCGCCGCCCGCACTAGTCGCATCACCGTATTCGCGACCTCCCACTCACTGACGGTCTCGCCGGTGGTCGCCGCCAAGCAGCTGGCCACTGTCGATCACATCTCGGCCGGCCGGGCCGGTCTCAACGTCGTCGCCGGCTGGTTCGAGAAGGAGCTCCGGATGTTCGGCGCCGAGGAACTTGAGCATGACCAGCGTTACGAGTACCTCGAAGAGTGGATGGATGTTGTCTACCGACTGTGGAGCGAGGATGACGACGTAGACTACGCCGGCAAGTTTCTCCGCGTCGACAACGGGTACCAGCAGCCGAAGCCGGTGCAGTCCCCGCGGCCGCCGGTCATGAACGCGGCATTCTCTCCGCGTGGGCACCAGTTCGCCGCAAAGTACGCGGACATCGCCTTCGTCTCGGCGCGCGACGTCGACGGTGCGCGGGCCAAGGCTACAGAGATCCGCGCGCTGGCTGACTCATACGGGCGACAGCTCAAGGTCTGGATGTCGGCCAGCGTCGTCCTCGCCGACACCGACCGCGAAGCCGATGAGCTTGTAGAGCGGTACGTGGCCGAGGCGGACGAACCCGCAGTGCAGAACTGCATTGACTGGACTATGAGTGGCGCTCAGATGCCGCCCGAGGCGCGTCAGCACCTGGTTCGCTCCGTCGCTGCGACGCCCGGCCTGCCGCTGGTTGGCTCGGTCGCGACGATCAGCGAGAAGATCGGGTCACTCAGCGACGCCGGGATTGACGGGCTGGCCCTGACCTGGGTCGACTACGTCGACGGCTTGGAGGCTTTCGCTGAACTCGTAGTTCCCGAACTCAGGCGGAACGGCATCAGGCGCTGAGTGTCGCTCACCTCGTCCCTGGAGCGCGCAAGCCCATCCGACGGAGTCATGGGTGTTCGCCGTCGAGATAGCGCAGATGCGCATACTGACCGCGGAAGTAGAGCAGCGGACTCGGGTCCTGCGCCGCAGTCGGCTGCAGGCTATCACCCGTGCGATCACCACGACGTGATCGCCGGCCATGCTCTGCTTGGACCTCGCAGTCAAGGCAGAGCAGCGCCCCTTGAATCATCGGGTTCCCGGCGGGCGTCGCCGTCCACTCGACGTTGGCCCACTTGTCGGTGCCCTTGCGGGCGAACTGGTTCGCCAGCCCGCGCTGGTCGTGGGCGAGGATGTTGACCGCGAGCCGGCCCGTCGCCCGCATCGGCGGGTATGTGGTGGAGTCGCGCATAACGCTGAACGACACGAGCGGCGGTGCGATGGACACGCTATAAAACGACTGGCAGGTGAAGCCGACAGGTCCCTGCGCGTGGAGTCCGGACACGATCGTAAGCCCTGACGCGTAGTGCCCAAGCGCCGTTCGGAAGGTCGCGGGATCGACTGGCTGCTGGCTTGGGGAAGTCACGCGCTACCTTCCAAGACAGCTACCGCCGGGTCCAGTGCCCCGCCGCCACGGCGCGCGACCGGGGGGTTCGAGCCTGTCGGTCCCACTGTCACCACCTTCGGTTTCGCTGGATGGAGGTCATCGAATCGTACCAACATATCTACTAAACGTAGAGATCTTGTATAGCTACACGGGATAAGTTACGATCGCGGAAACTGCGGCACAAGGAGCCTCCTGAGCTGCCGCTTTCAAGGCCGACCGCCTCATCCCTAGGAGCCAGAATGAAGGTCCGCGGTACTCGGATCACGGAGTTGGTGGCCATGTGCGCCGTCGCGTTGACGGCGGTGGCCTGTAGCAGTTCGGGGACTTCGGGCCCAGCCGGCGGCTCGTCGAGCTCCAGCGGCTCGGACGTCGTCGTCGGCACTATTGGTGCGTTTTCGGGTGCGCTCGGTTCGAACGAGGCGGGTATCCCGGAGGCGGCCGACGTGTGGGCGTCGAGCGTCAACGCGAGCGGCAGGCTGAATGGGCACCAGGTTCGGATCGTCACCAAGGACATCGGCAACGAGACAGGCGCCGATGTCGGCTGCGCCAGGGCGCTCATCAGCCAGGACCACGTCGCGGCGATCTTCGACTTCGACACCGAGGACAGCACCTGGCTGCCGTACGCGCAGAGCAACGACGTGCCGGTCATCTCGTTCACCAGCGCCGGTTCCCAGAGCAGTTCGGCGGCGTTCCCGATCTCGATCGCCCAGAGCGCCTTCGCCTACGCCCTGCCGGCGCTCGCAAAGAGCGCTGGTCCGAAGCTCGGCATCGTGTACTGCGCCGAAGTGCCGTCCTGTGGCGGACTGGCTTCACTGTTCAAGTCGATCGCGAAGTCCTCTCGGTCTCCAGATCCCGGTCGACGTCAAGGTCTCATCCTCGGCACCGGACTACACGGCGGCATGCCAGCAGCTCAAGAACGCCGGCGTGAACAGCTACGTCGTGATCGCCGGTTCCGCCGTGCTGGCCAGGATCGCCGACCAGTGCCACCAGGAGGGGCTCACGGCCGTTCTGGTGCAGAACGGCGCGCAGTCGCTGCCGGCCTGGACGACGGACCCGGCCTTCGACGGGCTGCTGGTCGTGGACAACTTCGCACCGTTCTTCGCCGACGACACGTCGGCGCACAAGGCGTATCGCGACGCTCTTGGCGACGTACGCGCCCGAGCATGGTCGACAGCGCCACGGACAACAGCTACAGCGAGGCGGCCTGGCTGGACGGCAGCTCGTCAGCGCGGCCGCGAAGACCATCACCGGCGACGTCACGGCGCGTCGCTCAAGACCGCGCTGTACGGGCTGCAGGGCGAGACGCTCGGCGGGATGGTCCAGCCGGTCAGCGTACCAGCAGGGCAAGGCCACGATTCTCGGCTGCTACTTCAGCTGGACGGTCAAGGACGGCCAGCGCGTCGCGGCGAACGGCGACAAGTACAGCTGTGCGCCCGGTGCTGGACAAGATCCGCTCCGGTGGCTGAGTTCGCGACTTCGAAACCCGGCGTGGCGGTCGTGAACCAGCCGGCCGCCACGCCGCTGTCCCGGTCAACCGGGCTGACGAGATCACCGACTGACGTGAGTCGAAGGGAAGAGGCGGGTCCATGTTCCATTCATCGTTGCGGGCCTGACGACGGGCTCGATTTACGCGTTGGCAGCGGTGGGATTGGTGCTTACGTACAAGACGTCGGGATCTTCAACTTCGCGCACGGGTCGCTCGCCAGCGTGTCTGCGTTTCTCTTCTACTTTCTGCATGTCCAGCACGGCCTGCCATGGCCGATCGCCGCGGCTGTTTGCGTCGTCGTCGCCGGGCCGATCGTCGGCTGGCTGCTCGAGTCGATGGCTCGGCGGTTGGCCGGGCTGCGGCTGCCCATGAAGGTCCTCGCCACGGTCGGCGTTCTGCTCGACCGCGCAGGGCGGCATCGAGCTGCTGCTTTCGACCGGGTCCGGACCGCGAGGTTCCGCAGTACCTGCCCACGCGCAGCGTCGACCTCTTCGGTACCCCGGTCGAGGTCTACCGGTTCGTGATCTTCGGCTTCAGTCTCGCCGCGGTGCTGGCGTTGACGCTCTACATCCGCTACAGCCGGATGGGCCTGGCCATGCGTGCGATCGTGGACAACCCCGAGCTGCTCGACGTCATGGGCACCAGCCCGGTCCGCACACGGCGCCTCGCGTGGGTGATCGGTTCAGCCTCGGCCGCGGCGTCGGGGGTGCTGCTCGCGCCGCTGCTACCGCTGGATGCCACGACGATGACGTTTCTCGTCGTCACCGCCTTCGGCGCGGCGGCCGTCGGCGCGTTCACCAACCTCCCACTGGCCTACCTCGGCGGGTTGGGCATCGGCGTCGGCCAGGCGCTGCTGCAGAAGTACTTCGTCGCCTCGACCGGTCTCACCGCCGGCCTGGCCGACGCCCTGCCGTTCCTCGTCCTCTTCGTCCTCCTCGTGCTCGCGCCGAGGCTCCGCACGCCGAGCACCGCGGCGTACCTGCAGCGCGTCGGGGAGGTCAGCTGGCGCCCACCGGCGCGGGTGCGGGTCGGCGGCGCGCTGTGCCTGCTCGCGTTCCTGGTCTCGGTGCCGCAGTTCGCCGGGATCCACATCGGCGACTGGACCCGCTTCCTCGCCTACACGATCCTGTTCCTGTCGCTGGGGCTGCTGGTGCGCATGTCGGGCCAGGTGTCGCTGGCCCACGTCAGCTTCATGGCCATCGGGGTAGCGGCGTTCTCGCATGTCGCGGCCGATCACCACTGGCCGTGGCTGCTCGCCCTGCTCTTCGCGGCCGCGGTGGCGGCCCCCGTCGGAGCGGTGCTGGCGATCCCGGCCATTCGCTTCCCGGGGCTGTATCTGGCGCTGGCCACGTTGGGCTTCGGGATGCTGCTGCAGCACATGTTCTACACCGAGAGCTACATGTTCGGGAACTTCGGGAGCGGCCTCGCCATCCCGCGCCCTCATCTGAGCTGGCTCACGCTCGACAGCGACAACGGCTACTACTACCTGACGCTGGCGATCACCGTCATCGTCGCGGCACTGGTCGTCCTGCTCAATCGCGGTCGCCTCGGCCGGTTGCTGCGCGCGCTGGCCGACAGCCCGGCCGGCGTCGGGTCCTGCGGCGCGTCCATCAACGTCAGCCGGGTGCTGGTCTTCTGCCTGTCCGCGTCACTGGCCGCGGTTGCCGGTGTCCTGGACGGTGGCACGCTCGGCATCGTCGGCGGGGACGGCTATCAACCGTTCCTCTCGCTCCAACTGTTCGCGCTGATCCTGCTCACCGCCGGGGATGCGCCGTGGTACGCGGTGATGGCCGCCTTCGGCCAGATCCTGGCACCGGCCTACATCTCGACGTCACCGACGGTCGGGTACGCGCTCACCCTGGCCTTCGGACTGAGCGCGATCCTGTTCTGCGTCACCCCGGAGTCCTCGCGACAACTGCCGCTGGCGGTCCGCCGCATCGTCGACCGGCTCGGTCCGCGCAAGCCGATCATGGCCCGAGAGGGCCAAACCGTCGAGCCGACGAGCCGCTACGTGCCGGACCACGGCGAGCTCAAGGTGGACGACGTCACGGTCCGCTTCGGTGGTCTCGTCGCGACCAACCGGTCACGCTCTCCGCGCCGGTCGGCCGGATCACCGGCCTGATCGGCCCGAACGGCGCCGGCAAGACGACGACGTTCAACGCCTGCACCGGGCTGGTCCGGCCGACGGCGGGTCGGTCTGGCTCGACGGCGCCGACGTCTGACCGGCTCGCGCCCCCGGCTCGGGCGCGCCGCGGCCTCGGCCGCACGTTCCAGCAGATGGAGCTGTTCGACTCGCTGACCGTGCGGGAGAACGTCGCGCTCGGCCGCGAGGCCGGCTACGCGGGCTGGAACCCGCTGCGCCATCTGCTCAGCCGCTCGGACCAGCGCGCCAGCGTCGCGGCCCGGACCGGCCGACGCGCTGGCGCTGTGCGGCATGACCGACCTCGCCGAGCAGCCGGTCGGCACGCTGTCGACCGGCCAGCGCCGCCTGGTCGAGCTGGCCCGCTGCCTCGCCGGACCGTTCCAGCTGCTGCTGCTCGACGAGCCGTCCTCCGGGCTCGACCGGGTCGAGACGGAGCGATTCGGCGAGATCCTCGCCGGCATCGTCGCCGAGCGCGGCGTCGGCATCCTGCTCGTCGAGCACGACATGTCGCTGGTCAACGGCGTCTGCGACTACATCTACGTCCTCGACTTCGGCAAGCTGATCTTCGAGGGCACGGCCGAGCGAGGTCGGTGCCTCTGCCGTCGTCCGGGCCGCCTACCTGGGGGACGAGAGCCGTCACCGACGCCGAGCCCGCGTTGGCCCGGCTGGCGGAGGAGGTGGTGCAGCGGTGATCGGCGGAGTTCGGCTCTCGCGCGACCTGGCGCCGCAGCCGGCCCGCGTGCCGTCCGGGTCAGGGACACCCGTGCTGCGCCTGGTCGACGTGACCGCCGGCTACGGGGACAGTGTCGTGCTGCGCGACGTGAGCTTCGCGGTGCAGCCCGGGCAGGTGACCGCGCTCCTCGGCCCCAACGGGGCCGGCAAGACAACGGCCTTACGCGCGGCGAGCGGAATCATCCGCCCGCGCCGCGGTCGAGTCGAGTTCGACGGCGAGACCGTCACCGCCCAGCCGCCGTTCCGACGCGCGAGTCGAGGGTTGTGCCTGATCCCCGAAGGGCGCGGGATCTTCCGCAGCCTGTCCGTGGCCGGAGAACCTGCGCCTGCACTCGTTGCCGGGGCACCGCCCGTCTCGCGACTCGGTCGAGCGCGCGCTCAGCGTGTTCCCCGCCCTCGAGCCGCGACTCGAGCGAGGCCGCCGGACGGCTGTCCGGCGGCCAGCAGCAGATGCTCGCGCTGGCGCGCGCCTACATCACCGAACCCAGAGTCATCCTGCTCGACGAGGTGTCGATGGGGCTGGCGCCGCAGGTCGTCGAGGACGTCTTCGCGGCGTTGGCACACCGGCTCGCGGCCACCGGAGTGGCCATGCTGCTCGTCGAGCAGTACGTCACGCGGGCGATGGCCATGGCTGATCGAGTCGTCCTGCTCAACAGGGGCACCGTCGCCTACGACGGCCCGCCGTCCGAACTCGACGAGCAGGCCGTGCTGCGCGGCTACCTCGGCATGGACTGACGGGAACGAGACATGCTGCAACTCCCTCTGCCGTAGGGGAGCGCTACGGGCGACGGCTACGTCGGCTGGCCGTAGAGCGTCTCCAGCGAGGCGAGCAGGAGACCTGTCTTGGCTGCCGACGGCTTCGGCTCCTAGTTCCTCGGTGAAGCCTGTCGCGCTGAAGAGGCCGAGTACGGCGTCGGACGCGTCGTGCCCGGCCGCCGTGAGCAGCTCGCGGAGGTGCTGGAGTCTGCGAAGCTCGGCCAGGCCGGGTCGGCGGTCGCGGTGCTTGGCCTCGCCGATGAACGCGATCGGAGCACCGGGGGTCCGCGGCCGGGTGCCGCGGGCGAGCGCCAGGACGTCGATCTCGTGGCCGGTCTTGTGCTCGCGGCAGGCGATGACAGTCTGTCCGACTGGGCCGACGGCAAGGCCCTTCTCCGCAGCTGCGTAGCGGGCGGTCCACTCGGCGGCGACCGCCTCGAAGTGCGGCCCGTAAATCTTGGACTCAACGGTGTGCGCCGCTTCGGCCCAGACCTGGCGACGCCTGGCCGGCCTCCAGGTCGGCTAGGTACGGCTCGATGACCAGTTGATGGAACCGCACCATCGGGTCGGCGACCGTGACCACGGGCCGCCTGTCTAGGAGCAGGTCGTGGCTGCGGTCGATGAACCCGGCGGCGGCCAGCGTGGCCAGCTGATGCGCCAGCGAGGTCGCCGGGCGGCCGAGCAGTCCGCCGATCTTCGTCGGCGACGATTCCCCGGCGGCCACGGCCGCCAGGACCGAACTGTAGGCGGCGGTGTCGCGGATGCGCGGATCCTCGTGCACGACTCGGCGCGCCTCGTCGAACAGCGGCATGGACGGCCGCAGGACGTTGCGCGCGAGCCAGCTGCCGAGCTGCCCGGGGTCCTCTGGAACGGCCGGGTCAAGGACGAGCTCCCGGTAGCCGGGCGTGCCGCCGACAATGGCGTTGTGCGCGAAGGCCGCGGCCGGGGTCTCGATTCCCCAGTACTCCCGCGCGTCCCGGTAGCCGAACGGCCGGACCCGCAGTTCGAGCGCGGCCCTGCCGCGCAGCGCCCTGGTCCCGGACAACAGGTCGGCCATGACCGAGATCGCCGATCCGCACAGGATCAGGCGAAGCGGCCTTGCCTCCGCTCCCGGTCCCTGGCTGTCGTACAGGGACTGGACGATGGACGGCAGCCCAGGCGTCTCCTGGCACAGGTAAGGGAACTCATCAAGTACGAGCAGCCCGGGCGCGCCGGGAGAAGCCGCCGGACGAGCACGCGCGGCCAGCACCTCTGTGGCCGTCTGCAGCGCTCGCTCCCAGTCGCGGAACCCGAACGAACCAGCCGACAGACCCCGCCCATGTCGCGAGCGAGTCACCAAACCGGCGTAGCGATACCGGCTCCGCCTGCTCGGTCGCCAGGTGATACAGCCCGCCTACCGCATCGGCAAGCCGACGCAGCAGATAAGACTTGCCCTGCCTGCGCCTGCCGTAGACCACGGCGATCCGCAGCCCGGGCAGCGGCGAAGATACGAAGTCGGCCAGGTCAGCCCACTCCGCGTCACGGTCGAAAACATCCGTCGGCTTGCTCAGCATTGGGCCTTCCCGAACCGTTCACTAGCTCGACTGTACTTATATTAAGTGTAGTCGAGCTAGGGTTTCGGCTGACGCGCTGTCGTTGGTGGGTAAGCGACCTGCTAGCCAGTTACCGGGTACCGGAGCCGGCCTTTCCGGCATTTTCTGCGGGCGGCCTGCCGTTCCATGAACCGTGTCATGTAATGCTGCGGCTCCCCAGTGAGGAAGGCCAGCCCGAACTGCGTGATGCTGTCCTCGATCGCCCTTCGGGGGGTCATGTCGATCCACTCGTTGAGAAGGCGTTTTTGCTGCCGGACGGCCTCAGGGCCCAGGGCTGCCATCCGGGCCGCCAGTTGCGCGATGCGTGCGTCTAGTTCGTCATCCGGAACCACGTCGTGGACCAGCCCCCAGCTCGCCGCCGTGCCGGCGTCGATCGTCTCGCCGGTCAGCAGCAGCCACGCGGCCCGTGAAGCGCCGATCATGGCAGGGATAAGGGCGGCGTGGATCACCGACGGAATGCCCACGGCGACCTCGGGCATGCCGAAGGTGGCTCCGGCACCCGCTACGCGCAGGTCGCAAGACACCGCTACCTCCAGCCCGGCGCCGAGGCACCAGCCAGAGAGGCGGGCGACGACCGGCGCCGGGCAGGCCCTGACCGCTTCGCACAGTGCGGCCAGCCTGCTGATGAAGGCCTCGCCGGCGGCCCGGTCTAGCCCTGCCATCTCGTTGATGTCCGCGCCGCCGATGAATGCCTTGTCGCCGGCACCACGCAGAACGACGACCCGGCAGCCGTCCTCGCGTGAGAGCCTCCGGAACTCAGCGGTCAGCTCTTCAATAGCCTCGCTTCCGAGGATGTTCATCGACTTCGCGTTCACGAGCTCGACCGTGGCCACGCCGTCAGCCTGGCGGCAGCGGACAAATCTCTGGGCGGGGACAGTCATGTGCTCCTCCTCGGGTTGAGGTCCGCCGGGCGGTGGCCGGTAACCCGCTCTTGACCTGATTTGCCCGTGAAACGCTGTTCGCGACCGCGGTGACGTAGCTGAACCCGACGGGTCCGTCGAGGTCGTCGCGCCACGCACTGGCCAACTGCCGTCAGAAACCGCCGTGGGTCAGCCCAGCCTGCTCCGTCAAGGCGGCAACGGACAGCGACGGGACCGCGAGTGATCGTCAGTCACCCCGGATCACAAGGGCTGATGACACGATCCGCGTGATGCTCGCTGTATTGACTGGGTTCCATCTTCCGAAAGGCCCTGTCGGCATGGGACTGTCTTGATGTGGGCGTGACCGAGGTGATGTTCTCAGTTAACTTACCCACCCACCTTGGCAGGACGCTGCGGGAGGGAACAGGTCTGTGGAATCCTGGATAGTACAGCTCCTAACGATCCTTGGGGTCGCGGTGGGCGCAGTGACATCTTTCATCTCCACTCGGCTTACCGACCGTGCGAGGTGGCAGCGCGAAGAGGCACTTCGCTGGGACACACGGAGACTGGACTGCTACGGCGAGTTCGCCTCCGCCATCAAGCATTTCATCAATATCGCGAACAGGCTTTGCATTGCCCAAGGGCTTTCAGGTGGCGGGCAGCCTCTTGAACCTCTCGCCGGGCTTGAGGCGCTAGCCGCTGCGGAACAGGATCTTAGTGTCAAATGGGAGTACCTCCTGATGCTAGGTAGTCCAGAGGCCATCACAGCCGCCCGAGATTGGCGACACATTGCCTGGCACCTTGAATGGTTTGCCCGCGGCCTCCGATCCGACGCTGACGAATACGAGCAAGCAAAAATAGATAGTGGCTCTGCGCGTCGTCGCTTCTACACAGCCACACGAACCGACCTTGGGATCGAAAAAGGTCCGATCCCCGAGATAACCTGGCCACCAGCATGGCAATCTCCGTCCAGTTCTACCGACAGCGAGGCGTGAGTGGTATTAATAACAGCCGACAATCAAGGCTGGCATCAGACTCACGAACACTTCCTTATCAGGGTGTCGATCTGGCGGATCTGGTAGCGCTACAGGGCCGCTGACCTGCGGCTCGCTCTGGCGTGACCCCATCGACTCCCCTCGATTTACCCCCTTTGTCCCGAGCGTCCTAGGGCCACTGTAGGGCTGGCCCTAGGGGCGCCCTTTATATAAGGCCATGCGCGACACCGCGCGGACCTCGCCCGGCTGGTCATCCCGTCACCGTCGGCCCACCCACCGGGGAGCGGGGCAAGCGCCACGGGTCAAGGTGGAGCACCCCACCGGACGAACGACCTTGACCCGTGGCGCTTGGTCTGCTCGGCTTGCCCTGGGCCGATGGCGACGGGATGGGCAGGCTTCCACCTCAGCCACCCGACAACCTCGACCAGGCGACAGGCGTCCATCCTGGAGCCCGAGGTCCCCGCCGGAGGCAGCATTGATGCAGCAAATCACTGCTTCTTAGCTGCATCCCAGACAGCATTTCTGTGTTCGGGAAGCATTAAATTAGCAGGAGTAATGTGCATTTCGACTGCTTAATTGCTGTCGAAAAGCTGTATGCATTTTGATTTGCTATCAGGCATTCTTCGACTGTATTGTCGTGAATATAAAAGTGCTCTCCGCTGCAGCCACAGCGGAGAGCACCGGATGGTTCAACCCCGAACTCGCGCTAGGGAGTATCGCCATGTCGACCCAGTCTACAACCCACCGGCCGGACGCCGGGAAGAGCACGTCTAAGCCATGGCAATCATGGGGACTGACCGTGCGGTATGTCGTAGTCCAAGTCTCCCATGCTGTCCCAACAGGACTTTTGGTGTGGCTGGCGTACATCCACCACTAAGTCAGGCCCAGTCTCTGCGTATCTGAGGGGCGCTCCAACGGTGAGGCAGCCGTGACATAGCGTCCATCGGCTGCCTCACGCTTTAGGTGCCCGGGCGCTTCGGGAACTTCCAGGCTGCCACATGCTAGAACCCTTAAATCATCCGTGGTGGGCGTGACGTTGAAGTTAGCCTTCGCCAACGATCACAGTAGTCTAACAAGGGACTGCCTACCGGTTTCTGGGTCAGTAATTATTAGATCAGATCCCGCCTTTAGCTGAGCATCAATAAACTCGTACAACGAGATGGCTCGGTTAACGATATCGGTCTTGGACAGGCCGGTACGGTCCACGAGGGCTCGGAGGTCGTTGCCGACTTTCGGGACCAATGCCACCGTGATTCGTTCAGATGCTGCCACCACTGCCCGAGGGTCCTCGGTTTTCCTGATCTCAAGTCGCGCGGCGGCGCTGGGGTCACTGCTGTCTCTCGTGGAGCGATTCTCGACCATCATGGCTCCTTGCCTTGTCGTGCGCAGAAGACAATCATCGCCCCGTCAAGATGCCGGGGCTGCACGCTTATCTCGATCCCCGGGGTGCAGGTCCTGTGAGACGAGGGGTTTCAACTGGGGTACACGGTGACGGGTGCAGAACGCTTCGCGCCTGTCCGGAGCGCAGCCGACGGGTCGGCCCCCAGGCCGCACGCCCGTCGGCAGCGACTCCGGGCGCAGCGGCGCTTGCGCCGCTGCCTTGATAGACCCGGATGCGGGCGCGGTCCTGGTCGCGGACTTCGGCGCGACATGGATCGAGGAACGGCCTGGCCTCAGGCCTAAGACCGTCAGGCTCTACGGCTACCTGCTGCGCGCCCACATCGCGCCGCACTTCGCCACGGTCACTGTCGCCGGTGTCACCCTCGCCCGGGTCCGCCGCTGGCGTAAGACTCTGCTCGATTCCGGGGTCAGCGCGGTCAGCGCGGCCAAGGCGTACCGACTGCTGCGGGCGATCCTCAACACCGCGGTCGATGACGGGCTGATCCGCAGTAACCCGTGCCGGGTTAAGGGCGCGGACAAGGAGACCTCGCCCGAACGCCCGGTGCTGACCGTGGCGCAGGTCTACGCCCTGGCCGACGCCATCGGGCCGCGCTACGGCGCCCTGGTCCAGTTGGCCACCTTCGCTAGCCTCCGCTGGGCCGAACTCGCCGCGCTTCGCCCAGAAGACATCGACCTGGACGCCTGCACCGTCCGGGTAACCCGCCAGATCGACTACCTGCCCGGTGGCGGCCACTCCTTCGGGCCGCCGAAGTCCAAAGCAGGTCGCCGGGTCGTCCCGTTCCCCGATCTCATCGCGCCCGATCTGCGCAGGCACCTGGACCGTCTCGGGCCAGTCAGCGGTGCTCGTCTTCACCAGTCCAGACGGGAAACCGCTACGGCACAGCAACTTCTACCGCCGCGCCTGGATGCCCGCCCTGGAAACCGTAGGCCTAAAGGGCGTTCACCTTCACGACCTGCGGCACACCGGCAACCAGTTCTCGGCCGACGCCGGCGCCAACATCCGTGAGCTGATGGAGCGCATGGGCCACGATTCCACGCGGGCCGCGCTGATCTACCTCCACAGCTCCGCCGAACGCCAGCGGGCGATAGCCGACCAGGTCGGCAAGAACGCAAAGGCCGCGCTGGCCAAGCCCAGGCGATCGGGCACGCAACGGGCACGCGATCGGTCAGGGAAGCTGTAAATATCAGGTGCGCCAGGCAGGATTCGAACCCGCGACCCGCTGCTTAGAAGGCAGCCGCTCTATCCGACTGAGCTACTGGCGCTCGGTGACCATTGTGCACGGCGTAGATCACGCGTCGGCCACGCTGAGGTCGCAGTCCGCGAGGGTAAGTGATCCTAATCAATATACCGAACGGATGCGTCTGACACCCTCCTGACATCACGTTTCATCATTTTTCCCGGCATTACCGGCTAATCGCCAGTTGTCGGCCGCGCACTCCCCGTAGGGTTGGCGCCATAGCCAACGCTCCGATGGCGGAGGTCCCGGTGAGCCGGTTCGAGGGGGCGCGGTTACATGACCGTCAGTAGCGACGCGACCAGCGGAATGTCGGCCGCATCCGGCGGCCGGACCGTGCCGGGCCGGCCAGTCGCCAGGCCATCTCGGGGTTCGTCCCCGCGCTCGCCGACTGCTTCACGCCAAGGCCGCAGACCGGCGCCGGGCCCGCTTTCCGCGCTGCCCGAGGGGCGGTGCCTTGTCCTCACCGGGCCGCCACGGCCGCGCGATGCCGCCGTCGACCTGTCCGGCGGCACGGGGAAGACGCAGCTCGCGGCCCACCTGGCGCGCACGTGGCTCACGGAGACCCCGGACGGGCTGCTGATCTGGCTGGACGCGGGCAGCCGCGACGCGCTGCTGTCCGGCTACGCGCAGGCCGTGGCGGCGGCCAGGGCCGGCGCCTGGCCGATGACGATCCCCGCGGACACGGTGTCGGCGGACAGCGCGGAGCTGACCGCCGGGCGCTTCCTCGCCGGCCTGGCGGAGGCGAGCCGGGCCGTGGCTCGTCGTCATGGACGGCCTGACCGACCCGGCGGACGCCGAAGGGCTGTGGCCGAGCGGCCCGGCCGGCCGTGTGCTGGTGACGGCGGGGCCAGGCGTGGCGGTGCCGGACGCCGTGAACCCGGTCGCCTTCACCGTCGGGCCGTTCAGCTCGCACGAGGGCCTGACCTACCTCATGGCCAGGCTGAGCGCGGACCCGGACCAGCGGCTCGGCGCGGTTGACCTCGCGGAGGAACTCGGCTGCGACCCGCTGGCGCTTGTCCAGGCCAGCGCGGCGATCGCCAGCGCCGGGCTCAGCTGCCGGGACTACCACGACCTGTACATCAAGCGGCGGGAGCAGATCGCCGGCGCGTCGGCGGCCGTGCCCGCCGCGATGGCGGTGACCTGGACCCTGTCCGTGGAGTGCGCGGACGAGCTCGCGCCGGGCGGCGCGCCCCAGGTGTGCCTGGCGGTCGCGGCCCTGCTCGGCTCCGCGGGGATACCGGAGTCCGTCTTCGCGACCCGCGCGATGGCCGATTTCGCCGCCAGGTCACCCGGCGGGGCGGACGGGCCCGGCCGGGTCCGCTCCGCGCTCGCCAGCCTGCGGAACACGTGGGCTTGATCCACGTCGACGGCGGCCTGGTGCTGCTGCAGCAGGCACTGCGCGCCGCGGTGCTCGCCGCCACGCCCGACTCGCTGCGCGCGGAAGCGGCCGCCGCGGCCGCCGCCGCGCTCCGCGAGTCCTGGCCGGACGACGCGGCACAGCCCGCGCTTGCGAGCCGGTTCCGCGCGTGCGCGGCCAGCCTGCAGCAGGCGGCGGGCGAGCGCCCTGTGGGCGGGCGGCACGTACCAGGTGCTGTTCCGTGCCGGGCAGAGCCTCGACGCCGCCAGGATCACCGGGCCGGCGGTCAGCCACTGGCGCGCGGTGGCCACCGCCATCGAGCGGCGGCTCGGCGCCGCGCACGAGGACGCGCAGCTGGCCGTCGCCCGGCTGGCCAGCGCCGCGCTGGCCGCCGGGCTCGGCAGCGACGCGGTCGCGCTCTACCACCGGGTCCTGGAGACCCAGGCCAGGTACCTGGGCGCCGATCACCCGCGCACCGTCGCGGCCCGGGCGGAGTACGGTACCGCCCTGCTCGCCGTCGGCCGGCCGGACGACGCGATCCCCGTCATGGAAAGCGTCCTCGCCGCGGCGCGAGCGCGCCGGCGGCGTCGACGGGGTGGACGTCCTGGCCGTCCAGGACAGCCTGGGCGCCGCCTACCAGGAGGCGGGGCGGCACAAGGACGCGATCAAGGTGATCGAGCGCACGCTCACCGAGCGCGAGCGGCGCCAGGGCCCGGACCACCCCGAGGCGATCAGGACACGGTGCCGGCTGGCGCGCGCCTGGCTGGACGCGGGCCACGCCAAGGACGCGATCAAGCACGGCCGCCGCGCGCTCGAGGGCGCCGAGCGGGTGCTCGGCCCGGACAGCCTGGACACCATCGACGCGGTCACCGTGCTGGCGTCGGCCCATCACGCCGCGCGCCGGGTCAGGGACGCGATCTCGCTGTACGAACGGGCGCTCGCCGACCGGGAGCGGGTGCAGGGAGCCGATCACCCGGACACGATCGGCGTGCGCGGTAACCTCGCGTCCGCCTACCACTCGGCCGGCCGGATGCCGAGCGCGCTCGACCTCTACGAGCGCACCCGGACGGACTGCCAGCGCGTGCTCGGCGCGGACCACCCGGACACGCTGGCGGCGCGGGCCAACCTGGCGCACGCCTACTACGCCGTCGGGCGGCTCGCCGATGCCCGCGTCCTGCTGACGGCCACGCTGGCCGACTGCGAGCGGGCGCTCGCCCCAGGCGACCCGCTGACCGTCGCGGTCCGCGACAGCCTGGCGGCCATGGCCGACGCCTAACGGCTTGCTCTAGAACCTCTCACGAAGAGGCAATCACGCCTCTCGTCGGCGCGGGCCGCGCCGACCAGCGGAGCGGATGATCAAGTCGGCGATGGCGTCGCCAAAGTTAGGCGGCGGGGTGCCATCCTCGCCACAGCACGGGGGTTTGGCTCGTCCGACTCCGTCTGGCGAGGCGGTGCCAAGCAATGCATAAAGCTCGGCGTATACGTCGCGACCTGGGTCAGTCTCGTGTGGTCCAACGAGCAGGATGCAAGCCCGACGCGGTGATTCGAACGCGACGACGGCTCTCAGCGCTCCTCGCAGGTGCTTGACGCACAGGCGGCTGAGCGGAGTGGGACCGCTCAGCCGGTAGGCGAGTGCGGCGCAGCCATTGCGAGCCAGGTCGTCGAGGAACGCGCCGAAAGCCCGGGAATGCGTCCGATCAAGGGCTGCTATCTGTTGTTGCGCACGAAGTGTAGATATGACCTCAAGAGGCACATGTACTACTTTACGTGCTACTCGCCTGCATCCGGTGCCGGGCGAAGGACGACAACTTCACCGCGGCGCAGTTGCTCGATACTCTCCTGGAGATCATCGCGGTTGAGGAGGGCCTGGTCTTCGAGGCGGTGCCATACGTGCTCAAGCAGGTCTCTGTCGAGGCCGTCGGCGCGTACCGTGCGGAGGATATGGCTGATCTCGTGCACGCTGGGGACGTCGAGAAGCAGTCGAGGCGATCGCTGCCGCGACGACAGAAGCCCGGCTGCTGCCCAGGCTCGGACCGTTTTCTCGCTGAGGCCTAGGACCTTCGCGGCGATAACTGGCCGGACGCTGCCCTCCTCAGCGAGGGCATCACGGGAGACGGCTAGCAGCTTCGCGCGGCGATCGTCGCCTTCAGGCAGCGTACTGGCTACTTCCTCAATGGCCTCCACTCGCTCGAACAGGCTGCGTATGCGCTGTTCTTCAGTCGCGACGGACAAGGTCGCCTCCCTTCTATGATCCGATGCTTCCGATTATCGGCTAGATTCTCGGAATCCGCTACTGCGGCGCGAGTGGATTGTCGGGAACCCTGCGAACGAAGCTCCGACCGCCATGCGCAGGGATCGGTCCCTGGTACGACCGCCCGTAAGGCGCGCGCCCGCAGCACGCGCCCCACTGGCCCGCTAGCCGGTCGGCAGCTGGTAGTGCCGCACGCCGCGCTTGCCGTCGATCTCGAGCAGCGCGCCGCAGAGCATCCCGTCGCCGTACTCGCTGCCCGGGTTGACCGCCAGCGTCCGGCCGAGCCGGATCGCGCCGCGCGACTCGTGGATGTGCCCGTGCAGCCCGAGCATCGGCTCGTGCTTGGCGAGCAGCCTGCGCACTCCCTCCGAGCCCACCGACTGCATCACCACCGCGCCGCCCTTGACGACCGGCTTGAGCGAGCCGTCGAGCGCCGGGGCCTTGTCGATCGCGGTGCGGGCGGGCGGCACGTGCAGGTTGAAGATCGCCCGTTCCGGCCGGGTCACCTGGGAGGCGAGCTTGTCGATGCGCCGCTCGAGCTCGTCGTCGTCCAGCTCGCGCGGGGTGTGCCACGGCGTCGGGTTCGAGTAGCCGTAGGAGACCATCGTGATGCCCTCGCCGAGGTCGACGAGCCGGTCCTCGGTCTCGGTCAGCACGTTGGTGTCGCGCAGCATCCCGTACAGCTCGGGCGGGTCGTCGTTGCCCTCCATCGCGTACAGCCGGATCCCGCTCCCGGCGAGCCGCTCGGCCGCCAGGTCGAGCCAGCGGGTGAGCGTCGACCGCATCAGCGCGAGGAAGATCTCGTTCACCGCCTCGGGCTTGTCCCAGACCGCGTCGAGCTCGTCCTCGGTGGTCCGGTACGGGTAGAACCCCATGTCCCTGATGCGCGTCTCCGCTGCGGCCAGCTCGTCCGCGTCCAGCACCCGGTCACCGGAGAACTGCCTGACCCGGTAGCCGCCGCCCGCGGCCGCCACCACCGGCACCACGGCCTTCCCGGTGATGTCCCCGCCGAGGATCACCACGTCGGCGTTGTAGAACCGGCCCGCGTTCAGGAACTTGCGCCAGCACACCTCCGATCCGTGGATGTCGGTCGCGTAGTAGACGCGCATGCTCAACGGATAACCTCCTCAGGCAGTTCGTACCAGCGCTTCCTGCGGCCCACCTTCGCGCGCAGCTGCCACGACATCGACTTGGGCGCGGCTTCCAGCGCGCCGGCGATGGCCGCGACCCGCCCGGCGATCCGCGCGCGGTCGGCGTCGGTGCGAATCAGCGAGCCGAGCAGCTCGGCGCACGCCGCCAGGTTGTCGGTCACGGTGGTGTACAGCCCCCAGTCGGCCGCGCAGCGCGCCGCCACCGGGCCCAGGTTCAGCAGGCCGGGCCCGTCGGCGGCGCGCGGGCTGCGTGGTCCCACAGCAGCATGGCGGTGTCCGACAGGTCCTTGCGGTTGACCTCGGCGATCTGCAGCTTGGTGAGCAGCAGCTCGGCGGCGGCGAGCGTCTCCGGCTCGGCCTCGAGCCGGGTGCCCAGGTCGAGCGTGTGCGACATCTCGAAAGTGTCGAGGAAGATGTCGACCTGCCAGCCGCCGGGCCCGTGGTAAAGGAGCCGCCGGGCGCCGTGGGTGGCGTTGAACACCCGCTCCGGCTCCAGGCCCGCCTCCTCGAGGACGGCGCGCAGCTTGCGTGCCTGCTTCTTGTGCGCCACCAGGTCGATGTCCGGGTAGCTGCGCCCGAGCGCGGCGCGGGCCGCGGGCGAGGCCCGCAGCCAGATCGCCACGCCGCCGATCAGCCGGACCGGGACGGAGTGCGCCGCGGCGGCCGCGACGACGGACCGGCCCGCCGCGGCCATTTCCGGCTCCGCATCACGCGGCGCCCGGCTCTCCCCTGCGGGAAAGCCGGGCGCCGCGGGAAAATCGTCCGTCATTCCGGCGGGATCTCCGTGAAGGCCTGGCTGAGCTGCATGCCCTGCGCCCGGCGGATGAGCCGGACGGCGATGTAGTAGACGATGCCGATCAGCGGGGCGGTGAAGGCCTCAAGCATGGGCTTGAACCCGAACGAGCCGCCGAACCCGGTGTGGAACGCGACATAGATCACGAAACCCCATGATATAGCGGAAATCGCCGCCACGATCGTGATGACCGGGACGCCCGCCAGCCGTGGCCTTCGCCCAGCCCGGGCCCTGGCCGTGCAGCTGGGGCCGCCGCCAGGGGGTGACCCCGGCCGCGATGGACGAGATGATGAAGGCCACGCCCATGACCGCGATGATGTTCAGCAGGTAGCTGCCCAGGCCCTGGTAGATGTTCAGGTAGTTCAGCAGCTCGACGATGACGCCGACGGTGATGGTCGCGATCACCGGCGTGTGGAACCGGTCGGAGACCGTGGTGAGCTTCTCCGGCGCGAGCCGGTCGAACGACCAGGCGAACATGTTCCGCGTGCCCATCATGAACCCGGTCGGCGTCCACCACAGGATGGCGAGCAGGAACGTGATGGCGATGAAGACCAGCAGCCACTGCGGCCCGGGCAGGAAGCGGACCAGCGCGGGCAGGTACGGCTGGAACGGCCCCTTCCAGCTGGACGAGCCGCCGCCGAGGCCGTCGTACACGAGCGAGCCGAAGAAGTTGAAGCCGTAGTACTTGTAGATCAGCGCGGCGCCGACGACGTAGCCGATGGCCGCGATCAGCAGCGCGCCGAGGATCGAGGTGGTGGCGGTCCGGCGGACGTTGCGGATCTCGCCGGCGAAGTACCCGGTCCACTGGAAGCCGGTGTAGACCTGGAAGCAGTAGATCATGCCGAACAGGGTGGCGCCCCAGCCGATGCCGCCGGCCGCGCTGAACCCGGCGTGGCTGGCGGTCGCGATCACGCCCGGGACGGTGGTGCCGGAGTGCGCGGCGAAGGTGCTCGTGAAGGTCCCGCGGCCGCCGATCAGCATGTCGATCAGCCAGGCGATCATGCCGATCCACACGACCGCGAACAGCACCGCCATGTACTTCGCGACCACCCGCACGCCGAGGATCATCACGCCGGTGAACACGACGGTCAGGATGGTCGAGATCACCATCAGCTCGGTCTTGTCCGGCGAGGTCAGCCAGCCCGCGTTCCACCCGGCCACGAACGCGACCGACGGCCCCATGACGCTGAGCATGTAGGTGAAGTTGAACGCGATCCAGGTCAGGAAGACGAACGTCAGCGAGAAGTTCGTGAAGAAGCCAAGGAACGGGTTGAGCGTCCGCGACACCCAGACGTAGTCACCGCCCGACCTCGGCATGATGATCGTGAAGTACAGGTAGACCAGGCCGCAGGTCGCCACCAGCGGGCGTGGCGAGCAGGAACGACACCAGCATGTTGGCGTGCGGCCAGAACGTCGGGGTGAAGGCCATCACCTCGGTGATCCCGACCGGGATAAGGACCGCCGAGAAGACCAAGTTGAAGGCGTCGAACGCGCTCAGCTCGCGTACGAGGCCGGTGGCGTTGCGGACAAACAAATTCCGGCTGCTCGTGGGCGGCTGGGAACCTGCCCGCGCTCCTGCGGTGGCCACCGCATCCTCCTGTCTGTTGGTGATGAATCAGTGGATGAGTGGACGCCAACGTGGGCGGTGCGGCCCGTCTGCCGCACCATGACTCCGCAATTGTCCGGCAGCAAGATTTAGCGGTCAACAAGAGGGTCGTCGCGGAAGGGGCGTCAGGCGGCCCCGGCGGCGGCAGGGCCGGCCCCGCCGGCGTTCCCGGCCGGCGCCCGGGTTGCATCGAAGCATTTAAAATCATCGACGAGTTTCCTTGATGGACCGTTTGCTGAAATATTCAGTGCAGTTCGCGATGTCAATATGTGATGCCCGTTCAATCAAATGTTCGAATGAATTTACAGAATGACGATAAGGCCAGCTCAGTGATCATCGTGCCGACTGATGCCCCGTTGCGGATAAGTTTCAAAAGTAACGGTCCGGTATCTCGTGCTCAATGCCGCCCGTCTCAGTGGCGGACAATCAGTATAAGAAGGAAGAACGACTGAGCTGACGCACGGGTTTTGACGTGCCGGAAGTCACAGGAGTGGCCGCATGGGGGTACCAAGTTCCGCCGGTCAGGGACCTCCGCGTAGCGCCGGTCGCTCGATCGGGTCCTACCTCGCCGCCAGGCTGGCAGTGCCCGCCGTCTGCCTGGTGCTCGTGTGGGCCGCCATCGCCGGCGCCGTGTTCGCCGGCGCGCTGCACCACGTCGTCCACCCGTCCGCGCACCGGGCGCTCATCGAGGCGGTGGTGGTGGCCGGGTCCGGGCTCCTCGTCGCCCTGGCCGTGGTCGCGCTCATCTGGACCTTCGCCCGCCAGCTCGCCAGGGAGGCCGGCCGGCCTCGCGGCGACTGGCCCGCTACCTCGCCGACGAGCAGCTGCCGAAGACCGTGGCCAGGCTGCGCGACGGGGCCGGCAGCGGCGGAGGCCGTGACGCAGCAGGCCGCGCCGGCCGCGGCCCGCCAGGATCGCGGAGTTCGCGGCCGTCACCGCGGCCCTCGCGAGCATGCAGGGCACGGCGACCGCGGCGGCCGCGGCCGAGGCGCGGCTGCGCGGCGGCTTCCGGCAGGTGCTGACCAGCCTGGGCCGGCGCAACCAGTCGCTGCTGCTGCGCCAGCTCCGCATCATCGACACGCTGGAGCAGCAGGCGGCCAGCCCGGCCGCGCTCGCCGACCTGTTCGCGCTTGACCACCTCACCACCCGGATGCGGCGCCACGCCGAGAGCCTGACGGTGCTGTCCGGCGCGCCCGCGGCGCGGCCGCGGATCGGCCAGGTGGCGGTCATCGACGTCATCCGCGCGGCCGTGGCGGAAACCGAGGACTACAAGCGGGTCGTCGTCCGCACGGAAACCGAAGAGGTCGTGGCGGCGTCCGCGGTCAACGACATGATCCACCTGCTGGCCGAGCTGATCGAGAACGCGACCCTGTTCTCGCCGTCGGCCACCAGGGTCGAGGTCAGGGCCGAGCGGGTCGCCAACGGCTTCGCCATCGAGGTCGAGGACCGGGGCCTGGGCATCGCGCCCGACCAGCTGAGCGACCTGAACGCGCGGCTGGCCAGCCCGCCCGACTTCGACATCGTGGACGCCGACCGGCTCGGGCTCTTCGTCGCGGGCCTGCTGGCCCGCAGGCACGGCGTCGAGGTGTCGCTCACCCCGTCGCCCTACCGGGGCACCAAGGCGATCGTGCTGCTGCCGGACGAGCTGGTGCTGACCGGCACCGACGCCGACGGCCCGGCCGGGGCGGCCAGGCTGCGCGCCACGAACGCGCTGTCCCTGGTCGGCGCGGCCGCGTCACCCGCGCTGCCGGAACCCAGGCAGGGCGACAGGCGACGCCGCCGGGCAGCCCGCGACCACGTTCCACGGCCTGCCGCGCCGCGTCCGGCCGGACAAGCAGGCGCAGCCAGGCAGAGCAAGACCGCCCGGCGGGCCCGGCCGGGAGGCCGCGCCCACGGACGCGCCCGCGCCCGACGACGCGCGGCGGCTCGCCGCGTCGCTGCAGCGAAGCTGGCACAGGAGCCGGGCCGACGATGATCACCTGAGGGAGACCGGCGAGCCGGATGACAGGCGGCGCAGCGGATGGACACCGGACAACGAGGAGGAAGCGTAATGACTGGTGACGAGGGCGCGGGCGAGCGGGATCTCGCGTGGCTGCTCGACGACCTCGCGTCGCGCGTCAAGGACTTCAAGCGAGCCGTCATCCTGTCGAGGGACGGCCTGCTGCTCGCGGCGTCCAGGGACCTGTCCAGGGAGGAAGCCGAGCACCTGGCGGCGGTCGCCGCCGCCTTGCAGAGCCTGGCGACGGGCACCGGCGAGCGCTTCAAGGCGGGCGGGGTCCGGCAGACGGTCATCGAGCTTGAGCAGGGGCTGCTGTTCGTCATCGCGGCGGGCGAGGGCAGCTGCCTGGCGGCGCTCTGCCCGGCGGACGCGGACGCGGGCATGGTCGCGTACGAGATGGCGATGCTGGTCAAGCGGGCCAGGCCGCACCTGATCTCGCACGCGCGGTTCCCGGCAAGCGCGACCGCGGCAGGGGAGTGAGAGCGGTGCCGCCCCCGACAGTTCCTCCCCCGACTCGGCGGTACCCCCGCGCGGTGGGTCCGCCGCGATTCCGGCCCTGTCGTGCGCCCGTACGCGGTGACCGGCGGCAGGACGGAGCCCGTCGACGGCGAGGTGCTCGACATCATCGCCGTGGTCGTCGCCATGCCCGGCGGCGACGCCGGAGGACGACGACCCGCAGCGCCGCACCCCGGAGCACCGCAGGATCCTCGCCCTGTGCCAGCGGCAGGCCACGGTGGCGGACATCGCCGCCGGCACCGGCCTGCCGCTCGGCGTGGTGCGCGTCCTGCTCAGTGACCTGATCCTGTCCGGGGCGGTCACCGTGATCAGGCAGCGGCCAGCGGGCCTCCGCCCAGGCAACGACGTGCTTCAGGAGATACTCAATGGCCTTCGTGCCCTCTGATCACGCCAGCGACGCGGCCCTGACCGCGCACAAGATCCTCATCGCGGGCGGCTTCGGCGCCGGCAAGACGACGCTGGTCAGCGCCATCAGCGAGGTCCGCCCGCTGCTCACCGAGGAGCCGCTGAGCACCGCGAGCGTCGGCCGGGACAGCCTGGCCGGCCTGCCGAACAAGAAGACGACGACCGTCGCCCTGGACTTCGGCCGGATCACGATCAGCGACAGCCTCGTGCTGTACCTCTTCGGGGTGCCCGGGCAGGAGCGCTTCTGGTTCATGTGGGACGAGCTCGCCTACGGCGCCCTCGGCGCCGTCGTGCTCGCCGACGTCCGCCGGCTCGACGACTGCTTCCCGTCGGTCAACTACTTCGAGACGCGCGAGCTGCCGTTCATCGTCGCCGTCAACTGCTTCGACGACGCGCCGCGCTACGACCTCGCCGAGGTCCGCCTCGCGCTCGACCTCGACGAGGACGTGCCCCTGGTGCTCTGCGACGCCCGCGACCAGGCCTCGGTCAAGAACACCCTGATCCGCCTGGTCGAGAGCATCGCGGCCGGCGGCGCGGGCCTGGCCGCCGCCCAGGGCCGCAGCCTCACCATCGGCCGCTAAACCCCACGCTACGGTCGCGGGGCAGGGTGATGACAGGCTGGGCCGACGTCGCTGACAGCTGCTCGAGGACCGAGGCCATGGAAGCGGGATTGACCCCGTCTCGAGGTCGATGTCGACTCCGTCGAATCCGTACTGCTTGATCATCGAGTCGACGCTGCTCGCGAAGCGGCAGCGATGGCGGCATCGTTCACGCTGATCACGCCGTTCCTGCGCCGATCGAGAGGATGACCTTCTGACCGCGGGAGTGCAGCGTCGTGATGCCATGATGAACTGCTGCTGGCGTACCGCCGAGGTCGGCGACGTCGACGCTGAAGCGACTGCCCGGCGTGGTCGTCGAGTGCCGAAGGCCTACGGCGACCAGGCTGAGCTGGACGGGACCTGGCCAGGGAGAGCACGGGGCGCCGTTGACCGAGTCTTGCCATGCTATCATGACTCGCGGGCATCCGTTCGACCCGCCGCCACCGCATGAGGCGGCCGCCGATCGTCGCGCTAGCGCCAGCGGCGAAACCGGGCACCACCCAGTCCCGAACAGCTGGCGCCATTGGCGCCGCCTGTGACCTCGCCTTGACCCTCCGTCAGACAAGTTATTCTCAAAGCGAGTTCTTCTCAATACAGAGAATCAACGATGAGGATCCCGAACGGGTGGTGGCTGCGCGTGGACGACACGCAATGACGCGGAGAAGCTTCCTGGCGGGATACGATCCGCGCGCCTACGACCCGGTCGCGGTCACCGTCGACGTGGTGGCGCTGACGATCAGGGACGCCCAGCTGCAGGTGCTGCTCGTCCGGCGCGGCGGGCAGCCGTACCGGGGGAGCTGGGCGCTGCCCGGCGGCTTCGTCCGGCCGCGCACCGGCCCGGACGGTGAGCGGACCGAGGAGGACCTGGCGCAGACCGCGGCCCGCGAGCTGGCCGAAGAGGCAGGCCCTCAGCTCCGCGCCACCCACCTTGAGCAGCTCGGCAGCTACGGCGCCCCGGGCCGTGACCCGCGGATGCGCGTCATCTCCGTCGCCTACCTGGCGTTCGCCCCGGAGATGCCGGAGGCGACGCCGGGCACCGACGCGGCCGACGCCCGGCTGGACCCCGGTCGCCGTCACTGGCCCGACCTGCCGCTCGCCTTCGACCACGCGCAGATCCTCGCCGACGGGGTCGAGCGGGCCAGGGCCAAGCTCGAGTACACCCCGCTGGCGACGGCGTTCGTCAGGGAGCCGTTCACGATCTCCGAGCTCCGCGAGGTCTACGAGACCGTCTGGGGCGAGAAGCTGCACGCGGGCAACTTCCACCGCAAGGTCCTCTCCGTCCCCGGCTTCGTCGAGTCCACCGGCGGCCACACCGAGACCGGCGGCCCGCGCGGCGGCCCCCGCGCGAAGCTCTACCGCCGCGGCGACGCGACGCTCCTCCACCCGGCCCTGCTCCGCCCGGCCAGCGAGGAAGCCGCCCGCCCCTAACCGCCGCACCTGCCTACGCCATGACCATGTCACCGACTTGCCTACGTGCCGCCAAGATCACGCTCTATGTCGGCCCTATGCGCACCGCCGGCTCAGCGAAGGCGAATCCTGGGCCACTGCGGCCCGAGTGCCCAGGCGGACATGTGGCCCACGGGGCCCAGGGCCCGCTCGTCGGGCCAACCTCCGTCGGTCAGCCCTTGGCCTGAACGCAGCGCACCAGCGCCGCCAGACCCGCATCACCAGAAATACCGGCAAGGAGAACCGCCATGGGAAGCGGACGACTGGTCAGCAGACGTCTACGAGACCGCCGAGCGGCTGCGCGGCGGCAAGAGCGCCTTCAGCCTACAGCGACTCAGGGGCGCGCACCGTGCACCCGGACCTCGACCCGTTCGACGTCGGCAGGCGGGAGAGCCGCGACAGCGACGAGCACCCGCAGTCGCTCGCGATCGCCGTCCTCTTCGACGTCACCGGCTCGATGGGCGGCGGTGCCGCGGACGCTGCAGAAGAAGCTCCCCAAGCTCCTCGGCCTGCTGAAGGACAGCCGCTACGTCGCGGACCCGCAGATCATGTTCGGCGCGATCGGCGACGCGACCTGCGACCGGGCGCCGCTGCAGGTCGGCCAGTTCGAGTCGGACAACCGGATGGACAGCGACCTGGAGCGCATCCTGCTCGAGGGCGGGGGCGGCGGCCAGAAGACCGAGTCCTACGAGCTCGCCATGTACTTCATGGCCCGGCACACCGCCGCCGACTGCTTCGAGAAGCGCGGCAAGCGCGGTTACCTGTTCATCATCGGCGACGAGATGCCCTACCCGCGGGTCAAGCCCCGTGAGGTCAGCGCCTGGATCGGCGACGAGCTCCCGCAGCCGGTCGCCATCCGCAACCTGGTCGCGCAGCTCACCAGGCGCTGGGACACCTACTACATCCTGCCCGAGGGCGCCTCCTACGCCGGCGACGGCCAGGTACTCGGCACCTGGCGCGGCCTGCTCGGCCAGAACGTCATCGAGCTGGCCGACCTGGACGCCGTGTGCGAGACGATCGCGCTCACCGTCGGGCTCGGCGAGGAGGCGATCGACCTGGACGAGGGCCTGGCCGACCTGCAGGACGTCGGCTCGACCGCGGGCTCGACCGTCGGGCGGGCCCTGGCGGGCATCGGCGCCTACCACGGCGGCACGGCGGGCCGCCGCGCGCGCGCCGTCGGCCCGCGGCCGGCCCGCCGCGCGCCGTGCCCGCGGGCCCGGCCGGACGCCGCACCGTTCCGGGACGACGGCTCTGACCTTCCTCCTGGCAGCGTGCTGCTGTGAACGGTCACGTGATCGTCGTCGACCTCGGCTACGGCGACGCGGGCAAGGGCACGATCGTGGACTGGCTCTGCGCGCAGAGCGCCGGGCGCCGAGCCGCCGAGGCGCGCGGGGCCGCCCGGTCCAGGCGGTGGTCCGCTTCAACGGCGGCGCGCAGGCGGCGCACCACGTGCTCGCGCGGCGGCGGCGGCACAGGCGGCGAGCCGCACGCGTTCGCCCAGTTCGGCTCGGGCACGTTCACCCCCGGGACCCGCACGTTCCTGTCCAGGTTCATGCTGGTCGACCCCCTCGCGCTGGTCGCGGAGGCGGAGCACCTGGCGGGCCTCGGCGTCCCCGACCCGTTCGGCCTCGTCGCGATCGACCGGGACGCGCTGCTCACCACGCCGTACCACCGGGCGGCCAACCAGGCGCGCGAGGCGGCACGCGGCGACGGCCGGCACGGCTCGTGCGGCATGGGCATCGGCGAGACGGCCAGCTACGCGCTCGCGCTACCCGCAGGACGCGCCCCGCGTCGCCGACATGACGAGCCCCGCGCATCCTCGAACGCAAGCTCACCCTCGTCCGCGACCGCCTGACGAGCGAGCTCGCCGGGCTCGCCGGGATGCCGAACTCGCCTCGCTCCCCGAGTTCCGGGCGGTCATCGACGACCTCCCGGCGGCGGCCGACGTGGCCGCCGTCTACCGCACCGTCGCCGGCCGGGTGACCCTCGCCGGCGACGGCTACCTGGCCGGGCTGCTCAAGGCAGGGACCCGTCGTCTTCGAGGGCGCCCAGGGCGTCCTGCTCGACGAGTGGCGCGGCTTCCACCCGTACACGACCTGGTCGACGACGACGTTCGAGAACGCGGAGACGCTGCTGCGCGAGAGCGGGCGCAGCCGGGCGGCGGCGACCAGGCTCGGCGTCACCCGCACCTACCAGACCCGGCACGGCCCTGGCCCGTTCCCGACCGAGGACCCGACGCTCGGCATCCCCGAGCGGCACAACGCGAACGGCCGCTGGCAGGGCCCGTTCCGCCTCGGCCACCTGGACGCGCTGGCCCTCGGCTACGCCGCCGAGGTCGCCGGGGGAGTGGACGCGGTCGCCCTCACCCACCTCGACACCGCCGCCGGCCCACGACAGGGGCAGCTGCGGCATCTGCCGCGCCTACGACCTGGCCGGCCGCCGCGTGCACGCGGATCGAGCCCGGCCCGCCCCGCGACCTGGCCTACCAGGAGTCGCTCACCGGCGCGCTGCTGAAGGCCCGCCCGGTCTACGATCCGGCCGAGCGCGTGACGGCGGACGACTGGCCCGACGCGGTGGCGGAGATCCTGCGCGCCCCGGTCAGCGTCCTCTCCCGCGGCCCGGCCGCAGCCGACAAGACGCGGCGTCCGCCGGCAGGCCGCTATCACGATAGGGTTACGGGTATGCCCGATAAGGTTCTCTACACCGCCGAGGCGACCTCGACCGGCGATGGCCGTAACGGCCACGTCGCCACTTCTGACGGCCGGATCGACCTGGACCTGGCGTTCCCGCCGGAGATGGGCGGCACCGGCGCCGGCGTCCAACCCGGAGCAGCTCTTCGCGTGCCGGCTACGCCGCCTGCTTCCACAGCGCGCTGCGCCTGGTCGCGGGCCGCGAGCACGCCGCGCTCGGCGACTCCACGGTGACCGCGCAGGTCGGCATCGGCCCCGACGGCGACGCGTTCGGCCTGGTCGTGACCCTGGTCATCCACGTCCCCGGGATGGAGCGGGACAAGGTCCGCGAGTTCGCCGAGGCGGCCCACCAGGTCTGCCCGTACTCCCGGGCGACCCGCGGCAACATCTCCGTCGAGCTCCGGGTCCTCTAAGACTCAAGATACCAGGTCATGTCCGAACGGGTGCGTGGTGACACCGGAGGGGGAGCCATGACCGACATCGACCTGAAGGCCATCAAGGCCGAGCGCGCGCGCCTTGAGGCCGCGTACATCACGCCAGGGCCGCCCGGCGACGTCCGCGCGCGGCATCCATCACGCGGCGCTGATCTGCTCCGACGTCGAGCAGACGATCAAGTTCTACCAGGGCATCCTGGAGTTCCCGCTCACCGAGCTGTTCGGCAACCGGGACTACAAGGGGTCGACGCACTTCTTCTTCGACGTGGGGAACGGGAACCTGCTCGCGTTCTTCGACTTCCCCGGCCTCGACCTGGGGCCGTACCTGGAGACGCTCGGCAACCTCAACCACATCGCGATCTCGGTGACCCAGGAGAAGTGGGAGTACCTGCGCGGCAAGCTCGACGCGGCCGGCGTGGAGTACCAGGTGGCGAGCGGCACCTCGATCTACTTCAAGGACCCGGACGGCGTCCGCCTGGAACTCCTCGCCGACCCCCTCGGCGAGATGTACGGCACCAAGGTCCTGTAGCTCGCGGGGGGACGACCCCCCTGGCGGTCCTGTAGACTCCCCCACGGGGGACGCCGCAAAACCGCGGCGCCCGTCGCGCCGTAGCCAGGAAGGCCTGCGGGCTGCGGTAAGGTCCTTGGCGGCTCTAGGCAGGCGCCGCATAACCCGCGAGCGCCTAGGCGCGTGCTAGCGGGTCGGGCGAAGCATGCACTCGTTCGGAATCACTGGTTTGATCCCGGCGGGGGATCCAGAGGCGGACGGTCGTGCCCTTCCGGGGCGGAGGCAAGGTCGGCGTGCCCGCCGTGCGCCGTCGCGATCGCCTGCGACGATGGACAGGCCGAGGCCGCTGCTCGCCACCTCGGTCCCGTCGCGGCCGCCCGGCGCTGGGACGCCCGGTGGCGGCCGCGGCGAGCGCGCCCTCGCCGCGGTGGAAGCGGTCGAAGGCCATGGCCGCGTCGTGCTCGGACATGCCCGGCCCCTGGTCGCTGACCTCGATGACCGCGCCGCTCCCTTCGGCGTACAGCCGGACGGTGGCCGGGGTGCCGGCGGCGTGTGCGCGCGGACGTTGCCGAGCAGGTTGGCGAGCACCTGCCTGATCCGCGGCTCGTCGGCGGTGACCACGAGGCTGCGCGGCACGGACGTGCGCACCTCACGGTCCGGCTCCACCGCCCGCGCGTCCGCCACGGCGTCCTTGGCGAGGACGGTCAGGTCGGTCTCCGACAGGTCGAGCGACGACGGGCGGTCAAGCCGGGCCAGCTCGAGCAGCTCGGCGACCAGCATGGACATGCGCTCCGCTTCCTGCTCGATGCGCCGCATCGCGTTGGGCAGCTCGTCGGGGCCGAGCGCGTTCGCCCGGTAGAGCTCCGCGTACCCCCGGATGGTGGTCAGCGGCGTCCGCAGCTCGTGCGAGGCGTCCGCGGCGAACTGCCTGACCTTCTGCTCCGACCGCAGCCGCGCGCTGAACGACTGCTGGATCCGGTCGAGCATCGTGTTGATCGCCGCGGCGAGCCGCCCGGTCTCCTGCTGGCCGTCGGCGTCGGGCATCCGCGCGGCCAGGTCGCCGCTGCGGGTGATCAGGTCGGCGGTGAACGCCATCCGGCGCAGCGGGGCGAGGCCGCGGCCGATCAGCCAGTTACCGCAGACCGCGAGCAGCGCGATGAGCGCGCCCCCGGTGATCAGCTCGGTGAGGACGATGCCGCGCATGTTGCTTGACGCGTCGCTCGCCGGGCGGCCGACGATGATGATGGCCGGGCCCGGCGGCATGATGTTCTTGGCCGACACGGTGGCCTGGGCGGGCACGCTGCGCCAGGCGGCGCGCACGGTCGGCGCGCCGCCGATGCTGAGGTCGAACGGCCGCTCGAACTCGGCCAGCTTGCCGAGCTTGTCGTACACCTCGCGCCTGGGCAGGCCGGAGAGGCTGCGGACCTCGGCGAGCAGGGTGTCGGCGGTGGGCGAGTCGGGCGTGAGCGTGCCGGTGGCGCCGCTGTCGAGCGAGAGGTAGGCGGCGGCGAAGCCGTCGGCGCCCGCGGCTATCCCGATCACCGACTGCCTGGAGGCGAGCCTGACCTCGGCGTTGAGCTGGTTGCGCTCGAGCGTGCCGAGCACGACGGTGGTGACCACGCCCATCACCACGAGGAAGGTCGTGGTCAGCGCGATCAGGCCGGCCAGCAGCCGGGCGCGCAGCGACAGCGAGCGCCGCGTCAGCCGCGCGCGCGCCTGGCCGTGAGCCTCACCGGACCCTCATCCGGCGGCCGCAGGCTGTAGCCGACGCCGCGCTGGGTGTGGATCAGCGGCGGGCCGAGCGGGTCGAGCTTGCGGCGCAGGTAGCTGACGTACGTCTCGAGCACCTGGGACTGCCCGGCGTACTCCCAGCCCCAGACGTTGTCGAGCAGCTGCTTGCGGGTGAGCATCAGGCCCTGGTTGCGCATCAGGTAGGCGAGCAGCCGGAACTCCGTGGGCGACAGCTCGACCGGGACGCCGGCCCGGCGGACCGTCCAGTGGTCCTCGTCGAGCTCCAGGTCGGCGACGCGCAGCGTGGCCTGGGCGTCGTCCTGGCCGTCCGGCGTCCTGGGCGGCCCGCTTCCGCCGCCCGGCCGCGGTGCCTGGCCGTGCGGCGCAGCACCGCGCGCACCCGCGCGACCAGGGCCTCGACGGAGAACGGCTTGGTGATGTAGTCGTCGCCGCCGATCGTCAGCCCGGTGACCGTGTCGGCGGTGGCGTCCCTCGCGGTCAGGAAGATGACCGGCACGTCGTTGGCCACCGAGCGCAGCCGCCTGCAGACCTCGAACCCGTCGATGTCGGGGAGCAGCACGTCGAGCACGATCAGGTCGGGCTCGTAGGCGTACGCGAGCTGCAGCGCGTCCTCGCCGGTCGCGCCGGTGGTCACGACGCAGCCGTGGAAGTTCAGTGCCACCTGAACGAGTTCGCGGATGTTCGGCTCGTCGTCGACGACGAGCACTTTCGGGTTCTGGACGCCTTCTGCCATGAGTTCGCTTGCTGCCAACTGGTCGCGGATGGGTTCTGCTGTCCATTGTGCCCGGTTTCCTGACCCCGGCATGCGCGAACTGGTTTCTCCGGCTGGCGCACCTGGTGAAGGTGCGACATACCGTCGTCCAGGGTCGGCGGTGACCCGTGTCGTGGCGCTGAAGGAGCGATAGGTAGAACTGCCGATCTTTGCGCCGCGCCGTTCCTCGCCGCTGCGCTGCGTGTCAAACTCGTCACACGCCACCCACAGCCACCGGAGGCCCTTGATGACCAAGGCCCTGCGCCAACCGGACGGCCTCGATGTCACGAGGCCGTCCCCGGCGCGGATCTACGACTACATGCTGCGCGGGACCCATCACTTCGAGGCCGACGCGGCCGCCGCGGAGCGCATCCTGACCGTGGTGCCGGAGATCAGGGACTGTGCCTGGTCCAACCGCGGGTTCCACCAGCGGGCGGCGGCCTGGATCGCGCGGCAGGGAGTCAGGCAGTTCCTCGACATCGGCTCGGGGCTGCCGACCGTGGGGAACACGCACGAGGTGGTCAGGAAGATCCACCCGGACGCCCGCGTCGTCTACGTGGACAACGACCCGATGGTGGAACTGCACAGCCAGGGGATCCTCGACGAGTCGGGACAGGTGAGCGTGCTCTGCGCGGACCTGCGCGATCCGGACTCGATCCTCGGCCACCCGGCCGTGCGCGAGCTGATCGACCCGGCCGAGCCGACCGGCCTGCTGATGACCGCGGTGCTGATGTTCGTCGCCGACTCGGATGACCCGTGGAGCCTGGTGGCGCGCTACGTGCGCGGCGATGCGGCCGGGCAGCTACCTGTCGCTGTCGCACCTCACCGACGACGCCAAGCCGCCGATGGCGGTCGACGGGTTCCGGCGCGTCTTCGACCACGCGACCGAGCAGATGCACTTCCGCTCGAAGGCCCAGATCGCGCGGTTCTTCGACGGGCTTGAGGTGATCCCGCCGTATGAGGGCGCGGCGCCGGCGATCACCTACAGCGGCCTGTGGGGGGCCGAGGACGTGCAAGCTGGCCGACAGCGACGGCTCCCGCTGGCTGTACTGCGCGGTCGCCGGAAGCCGTTAGACCGAGCCCGGTACCAGCTCACCAGGGAGGACGTCATCAAGCCGACACCGGAGGAACTGGGCATCGACCCGGCCGCGCTGGCCTGGGAGCGGTCCGGTGACGACGACGGCTCGATTGAGGTCGCCTTTCCGCTCAGCCGCCGGTGGGCCCGCGGCGACTGGGTGCTGATGCGCGTGGCCGGCGACCAGGCCGGCCGGGTCCTGGTGTTCGACAGGAACGAGTGGGAGTGCTTTATCGACGGGGCCAGGAACGGCGAGTTCGATGACGTGGCGGGCCGACCCGCCAGATGTCCTAGCCGTCGCGTCGCGCGCATCCGGCCGGGCACGGCCGTCGGCTCGAGCGGCGCGCGCGGCGCAGCGCTGCGCGCGGTACGCATCGGCCCGCTTCTCCTAGGAAAATCCTCAACGCTGCCTGCTGAAAAGGCTTGATTTGTGAATCGCAATTTGGTTAAGCTCATGTACGCATCCGCAAGTATGCGCCGGAGGTGCGGCACGTGCAAGCTCGCAAGTGTGCGAAATACCGACAAACCACTGAATGTCTGTATTTCGGAGGAGGGCAGCGATGAGCGATGACGCTTATGGCGCGACCGTCGCGAAACGGCGCCTGTCCCTGCGGCTGGCGGAGCTGCGCGGCACCACCGGCTACACCGCTAATCACGTCTGCGACATCCTCAACTGGGGCCGCGGCAAGGTGGGCCGGTTCGAGGCCAACCAGTGGAAGCGGCCGGAGATGAGCGACATCCGCGACCTCATCCGCATTTACGAGGTCGAGGGCGCGGAGCGGGACGAGATCGAGGAACTCGCGGTCCGCTGCCGGGTCCGTCCCTGGTGGCGGGAGTACGGCGAGATCTTCGACAACGAGTTCCCCGGCTACGAGAACGACGCGGCCACCATCCAGGTCTACATGCCGCTCGTCGTGCCCGGCCTGCTGCAGACGCCGGCCTACATGGAGGCGCAGTTCAAGTCGGGCGCGCGCCCGCCCGCCTGGCGGCGCAAGGCGGTCAAGGCGCGGCTGCGCAGGCAGGAGATCCTCGACCGCACCGACGGGACGGCGCCGCGGCTGTCCGCGGTGATCACCGAGGCCTCGCTGCGCTACCGGTGGGGGATGCACAGCGACCGCCGGGAGCAGATCGAGCACCTGGCGGAGATGAGCAGGCGGCGCAACATCGAGCTGCGCATCCAGCGGTTCGACGACGGGCCGCCGACCGGCATCTTCTCCATGGTCAACATCTTCGGCTTCCTCGACGACGAGCCGCCCATCGTGTTCGTGGAGACCGACTACGCCGTCGAGGAAGTGAGCGGGCCCGAGGCCGTTTACGGTTACGTCCAGTCGTTCGAGCGCGCGTGCGACGCGGCGCTCGAACCCGAGGACACCACGGTGTACCTCGAAACACTCGCCAAGAGAATGGAGTAACTGCAAGTGAACGACCTGTCTCAAGCCATCTGGCGGAAGGCCAGCCTGAGCGCGCTCAACGGGGGCTGCGTTGAGGTCGCCGTCAACCTGCCCGGCGTCACCGCGGTACGCGACAGCAAGCGCCCGGAGGGCGGCGCGCACGTCGTCGACCGGGCCGCGTTCGCCAGGTTCCTGCTAGACGTGCAGGGGGGGCGCTACGACATCTAGGCATGCGGCCGGATGTCGTGACGCACGGCACGAGGGTCCCCTGGGGTGCATCCCAGGGGACCCTCGTGTTTTCCGTGAGCCCTGTCTCGTGAGCCCTGGCGGCCAGGCGCCGTGCTGCGGCCCCTATCGCCACCTGAGAATGTACTCTCGCGGTACAGGGGCAGGCTATAGGGGGTCGGCAATCGGTTGCTGTTGGCGCAATCGCATAGCCGTGCGAGTCGTGTGAAACAAGTGGTCATTGGGGATATCATCGATTGGGCATCGATGTGCGCCGCTGACCTGCGAACTTTATGCGATCGGATGCGCACTTTCCCTCACATGCGGGAAATGATCAGCCGACGTACATAGCGCATTAAGGGGCGTAGGTAATTGTACGGCTCCTTTTTTTAGGTGTGTTGAATGTCGCATTTGACCCGATTCATGAGTGGGCACGGCCTCTTATTGAGACGGATTTCACTTCCGTATCCAGAAGGCCGCAGAGTAATGTGAAGTGACGCACACGACTCAGAACATGTGCTTCACAGATACGGAATCAGAGACCGGACAGGGGGGCCTGGCAGTCTGATCGACCAGGGCTCTGATGGCACGACCGGGCGGCTTAAGCCGGAGGCACCGATATGGATGACGGGTTGCGGATGGTGCAGACGCGCGCGTGCGGCGCGTGGGTGCTACCGGGGGACCCAACCTGCGCGGGCGTCGCTCGCCGCCTGTTCCGGCGGGTGGCGAGCGAGCTCGCCCTCGACGCGGGAGGCCATCGACGACGGGGTGACGATGGTCAGCGAGCTGGCCGCCAACACCCTGCACGCGAGCCAGTCGGCAGTCGCTTCCGGTGAACCCAGAGCTCTGGCTCTACCTGCGCGGCACCGGCCAGCAGGTGGAGCTCGTCTGCAAGGTCTTCGACACCCTCCCCGGCTGGGTGCGCGGCAACGTCCCCGGCCGCACCGTCGGCCGGGCGCCGGCCGACGCGATGAGCGGCCGCGGCCTCGAGGTGGTGCACGAGCTGTCCAGCGGGTCCTGGGGCCACCACCTGACCAGGTCCCGGCTGTCCGGCACGGGGATACGCGGCAAGGCGGTCTGGTTCGCGCTCCCGGCGCCCGCCGCCGGCGCCATGGGCGGCCGCAGGCACCCGGTCACCGCCGCGGACGCGATGACCGAGCTGGAGAAGGACCTCAGCACCCGGGGGTTCAGCGGCAGGCTGGTGCGCGCCGACGACCACGCCGCCGACATGGCGGTGCTCTCGATCGCCAGCGGCCTGACGGTCTGGTGCCGGTCCGCCACGGCCTGGCTCCGCGCGCCCGGCGTCGCCGCGCAGCAGTGGAGCTACTGCGACCTGGTCGAGGTGGGTGAGCAGGCCGTCCAGGCGCACGAGATGACGATCGCGACCGCCGACTCCTTTCGGCTGGCCGACGTCACCAAAACCGGGCCTTAGCCTTCCAGGGGACAGGCCCGTTCCTCCTGTTCCGCCGCCGCGCCGCCGCGCGACCTCGGCCAGCGGGCGCTGCCGCGATGACCGGCTACGCGCGCGCGACCGGCAGCGTCCCGTAGGCGCCGAGCACGGTCGTCCAGAAGCGCTCGGCGTCGATCCCGGTGGCGACCTGCGTGTTGTGGCCGGCCGGCGCCGCGAAGTCGGTCACGGTCATCCCGGACGTGAGCGTCCCGTGCGTCTCCACCTGCACCAGCGCCGGCGTGTACGCGAACACCGCGGGGTCGGCGATCGACACGATCGCGCACACGTCGTGCACCGGCGGCTCGCCGGTCGTGTCGGCCGAGTCCCGGTACTGCGCGAGCGCCGGGAGCAGCAGCTGCGAGCCGAGCGGGCCGAGCGAGCGCATGCGCTCCTGGACGGCGGACGTCGCCCGGGCGAGCAGCGTGACGTCGAGCCCGATCATCCGCACCGTCCACCCCGCGCTGAAAACGATCGCGGCGGCCTCGGGGTCGGCCCAGATGTTGAACTCCGCGGCGGGGGTCACGTTGCCGCGCGACGCCGACCCGCCCATGATCACGAAGTCCCTGACCCAGGTCGCCAGCCGCGGCTCGCGGCGCAGCGCCAGCCCGATGTTGGTCAGCGGGCCCGGTGGCGACCAGCGTGATCTCCCCGGGCGCGGCGCCGATGGTGTCGATGATGTAATCGATCGCGTGCCCGTCCTCCGCGGCCCGCGCGGGCGGCGGCAGGACCGCGCCGCCAAGGCCGGAGTCGCCGTGCACGTGCCCGGCGTCGCAGCGCCGGGCGCAGCAGCGGCACGGCGGACCCGGGGGTCACCGGCACGTCCTTCGCGCCGACGAACGACGCGACGGCGAGGGCGTTCGCCGTCGTCTTGGCCAGCCCGACGTTGCCGGCCACGGTCGTGATGCCGACGAGGTCGATCTCGGGTGAGGCGGTCGCGAAGGCGATCGCGAGCGCGTCGTCGATGCCGGGGTCGCAGTCAAGGATGATGGGGGTGCTCACGAAACCGAAGGTACCGAACGGGTGCATGTTCCACGCGCCCGCGTCCACTTAGACGTTCACCTCGGGTAAAACCGCTTCCCGCGGCTCTCTCGCTGGTTGATAGCCTCATGCCGACGAGGGAGGATCATCTGAGATGCACCAGCCGCCTATCCCGCACATCGACGCTGAAGACCCGCAGATCGCCGGGCTGATCCACGACGAGGCACGCCGCCAGGCCGAGAAGTTCCGGCTGATCCCGTCGGAGAACTACGTATCGCTCGCCGTGCTCGAGGCCTGCGGCACGGTGCTGACGAACAAGTACTCCGAGGGTTACCCGGGCCGCCGGTACTACGAGGGCCAGCAGCTGATCGACCCGATCGAGACGATCGCGATCGAGCGGGCGCAGGCGCTGTTCGGCGCGGACCACGCCAACGTCCAGCCGTACTCGGGGTCGCCGGCGAACCTGGCCGTCTACCTGGCGTTCGCCAAGCCGGGCGACACGATCCTGGCGATGTCGCTGTCGGCGGGCGGTCACCTCACCCACGGCTCGCCCGCGTCGGTGACCGGCAAGTGGTTCCGCCCCGTGCACTACGGGGTCCGCCGGGAGACCGGCCGGGTCGACATGGACGACGTCCGCGAGCTGGCGCTGAAGGAGCGGCCGAAGATCATCATCTGCGGCGGCACCGCGATACCGCGCACGATCGACTACCCGGCCTTCGCCGCGATCGCCGCCGAGGTCGACGCGGTGCTCGTCGCGGACATGGCGCACATCGCCGGCCTGATCGCGGGCGGCGCGCACCCGTCCCCGGTCGGCCACGCCCCGGTGATCACCACGACGACGCACAAGACGCTGCGCGGCCCGCGCGGCGCGATGATCCTCACCGACGCCGAGCACGCGACGGCGATCGACAAGGCCGTGTTCCCCGGCCTGCAGGGCGGCCCGCACAACCACACGACCGCGGGCATCGCGGTGGCGCTGCGCGAGGCGTCGCAGCCGTCCTTCCGCGGCTACGCGGCGCAGGTGGTCGCCAACGCGAAGGCCCTGGCCGAGGCGCTCACCGGCCCGCGGCTACGACCTGGTGTCCGGCGGCACGGACAACCACCTGCTGCTGGTGGACCTCACGTCGAAGGGCATCGCGGGCAAGCCCGCGGCCAAGGCCCTGGACAAGGCCGGCATCGAGCTGAACTTCAACTCGGTCCCGTTCGACCAGCGCAAGCCGTTCGACCCGTCAGGCATCCGCCTCGGCACCCCGGCGATCACCACCCGCGGCCTGACCGAGGAGCACATGCCCCAGCTGGCGGCCTGGATGGACGAGGCGATCACCGCCGCGACCAAGGACGACGACGCGGCCCTGGACCGCATCGCCGGCGAGGTCCGCGACCTGCTGCGCGCCTACCCGATCCCCGGCTGGTCCCCCGAGGTGTAGGCCCGGGTTTTCCAGGTTCACGCTTAGCGCCGAGAGTCCGGCCGCAAATAGCGGCCGGACTCTCGGCGCTAACGGCACGGGGGAAAGCCTGGCAGCAGGTCACCGGCCAGCCCTGCCGCCGCAGGTCCGCGACTACGTCACCTCGGAGCAGGCTTAGGCTGGCCTGATGGACCCAGCACTGCGCGAGTTGAGTGACCAGGTCGACGCGGCCACCCAGCGGCTGCTCGACGACGCCCGCACCCTGTCCGAGGCCGACCTGCGGGCCCCGTCGCTGCTGCCGGGGTGGACCCGCGCGCATGTCGTCGCGCACGTGGCCCGCAACGCCGACGCCATGCGGAACCTGCTGGTCGGCGCCAGGTCGGAGGAGTCCCGCCCCGCGTACGCCAGCGCGGACGCGCGGGAAGCGGGCATCGAGCAGGGGGCCGGCCAGAATGCGGCGGCCCTCATGGCCGACCTGGCCGACTCCGCGATGGCCCTGCGGACCGTCGCCAGGCAGCTGCCGGACGAGGCCTGGCAGTTCCAGGTGCGGATGCTGGACTCAGCGCCGTTCCCGGCCGCCCTGCTGCTGACCCGGCGGCTGGTCGAGGTCGAGCTGCACCACGGCGACCTCGGCTCCGGCTACGGCCCGGCGGACTGGCCGGCCGCCTTCGCCGCCATGGACCTGCCCGAGCCCATGCGCGCCCAGCGCGCGGACCGGCTCAGCCGCCCCCAGCCCGCGGAGGCGCAAGCCAGGCCCGCGCCCCGGCCCCCGGCGCCGTGGAACCCCGCCCGGCCGCTGCCGGGAAGCTGGCTCAAGCCGCGGTGACGGCTTCGCCAGCGCGCCTCCCGAGGGGTTCGCGTCGCTGTCGCCGTGGCATCACTGGTCAGGGCATCATCAGCACGTCCGCCTTCACCACTGTCTGCTGACAGCACCCTAAGACGGGCGCCCGTGGCATGTCACCGGGCGCCAGCCGCGAGCCGGTGACGCCCCCTTTGCGCCACCGGCTCGTCCGCGCGAGGCGACCGGGCAGACCGCGCTGTTCCCGATCCGGGGCCGGCGCGGCCGCAGGCGGTACGGTGAGGCCGAACTTCTGACGAGATGGCAGGTGATACGGGCATGCGGCTGGGCCTGGTACACGTCAACATGGGATCAATGAGCCAGCCGGGCGCCGCGGCGCAGGCGGCGCGGGAAGCCGAGGCGGCCGGCTTCGACTCGCTGTGGGCCGGCGAGCACGTCGTGCTGCCGGACCCGCAGGTGCGCCCGTCCCCGATGCACCCGCAGGACCCGGCGCTGGACCCGCTCCTCGCGCTGGCCTGGGCCGCCGCGCACACGGCCACCATCCGGCTGGCGACCGGGATCGTCATCTTGCCGCAGCGCAATCCCGTGGTGCTGGCCAAGCAGGTGGCGTCCCTTGACGTGCTGTCCGGCGGCCGCGTCATGCTCGGCATCGGGCCGGCTACCTCGAGCCGGAGTTCCGGGCCGTGGGCGCGAACTTCGCCGAGCGCGGCGCGGTCACCGATGAGTACCTCGACGCCATGCAGGCACTGTGGTACGACCAGCACCCGGCCTATCACGGCCGCTTCGCCGACTTCGCCGGCGTCGACGCCCACCCGCGCCCGCTGCAGCGGCCCGTCCCGCTGGTCGTCGGCGGCCACACCGGCCCGGCCTACCGCCGGGCCGTCGCCCGCGCCCACGGCTGGTACGGGTACGCGCTGACCCCGCAGCAGGCCGCCGCGTCGGTGGCCGGGCTGGCGGCCGCCGCCGGCCGGGTCGAGCGCCCCGTCGAGCTTGGCGAGCTGGAGATCAGCGTGACGCCGCGCGGCGAGATCACCAGGGGCCTGGCCGCGGAGTTCGCCCAGGCGGGCGTCCACCGGCTCGTCCTGCTCGCGCCCCCGGCACCGGACGGCCCGTCCCGGACCATTCAGGCCGGCATCGCGGCCGTCTCTGGCCTCTAAGCGCTCCTAGCCGCCGCCAGCACGGCCACGCCGGCATGCACGTCGCAGCGATGAGTTCCGGCGGGTTGAGCAGTCAACTAGTCGTATCGAGACCAATCGGAGGTGCGGGCGTGCGCAAGATCGTCGTGTACGAGTTGTTGTCCCTCGACGGGGTCGCCGAGGACCCGGATAGTTTCTTCGCCGACTGGGACGACGTGATGGACGCCAACCTTGCCGCGGTGATCGGGGCACAGGACGCGGTCATCCTCGGCCGCCGTAGCTACGCCGAGTGGGCGCAGTTCTGGCCGGGCAGCCAGATCCAGCCGTTCGCGGCATTCATCAACGGGGTCACCAAGTACGTCGCGACCTCGACGCCCCTTGACCGGGGCTGGGCCAACGCGACGGTGCTCGACGGCGGCCTGGTCGAGTTCGCCCGGGATCTCAGGCAGCAGCGCGGAGGCGATGTCGGCGTCCACGCGAGCATCTCGGTCGCGCAGGCGCTGCTCGCCGCCGGCGTTGTCGACGAACTCAGGCTCGTGATAGCGCCGCGGATCGCCGGCCGCGGACGGCGGCTCCTCGACGGCTTGCCAACGATTGCGCTCGAAACGATCCGGAGCAAGGTCTCACCGACCGGCTATCTGCTCGTCGACTATCGCGTTACTGGCCAGAGCCCGGAAATCAACGGTTCGAGGTCGTAGGCGCGGTGTCGTCACCAGCGGCCCGAACGGCTCGCGTCATCCATCCCGGGAAGGAAGCAGTGCATGTCCTCACTGGTCCTGAAGATGTCCGTCTCGCTCGACGGCTACGTCGCACCAGCTGACGGGAGCACCGACTGGGCCGCCGCGGGACGCTCCGCTGACGGCCTCAGCTGGACTACCGAGACCATCGGCAACGCCAGCGCGCACCTCATAGGCGCCGCCACCTACGCGGCGTGGGCCGGCTACTGGCCCACCGCCCCCGGGCCGATAGCCGGGCCGATGAACGAGATCCCCAAGGTCGTGTTCTCGAACTCGCTCACCTCCGCCGGCTGGGGCGAGACGACGATCGCCGCCGGGGACCTGGCCGAGGCCGTCACGCGGCTCAAGCAGCAGTACTCCGGCGGGTACCTGCTCGCCCACGGCGGGACACGGCTCGCCCGGTCGCTGGTCCAGACCGGCCTGATCGACGAGTACCGCCTCGTCATCCACCCGGTCGTGCTGGGCGCGGGTGAGCGGCTCTTCCTCGCGCCGCTCACCATCGAACCGGTGAGCACTACCGTCTTCAGCGGCGGAGCCGTCGCCCACGTCTTCGCGGCGCGCCCGTAACCGAGCCCGGCCGGCAACAGTCGCGGCGCCGGGTAGTGTTCGCGGCGGCGCCGTCACGAAAGGGCTTGAGTCTGATGGGCAACGACCCGCGGTTCGCGGCGGACCTCTACCAGGGGACGGCCGGGCACTACGACCGCTACCGGCTGCCGTACCCGCAGGCCATGACCGGGGACCTGGTCCAGCGCGCCGGGGTTTCCGGAGACGGCCGGCTGCTCGACCTGGCCTGCGGGACCGGCCAGCTCGCGTTCCCGCTGCGGCAGTGGTTCTCCGAAGTCTGGGCCGTGGACCGGGAACCGGACATGGTGCGGGTGGTCCGGGAGAAGGCCGACGCGGCAGGAGCGGAAAATGTCCGCCCGGTGGTAGCGGACGCCGAGACCCTTGACGCGCAACCCGCTCACTTCGAGCTGGCCGTCATCGGCAACGCCTTCCACCGGCTCGACCGCGACCTGGTCGCCGCCCGGCTCTTCGGCTGGCTCCGGCCCGGCGGCTGCGTGGCACTGTGCTGGTCCCTCGGCCCGCACCAGGGCGGCGAGCAGTGGCAGCGGGCACTCGCCGCCACCCTGGACAGGTGGCGGGCCGCACTGGGCGCAGGACAGGGTGCCCGCGAACTGGGACGAGCCGCGGCGGCGGCGGCCCGACCGGCAGGTACTGGCCGACGCCGGCTTCGGGGCGGCCGTGCGCCGGGAGTTCGCCGTCGAGCACCGGTGGAGCCTGCCGGAGCTGGCCGGCTTCATCCGGTCGACCTCGGTCCTCCCGGCCGCGGTCCTCGGCGACCAGGAGGCGGCGTTCGACGCGGACATCGCGGCGGCCCTCGGCCCGTTCGCCAGGACGGCGCCTTCCCCGAGACCGTGAGCTTCGCCTACGACCTGGCCCGCAAGCCCGGCGGCTAGGAGCCGCCGGGCCAGTCCCAGGCCGGGACCGCGCGGAGCGGGTTCAGGTCGGCGTCGCTTTCGGCCCAGGAGTTCTGCTGGGCCACGTGCGAGCCGAACTCGACGTGCTCCCGGACCGCCTGCCTGAAGGGCGCGTCGGCGGGCAGCCCGGCCTCGTCGAGCGACTCCAGGTACACCGCGACGAACCGCTCGCGCTGCTCATCGGTGATCTTCAGGTGCCGGTGCACGTCGATGATGTACTGGAACCCGAGCTCGCGGGTGAAGCGGTCGGGGCCGCCGAAGGACTCCGCGGTGAACCAGGTCAGGTGGTCGACATGCGTTGGCACCCGCTCGGTGAACAGCGCCCGCAGCACCGGGTCGGCAAGCGCCTTGGCGTAGAACAGCTCCTCCAGGCGGTGCAGCCCCTCGTCGCCGCCTGCGTGCTCGTACAGCGTCTCGGCCATACCGGCATGCTAAGCCGGCGCCCGGCGCCCGTCGTCAGTCATTCACGGAGAGCTAAACCGGCCACCGCGCCCGGCGGTGCCCGGCCGCGGACGGCGAGCAGGCATGCTAGGGCCATGACCACTGCGACGCCGGCATCCGGTGACTACGACGACTTCGCGGACGAGTACGCGACGTACGTGGCCTGGCGGGAGCAAGCCGGGCCCGACACCGACCCGTTCGGCCTGCTGCTGCCGCTACTGGAGCTGCTCGGGGACATCGACGGCCGCCGGGTGCTTGACGCCGGCTGCGGAGAGGGCTACCTCGCCCGGGCACTGGCGGCGCGCGGCGCGCAGGTCACCGGGATCGACCTGTCATCGCGCCTGATAGCCCTGGCCCGGGCCCGGGACCCCGGCGGCAGTATCGACTACCAGGCCGCCGACCTCAGCCGGCCGCTGCCGGCCGCCGCCGGGCGCTTCGACGCCGCGGCGAGCTACCTGGCCCTCAACGACGTCCGGGACTACCGCGGGTTCGCCGCCACCCTGGCCGCCTCGCTCGCGCCCGGCGGCCGGCTCGTGCTCGCGGTCAACAACCCCTACAGCGCCGTCACCGACCGGCACGTCACCGACTACTTCGACTCCGGCGCGGTCAGCCGCTACCGCGGCCTGTGGGAAGTAGGCATCCGGGCCTACTACCGTCACCGGACGCTGGAGAACTACCTCGACGCGTTCCACGCCGGCGGCCTCCGCCTTGCCAAGCTAGCCGACGTCCCCGCCATGGCCGACGCCCACGGGCCAGACGCCTGCCTCCCGCCCGGCGCCCGCTTCCCCCGCTTTATGCTCCTGGCATTCACCAAGCCCTGACCCGAGCCACCGCCGCACGCCGGCCCGATGGCCCGGCCCCGCACCCGGAAGGAGCGTGCTGTCATGACCGGTCCTGACCGCTGGCACCAGTGGCTGCTGGAGGTGCGGTTCGGCGGCGATGCCGCCGCCCGGGAGAAGGACCTCACCGAGTTCCTCTACCCGGTCCGGGATACGGTGCTGGACCGTGCACGGCTCACACAAGGCCAGACGCTGCTGGACGTGGGGACCGGGGACGGCCTCATCGCATTCGGCGCGCTGGAGCGGCTGGGGCCGTCAGGGCGGGTGATCTTCTCCGACATCTCGCAGAGCCTGCTCGATCACTGCCGCGCCGCGGCCAGCGCGGAAGGACTGCTTGACCGGTGCCGCTTCGTGCTCGCCCCCGCCGATCAGCTGGCCGCCGTCGCGGACGCCTCGGCCGACGCGGTCACCACCAGGTCGGTGCTGATCTACGTCAAAGACAAGGCACAGGCGATGCGCGAGTTCTTCCGGGTGCTGCGGCCCGGCGGGCGGGCAAGCCTGTTCGAGCCGATCAACGTCCTGATGTCCGCCGCCGACCCCGGCCTGTTCTACGGCTACGACGTCACCCCGGTTAAGGCCCTGGCCGCCAGGGTCCAGGCCCTTTACGCATCGATCCAGCCGCCGGGGCTGATCCCATGGTCGACTTCGACGACCGGGACCTGGTGCGCCACGCCCGGGATGCCGGGTTCAGCGAGGTCAGCCTGGACCTGCGGGTCAGCGTGAAGAACCGCAAGGATCCCGTGCCCTGGGAACGGTTCCTGCGCATGTCGGGCAACCCGCTGCAGCCGACCCTTCGAGGAAGCCCTGCAGCAGGTCCTCAGCGCGCAGGAGGCCGACGACCTCGCCCGTCACCTCAGGCCGCTCGTGGAATCCGGGACCGGGCTGCAGCGCACTGCGTTGGCCTACCTGACCGCCGTCAAGGGCTGAGGAAGAGGCCTGGCACCGGCACAGCGGTGCCTGTCACAGGACAACGGGCACCGTCACCCGACCTGGTAGCGCAGGTGAACGGCGCCCTCGCCCTGGATGGCCTCGGTGCAGCGCAGGTCCGCGCGGGCGGCGCCGAACAGCCGCACGCCCGGCCCGCCAGCCTGGGCACGACGTGGAGCACCACCTCGTCGGCCAGCCCGGCGTCCAGCGCCTGCTGGGCGACGCTGACCCCGCCGGCCAGCAGCACGTCCTTGCCGCCGCGGCCGCGCGGGCCTGGGCTGACCGCCTCCTCGATGCCGCCGGTGACGAACGTGTAGCTGGTGTCACCGCCTTGTCGATCCGGTCCTGCCCGCGGTGGGTCACGACGAAGACAGGCGCGTGGAACGGCGGGTTCTCTCCCCAGTTCGGGTAGCCGAAGTCGAACATCCGCCGGCCGATGACCTGCGGGCCGAACCGGTCGAAGTTGTCCTGCCATACCTTCGAGTCCACCGAGTCGTCCCCGCCTTCCTGGCCCTGCTGCGCGCGCCAGCTCCGCAGCGGGAACTGCCAGCCCAGGATCGCAGCGAACACCGCCATGCCGTCCGCGTCAGGAGCTTCCGGGCCCGCTATCCCGTCCAGCGACACCGACATCCCCAGCACCACTTTGGTCATCTCGTCCTCCCTGGGCCGTAGGACGCGCTGTGCGTCCCCTCACCCGTTGGTCGGAGCGTGCCCGCGGATCTCTACACGCCGAGGAGAGACTTCCTGAAAGGAAGCCGAGCATGCCCGCGAACACCGCGCCTTCCGGCGACATGAGCATCCGCCAGCTGTCGGACTGGGCCGAGGGACAGGCCCGCCGCCTTGCCGCGAACTTCGGCCTCGATCCCGGGCGCGACAAGGCCCATTTCGCCCTCGTCCAGGCCGTCAAGCTTGGCGAGGAGGTCGGGGAACTGCACGCCGAGGTCCTCGGGGCGCTCAGGTACCAGCGTTACCAGGAGCCCCACGTCAGGGCCGGCTTAGGCAGCGACGGCGGTTCGAGGAAGGCGGGCGGCCCGGTCAGGTCGAGCGCGCTGAGCGGCGAGGCCGCCGCCGCGTCCCTGGCGGTCAGCGGCGGCAGGTTCCATTTCTGCTCCACCAGCTTGAGCACGGAGGTGTGGTCGAGTACCTCGCTGCAGACGTAATCAGGGCGCGCGTACGGTGACACCAGGACCGCCGGCACCCGGAACCCGTACCGGTCGTAACGGCGCGGGCCCTCGTCCAGGTTGCTCTCGACCTTGACCTTGCGCGGGAAAACCCTCCGCAGGACGGTCTGCAGCCTGCTCGGGCTGCCCGTCAGGCTACGTCCCTCGACGTCGTCGGGCGGTACGGCCGGCGGCGGCGGCACGTGGTCGTAGTAGCCGCCGTGCTCGTCATACAGCCAGATCAGCAGGGTGCCCGGCCAGCCCTTGCCGTGCATGACCCGGTTGATGACCTCGGCGGCGAAGCTCTCGCCCTTGCGGATGTCCTGCGGGTTCTCCTCCGAGTAGACGTGGAAGTCGGGATCCACGATGCTGAACGCGGGCAGCGTCCCGTTGTCGGCGTCCGCGAAGAACTGGTCAGTGCTGTGCACGTGCCGCATGTACTGGCCGATCCCCACCGGGAAAACGTCGGCCGTGAACTGCAGGTCCTTCTGCAGCCCGCTGGTCACCGCGGGGAAAGCCTGCTTGGCGGCGAGCAGCCGGCGACGGGTCATCCGGCGCTTGTGCCGCACGTAGCTCTTGAACCTGGACTGGCCGGAGGCCATGGGATGGTAGTTGGCCCAGGAAATGCCGTGCCTGCTCAGCAGGTCGAAGATCGTCCCGGCGGGCGGGGAGTCGAGCAGGTTCGACGGCGCGTCGTCGATGAGGCCGTGCGCCGTCCCGGCGATCAGGAAGCGGCGATTGGGGAACGTCGGCCCCAGGCACGAGCTGAACCAGCGATCGGCCAGCGGGAACGTGCGGGCCAGCCCGTAGTAGAAGGGCAGGTCGTCTTCGGTCCAGTAGCCCATGCCGACGGCCGCGCCGGCGCCCTCGCACACGGCGGGATCGACGTCGCCGCGCGGCGGGAACGACCACCTGGGTGCTGGTGACGAAGCCCGTCGTGCTTCCCCTCAGTCCCACTGGTGATGAGTGGCATGCCAGCTCTGCGACGGAACCTGCGGCCGCTGGACCGTCGAGGGCAGGTGATGCGCCCTGACGGGCTCACCCTCGGCGTCCGGATTGGAGATCTCGGGCCTGCCGTCGGCGCCGAGCGGGAAACCGTCGCCGCGGCCTTGCAGCATGCCCAGGTAGTTGTCGTAGGAATGGTTCTCCATCATGAGGACGACAATGTGCTTGATCTGCGGCAGCAGGTCCGTGCCCAGCCGGCAGCGACGGCTGCGGGAGCGGGCCGGCTGCCCGCTCGCCGTCGCCGGGCCGGCCCGTGCGTTTCAGTTCAGCCCGCTCGACTTGCTCCCACACGTCAGCCCGCTTTCGCCGGTTAAGCACCAGGGTTCGCTATTCACTACCCGCCGCGCGCACGCCCAACCCGTAGCCTGGACGGGTGAGGCCGAGGATCAGGTACTGCGACACGCCCGCGGGCCGCGTCGCTTACTCGACATCGGGCACTGGGCCGCCGCTGCTGTGCGATTCGGGCTGGATCACCCATCTCCACGGGCAGCTGGAGCTGTTTTCCTTCGGCGCCTTCGTCGAGCGCCTGGCTGAGCGGTTCACCGTGATCCGCTACGACAAGCCCGGGTGCGGCCTGTCCGACCGGGACGGGATTGACCTGTCGTTCGACGGGCAGGTGGCCGCGGCGCTGGCGGTGGCCGACGCGGTGGGCGCCAGGCGCTTCCGCCTGTTCGGGGCCTCGCAGGGAGGGCAGCTCGCGGCGGCGATCGCGGCGCGGTACCCGGACCGGGTCGAGGCGCTCGTGGTGTACGGGATGTGCGCCAGCGGCGCGGACCTGGCGCCCGCCGAGGTCAGGGAGTCGGTCGTCGCGCTGGTGCGGGCGCACTGGGGCCTGGGGCTGAAGGCGCTGACCGGGGCGTTCGTCACCGATCCCACGGCTGAGGACCTGGCCGCCTTCACCCGGTTCCAGCGGGCGAGCGCTACGGCCGCCGTGGCCGCCCGGCTCCTGGAGGTCTACTACGACACCGACGTCAGGGCGCTGCTCCCGGCGATCCAGGCGCGGACGGCGGTCCTGCACCGCGAGGCGGACGACGGTACCAGGTTCGAGCTGGGACGCGAGGTCGCCGCGCTCATCCCGGGGGCGACGCTGATCCCGCTGCCGGGTACCAGCCACCTGTTCTACCACGGCGACTGGCAGGCGGTGCTTGAGGCGACGCTCAGTTTCCTGTGCGAGCCCGCGAGCACGGGGCCGCGGCTCACCGACCGCGAGCTCGAGGTGGCGGAGCTGGTCGCCGAGGGGCTGACCAACAGTGCCATCGCCAGGCGCCTGTCCGTCGCGCCGCGGACCGCCGAGGCGCACGTGGAGAACATCCGGCGCAAGCTGCAGGTGCGCTCGCGGGCCCAGATCGCGGCGTGGGTAACCGAGTACCGGCTGCGCCCTTGAGCGACTGGTAGTTCACCCGACGCTGAAACCGCCAAGGGCGCCGCGAACGGGGAAGAAGCGGCAACGCGCCCGTATTTCACCCGATAGCCGCCCGGGCCGGCGTGCTCATAGCGTCGAAGTCATGACACACACCACGAAGCCGGCCCCTCTCGCAGGGCCTGCCGAGCGCTCCCCGCGGGCAAGAATGCCCGAGCTGGTTATCCCGTCCCGGTTCCGCGGCCCCTCCGGCAGCGGCAACGGCGGCTACGTCTGCGGACGCATCGCCGCGTACGCCGACGGCCCGGTAGCGGTCACGCTGCGCCGGCCGCCGCCGCTGGCCACGCCGATGACCGTCGAGCCAGGACGACGACGGCTCGCTGCGCGTCCGCCACGGCCGCACGCTGATCGCCGAGGCAACCTCCCCGCCGGGCCTGCCCGCGCCGGAGGTACCGGACCCGGTCTCGATGGCGGAAGCCCGCACGGCGGCCGGCCGCGCGCGGTACTTCCAGGACCCGGTCTTCCCCGAGTGCTTTGTCTGCGGGATGAACCGCCGGCCCGGCGACGGGCTGCGGATCTTCCCCGGGCCCGTACCTGGCCGGGCGTTGTGGGCGGCGCCGTGGACACCGGATTCCTCGGTCGCGGGCGCGGACGGGAGGGTACGGCCGGAAGTGGCCTGGGCGGCGCTCGACTGCCCCAGCGGGATCGCCGCCGCCGAGGCATGCCTGCCTGGGCCAGGACACCGCCATCGTGCTCGGCCGGATGACGGCGAGCCTGGCGGCGCTGCCCGCGCCCGGCGACCAGTGCCGGGTGATCGCCTGGCCGGACGGGCGCGACGGCCGCAAGCTCACCGCCGGGTCGGCGCTGCTCGGGCCCGGCGGCGAGGTACTCGCCGTGGCCCGGGCCGTGTGGCTAACCGTGCCGCGCCCGGTCCCGGCACTGGCCGCGGAAGGAGCGTCATGACCGCGCGCCGCGGCGTGGGGCTCACGCCCATGGAGACCAGGCGAGACGTCATCGTCCGGGCCGCCGTGCTCGCCGACGAGCTGGGGTATGAGATCTTCGCGGTGCCCGAGGGCTGGGGGCTGGACTCGACCCCCGTGCTGACCGAGATCGCGCTGCGCACGGCCACGATCCAGGCTCGCCTCCGGCGTCCTGTCGGTCTGGGGACGCACCCCGGCGACGCTGGCGATGACCGCCGCCACTCTGCACCAGGTCAGCGGGGGGCGGTTCGTGCTGGGCCTGGGCGCCAGCACCAAAGCGCTGGCCGAGGGGTTCCACGACGTCCCGTTCGAGCACCCGGCCGCGAAGCTGCGCGACACCGTGACCAGGGTCCGCGCCCTGCTCGGCGGCCTGCCCGCCCAGCTCAGCCAGGCCCCGGCCGCGCGCCCGCTGCGCCTGGGCCAGCCGCCCGCCCCCGAGGTGCCCATCTGGGTCGCCGCGCTGGGCGATCACACCACCCGGGTGGCCGCCGAACTCGGCGACGGCTGGATCCCCGCATTCGTGGCCCGCGACCGTCTCCCCGCCTGGACCGCCGAGCTCAGCCGGCTGCGCGAGACCGCCGCACCGCGCGCGCGAAGCCCTCACCGTCGCGGCCGGCCCGATCACCGCCGCCGGCGAGAACCCCGACGCGGCCCGGGACATCGTCGCCACCTGCATCGCCTGGTACCTGGGCGCCATGGGCGACGTCTACCGCCGGTCCGTGTCCGGCCAGGGCTACGCCGCCGAGGTCAGGGCGATCCTGGCCGCGAACCCGCGGCCCAGCCCGCGGCACGGGATCGTCCCCCCCGACGCCCAGGTCGTCCTCGACCAGCTCGCCGCCTACGGGACCAGCGACCAGGTCCGCCAGCAGCTCACGCCCTGGGACCAGGCCGCCGACATCGTGACGATCCTCCTGCCGCCCGGCATGCCCTGGCCCAGCATCGAGGCCACCCTCCTGGCCGCGGCACCGGGCGCCGCGCCAGCGGCTGCCCCCGACGGGCTCGCCGTGGCCGTCGAGCCGGGCCTGGTCAGGTAAAGCGGCCGCTGGCCCGGGGACCACCCCTCCCCGGGCCAGCGGCATACCGCACGCCGGTGCACGCTAGGGTCGGGGCTATGCCCGAAGACCTGACATCGCGCGTGGCCGTCGTGTCCCTCAACACGCGGGGTATCGCGCCGGCCGGGTCGCGCCTCGCCGGCCGGTACGCGGCGATCGGAGCGGCGCTCGAAGCCGGGGACGCTGACGTCGCCTGCTTCCAGGAGGTTTTCACCTGGTGGCACCTGCGGCTGCTGACCCGGCAGATGCGCTCGTTCCGGCACGTGAGCCTTCGGCCTTCAGTGGCCGGCCCGGCCGGCGGGCTGGCGACGTTCTCGCGGCTGCCGGTGACAGGCACGGCCTACCACGGCCTCGGCCTCCCGCCCGCCGCCCCGGGCATTTCCCGGGCAGCGCGCCTGACGGCGGGGCTGAGAGGTGCCCTGGTCACCCGGCTTGCGCGCCCCGGGCTGCGCGTTATCAGCACGCATCCGACCGCCAACCGGGACGGCGACTGGTCGCGGGGAAACCGCTTCTACCCGCTGCACCGCGCCCAGCTGGCTGCGCTCGCGCGCGTCGTCCGCGGTGCCGCCGCGCCGGCGGTGGTGTGCGGGGACTTCAACGTCGACCGCGACAGTCCCCTGTTCGCCGAGTTCGTCGCGGAAGCCGGGCTGGCCGACGCGTTCAAGGGGAACTGCCCGGCCACGTTCCGCGCCGAGTACCTGCCGCCAGGCAAGGCGCCGCACTGCATCGACTTCATCCTGACCTCTGACGGGGTCAGGGCGGAAGCCGCCACGGTGATGTTCGCCGGCCAGGAGCCGCTGCCCGGCGGCCCGGGCTACGTCTCAGACCACGTCGGGCTGCGCGCCAGCCTGGTCCTGGCGCCGCCCTCAGTCACGGAACCCGCAACGCCAGGTCTTTGTCGATGACGCGGCGGCCGGTTGGGCGGGCTTCCACATCGGGCTGCCCGCCCAGTGCCCGCCGCCGGCAGGACCCATAATTTCCGGATGGACAACCTCCAGCCCGCCAGGACAGCGTTCCCCGCGAGGGACTACGCCCTCGCAGTGCAGCGGATCCGGCAGGAAGGCCAGTGCTTCATCTGCCGGGTTGTGGACCGCACCCACAGCTACAGCCATCACATCGTCTACGAGGACGCCGACACCATCGTGTTCCTCAGCCGCTACCCGACCCTCCTCGGCTACTGCCTGGTCTCACCCAGGAAACACGTCGAGGACTGGGCACGTGACCTCAGCGAGGCGGAGTTCCTCGCCTTCCAGGGCATCGTCCACCGGGTCGCGCGGGCCACCGCGGCCGCAGTGCCGGCCGAGCGCGTCTACTCCCTGTCCCTCGGCAGCCAGCAAGCCAACGCGCACGTGCACTGGCACGTGGCGCCCCTGCCACCGGGAGTCCCCTACGAGCAGCAGGAATTCAACGCCCTGCTGAAAGGCAACGGAATACTCGACATACCCGAAGCCGACCAGGCCGAACTAGCCCGGACGATCCGCAGCCACATCTAACACCGGCGGCTCCGCCGCCGGCAGCAGCGCGGAACGCCTGTCGCCGGCCGGCCGGCCTCTCCAGCGGTTGTCTAAGCCTGCTGTTCTTTCCAGGGGTCCGTGGTGTCATTGCCGCAAGGCGGCGTGTGCTTGTCATGCCCTGGTTCGGTTGACCTGGGCGTTCTGCTGCCGCACCTGGCCGGGGTGATCGTCGAGGAGGTCGCTGTCACGGCCGGGCTGCTGCTCGTGACGGCCCGGGGGAGGGAGGGCGCGGCTGCGTGCCCGAAGTGCGGGACGGCGTCGGGCCGGGGTGCTCGGGAGCATCGCGGTCGCGCTGGCCGGGCGGGCAGGGTCGCGGCTGGCCGCCGGGCTGGGCATTCCGGTGTCCCGGCAGGTCATGCTGCGGCTGGTCATGACCGCTCCCGACCCGGAAGCGCCCCCGCCCCGGGTGCCCGGGGCCGGCGACTCCGCGATCAGGCGCGGCCAGCACTACAGCACCCTGCTGATCGACTGCGAGACCGGAGCCCCGCTGGACCTCATCGAGGGCCGCGACGCACAGCCGCTGGCCGACTGGCTAGCCGCCCACCCCGGGGTGGAAGTCATCTGCCGGGACAGGGCGAGCGCCTACGCCGATGGCGCCCGCACCGGCGCACCGGGCGCCATCCAGGTCGCCGGCCGCTTCCACCTGTGGCAGAACCTCGCCAAGGCGGCCGGAAAGTGCGTCGCCGCCCACCGGGGCTGCCTGGCCGAGCCCGCCCTCGCCGCCGCGGAAGGCGACGCCGCGCCCCCCGGCGGGGGCCGAGCGCCCGGATCCGGCCGGGAAGTTCGCCGAGCGCGCCCGGCGCAAGCACGAACTGGCCCGCGCGCTGCGCGCCGAGGGGCGCGGCCTGCGGGAGATCGCCCGCCACCTGGGCTGGGGCCTGCACACCGTCCAGCGCTACGACCGCGCAGCCACCTGGCAGGAACTCGCCGAGAGCCGCTGGTCGGCGCAGCGCCCCAGCAAGCCTGGCCCGTTCAAGCCCTGCCCCGGCCAGCACGCCGGCGGAGGACACGGCAGCCTCACCCGCCTGTTCCATGAGATCAAGACCCTCGGCTACGACGGCAGCTACCCCCGTCGTCCGCGGCTACCTCGACCGCACCCGTCCGGAGAAGGCACCGCTCGGCGAGGCCCCGCCAACCGTCCGGGACGTCACGAACTGGCTCTGCCGCCGCCCGGACGACCTGACCGGGGACGAGCGCCCCCGCCTCAAGGCCATCCTGGACCGCTGCACCGAACTGCACGCGACCGCCATCACCAGCTACATCCCCAACCTCACCGGCCAGCACCTCCCGCAGTGGATCGCCGACGCCCGCGACGCCGGGCCTGCCGACGTGCTGTCGGCGATCATCAGCAGGCTCCGGGGGCCCGGCGGCGCGGTTCCGCTGACTGTCTCCTACGACGTCCGGGAGAAGGTCTGGAATCCCGCGATGCCGCTGCTGTTCCAGAGGCCGATCGGCAGCGAGAACCGGGCGTTCACCCCCAGCGCGATCCGCGGGCTGCTCATCAAGGCGCTAGCCGCCACCGGCCTGACCGGCGGCGACGGTGACCGGCTCATGTTCTCCCCGCACGATTTCCGCAGGATCTTCGTAACCGACGCCATCATGAGCGGCCTGCCGCCGCACATCGCCCAGGTCATCTGCGGGCACAAGAACATCGACACCACGATCGGATACAAGGCCGTCTACCCCGCCGAGGCGATCGAGGCCCACCGGGCGTTCATCGCCCGCCGCGCGCTACCCGGCCCAGCGAGGAATACCGTACTCCGATCGACGAGGAGTGGGATGCGTTCCTCGCGCACTTCGAGAAGCGCAAGGTGTCCATCGGCACCTGCGCCCGAGCATTCTCAACCCCTCGCGTTCATGAGCACGCTTGTTTAACCGAAATGATCTTGAGTTGGATTGCAAGCCCCTCCACGACGCTGGGCGTGACTCACGGTTACGGAAGGATCTTTGCAGCGCGCGACAGCCGGGCGTGTCGCCGAGCTGGAGGGTCGCCCACGGTCGGCGGCATGAGCGGACGCTGCCAGTTGGTCGACATGAACTGATGGTGGATCAGTCGACCATGTCGATCAGCCGGCGCAGTGCCGCGACGTGCTCGCGCAGGGCCTCCCGGCCGGCGCTGGTCAGCCCGATCCACGTCGTGCGTCGCCCCGCCTGGACGCCCTTGCGGCTGCGCACGTAACCGGCGTCGGCCAGCGCCGAGACGTGTTTGGACAGCACCGAGTCACTGACCTCGAGAGCGGCCCGCAGCGTGGCGAACTCCGCCTCCGACACCGCGGACAGCGTCGTGACCACCTGCAGCCGGGCCGGGGCGTGGATCAGCGGGTCGAGCTGGGCCATCAGCCGGCTGCCAGCAGCGCAACGAGCCCCAGGCACGCGAGCACGGCGAGCACGGCGAGCATTCGCGGCGAGGCGCCGCCCGCGTGGCGCGGCCGGGTCGTGCCGGTAGGCGTGCCACCACCGGAGGACGCCGAACGCGTAGCCGGCTCCCCCGGCCACGGCCGCTGCGCGCGACGAGCCACCAGCGCGACTCGAAGGCGGCCCACGTCGCGGCCCCGAACGCGCCGACGTAGACCAGCGTCGACGTGGCCCCGGTCCCAAGGACGATCTGGCTGGCCAGACCATCGACCCGGACGCCGTTGATCCGCCGGAACTGGTAGAGCGTGAGCACGGCCACGCCCAGGAAGACCGCCACCCCAGCCATTGCCACCGCGAGCCCGGCGGCCGTGTGAGTGGCGATCCCGTAGGCGGCGGTGCCCACCTGGACCGCGACCGCGGCGGCCAGTGCCGGGTGCAGGCCGGCGGGCAGTCGCAGGCCGGCGGCCAGTCGCTGGCGCGCCTGGTCCGCCGCGGCGAGCACGGAGCGGGGATCGTCGGGGTCCTGGTGCACTGAGTTACTTTCCATAGTGGAAAGTATGGTGGATACTTTCCACTTTGGCAAGTATCCCTGCGTCGCCAGCGGCCGCGGTCGCTTGCTCAGCGCGGCACTTGGATGCCCGACGTTGACGAAGCCCCGCTGCCTCGCTTGGCTTTGAGGCGCGATCGGACCGCGCCGCCGGACATCGGCAATTGAGTGCGGCCTGGCTCTCCCATTACCTGCGCGCAGGCCGGAACGTCACGAGCCTGGACTGCGCCGCCTGGCGGAAGGACGGACGTCCGGCATGCCGATGTGGATGCCCGTGATCGCGGATCTGGCAGTGAGGTCGCGCATGGCTTGGAGTTTCCGGGCGGCGGCGGCCAGGGTGGTCTCGATCGCAGTCGCCCGGTTTGGCGCGGATCTCTTCCAGCCGGGGCATCTGGGCTGGGTCGACCCGGAGGAGGGGGCATCTGACACAGGCATTTTCATGCGCACATGGGGTCCCGAAGTCGCGGCCGCAGGTTCCGAGGGCTACACGTGATAGCACCAGACCCACGCCACCACGCGCAGTAACGGGCGGGACCGGACCGGGCCTGATCCAGCTGCAGAGTCACTCTCCGCTGACCTCAGACGGAGCCTCGGGAAGCTCCCGCTAGTTCGGTCAACGGGTCGTGAGATGTTCGCTCCTGCGGCCGGACCCGGCCCAGCGCGGCCGGCTGGAGGAGATCCGCGACAACCTCATCGCCCGCATCGCTGAGGCCGAGCGCGAAGGCTGGCTCGGCGAGGTCGAAGGCCTGAAGGTCAGCCTGGCCGGCGCTGAGGAGAAACTCCGCCAGCTCGACCGGGGCCACGGGCAGCATGCGGCCGTGGACCTTGGCATCCCCGCCGCGCGTGGTGACCGGTGAACCCGCGAAGGCGGGCGGCCGCGTGGGAGCCTCAAGCCAGACCGGCAACAGGTTCAGCGAAGCGTGCGTCAAGCACCCTTCAGAACACGATCAAGTGCCGCCCGGCCTGCGGGTCCCCAGTGAGGCTTGCCGCCGGGAAGGCCCCGGTCTCCGTTCTGCCCCATGAGCATCAGGAAGAGGCTCTTCATAGCGGCCAGCCCGCGGGCGCGCCGGATCGCCGCCTCGTCTGCTTGCGCGTACATGTCGAAGAACCGTGAGGCCGTGCCCGCGGGCAGCAGCACCCATGCGGCGGCGAGGTCCCACGCCGGATCGCCGGCGAACATGGCACCGAAGTCGACGATGCCCGAGAGCGTTCCGTCCGAGACGACGACGTTCGCGGGATGGAGGTCGCCGTGCACCCACACCGGCGGGCCCTCCCACGCGGGGGCCGCAACGGCGTCGTCCCAGACGGCCCGGACGTCGGCAGCGATGTCGCCGGGGGCAACGGCCTGGAAGAAGCTCTCGAAGCCGTCCGTGCAGTTCCTGGGATGGGCACCGCGGTCCGTAGCGATCGGCGCCTCGGCGGGCGCCTCCACATGGAGCGCCCGGAGGAAGCCCGCCAGGGTGTCGGCCGCGTGGGCGCCGCGGCTGATCGAGCCGTGGTCCAGCGGCTCGCCGGGAACCCACGTCATCACGGTCCAGTGCTTGGGGAAGCGCTCGGACGGTTCGCCGAACCGCACCGGGATCGGCACCGGGAGCGGCAGGAGCGGGGCCAGCACGGGTAGCCACCGCCGCTCCTTGAGCTGGAGCTCCGGGGTGGGGTCCATGCGCTGCATGCGCACGGCCAACTCGTCCCCGAGACGCCACATCTGGTTGCCCCAGCCGCCCGCCACCTCACGGATGGCCAGCCCGGCAAGGTCTGGATGCTGCTCCTGCAGCAGGTCGCGGACCAGGTCTGCGGTGATCTCGATCTCGGTGTCGGTCATACGAAGTCACAGTACTGAGGCGGCAAGCGGAGCGGCTCTCGCCCTCCGGAACATCTCGATGTTCCCTCTGACGCCACCAATTCGGTTTCAGAGGAGCTATAGATCAGAGGATTTGTGATGGAACGGCCCCAAAGTTCAGAGAAGTCTAAGCCCGCTGTTCTTCCAGGAGTCCGTGGTGTCATTGTCGCAAGGCGACCTGTACTTATCATGCCCTGGCGCTGTTGAGCTGGGCGTTCTGCTGCCACACCTGGCCGGGGTGATCGTCGAGGGGGCCGCCGTCGCAGCCGGGCTGCTGGTCGTGACGGCCAGGGCAAGAGCGGTCACGGCCGCCTGCCCGAAGTGCGGGTCAGAGTCGGGTCCACAGCCGCTATTCCAGGCGGCCGGCCGACGCCGCGATCGGCGGCCGCCGGGTGGAGATCCGCCTGGCCGTCCGATTGTCAAATCGACCCTGAGGGACTTCACGTGACGCGTTCGCGAGTTCGTGGATGAGAAGGCCGTACGAGGGTGTGGCCGCCCCGGGGGAGGATTAAGCGTGAAGAAGTACATACTGTTCGACCATGACGGCGTCCTCGTGGACACCGAGTTCTGGTACTACAAGGCCGGGGAACGCGCCCTGGCAGACGTGGGACTGACCCTGGACAAGGATCAGTACCTCCGGGACATGAACCGGGGACTGGGCACGTGGGCCCAGGCTAGGGCGGCAGGTATCGACGAACAGACCATCGGCAGGCAGCGCGAGGCGCGCAATGACTACTACCAGGAATACCTCAGAACAGAGGCCATCGAAATCAAAGGCGTCATCGAGGCGCTTGCCGAGCTGTCACAGCACGCCCGCATGGCCATTGTGACGACTGCCAAACGTGCGGACTTCGAGCTCATCCACGAGAAGCGGCACATCAGGCAGTTCATGGACTTCGTCCTCGTCCGCGAGGACTACGAGCGCGCCAAGCCGCACCCCGAGCCGTACCTGACCGGCTTGAAGCGCTTCGGAGCCACCAAGGAAGAGACACTGGTCGTGGAGGACTCCCCCCGGGGGCTGAAGTCAGCCGTGGCGGCCGGCATCGACTGTGCCATCGTCCGCAACGACTTTACGCATTCACCTGACTTCTCCGAGGCCAGTTACCGCATCGAGGCCCTGATCGAGCTCAGGGACATCGTCGTGGGCGAGACCTGACGGAGGCCAGCGAGTTCACTCACATCGTGTGGTGTGACCTCCTCACCATCCGCCGCCTCGGAGCACGCGGGCGGCTCCTGATCGTCTTCCAGGAAGGCTCCGGTCGGCTGGTCCCCGGCGGCCACGTCCACTCCGGAGCCGTGGGCACCGCGGAAGGCGGCTGGCTGAACCTGCACGAGCCGGGCACCGTGAGGGCCCTGCTTGCGGAGGCGACGACCCGCGGGTGGCAGCCGGACGATCCCGCAAATGTGCAGGCAGACGGCTGGCTCCTCTTCGACACGGTGGCAGCCCGCCGGAGCATCAGCCCGCCCGCCTGAAACCCGCGCTTCCGCCAGGTCACCTGCACATCCGCTGAGAACCTGACACCTTCGCTGAGACCGGACCCCCGGGCCAACCATGCCATGGAGAGGTGGCGCACTGGGTCTCGAACCCTATGATGCCCAGCCGCATGTTGGGCAGCTGGGAGTTGACTCCTGAACCTAGCTCCGCTTAGGCTGATCTGCTATAGCAGATGGGAGATCAGCCTAAGTGACCGACGACGCCGCTAGCAGGCCCAAGCTGACCACGGGCCCGACGCTGTCCGACCAGGCCTACCGGGCGCTGCGCGAGGACATAACGACCGGCGCGCTGCAGCCGGGCCAGCGGCTGACCGAGCGCAGCCTAGCCGAGCACCTGGGCGTCAGCCCGACCCCGGTCCGGGAGGCCCTGCAGCGGCTGGAGCACGAGCGGCTCATCGAGCGGGACGCGGTCCGGGCGATCCGCGTGGCCGACCCTTCCGTGGCCAGGCTGCGTGAGCTGTCCCTCATCGAGGTCGCCCTCCGCGGCGTCGCGGCCCGCCTGGCGGCCGAGCGCGCCACCGCCGCGGAAGTGAAGGCCATCATGGCGGCCTGCGACCGGGCCGAGGCGCTGGCGGATAACGACGACTGGGACGAGACGCGGGTCCGCGAGCTCCTGGAGGTGACCCGCGGATTCCACCGCCTGATCGACGAGGCGGCCCATACCCAGACGCTGATTGACATGATCTCCACGGCAACCGCCTTCGACTGGGCCTTCCGGCTCAAGTGGTCGGTCGAGTCGCACCAGGACGCCGCCAGCCTGCAGCGCAGCCTTGAGCAGCACCGCAGGGTGGCGGCGGCCATCGAGGCCCGCGACGGGGCAGCGGCCGAGGAGGCTATGCGGTACCACACCGGGTCGCGCGCCGAGGCCTACCTGGCCATCGCGGCGGGCAACGCCAGGCCGGCCGACTAAGAGCCCGCCCGATCCCTGAAAACCACGCGCGGTCATCGCCGCCACTCTTGCTATAGCAGATCTGCAATCTTTCATAGGAGAAAGACATGTCAGTACGCAACTGGCCGAGCCTGGCCGCCAAGACGGCTGTCGCCGCTTCCCTGCTGGCCGCCGCGGCGGCCTGCGGCAGCTCCGGATCGAGCTCCCCGCCCGCGGCGGCCAGTGCCACGCCGGCGGCACCGCTCAGCACGGCCGCGCTGATCTCCGGCTCCAAGCAGGAGAAGGGGCTGGTGATCTACAGCAACGCGCTGCTGTCGCAGATGCAGGCGGTCACCAAGGCGTTCCAGGCGAAGTACCCGTGGATCCACGTCACCGTCTCCGATGACGAGGACCCGGTGGTGTTCTCCAAGTACGCCGCACAGCACGCCGCGGGCGTCCGGACGGCGGACCTCCTGATCGCCAGCGCCCCGGGCCTGTGGGTTGGCGCGGCGGGCAGCGGGCTCCTGCAGCCGTTCACGCCCGCCGGGATCTCGGACTTCCCGGCCTTCACCTCGCAGGGCAAGGGCCTGTACGTCTTCTCGCCCGATCCCGCGATCACGATCTACAACAAGGTCGTGCTGAAGGGGCAGCCGGCGCCGTCGACGGTCGCGCAGATCGCCCAGGACGGGATCGACAAGAAATACAAGGTCGCCACATACGCGATCAACAACAACTTCGGCTACAGCGTCTTCTGGGGCTACGTGCACCAGCAGGGCTGGGGCGCGCTCGACAAGCTCGGCCAGACCGCGCAGACGCCCGGCGACGGCGACGTGCTCGGCACGGACGTCGCCCAGGGCGGATACGGGGTGGCCGTCTTCGAGTCCGGGCTCGTCCGTGGCCCCATCGAGTCCAACCCCGCCGACGGCAAGCTCCTGGGCTGGGAGTACACCAAGGACTTCACGCCGCTGATCCCGCGCGGGATCGGGATCACCGCCGGCGCGGCCAGCCCCGACTCGGCCAAGCTGTTCCTGGACTTCGTGTTCAGTAACCCCGGCCAGCAGGCGCTGTGCGACGCCGGGTTCGAGGCGAGCAGCAACACGTTCACGCCGGGTGACGGCTGCCAGAACACCCTCAAGGCGCTGTACGCGGCCGTCGGCGCGCAGCACGTGTACATGACCCCCTTCACCGCGCAGGTGGCCGGCGACCAGAAGGCGTTCACCGCCAAGTTCCGTCAGGCGTTCCACCAGTGAGCCGCCGGCCGGGCACAGGCCAGGCCTCAGCGCGATGACGGTTTCCGCAAGGCTCGCGCCTGGCCGGGGGACCCGGATCCGCCGCCTGCTTCCCGGGACCGGGCTGCAGGCGGCGATCTCGGGCCTCGTGCTGGTTGCCGTCCTGGCCCCGGTCGTCCCGCTGGTGTACGCGTCCGTGCAGAGCGCGCCTATTTACCAGCCGGGCCGCTACTTCACCCTGGCGGCCTACCGGCAGCTGTTCACCGACCCCGCCTTCTGGGCGGCCGCCAGGAACACCGCCGAGTTCGCCGCCAGCACCACCGCGGGCGCGGTGGTGCTCGGCGGCGGGTTCGCCATCGTCTGCGGCCGGACCGACGTCCCCGGCAGGCGGTGGTACCCGGCCCTGCTGATCGCCCCGGTCGTGCTCCCGCCGCTGGGCCTCATCCTCGGCTGGAACGCACTGTACGGGCCGGGCGGCTACGCGCATGATTTCATCACCCAGACGCTGCACCTGCCGTTCAACCTGTCCACCGTGCCGGGCATGGCCGTCCTGGGCACCGCCGTCGCCGTGCCCGTTGCCTTCCTCGTCTGCCAGGCCGCGCTGTCCGGCATGGACTCCTCGCTCGAAGACGCCGCCCGGAGCGTCGGCGCCCCGGCCCTGCGGGTGCTCGGCCGGGTCACGCTGCCGATGCTGCGCCCCGCGCTGGTCAACGCGGGGCTGCTGGTTTTCACGCTCTCGATCGAGTCGCTTGGCATCCCCCTGGTGTTCGGGTCGCCGCAGGGACGCGACTTCATCGCGAGCTACCTCTATGACCAGTGGTCGAGCGCGTTCACGCCGGGCCCGCCCGTGGTCAGCGCCGGAGCGACGGTCCTGCTTGGCTGCGCCTGCGTCCTGCTGCTGCTGCGCGGCAGGCTGCTGCGGGACCAGGCCCGGTTCGTCACTATCAGTGCCCGTCGCGGCGCTGTCAGCGGCGCCACTGGAAGCGTGCGCCTGCCGGCCGCGGCCCGGCTGGTCCTCGCCGTGCTGCTCGGGCTCTACGTGGCGGTAACCACGTTCGCCCCGATCGCCGCGCTCGGGCTCTCGTCGGTGACGACGGAGCTGACGCCGCTGATCGCGCCCTGGCACCTGTTCACGGCCGGCAACTGGCGGGCCATCGGGCACGGCGAGTTCGCCAGCTCGATCAGGAACACGGTCGAGATCGCGCTCGCCGGCGCGCTCATCACCACCGCCGTCGTCGCGCTGGCCACCGCCGTGGCCCATCGCTCGGCGTTCCCCTTCCGCCGCGGCCTGCCCTTCCTCCTGCTGTTCCCGCGGGCCATCCCCGGGCTCATCATCGGAATCGGGTTCTTCTGGACCTTCCTGCTCGTCAATCCCCCGGGGCACGCGCTGCTCGACAGCCTCTGGGGAATCATGCTCGCGCTAAGCGTCCGGTCCCTCACGATCGCCTACTTCGTGCTGTCGGCCGCGTTCGCGGCGGTCAGCGAGTCGCTCGACGACGCCGCGCGTTCCGCCGGGGCCAGCTGGTGGACCGCGATCACCCGGATCACCCTGCCGATCCTGCGGCCGGCGCTGTTCGCGGCGTTCATCTTGATGTTCATCTCCATCCTGAACGACTACGACCCCGCCCTGTTCCTCGTCACCCCCGGCCACGAGCTCATGGGCGTGACCATGCTGCTGTCCGAGCAGCAGGGGGCGAACGGGCCGGTCGCGGCGCTGGCCATGGTGCAGGTCGGGATCACGGTCGTGGCGATCGCCGTCGCCGGGCGCCTGTTCGCGACGAGAATGAGAGGACGCCGGAATGCCTGAGATCTCCGTGCAGGGCCTGAGCAAGGCATTCGGCGGCGCACGCGCGCTGCACGACGTCACCTTCACGGTCCGGGACAAGGAGTTCCTGACCCTCCTCGGGCCAAGCGGGTGCGGCAAGACCACCACGCTGATGTCCGTCGCCGGCTTCCAGCGGCCCGACGCGGGCACGATCACCTGCGGGGACCGGACCTTCTTCGACTCCCGCGGCAAGGTCTTCCTCGAGGCGCAGGACCGGAACCTCGGGATGGTCTTCCAGTCCTACGCGGTCTGGCCCCACCTGACGGTCTTCGGCAACGTCGCGTTCCCGCTCAGGGTCCGGCGGATGAGGAAGGAGGCGCTGCGCCGCCGGGTCACCGAGACCCTCGAGCTCGTCGAGCTGGCCCGCTACGCCGGACGCTACCCGCACGAACTGTCCGGCGGCCAGCAGCAGCGGGTCGCCCTGGCCCGGGCGCTGGTCTACTCCCCGGCGGTCCTGCTGCTCGACGAGCCTTTCTCCAACCTCGACGCCAAGCTGCGCGAACGGGCCAGGACCTGGCTCAAGCGGCTGCAGGACCAGCTCGGGCTGACCACGCTGTTCGTCACCCACGACCAGGACGAGGCACTCAGCCTCAGCGACCGGATCGTGGTCATGAACCAGGGGGCGGTCCTGCAGGCCGGCCCCCCGAGGACATCTACCGCCGCCCGGCCACCCGGTTCGCCGCCGAGTTCCTCGGTCACTGCAACATCCTGGCCGCCCGGGTCGTCACCGCGGCCGCGCAGGGCGCCGCCGTGCTCGTCCTGCACCTCCCCGGCCAGCCGATCACCGTCTCGGGCGAGCAGCTGGCCGCCGACGCGGAGGTCCGGCTGGCCGCTGGCGCGGAGGTCCAGCTAGCCGTCCGGCCCGAGGCCGTCGAGCTCTCCGCCCTCAGCGAGGCCACCGGGCAGAACGCCTACAAGGCCGAGGTTCGCAGCGTCTCGTTCCTCGGCGACCACTACCTCTACGAACTGGACATCAACGGCATGCCGCTGACCGTCACGGACACGAGGTCCTTCCCCGGCCCG
>CAVTKQ010000006.1:0-557498 GCA_963735315.1 uncultured Actinomycetota bacterium
AGTGCTTGGGTTACTACCCGCGCCGCCGCCGATCACGGCATCGCTCTCCGCGCGGTCGCGCGCTGTCGGCTGGCCTTCGGACGCGGCGGCAGCAGGTCGTCGATGCCGCCTCCCGTGTCGTTCAGCCGGAGCAGGAAAGGGCCGCAGCGGGGTGTAGCGGATCACGGTCAGCGAGCAGGGGTCGGCGACGATGCGCTGGACACTGGTCGAGGTGCAGCCCCAGGCTGTCGGCGACGATCGCCTTGATCACGTCGCCGTGCGAGCAGACCAGGTAGGTCGCGTCCTTGCCGAGCCTGGCGTTCCACTCCCTGACGGCGGAGAGCAGGCCCTGTGCTGCATGTCGAGCATGGACTCGCCCCGTCGCGGCCCGGGGAAGGTGACGGCACTCGGGTGCGCCTGGACGACCGGCCAGAGCGGGTCCTTCTCCAGCTCCTTCAGCGGCTTGCCCGTCCAGTCGCCGTACTTGCACTCGCCCGACGCGGTCGTCGGTGACCGGGGCGAGCTGGCCCCTCGTGACCCGCCTGCCCGGTGCGTACCAGTCGCGGGCGGCGACGATCTCCTCGACCGTGTGCCTGACAGCGGTCAAGCGGGCTGGTCACGATCGCGTTCGAGCGGTACGGGGGCGAGCCGCTCCCCCAGCGCCTTCGCCTGCGCCCGGCCACGCTCGTCAAGGCCGACGCCCGGCGTCCAGCCGGTACGAGCAGCTGCCCCGTCGTCGCGGTCAGGCCGTGGCGTACGAGCAGAACCGTTGTCACGTCTAAGAACTCTAGATCATGCAAGGAAGTCGCCAGGCAACGACAGCACGGAAGCGCAGGCGCTGCGGTCCGTGCGGCGCCTACTGAAAGCAACCACAGCGCCTTAACCGCAACCACGGCGCGGGGGCGGCGCGCCCTTTGCGCTGCCTGCCTACCGCAGCCACCGCGCTCTAACCCCAGCCGCAGCGCGGGGGGCGACGCGTTTTTTGCGGCGTCCGCCCGTGGGGGGGCTATGGGGGGGCGAAGCCCCCGCCATGCGCGGGGGGTGCAGGGGGGTCGCCCCCGCAGGCTAACACTGCTGATACTGAAAACCACGTCGAGGCTGCCGAAGCTCACCAGGTCCCCGAGCGCGGACCGGGACCTTGCCGCGGACCCGCCACCCGTTCACCCGGGTGCCGTTGGTGGACTCCCAGGTCGGAGAGACAGCCAGCCGTCCGGCGTGCGCTCAAGCCGGGCGTGCAGCCGGGAGACGGTCATGTCGGCGATCGCCAGGTCGCAGCTGGCGCTCCCGGCCGATGCTGAACTGGCCGCCGCCACCGCGCGGGAACTGCGGGCAGCGAGTACGGCTGCCTGCGGTCGGGCGCGGCGGCCATGCTCGTGGTCAGGGCCCGGGCGGGCCCGACGAGGCCGGGGTCACGGTCCGCAGGGCCGGTGCCGCGCGGCTCGCGCGGGACTCGCGCGCGCTCGCGGCGGCCTGCGCGGCGGACCCCGGTGACGCGGGACCAGGTGCCGCGGAGCCAGCCGACCAGTCCGCCGCCCGCGTGGCGCGGGCGGGGAGGTCGGCGACCAGCGGCGGGAGGTCCGCCTGGCGCCGGGATTCGAGCACCACGTTGACCCGGTGCAGGAACGTGTCGTGCGAGAGGCGGCCCGCGACGTACTTCGTCCCTGAGCTTGGCGACCACCTGATCCCGGTCGGCGTCAGAGGCGCGGAGACCGGGGCCCGGCTGCTGCTCATCCGGCGAGGTGGGGCTCTCGGCCGCAGAACCTCCCATGGAATGCAGTATCGGGACCAACCGAGCCGCTACGCAAGGAGAACCGGTGAGAACCGTCGGCGGCGGGGCGCCGATCGCGTGGACCCCGCCGTCGACGTGCACGATCTCGCCGGTCGTCGCGGGGAACCAGTCGGACAGCAGGGCGACGCAGGCCCGCGCCGCGGGCTCCGGGTCGCTCGACGTCCCAGCCGAGCGGCGCGCGCGCCGACCAGCCGTCCTCGAACTCGTCGAAGCCGGGGATCGACTTGGCCGCCATGGTCCGGATCGGGCCGGCCGCGACGAGGTTGACGCGGATCCCCTCGCGGGCCGAGGTCGCGGGCCAGGTAGCGCGGCGCGACTCGAGCGCGGCCTTGGCCACGCCCATCCAGTCGTAACGGGCCAGGCGATGGTGGCGTCGAACGTCGAGGCCGACGACGGCGGCCGCCGGGCATCAGCGGCAGGGCGGCCATCGCGAGCGACTTGAGCGAGTAGGCCGACACGTGCACGCCGTCGCCACGTCGTCCCACCCGGTGGCTGAGGAAGTTGCCGCCCAGGGCGGACTGCGGGGCGAACCCGATCGAGTGGACCACGCCGTCGAGGCCGGTCGACGTGCTCGCGCGACCGCGGTCCTCGAGCGCCGCGAGGTGCTCGGCGGTCGTGACGTCGAGCTCGAGCACCGGGGCCGGCTGCGGGAGCCGGCGGCGATCGCCTCGTCAGGCGCGAACTGCCGGCCGAACGACGGTCAGCACCACCTCCGCGCCCTGCTCCTGCGCCAGGCGCGCCACGTGGAAGGCGATCGAGGCGTCGGTGAGGACGCCGGTGACCAGGAGTCGCTTGCCGTCGAGCAGACCCATGTGCGTTCGTTCCCTAGTTCCGTACCGAAGGGTCAGTGCCCCATGCCCAGTCCGCCGTCGACCGGGATGACCGCGCCGGTGATGTACGCGGCGTCCGGTCCGGCGAGGAACGCGACGACGCCGGCGACCTCGTCCGGCTGGCGAACCGGCCCAGCGGGATCGCGCGCGGTGACCTCGCCTTGCGCCGGTCCTCGGGCAGCGCCGCGTCATGTCGGTGTCGATGAAGCCCGGCGCGACGACGTTGGCGGTGATGCCGCGCGAGCCCAGCTCGCGGGCGATCGACCGGGCCATGCCGACGAGGCCGGACTTGGACGCCGCGTAGTTGACCTGGCCGGCCGAGCCGTAGCAGGCCGACCACCGAGGAGATGAAGATGATCCGGCCGCGGCGCAGCCGCATCATGCCGCTGCGCGGCGCGCGCCACGCGGAAGGCCCCGGTGAGGTTGACGTCGATGACGTCGGCGAACTCCTCCTCGGTCATCCGCAGCGAGCAGCTGGTCCTGGGTGATGCCGGCGTTGGCGACGAGCACCTCGACCGGCCCGTGCGTCGGCCTCGATCTCCGTGAACGCGGCGTCGACGCGCGGCGGCGTCGCCGCACGTCGCACCGCACGACGGCCAGCCCGTCGGGCGGCTCACCGGAGCGGTAGGTGATGGCGACGCTGTCGCCGTTGGCGACGAACCGCCCGGCGATCGCCAGCCCGATCCCTCGGTTCCCGCCGGTCACCAGGACGGAACGCCCCACGTGCACACCTCCAAGTCGTCGCTCAACCCGACAGCCGAGGTTACCGCCCAGGCTCCCGGCATCCTCGACCAGCACCGCGTTCACCTTCCCGCAAGGCGCCGCACCGCTTCGATGCCGCGCCCGCACGAAGATCCGGCCAACCATTTGTAGAATCCCGCCAGAAACACCCGCGGCGCCCGGAGACAGGCCGCATCCGCGCTGGCGTCCGGGAGCCAGCATCCGGCGCCTGGTTTGACTGTTGATCCACCCCAGTGGCATTTGGTTTTGACTTGGGTGCCACGAGAGACGATAGGTTCGTGGCGTGGGAGATCATGACGGACGTATTGACGCTGAGTTCGCGGCGCTGCCGCTGAGGAACCTCGCCGACGCCGCGCTAGACATCGCGCGGGCGCTCGGCGCGGACCACGCCGACTTCCGGGTCGAGCGCGTCCGCGGGCAGCGCCTTTCGCTGTCCGACGGGAAGCTTGAGTCGCTGTCCGACGCCGACGACAGCGGGCTCGCGGTCCGCGTCGTCGTCGACGGCACGTGGGGCTTCGCCGCCACGGTCGACCTGACGCCGGAGGCCGCGCGTGACGCGGCACGGCACGCCGTCGAGGTCGCCAAGGTCGCCGCCGCGATGAACACCGAGCGGATCGACCTCGCACCCGAGCCGGCCTACGGCGACGTCACCTGGGTGTCGCGCCTACGAGATCGACCCGTTCACGGTCTCCGCCAAGGAAAAGGCCGACCTGCTCGCCGGCTGGTCGGCCGGACTGCTCGCGCACCCCGCGGTCAGCCACGCCGACGCGTCGGTTTACCAGGTGAAGGAGTGCAAGTTCTACACCGACGGGTCGACCACGACGACGCAGCAGCGGGTCAGGCTGCACCCCGAGCTGACCGCGACCGCGGTCACCGAGACCGGGTTCGACGACATGCGCACGCTCGCGCCGCCGGCCGGACGGGGCTGGGAGTACCTGACGGGAACGGGCTGGGACTTCCCCGCCGAGCTGGCCGAGCTGCCCGAGCTGCTCGCCGCCAAGCTCAAGGCGCCGTCCGTCGAGGCCGGCCGCTACGACCTGGTGATCGACCCGTCTAACCTGTGGCTCACGCATCCACGAGTCGATCGGGCACGCCACCGAACTCGACCGGGCGCTCGGCTACGAGGCCGCCTACGCGGGCACGTCCTTCGCCACCTTCGACAAGCTCAACCGCCTGCAGTACGGGTCGCCGGTCATGAACATCGTCGGTGACCGCACGGCGGTCCACGGCCTCGCGACCGTCGGGCTACGACGACGAGGGCGTCGCCGGGCCAGTCCTGGGACCTCATCTCCGGCGGCGTGCTCGTCGGCTACCAGCTCGACCGGCGGATGGCGCAGCTCAAGGGCTTCGGCCGGTCGAACGGGTGCGCGTTCGCGGACTCCCCGGCCACATGCCGCTGCAGCGGATGGCCAACGTGTCGCTCCGGCCGGCCGCGAACGGGCCGTCGGCCGACGACCTGATCGCCGCGGTCGAAGACGGCATCTACATCCTCGGCGACAAGTCCTGGTCGATCGACATGCAGCGGTACAACTTCCAGTTCACCGGGCAGCGGTTCTTCCGCATCAGGAACGGCCGCCTCGACGGCCAGCTCAGGGACGTCGCCTACCAGGCGACCACGACGGACTTCTGGAACTCGATGGAGGCGGTCGGCGGCCCGCAGACCTACGTGCTCGGCGGCGCCTTCAACTGCGGCAAGGGCCAGCCTGGGCAGGTCGCCCCGGTGAGCCACGGCGCGCCGACGGCGCTTTTCCGGCAGGTGCGGGTACTCAACACGGCCGAGGAGGGAAAGTAAGTAATGAGCGCGAGCGATGGCGTAGCATACGCCGCAGGACACCGTCGAGCGCGCCCTCGCGGCCGCCAGGCCGGGCGGCGAGACCGTCGTGATCGCCGACGAGTCGTCCACCGCCAACCTGCGCTGGGCCGGGAACACGCTCACCACCAACGGGGTCGCCGCCTCGCGCTCGCTCACGGTGATCTCGATCGACCGGCGGGCCGACGGCACCGCGGGCGTGGGCATGGTCGCGCGCTCCGGCGTCACCCGCGGCCAGGTCGAGGACCTCGTGCGGGAGGCGGAGAAGGCCGCCGCCGAGGCCTCGGCCGCGGAAGACGCGGCGGAGCTGGTTACGCGGTGAAACAGGCTACCGTTCGGAATCCTCTGCCTGGTCCGCGGCGCCGAGGGCCACGGACTTCGGGGTCTTCCGTTCCTTCTCCGCGCAGCTCGGCGAGACGCTGCGCGCCGCCGAGGCGGCCGGGCGGAAGCTCTACGGGTTCGCCGAGCACGGGGTGACCTCGACCTTCGTGGGCACGTCGGCGGGGGTCCGGGCGCGCCACGACCAGCCGGCCGGGCGGCTCGAGCTGAACGCGAAGTCCGCCGACCTCGCGCGCTCGGCGTGGGCCGGGGTGGCGACGCGGGACTTCACCGACGTGGACGTCGCCGCCGTGGACGCGGGGCTCGCGGAGCGGCTGTCCTGGCAGTCGCGGCGGGTCGAGCTGCCCGCCGGGCGGTACGAGACGCTGCTGCCGCCGACCGCCGTCTCCGACATGCTGACCTACCTGTACTGGTCGGCGGGCGCGCGGGACGCGGCGAGGGGCGGACCGTGTTCTCCAGGCCCGGCATCGAAGCCGAGGGACAACGCACGCGGGTCGGCGAGCGCCTGTCCCCGGTGCCGCTCGACCTGTTCAGCGACCCGTCGTACCCGGGGCTCGAGTGCGCGCCGTTCGTGGTGGCGCACGCGTCGGGCCGGGACTCCTCGGTCTTCGACAACGGCCTCCCGTCACCGCGCGCCTCGTGGCTGTCGGCCGGCGTGCTGTCGGCGCTGCACAGCAGCCGCTACTCGGCGGGCCTGACCGGGCTCCCGGTGACCCCGGCGGTGGACAACCTGATCCTGTCCGCGCCGGGCGGCGTCCGCGTCGCTTGAGTCGATGATCGCCGTCGACGAAGCGCGGCCTGCTGCTGACCTGCCTGTGGTACATCAGGCTGGTCGACCCGCAGACGCTGCTGCTGACCGGCCTCACCCGCGACGGCGTGTACCTGGTCGAGGAGGGCGAGGTCGTCGGGGCGGTCAACAACTTCCGCTACAACGAGTCGCCCGTCGGCATGCTCTCCCGCGTGCTCGAGGTCGGCGCGACGGAGCAGACCCTGCCCCGCGAGTGGGGCGACTACTTCAACCGCGACGGCCATGCCGCCGCTGCGCGTCGAGGCGTTCAACATGTCGTCGGTGAGCCAGGCGAGCTAGGATCCTGCAGCCCCGGTCGGGCGGTGTAGCGCGGCCTGGCCGCCCCCTGCCCGCGGGACTTGATTCTGCTGGCGGCTAGGGTGTATCGGGTTCGGTCTCAGCCGAGATAACGTGGAGGGGTGAGGTTGAGCCACGCCGCGCGCGGGCAGCAGGTGCACCTGGTCACCCAGGCGCGTCGGCCCATGTCCGAGGACATCAGGTACCGGCAGCACCGGTACCTGATCATGATGGGCATCAGGGTGATCTGCTTCGCCATCGCCATCATCCTGTTCGTCGAGCACCTGCGGTGGCTGGTCCTGGTCCCGGCGGTGGGCGCGATCTTCATCCCGTACATCGCGGTCGTCTTCGCCAACGGCGGGCGCGAGCCGGACAACATGCGCGGGTTCATGGAGCACCGGATGAACCTTCCGGCCAGGCGCGACCCGTCCGACGACGACCGCTGATACCCGTCGGCGCCTCCGGTCGTTTCGCCGCTGTCCCGGCTGAAGACGCCTGTCGGCGTCTTTTCGCCGTTCTTTGCTGGCCGGACACGTTCTCCTCCCGTTTTGTCCATCCGCTGAATTTACTCAGCCACGGATCTCGCCACGGAATGCAGTCCAGTCGCATGCGCTTAGTGCTCGACACTGAAGAAATCGCCGGTCACGGGCGCTCGAGTTGATCACGGACGCGAGGCGGCGCGCCGGTAGCCGTGTGGCGGGAATGGCGTTCCGAGATTTGGTTGTCATTAGGTCTTGACACATACAGGGGGTCGGCCGTGTACCATTCATATCGGTGCTCTGGTCCCCCGTCGGGGCACCGCTGCCGGCGTTCCGGGCCCCCGTCGGAACGCCGATGATAGCGACGCCGGGTGGTTTGCCCCCGTAGCCACCCGGCGTCGCCCTTTTATCTCGGAATACTTCGCTTATTCCCGTGTGACACAATGTTTCTAGGCCTACCTGTGAGACACAATGTCTGTAGGCGCTACTTAGTGCCGTTGGCTCACTCGGTGCGCTGGAACTCCGCGATCGCCATCCCGAGCAGCGCGGCGCCCATCACCGCGACGATGCCAAGCGACACGGCCCACCGGGAACCGCCCAGCCGTCCCACGTGACGGCCGGGGACAGGGCGGCGCTCGCCGCTGGCGAGATGTTCAGGTGATCGAAGACCGCGTGCCGCATCGGGTAAACGACGTAGGTAATCGGATCGAACCGGGTGAGCACGGTCAGCCACGCGGGCAGCGACCGCAGCGGGTAGAGCGCGCCGGACAGGAAGAACAGCGGCATGACCAGCATCTGCGTCAGCGCCATGAACGCTTGTATCTGCGTTATCCGGGCCGCCATCATTACGCCGAACGCGGTCAGCGTGAAGGACAGGAGCAGGAGTTCCCCGATTACGGTCAGGATCAGAATCGGGTTGTAGGGACATGCGCCAGGCCGGCCAGGCACAGAATGACGATTCCCTGGAAGGTGGAAACTGTCGCGCCGCCAAGGCATTTCCCGATGACGATCGCCGACCTGCTGACCGGCGCGACCAGCATCTCGCGCAGGAACCCGAACTCCCGGTCCCACACAATAGAAGCCGCGGAGAAAATGGCCGTGAACAGCACGGACATCGACAGGACACCGGGATAGATGAATGTCTTGAAGTCGACGCCCGGCGGCATCCCGCGGCTGGCAAGCGAGGACAGGCCGGTGCCGAGGACGAACAGGAAAAGCACCGGCTGGACCAGCGACGTGACCGCGCGCAGCCGGTCGCTCTTGAACCTGATGATCTCCCGGCGCCAGACGATGTTGATCGCCCGCAGGTCCTGCCGCAGGCCGCTTGCCGGGATGGCGACCCTGATGGCCTCGGTGACCGAGGCGCTGTCCGGGCCGGTGCCCGGGGCCCGCTGCGTGGTGGGGACCGCCATGATCGCTCGTTACCTCCCTCTCCTGAAGGCCATGACGTGCGCGCGGTTCCTGTCGCTCGCGGTCGCCTCCGAGTCCCTGATGGTCCGGCCGGTGTAGGACATGAAGACGTCGTCAAGTGACGGCCTGGCCACGCTCACGCTCTTGATCGGCTGGGTCAGCTCGGCGAACAGCCGCGGCACGAACTGCTCGCCGGACGCCACGCTGAACGTCACCAGGCCCTCGTGGACGGCGGCGTCGAGGTCGAACCGGTCCTTAAGCTCCTTGATGGCGCCGGCGTCGTCGGCCGTGGAGATCTGCACCCGGTCCTCGCCAATGCTGGCCTTGAGGTTCTCCGGCGTGTCGATCGCGACGATCTGGCCGTGATCGATGATGGCGATGCGGTCGCAGTTCTCCGCCTCGTCCATGTAGTGCGTCGTGAGGAAGATCGTGATGTCCTCACGCTGCTTCAGGTCGTTGATGTACTCCCAGATCGAGGACCTGGTCTGCGGGTCGAGCCCCACGGTCGGCTCGTCGAGGAACAGCACGCGGGGCGCGTGCAGCAGGCCGCGGGCGATCTCCAGCCGGCGCTTCATGCCGCCGGAGTACGTGCCGACCACGGACCCGCGGCGGTCCCACAGGTTCACCATGTCCAGGACAAGCTTCATCCTGGCATCAAGCTGCGAGCGCGGCACGCCGTACAGGTCGGCGTGGAACCGCAGGTTCTGCTCGCCGGTGAGGTAGCTGTCAAGCGTCGGGTCCTGGAAGACCAGGCCGATGTTGCGCCTGACCGTGTCCCGCTGCCGTAGCACGTCGTACCCGGCCACCCTCGCGGACCCCGAGGTGGGGTTCGCGAGGGTGCACAGGATCTTGATGGTGGTTGACTTGCCCGCGCCGTTCGGGCCGAGGAAGCCAAAGGTCTCACCCGGCTGAACCTCGAAGTTGATGCCCCGGACCGCCTCAAGCTCTCCGTAGCGCTTCACCAGGTCGGTGACCCGGACGACGGGCTCGGTCACTGCCCGGCCTCGGGAGTGTCACCTGCCGGCGCGTCGTCCGCCACGGTGTCTGACGGTGCGGTGTCTGGCGACTCGGCGTCCGCCGTGGCGGGCTCGTCCTCGGCCAGGATCAGGTAAAGGGACTTGCGGGCCTGCGCGAGCACCGCCCGCGCCTGGGCGACCTGCTCGGCCGAGCCCGCCCGCCGCACCTCCATGACGGCCATCATGACCTGGCGGATCAGGTTCCTGAACTCGATGGCGTCGTCGTCCGTCATGCCGGCGGCCGCGTCCCACGAGGAGCGCAGCTCATCGGCGTGCGCCTCGACGTAGGTCCTGCCCTTGTCGGTCAGGGTGAAGACGCGGCGACGGCCCGTGCCCTGGGGGGCGATCAGGCCCTCGTCCTCAAGCGACTGCAGTGCCGGGTACACCGACCCCGCGCTCGGCCGCCACGCACCGTCGGTGCGCGCCGGAATCTCCTGGATCAGCTGGTAGCCGTTCCAGGCCCGGCCCTCTTCCTCGGCGAACAGGTCAAGGATGGCGGCACGGACATCGCCCTTGCGGGCGCGCATGCCGCGGCCGAAGCCACGCCGCCCCCACGGGCCCTCAGGACCGCCGGGGAAGCCGGGACCGCCGGGGAAGCCGGGACCGCCTGGGCCGCCTGGGCCGCCTGGCCCGCCAAAAGGCGGCATTCCCATGGACTCGCCCCAGCCCCAGCGGCGGCCGCCAGGCCCGCCATGGCGCCCAGGGCCGCCGTGCTCGCCGCGGAACTCGCGCTCGCCGCGCTCACCGCGCTCGCCGCCGTACCTGCCCGAGCCTCGCCCGGACCGCGGTCCCCACTCGGGGCCGCCCGGCCGGGACGACGGGCCCCAGCCTTCTTCTCGCATACCGCGCCTGTGCTCTTCTCGCATGACGCGTCACCTCTTTCGATAGTCCTATGTCGTCTTCGACAGTTCAACGATATATCGCTATAGCTCTTTGATGCAAGTACGAGCAAAAATAATGAACTGTTAACGATGTCGTTAACAGTTAACTGGAGGGGTCTGACGCGGGGCGGGCGCTAGCCCGGTAACCGGTGCCCGACCCCGATCAGCGCAGCCCAGCGCAAGGAAGCCGCCCCCTGATCACCCGTCGGCCACGTGCCGCCCTAGCCCGGCAAGCCCTGCCGTGATCACCTGTCACCCGCCTGTCAACCTCCACACCGGTCGCCAGCCCCAGTTATTGGGTGTACTTAGTGACCGCATGTGGTCGGAAGTACACCCAATAACTGGACGCGGCAGTCCGCTCCGCAGGCAGCCTGCCGTCGCGCAGCGGGCAGGCCGTGCGGCCGTTCGACCAGGCTAATTCTTGCTGTTATCCGGGTGGACGTGGCGGACAAGATAAGATCTTGGATCGATGAGGACGCTGTGGCGTGTCCAACGATCCAAGATCTTTTGACTTGAGGCGGACCGGCCCGCGACCTCTTGGCTGAGGTGCGCGCGTGTTGGCATGGACGAGTGCGCGCGGGACTGGGGCGCGCCCGCTGGCCTGGGGCATGCGCGGTGCTGGCCTGGGGCGTGCCCGGGTGCGCGGGGCGCTTCTTGCTGTTATGGGTTAGCGGACCGGGAGGTCGTAGACGCGGCGGACGCTGGAGCCGACGCGGGTGATGTCGGTGCCGTAGACGTGCATCGAGACGGCGACCCTGTCGCCGATGTTCGTGACCTGGTGGATGTCGCCCGGCGGGGCGAAGCCGCTGACCGTGCCGACCGGGTTGGCGTTGCGCGCGACCGCTTCGAGGTGGTCGCCGCCGCCGCGTCCCGGGACCAGCTGGAAGATTTCCTCGTACTCGGTGCCCTGCAGCACCGCGGTCACGCACCAGGCGAGGTGGTCGTGGACCGGGGTGCGCTGGCCGGGCAGCCACACCATCACCACGATCGAGAACGACCCGTCGGGCTCGGCGTGGACCAGGTGCGTCTGGTAGCCGCTCGGGTCGCCGGCGAGCTGCCCGGGAGAGAGCAGTCCCGGCCCGGGCAGGCGGCCACGGAGGGCGGCGACCACCCGGTCGGCCGTCTCCTGCCATGAGCCGCCGGAGCGGACCGCGCGGCGGACGGCGGCGGTCAGGAGCTCCGGGCACGTGCCGGTGACGCTCGGCAGTTCGACGACTGAGCTTGACATGGCTGACACCTCCTGAGCGGTTCCCTTTCCACGGTAACCACGCGAGTTACATCAGCACTAATGCCAGTTCTCCCCGAACCCATAGCTGGTGTCTATGGAAGCCGCGGAGCCTGGCACCACGGTCGGGCCAGGCCTAGTCGGCCAGCGTCGTGTAGGCGACGACGCCGCGGCGCATCGCGTCGATCGCGGCACGGGCGGTCGACGCCACGTCCCGGCTCTTCGGCGCGGGCTCGCGCGAGGGGCGCTCCTCGGCGGGCCCAGTGTCGCCGGCCTCACGCGTCGCCGCGGCGTGTCGCCGGCCTCGCGTCGCCGGATGCGTGTCGCCGGCCTCCGCGTCGCCGGAATGCGTGTCGCCGGCCTCGTTCGCCGGAATGCGTGTCGCCGGAATGCGTGTCGCCGGAATGCGTGTCGCCGGCCGGCCCGTCGCTAGGGGGCCGCTCTGCGGGCTGGCCTCCGTCGGGCTCGAAGCCTGGCTCCTTGAGGCGACGGCGATCTGGTCGAGCAGGTCGATCAGCTGCTTCATCGAGCGGACGAAGTCGCCTGGGGTCAGGCCGGGGACGGAGTCGAGCACGTCTTCCAGCTTGGCGCCGCGGACCCAGCGGTAGGCCGCCCACACGAAGCCAGGGTCGGGCTCGCGCAGGAACGACAGGCCGTTGCGCTGCTCCAGGTGGTCAAGCTCGCCCCAGGTCCGCGCCATCGTGGTGAGCACGTCGCGGACCGGGCCCTTCGGCAGCCGGGCGGGGCCGGCGTTCCTCGGTCTGCTTGCGCGACTCGAACGACAGCACGGACACGCACGCGGCGAGCTCGGCCGGGTTCAGGCCCTCCCACAGGCCACGGCGCAGGCACTCGGCCGCCAGCAGGTCGAGCTCGGAGTACAGCCGGGTCAGCCGCTGGCCCGCCGGGGTGACCGTGTCGCCGTCGAGGTAGCCGAGCTCGTCGAGGACACTGCAGACCCGGTCGAAGGTCCGCGCGATCACGTGGCGGCGCCCGCGCGACCTGGCGCTCGAGGTCGTCGGCTTCCTTCTTCTGGCGGAAGTAGCGCTCGGCGTACCTGGCGTGCTGCTCACGGTCCGGGCACGCGTGGCACGGATGACGGCGGAGCCTGCGGCGCAGCTCGGCGATGTCCGCCGCGTCTCGGCGTCACGCTCGTCATCGGCAGTCGCTGACGGGCGCGGCCGTCGCTCGTCGGTGAAACTCGTCGTCCGCATAGGCGGAGCCACGACCTCGTTCTGGATACTCATCACCGGCACCACCGCGCCGGGCACCGGCCGGGCGGCGGGCGCGGCGACGGGTCCAGATCGCGGCCCGCGATCTTGCGAGCGCATCGCGGAGACCAGGTCGCGGCGGTGCTTCGGCGAGCGCTCGCTGAACGAGCTGCGGGATGCGAATCCGGTCGACGGGCTCGGCGGGGACCGGGAAGTCGGCCGCGGACAGCTGCTTGAGCTGGCCGTCGACGGTGAGCACGAGGGGGCCGTCGGCGCGGTTGGGCGAGAACTCGTCGCCGGCCGGGCGGCGGGTTCAGCACCACCGCGAGGCCGGCCCTGCGGCCCGACGGGACGCGGATGATGTCGCCGCGCCTGAGCGTGCGCGAGCACCCGTCTGGCCTCGGCGCGCTGGGCGGAGGCGCGGCTCCGCGAGGAGCCGCGCTCGGCGTCGGTGAGCCTGCGGCGCATCTCGGCGTACTCCATGAAGTCGCCGCGGTCGCAGGTGACCTGCCTGGCCAGGTCGTCGGCCTGCTCCTTGAGGCGGCGGAGCCGCCTGGCCAGGCCGACGACGCCGCGGTCGGCCTGGAACTGGGCGAAGCTCGACTCAAGGAGGGCGGCCGCCCGCTTGCCGGCCGACGCGGGCGGTCAGGTTGACCGCCATGTTGTAGGACGGGCGGAAGGAGGAGTTGAGCGGGTAGGTACGGGTGCCCGCCAGGCCCGCCACCGAGCCCGGGTCCATGCCCGGCTGCCAGAGCACGACCGCGTGACCCTCGACGTCGATGCCCCTGCGGCCCGCGCGCCCGGTGAGCTGGGTGTACTCGCCCGGGGTGAGCGCGACGTGGGCTTCGCCGTTCCACTTGTCGAGCTTTTCAAGCACCACGGTCCTGGCCGGCATGTTGATGCCGAGCGCCAGGGTCTCGGTGGCGAAGACCGCCTTGACCAGGCCGGCGGTGAACAGCTCCTCGACGACCTCCTTGAAGACGGGCAGCATGCCGGCGTGGTGCGCGGCGATGCCCCGCCGCAGGGCGAGCACCCAGTCGTGGTAGCCGAGGACGGTCAGGTCCTCGTCGGGGATGTCGGCGGTCCGCCGCGACGCCGTGTCCTCGATGATCCGCGCCTCGTCCGGCGTGGTCAGGCGCAGGCCGGCGGCCAGGCACTGCTGGACGGCGGCGTCGCAGCCCGCCCGGCTGAAGATGAACGTGATCGCGGGCAGCAGGCCGGCCCCGTCGAGCCGGTCGATGATCTCCGGGCGGTACGGCGCCGCGTTGCGCGTCGCGGCCGGTGACCGCCGCGGCCCGGCCTGCTTGCGGGCTGCCTGATGGCCTCACGCTGCGCCAGCCGGACCAGTTCCGGGTTGACCTCGCGGTGGTCGTCGTCGGTGAACAGGTCGTACAGCCTCCGGCCGGCGAGCATGTGCTGCCACAGCGGCACCGGGCGGTGCTCGTCGACGATGACCTCGGTGCCGCCGCGTACCTGGGCGAGCCAGTCGCCGAACTCCTCGGCGTTGCTCACCGTCGCGGACAGGGCGACGACGCGGACGCTTTCCGGGAGGTGGATGATCACCTCTTCCCAGACGGCGCCCCGTGACCGGTCGGCGAGGTAGTGCACCTCGTCGAGGACCACGTAGCCGAGGTCCTTCAGGGCGGGCGAGCCCGCGTAGAGCATGTTCCGCAGCACCTCGGTGGTCATCACGACGACGGGGGCGTCGCCGTTGATGGCGTTGTCGCCGGTGAGCAGGCCGACGGTGTCGGTGTCGTAGCGCCGGACCAGGTCGTTGTACTTCTGGTTGGACAGCGCCTTGATCGGCGTGGTGTAGAAGCACTTCTTGCGCTGCGTCAGCGCGAGGTGGACGGCGTACTCGCCGACGACGGTCTTGCCGGAGCCGGTGGGGGCCGCGACGAGGACCCCGTCGCCCTCGGTGAGTGCGGCGCAGGCGGCGACCTGGAACGGGTCGAAGTCGAAGTCGTAGAGCTCACGGAAAGCTGGTGAACTCAGGGGCGGCCTGCCGTTCCCGGAACTTCGCGTACCTGTCGGCAGGGCTCACCGCTGGTGTGCTCATGCCACCAAGACTAGGGGACTTCTGTCCCCGCTGGTACGCGTGAGGCCCCGCTCGCGTCGGCTGAACCAGCGGAGCTAGCTGGAGCTGTCGGCGTCGACCGGCTCTTGCGGCTCGAGCGGAGCCAGCTCGTCGTCGGCCAGGTCCTCGTACAGGTCGGGGTGGTTGCGGGCGTAGCGCTTGTCGTTGAAGTAGATGAGGACCTCGGCCACCTCGACGAGCACCACGACGACCCCGCCGAGCAGGAGCATCGTCAGCGGGTCAGGGCTCGGCGACGCGATGCCCGCGAACACGAAGACCAGGAAGATGATGAGCCGGCGCCACTTCTTGAACCGCTCGTGGGTGACGACCCGGGCCAGGTTCAGGATGACCAGGAACAGCGGCACCTCGAAGCAGAGCCCGAACCCGACGATCATCGCGATCCAGTACCCGATGTAGGTGTCGGCGGTGAACAGGTTGGTCAGCCCGCCCGACATCGAGAGGAAGAACTTCAGCCCGCGGCTCATCGCCAGGAAGGCGAAGAAGCAGCCCAAGGCCGAACAGCGGGACCGCGGTGCCGAGGAACGCGTAGGTCCAGCGCTTCTCCCGCGAGTACAGCCCGGGAGCGACGAAGGCCCAGAGCTGGTACAGCCAGATCGGGCTGGTGAGGATTGTCCCGGCGATGACGGCGACCTTGATGTGCAGGTAGAAGCCGTCCATCACGCCGTTGAGTATGAGCGAGTGCCCGAGTACGTTCGCCTTGCAGTACCCGACGGCCTGGCAGTAGGGCCGCTGGATGAAGTCCCAGATCCGCTGGTAGAACGCCCACGACACGCCCGCGCCCACGAGGATCGCCAAGGCGATCTTGACCACGCGGTTGCGCAGCTCGCGCAGGTGGTCGATCAGGGGCATCCGCCCGTCCGGGTTCTCCTGCCGCTTGAAGCGCACGTAGCGCTCGCCCACGACGCGGGCACCCCTGATAGCGGAGGGCTTCGATGCCATGATCGCGTGTTCCCGGAGGGGTTAGTGGCGGCTGGGGGCGGCGGCAGGCCTACTTGGCCTGCGCGCTGTCCGACGGCGTCTTGACCGACTGCTGCAGGTCGGCGAGCTGCTTGCTCAGCGCGTCGATCTGCGCCTGGGCGTCCGGTGCGGCGACGGGGCGGCCGGGGCCTGCGATCTGCGCCGGGGCGGCCTGGACGGCCGGGCTCGACGCGGTCTCGGTCGATCGTCGTCGTCGTCGTGGAGGCCGTGCACCTCGGTCTTCAGGATGCGCATCGACTTGCCGAGCGAACGTGCGGCTACGGGCAGCTTGCGCGCACCCGAACAGCACGATGATCAAGACCGCGATGATCGCGATCTTCCACGGGCTGTCGAACAGGTCACCAATTCATGTGCGTCCTTAAGTCACAGGGGATGAGTCCCGTTCCACTGGGACTCGCCTCGTCGTTGAGTCTACACGCAGGTAGTGAAACAACCAGGGGCCTGCTGTCAAACTGCAGGTGAACCGACCAGATGCGCTCAAATCACCACAAATAGTCACGCTATGTTATCGGAGCGCTTTCAGCGCAAGTCGGCGAGCAGGTTCGCACCGCGGGGCCAGACCAGGATCTCATACTCCTTGTACCGGTAGCTCGCGGCGGGCGGGCCGAACGTGGCGATGGCCCGCGCGGCCGTGACGCCTGAGGCGCCCGGTGTTCCCGGCCCTCCCGGTGTTCCCGGTCCTCCCGGTGGTGCCGCTGGTCGAGCACCAGGAAGGTCGCGGTGCGCGCGGACGGGTCGTACCAGGCGGAGCTGGCGTTCCAGGCGTAGCCGGCGAGGCGGCCGTCCGCGCCAGGCGTCACCGGGCGGAGGGTGACCGCGCCGCCGCTTTCCAGCGTCACGATGTTGGCCTGGTGGTAGCCGCTGAGGCCGGCGGTCAGGTGGTGGGCGCGCAGCCAGGAGGCCAGGTCGCGTACTGGGCGGCGGCGGGCGGCTGGGCGGCGGCGTAACCGAGTCCGGCGGCGTAGAGCGCGAGGACCACGCAGAGCCAGGAGCGCCTGGCCGGGCAGGGCGGTGCGAGGCACCGGCCCGCTAGCACCGCGGCGAACGGCAGGACCGGGGCGATCTCCCTGGTGGACAGGATGTTCACGGCCTGCACGCCCGCCAGGTAGGCGGCCAGGTCGATCGCGATGCCGGCCAGCAGCACGGACTCGATGAGTGGTCGCGGCGGAGGAAGCGGCGGGCCGCGGTCAGGCAGCCGCGACGGCGAGGGCGACGCCGACCAGGTGGACGACCGCGAGGGCGGTGCCGAGCCGGTGGTGGCGCCGAAGACGTTCGCGCCGAACAGTTCGAGCAGCCCCTCGCCGGCCAGCCGGGCGTTCCCGCGCCAGCTGCCCGCCCGCGGCGAGCGCCGTGTGCAGCCCGTTGACCTGCCAGCCGCCGTGTGCCCTGATCAGCGCGGTGGCGGCCAGCTCCGCGGGATCGCGAGGACGGCCGCGATCGCGAGGGACGCTTCGCGGCGATGCGCGGTGAACGGCTCGCGGTGGCGCGCCGCGCCGTGCCATATCCGGAACGCGCACACCAGGGCCAGCGGGATGACCGCGACGAAGATCGTCATCGCGTCGGCCACGGCGGTCCAGGCCAGGCCGAGCCAGACAAGCACGGGGACGTACCAGGGCTCCGCCGGGTCGTGCGCCCGCGAGATAGCCGGACCGGTCGATCAGGAGGAGGACGAGCAGGATCGGGACGCTGGTGCCGGCGTGGTCGGGCGACAGCACGAGTGTCTGGGTGCCCGGCCCGAGTTGCGGCGCGAGCATGATCCCCGCCGCGATCAGCGCCCTGGTCACGCCGCCGGTCCCGCTCGCGCGGCCGCGGGCGAGCAGGGCCGCCGTCAGGACGAGCAGCGTGTAGGTCATCGCGCCCGCGACGTGAATGACGTCGGCGGTCAGGCCGCGGGCCAGCTCGAGCAGCGCGTACTGCGGCAGCTCGGTGGTGTAGAAGGACACGTCGGTGACCCACCAGCCGTGCAGCAGCGGGTTGCCGTGCAGCAGGTCCCACGCCTGGAGCGCCTGCGACGCGCCGTCAGAGCCGACCGGGACGGTTCGCGACTGGCGCAGGTAGCAGGTGAACAGCGCCCCGGCCGCGATCACCACGGCGAGCGCCCGGACCAGCGGCGCGCGCCGGCGGAGCACGGGCGGCGCCGCGCCTGCCCGTTCGACGGCCGCCATCGCCGAGGTACCGCTCAACCCCGCCCGCCGCCCTTCCTGTCAACGTGTAGTCAGAAAGTTACCGTTAGCTATCGGTAGCGCACGCGAGATTTAGCAGAACGAGGGCGTGGCCCTGCGCCGGCATCACCGGAGGACTGCCTCAAGTCGCAGCTGTTGCTGGAAATTACGACATGGAATGATTTGACTGATAAATCCGGGTACCGTCATGTCCCATGGCAGACCAGGTGACGGAAATCCCGTCTGCAGCTTCGCTTCCCGCCGCCGGCATCAACTACGAGCGCCTCTACGCGTACCGGTTCCGGGATGTCGACCAAGCTGGCAGGCAGGCGGTCTGGCGTGAGATCGCCAGGTACGTGCACGCGCGGATGGACGCGCCGCAACGCGTCGTCGACCCCGCGGCCGGGCGCGGGGAGTTCATCACCCAGGTTCCCGCCGCCGAGCGCTGGGGTGTCGACCTGGTCAAGCAAGGCGACATCGAGGCCGCAGGCGTGCGGATGATCATCGCCGACATCATGGACGCCGAACTTCCCGAGTGCCACTTCGACGGCGTCTTCCTCTCGAACTTCCTTGAGCACCTGCCGAGCCAGGACGCCGTGGCGGACGTGCTCGGCAAGCTGCGCGGCGCGATGGCGCCCGGCGGCCGGATCGCGGTCATCGGCCCGAACTTCCGCTACTGCGCTCGCGAGTACTTCGACTGCGCCGACCACGTCGTGACCCTCACGCACGTGTCGATGGCCGAGCACCTGCACGCCGCCGGGTTCGATGTCACGACGGTGATCCCCCGGTTCCTGCCGTACTCGTTCCGCGGCCTGCTGCCGCCATCACCCACGCTGACCAGCGCCTACCTCCGCACGCCCGCGCTGTGGCGGCTGCTCGGCAAGCAGTTCTTCCTCATCGCGCGCAAGTAGCGAGGCCGGACCGCCCTGGTCAGCCCGGGCCGGGGAACGCGGCCCCTTGCAGGCGGGTGAGCAGGTTGTAGCGGTAGAGCATGATCAGGTCCTGACCGACCTTGTGTTCGGCGGCGGGCGCACCGAAGCTTGCGCGGACCGCCGCGGGCGACAGTCCGGCCGGAGCGCCAGGGCCGGTCACCGCGATGACGAAGGTCGCGTCGCGCTGGGCGGGCTGGTACCAGGCGGCCGACGACTCCCAGCGGTCGGCTGCGGCCGGGGCGGGGGCCTTGCTCGTGGCGGGAATGACGATGGGTGCGACGAGTACCCGGCCGCCGCTTGTCACCGTGGTGGCGTCCGCCTGCCAGTAGCCGGCCAGGCCCGCGCGCTCGTGCTGGCTGACGAGCCAGGCGGCCACGGCCCGCTGCGGCGGCGGGGTCGCCGGCCACGCGGCGGCGTAGCACAACTCGGCCACGCCGACGGCTAGCCACGCGCCAGGCGCGAGCGCCGCGATGCGGACGCGGCGCGCGCGAGCCGGCTGCCGCGGCGGGGACGTGGTGCCCGCCCTCCGCGTGAGCCGTAGCCGGGCCGGCCGCAGGTGGACGGCTTCCGGTAGCAGGTGGACCGCTTGCGGCAGTACGCGGCCGGCCAGGGCGGCACCAAGCGGCAGCAGGATCGCGACCTCGTGGGCGTTGCTCAGCGAGCGCAGCACCGTAGTGAAGACGCCGGCCGCGAGCACGACGCCGATCGCCGCGACGAGAAGCTGGGTGACCCTGTCGGCCCGCCCGGACAGCAGCGAGGCGACGCCCGCCACCAGGCCGGCGCCGACGAGCAGCAGGCCGATGACGTGCGAGTCCGCCATGCTCACGAGGAGCACGTGCGCCTTGATCGTCTGCGGCTGACGCGGCGTGCCCGGGTTGTTCGCGCCGAACAGCAGGATGAGCGACTGCCACAGGAGCCTGGCGTTGGCCGGCACCTGGGGCGGCCGGGCGACGGTCACGCCGCCGAGTGGCCTGAGGTCGAAACCGCCAAGGGCGCGGATGATCAGCTCGGCGAGCTTGGCGAGCCCGACGGAGACGAGCGCGGCGGACAGCAGGGTCCCGTCAGCCAAGGTGCCGGCCCGGCGCGCGCTCGCCGCGCTTAAGCCCGGCGCGCGCGGAGCAGGCGGTGAGCACAGACGGCCGCGAGCGGGACCGTGGCCGCCACGAGGGTCAACTGGTCGCCGACCTGGGCGAGCGCGAGGAGCAGGCAGGTCACCACGGGCAGGGCAAGGCGGCACCGCCGGCCTCTGGCCGCCGCCTTGGCCGCTTGCTTGGCCGACTCGGCCGAGGATCAGGAAGAGAAGCAGGACAGGGACGGCGGTACCCGCGTGATCCGGGTTTTCCAGGAAGACCTCGGTGCCGCCGAGGATGCTCGGCGCGAGCATGATCGCGGCCGCGATGCCCGCGCGGAACCAGCCGGCCTCGCCCCCGGCGCTGATGCCGGGGCCGCACCAGGCGACCAGCGCGGCCAGCAGGACGGTGAGCGTGTAGGTGAGCGCGCCGCAGAGGTGCACCACCTCGGGTGAGAGGCCGCGGATCGCGGTGACCAGCGCGTACTCGGGTAGCTCGGTGGTGTAGAAGGACACGTCTGAGGTCCACCAGCCGCGCAGCAGCGGGTTCCCCGTCACGATCGCCCGCCCCTGGAGCACGTTGGCGGCGCCGTCGGAGCTGAACGGCGCGGCCCTCGACTGGCACAGGTAGAGCGCGAACAGCCCGGCACACCCGGCCGCGACGATCAGGGCAGCCGCTAGCCGGCGTGGTCCGCGCCTGCTAGGCCGCAGCGGAGTGCGCCCCGCGCAAGACAGTGGATCGTTACGCACCCCGGAATCTGCGGAACTATCCACTATCAGGTCGTCAGCCACGGGCGCCCGCCCTCGCACGCATGGGCGGCAGCCTAGCGTAATCCCTCGGTCACATACCGCTGACCGCGGTTGACCGGCGCGGAACCGGCGGCGGCCTACTCGTATTGCGCGAGGGCGGCGGCGGCGGTCGCGCGGACCTCTTCGGCCAGGGCGACCGGGGACACCACCCGGGCGTCCTCGCCGAGACGCAGCGCCAGGCGGCGGACCATGTTCGTGTCCGGGGTGCGCAGCCCGATGCGCAGCCGCCCGTCGCCCAGGTCAGTCACCGACTCGCACGGGTAGGACTCGGCGACCCAGCGCGCGGCCGGGCCGAGCTCAAGCTCGGCCAGCACGTCCGACGGCGACGCCGTGAACAGCCCAGCGTCGACGTCCACTTGCTCCGCGGTCTCCGGTACTTCCGCGGGCACGTCGAGCACGTCCACCGACAGCATCCGGTCGAGCCGGAAGAGCCGGACGCCCTCGGCCCGCCGGCACCATCCCTCCAGGTAGGTCCGGCCATCCACCACCAGCAGGCGCATCGGGTCCACGTCCCGCTCGGTCGCCTCGTCGCGCCTGGCCACGTAGTGGCGCAGGTGGACGCGCTTGCCCGCGGTCAGGGCGGCGTCCAGGGTGGCGGTCATCCCGCGCGCGCTCGGGTGCTCGATCTGAATGGCCACCTGGGCGCTGGCCGCGCCAGCCGCGCCGGCCGCGTCCTCGATCTTCGCGATCAGCCGGGCGACCGCATCGCCGCCGCCCCCGGCCTCGGCCAGCATTCGCAGCGCGACGAGCAGCGCGCTCGCCTCGTCGGCGGCGAGCCGCAGCGGGCGGGCGATCGACTCGGCCTGGCTGATCGAGATCTCCCCGTCCTCGTACGACAGGTCGATCGGGCAGTACGGCTCCGGCGCCCGCAGCTCCACGCACCAGGCGAGGTTCAGGTCGTCGATCAGCTCCCGCTCGGTCATGCCGAAGGTCGCCGCCGTCTCCGCCAGGCCGACCACGCGCCTGGTGGCCACGTAGGGGACGAGCGCGAGCAGGCGGCGCAGCCGCTCGGCGGAGGTGACCATCCTCGGTTGCGGGCTCATCCGGCCACCTCGCTGGCGCTCGGAGTCCGCATTCGCGGACGCACAGCGCTTACTGGTTCGCTCGCACGCTCGCTCACGTGAGTGCCCCCTTGAGCTGCCGGATGACCGCCTCGCGCAGTTCCGGCGGGTCGAGCACGATGACGTCAGGCCCGAACTCGGCAAGGTAGCCCGCATACCACTCAGGGTCGGAGTAGTCGATCGCGATGCGGTCCCAGCCGGGGTTCGCGGCGTCTTGGGTGACCCGGCCCCAGCGGTGCAGCGCGATGCCCGCGTCCGCGCGCACCCGCAGGGTCGCGGTGTGATCCCTGGCCTGCGGCCCGTCCCAGCCCTTGACCAGCTCGCGGACGTCCGCGCCCTCTGGTACCTTCACGCTGCCCGGCGGCCCGGCGAACTTGACCGGGCCGGTGATGCGGCTGAGCCTGAACACCCGCGGCGCGTTGCGCGCGCGGTCGTGGCCCGCCACGTACCAGCGGCCGCGCCTGTTCACGACGCCCCACGGCTCCAGTGTCCGCTTCGTCACCTCGGAACGGCCGCCCGCCAGGTGGTCGAACGTGACCGGCCTGCGGTCGCGCACCGCCTCCCACAGCGGGCCGAACGCAGGCTCCTGCGTGGTCAGCCGCGGCTGGATGCCGGGCGGCGGGGTCGCCCGGCCGCCGCCGTCGGCCTCCCCGCTCGCCGCGCGCAGCTTCAGCGCCGCGCCCGTGGCCGCGCCGGCCAGCTCGGCCGACTGCCAGACCCGGGACGCGATGCCGAGGACGGCCGCCTCGTCCGGCTCCAGGTGGATCTCTGGCAGCTCGTAGTCCTGGCGGCTGATCCGGTAGCCGAGGTCGTCGTCGGAGTGGGTGGCGCGGCCCGTTTCCAGGGGGATGCCCAGGTCGCGCAGCTCCTCCTTGTCCCGCTCGAACATGCGCTTGAAGGACTCCTGCTCCTCCGGGTAACCGCTGACCGCGGCGCGGATCTGCTCCGCGGTCAGGTACCGGCGCGAGGAGAGCAGGAGAACGACGATAGACAGGAGGCGTTCGGTCCGGCGCTTCGACAACGCGACCTCCATAGTCATCTCCCGGGGGCGCGACTCCCGTGCCCCCGGGGCATGTCCGATGGAAATGCAAGTCTATCGGACATGCGGGCTTTACTCGGGTGACCGCCTGGCGGGGCCTACCTGCCGCTAGTCTGCCGTCGTGATCCGATGGCGGAACGGAATTGTCACGGCGTTGCGGCGCGAGTGGTCCGGAGCAGCCGAACTCATGGTAACCGTGCGCGGTGTTCCGATTCGCGCGCTTGCGTACCCGGCGCTGGTCGGGTCGCCGCGGGTCGGCGACCGGGTGCTGCTGAACGTCACCGCGCTCGAGGCAGGCCTCGGCACGGGCGGTTACGCGCTCGTCGTGGCCATACCAGACCGCCTGCCCGATGACCCTGACCTCGGCGGACATATCATGAAAGCTCGGTATACGCCGCTCCAGGTGATGACGGCGAGCGCCGATGAGCAGGGCTCCGAGTACCACGAATTGCTCGAATCGGCGGACTCGCTCGACGCGATGCCGGTGGTGGTGGCCGACCTCCACTCGGCACTGCCCGCCATCCTGGCTGGCCTGAGAAGTTCGTTCGGAACGAGGGCGGCTGCTGCCGCCGGGGGGACGACTCCCCGACCCCCCGGAGGCTCGCCCCGCGTCGCCTATGTCATGACGGACGGTGGCGCGCTGCCCGCCTGGTTCTCCCGGACGATCGCCGGCTTGCGCGAGGCCGGCTGGCTGGCGGCGACGATCACGACCGGCCAGTCGTTCGGCGGCGATCTGGAGGCGGTCACGGTCCACTCGGGACTCCTGACCGCGCGGCACGCCGTCGGCGCCGACGTCGCGATCGTGGCGCAGGGCCCAGGCAACCTCGGCACCGGCACGAAGTGGGGCTACTCGGGCGTGGCCGCCGGCGAGGCCGTCAACGCCGCCGCGGCCCTTGACGGCCGCCCCGTGGCTTCGCTGCGCGTTTCCTTCGCGGACCCGCGCGAACGGCACCAGGGTGTCTCCCACCACAGCCTCACGGCCTACGGCCAGGTCGCCCTGGCGGGCGCCGACGTGGTGGTCCCCGCCCTCCAGGAACCGCAGGCCGCGCGCGTGGCCTCCGACGTCGCGCCGCTGGCCGCCCGCCACCGGCTGATCACGGTTCCGGTTGACGGCCTGGAGGAGGCCCTCCGCGCGAGCCCGGTCGCCCTGTCAACCATGGGCCGTTCCCTGGACGAGGATCTTGAGTACTTCCTGGCCGCCGCCGCCGCGGGCGCGCACGCGGCGCGCCTGTGCGTGGTCCGGTTAGCCGGACCACGCACAGCCCGCGCAGCTAGACGGCGGCGAGGATGTCGACGACGAAGACCAGGGTGTCGGTGCCCTTGATGCCCGCGGCGGAGGCGCCGGCCGAGCCGTAGCCGTCGGCCGGCGGGATGACGAGCAGGACGCGGCTGCCGACGGTCTGGCCGACCAGGCCGGTGTCCCAGCCCTTGATGACCTGGCCCTCGCCGATCACGGTGGTCAGCGGCGTGTTACGCGACCAGGAGGAGTCGAAGACCTTCCCGGTCCGCCAGATCACCCCGGTGTACTGGACCGCGATGTCCTGGCCCTTCTTCACCACGGCGCCCGTGCCCTTGATCAGAGGCTTGACCTGGAGGGTCTTCGGCGCGGTGGTCTTGGCCGGGATCTTGATCGTCGGGCCGGCCGTGCTGTTCGCCGCCGGCGCGGTCACGGTGGGCAGCGCCCCGCCGCCGTTGGTCGCCTGCGCGCCGGCGACGGCCGTGGTGGTGAAGGTCGAGCCCATGTCGATGACGAACACCAGCGTGTCGTTGGCGCCGATGCCCTCCGTGCGAGTTGCCAGACGTGCCGAAGGCGTCCTTGGGCGGGATCACCGCGAGCACCCGGCTGCCGAGCTTCTGCCCGACGAGCGCCGTCTCAAGTCCGGGGAGCAGTGACCCGACGAATATCGACGGGGACCCCTGGGTGTAGGAGGAGCCGAGGAGCTTGCTGGTCTTGCCCGACCAGTCGTACGCGACGTAATTGGCGATCATGCCGTCCGCGGAGGTCAGCTGTCGCGCCGGAGCCCTGGATGACCGTCTTGGTGTACAGCGCCCCGGTCCCCGTCTCCTTCGGGATCGTCACCTTCGGCGCCTTGTTGAACGTGCCGCTCACTGTCACCGACTTGTAGGTGTCGGAAGACGCGGCCGCGGCCGGCTTGGAAGAGGACGAGGAGCCGCAGCCGGCGATGGCTACGGCGGCGAGCAAGGGAAAAACGGCAAGCGCGGCTGCGCGACGCATGAGAACCTCTCGGGTCTGGCTGGGTGACGGAGGATGAGCCCGAGGTCCGACACCGCTTTCTATGTCTTTGGTAAAGCGTACCCAGGCTACCGGGGCTGATGGCTTACCCGACCGTTTGCGCAAGGTCAAGAGCAAACCTTCAGGTTCCGTTTCCTGCCGAACGCGGGAATATGTCACCTGTGTGGTAGTAACGACGGCGGCGGAGCATTCATTACGGGCTCGACGAAACTGCGGTGCCTGGACGGTGTTCGCTGCCTGGACAGTGCTAACAGTGGCTAATCAGTGGCAATTGCGCCAGGAGGTTGCCCTGGTAGACGTGCACCGTATAACCCTCGCCCGGATCCAGAGTCGCGCGGCTGGCCGCGGGGAGCAGCGTGCCTAGTCGCCGCAGCGCGACGGGCGACACCAGCCAGTGGCTGAAGTAGCCCGTCCCGCTTGACTCGAGCACGAAGCTGGCCGTGCGCCCGGGCGGGTTGTACCAGGCGGACTTGGACTCCCAGTCGTACGGGTGCAGGCAGCCCGTGACGGCCCTGATGGTGACGGCACCGTCCGTGCCGACGGTGATCACGCTGGAATCCCAGTACCCGCCGATGCCTTCGGTCAGGTGACGCTGCCTGAGGAACGCTTCGAGCCGGGCGAACGGGTCGGCCGCGGCAGGTGCCGCGGCCTGGTGCGCGAGGCCGAAGGCGTACCAGCCCAGCAGCGCGACCAGCGCCAGTACACGCAGCTGGCTCAGCCCCGAAGCCTTAGTCCGCCAGGGGCGGGTCCGATACAATGGCGGTTTTTGCCATCGGGCCCGCCCCGGGCGACATCGGGGAACGTACGGGGGGTCGCCCCCCCGGGAGAAAACTGTCTCCGAGCGTGCGGGCGGCGAGGACCGCGGCGAAGGGCAGGACCGGCGCGAACTCCCTGGCATTCAGCGCCGTGTGGCCGGCCAGTGAACTCGGCAGGTAGGCCGCGAGGTTCGCGACGATGCCCGCCAGAAGCAACTGGCTGACCAGGTCGGCGTCCCGGCGGAAGAACCGGCGCGCGATCGCGCACCCGCCCGCGAGCGCCAGCGCGACGCAGGCGAGGCGGGTGACGGCGACCGCTTCTGCCAGCCCTGACAGCGGCGGCGCGGCGACGTCGTTGCCAGGGCCGAGGCGGTTGATCGCGTTTCCAGGGAGGAAGAAGGCGCCGAACATCTCGAGCAGGCCGTGGGCCGCGGTGAGGGAATGCGCGTACCAGGTGCTCACCGGGTCGAGCGTGAAGGGGACCGGCTGCTGTGGTGTAGCCGCCGGCGGCGTGCAGTAGCCTGCCACCGCACCATGCGACCAGGCAGGCGAGGCCGGCCGCGGCGGCGAGCGATGCCTCAAGCCAGCGACTGGCGAAGGCGTGGCGCGAGTGGCGGAGCACGCTCCCGTTCTGGATGTCGGCCGGCAAGCCGGTGACCAGCCGCAGTCCGGCGACCACCAGCACCGGGCAGACGGCGATGACCAGCACGAGCGGGTCGGCCATGAGCGCCCAGGCGAGCAGCGTCCCGACGGCCGCCGGCAGGAACCAGGGCCTGCGCGGTGCGCGGTCGGCCGCGTCGCCGGCGGGCCAGTAGCGGTCGAGGACCAGCCACGTGAGCATGACCGGGGCCGCCGTGCCGATGTGGCCGACGGAGAAGACCAGCACGAAGACGCCGACACCAGGCTGCGGTGCGAGCATGATCGCCAGCGCGATGCCCATCCTGGCGACCGCCCGCGGACCGCGCGCCCGGCCCTTGGCCAGCAGCAGGGCGATCGCCAGCACGACGGTGTAGGTCAGCGCGGCGGCGATGTGCGCGGTGTCCAGGTGCAGGCCGAAGAGCTTGACGAGCAGGGCGATCTCCGGCAGTTCCGTGGTGATGAACGGCACGTCGGAGACGGTCCAGCCGGACAGGTACAGGTTCCCGTGGGCCAGGTCGCCGGCCATCAGCAGGATGTTGGCCTCGTCGGAGTTCTCCGGGTAGGTCCTGGACAGGCGCAGGTACGCGACGAACAGGCCCGCCAGGACAAGCAGGAAGACCGCTCTCCCCGTCCACCGCGAGGCGGATCGTGGCGCCGCCGCCGCCGTCGTTTTGGCGGGCACGACGTCGTTGGTGACGCCCGAGCGCCGTCCGGTTTCCTGAAGGGAACGATGACGCATTACCGTGAGCCACCAATCGGACCGTTTTAGTGATCATCTAGGCGTGCAGCTCTTACACTCGTACGCGGCCGGTAACCGTATGCGCCGAGCCACCATAACGTGGCACACAGTAGCGACAGGACGGTCTCCCGCGGTGCAGTTCACCCCAACCACGTACGTCACGACGTCACCGTTCGCCTCCGGCGGGCGCGTGGACCGGCTGGACCGGCCCGCGATTGCCGCGCTGATCGCGTTCACGGGCTGGCTCGTCTTCGCGGTCGTGCGGCTGGCCGGCTGGGCGGACGGAAAGCTCAGCCTGTTCATCGCGGCGGGCACCAAGTACAGCCACCCGGCGCGGATGTTCCCCAAGGTCGCCCACGTGAAGGGGACGGGGTACGACGGGCAGTTCTACTACCGCTTCGCCTTCGACCCCGTTAACTGGCACCGCACCGCGTTCGGCATCACCATCGACCACCCCTACCGCTACACCAGGATCGGGTACTCGGTCGTCGTGTGGCTGCTGTCGGCTGGCGGGCACGGGCGGCTGCTGCCCCTCGTGCTTGTGCTCGTTAACCTGCTCAGCGTTGCGGCCATGGCCTGGCTTGGCGGCCTGCTCGCCCGCGAGTCCGGGCGGCACGCGCTATGGGGGCTGCTGTTCGCCGCGTACTTTGGCCTGGTGGTCAGCGTCGGGCGGGACACCTCTGAACCGCTCGCCGACGCGTGCCTGCTCGGCGGGCTGCTCGCCTACCGGCACCGCAGGTTCGTGCTTGCGGCGCTGCTCGTCGGCTACGCGGTCTTCACGAACGAGCCGGTCCTGGTCCTGCCCGTGGTGCTCGGCCTGACCCGGCTCTGGCAGATGTTCCGGCGCGGGGCCCGGCCTGGCCTGGCCGACCTCGCGTGGGTGGTGCCAGGCTTCCTTTACCTGCTGCTGCAGGGCATACAGCACGCGGTGGTGCGCGGCCCTGACGGTGGCGCCGCGGACGTGTCGGCCAATCTGACCTGGCCGTTCACCGCGTTGGCGGCCGGCCTGGACCGCGACGTCCACCGGATGAGCTGGACCCACCTGGGCAGGTACGACTACAACCTGATCGAGTTCGTCGCCCTGATGGCGTTCGTCGTGGCCGGCTTCCTTGTCCTGCGCTCAACCGCGGCGCCGGTCCACGAGCGGTTCGCCTTCATCGGCTTCTTCGTCGTGGAGGTCGTGAGCGCGTCCAGCCAGTTCTGGTACAGCGTATTCGGCGAGGGCCGCACCTACATCGACGCGTACGTGCTGGCGGTCGTCCTCTTGCTGGCCGCTCCGGCCGGGTCCGTCAGGGCGCCCGTCACCAGCGGCGCCCGCGCATCCCTGCTCGACCGGGTCGGCCGCCCCGGCCGCGCGATCACCAGCAAGCACCTGGCCTGGCTAGCCGCCGCGATGGTCGTCGCGCTGCTCGTGGTCGCCAGGCGCCGCGTCCTGTTCGAGTAGCCGGTGGCCATGAAAAGCGAAATCACGTGCGATTACGCCGCGCGCTGCGCGCGGGGGGTGACACGCGGGGTCGGATTATTTCGCCCGGGTGGCACACAGAGACGCTTCTAGTGGCCTTGTGGCACCCGGACCCAGGTCATTCTGTCCATGTGTGCCGCAAGGCCAAAATCAACCCGACGGGCATATGCCGCAAAAGGAGTAATTGCCCCGGCCGGGCTTAAGGGAAGCGTGCGACGGCACTTACATGCCGGCGATTAGCTTTTCTACGCGCTCGTCGACCGAGCGGAACGGGTCCTTGCACAGGACCGTCCGCTGGGCCTGGTCGTTGAGCTTCAGGTGCACCCAGTCGACGGTGAAGTCACGGCGCTTATCCTGTGCCCGCCTGATGAACTCGCCGCGCAGCTTGGCGCGGGTGGTCTGCGGCGGGATGGACTTGGCCTCGAAGATCTTCAGGTCGGTGGTCACCCGGTCCACCGCGCCGTTCCGCTGCAGCAGGTAGTACAGGCCCCGGCCGCGGTGCACGTCGTGGTAGGCGAGGTCGAGCTGGGCGACGCGCGGCGAAGAAAGCGGCAGGTCGTGCTTGGCCCGGTAGCGCTCGATCAGCTGGTACTTGGTCACCCAGTCGATCTCGCGGGCGATCCGGTCCAGGTCGCCGTCCTCGATCGCGGTGAGCGCCCGCTCCCACATCTCGAGCACGCGCTTGCTGATCGGGTCGAGGCCGTTCTTGTCGGTGAAGTCCTTGGCCCGGTTCAGGTACTCCTGCTGGATGTCGAGCGCGGACATCTCGCGGCCGTTGGCGAGCCTGACCCTGGACCTGCCGGTCATGTCGTGGCTGACCTCGCGGATCGCCCTGATGGGGTTGTCGAGCGTCATGTCGCGCAGCACCACGCCGGCCTCCACCATGCGCAGCACCAGGTCGGTGGCGCCGACCTTGAGGAGCATGGTGGTCTCTGACATGTTGGAGTCGCCGACGATGACGTGCAGCCGCCTGAACCGCTCCGCGTCGGCGTGCGGCTCATCGCGTGTGTTGATGATCGGCCTCGAGCGCGTGGTGGCGCTTGAGACGCCCTCCCAGATGTGCTCGGCCCGCTGGCTCACGCAGTAGACCGCGCCGCGCGGCGTCTGCAGCACCTTGCCCGCGCCGCAGATGATCTGCCTGGTGACCAGGAACGGGATCAGGATGTCGGCGAGCCTGCCGAACTCACCGTGCCTGCCGACCAGGTAGTTCTCGTGGCAGCCGTAGGAGTTGCCCGCCGAGTCGGTGTTGTTCTTGAACAGGTAGATGTCGCCCGCGATGCCTTCTTCGCGCAGCCGCCGGTCGGCGTCCACGAGCAGGCCCTCGAGGATCCGCTCCCCTGCCTTGTCGTGGGCGACCAGGTCGACCACGTTGTCGCACTCGGGGGTGGCGTACTCGGGATGGCTGCCGACGTCCAAGTACAGGCGCGCGCCATTGCGGAGGAACACATTGCTGCTTCGGCCCCACGACACAACGCGGCGGAAGAGATAGCGGGCCACTTCATCCGGCGACAGCCGCCGCTGTCCCCGGAAGGTACACGTAACGCCGTACTCGTTCTCGAGCCCGAATATTCGCCTGTCCACGCTCCTAGGCTACGTTCACTTGGTGCCGTTGGTCACTATGCCCCGCCGAAGCCGGTACACCACCGGCATACCGCGCGGAGCGCCGGCCGGCGTCCAGACGCTGAATCGCAGGCCGTCAGCGACCTCCTCCCTGGTGCAGATGAACTGGCTCGTCAGCATGAATTCCCAGGCCTGGCCGGCCACGCAGGCGGGCACTCCGGTGCGCTCGGCCTGAACGAGGATGCCGGTCACCGCCGGCCAGGCGTCATGCTGCGGTACGGCGAGTACCGCGTAGCGGCCGGCGGCGAGCGCGCCGATTCGCGCGACGCCGGCCGGCAGCGACGGGTCCGCCACCGGCCCGGTGGCCGTCGGGTCGCCCGGGTCCGCGTGATCCGTGGAGAGCCGGGTCTGCGGGGCGACGGCGAACGCCGCGCAGCCGGCCAGGGCCACCGCGACGGCGACACAAGGCACGACCAAGGCCCGTGTCGTTCCCGGTACCGACCAGCACGCGGCGAGCAGTCCGGTGCCCGCCAACAGGACCACCAGGATCATGATCACGGGAGCGGACCAGTAGAAGTAGCCGATGTAGTACTGGTTCACCGCGTCGACGCCGGCCGCCGTGTAGGCGAGGAACGCGACCGTCGAGGCGGCGTTGACCGCGAGCAGGGCCAGGCAGAAGCGGCGCAGGCGCCCGGCAGGCATCCGCCAGGCGGCGCCCGCCGCCGCGAGCGTCAGGATCACCGCGACCGCCCAGGCCCCCGCGTGCGGCCACCAGAACCACAGCGCGTAACGGGCGACCTGGGCCACCGGGTGGCCGCCGGACCGCGCGGAACCCGAGTAGGCGAAGTACTTGCCGAAGTTCCCCGGCCAGCGCAGCACCAGCTCGCCCGCGATCGGCAGCGCGAACACGGCGCTGATGACCGCGACGGGCAGCCATACCAGCCGCTCCGGCCGCGGCCACGTCCGCCGCCGCAGGTGCGGTGCCAGGCGGGCCGCGGCGGCGCCAAGCCACAGCAGCGGCACGAAGAGCAGGAAGCAGGCGTGCCCGTGAATGAGGAACCAACCGGACAGCGCCGCGATCCACGCAGTCCCGCGTCCGCCCCCCGGCCACGGAGGCGACCGACACCAGGAAGGCCAGGTACGCGGGCACGTACTCGTACGGCATCCAGTCCGAGCTGAAGACCGACGGGTGCAGCGCCCCGCACAGCCCCACCACCCCCAGGGTCACCAGCCCCGTGCGCATACCGCCCCAGTGCCAGCCGACAACGACAACGCACGCCGCGAAAAACGAACTGAGCAGGTAGAGCCCGACGACTTCCCCGTTCCACGCGGCGGGCACGACCCGCAGCAGGGCGTAAAACAGGTCCTCGCCCCACGCCTGCACGTACAGGAACGCTGGCCCCGGGTGGTTGAACTTCTCCCGCGAGTAGTTCCCCGCAAGCAAAGCGAACCGCCGCGCCTGCTCAATCTGGATGGAATAAGCCCCCATGTCGGCGTCCTCATAGACCGGCAAGGAAAACATCCAGGCATTCCGCACGAGCAAGATCCCAAGCACTAGCCCGAACGGCCCCGCCCAGATCAGTGCGACTGGCCCCGGCCGCCAAGCCGAAGCGGCCGGGGACCGCTTGCCGTGAAGAGCGGCTTTTGCAGCGGTTTGATCACTCTGAGTAGTTGACACTTCCCCAGAGTAGTGCCGCCCCGCAGGGGCCGGCCTGCGGTTTGCGGCCAGGCGGCGGCGGTCAGGGCGCCGGGCTCAGGCCACCGGCGCTGAGCACGTAGGCGTCCTTGTCATGGCCGGGGTCGAGGACGAGCCTGGTGATTTCCTGGCCGGCCTTGGCGGGGGTGAGCGCGGGGCCGCGGCTGTCGATGAACGCCGCGACGTCGGTGCCCGCCCGGGCGGCGTAGGCGGCGATCGCGGCCTGGCCGAGCCCGGTCGCCGGCGTCAGGTCGGGCAGCACGGCGATGAACCGGATGCCGAGTCCTTCACGGCGCGACTCGTCGGCGGCGTAGGAGGCAAGGAACCGGATGGTGGCCTTGGCGCCCGCGTAGCCGCCGGACAGCGGCGAGCCCCGCAGCGCGGCGCCGCTTGATACGGCGATGACCGTGCTGCCTGGCTCAAGCGGGTGCAGCAGCGCCTCGCGGACCCAGTGGAACGCGTGCTGCACGTCTACTTCCCAGTTGCGGCTGAAGGTCTGCCAGGTATGGCGGTGGACCGGTCGCGGCAGCGGGAACGCGCCGGCGTTGAGCACCAGCGTGTCCGGCTGGTACGCGTCGATCAGCTGCCCGGCCAGCACGGGGTCGGCCGCGTCCGCCGCGACGGGGGTGAAGGCCGGGCCGAGCTGCTCGCGCGCCTCCGCCAGCGCGGCGGTGTCCCTGGCGACACCGACCACCTGCGCGCCTGCCTCGGCGAGGACGGCCGCGATGCCGCGGCCGAAGCCGCGGCTCGCGCCGGTGACTATCGCCGTCGTTCCTGCTAGCTGCTTGGTTGTCATTGCTTGCCCCTTACTGTGGGAGACGGTTCTCCGGTACAGATCCGGGCGCGGCGGGGAAATAACCGCGTGTCCGCCGGTGACTTCTGGCCGTGGCGCGGATCAATCCAGCTGGAGCAGGTACAACGACGCAGGAGGCACCCGCGATGGAGGCAGGCGGCGCCGCGACGACGGACGCGGCGGACTTCGCGCGGCTCACCGACCCGTTCCGGGCCGAGCTGCTCGCACACTGCTACCGGATGCTCGGCTCGGTCCACGATGCCGAGGACCAGGTGCAGGAGACCCTGATCCGCGCGTGGCGGTCTTACGGTGATTTCGAGGGCCGCTCGTCGCTGCGCACCTGGCTGTACCGGATCGCCACCAACGCGTGCCTGCGGGCACTGGAGAACCGCGCCAGGAGGCCGCTGCCGTCCGGCCTCGGCGCCCCAGGCGCGAACCCGGGCGAGCCCGCGGCCGCCGGGCACGGCGAGGTTCCGTGGCTCGAGCCGATCCCTGACGCCCTGGTGCGGGCCGGCCCCGCCGACCCCGCCGCTGTCGTGGTCTCCATGGCGAGCCTGCGGCTGGCGCTGATCGCGGCGCTGCAGTACCTGCCCGCCAGGCAGCGCGCGGTGCTGATCCTGCGCGACGTCCTGCAGTGGCGGGCAGCCGAGGTCGCCGACCTGCTCGGCACCACGACGACCGCGGTAAACGGCCTGCTGCTGCGCGCTCGCGCCAGGATCGAGCAGGCGGGGCTAGCGCAGGAGGAAATCCGCGAACCGGGGGAAGCCAGCAAGCGGACGCTGCTCGACCAGTACGCGGCGGCCTTCGCGAACGCCGACGCGGCCGCACTCGCGCGGCTGCTGCGCGAGGACGCCGTGCTTGAGATGCCGCCGATGCTCACCTGGTTCGAAGGGCGCGGCAGGATCACCCGGTTCCTTGGCACCCAGGTTCTCCGCCAGCCCGGGGAGTTCACGATGGTCCCGGTCGCCGCCAACGGCCAGCCCGGCTTCGCGTGCTACCGGGTCGGCGGCGACGGCCGCCAGCACGCCCACGCGGTGCAGGTGCTCGCCGTCGGCGGCGCGGGCATCGCGCGCATCGTCTCGTTCAACCAGCCCGAGCTGTTCCCTGTCTTCGGCCTGCCGGAGCTGCGCTAGATCGTCCCGTTCTCTATGGCGGCGGCGATCCACGGGATGACTTCGTCGAGCATCTCATCCAGCGTGGTCGCCGCCTCGAAGCCGAGCACGCGCTTGGCCTTCTCGGTGGCTGGCACCCGGCGCTGCACGTCGTACTCGAACGGGTCGTCGGACACCACCCGCAGTGGCTCGTCCGGCCCCTTGACCTTGCGCCAGATCGCCTCGGCGAGCTCAAGCACCGTCGTGGACTGCGCCGTGGACAGGTTGAAGTCGTCGTTGCGGGCCGCCGGGTGCTCCATCGCGGTGACGATGCCGCGGGCCAGGTCGCCGCCGTAGGTGTAGTGCCGCACTTGCTCGCCGGTGCCGAGGATGTGCAGCGGGTCCTGCCCCTTGTACACCTTCTGCACCAGGTCGGGTACGACGTGGCTCATCGCGAGCTTCACGTTGCCCGACATGATCTCCTCGTCGCCAAGCGCGCGCGACTCGCCGATGCCCACGCAGTTGAACGGCCTGACGATCGTGTACGGCAGGTGGTACTGATCCCAGGCGGCACGCGCGAAGTACTCCACGGCGAGCTTCTGGAAGCCGTAGGAGGACAGCGGGGGCGGCACCTTGCGCTCCTGGCCCTCGTAGGACGGCCATTCCGGCGTCGACTCGAAGACCATCGAGGAGGACAGGTACGTGACCTTTTGCAGCGAGCCTGCCTCGTGCGCCTTGATCGCCGCGTCGCACGACGAGGCGATGATCCGCTCGTTGGTGGCGAGCAGGTCGTAGGCGTACGTGTGGAAGTAGGAGATCCCGCCGATGAGCGCGGCCCCGGCGATGAAGTGATCGCAGTCGGTGAGCAGGCTGGTCATCAGCCCGGTGTCGCGGCAGTCACCCTCGACGAGCCGGTAGTTCGGGTGGCCGTCGTAGGACTTGGCGACCTTCCCGTACTTGGAGAAGTTGTCTACGCCGACGACGGAGTACCCCTTGCGAGCAGTTCCTCAACGACGTAACCGCCAATGAACCCGGCAGATCCGCTGACGAGTACCTTCATTGAGAGGCCTTTTCCTTTCCTGCTTGCCCGTAGGCCCTGACCTGCTCGGCGGTGAGCTTGGGACCGAACGCGAACCGGTACCAGCGAAGGTACACGGGTATCCACTGAGCGATCTTGAAGTTCGACATCCCCGCCTGCCGGTCCAGCCAGATCGTGGGGATCTCGGCCACCGGCATCCGCATCCTGCGCGCCTTGGCGGTGAGCTCGATGCCGATCTCGAAGCCGTCCCTCGAGTCGATGCCGACCTTGCGCACGAAATCCGTCGAGTACGCCTTGAACGAGTTAGTCGCGTCCCGCGTGCCGATGCGCGCGAGTAGCCCGAGTGAGCGGCCGGCCGTCTTCGACATCAGCCCCTTCAGCAGCGGCCCGCCGACCTGCTGGCCGCCCGGCATGTACCTGGAGGCGGCGGCGACCGCCACGCCCCGGTCCACGAGCCGGGCGAGGTCGTCGATCTGCCTTGGGTCGTCGCAGCCGTCCGCCATCGTCACGACGGCGACCGACGCGGCGGCCGCCGCTATGCCGTACCTGATGGCGTTCGCGGGCCCGGGGCCGTAGGTGTTGATGAGGCAGCGAAGCCGTGGTTCCTTCTCCGCGTACCTGGTGACCACCGGGACCGTGTCGTCGTCCGCGGAGTCGACGACGATGAGCACCTCGCACTGCAAATGGACCGACTCGAAGATCCGGTCGAGGACGGGGGTGATGTGCTCGCCTTCGTTGTAGGCGGGTACCACCACGGAGACCCGCGGCGTCTCACCCGTCATACGCGCACTCCCCGGCCGAGCACGTTCCAGATGTCCGCGACCGGCTTGTCGATCACCATGTTCAGGTACTCGGGGTGCGGCGCGGCGATGATCAGCAGGTCGGACCTTGTGATGACCTCGTCCTGCGGCAGCAGGTTCTCGTCGACGGCAACGTACGGGTCGGCGCAGAGCACGGTGTCCGCCTTGAACTCGAGGACGCGCTTGAGCTTGTACGACAGGCTCGACCTGATGTCGTCGGAGCCGCCCTTGAACGCCATGCCCAGGATGCCGACGGTCATTGAGGACAGGTCGAACTTCTGCTCAAGCCGGTGCACCAGGTACAGCGGCAGGCCCTCGTTGATCGTCATCGCCGTGTGGCCGAGCGTGAAGTTGTTGTTGTTGAACGCCGCGAGCTGCATCGTGTCCTTGAACAGGCAAGGACCAGCGGCGAAGCCGGCGCCAGGCATGTCCGCGGCCCGCGGGTAGTCCGTGGTGAGCCCCTGCCGGATCCGCTCGAAGTCGAGGCCCCGGTCGTTGGCCATCATGTAGAACTGGTTGGCCGCCGCGAACTTGATGTAGCGCCACACGTTCGTGAACAGCTTGGCGAGCTCGGCCTCCTCCGGCGTCAGCTCGACGATGGTGTCGGTCAGCCGTCCGAACAACGCGGACGCGCGCTCCAGGCCCCTGGGAGAACGCGCGGACACGATCTGCGGCAGCTCGAACAACTCGGTCATCGCCTTGCCCTCGGCGATCCGCTCCGGGCAGAAGGCCACCTCGATCTGGACGCCGAGGCTGGCGATCAACTTCTCCACCAGGGCCGTCACCCCGGGGAAGACCGTGGAACGCAGCACGAGCACCTGGCCGTCGCGCAGGTAGGGAGTGCAGGCGGACAGGGCCCTCGGTATCGCGGTCTGGTTCGGGTTCAGGTGCTCGTCGACCGGCGTGCCGATCACCACGACCACGTGCTCCGCCGTGCCGACCACGGACGGGTCGGTTGAGGCGCGGAGCCTGCCCGAGGACACGGCCCGCTCGAACAGCGGCGCGGCGCCCGGCTCATCGAACGGCAGCCTGCCCGCGTTCACCGACTCGACGGCCGACTCGCTGATGTCGTAGATGGCCACCTGGGCGCCTCGGTCGGCGAACGCGATCGCCAGCGGCAGGCCCACGTGGCCGCAGCCGCCGATCACTACCAGGTCGCGCTCGAACTCATGGCTCGAAGCTGGTGGTGCCATCCTTTTTATCCTTCCGGCCGCATCAGCTTTAGAGATTTTCGCATTTAGCGCGTCCGCCTACCCTATCGGCGTTCCGTCACGCGCTCAGCCAGTCACTTAAATGCGAACCTATGAGCTACTCGACAGCATCTGCCTAGGTTTATCTGGCTGGCCATGCCCCGGCCGCCAATACATCGGTTAACCAGCGGCTCCGCGGGTGCCGAGATGCCCGCCAATGTGCGGTTTGCAGTATTTAAAGTAGCGAACGGCCGCCGCCCGAGGCCCCCTCGGACGGCGGCCGTTGCGGAGTCCCCGCATTCTACACGTGCTCGCGGCCGGGCTCCGAAGCGTTGACCGGATCTAAAGAATTAACTCCGGCTCCGGGTGCGATTAGAAACTTCTACCAGTCGGTGGCGATGTACTTGGTCTCCGTGTACTCGAGTAGCCCCTCGTGGGCGCCCTCGCGGCCAAGTCCCGACTGCTTGACGCCGCCGAACGGCGCGGCCGGGTCGGACACGAGGCCCCGGTTGAGGCCGATCATGCCGGATTCCAGTGCCTCAGACACGCGCAGGCCGCGCCGCAGGTCCTGCGTGTAGACGTAGGCGACCAGGCCGAACTCGGTCGCGTTGGCCCAGCGGACGGCGTCCGCCTCGTCGGAGAACCGCACCACCGGCGCGACCGGGCCGAAGATCTCGGTGTTCAGGATCGCCGCTTCCGCCGATACGCCGTCGAGGAGTGTCGGCTCGTAGAAGTAGCCCTTGCGGCCTGGCGCGCGGCCGCCGGTGACCACGGCGGCACCAGCGCCGGCCGCCTCGTCGACCAGGTCGGCGACCTTGGACCTCGTGTCCTCGTTGACCAGCGGGCCGAGCTCGGTCGCCTCCTCCAGGCCGGGACCCATCACCAGCGACTTCAGCCGCGCCGCGAACGCCTCGGTGAACTTGTCGGCCACGGCCTCGTGCACGTAGAACCGGTTGGCGGCGGTGCACGCCTCGCCGCCGTTGCGCATCTTGGCGATCATCGCGCCCTCGACGGCGGCGTCGATGTCGGCGTCCTCGAAGACCAGGAACGGCGCGTTGCCGCCGAGCTCCATCGACGAGTTGATCACGGTGTCGGCGGCCTCACGGAGCAGGATGCGGCCGACTTCGGTGGACCCGGTAAATGAGAGCTTGCGTACCCTCGGGTCGTGCAGCATCGCCGACACCGTGGCACCGGACTTGCGGGAGGTGAGCACGTTGACCACGCCGTCAGGCACGCCCGCCTCGGCCAGCAGCGCGGCGATCGCGAGGGCGGTCAGCGGCGTCTCGCCGGCCGGCTTGAGCACGACCGGGCAGCCAGCGGCCAGGGCCGGGCCGATCTTCCTCGTGGCCATCGCGGCGGGGAAGTTCCATGGCGTGACGAGCACGCTGACGCCGATCGGCTGCCGCAGGGTCAAGATCCGGTTAGCGCCGGACGGCGCGCGCATGAGGGTGCCCTCGATGCGCACCGCCTCCTCCGCGTACCAGCGGAAGAACTCGGCGGCGTACGTTGCCTCGCCCCGCGCGTCGCGCAGCGACTTGCCGTTCTCCGCCGACATCAGCCTGGCGAACTGCTCGGACCGCGCGGTCATCAGCTCGAACGCCTTGCGCAGGATCTCCGCCCGCTGCCGCGGCGGCGTCGCCGCCCAGGCGGGCAGCGCCGCGTGCGCGGCGCCCACCGCGTCGAGCGCGTCGTCAACGGTGCCGTCGGCGACCTCCGCCAGTGGCTCTTCGGTGGCCGGGTCGAGCACAGGGAAAGTGCCGCCGCCGTGGCCGCCTGCCCACTCACCCCCGATCAGCAGGCCAGTCGGGACCTCGATGCCAGTGAGTTCGGCGATGGTGCTCATAGTTGCTGCTCCTGCGATATGCGACTATCGGTCTGCTGCTGTCCTTGAGCGTACGCCGTGGCCGGCCAGGCGGGCCGTGCCGGGCGGCGGGCCGCTCCGTGAGTCACGGGTGCTATGGCGGGAACCACGAACTCGTTCGGGAAAATCCCTGTCGTTTTGCTCACACCGGCGCGTACTCGCCGTCCTCGGCGGGGGCGACCTCCGCTACCGGGCCGTGCCCCGTCTGGCCGAGCGCGGCCCAGGCCGCGTCGATGATCGACTGCGTGGACAGGCCGTACCTGGCGAACAGGTACGGCGCGGTCCTTGCTCCCTCGGCGAAGGTGTCGCGCAGGCCGACGCGGCGCAACGGGCGGCCGAGCCCGGCCTCGGCGAGAACCTCGGCGACCGCGGTGCCAAGGCCGCCGACAACCGTGTGGTTCTCCGCGGTGACGACCGCCCTGGCGGCTGCGGCCACCTCGGTGACCGTTGCCGCGTCGAGCGGCTTGATCACGGGGACGTTCACCACGGTGACCGAGACCCCGTGCGCCTCGAGTACCCGGGCGGCGGCCAGGGCCGAGGCGAGCATCATGCCGCTGGCGAGCAGGGCGACGACGCCGCCCGACGGCGTCAGCACGTCGGCGCGGTCCAGGCTGAGCCGGTGCTCGTCGCCGAAGATCACCGGGATCTCGCCGCGCTTGAGCCGCACGTAGACCGGGCCGTCCACGTCGACGATCGCGCGCGGCACCTGGCGGACCTCGACCGCGTCGGCGACGTCGAGGACGGTCATGTTGGGGACCGCGCGCATCAGGGCCACGTCGTCGATGGCCTGGTGGCTCGGGCCGCCTGGGCTTGACACCCCGGGCATGAAGCCAAGGATGCGGACCTTGAGGTTGGGGAACGCGACCGCGTTGATGATCTGGTCGAGCGGCCGCCTGGTGGCGAAGACGCCGAAGGTGTGCACGAAGGGGATGAACCCGTCACGGGCCAGCGCGGCGGCCATGCCGATCATGTTCGCCTCGGCCATGCCCGCGTGGATGAACCGGTCGGGGAACGCTTCCTGGAACAGGTCGATCTCGCACTGCCTGGTCAGGTCGCCGGTGAAGCAGACGACCTCGTCGCGCTCCTTCGCGAGGTCGACGAGCGACTGGCCGTAGGGCTTGAGCACCGTGGGGTACGGCGGCTGGTTGAGTAGGTCAGCCATCGAGGCGCTCCAGTTCCGCGGTCAGCTCCGCTTCCGCCCGCGCGGCGAGCTCGGGCGGAAGCTTGATGAAGTGCCCGTCCGCGTCCGGCGGCAGGCAGCGCAGCCCGTGGCCGGTGGACGTGCGATTAATCAGAACGGATGGTTGCTGCGCGCGACCGGCTTTCGCCAGGCCCTCGATCACGGCGGCGACGTCGTGGCCGTCGATGTCCTCGGCGGCCCAGCCGAAGGCCTCCCACTTGGCCTTGATCGGCTCGATGGTGGTGATCGCGTCCACCGGGCCGTCGACCTGGGAGTTGTTGGCGTCCAGCAGCACGGTGAGGCGGTCGAGCCGGTGGTGGCCGGCGAACATGGCGGCCTCCCACACCTGGCCCTCTTCGAGCTCACCGTCGCTGAGCATGGCGAACGTCCGCCTGGGCTTGTTCTTCATCCGGTCGGAGAGCGCGAAACCGACGGCGCTGCTTAGGCCCTGCCCGAGTGAGCCGCAGACGTAGTCGGCGACCGGGGAGCGCTCGGTGCCGATGGCCTCGACGTGCGAGCCGTCCTGGCCGTAGGCGGCGACGGCCTTCTCGTCGAGGATGCCGAGCTCGGCGGCGGCGGCGAAGATGCCGATGACGTAGTGGCCAGGCGAGCACACCAGGCGGTCCTCGCCCGGTGTCATGACGGCGAAGAGGGCGGCGACCTGCTCGGCGCTCGACAGGGCCTGGCCCAGGTAGCCGAAGCCATGCGGTGCGACCATGCGGACGGCGCGGAGCCTGATCAGCGTGGCGAGGCGGGCCGGGTCGCCGGCCGTCCAGTGCGTCCCCGGGTCGGACACGTGCGCGGTAGCGGACATTCCGCCATTGTGCTGTCGCCGGTCGGAGCGGGTCAATGGCTTGCGGCAATCGATTGCAGTCAGCTTGGTGCGACAGGCCGCCACGACTGTCTTGGTTCACACGGGCGCGGGTCCCACCCTGGCGAGCAACTCGGCCGGCTTCGCGGCGCCGACCGAGGCGAACCACAGCCGGAACCAGCAGGTCGCGAACGACGGCTGCGCTCTTATCAGCCATACGATCGCCCCGGCGGTGCGGTACTCGTCCCGCAACCGGTCCATTTCGGTGCTGACCCGGCGGGTGGTGAGCAGCAGCCGCGTTCCGTCGAGGAACTCGACGACCCCCTCCCGTGGCCAGGGGCCTGGCACAATCTCGGACAGCGGGACGTGATCCGCCGACAGCCGGTCAAGCAGCGCCGTCATCTCCGCCTGCCGGTCGACCAGCGCGGCGCGGGCCGCTCGGCGGAAGAGGCGGCGCAGGTCGCGGCGGTCCCCCCGGACGGGTACCGCCTGCCTGAACCCGATGCGCCTTTTCCTGGCGCGCGGTCGCGCCGACCCGCTGGCTCGCAAGATGCTCATCGTTCACCTCCTTTACTCGGCCCGTAAGGCGTGGCCGTGGGCTTAGGCCGGCCGGTTCTGGTCGCCTGCGGCTTCCCCGCGGGGCTCGGCGGCCGGCAGTTCGGGCCGGCTGTGGTGCTCACCGTCGTCCGCCGAGTGGCTGTTCCCCGCCGAATGGCCGTTCGCCGCCGAATGGCCGTTCGCCGCCGAATGGCCGTTCGCCGCCGAATGGCCGTTGGCCTCGACCGCGAGGGTCGCGGACTCGGTGTACACGGCGTTCATACCCACTCTGAGCTTCCCGATGATGCCGACGCCGGCCCGCGGTGGCACGCCGCTGGCATCCGCGCTGGGCAGGGCGCGTGGTGTGGAGCGGGCGGAGAGCACCGCCCGCTCCTCCGCGGTGAGCGGGCGCTCCTCTTCGACGAACTCCCCGGTCGGCAGCTGGCGGATGATGCCTGTCTCCACGCCGTGCTCAAGCATCCGCGCGTCCTTACGCTGGAGAGCGAGGCAGATCCGCCTCGTTAGCACGTACGCCGCCACCGGGCCGACGATCACCAGCACCCGGGCGATCCAGGTAACGGTGTACAGCGGTACCTGGAACGCGTTGGCGAGCACGTCATTCGCGCCCTCGGCCCACAGGACGCCGTAGAACACGACGACCGCCACGCCGATCCCGGTGCGCGTGGGCACGTTGCGCGGCCGGTCGTTGATGTGATGGGCGGCCTTGTCGCCGGTGACCCAGCGTTCGAAGAACGGCCAGATCGCCGCGCCGCCGAGGATGATCCCCAGCGGCAGGGCGAACGGGATAAGCACCGACAGGGACAGCGTGTGCCCGAGGAAGTTAACCTCCCAGGCGGGCATGACGCGCAGCGCTCCCTCCAGGATGCCCAGGTACCAGTCGGGCTGGCTGGCGGAAGAGATCGCGAGCGGCGTGTAGGGGCCGTACAGCCAGATCGGGTTGATCTGCGCGAACGTGGCGAGCACCGCCAGCGTGCCGAAGATGAAGAAGAACCACGCGGTGCCCTTGAGCAGGAAGTACGGGTAGAACGGCTGCCCCCTGACGGAGCGCTCGCTGTTGCCGAGCGCGGGCATCGCGGTGTGCTTCTGGTGGAACGAGATGAAGACGTGCGCCGTCACCAGCGCCAGGATCAGCCCGGGGATCAGCAGCACGTGCATGATGTACATCCTCGGCACGATGTCATGCCCGGGAAAGGCACCGCCGAACAGGAAGTAGGCCGCGTAGGTGCCGATGATCGGGATGCCCTGGAGCACTCCCTCGAAGATCCGCAGGCCGGCGCCGGACAGCTGGTCGTCAGGCAGCGAGTAGCCGAACAGTCCCTCGACCAGCGCGACGGCGAAGATCACGATGCCGATGAGCCAGTTGATGTCGCGCGGCTTGCGGTAGGAGCCGAGGAAGAAGTGCCGCAGCATGTGCGCGCAGATCGCGATCATGAACAGGTCCGCCGCCCAGTGGTGGATCTGCCTGATCAGCAGGCCGCCGCGGACGTCGAACGAGATGTTCAGCGTGGACTGGTAGGCCTGCGACATCGTGATGCCGTCGAGCTTGGTGTACGAGCCGTGGTACACCACCGGGGCCGTCGACGGGTTGAAGAACAGTGCCAGGTACGTGCCGGTGAGCAGCAGGATCACGAACGACCACAGCGCGATCTCGCCCAGCATGAACGTCCAGTGGTCAGGGAAGACCTTTCGCATCAGCGTGCGCACCCCGCGCGCTCCGCCGAACCTGTCGTCCAGCCAGCCGCCCACGCCGCTGACCGCGCGGGGGACCTCAGCCTGAGGCATGCGTCCCCCTCGTTGCCGTACACAGGACCAGGACTCGCATCATCCACTCCTCGTCAACGTCACTAGTTATGACGCGACAGCGCGCGCGGATGTGACACCTGGCCGCTAGCGGCTCGTCCCTTGCGGCCCGCGCTCAGTACTGAGCGCCATGCTGACGGCGCTGCTCGCCGCGGCGGCCGCGGCGGCGATGGCCAGGGACAGCACCGGCCGCCCGGCGGTGGCAGCGGCCAGGGCCGCCCCCGCGGCGGCGCCGCCGTTCATCACCGAACTCAGCCACGACTGCGCCTCCGTGCCGCCGCCATCCGGCGCCGCGCTCGATGCCAGGCCGAACAAGGTGGCAAGCGACGGGCCGAGGCACAGCCCGGCGAGCGGGGCGGCGACCGCCACCAACGGGGCGTACAGGCCCGCCGCGGTCAGCGTGGCCAGGCCGAGCGCGTAGCGGGCAAGCAGGCGGGGCAGGCGGCGCGACCCTTCTGCCGACTCCGCGGCCGACGTCCTCGCGCCAAGCAGCAGGCTGCCGATGATGCTGCCGACCGAGACCTCGGCGAGCAGCGGGCCTGCGGCCCACAGCGCATGGTGCTGCCGCACATAGCCGGTAAGCGCCACTTCTGTCGCACTCAGCGCGAGGTTGACAAGCACCCCGGTGACCAGCAGGCGCCGCAGGGCGGCGGAACGCAGCGCACCCAAGGCGGGGCGTCCCTCGCGCGCCGGGCGGCTGGCCCGGCTGGCCTGGCTGGCTTGGCTGGCTTGGCTGGCCTGGCCGGCCTGGCCGACCTGGCCGGCCTGGCCGGCCTGGCCGGCCCGGCCGGTCTCGCCTGGGTGGGAACGCGCGCCGATGATGATCACGGCGGCGCAGGTCAGCGCCAGCAGGACGCCGACGGCCGCGGCCGGCGCGATGCCCGCCGCCAGCGAGCTTGCCAGCACCGGCCCGGTGATATAGGCCAGGTCGAACACGGCGGCATCCAGGGCGAACGCGGCGTGCCGCAGCAGGCCGGCCGCGTGCGCCGACCACAGGCTGCGCATCCCCGGGCTCAGCGGCGGTACGACGAGGCCGGCCGCGGCGGCGGCCGCAACCAGCAGCCAGGCCGGGCTGCCGGCCAGCGCGCCGGCCAGCAGGCCAAGCAGCGCCACGGCATACATGCCGCCGCAGATGGCGCAGACCCGCGCGAGCCCGTGCCGGTCCGCCAGCCGACCGCGCAGCGGACCGGTCACGCCCTGGCCGAGCGTGTAGCCGGCCACGACAAGACCGGCGGTGGTCATCGAGGCGTGCACGGCGGCGACCAGGAGCAGGGTGATGCTGACCATGCCCTGCGGCAGCCGCGCGCAGACGTCCGCCACGGCGAGTCCGCGCAGCACAGGGTCGCCGAGCAACCGCCGGTATGACCCAGTGGCGTCCGAGACCGCGCTCACCACGGCACGGGAATGCTATGCGCCCAGACCATCACCCGGCCGCTCTCACCAGGTGCCCCGCGGCGTGCGCTGCTCGACGTGGTCCGGCTGGGGTTCTGGTGGACATGCCTCCCAGTTAATCAGCCGCGGGCGTGATCACCGCCCGCGGCGGTACCCGGCGGCCAGTCGCCCGCGGCGGTACCGGGGCGGCGAGTCAGGCGGCCGTCGTGCAGGCGTAGAGCGACCCCTCCCCCGCGCTTGCCGTTGACGTCGCGGTGGCCGACGCGTAGTCGGTCGCCGGGACCGCCTTGCAGGCGGACTCTACCCAGGCGTCGATCGTCGCGGCGGTCGAGCCGCCGCCGCTTCCGAAGCCCGCTCCGGCCCCTGTGCCGCTGATCAGGAAGAACCTGAGCTGCCCGGTGCGTACCAGGTCCTTGACGGCCGACAGGGTGGGGGAAGGGACCGTGCCGCTGAAGCCGCCCATGGGCATGACCTCCTGCCCGGTGGCGAGGATGTACGGTGAGGCCTCTTCCCAGGAGCCGACGGCCATCAGGTAGCTCGCGCCGTCCCTGTGGGCGCTGACGTAGTCGTAGAGCCGCTGCTCCGCGCTAGTCAGGGTGGCGGTGGCGGACGAGCCGATCCCGCCGCCCGCGCCGGCGCCGCCGGCCCCACCGAGTGCGGAGCCGCCGAGATCGGCTCGGTCGGCTGCGTCGGCTCGGTCGGCGAATTCCACCGACGGGGCGCCCGTCCGCTGGCCGCCTCCGCCGAAGCCGCCCATCCCGCTCGCCGGGCCGGCGGTGGCGTTGAACGAGCTGCCGGCGTAGTTCACGTCAAGGACGGAGGCCGCCCAGGTGGCGGGCGCGACGAGCATGGCCACCACCCCGGTGCCAAGCGCCACCGTCACCAGGCGGGCCCAGACCCGGCGCGTCCGGCCACCGCGGTACAGCCGGGCCGCGACCAGCGCCACCACGGCGACCGCGCTCGCCACCGCCAGTAGGTCGCGCGCCCAGGGCATGAACCCGGCGTAGTCCCGCCACAGGAAGTACGCCCAGGCCGCCTCGGCCGCGACGGCGACCGGCAGCACCCAGCCGCGCCAGCCTGTCCGCCCGGTAGGCCCGCCAGAACATGACGATCCCCGCGCCCGACAGCGCCGCGAGCGGCGGCGCGAGTGACGACATGTAGGCGGTGTGCGGGATCGTGCTCATCTTGCTGAAGATCAGGCCGTACGTGGCCAGCCAGGCGCCCCACAGCACGAACCCGCCGCGGACCTGCCCGACGGGCTCCGTCCAGCGGGCCCGGCGGGCCGCGCGGGCCCTGCGGGTCCACGCCAGGCCGAAGGCGAGGGCGAGCACGGCAAGGGGGTACAGCCAGCCGATTTGCGTGCCGTACTCGCTGCCGAGCAGCTTGGTCCAGCCGGTACCGAAACCGCCGCCACCGCCGCCTGGGGTGCCCCCACCGCCGGGGTTGGCGGTCGTGCCAGCGTTGCCCGTGCCAGCGAGACCACCGCTTCCCGGGGTAAAGCCCTCTGGGTTGAAGCCGCCGGCGCCGCCGGCGCCCGGCGCCGCCCCCTGCGCGGTACCCGTCCCGCTGCCGCGGGCCTCGGCCTGGCCGGAACCGGGGTCGCTGGCCCTGGTGCCGCTGGTGCCGCTGGTGCCGGGCACGCTACTAGTCCCGCCGGCGGGGGTGGCGCTGGGGCCGCCAGAGCCGCGGTACCTGACGTGACACCGGGGCCGGACGTGACCGCCCCGGAGAAGGAGATGCCGAACCGCTCTACGCCGTTGTAGCCGAAGACCATGGCGATCGCACTGTTGTTGGTCGATCCGTCCACGTAGGGGCGGTCAGCCGCTGGGGTGAACGTGTACAGGGCGATCCACGACAGCGACACCGCGAGCATGACCACGGTCGCCGCGCCGAGGTGCGCCAGCCTGCGGCGCAGCGGGGCCGGCGCGGTGACCAGGTAGCCGATGGCGAGGGCGGGCAGCACCATCCACGCCTGGAGCATCTTGGCCTGGAAGCCGAGGCCGATCCAGACACCCGCCATCAGCAGCGACCGCAGCCTGCCCTCGGACACCGCGCCCTGGTAGGCATCGGCAGCAAGCACCAGGCACATGGTGAGCGCGCCGTCCTCCATGCTGTGCCCGAACATCGAGGCCGCGATGGGGGTCAGGGCGAAGATGGCGGCGGCGAGCAGGCCAGGGACCGCCCCCGCCCAGCGGCGCACCACCCGGTACATGACCAGGACGGCGATGACACCCTCGATGACCTGCGGGAGAGCCACGGACCAGGCGTGGAAGCCGAAGATCCGGGCGGAGAGCGCCTGCGGCAGGAACGAGCCGGCCAGCTTGTCGATGGTGACCGTCGCATTCGGGTCGAGTGCGCCGTAGAAGAAGGCCTTCCAGCTCTCCGACATGCTCTTGACCGCGACGGAGTAGAACGGCGCGAGCCCGGCCTGCGTGATGTTCCAGGCGTAGAGCGCCGCCGCCAGCGCCGCGATGCCCAGGAGCGCCGGGCGGGCCCAGCCGGGCTGGCCTGCTGGCGAGCGCCACACCTCCCAGCGCCGACGCGGACGCCCCGCTCTGCTCGGGGTCTCGCCTGCCGACGGGTCGAGTGGGTCCGCAAGGGTCATGGACACGTGGCGAGAACCTCCTGGGGCGCGGAGCGGTGACCGCGGAAAGGCCATCGGCGGCCGCGCGGGCGAGGGCTCCTGATGAGCGCTCGCCATGAGTGTGTTGGACGTATCTGCGGCCAAGCTCAGTGCCCGCTGGGCAAAGACGCCAGGAATGCGGCCTTCCTGAAGCGCCGCTCTCGGAACGGTGGCCGTCCGGAGGGCCCTGATCGCGGGTCATTCGCGGGATCTGGCGCCCGGGAGCAGCGGAACGTCCGGTTTCGTCCCGTTCTGTCCCGCCGCTCATGGCACTGCCGCGGTGATCGCGGGTCATACGCGGCGAATATCGCCGCAGATGACCCGCAATCACCGGAGCGGGCCGATACCGGGGAGGGACAGGATGGAAAGCGCCCTGTGCTGCTCACTCGCCGCCGGCAGCGGCCGGTGCGTCAGGGTTACCAAGTCACAGTGAGACAACTTACCGGGCCGCGGACCGCCCGGCCCGCAAGGATTGAGCTGAAATTTCTGGAAACTTGGCGCTGGCGGGCTCATGTCCCGGACAAGGATGAACCAGGAACGCGACGTGGCCGTGTTCCAGTGCTGAAGGGGCGGGGCGATAAGGCATGGAACCGCTGACAGGCGATGATCCGGATCAGATTGCCGGCTACCGGCTGCGCGCGCGGCTGGGGGCGGGCGGGATGGGACGGGTGTACCTCGCGTTCACGGCGGGCGGGCGGCCGGTCGCGCTCAAGGTGATCCGGCCGGAGCTTGGTGATGACCGGGACTTCCGTGACCGCTTCCGGCAGGAGGTGGAAGCCGCCAGGCGCGTGCACGGGCTGTACACCGCGCAGGTCCTCGACGCCGATCCCGCGGCCACCCCGCCGTGGCTGGTGACCGCCTACGTGCCGGGCCCGTCGCTGCAGGAGGCGGTCAGCGCGCACGGCCCGCTGCCCGTGGACACGGCGCTGCTGCTGATGGCCGGGGTGGCCGAGGCGCTGCAGGCGATTCACGCGGCCGGGGTGGTGCACCGCGACCTGAAGCCGTCCAATGTGCTGCTGGCCGCGGACGGGCCTCGGGTGATCGACTTCGGGATCGCACGCGCGATCGAGGCCACGACCGTGACGCGTACCGGCATGCGGGTTGGCTCGCCCCCGTTCATGGCGCCGGAGCAGGTGGAGGGGCTGCCCGTGTCGCCCGCGACCGACGTGTTCGCGCTCGGCTCGGCCGTGGCGTACGCGGCGCTTGGGCGGCTTCCCTTCGGGGCCGGCAACGAGCACGCCATGCTTTACCGCGTCGTGCACCAGGCACCCGACCTGGACGGGTGCCCTGAGCCGCTGCGTGCACTGATCGCCCGCTGCCTGGCAAAGACGCCCGCCGAGCGCCCGTCGCCAGGCGAGATCATCAGCGAGTGCCGCCGGCATACCGCCGGGCAGACGCTCAAGCTCGCCCAGTCGTGGCTGCCTGCCGCGGTGTCGGCGGGCCTGGCGGGGCACGAGCCGCCCTTCGCGCCAACGGTCACTGCTGGCGTGGCCCAGCCCGGCCCGGGCACCCCGGCCGAGCGTGGTCCGGGCGGCGTCACGCCGCCCGGTCCGTACGCGGGGGGTGGCGCGCCGTACGCCGGGGGCGGGAAGCGGGGCGGTTCAACCTGGCCCGCCGGCTCAGGACGGTTCATCCGCAAGCCGCTAGTCGTCGCCGGCCTTGCCATGTTGGCCGCCGCTGGAATCGGCGCGGGGCTAGCGGTCGCCCTCAGCTCGGGGAGCACCTCCACTGGCACGGGAAACAATGCCTCGGGGGGCGGCGCGGCCACGTCCCCGCCGGTCTCCGCGTCCCGGGCCGCCACGGTGCAGCGGTCCTCGGCCATCGCCAAGCCCACCCCGCCGCCGAACCCGGCTGCCTGCTTGACGGGCACCTGGAAGTCGGTCAACCAGCAGCTCATCTCCAACATCAACGGCCAGCCGACCGTGTTTACCGGGTCCGGCGCGGTATCGACCTTCCTGGCCGACGGGACGATCACCACGACCTACAGCAACGAGGTGTTCCGCGCCACCGTCGACGGCGTCCAGTGGACGGAGGTCCTCCGGGGCACCGCGGTCGGCCACTGGGCCGTCGACAACGGGGACATCCTGTACAGCGCCATCACGTCGGACGGCACCGAGACCTTGTATGCGGACGGGAGCTACAACAACTCGGGCCCGCTCGAGGCCCTGCCGGGCGCCGTGCCTTATCAGTGCTCTAGTAAGACGCTGCGCGAATCGTTCCCAACGGGGGGCTCCACCCAACTCGCCCGCCTGCGCTAGCCGTCACTAGTGGCGCAGACCAGCGGGCTGGCGGCCGGCCGGGGACCTGGCGGCGAGCAAGGGATCCTGTGCGTGGGCGGCGCGGGCGGAGAGGAAGAGCGCCGCCGCGACCGCCGCCGCCAGGGCAGCGGCGAGCAGGAAGGCGATCGTCGCCGGAGACAGGCCCGCGGCGATGCCCCAGCCGATGCCGCTCGCCTGCCCCTGGGCGTTGATCAGCCGGGGCGCCACGACGAGCCCGGCCACGACCCCGGCGACCACCCCGATCGCGGTCACAATCGTGGTGCTGACCACGAGCGTCGCCATCACCTGGCGCGGGGTGAGGCCCATCGCCTTCAGGATGCCCGCCTCGTGCACGTGGTCGCGCAGGCCCACGTCGGTCGCGGTGAGCAGGTTCGCCATGGCGAGCAGCACGAGGATGACGACCGCGACGACGATCACCACGCGCACCACCCCGAGCCTGTCCGCCGGGTTGACCGCCAGCTGGACGTCGAGCCTGTTGCCCGACGCGCGGAGCAGGCTGGCGCGGGCGGCGGCGGGGTCGACACCCGGCTTGAGCACCAGGGTGTAGAACATCGGCGCCGCCGCGTTCGCCGCGGGCAGCGCGTCAAGCCCGAAGTCAACCACATCGCCGTCGTTGCCTGGTTCGATGGTCCGCCCGACGATGTGCAGGATGACCGGCACCCCGTCGATGGTCGGGTCGATCCAGGAGCCGACACGGACGTGCATCAGGTCAAGGAACCCCTGGCCCGCGACCGCCTCGTCGACCGCCGCGAACATCCGCCCCTGCACCGCCTGGAACGGGTACGGCGCGTGTGAGTTGCCCATCGCGCGCGCCACGAACGTGCCGTTGTCACCGGGCAGCAGCGTGTCGAACTGCGCGCCCGGGTAGCTGGCGCTTACCTGGCTGTCCGCCGCGATCAGGGCGGTCGTCTGCGCATTGCTCAGCCCGCCGGACAAGTCGACGGTGAGCGAGCCGGCCAGGCCGATCCTGCCGGGTGCTGAGGTGAACGCGCCGATCGTGGACCAGCAGGCGAGGGCGATGGTAATCATGGCCATCGGGATGGCGACTCCCGCGACGGTGAGCGCCGCGGGCAGCCGCCTGGTGAGCGCGTCGCGCACGCCGAGGACCAGGGCGGCGGGCAGCCGGACGAGCAGGGACACCCGGGCGATCGACGACAGGTGGCCGCCAGGCGGGCTCGGCTGGACGGCGGCGACCGGCGACACCCGGCCCGCCCGCCAGGCGGGGATGGCCGTGGCGACGAGCACGGTGAGGATCGTTCCCGCAGCGACGAGCGCGGTCCATGAGAGGGGCAGCGGCGCCAGCGCCACGCCGATGCCCGCGGGCGGGTGCACGAAGGCCGGTGACGTCGCGAGGCGGGCCGCCGCCAGCCCGAGCGCGGTGCCCGCCACGCCGAGCGCGGTCTGCTCGGCGAGCAGCATCCGCACCACCTGGCCAGGGGTGAACCCGAGCGCCTTGAGCATCGCGATGTCCCGGCGCTGCATCAGCACCCGGCCGGACGTGACGTTGGCGATCGCGCACGGCGCGGCGACGAGCGCGATGACGCCGAACAGCGCGAGCAGCTCGCCGAGTAGCCGGTCGTCGCTTGCCATCGAGTCCATGACCTGCTGCCGCGTGGTGATCCGCTCCACCGGTGAGCTTTCGCTCGGGCTGTTGTAGACGTTGAAGATGTCCTGGCTGACCAGGCCGGTGCCGGCCGGCGAGGGGTCGGACAGGCGCAGCCCGACGACTTCTGTCGTCTCGCTCTTGGTCGGCTCGACCCGGGAAAGCAGGCTGTGCGAAGCCCAGATAAGCCCGGGCGTCCACTGCGGGTAGAAGCCCTGGTCGGCGGTGTCGGCGATGCCCGTCACCCGCATCGGGACCGAGGTGCCGTCCACGCCGTCGAGGACGATCCGCGTCGCCGAGCCCCACGTGGACGGCGGCGGCGAACGACGCCTCGATGACCACGTCGTCCGGCTGGCCGGCGCGCAGCCAGGTGCCCGCCACCATGAGCGGCGCGGACATCGCGGGCGGCGACTGCGTCAGCCCGCACAGCTGCACCGGTGACTTCTGCGCGCCCTGCACGAGCGTCGCCGACGCGGCGTCATACGGGGCGGCGACCGCCGTGACGCCGGGGATCGCGCGCAGCTGCGTCGTCTGGGTCCCGCCGGCCAGGTAGACGAGCACGTCCGCGCCCCTGGTCCGGTCGAACAGCGCCTGCCAGGGATTGAGCGCCCCGGCAAGCAGCATGACCGCGAGCACCAGCGCGGCCACCACCCCGGCGATCACCGCAATCGTCACCGACGACTGACTGCGGTGGGCGCGCAGGTCGGCGCGAATCCAGCGCAGCGTGCCCCGCATGCCCTCAGCCTCGTAGCTCAAGGAAGTTTCGCAGGGCCTGCTGCCTGCCCTGCTTGTCGTGATAGCGCGGCGCGGGCACGACTTTGGCGTCGTCGGCGATCATCCCGTCGAACAGGCTGATCACCCGGTCAGCGAGGCCCGCGACCTTGGCGTCGTGCGTGACCATGAGGATCGTCTGGCCCGTGGCGTGCGCGCGGCGCAGCAGCCGCAGCACGTCATTGGTGTTGGCGCTGTCCAGGTTGCCCGTCGGCTCGTCGGCCAGCAGCAGGCTCGGCTCGTTCGCCAGGGCGCGGGCGAGGGCGACCCGCTGCTGCTCGCCGCCGGACAGCCGGGACGGCGCCGTGTCCGCCTTCGCCGTGATGCCGAGTTCGGCGAGCAGTTCCTCGCGGCGCTTGCGCGCCTGCTTCGGTGGCACGCCGGCCAGCAGGGCGGGCAGCTCGACGTTGTCGGCGACCGTCATCGTCGACAGCAGGTTGAAGAACTGGAACATGAAGCCCACGTGCCTGCGGCGCAGCACCGCCCAGGCGGAGGCGGACAGCCGGTCGACCCGCTGCCCCCGTAGCCAGATCTCGCCGAGGGTGGCCGGCTCAAGCCCGCCGAGCACGTGCAGCAGCGTGGACTTCCCCGATCCGGACGGCCCCATGATCGCCACGAACTCGCCGACGCCGACCTCGAGGTCGACTCCCCGTATGGCCTCGACGGGCACGCCGCCGGTCTTGTACACCTTGACGAGCCCGCGGGTGCGCAGCAGCGCGGGCGCGTCTTTCGCCGGCGCGGTCGGCGAAGACGAGCCAGTTCTCTCGGGGTCCGGCGCGGCGGGTTTCACACGAGCTCCTCCTGGCATCGTTCCAGCCAGTCCAGGTCCGCCTGCAGGTGCAGGACGGCCCCCTCGACCAGCAGCCGGGCCGCCGGGGTCGCGCGGTCCATGCTTGCCTGCATGTCCATTAGATTTCGCATTATGCCGAAATAGTGGCGGCGCTGGGAGTTGATGAGCTCCATCCTGTCCGCCAGGCCCGCCATCGGCGCGAGGACGAGCTTCATGAAGAACTCGTCGCGCACGCGCGGCCCCTCGATCGGCTCGGTGACCCAGGCGGCGAGCAGCTCGCGTCCCGCGGCGTGTCAGCTCGTACACCTTCTTGTTGGGGCGGCTGTCCTGCGCGACGTCCTGGCTGCGGACGAGACCGTCCTGCTCAAGCCGCTTCAGCGTGACGTAGATCTGCCCGATGTTGGGTGACGGGTACGCCTGCCCGAAGGTCTGCTCAAGGGCGAGCTTCAGCTCGTACCCGTGCGCCGGTTCCTTCGCGAGCAGCGCCAGCAGAGGCTGCCGCACGTTCTTGCCTCCTCCTGTGGAGCCGCGTTGACTTTGATTATCACCGCGCCTGGGGTATTTGTCCCGTAGCGCTTCGCGCGGGTCCCCGGGGGGCGTTCCCCGGCGGATCACAGCTTGGTAAGCGTCGGTAAGCCCGTTGACACCTACATAACGTCTGTGCATAACATGAATGTATCCCAAAACCGGGAACTGCCCAATGGAGGGCGGTGGTGATGAGCATGAGGCGCGCGATCCTCGCCGCTGCCACGGCCGCGATCGCGGTAGGCCTCGCGCTCACGGGCTGCGGCCCGGACAGCTCTCCATCGGGCGGTACCGCGCCGTCGGCCGACGGGATCGGGCCGATCACGTTCGCCGTCGGCAGCGACGACGCCCCGGTCTTCACCAAGCGCTGATCAAGCCGTGGAACGAGGCGCACCCGGATCAGCAGGTCAGCCTCGTGCTGCTGCCCGAGGCGGAGAACGGCCAGCTCGCGCAGCTCACCGCCAACCTGCAGGCGGGCAGCTCCACGTACGACGTGATCGCCATGGACGTGATCTGGACCGCGGAGTTCGCCTCGGCGGGGTGGATCATCCCGCTGGAGTCGAGCATGTTCCCGCTCGGCGACTTCCTGCGGCCCGCGGTCGACACCGCCATGTACAACGGCCACCTGTGGGCCGTGCCCTACTACAGCAACGCGGACGTGCTCTACTACCGCAAGGACATCCTGGCCAAGGCGGGGAAGCTGCCGCCCAAGACGTGGGCGCAGCTTGAGCAGCTGGCCGAAGACCGTCGCGCCGCGCTACGGGCTGCAGGGCTACGCGAGCCAGCTCGCACCGTACGAGGGGCTCACCGTCAACTTCGCCGAGGCGCTGCAGTCGGCGGGCGGGTCCATCCTCTCCCCCGGCGGGACCGCGGTGACGGTGGACTCTCCGCAGGCGCTGGCAGGGACTCGACTTCCTGGTGGACGGGCTGCGCGAGGGGTGGATACCGCAGGCTTCGCGCAGCTACGAGGAGGAGTCGTCCTGGGGCGACTTCGAGTCGGGCAAGCTGCTCTTCCTCAACAACTGGCCGTTCATCTACAGCCAGGCGAGCGCGCCTGGCCCCGGCAACAAGGTCTACGGCAAGGTCGGCGTCGCCCCGCTGCCCGGCCTCGACGGTCCCGGGTCGAGCTCGCTGGGCGGCGCGAACCTGGCCGTCAGCGCGTTCTCCAGGCACCAGGCCACGGCCCTCGCGTTCATCAGGTACCTGACCAGCCTGCCCGAGGAGCGGCAACTGCTCATCGACAGCGGCTTCCCGCCGGTCTGGACGTCGCTGTACTCCGATACCGCGATGGTCAAGCTCTTCCCCTACCTGCCCGTGGTCAAGCAGGCCATCCTCGGCGCCCAGCCGCGGCCCTCGATCATCGACTACGACCAGGCCAGCCTGGCGATCTCAAGCGCGGTCTACCAGGCGCTCACCTTCCAGAAGTCACCGCACCAGGCGCTGGCGGAGCTGTCCGCGCAGCTCACGCAGATCATCCGCGACGGCGTAACCGCCGCGGCGCCCGACCCACGACAGTCAGCCGATTTCGTTCGGAAAAATCCAATTACTCACCGTAGTGAGGTGGTATCGCATGAGTATTAAGAGAGCGGTGCGCTGGCGTGCCGTCACGGTTAGCGTCGGCGCGGTCGCGCTCGCGGCGGGCGCCGCGGCCTGCAGTTCCGGCAGCTCGAGTTCCTCGGTCGCGGCCAGCGCCACGCAGACCATCGTGTTCGCCGAGTCCGGGCTCGGCACCGAGGGCCAGCAGACGCAGGTCGCGATCAACGCCTTCGAGAAGGCCAACCCGAACATCAAGGTCACCGTCCAGGTGCTGTCGACGGACTCGACGACGTACCTGTCGCAGCTTGAGCACGACTTCATCTCCGGCTCGTCGACGCCGGACGTGTTCGAGTCCGACGTGACCTACCCGGCGAAGTTCGCCCAGGCGGGCTGGGTGCTGCCGCTGACCCAGTTCAACCCGAACACGAGCCAGTTCTTCGCGCACGAGGTCGCCGCGGGCACCTACAACGGGACCGTCTACGCGATGCCGTGGTTCGACAACCCCGAGGGCCTGTTCTACCGGACCGACCTGATCAAGACCCCGCCGACCAGCCCCGCGCAGGTGGTCAGCGACGCCGAGGCGGCCATGAAGGCCGACAAGTCGCTCAAGGAGGGCATCGCCTTCGAGGCGGACAAGTACGAGGGCGCGATCACCGCGTTCCTCACCGTGGACTCGGCGTTCGGCGGGACGCTCGACCCGTCGAACGTGAACACGGCGGGCAACGTCGCCGCGCTGAAGTGGCTGCACGACGCCATCTACATCAGCAAGATCGCGCCGCAGGCGGTGACCGGCTGGCAGGAGGGCCAGGTCGAGGAGCAGTTCGCGTCGGGGTCACGCCGCCTTCGCGATCAACTACCCGTTCGTCGAGGCGCAGCCGGCTCGCGGCGGCGGTCAAGGGGCACATCGGCTACATCCCGTTCCCGGCGTGGCCCGGGCGGCACGCCCGGCTCGGCGCTCGGCGGCGAGATGCTGGCGATCAACGCCAAGACCGCGCACGCCGCGGCGGCGTACAAGCTGATCCAGTACCTGACCAGCCCCCGGTGGAGACCGCGCGGGCGATCGCGGTCGGCGACCCGCCGTCGCTGCCGAGCGCCTACACGTCCGCGCTGTACGCCAAGCCGCGCCGTACTTCGAGGACGTCAAGACGCTGAACAACTACTCGGCGCCCCGGCCGGTGACGCCGAACTACCTGCAGGTCTCCACCGACCTGCAGACGCTGTTCTCCTCGGTGTACGCCAACGCGAGCCCGAGCGCGGCGTCCGCCGCCTTCGCGGCGGGCGCGGCACCATCAAGTCCGACGCGGCAGCCACACCGGGCAGCTAAGCCCGATGTCAGCACACTGGAAAACAGGCGGCGGAAGGGCGGCCCGCACGCGCGGGCCGCCCGGCCCTGGTCAAGCGGCTGACGCCGGAGCGGCGCCGCCCGACGCCGGTCGGGCACGCGCGGGAGACCGGCGACCGGCGGCTCGGGTACCTGCTGGTGGCGCCGGTGATCATCCTGCTGCTCGCGATCACCGCCTACCCGCTGGTCTACAACATCTGGAACTCGTTCCACTTCGACAACCTGTCCTACGGGAACCTGCCGCACAACTTCGTCGGCTGGAAGAACTTCACGACGATGTTCGACTCGCCGCAGTGGGTGTCGGCGCTTGAGCGGACGCTGGTCTTCACCGTGGTGACGATCGTGTTCGACATCGTGGTGGGGCTCGGCCTGGCGCTGATGATGCACCGCAAGTTCCGCGGCCGCGGCTTCCTGCGCGCCTCGATCCTGGTGCCGTGGGCGATGCCGACCGTGGTGTCCGCGATGCTGTGGAAGACGATGTTCGACCCGAGCGCGGGCTTCGTCGACTACTTCCTCGGCGCGTTCCACCCGGCCTGGTCGGGCCTGGCCTGGCTCAACACCAGCGTCTGGCGCTCGTGGGTGGCGATCTTCATCGCGGACTCGTGGAAGAACATCCCGTTCGTCGCGATCCTGCTGCTGGCCGGCCTGCAGGTGATCCCGAACGACGTCTACGAGGCGGCCAGGATGGACGGCGCGTCCTGGTGGCAGTCGTTCACCCGGGTGACGCTGCCGCTGCTGAAGCCGGCCCTGTCGGTGGCGCTGATCTTCCGCACGCTGCAGGCGCTGCTGGTGTTCGACGTCATCTACATCATGACCGGCGGCGGGCCCGGCAACTCAACGGAGACCCTGTCGTACCTGAACTACAACACCTTCATCATCAACACCGACTTCGGCCTCGGCGGCGCGATGTCCATCATGCTGGTCCTGCTCGCCCTGGCCGTGTCGTTCGTCTACGTCCGGGCGTTCCGCGCGAGTCGAGCGCCTGGCAGCCTGAAAGAGGGTGAGCGCATGACAACGCGTCGCGGACGATCTGCCCGTCACCGGCGTGGCGCCCCGCGCCGCTCACCGGCCGCCGCCAGGTCACGCCCCGGCAAGGTCATCAGGGAGACGCTGTTCTACCTCGCGGTCGTCATCGTGGTGCTGATCGCGCTGTTCCCGTTCTACTGGATCCTGCGCACCTCGCTGCTGTCCAACCAGCCAGGTCGCGGCCGGGGTGGGCGGCGCCAACGGCATCATCCCGTCGCACCTGTCCGGCGCGGCGTACAAGAACGTGTTCACCCAGGCGTCGTTCCTCACCCCGCTGCTCAACAGCATCATCGTCGCGCTGGCCACCACGGTGGTCACGATCGTGGTCGCGTCCATGGCGGGCTACGCCCTGGCCCGGCTGCGCATCAGGGGGACGGGCGCGATCCTCGGCGTTCATCCTGCTGGCCGGGTTCTTCCCGGTGCTCGCCATGATCGGGCCGCTGTTCCTGGTGCTGCGCTACCTCGGCTGGCTGAACAGCATCTGGCCGCTGATCATCGTCTACCTCGTCTACACGCTGCCGATCTCCACCTGGCTGCTGAAGAACTTCTTCGAGCAGATCCCGGCCGAACTGGAGGACGCGGCCCTGGTCGACGGGGCGACCCGGCTGCAGGTGCTGCGCAAGGTGGTCATCCCGGTCGCCGTCCCGGCCGTGTTCACCGCCGCGATCTTGTCGTTCATCCTGGCCTGGAACGACTTCGCGTTCGCGGTGTCGTTCCTGACCTCGACCGGCACACTTCACGGCGCCGCTGGCGATCACCACGTTCGGGCAGAGCCAGTTCCAGATCTTCTACAACCTCATCGACGCGGCGGTGGTGATCATCTCGATCCCGATCGCGCTGCTCGTGCTGTTCGCGCAGCGCCGGATCGTGTCCGGCCTGACCGCCGGGTCGTTCCGCTGATCGCTCACAGGTTCGAGGGGCCCGGACGCGGGCTGCCTTGCCTGCCGCGGCGCGATCCTTAGCTGGCGGGCGGAGGAGGCGCAGCACGCGCCCGTTCTGGCTGGCCAGGACCTCTGGTTAAGACCTCAGCCGGTGGCGTTGAGCCAGCGGACCGGGGCGCCGTCGCCTGCCCGGCGGAACGGCTCGAGCTCATTGTCCCAGGCGCCGCCGAGCAGCCTGTCCAGTTCCTTCTCCAGGGCGGACGTGCCGTTGACGCCGAGGGCCATCACGGCGCGGAGCTTGTTCTCCGGGATGAGGATGTCGCCGTTGGCGCTGGTGGCCGCAGGCAAAGAGACCGAGGTTGGGCGTGTAGCAGTGGCGCAGGGCGTCGCAACCGGGAGATGCTTCCTCGGTGATCTCGAAGCGCAGCCTGTTCCAGCCAGCGAGGGCGGACGTGATCGGGCCGCCGGTGCCCGGGTGGCCCTTCCACGTCAGCTCAGCACGAAGCGACCCTGGGGCAGCAGACTGACTGACCCAGGGCATGCTGACGGTCGTTCCGACGATCCCCGCCACTGCCCACTCGATGTGCGGGCACAGCGCGGGTGGCGCCGAATGGACCTGCAGAACGCCGTAAACCGACACCGGTGCCTCCCTGCGTAAGACGAGGTTCGCCTTCCCCTGCGGCCTCATCGATCGCGGGCGGCACCCTGGCGCACTAGCTCCGCACAGGATCTCCGGTATCCGCGTCATATTCTGCCGTACGGCTGCTGGCGGCACCAGTGGTATTCGCTAGAAAATGACGCCGGCGTAGCAGCATGACCAGCGCGGCGAGCGCGGTGATGCCGACACCCGACCACATGACGTAGTCGCCTGCCTGGTCGTAGAAGGTCTTGGCGGAGACCGCCGGGAGGTTCACGGTCACCGTGATCGCGCCCTGGCTGTCCTGGCCGAGCCAGCCGATCTGCCTGCCGCGCGCGTCGAACGCCACCGTGTCGCCGGTCAGCGCGGCCTGCACGACCGGGCTGCCGGTCTCGGCCGCGCGGATCGCGGCCAGGCTGGCGTGCTGGTCGGGCCCCCAGGTCCCCTGGAACGTGCTGGTGGCGGACTGGTAGACGATGAGCTGCGCGCCCTGGTCGGTGTCCACCCGCGACATGTCGGGGAAGGCGGACTCGAAGCAGATCAAGCACGCCGACCTCGAGCGGCTGGCGGTCCCCGTCGGGCTGGTGACGGTGAGCGTGCGCGCCCCGGTGCCCGACATCATGTTGGAGGAGGCGGCCTTGCTGATGCTGGTGAGCCAGCCGAGTTGCTCACGGAACGGGATGTACTCGCCGAACGGCACGAGGCGGGTTTTCACGTAGGGCCCTGGATCCCGTCGGGGTTGACGAGGACGGCCCACTTCTCATGGCCCTTGCCGGGCGGCGTGGTGTCCTGGTTGACCAGGATCTCCGCGTCGTCGCTGGCCGCCAGCGCCTCGACCTGCCCGAGCAGTCGCACGTCGGCCTGGCTGCTGCCGGTCAGGTCATCGGGGATGCTCGACTCCCCCCAGACGATGAGGTCGGGCTTGACGCTGCCGAAGGTGCCGTCCTTGCTCAGCTCGGTGGTGAGCGTCTCGCTGGCGTCGGTCCGCGCCGTTGGGTCCTGCACGGCTGCCGGGCTGTACGAGCGCCACCGCGATCTGGCGCTCGGCCGGGAACCGCGGGGTGAGGGCGAACGCGAGCGGGCCTGCCCCGGCCACGGCCACCAGGGCGGCGGCGCCGACGGCGGCCCGCGTTGCCGCCGCGGGCCCGGCGGCCGGGGCGGCTGGCCGCGGCTCGCGGGCGGTGGGGGGCATCACGCTTGCCTCGGGGACCGCGCCCGCCGCGCTGGCAACTCCGTCAACGGTCGCACCGTCAACGACGGCTGCCGCGTCATCGAGGACCGTGCCGGCGGCCGTAGAACCCGCGGTTTCCGCAGCGGCGCCCTGTTGGCCAGCGCCCGGCGCGGCGGCGGTGACGGCGGCGGCAGGAACAGGGACGGCCTGATCGCGCCGAGCAGGACCGCGATGGCGGCGTTGGCGATGAGCAGGGCCACGCTGATCAGCCAGACGCCGCCGACGGCGGCGAGCGCGAGGACCGCGGGGTGCTGCCACTGGGAGGCGCCGTAGAGGTCCCACGGGCCACCGAGGCCCTGGTAGGAGCGCATCCACTCGGGGATCAGCCAGCAGCTCGGCACCACGACAAGCCGGCGAGCAGCCGCCACCAGGACGCGCCGGGCCGCAGCAGCTTGTGAACGGCGACGGCGAACGGCGACCACATCCAGCCCATCACGAAGCCGAGCAGCACCAGGCCCGGGCCCGATCTGCGTCGCCATCCAGTAGAGCATCGCGATCAGGTAGCGCGGCACCGAACCACCAGCCGCGCGCGACCGCCTCGCGGGTGGTGGCGGCCCGGGTGAACAGTACCATGGCCGGCACGAGCGCGAACCACGCCAGGTACGACAGCGACGGCGCGGGGAAGATCAGGATGACGGGCACCCCGCTCGCGAGAAACGACAGCCACCGCACGGGATAACGGAGCTGCCGGACGAGCTTGCTACGCAACCTCACCGATCTATTGTCCGCCCAAGGGCAGGGGAAACGCCAACTGAGGGCCGGCGGCCAGGAGCAGCACGATGACGGCGAAGATCACGTAGGAGCTGCCGATGACCTGCTGCCAGGCCGTCCAGCTCACTTCCTGGCCGCCGAACTTGCCGAGCCACCACTGCGGCGCGGCGGCGAAGATGACAAGGCCGCAGGCGGCCGCGGCGACGGCCAGCCTGCGGCGGTAGCGACGGCCAAGGTCGGCGAGGGTGACCAGGGCGGGCGCGCACCACACCCAGTGGTGCGACCAGGACATCGGTGAGATCAGCAGCGAGGCGAAGGCGTTGAGCGACAGCGCGAGGCAGTCCTGTGACGCCGCGAGCGCCCGCCGCATGCCACGGCAGGTCAGCACCGCGACGAGGGCCGACAGGGCCAGCCAGGCGGCCGTGCCGCCCGCGGTGTGCGGCGAGAGGCCGGCGCGAGCCAGGACCGCCTGGAGGCACTGGTTGGCGGCGTGCGCCGGATTGCCGATCCGGCCGGTCTGGAAGACGGTCACGCTCCAGTAGCGCATCGAGTCTCGCCCGGCGAGCGCGAACCCGGCGGCGGTGGCGGCGGCGAAGGAGACCCCGGCCGTGGCCGCGGCCCGGTAGTCGCGGCGGAGCAGGAAGAACAGCACGAACGCCGCGGGGGTCAGCTTCACCGCGGCGGCAAGTCCCGTGAGCGCGCCCCGCGGCCAGCGGGGCGCGGTGACCAGGCAATCGAGCGCTACCAGGGCCATCAGCACGATGTTGACCTGGCCGTAGGCCAGGGTGCTGCGCACTGGCTCGAGCAGCAGGGCCGCGGGAAGCAGCCAGCCCGCGGCCCACGCCGACCCTCCGGCCGGCCCGGCCTGGCCCGGCGAGGCGGCGCAGGAACACCCGCAGCACCGCGGCGGCTAGCGCGATGCTGCCCAGGGTGAGCACCGTGCCCGCCACCGCCATCCCCATCAGCGCGAGCGGAGAGAGCAGGACCGCCGCGATGGGCGGGTAGGTGAACGGGAGCTCCAGCCCCCTGATCACCGGAACCTGGCCGTACAGGTCGCCCCCGTGCAGCCACGACTGCCCGCCCATGCGGTACGCGGCCAGGTCGATCCGGTACAGGCCGAAGCCCACCCCGTGCCGCGAGTACGACAGCAGGCAGGCCGTGACGGCGGCCAGGTTCACCGTCAGCAGCGCGACCAGGGCCAGGCGCGAGCCCGGGCGCCGCAGCAGCCAGGCGAAACCGGTCGCGGCCGGCCGCGGGTACACAGGGCGCGGCGACTCGGGCCGGCGCGGCGCCGAAGGATAAGACGGGAGTGTCAGGTGAGGCGATGACGATGGCCGGACTGGCTTGGCAGGCTCGGTTGTCGCACTCATGGGTACTAATGGTCTCCGGTCGGTTCAGGCCACGCACCGATGCTTATCCGGGGAACGACGTACCACTTCACTCTAAACGACGCCTCAGGTCTTTCCAGACGCCACCCAGCGATCTTCCAGGCTTCGCCAGGACCGCACGAGTCACGGGATATTGGCCCTAGACGCGAGCGGAGCGGGGGCAGCCGCCCCCGCTCCGCTCGCAACCATCTCGCGCGATGGGCTCACGCCCTGGTGGAAGCCTCCTCGAGGGCACGCCGGACCAGGACGCGCGCCAGGTGCTCGCGGTAGGCCTTGGACGCGTGGATGTCGGAGCCCGCGTTCGTGCCCTCCGCGGCCAGGGCCGCCGCGTCGGCGATCGAGGCACCGCTGGCCAGCGCGGACTCCACGGCGGTGGCCCGCACCGGCGTCGAGCCCATGTTGATCAGTGCCACCGCCGTGGTTTGGGAACCAGCGCCCTGGACGGCCACGCCGACCATCGCGAAGTCGATCGCCCGCTTGTTGAACTTCTGGAACGACCACGCCGCCGGTGCGGCGGGCTTGGGCACCTGGATCTCCGTCAGCAGTTCGCCCGGTTCAAGTGCGGTCTCGAAGAAGCCCTTGAAGAACTCCGCGGCAGGAACCGACCGGGCGCCAGCGGAGCCGCGCACCACGAAGGTCGCGTCGAGCGCGAGCAGCGCGGCCGGCAGGTCGGCGGCCGCGTCGGCGTGCGCGACAGAACCGCCGATCGTGCCCCGGTGCCTGATCTGCGGGTCGCCCACCGCCTCGGCCGTGTGCGCGAGCAGCGGGATGTCGGTGAGCAGCAGCTCCGAGTTGGCCACGTCGTGGTGCCTGGTGAGCGCGCCGACCGCCACGTAGGTGCCCTCGTCGCGGACGTAGGACAGCTCGGTGACCCGGCCGAGGTCGATCAGCACGGTGGGCGCGGCGAACCGCAGCTTCATCAGCGGCAGCAGCGACTGCCCGCCGGCCAGGTACTTGGCGTCCTCGCCGTGCTCGACCGCCAGCCCAAGCGCCTCGTCCACGGACGTGGCCCTGACGTAGGTAAACGACGGTGGGATCACTTGGACGCCCCCTCACCGGAAGACGCGGCCGCGGCCAGGGCCGCCTGCACGATGTTGTGGTAGCCGGTGCACCGGCAGATGTTGCCCTCAAGGCCCTCCCTGACCTCGGCCTCGGTCGGCGACGAGTTCTCCTTGAGCAGCGAGACGATCGCCATGACCATGCCGGGGGTGCAGTAACCGCACTGCAGGCCGTGCTGCTCGTGGAAGGCCCGCTGTACCGGGTGCATCTCGCCCGCGTCGGAGGCGAGGCCCTCAAGGGTGGTCACCGAGCGGCCGTCCGCCTGGGCGGCGAGCACGGTGCAGGACTTGACGGACTCGCCGTCGAGCAGCACCGTGCAGGCGCCGCAGGACGTGGTGTCGCAGCCGATGTTGGTGGCGGTCAGGTCAGCGACGTCGCGCAGGAAGTGCACGAGCAGCGTGCGGTCCTCGACGTCGGCGGTGACGTCCTTGCCGTTGACGGTCAGTTCGACCTTCACTGCGCACTCACTTTCTGAATAGCGGTCCAGACACGTTCCGGGGTCATCGGCATGTCGATGTGCCGGACGCCGAGGTGCTTCACGGCGTCGATGACCGCGTTGTGCACGGCGGGGGTGGCACCGATCGTGCCGGCCTCGCCGATGCCCTTGACTCCGAGCGGGTTCACCGTGGTGGGCGTCTCGCTGGTGAGCAGCTCGAAGCTGGGCAGCTCGGCCGCGGTGATCGCGCCGTAGTCCATCAGCGTGGCGGTCAGCGGATTGCCGTCGGCGTCGTAGAGTATCTCCTCCACGAGCGCCTGCGCCGCGCCCTGGGCGATGCCGCCGTGCCGCTGGCCCTCGAACAGCAGCGGGTTGAGCACCGGGCCCGCATCGTCGGCGGTGACGTGCCGCAGCAGCGTGACCTTGCCGGTCTCCACGTCGACCTCGACGAGCGAGAGCTGCGTGCCGAACGGGAACGTCGGCCGGTCGGCGGTGAACAGCACGTTGGCCACGATGAGACCCTCGCCAGCCGCCGAGGCGACCTGCGCCCAGGACAGCGACTTGTCCGGGTCACCGGCGATGTGCCAGCGCCGGTCGCGGCGTCGAGCACGACGTCGGACTTGGCGGCCTCGAAGAGCTTGGCCGCCTCTGGACGCCTCTCCTTGACCTGATCGCGGCGGCGTGCACGGCGAGCCGCCCAGCTGCAGCGAGCGCGAGGCGTAGGCGCCTAGCCGTCCGGGACCAGGTCGGTGTCGCCGTGGATGACGTTGATCCGTCCATCGGGATGCCGAAGTCGTCCTGCACGATCATCGCGAAGGCGGGGTGGTGGCCCTGGCCGTGCGCGGACGAGCGGTGTAGACGGTCGCGGTGCCGTCGTCGCGCACTTCGACCTTGGCGGTCTCGCCCGCGCTGTTCGCGGTGGTGATCTCCACGTAGGAGGCCAGGCCGATGCCGAGCAGCTTGGCGCGCCGGCCCGGACGCCGCTCCTGCTCCGCGCGCAGCTCGATCAGTCGGCGGCGGCGAGCACCTTGTCCAGCGCGGCCTCGTAGTCGCCGGTTCAGTACCGCCAGTTCTGGCGCCGCCACCAGCCCGGTCATCTTGGCCGCGTAGTCCGCCGCCGACTCCTTGTAGCTCCAGGTGGAGTAGTCCTTGGCGAAGGTCAGCGTGGCCTGGGCGGCCGCGGACAAGTCCGCGGGCGTGAACGGCAGCCACTGGTAGATCTGCGCCCCGCCCGCGGTCGAGACCGGCGTGGCCGCCGGGACGGTCGACGGCGGGACGCTGGCCGCGGACGGCGCGGTGGCGGACGGCTGCGGTGCAGTCGTGGACGCGGGACGGGGACGGGGCGGCGGCGGGGGTGCCGCCGCCAGAACCGCGCCCCTGGATCAGGTAGATGCCGAGGCCGACGAGTGCGAGGACGACGACCACGAAGACCAGCCGCTGCTGGCCGCGGGTTAGTTCCATGGCGAGCGCCTACTTGGACCGGCGGCGCGATCGTGACCAGAACGGTGGTGCCGCGGCAGGCTGCCCCGCCGCCCCGGCCGCTCCATTCGATGATTCGGAACGGGTGCGGCTGGCTCCCGCGGGCCACCCGCTTCCCGTCGTCCGCTGTGGCGCCGGCGCGGGTGCGGGCGCCGGGCCCTGTCGTACCGCCGGCTGCGCTCCGCTGTGGCGTACTGGCGGCGTGGCCGGACCGCGGGCGCCGGCGCTGGCCCCGGCGGCGCTGCTGCGGGCCCAGCCCGCCGAGGGGCCGCTGGCGGGCGGTCCGCCGTGCTGCGACGGCGGCAGCGGCGGCGGGGCCGCCCGGCCGCGACCGCCGACTCCGGCGTCCGGCCACTGCCGCGCGGTGACATGGCTGTCCGAGGTGGGCACGACGGACATGCCCTCGGGGATGGTCGCACCGCTCGCGGCGACCCCGCCGGTGTCCGTCGCCGTCCCGTCGGCCGACCCGCCGGCGTCCGCCGTGCCGCGCCGCGCCCAGCGCGACGACGCCCTGGCGCCCACGCCGGGCATGACGACGCCGCCCGCGTTCGCGGTCACCCGGCGGAAGCCGAAGGTGGACTCGCGCCAGCTCACCTGGGCTCGTTCCTCCGCGCCGAGCATGCCGTAGCCGACGGAGGAGAACAGGTGCTGGAACGGCTTGCGGTAGATGACCACCGTCACCGTGACGAGCGCGATCATCATGATCTTGAGCGCCCAGGGCAGCGCCGTGTCGGTGGTGCCCATGATCAGCGAGTAGCAGTAGAGCAGGACGCTGAGCGTCAGCGCGACCGCGATCTGTTTCAGCAGCACGCCGACGAGCATCTCGAACCAGCGGACCGCGATCACCCGGCCGAAGCCCGGATGGATGCCGATGATCAGGAAGAACGGCCCGGCCACGAGCAGCAGCAGGAACCCTAGTTTCAGCATGATCAGGGTCAGCGCGATTAGCAGGACGAGCAGGCCCGCCGCGACCGCGGCGAACAGTGCCTCGAAGCCGATCTCGAGCCGGGTCGTCCACTGATCACCCTGGAACAGCGAGTAGACCGACGGGTTGGTTTGCTGCAGCTGCTGCGCGATGCCGTTGTAGGTGGCCTGCTTGGCGCTGATGAGGTCGGCGGTGACCGGCTTCTCGTTGGACGCGACCGCCTGCGCCCACAGCAGCTGCCTGCCGTAGAGGTTCACCACGTTGGTCTTGGCCGCTGCCGTCCCCGGCGCCGCGTACTGGGTGGTACCGAGCTCGCCGTCCAGCCAGGGCTTGCAGACGAGCACCGTCCACAGCTCGTTCGCGTTCTGGTCCACGAGGCCGCTGCCCGAGGTGAAGGCGTAGTTCGCGGTGACGGACTGCTTGTCGGTCGTCTGAATGGGCAGGCAGTTGCTGCCCGCGGTGGCGGGCAGCTTGGAGAACGCCGTGTTCAGCACCGAGGTGACGCCGTCGGACACGGTGGTGCCGACGTTGGTGAAGTCGGCGGGGCGGCCGATGAGCCAGATCGCGGCGGCGCAGGCGATGACCATCCAGATCGTGCCCTCGAACGTCCGGGTGGCCCGCTTGCGGACCAGGCCCTGCCAGGCCAGCCAGATCGCGGCGATGATCACCACGGGCGCGAGGAACGGGAAGTAGATCGCGTTGCCCAGCGCGGTGATCAGCCGGTTCACCGACCCGCTCAGCCAGGACAGGATGTTGGCCCCGGCCGCCGACTGGTAGACGGTGATCGTGACCCGGTCAAGCGACTTGGCCATGTCGAAGACCATGCCGGCGACGTTATTGCCGATCGAGGACGTCAGCTGCGTGCAGTTCAGCCCGGTCGCCGCCCAGTACTGCCCGGCCATCCCGTAGTTGTCGTAGAGCGTCTTGCCCGTGGTCACCCCGCCCGGCGTGGTGATCATCGAGTCGATGCCCGAGGTCGCGAGCTCGGGCGCCGGCGCCTGGGAGGTGCAGATGCTGTTCAGGTCGCCGACCACGCCGGAACCCGCCTGGCACAGCCCGATCAGGCCGCCGATGTCGCCGACCCCGGGCACGTTGCAGATCCCGGCGTCGAGCTGGGTCGGCGTCATGAGCGCGGTCAGCTGGTTGCGGGCGATATGCGCGACGGGCGCGGACGTGTCAGCGCTGGCGGACGCCGCCGCGGTGGCCGTCTGCGCGGCGGGCGCGGCCGCGGCGGCGGGCCCTGCCTGCGCGGCTGACCTGCGCGGCCGGTGCCGCGCTGGCCGAGCGGGCCATGAAGAGCCCGCTGAACACGATCGCGATGATCGCGCTCGTCAGCAGCAGCGCACGGGCCGGCCGGTCTCTTCTTCTTCGTCTTGCGAGCTAGCGGGCGGGATTCAGCCATCTCGGAAGGCTCCTGTATTCGGCGGTTCTTACTGGGGGGCTGCCGCCGGCTGAGGCCGACGGGCTCGTGTCGGATTTGTGTCGATCCAGTCCCGTAGTTCTTCGGATACGAGATCGACGCCGATGCGGCCCGCACGGTCGTCGAGGTCACGGAAAATGCACTCGCCGTTGCCGAGGGCACGAAGCATGGCCTTGTGCTCCTCGGACGGCTCGACACCGAGGAGCGAAAGGACATTCGCCACCTCGGCACGTTCCGACGATCGGAACGCGAAAACACTCGAAATACAGTTGGTCACCTGCTCACTGAGCAGGTCACCGGCATTCTGCGAGATGAGGACCAGGGAGGTGTTCCGCGAGCGGCCCATCCTGGACACCTCGGGAACGAGCTTGGCGCCCTCCGGGGTAGAGGTGATCGCCCACGCCTCGTCGAGGAAGATCGCCTTCGGCGCGGTGCGGTCGATGGTGTTCATCAGCCGCCGGGCGAACTGGGAGACCAGGTAGAGCAGGGCAACCGACAGCCGCTGCTCGTAGGAGTAGTCCTCCCGGCCCGTGGTGGTGTCGGGCAGGGTCAGCCCGCCGAGGGTGAACACGGTCGTCCAGCCCTGGGCGTCGATCTGCTGCCCGCCGGAGGGCGAGAAGCAGAGCCGGGCGAGGCGCATCTCGGAGACCGAGCGCATCACCGCGCCCAGGTTCTTCCACGCCGGGTCGTCGGACTCCTCAAGCAGCCGCACGACCTTGCCGAGGCTCGGCCGCGGCCCCGTCGCCACCGCGCCGACCGCCTGGATCATCGCCGACTCGCGTTCCTCGCTCATCCTCGGCAGCAGCAGGCGCAGCGTCTCGGTCGCCATCGTCCGCTTCTCCGCCAGGTCATCGCCGAACGAGAAGGGGTCGAGCAGCCCGGCCGCCGCCGACGACAGCGGCAGCACCCGGGCCTTGCGCCCGGTCCTGGTCAGGTACTCGGCCAGCGGCTCGGCGTCGCCCTTCGGGTCGATGACCGCGACCGACGCGCCGCGCAGCGCGAGCTGGTAGAGCATCAGCATGGCGAGGGTGGTCTTGCCGCCGCCGGGCTCGCCGGTGATCGCGACCGCCGTCGGGCGGTTCCGCGCCGCCGCGAGCATCGGGTCGAAGTGCACCACCGAGCGCGCCCGCCCGAGGGTCTCGCCGATGTACGGGCCGATCCAGCCGACGCCCTCCGCGATCCGGTCGCCGAGTTCCACGGTGGCGGTCGGCATGCCGCCGGCGATCGTGTAGAGCGGCTGGCGCTGCACGTACGAGGACAGCCGCACCTTCTCGCCCGGCAGTGACTCCGACAGCAGCGAGAACTGGTCGCCGGTGGAGTTGACCAGGTCGATCCCGATGTCCCGGTAGTGCTCGGTGACCGCCTCGACCCGGCGGACGCACAGCTCCCTGGTCGGCGCGGTCACGATCAGCCGGTGCCAGCCGTAGACGAAGGGCAGCCGCTCCTTGGTGATGCCGTGCTCCAGCATGCGGGCGGCGGCGATCTGCTCGGCGAGCGCGATCGGCGCCTCGGCGCCCGCCTCGCGGATGTGCGCGTCCATGTCGCGGGCGTGCGCGAGGCGCCGTGACACGTCCTTGGAGGCCTTCGCGGGCGGGATCAGGTGCATCCGCGAGGAGACCTCGACGGGGAACGGCAGCGAGTCCGCGTAGTGCAGCCACGGCTCCCCTTCGGGGAACGACATCAGGTCGGGGAAGCGGGCGAACGAGAGGAACGCCGCCCACGAGTCGCCCTGCACCTGCTCGAGCCGGAGCATCGTGCGGCCGTTGTGCACCGCGCCCTCGTACAGCTGCTCGATCTCGCCGGCGCCCCACGTCCGGCGGCGGGTCGCCGACGGCGGCGGGTCGCCGAGCGACCCCATCAGCGAGTGCCTGAAGAGCCACGCCACCTCGCGGGAGGTCGCGTGGCGCGCGGAGAGCGCGGACGCGGTAAGCGCGCGGCCGAGGCGCTCCGCCTGGTCCGTCCACTTGCCGATCTCGCCGGCGGGCACGGAGTCGTCCTCGATGCCCAGGCCGCGCTCGGTGGTCCGGTAGGTGCTCATGAAGTGGCCGAACAGCCCGTCAGTGAGCTGCGCGCGCATGGACCGCTGGCCGAGCCTGACCCCGAGGTAGATCTCCTTGGACCAGAAGTCCTTCGCCCACACGTGCTGGTAGATCTGCTCCAGGTACTCCCGCCAGCCAGGCCCGCCGTCGGAAGTGTTGTCCAGGCCGGTCGCCCACTCCACCGCCGGGTACGGCCGGTGCGCGATCCGCAGGTGCACCTCGGCGTCCTGCATCCTGATCGCCGCCAGGGCCACGGTGATGTTGGTGGCGAGCGCCTCGCGCTCGTCTGGCGTGGTGAACTCGTAGGACACCGAGGGGACCCGGTAGTACGCCCACGCGTGCATGTCGGTGAGCAGCACCCGGTCGTCGAAGTACCTGATGGCCAGGCGGCTGCGCCCCTTCGACTTAGCGCTCATCGCATCTCCCGGGGGGACGACCCCCCGTGCACCCGCCCGACTGCGGTCGCGGCGCGGTGACGATCGTCATCTCGGATCATGACCTCTTCCTTGCGGGAACGGCGGCCAGGCCAGCGACGAGGACTCCGGCAAGAGCTGTGTAGGCGACGCGCGTCTGCGGGCGAAGCGTGGATGGGCTGGCGGCGGCCACCGGAAGCATGTCGTCCCACGGAACGCGGACGATCGCGCGGGACCGGCCACGGGCGATCGACTCGGCGCTCTCGACGTCAGGGAGCGAGCGGCGGCTCACGCCGTTGATCACCGTCACCGACTGCATGGCCAGCTCTGCGTGGCCGTTGTTGTCGAGCCAGTCGCGGGTGTCGGCGAGCGCGCCCGCCGCGTCCACATTAGCGGGTACGACCACTACAAGCTGATCGGTGACCTTGAGCAGCCGGGTGAGGGCGGCCGCGCCCGGGTCGAGCAGGGTCAGCGGGTAGTGCCGGTTCAGCTGCACGGCGAGCTTGATCTCGTCGCCGTCCTTGAGCGGCTCGTGCGAGGCGACGACGTCGAGCCTTGCCGGGCTCGGCTTGGGCGTCGGGTGCAGGCCGTCCGGCCTGGTCGGCCTGATCTGCTGCGGCGGCCTGCCCGCCAGGAGCTCCTCGAGCCAGGCGGCCGGGGCGCGGTAGCGGGCCAGCGTGCCGTCGTGCAGGTCCACCGCGGCGACCGGGTGCTCGCGCAGGCTGGCCAGCATGTGACGCGGTCATGAGCGTGGTCACCGACTGGCCGGCGCCGCTCGTGCAGCCGAGGATGAGGATCCGGCGCGGCTCGGCGACGGGCAGCCGCGCGCGGTTCCTGTCCTGCGCCTCCTGGTCGCGGGCGCCGGGACCCTGCGCGGCGCCGTTGCCCGTGACGATCTTGACCTTGCCGCCCCAGGAGGCGTTCAGGTCACGCGCCGGGCCGCTGAGCGCCCGCTCGATCGAGGGCACGGCCTGACGCTTGACCTCCGTGACCTGCTGGACGGCGGGGGCGGGGCGCGGGGCTTGCTGGAGGGGCGGCTCGGGTGCGGGGGCGCTGGCGGCGGTTGCACGGGCGCCGGGGCCGGGGCGGCTGCCTGAGCTGGTGCAAGCGCCTGGGCTGGCGTACGGGCCTGCGCTGGAGCGGGTGCCGGCGGGGCCAGCATTGCCTCGGCCGCGGGCGCCTGCGCAGGCTGCTGGTCCGCTGGCTCCGCCGGCGCCTCGGCGGGAGCCTCAGCCGGCGTCGCCGCGACTGGCGCTGGAGCCGGCGGCTTCTCAACGACCGGCGTCGCTGCCACTGCGGTGCCTGCCACTGGCCTGTCTGCCACTGGCGGTGTCCGCCACTGGCGTGTCTGCCACTGGCGCTGGCGCCGCGTCGACGGGCGCTACCTGGACCGGCGCCGCTCGGCGGCGCCGCTTCGGCACCGACGCTGCCTGGCACGGGCGCCGCCGGGACCGGCGCGCCTGGACCGGCGCCGCCGGCATGGCGCAGCGGGCGTCGCAGGAGCGCGGCGCCGCGGGAGCGGCGCAGCGACAGGACGACGGCGTGCGGCGACGGCAGCGGCGGCGGCCGGGCTCTCCTCGGCCCTGGCCGCGTCCCCGTCGTCGGTCATGGGCGGCACTGGACGCAGCGGGCGGGCGGGCACCGGCCAGTGGCGCGCAGGATCCGCGGGTGGGACCGCCGGCGCCGGCGGCGTCGCTGGCCCGTCCTGCGCGGGCGGCTGCGGCACGGGCGGCTGCGGCGTGGCGGGCCGGGACGGCCAGGCTGGCCGTACCGATTGAACCGGCTGGGCTGGCTGCGCTGGCTGCCCCGACGGCGCGCTGCCGGCGCGCTGACGTCGCCTTGGCCCGTCGTGCGACACCTCTAGGCGCGCGCCGCCTGATCCATTGGCGGCCAGGCGCGCGCCGCCGATCCGTCGCCCGGACCCGCCGGTCCGGGGTGGCTCGGGGCGGGCTCGGACGGCGGCACAGGCACGATGACAGGTGCCGGCGGATCCGCTGGCGACCGCCGGGGACGGAGTCGGCCAGGCTGGCCCGGGTGCCGGCGGCATGCCGCTGGCACCGGCCGGCGACGGGGCCGGGGCACCGGCCAGGCTGCCGGGGCAGGCGCGGACGGCGGCGCGATCGCGGCCGCCGCCGGAACGACGTCCGGCACGGCATGCACCGGACCGAGCCATCCGGTGCTGCTGACCGGCGGGTTCCCAGGACGAAGGCCGCCATTGAAGATGCCGGCGGCCGGATCGCTCTGCACCGCCGCGGGAACGACGGGCACGACCGGCGGAACCGGACGGACGGGCGGCAGCGCGGGCGCGACGCCGCGTCGCGCCTGGCCCGAGCACCGGAATCCGGGGCCGCTCCTGAGCGCGTGAGCGCTCTTGTGCCCGGGAGCGCTCCTGGACCCGGGAGCGTTCCTGGACCCGGGACCGCTCCTGGACCCGAGGCCGCTGCGCCGGGCCAGCGCCCTGGCGCTGGCGAATGGCCTGCCCCTGCGGCGACGGCCTGCGCGGGTTCCGGGCGGAAGACCGAGGTCGGCTTCAGCACCGGCCCCGGGCGAAGCGGGCTGACCTGCCTTTCCGGCTCCGCCGAAGGCAGCGCGGGGCGGGCGACGGGCACCGGGCGCTCGGCGGGCGCCGCGCGCTTGGCGACCCGGCGGCTGTGCCAGACGCGGGCGGTGAGGACCATCTGGTCCTTCTCGCTGAGCGGCGTGAGCCGGACCCAGGTCCGCGGCTCGGTCAGGTAGCGGGCCTGCGACTCCACCAGCTCAGGGAGCCGCTTGTTCTCGATGACGGGCCTGGTGGTCAGCCAGGTGAGCACGCCCGGCGGCAGTACGTACAGCCAGACGAGGGTGTGGTTGAAAGGCAGTCCTATGGCGATCAGTAGGACGATATAAGGGATCGTGATCCCAGCGAATACGGCGATCCAGTTGATCGGCAGCGGCATGGGCAGCCGGAAGTCGTAAAGCTTGTACAGCCGCTTTTCTATCCGCCAGATATTCGTATAAGTGGGCAGGTCCACAGGACTGCACTCCTCAGCGCGAGATAACTCAGTGAACCCCGAGCGCGTTCGCTATTCCGGTGGCCAGAGTCTGCACGATGCTCGGCGTGTAGAAGACCACGGCGATCGCGACAGCCAGGACGATGAATTGCACGAACCGGGTGATCTCGCGTGTGAAGAGGAAGAAGAGCGCCACGATACCTACTATGCCCAGAAATAGCGGGCCGAAAAGGCTTTGTAGGTACGTGACGAGACCTTGTGTGCTGATCGCCGCTTGCGGTGCCGCCGCGGCGAGGATCGATACGGACATCATCCTTCCCTTCCGTGGACATCAGTGAGCTTGCGAGGGGACCGCAGACCGCGAGGCACGGCCCACGGTGACGCGAACCTGGTCATTGGGTTCCCATCGGCTGCGTAGATGCACGGATGTCCTTTACATACCATCTTGCGCCTTGCTGGTCGACGACCGACATGTCATAAGTTGTCGCGAGTCTTGGCGCCCCTGTTCCGACCTGGCCGGGAATGGTCCAGTCCACGGTCACCGTGCTGTCGCGTGTCGCCTCGCCCTGCGGAACCTGGAGCGAGGTGATGCCGCCAAAGCTGACCGCACCGCCAAGCCCGCTGATCGAGGCGCCCGGTGCGAGGTACCGGCCAAGCGCCGCCTGGTCACCGCGACCGAATGCCCGGAAGAAACCCGGCAACTGGCTCGCAAGCGCGCCCTTCGCGGTCTTGTCGGAACTCGCCCGCTGCGCGCTTGGAAGCGCGGCCACGGGCGGCGCGGGAAGCCAGGCAGGCTGGCCAGATACTACTAGCCCGCCATCGGAGGCGTAGAGAGGCACGCCGAGCTCCATCAGCTGGCCGTTCACGCTGGAGAAGAGCGTTACCACGGCCGTGTCCGCAGAACGCACGTCGATTCCCGCAACTTCAGTTGATTGGGCCACGGAGGTCCCGCTGCCATTCCAGCCGAATTGCGGGTCCTTATCCCGGACACTCGTCCGGGATAAAGGCGGCGAGCTGCTGTGCCCGCTGCGCCGCCGTGCTAGGGCTGTAATTCAGGTAAACCTGCGCGAACCGCATCGCGAAAGCCTCGCCAAGCGCAACGGGAAATCCCGACGCGGCCGTGCCTGTGGTGTCATTTCCGGTGCCGCTGCCACTGGGCCACACCGCCCAGCGCCCGCCACCGCCGGCCCGGGGCGCCTTGGCCTCCGGGTCGCGGTCGGCCGAAGCCGACGGTTCTCCACCGTACACGGGCGACTCCGCACCGCTATCGAGGCTAGCAACGCTGAGCCTACGCACCATCACTCCTTCGGCCGACCGCCCCTGGGGGGAGCCAGGTGCGGGCAAGCCACTGCCGATCTCGTGCTCCATTGTGCGGCATAAACCGACCACACGTGCGCCTTTAGAGCCGAACAAACCGCATCGATACACGACTGAAGTTACCTCCAGTCACATCCGACACAGCCACGGTCCGGCCAGCGCGATGAAGCACCCTGCCGACGGTAACTCGTTACATACTGATACGCAATGACCAACACGGCGGTTCACCACATCAGGCAAAAAACTTCATCGTTGCAGGTAATCGCCCGATGCCCGCCCAGACGCCGCCAAGACGATCAATACGCAGCGTAATCACCCCACGTGCATCGACGTTTTCCTATGCCAAGCCGCCACCGCCCGGGGCGGTGCGCCGGTCCCTGCCATCGGCTACCTGTCCGCTCCGGGTAACCGTCGTCCGCGGGCTCTCGGCGACTGAGCTCGCTGCCCCGACTGCATGGAAGCTAGATTGGCCAGAATCTCGCCAAGCCGCCGCTCAAGAGTTTCGATCTTGGCCTTGTCCTCGGCCAGTGAGCGCTCACCCGCCCTGCGCTCGGCCTTCGCTTCGCCTGCCGCCTCCCCGCGCTTGTACGCCCACCAGGTCAGGCCCGCCAAGGCGACTAGCAGCGGTACCGTCGCACTGAGGATCGCGGCGACTGCCTCAGCGATACCCATGACCTGCCGCCAAGGGGTTGTTGCCGTACACGGGCGACTCCGCACCGCTATCGAGGCTGGCGACGCTGAACCTACGCACCATTGCTCCTCCGCCCGCTACCGCGCCTGACAATCAAGGTGCAGACGTGCTCCTGCTGATCTGGCGCCATTGTGCGGCAAAAACCGACCACACGTGCGCCTTTAGAGCCGGACAAACCGAGGGGCTGACCGCGTCAAGCGGTCAGCCCCTCGGGGTGATGTCGGCGCCGGCGTTAGGCGATCCGGCCCGCGTAGCGGCGGGTGAAGCCGTCGCTCGTGTTCGCGGTGATGATCACGTCGTAGTAGCCGTCGGCGTCGACGGGCCACCTGACGCTCGCGGATCCCCTGCGCGCCCACGGTCACGGTCCGGGTGCTGCCGGCGTAGTCGTTGACCGTGAGGGTGTAGGCCACCGTCTTGGTCCCGTCGTTGGCCAGCGTGAGCCGCAGCGACCGGCGCGGGCCCGGTCGACCGGCGTCGCGGCCACCCGGGGGATCTGCCCGGTGGTGGTGCTCGCCGGGACGATGTCGCCGGCGAACGAGCGGACGAACCCGTCCGGGCCGTAGATCGAGAAGGCGTACCCGTACTTGTCCTGCTCGGTCGCGGTCCACGTGTAGGTCTTGCTCGCGCCCTTGACGACCGTGAACGGGGTCGCCGAGGCGGCCAGGTACTTGTCGGGGAAGACGAACAGCGAGACGCCGACCGTGGCCCGTGTTGGACATCGTCGCGGTCACCGTGAAGGCGGAGCGGTTGACGGTGACGTCGGCGTGCGGCATGAGCTGGCTCGGCCGGTGCGGCCGCCTGCCCGGCTCCTGGGCCGGCATCGCCTGCGCGCCCTCGGCGGGCGGCGTGACCGCGGGGAAGGACTTCTCCGCGTCGGACTGGGTGATCAGCGGCACCGTGTCCGGCAGCGTCGGGACGGAGAAGTCCGGGCTGGCGAAGTCGAACGCCGCGGTCAGGTCGCCGGTCACCGACCGCCGCCAGGCCGTGACGTTGGGCGCCTTGACGCCGGTCCAGGTCTCGAGGAACCGGAGCATCGACGTGTGGTCGTAGGTGTTGGAGTCGACGAACCCGCCGCGCGTCCACGGCGAGCAGATGATCATCGGCACCCGGGGACCGAAGCCGATCGGCAGCCCGCCGATGAACTCGTTCGTCACCGACGTCTCGGGCGATCGGCGGCAGCACGTGGTCGAAGTACCCGTCGTGCTCGTCGTAGGTGATGAACAGCGCCGTGCTCTCCCACAGCGCCTGGTTGCTCATCAGCGACTCGAGCACCGTCCGCGCGTAGTGCGCGCCGTAGCTCGGGCTGGCGGCCGGGTGCTCGGAGTACTCGTACGGCGCGACGATCCAGGAGACCTGGGGGATCGTGCCGGCGGCGCAGTCGGAGATGAACTGGGCGAGCACGTGGTTGACGTGGTTCGGCCCGAGCGGCGTCCCCGCGTTCGGCTGCCACGGCTGCACCGCGCCCTGGACGGCGAGCCGCTGCCCCGCCGCCGTGGTCGCCTTCTCCGAGGTCTGGTACTGCTGGTAGAACCACAGCGGGTTGTCGCCGTAGTCGCCGACCCAGCCGTCGTTCCCGCCGCCGTCGCCCACCTCGTGGTTGGTGTACACCTGCCAGGAGACGCCCGCCTTCAGCAGCAGCTCGGGGTAGGTGGTGACGTTGGTGAACTCGACGGTGTAGTCCGGCGGGTTGTCGATCCAGCCGTGCGACGTGCCCGTCCAGAAGTACATCCGGTTCGGGCTGGTCGGCCCGAGGATCGACTGGTGGTACCCGTCGCAGATGGTGAACGCGTCGGCGAGCGCGTAGTTGAACGGCAGGTCGTTGCGGGTGAAGTAGCCCATCGTCTGCTCGGTCTTGGCGGCGACCCAGTTGTTCCACAGGCCGCTGTTGCGCGCGCTGTGGTCACCGGTCCAGCTGTGGTCGAGGTCGCCCGCGTTCTGCGCGTCCACCTTGGTCGAGTCCATGTGGAAGGGCAGCAGGTACCCGAGGTCGGTCCGCTGCTGTCGGGCTGCTCGAAGATCGTCGTGCCGTTCTGGTACTTGAGGACCTGCTTGTCGGCGAAGCCGCGGACGCCCTGCAGGGTGCCGTAGTAGTGGTCGAAGGACCGGTTCTCCTGCATCAGGATCACCACGTGCTTGAGGTCGGCCATCGTCCCGCGTCGCCGCCGCCGCCCGGCTGCGGCCGGTAAGGCCGCCGACCTGGCTGGCCCCGACCCCAACCGCGGCCGCCCCGGCGAGCGCGCCGCCCACCTGCAGGAACCGGCGGCGGCTGACGGTCGCCTTGAATGGTGCCGGCGAACGGTAGTCGGTGCCGGGCACCTCGTCCTCGGGCCGGTTACCGGGATTGTCCATGTCCATGCTTCGCCTGTCCTCTCACAGCACGCCAGGGCATTCAGAGCGAGCAAAACGGCCCAACCAATCGCCCACGTCGAGCCAAGAGAACATCCAGGCAAACAAACAGTGAACTCCCAAAAACCCCGTCGATCCAACAAGAACCCCACACGTTGAACCGGAACCACACCCACAACAATGACACCGACTCGTCGCAGGTCACACGGACCGGCCTCTTGGCTAGGTCTTCATCAAGAGGGCGGCGCTCCGGGGGCGGGGATGACGCCAAGTTGCTGCATCAGCCCGAGCGTGTCCATGATGATCCGGCTCTCGGCTATCTTGCCGCCCGCGAACCGGTCGATGGTCCACGCCGTCACGGTGACGTCGTTCCCGGTGGGTGGTATGCCAAGGAATGCACCTTTGTGGGTGCCTTGCCAGGTAGACCGGGTCCAGACGCTGTCTTCGTCTGCGATCTGCTCCTCGACTGTCCATCGCACGTCGGGGAACGCCGCGATCCAGCCGGCCAGCCACCGCCGGAGTCCGTCGCGGCCTGGCCCCATCCCGGGCGGCGGTTCGTGCTCAACGTAGTCAGCGTGGAAGATGTCGTCCAGGGCGGCAAGGTTGTGCCCGGTCAAAACCTCATCAGCGAGCCGGTGCAACTGCGCCGTGTTGGCTTCCGTGGACATTGTCGACTCCCTACAGCTCGGCAGAGTTACGGCCTTAGGGGGGACCCATATGAGGATGCAGACGGCTGTCCTGAGCCTCCTACCTTGCGGTTAGCCTGATCATGCCCACCAGACCGCGCCTTACTCTCCGTGCTCAGCGCCCTGGGCGCGATCATCGTCGCGACTCCGTTTGTAGTGCGTCACCGGCGCGCCGCGGCTATGCTTCGCGGCCAACGCTGACATCGGGGCTATCACGTCAGACGTTAAAGCGGAACTCGACCACGTTACGCTGCCGAAAATCATCTCCACGATGAAGGCCGGCAACGGCCCGCACTAGTGCGGAGGCCAGGTGGCGTAACGCGCACGATCAGCTCTACCAGGTCTCCCAGCTCTACGACGTCTCCGCGAACTGAAGAGTATTCTTCATCTTGTGGATAAAACCTCGGCGCCGTCGCTCCTGCCTATCCTGCGTTCGCAGCAGCAAGGCGAGATCCTCGCGCTACTGCTCAGCGATCCCGCTCTGGAACTCAGCCTCACAGAGATCGCGTCGCGGACAGCAACCCCGCATCCTTCGGTCTACCGGGAGATTCAGCGTGCCGAGCAAGCCGGACTCGTCACAACCCGGAAGGTCGGCAACACCAGGCTAGTCCGCGCGAATACCGCCAGCCCCTACTACGCCGGGCTGGCCGAGGTGTTGACTAGGGCTTTTGGCGTTCCTGCGGTACTGGCTGGGACGCTAGGCCCCCTACGGGGGATCACTGCGGCCTACATCTACGGGTCCTGGGCAGCCCGGCATGAAGGGCAAACCGGGCATCGTCCCGTCGGGGATATTGACGTGCTGATCCTCGGCGAACCTGACCGCGACCAGCTGTACGCCGCGCTCGACGCCGCCGAGAAGCGCCTGGGAAGACCCGTCCAGGCAACAATCCGCGATCCAGCGTGGCTCGGCTCGGGAACGGGTTCCTTCCATGACACCGTGACCAGCCGCCCCCTACTCGAACTCGCCCTGCTGCCCAGCTAGCCGAACCGCCCCGGCGATGATGGCGACGCGAGCAGCGCCTTGACGCTCGATACAGCCGTCGCCGCCTTCTCGATTGCCCATGACGCATCTGACGCAGTGATAGGCGCTGCGTCAGGGTCGAAATACTGGGCCGAGTGCCGGGTCCGCCGGAACCGCTCGAACGTCGGCTTCGCGAACTCTGGAATGTCAGCAGCGAATTGTGCAGCGATAGCATCCTCGACCGTCATGTGTGACCCGTCGCCCCCAGTAGCACGCAGGCCCTGCCGGGCCAGGAGCGACTCCGCTGCCATCCGGTAGGCATCGTAGGCCGCGACATACGCGCCATCAACATCCCCGCCCGCAAGCGCGGCGGCAGCCGTGGTCTCAACCCGCCGTGCCGCCCGGCCGATCAATGCATCCGCCAGCTCACCGAGTCTCCTCGCTTCGAAGCTCTCCAGACGCGCCCGGTCGACCAGGTATTGAATCGTGCGCCCGCCCTTCTCCCAGCACGCCACAGTCTCCACCTCCGTTCAGGGCCACATGAATAGCTAGAGACTAGGCGCGGGCACTGACAATTCGATCAGATCCTGAACTCCACTCCACGGCGTTGCTCAGAATCCAGGCGCGCTGGCGTCCTTGGCAGAGATCTGCGCGGAGTCGGACACGTCGATAGGCAGCGGCCAGGCAATCGCAGCCTCGGGATCAAGCGGGTTGACCGATATCCCGGCCATGCCAGGGCGCCATTCCTGGTCGAAGCAGTAGAGGTACTGGGTAACGCCAGGGCTGACCGACTGAAATCCGTTGCACACTCCCCTGGGGACCAGGACCTGGGTGCCCTTGATCAACCGCACGGTCACGATCTTTCCCCGAGTGGGCGAGTCTGCGCGTGTATCGAGGTAGGCACCGAACGCCTCGCCCTCGACGACGGCCACCAGTTTGAACATCTCTTCGCCGTGCAAGCCCCGCAGCGCGCCCCGCCGTGTCTCGGTGATGTTGACCTGCAGCCAGGGCCCGAGCGACGGCAATCCGGCCGCAAGGAAACTCGATTCGCGGTAGAACTCGCGCACCGTTCCACGCTCGTCGGTGACCTGCTTCATCTGAAGCACCATGAGGCCCTCGATGTCGGTCTGTCCCACGGCAAACGGGATGGTGGCGGTCGGCATGGCATTCAGTATGAACCAGAGGCCAGAGGACGGAGCGATCTCAGGAGTGTCAGCGTGGCGCGCGTGATGCGACCAGAACGGTGGCCATCAGCTGCGGGAGTCGGCGTGATGATTACACATTGAATCTGAACTCCACCGATTCACAGTTATGCCCGTAGGCTCCTGCGAGCTCACTTAAGCGTGGCGAGCTCATCCGGCGTTCCCGATGGTCAGAGGCGTGAGGATCATCAAGATCTCGTCTCTGGTGTCGTCAGGAGCAAGCCGGAGCTTGCCAGGCCAACGGCCTGTTACCCGCCAGCCGAACCGAGAGTAAAAGTCTTCGAGTCCCATTCCGCCGCGGACTGCCAGGTGGAGCTGCTCCAAGCCCATCTCGTCGCGGGCAACTTCCCGGAGTCGATGCATCAGGGCCGACCCGATGCCCTCGTTCCTGCGCGCGAGCTGCGTCTGCAAGTGGCTGACAACACCCCAGTGCGCGATGAGAGGGCTGGGATCGCGGCTGAGAGCCACCCACCCAGCGAGGGTGCCGCCGACGCGGGCAAGCAATATCCGGCTTTGGCTAGGGTCGAGGCAGGACGCAAGAGCATCGACGGCCGGGCGGACCTGACTAGAGTCGACCGGGGGAAACGGGAATCCCGCCGCGCCGCCGGCGTTCGTGACCGCTATCCAGCATGCGGTCAGCTCCTGTCTCACCACCGGATCAGCCTCACCCGGATTAGTGAGCTGGATGATGTCGAGATTCTCGCGTGTCGTCATGGTTAACTATGCCGGAACTCGACCACGTCGCCGTCCTGCATGACGTAGTCCTTGCCCTCGATGCGGGCCTTGCCGACCGCGCGGGCCGCCGCGACCGAGCCGGCCGCCATCAGGTCGTCGTAGGAGACGATCTCGGCCTTGATGAAGCCCTTCTGGAAGTCGGTGTGGATCACGCCGGCCGCCTCGGGGGCGGTCGCGCCGATCGGGATCTCCCAGGCGCGGGACTCCTTCGGGCCGGCGGTCAGGAAGGTCTGCAGCCCCAGGGCGCGGAAGCCCGCCTTGGCCAGCTGGGCCAGGCCGGGCTCGCCGAGGCCCGCCTCGGCGAGCAGCTCGGCCGCCTCCTCGTCGGAAAGCTCGGCCAGGTCGGCCTCGGTCTTCGCGTCGAGGAAGATCGCCTCGGCCGGCGCCACCAGCCCGGCGAGCTGCTTCTTCAGCCCCTCGTCGGACAGGTCCCCCACGTCCATGTTGAACACGTACAGGAACGGCTTGGCGGTCAGCAGGTGCAGCTCGCGCAGCGCGGGCAGCGAGATCCCGGCGGCCGCGGCCCCGGCGAACAGCGTCTTGCCGGAATCGAGCACCGACACCGCGGCCTGCGCCGCCGCTGCCGTCTCGAGCTTCTCCGGGTCCTTGGAGAACTTCGTCTCCTTCGCGAGCCGGGGCACCGCCTTCTCCAGCGTCTGCAGGTCGGCGAGGATCAGCTCGGTGACGACCGTCTCGATGTCGCCCTCCGGCTCGGCCGAGCCCTCCACCCGGGTCACGTCGGGGTCGCGGAAGACCCGGACGACCTGGCAGATCGCGTCGGTCTCGCGGATGTGGCCGAGGAACTGGTTGCCGAGCCCCTGCCCCTGCGACGCGCCCTTGACCAGCCCGGCGATGTCGGTGAACCGCACCGAGGCCGGCACCACCCGCGCCGAGTTGTACAGCTTGGCCAGCGCGTCGAGCCGGGGGTCGGGCACGCCGACCACGCCGACGTTCGGCTCGATCGTGGCGAACGGGTAGTTCGCGGCCAGCGCCCCGGCCTTGGTCAGCGCGTTGAACAGGGTGGACTTGCCCACGTTGGGCAGCCCGACGATTCCGATAGACAGGCTCACGAACGTCGAGTCTATTGAGGCCAGCGAGCCAAAGAGTCCCAGGCGTCCGGTGGCTAGCGAGGTTGCAGCCGACGGGAGACCATCGTTCACCGGGACCGCGGTCCGAATTCTCATCATGGTGGATCGCTGGGAGGCATAGAGACCTCCTAACGATCCACCATCACGCGCACGCCTCGCGAGCTAACCGGTCCCGAGCGCCAGTAGGGGCACGGGCCAGCAGCGCCGACTCAGAACTGCGCCGAGTACTGGGCCGTGTCGATGCGCGCCTCGATGACCAGCGGCCGCGCGCGGCCCGTCCCGAACGCGCCGGACAGGGCCTTCTCCAGGCCGGAGACGCTGTCCACCCGGACGCCGTCGCAGCCGAGCGACTCGGCGAGCAGCGGGATGTCCGTCCGGTCCACGGCGGTCGCGGCCAGCGGGTAGCCGACGGAGGCCTGGTGCAGCTCGATCCGGTTGAGCCCGCCGTCCGAGAACACGACGACGACCAGGCCGAGCCCGAGCCGGGACGCGACGGACAGTTCCGGCGCGGTCATCGCGAAGCCGCCGTCCCCGGTCATGCAGACGACCGGCGTGCCGGGCGCCGACGACAAGGCGGCGCCGATCGCGGCGGGCAGCCCGAAGCCCATCGCGGACAGCCCGTTGGTGATCAGCGTCTCCCTGGGCGCGAACGTGGTCCAGGCCTGCCCGGTCATGATCTTGTGCGACCCGACGTCCGCGGTGACCACCGTGCCGGAGGGCGCGGCGGCGCGCACGGTCTCGACCAGCTCGGACGGGTTCAGCCGGCCAGCGGCGTACCCCGCGTGGTAGGCGGCCCGCAGCGCCGCCCGGTGCGCGGCCACCTCCGCCTCCGTCCAGCGGGGGCCGCCATCCCAGTTGGCGAGGAACCACGCGAGCGCGCTCGCCACGCTGCCGACGACCTCGATGGCCGCCGGGTACACCTGGTCGGTGTTCGGCACCGTGTCCACGTGCAGCACGGGCACCGACAGCCGCCACGGCGTGATCAGCTCCACCGGGTCGAACCCGGCCGTCACGATCAGGTCCGCCGACGCGAGCAGCTCCCAGATCACCTGGTGCCCCGCCATGTCGAGCGTCCCCGCGTACCACGGGCTGTCCTCGGCGAGCGCGCCCTTGGCCATCGCGCCGACCACGACCGGCAGCCCGGCGTGCGCGGCGAGCTCCGCCAGCGCGCCCGCCGCCCCGCTGCGCACCGCCCCGGCCCCGGCGAGCAGCACCGGCCGCCGCGCGGCCCGCAGCGCGCGCAGCGGCTCGTCACCGAAGAACTCAAGGCCCGCCGCCGGCCGGGGTAAGCGGCGGAACTTTCCCGTCACCGCCGGTGCCCGCACCGCTGCTCCCGAACGAGTCCGTGGTGACCGTCAGGTGCACCGCGCCCGGGCGTTCCGCCGTGGCGGTCCGCAGGGCGCGGCGCAGCACGGTGTCCGCCGACGCCGCGTCTAGCCGCGCGGCGAGCTTGGTGACCGGCGCGAACAGCCGGTTGTGGTCGATCAGCTGGTGCGTCCAGAACTGCTCGCGCGAGCTGTCCACCTGCCCCGACACCGCCAGCAGCGGCACCCGGTCAAGCTGCGCGGACGCCACCCCGTTGAGCAGCGCGGTCGACCCGGGCCCGAGCGTGGACAGGCAGGCGCCGACGGTCCCGGTGCGCATCGCCGCGCCCTCGGCCATGAACGCGGCGGACGCCTCGCGGACCGCCGAGACGACCTCCGGGCCGTCCACGCCGGGCGACCTCGATGAAGTCCACGAGGGACTCCCCCGGGTACCCGAACACGTGCGTGACCCCCGCCTGGCGGAGGTAGTCGGCAAGCAGGGCCGCGACCGTCCGTGCTGGATTCATGTCTTTGATCCCCTCGCGCCGGGTGAGGAATGAGATAGATAGCGATGATCACGATAGTGAGCGCCGGCGGCGAGGCCGCGACCCGGCATGGCCTCGTGCCGCCTGCCCGGACGGTGCCGCTAGCGCTCAGCGCCGGGCCGCGACGACGGCCACCGCGAGCGCGGCGGCCAGCCCGATGGCCGAGGAGACCGCCGCGGCCAGGTACGCCGGGCCGAACCCGCCCTGCAGGCGGCCGGCGGCCGCCGGGACCGCCAGGATGAGCGCGTCGGCGGCCGCGAGGGCGGGCAGCAGCACCGCGGCCTTGGCCAAGGCGAACGCGGCCGTGCTGAGCCCGGGGAAGGCCTCGCCCCGGAGCACGCCCGAGTCGGTGCCGCGCGCGGGCAGCTCGTACGCCAGGCCGGCGGCCAGCCCGCCGAGCACGGCCCAGGCGAGGGTCACCGCGGCGGGGCCGTCGAGCGCGCCGACCCCGAGCAGCACGCAGAACGCCAGCAGGATGACGACGGGCACGCACGCCAGGGTGGCCTGCACGCGCCGGGCGCGGGCGATCACCTCGACGTTCCGCCTGATCAAGACGGGCAGCTGGACGACGGGCGGTGGCGGCCCGGCCCGGCCGCCTGGCGCATGGCCGTCAGGCGAGCCCAGCCCGGCGGCGGAGGCAGGCAGCGGTGACCCGTCCTCCCCGGCGTCGGCCTCGTCCTCGGCGGCCGGGTCGCCGGGGAAGACCAGGCCAGGGCGGCCCGCGGAGTGCGGGCCGGCCGCATCGGGCACCAGGACCGCCGGCCCCGGGGCGCGCGGAGTGGTGGGGACGACGGTGAAACCCGCCCTCGTTCGGGAGAAATGGAAGAAGCGCCGCGACCATGCCGCGGCGGGGTCGCCAAGGCCGGCCAGCCGCTCGTAGATCTCTTCCAGGCTGTCCGCGCCGAAGTAGCCGGGGGCCGCCCCTGGCGTGCCGAAGAAGGCCAGGTGACCGCCGGCCGCGAGCACTGCCACCTTGTCGCAGCGGGCGGCGTCCAGCGGGCTGCTGGTGGTGAGCAGCACGGTCATGCCGCGGCGGGAGAGGCGGCGGAGCAGCCGCAGCACCTGCGGTGGCCTGCGCCGGGTCAAGGCCCGCCGTGGGCTCGTCCAGGAAGAGCTGCGTCGGGCCCGCCAGCAGCTCAGCGGCGATCGCGGCGCGCTTGCGCTCGCCCGGGTTGAGGGCGCCGACGGGAACGGCCGCCTCGGCGGCCAGGCCGACCAGGCCGAGCGCTTGCCCCGTCACCTCATCGGAGCAGCGAACCCCGCGCAGCTCGGCGGTGTAGCGCAGTGCCCGGGCGAGCGGGAGTACCGGGTACATCGTGTCCCCGTCGGGGATGTACCCGACCTGCCGGGAAGGTCCGCCGCCCGCCGGGTGCTCGTCACCCTGAAGATGCCGCAGCACCGTGCCCGACGTCGGGGCGCTCAGCCCCGACATCGCGCTGAGCAGCGTCGTCTTGCCTGACCCGCTGCTGCCGATGATCGCCACCAGCTCACCCTCGCCAACAGTCAGCGAGATATCACGTACCGTGACTTCCCCGGCGCGGGTGCGGTAGCTGACCGCGCGCGCCTCGATGGCCGCCTGCACGATCTCTATTGTCTCCGGCTCCCGCGCGTGTCGCCCGGCGGGGCCGGCGACGGCCTGCCGATACTGGAAGGCATGACCGTCTTCGCCTTGCTCGCCGGGATCGCGATCGGCGTCGCGCTCGGCTACCTGCTGGCCCGTACCCGCCTCGGCACCGCCGCCGCGACCGCGACCGAGCGCGCCCGCGCGGCCCAGGAGCGAGCGGCGATCCTGGAGCGGGCGGCGGCGGAGAAGACGGCACTCGCGGACGGGCAGCTCGCCCAGCGGTTCGACGTCGAGCAGCTCGTCGGCCCGATGCGCGACACGCTCGCCCGCGTGGAGCAGCAGCTGCGCGAGTCCGACGTCGCGCGGACCCGGTCGCACGCCGAGCTCGCCCAGCAGGTCGAGTTCACCAGGCGCGGCGCGGAGCAGCTGCGCGAGCAGACGCAGGCCCTGGTCTCCGCGCTGAAACGGCCGGAGGCGCGCGGCCGGTGGGGCGAGCTCCAGCTGCGCCGCGTGGCCGAGCTGGCCGGCATGGCGGCGCACGTCGACTTCGACGAGCAGGTGATCGTCGCGGGCGGGCAGCGGCCGGACATGGTGGTGCGGCTGGCCGGCGGCAAGAACGTGGTCGTCGACTCGAAGGTGTCGCTCGCCGCCTACCTCGAGGCCTCGTCCGCGGCCGACGACGCCACCCGCGAGACTCGCCTCGCCGCCCACGCCAGGCACCTGAAGGCGCACGTGGACCAGCTCGCGTCGAAGGCGTACTGGTCAGCGCTGCCGGAGACGCCGGAGTTCGTGGTCATGTTCGTCCCGGGCGAGGCATTTCTCGCCCCGGCGCTCGACTACGACCCGGGCCTGCTTGAGCACGCGCTTGCCCGCCGGGTGCACATCGCCACGCCGACCACGCTGGTCTCGATGCTGCGCACCGTCCAGTACGCCTGGCAGCAGCAGGCGCTATCGGAGAACGCCCGGGCCGTGTTCGACCTCGGCCGCGAGCTGTACGACCGGCTGTCCGGCCTTGGCAGGCACCTGGAGCGCGTCGGCAAGTCGCTGACGTCCGCCGTCGGTTCCTACAACCAGGCCGTCGGCTCGCTGGAGACCCGGGTGCTGGTGAGCGCGCGGAAGCTGGCCGCGCTTGGCGTCGTGGACGCCGAGCTGGCCGGGCCGGCGCCGATCAGCGATACGGCCCGGCCCCTGTCGGCGCCGGAGCTGGTCGCCGACGACCGGGCGCCTGAGCTACTTCCTTAGCTCGCGCGGGAGCTGGAAGGACATCCGCTCCTTGACGGCCTCGACCTCTTCCACGTCGCCGAAGCCGAGCGCGGCGAGCTTGCCGAGCACGCCGTCGACCAGCACCTCGGGCACCGAGGCGCCGCTGGTCACGCCGACGGTGGTCGGCGCCGTCGAACCACGCCTCGTCGACCTCGCCGGCGTCGTCGACCAGGTAGGCGGCACGGGCGCCCGCGTCCTTGGCGACCTCGACGAGGCGGACGGAGTTGGACGAGTTCCGCGAGCCGACCACGATCACCACGTCGCAGTCCGGCGCGATCACCTTGACGGCGGCCTGCCGGTTCTGCGTCGCGTAGCAGATGTCGTCGCTCGGCGGGTCGATGAGCTGCGGGAACCGCGTCTTGAGGGCGGAGACGGTGTTCACCGTCTCATCGACGGACAGCGTGGTCTGCGACAGCCAGACCACCTTCGCCGGGTCGCGCACCTCGACGTCCGCCACGCCCTCGGGCCCGTCGACCAGGTGGATGCTGGCGGGCGCCTCGCCGGTCGTGCCGATGACTTCCTCGTGGCCCTCATGGCCGATCAGCAGGATGTCGTAGTCGCTCGCCGCGAAGCGCCTGCGCCTCGTTGTGCACCTTGGTGACGAGCGGGCAGGTCGCGTCGATGGCCGTCAGGTTCCGCCGCCGCGCCTCGTCGCGCACCTCGGGGGCGATGCCGTGCGCGGAGAACACGACGACGCTGCCCTCGGGCACCTCCTCGGTCTCCTCGACGAAGATGGCGCCGCGTTTCTCCAGCTCACTGACCACGTACGTGTTGTGCACGATCTGCTTGCGCACGTATACGGGAGCGCCGAACTTGCCGAGGGCGATCTCCACGGCTTGCACGGCCCGGTCGACCCCTGCGCAGTAGCCGCGAGGCTTCGCCAGCAGGACCCGGCGGTGGGTCTCAGACATGCCTCCCATGTTAGGCGAGGCCGCCGAGCCGCGTGCCAGACGCCCGTCATGTAACGGCAGGTGCGCATGACATCAGGTGCCCGTTTGATCACGAATTTCGGCACCAAGTAGAGAACCCGTCGGTACCACCTTTATTAACACACACCGGGCGAGGCACCCGCTGACGGCAGACTTGTGCCACCCAACCCATCGAGGAGTGTGATATGAGCGTCCCGCAGATGAAAGAAGGCCCGGCGTCGATGCTGCGGGCGATGTTCGCAGGCTTCGGCTCGCTGCTGTCCGTCATGGACAAGGTGCGCGCGAAGCCCGCGCGGAGGCCCCCGCCGACGCCGAAGCCCCCGCCGCAGCAACCGCCACCGGCACCGGAAGACACGGCCGCCCCCGCGCCGGAAGCGACCGCGGACCCCGCGACTGTCGCGGCGGAGGCGGCCGCGGAGCCGGAGACGGCAGCTCGCCCCCGAGGCGTCAGCCGGACCGGAGACCTCGGCCCCAGCCGAGCCGGCAGCCGCGGAACCGGAGGCCTCGGCCGGCCCGAGACCAGCAGCGCGCTGCCGCTGGCGAATTACGACGAGCTGTCGGTCGCGTCGCTGCGCGCCCGGCTCCGCAACCTGTCCAACGACGACCTCACCGCAGCTCATGGACTACGAGAAGGCGCACCCGGACCGCGCCGGACGTGATCACGATGTTCGAGCACCGGATCGTCAAGATGACCACCGGGCTTCCGAAGCTGGAGGCGTAGCCGGGCCGGACCGGACAGCACGGTTCGGGCCCCGTGGCGCCGGGCCCGGACGGTCCGGGCCTAGGGCCCATAGGCGTACTCAGATTGGCCCCGGGCCCCTGGGCCCGAACGCGGTTGGCCCTCGGGACCGCAGGCGCCGTGCGATCGCGGTCATCCCGCCCGGATGTCAGTCGGGTGTGGTGCGCATAGGGGCATGGCCCTTGAGACGTCCGCGGAAGCGCCCGTTCCGGTGCGGACCGTGCTGCAGGCTGTCGGCGGGTGGATCGGCAAGCTCGGCCGGATCTGGGTCGAGGGGCAGATCGCCGAGTGCAAGAAGCGCGGCAACACCGTCTTCCTCACGCTCAGGGACCCGATCGCGGCGGTGTCCGCGCAGGTGATCTGCACGCGCGCGGTCTTCGAGGCGGTGAACCCGGCCGAGGGCGCCCGGGTGGTGATCTTCGTCAAGCCCGACTTCAACGCCACCCGGGGCTCGTTCGCGCTCACCGCGCTCGAGATCCGCGCGGTCGGGATCGGCGAGCTGCTCGCGCGGCTGGAGAAGCTGCGCAGGGAGCTCGCGGCGCGAGGGCCTGTTCTCGCCGGAGCGCAAGCGCGCGCTGCCCTTCCTGCCCGGCGTCATCGGGCTGGTGTGCGGGCGGGAGTCGGCGGCCGAGCGCGACGTGGTGCAGAACGCGCAGCGCCGGTGGCCCGCCGTCCGCTTCCGGATCGAGCAGTCCGCCGTGCAGGGCCCGTACGCGGCGGGCGAGGTCATCGAGGCGCTGCGCAAGCTGGACGCGGACCCCGAGGTCGACGTGATCGTGATCGCCAGGGGCGGCGGCTCGCTTGAGGACCTGCTCCCGTTCTCCGACGAGGCGCTGCTCCGCGCGGTGGCGGCCTGCCGGACGCCCGGTGGTGTCGGCCATCGGGCACGAGCAGGACACCCCGCTGCTCGACTACGTCGCGGACCTGCGGGCCTCCACCCCGACCGACGCGGCCAAGCGGATCGTGCCCGACGTGGCCGAGCAGCTGGCGCTGGTCACCCAGCTGCGGGACCGGGCGCCGCCGGGCGATGCGCGGCTGGCTCGACCGCGAGCAGGCGTGGCTGGACGCGACCAGGTCGCGGCCCGCCATCGCCGACCCGGTCCGCGAGATCGAGCGCCAGGCGGAGCAGGTCGACGCGCTCGCCCGGCGGGCCCGCCAGTGCCTGGACGCGAGCCTGAACCGGGCGGGCGACGACATCGCGCACATGCAGGGCCCGGCTGCTCGCGCTGTCCCCCGCGGCCACGCTGCGCCGCGGCTACGTGATCGCGCAGAACGCCGACGGCGGCGTCGTCCGCTCCGCGGCGGAGGTCTCCCCTGGCGAGGAGCTGCTGCTGCGGTTCGCCGAGGACGAACTGATCGTTACCGCGGACAGCGAATAGGATCTTCCCGTGACAGATCGTGAGATCGCTCTCCTACGAGCAGGCACGCGACGAGCTCGCCGGCGTGGTGCGGCGGCTTGAGGCGGGCGGGCTCACCCTCGAGCAGTCGCTCGACCTGTGGGAGCGCGGCGAGAAGCTGGCCGCGATCTGCGCCGAGTGGCTGGACGGCGCCCGCGCCAGGCTGACCACCGCCATGGCCGCCCGCGACCCGGCGACCAGGAGCCAGGAACCCGGGCAAGACCGGCGCAACCGCCGGAACGCCGTTCTAAAGAGTCCCTGCTTTCGCCGGCCACAGCCTGCCCGGCCTTCTAAGGTCACACCGGCGCGGGATGTCAGGCGCCCGCCGCGCAATCTAGGCTGTAAGCATGCGCGTGGATATCTGGAGCGACGTCATCTGCCCGTGGTGCTACGTCGGCAAGGCCCGGTTCGAGAAGGCGCTTGACAGCTTCGCGCACCGCGACGAGGTCGAGGTCGTCTACCACTCGTTCGAGCTCGACCCGAGCCTCGCCGCGGGACCAGCGGGAAACCAACCTGGAGATGCTCAGCAAGAAGTTCGGCATGTCGCAGGCCGAGGCACTCGCGATGGACGGCCAGGTCGGCACGCCTGGCGCGGGCCGAGGGGCTGGGCTTCGACTCGGGGCGCCCGGTCGGCAACACCTTCGACATCCACCGGGTGCTCCACCTCGGCCTGGACCAGGGCGTGCAGCAGGAGCTGCTCAGCGCGGTCAACGAGGCCTACTTCGCCCGGGCGCGGGACGTCTTCGACCGGGACGTGCTCACCGAGGTCGCGGCGGGCGCCGGGCTCGACGCGGCGGAGGTCGGCAAGGTCTTCGACGGGGACGCGTACGCCGACGAGGTCCGGCAGGACGAGCGGCAGGCGCAGGAGATCGGCATCAACGGCGTCCCGTTCTTCGTGTTCGACATGGCGCTCGGCGTCTCCGGCGCGCAGCCGACGGAGCTGTTCACCAGCGCGCTCAACCAGGCCTGGGATCGCCAGGCGTATACGGGACGGCGAAGGCGCAAGCCATGACTGCAGATGAGACCGCGACCGGCATTCCCGGGACGCCCGAGCCCGCGCAGCACGCGCCGAACAGGAACCTGGCGCTTGAGCTCGCCCGGGTCACTGAGGCCGCGGCGATGGCGGCGGCCCGCTGGGTGGGCCGCGGTGACAAGAACGGGGCGGACGGCGCGGCGGTGAACGCGATGCGCACGCTGATCAACTCCGTGTCCATGCGCGGCGTCGTGGTCATCGGGGAGGGCGAGAAGGACCACGCCCCGATGCTGTTCAACGGCGAGGAGGTCGGCGACGGCACCGGGCCGGCCGTGGACGTGGCCGTGGACCCGATCGACGGCACCCGGCTGTGCGCCAACGGCATGCCGAACGCGGTGTCCGTCCTCGCGGTCGCGGAGCGCGGCTCGATGTACGACCCGTCCGCGGTCTTCTACATGACCAAGCTGGCCACCGGCCCCGAGGCGGCCGGCGTGGTGGACCTCGACGCGCCGCCCGCGGCGAACATCGCGGCGGTGGCCAAGGCGAAGGGCATCACGCCGCACGACGTCACCGTGGTCATCCTGGACCGGCCGCGGCACGAGGGCCTGATCAAGGCGGTCCGCGCGGCCGGCGCGCGCATCCACCTGATCACCGACGGCGACGTGGCGGGCGCGATCATGGCGGCCCGCCCGGACACCGGCATCGACCTGATGCTCGGCATCGGCGGCACCCCGGAGGGCATCGTCGCGGCCTGCGCGCTCAAGTGCATGGGCGGCGTGATCCTCGGCAAGCTCGCGCCACGGGACGACGCCGAGCGGCGCAAGGCGCTCGACGCCGGGCACGACCTCGACCGGGTGCTCACCACCGACGACCTGGTCTCGTCGGAGGACTGCTTCTTCGCCGCCACCGGCATCACCGACGGCGAGCTGATGGCGGGCGTCCGCTACAAGCCGGGCGGCGCGACCACCCACTCGCTCGTCATGCGCTCGCGGTCCGGCACGATCCGCTCGATCCGCAGCGAGCACGCCCTGTGGAAGCTCAGCGCCTACAGCACGGTCAACTACGACTGATGTCCCCCGAGCGACCCGTACGCGGGCGTGCGGGCTACGGCCGGGCGCGGCAAGGACCAGCGGCGCGGGCGCGGCGGCGTCCGCGCCAGGACCTCGCTCGCGGCGACGTGGCCGCGGACCTCGATCACCGGGACCTCCGACGACGTGGGCACGCGCTTGGTCGTCCCGCCGCGCTGGCGGCCGAGGATGTTGTTCCCGTTCATGACGACCTCCACGCCGGACGGCACGATCAGCCGCACCCGCCCGAAGAGGGCGTAGACGGTGACCACCACGTGCCGGTCCTGCAGGATCGCCTCGGTGAAGTCGAGGACCACCTCGCCGAACGCGGCCACGCACGTCATCGTGGCCGGCACGACCCAGCGGCCGCGCCGGTCCGCCGCGGTGAACAGCGCCGCGACCTGCTGACCGCCGTCCACTTGCACGGGCTGGTGCTCGGGCGCGGCCAGGTCGCTGGTCAGCCCGGCCAGATCGCCCAGGGTGCGGGCGGCCAGGGCCACCGGCATCCGTTCGGAATATTCTTCATGCGAAAGGCGACCGTCGGCGAGCGCCTCGCCCAGCATGGCGATGACACGCTCTCGGTCGCTGTCGGACGCCCGCAGATCGCGGGGCGCAGGGCGCGGGGGCATGTTAGGACGATACCTTTCCGGCATGACAGACGCGTTTTCCCCCGCGATTGAAACGCAACGGCGGGCCATGGCGGAGAACATCTCGCTGACGCGATTCCTCTACGTCGATCACGGCGGGGTCGTCCGCGGGAAGGCCGCCGCGACCGCCGGCTGGCCGAGCGCGATCGAGTCGGGCATCGGCCACACCCGGGCGATGATGGCGATGTCGATGATGGACGAGCTGGCCCCGGTTGAGGGCATGGGGCCGGTCGGCGAGGTCCGGATAAAGCCGGACCCGGACACGTTCGTGACGCTGCCCTACGCGCCCGGCGCGGCCGCCATGCTGGCCGACCAGGTCAATCCGGACGGGAGCCCGTGGGACGGGTGCGCGCGCACCTTCCTCAAGCAGGCGATCGCGGAACTCGCCGGCGAGGGATATGAACTACAGGCGTCGTTTGAGCCGGAATTCACCCTCGGACGTCACGAAGGCGCATCATTCACGCCCATTGACGAAAGCCTCTGTTACTCTGCTACCGGTTTCCACCTGGCGCACGACTATACGATCGACCTCGTCGATGCGCTGATCAAACAGGGTCTAGAGGTCGAGCACTATTACCCCGAGCTTGGCCACGGCCAGCAAGAGGTACCCATCAGGCACGCGTCGGCGCTGCGCGCCGCGGACAATCACGTCCTGCTGCGCGAGACCGTCCGGGCCGTCGCCATCAGGCACGGCCTGTGGGCGAGCTTCGCGCCCAAGCCGCTGCCTGAGCAGGCGGGCAACGGCGCCCACCTGCACGCCTCCCTGTGGGCGGACGGCGCTAACGCGTTCGCGGACCCCGGCGGCCAGTACGGGCTCTCCGCGGTCGGCTACCACTTCCTCGCCGGCGTGCTCGCGCACCTGCCCGGCCTGGTCGCGCTGACCTGCGGCACCGTGAACAGCTACCGGCGGCTCGCCCCGCAGACGTGGTCGGGCGCGTTCGTCTGCTACGGCCCGGACAACCGGGAGGCCGCGCTGCGGATCTGCTCGCCGATCGGGTCGCTCGGCTCGGTGAACCTGGAGCTCAAGCCGGTCGACTCCACCGGGAACCCGTACCTCGCGCTCGGCGCGTTCATCTACGCGGGCATCGACGGTATCCGCCGGTCGCTGTCGCCGGGCGAGCCGCTGCTCGTCGACCCGGCCGTCCTTGATTCAGCCGAACGGGAGCGGCTGTCCGTGGTCAGGCTCCCGGCCTCGCTGCGGCGCGGCGCTGGACGCGCTTGAGGCCGATTCCTTCCTGATGTCGGTGCTCGGGCCGCTCCGCTCGACGGCTTACCTGGCGGTGAAGCGCTCGGAGGTGGAGCACTTCCGCGGTTAACGACGTCGAGCACGAGTGCCGCCAGCACTGGCTCAAGTTCTAGCGCCTGCGCTGGCGGCACTGCGTCCGGCCTGGTTCCGCTAGGCCGACGACGCAGGTCGACCGCCGTCGCCAGAACACCGCTGTCGGACCCGACGTTCGCACGATGGTGATCCACGGCCGTTCCTGCCCTCCTGGCCCTCTTGGCGCGCAGCGGGTGCGGCTCATATAGTTAGCTCTGTGAACGATGTAAGCTCACCGCCGGAGCTGGCCAGGACCGAGGCAGCCCAGCTGCTCGCGGCCATGGGGGCGGTGCGCCGGGTGGCGCGCCGCGCGGTACGGACGTCGGTAGAGGCGGAGCCGCTGCCGCCCGCGCGGTCGGAACTGCTGCGGCTCGCCGCCCGGCGGCCAGGCATCGGCGTGGCGGAGGCGGCCGCGGAGCTGCGCCTCGCGCCCAACAGCGTCAGCACGATGGTCAGCAAGCTCGCCGAGGACGGGCTGCTGAACCGGGACCGGGCCGCGAGCGACGGGCGCTCGGTCCGGCTGACCGTCACGGAGGCGGGCGCCGCCCGGGTCGAGCAGTGGCGGGACATCCGCACCGACCTGGCCGGCCGGGCCATCGACCGGCTGGCCCCCGCCGACCGGCAGGCCCTGGTGGCCGCTATCCCCGCCCTGAACCGGCTCGCGGAGCAGATGGAGGAGCTTTGACCGTTGACGCCGCCGCGGTGGCCGCACCGGAGATGGTGACCCAGGCCGTCGACTGCGTGGACCTGAGCTACCAGTTCGCCACGCACCTGGCCGTGGACCACGTGAACCTGTCGATCGCGCCCGGCGAGATGTACGGCCTGCTCGGGCCGAACGGCGCGGGCAAGACCACCACGATCAGGATGATCACCACGCTGCTCACGCCGGGGACCGGCAGCGTGCGCGTCTTCGGCATCGACGCGGCCGCGCGCCCGATGCTCGTCCGGCGGGTCATCGGCTACGTGCCGCAGGCGCTGTCCGCCGACGCGAACCTGACCGGGCGTGGAGAACGTGGAGCTGTTCGCCCGGCTCTTCGACGTGCCGCGCCGGGAGCGCAAGCAGCGGGTGGCCGACGCCCTGGACGCGATGGGCCTCACCGAGGCGGCGGGCCGGCTGGCCGGCACCTACTCGGGCGGCATGATCCGGCGGCTTGAGCTCGCCCAGTCGCTGATCAGCGCGCCCCGGCTGCTCGTCCTCGACGAGCCGACGGTCGGCCTCGACCCGATCGCCCGCGGCGTCGTGTGGGAGTACATCGCCAAGCTGCGCGACCGAGCACCAGATGACCGTGCTGATGACCACCCACTACATGGACGAGGCCGACGCCTACTGCGACCGGATCTCGCTGATGCACCGCGGCAAGATCCGCGTCACCGGCACCCCGGCCGAGCTGCGCGCCGGGCTCGGCGAAGACGCGACGCTCGACGACGTCTTCCGCCACTACACCGGCGACACCCTGGACAAGGCTCCCGAAGAAGGAGGCATTCGTGACGTACGCCGCACCCGGCGCACCGCCCGCCGGCTTGGCTGAGCTGCCCGCGCAGTCCCGTCGCCGAGACCGGCCCGCCTGGTCAACCGCATCGGCACGCTCTGCTGGGTGGAGATGCGGAAGATCCGGCACGACCGGACCGAGCTCTACACCCGGGCGGTCCAGCCGGCCCTGTGGCTGCTGATCTACGGCGAGGTGTTCACCCGCGTCCACGCCATCCCCACGCCCGCGGGCATCCCCTACCTCGCCTACCTCGCGCCGGGGATCATGGCGCAGTCCGCGCTGTTCATCGCGATCTTCTACGGCATCCAGATCATCTGGGAGCGCGACGCGGGCGTGCTGACCAAGCTGATGGTGACCCCCACCCCGCGGGCCGCGCTGATCACCGGAAAGGCGTTCGCGTCCAGCGTCCGGTCGCTGATCCAGGGCGTGGTGGTGATCGTCATCGCCGCCCTCCTCGGGGTGTCCTTCACCGACAACCCGCTCAAGCTGATCGCCGCCCTCGTCATCCTGGCGCTCGGCTCGGCCTTCTTCTCCTGCCTGTCGATGACGCTGGCCGGCGTGGTGGTCGCGCGCGACCGGCTGATGGGCATCGGCCAGGCGATCACCATGCCGCTGTTCTTCAGCTCCTCCGCCCTGTACCCGACCAAGATCATGCCGGGCTGGCTCCAGGTGATCTCCAAGGTCAACCCGCTGACCTACGAGGTGGAGGCGCTGCGCGGCCTCCTGATCGGCACCGCGACGACGCTGTGGCTGGACGTGGTGGTCCTGGTGGGCGCGACGATCCTGAGCATCACCTGCGCCGCCTGCTCCTGCCCCGCCTGGCGAACCGCTGATCGCCATGGCGGTCGCGGGTCCGGCATGGATCGCTGCGCGTCAGCCCGGCTGCCGGAACGTGAGCCCGAGCGTAGGCCTAGGCCGCAGGTTCAAGCTGGTGGCGTACCTCCATCAGCGCGAAGCCGAGGAGGTCCGCCCGGGCCACTGCTCGGGGAGGTGCCGTGCTCGTGGTCCGCGGCCAGGCCGGTGCCCCAGATCCGGTCAACCGGGACGCCTCGACCAGGACCCGGCTGCCGGTGCCGAGCAGGAAGTCTCGCAGTTCGGCATGCTGGCCGAACTTGGCCAGGTTCCCGGTGACGACTAGGTCAAAGCGCCGCTCGGCCCAGCGCTGCTCTTCGAATCCGCGCACCTGCCGGCCCAGCGCCTTGGCCGCCCGCGGGTGCGGCGCCTCCCGGATGCGGTCTGCTGTCTCCGCGTCGCCGAACAGCAGCGCCTTGGCGGACATCATGAAATGCTCCGCCGAGGCGTACGTCTGCCCGTCCACGGTGAACGCCGACGGCCACCACTGGCTGAAGCAGCCTTTCCCCACTCCGCCGCCCGGTGGCGGCTGGTGGCCCCAGAACGTCAGGTACTTCGGCTGACCGCCGTCAAGGATGAAGCTGAGCAACTCATCAACAGTGCGCACGTCCGCGACAGAGACAGCCATGCCACAGTCGTACCAGAACGGCCGCCAGGCGCACCACGCCACCGGGAAGGTGAGCGCAGCTCACGCAACGGACGCCACGCCGTCGTCGGCGCAGCCGACAGCCGGGGGGTGTGGGGGGTCGTCCCCCGCACAACGAAAGACGAGCAAACAACGGAAAGCTCGCCGGAGGCTGGGCGAACACGAGGTGGCGATTGTGAGTGCGGCGGCGCCACCGCTCAGCCTCCGCAGACGGGGGCACTGCGTGGCGAGCAAGTCCACAAGCGGACGGGGGCACCGCGTGGCGCAGCGCCGCCGCACACCGTCACCATACAAGGTTGCGGATACCCAAACAAGTCGGGAAGTTCGCGACACGCCCACGAATTTTCTGAGTTTCCTCAACGCGACCAACGTCACGCAAGTCGTGGCTGTTCGGCGGTCCTAAGCTTGAGTTCATGGCTGAGTTCTCCTACACGGATCTGCTGCCGCTCGGGCACGACGAGACCACCTACCGGAAGATCGCCGAGGGCGGCGTGGAAGCCAGGCAGGCGTTCGGGCGATCCTTCCTCTCCGTCGATCCTGAGGCGCTCACGCTGCTGAGCCGGACGGCCTTCCGGGACATCGCCCACCTGCTGCGCCCCTCGCACCTGAGGCAGCTGCGGTCCATCCTCGATGACCCGCGAGGCCTCGCCGAACGACCGGTACGTCGCGCGTGACCTGCTGCAGAACGCGAACATCGCGGCCGGAGGCGTCCTGCCGATGTGCCAGGACACCGGCACCGCGATCGTGATGGGCAAGCGCGGCCAGGGAGTGCTCACCGACGGGCGGGACGAGGAGCACCTCGCCCGCGGCGTCTACGACGCCTACACCCAGCTCAACCTGCGCTACTCCCAGATGGCGCCGCTGACCATGTGGGATGAGAAGAACACCGGGTCCAACCTGCCGGCGCAGATCGAGCTGTACGCGACGGACGGGGACGCGTACAAGTTCCTGTTCATGGCCAAGGGCGGCGGCTCCGCGAACAAGTCCTACCTGTACCAGGAGACCAAGGCGGTGCTGAACCCGGCCCGGATGGCCTCATTCCTTGAGGAGAAGATCCGGGCGATCGGCACGTCCGCCTGCCCGCCTTATCACCTGGCGATCGTGGTCGGCGGGACCAGCGCGGAGTTCGCGCTGAAGACGGCCAAGTACGCTTCGGCGCGGTACCTGGACACGCTGCCGACGGCCGGGTCCGCCCTCGGGTACGGGTTCCGGGACCTGGAGCTTGAGCAGAGCGTCCTGGAGATCACCCGCAAGATCGGGATCGGAGCGCAGTTCGGCGGCAAGTACTTCTGCCACGACGTGCGAGTGATCCGGCTGCCCAGGCACGGGGCGTCCTGCCCGGTGGCGATCGCCGTGTCGTGCTCGGCGGACCGGCAGGCGCTCGGTAAGATCACGGCCGAAGGCGTCTTCCTTGAGCAGCTCGAGACCGACCCGGCGCAGTACATGCCCGACCCCGCGTCGGTTACGTCAGACACGGCGGAGGTCGTTTCGATCGACCTGAATAGGCCGATGCCGGAAATCCGCGCCGAACTGACGAGATATCCGGTAAAGACGCGCCTGTCGCTTACCGGGACCATGATCGTCGCCCGCGACATCGCGCACGCGAAGATCGCGGAACGGCTCGACGCGGGCGAGCCCATGCCGACCTACCTGCGCGACCACCCGGTCTACTACGCGGGTCCGGCCAAGACACCGGAAGGCTACGCGTCGGGGTCATTCGGTCCGACGACCGCCGGCCGGATGGACTCCTATGTGGAGCGGTTCCAGGCCGCCGGGGGGTCATTGGTTATGCTGGCGAAGGGGAATCGGTCCGCAGCCGTTACCGAGGCGTGCAAGCGTCACGGCGGCTTCTACCTCGGCTCGATCGGCGGCGCCGCCGCCCGGCTCGCGCAGGACTGCATTACCAAGGTTGACGTGCTGGAATACCCGGAACTTGGCATGGAGGCGGTGTGGAGGATAGAGGTGAGGGACTTCCCCGCTTTCATCATCGTCGACGACAAAGGCAACGATTTCTTCGCGGAGGCCGCCGGCCCGCTGCTGTCAATCGGCAGCCACCCCTAAACGCTGGTATGGTCCGGCTATGCCCCCAATGACAGGACGGGTCATCGCCGGGCGATACAACCTGCAGCACCCCATTGGCCGCGGCGCCATGGGCGTGGTGTGGCGTGCCCGTGACCAGCTCCTTGACCGTGACGTCGCGGTCAAGGAGGTCGTCATCTCGGCCTCGATCGGTGCGGACGAGCGCCGCAACGCCTACCAGCGGACGCTGCGCGAGGCGCGGACCGCGGCGCGGCTGTCCCACCGCGGCGTGGTGGCCGTCTACGACGTCGCCGAGGAGGACGGCCGCCCGTGGATCGTGATGGAGCTCGTCCCGTCGCAGTCGCTCGACCAGGTGCTGGTGGTGGAAGGGCGGCTCACCCCGGCCCGCGCGGGCCGGATCGGCCAGCAGCTGCTGTCGGCGCTCGCCGCCGCGCACACGGCCGGGGTACTGCACCGTGACGTGAAGCCAAGCAACGTGCTCATCGCCACCAGCAAGACCGGGGACGGCTGGGACGAACGGGCGGTACTGACCGACTTCGGCATCGCGCAGTTCGAGGGCGACCCCCGGCTGACGCAGACCGGGATGGTGATGGGCTCCCCCGGGTTCACCGCGCCCGAGCGCATCCGGGGCAGCGACGCCACGCCCTCGTCCGACCTGTGGTCGCTCGGCGCGACGATCTACGCGGCGGTGGAGGGGCGCGGGCCGTACGAGCAGCGCGGCGGCGCGATCACCACGATGTCCGCGATCATCAACGAGGACGCGCCCATCGCGCCGCACGCCGGGCGGCTTGCCCCGGTCATCGCGGCGCTGCTGCGCCGCGACCCGTCCACGCGACCGTCCGCGTCGGCCGCGGCGCGGATGTTCTCCCAGGCGCTGCCGCACCTGTCGGACGTCACCGAAGAACCGCCCGCGACGTCCCACCCGCCGACGGTCCGGTCCGCGTACGTGCCAGCGCCGGCCGAGCCGGTGGCGTCCGCCCCGGCGACATCGCCGGACGCCAGGTCGGAGGAGAAGCCCGCGCCGGCCGCGCAAGAGCAGCCCGCCGCGGCCAAGGCCACGGAAGAACCGGCCGAGGAAGCGCAGGAATCGCCGGCGGAGGAAGCCGCGGAAGCGACCCCGGCGGTCAGCGCGGCGGCCGCCGAGGAAGCCGACTCCGCCGACTCACCCGATGCCGCCGAGTCCGAGCCTAAGCCCGCGGCCGAAGCCGGGCCCCAGCCCGCGGCCGAGACAGCGGAGTTCAAGGTTGCCGCCGCGGATGCCGCCGAGATCCCGGTACCGGAAGGCGGTACCCGCCGATGCCGCGGCCGCGGAGTCAAAGGCGGCCGCGGCGGTGCTTGACGCAGGGCCCGCGGCGGAGAGCGCACCCTCTCGCGCGGCTGAGACGGTGATCCCAGGCAAGGGCTCCGGGCGGATACCAGCCAACGCAGACTGTCGGTCCCGGCCGCCCGCATCACACCGTCGGCTCCGGCCCAGCCAGCCGCCACGCCGACCGAGCCGACCGAGCCCAAGCCCGCACCGCCGAAGCCCGGCCCGACGTTCACCGCCGCCAAGCCGACCGGCCGCGCGACGCCGACCTTTTCTCCCCCTAACCCCGCGGCCCCGGTCCGCCCGGCCCGTCCGGCGCGCCCGGCCACCCCGCCGCAAGAGCAGCGCCCGGCGTACAGCCCGAGCAGCGCGGGGCCAGGGCTACCCGCCGCCGCAAGCGCAAGGAAGCAGTACCACGCCGTTTCCCCCGTCGGGCGCTTCGTACGGCGCGGCAGGCGGGCAGGCAGCAGGCGGCCAGTACGCGGGCCCGTCGCAGCCCTATCCCGATCTGGTCAGGCAGTACACGCCAGGCAGTGGCGGCCGCCGCACCGGGCGCGGCCGAGGTCAGGGGCGGCGGATCCTCTGGCTCGTGCTGGCCGTCGTCGTCGCCGCCGCGATCGGCGTCGGCGCCGCCCTGGCGCTGAACAACAACGGCAGTACTGGCGCCGCCAACGCCGGGAACACGAGCGGCGCGGGCGCGGTGCCCTCGATCGCGAATACCCCGGGCGACTTCAAGTCGGTAGACGCGCTCAACAACCCGTCGACGGCGCTCCCGGCCGGCTGGTCAACCCAGACGGTGACGGCGGCCGCCGCCAACAGCGCCGCCGCCGGGTTCAGCATCGACGTACCGCCGGGCTGGAAAAAGACGTCCAAGGGCCTGGCTACTGACTTCACCGGCCCGGGCGACCTGCTCCTCGAGGTCGACCTCACGCAGCAGCCGACCTCCAACATGCTCACCGCGGCCAAGCAGGAAGAGGCGGCGACTCACTTCCGCGACTACAAGCGGCTCAACCTGCAGCCCGAGGCGGTCAGGCACGCTGCGGGCGCGGTGTGGAAGTTCAACTGGACACCCGCGGGCGGCGTCCAGGTCACGGTCGACGACATCTTCTTCCCGCAGCAGACCTCAGCTGGCGTCCAGGACTACGCCATCTACATCAGGTCGCCTTCCAGCACGTTCGGCAGCAAGAGCCTGCCGCTCTTCGACGAGATGCTGCGGACCTTCCAGACGGTCCCGGCAAGCTAGCCCGCTAAGGAAATCGACGGATCCTGTCGCGCCGGGCAGGCTACTCAGCAGTAACTCTTGTCAGCTGAGCCACGCCGCCCCGGTTACGCAAACGTTCTCACGGTCAGTGCGCCTGAAACTTCCGCCTGTTCGTATTTGCTTCGAGTATACACTCAGATTATAGTGGGTCCATGAGCGTCCCACTCACCCTGCTCGGCCTGCTTGAACGGGAGCCGAGCCACGGCTACGACCTCAAGCGCGACTACGACACCTTCTTCGGGCGCGGGAAGCAGCTGCCGTTCGGCCAGGTGTACGCCACGCTCGGACGGCTGGCGCGCGACGGCAAGGTCACCGCCGGCGACGCCGAGCCTGGCGACGGCCCTGACCGCAAGCGCTACGCCATCACCGACACCGGCAAGCACGATGTCGACGCGTGGCTGGCCGACCCGGTCGAGCCCGAGCCGCACCTGCAGACGGTGCTCTTCGCGAAGGTGACGCTCGCGCTCATGCTCGGCAAGCCGGCCGCGGCCTACCTCGACACGCAGCGCGCCGCCCATATCCGGCGCATGCAGCAGCTCACCGAGCTCAAGCGGACCGGCCCCCTGGTCGACGTGCTCCTCGCCGACCATGCCCTCTTCCACCTGGAGGCGGACCTCCGGTGGATCGACCTCACGTCAGCGCGACTGAACGAACTAGCCGAGGCGGTAAGGAACGAATGAACACCCCCGCTGCACCCACAACCGTCAGCCGCGGCAGCCTGATCGAGGCCCGCGGCGTCTACAAGGCATTCGGCAAGACCCCCGCGCTGCGCGGCGCGAGCGTGACCGCCCGCCAGGGCGAGATCCTGGCGATCATGGGTCCGAGCGGGTCGGGCAAGTCGACCCTGCTGCACTGCCTGGCCGGCATCTTCATCCCGGACGAGGGCGACGTGCTGTTCGACGGCCAGGTACTGAACACGATGAGCGAGGCCGACCGCACCAGGCTGCGGCGCACCGCGTTCGGGTTCGTGTTCCAGTTCGGGCAGCTCGTCCCTGAGCTCACCGCCGCCGACAACGTGGCGCTGCCGCTCCTGCTCAACCGGACCAGGCGCAAGGTGGCCTACAAGACCGCCGACACCTGGCTCGACCGGCTCGGCATCGGCGACAAGGGCGGCCGGCGGACCGGCGAGCTGTCCGGCGGCGAGGCGCAGCGCGTCGCGGTCGCCCGGGCGCTCGCCCTCGCCCCGAAGGTGATCTTCGCCGACGAGCCGACCGGGTCGCTCGACTCGCTGACCGGCGAGAAGGTGATGGACCTGATGACCGGGCTGGCCCGCGAGCAGGGCGCCACGGTCGTCATCGTCACCCACGACGCGCGGATCGCGGCGTACGCCGACCGGGTGGCCATGGTCCGCGACGGCCTCGTCACCTCCGTTGACCTCACCGCGGCCGCCGCCTCGCCCGCCCACGCGGCGAAGGGCGCGGACTAATGCTGCGCCTCGGCCTGCGGCTCACCCTGCGCAGCGGCCGGGAGGGCCTGGTCCGGCTGCTGATCACCGCGGCCGCGGTCGCCGTCGGCGTCGCGCTGCTCCTCGGCGTGCTCGCCGAGTTCCACGCCTTCCAGGCCAACGCCAACCAGCCGTGCTGGTCCTGCACGCAGGGCGCGCCGGTCCCCGGCACGCTGCCGTCGCACGGCGAGCTGTGGAACAACAGCGTGGACTTCTACCAGGGGCAGACGATCAGCCGGCTCGACGTCGCCGCCCTCGGCCCGAACGCGCCGGTGCCGCCCGGCATCACGCGGCTGCCGCCGGCGGGCGGTTACTACGCCTCCCCCGCGCTCGCCGCGCTGCTGGCGACCGTGCCCGCCGACCAGCTCGGCGCGCGGTTCCCCGGCAAGCTGATCGGCACGATCGGCCAGGCCGGGCTCAACGGGACCGGCGACCTGGCCATCTACATCGGGCACACGCCGGCGCAGGTCAACGCCATCCCCGGCACCCAGTGGGTCACCTCGATCACCACCGCGCCCGGGCAGGAGGTGTTCACCCCGTTCTTCCGGTACGCGTTCGGGGTCGGCGTGCTCGCGGTGCTGTTCCCGATGCTGGTGCTGATCAGCACGGCCACCAGGCTCGCCGCCGACCGGCGCGAGGAGCGGTTCGCCGCGCTCCGGCTCGTCGGCGGGACACCGGGCGACATCAGGATCGTCGCCATCGTCGAGGCCGTGGTCAGCGCGTTCCTCGGCGCGGTGCTCGGCACCGTCATCTTCCTGCTGGTCCGGCCCGCGCTCGCCGGGGCAGCGCTGGTCGGGACGCAGTACTTCGAGTCGGACCTGACGCCGACCGCGGTCGGCTACGTCGCGATGCTCGATCGGCGTGCCGGTCGCGGCGGCCGCCGCCGCGCTGCTGTCGCTGCGCCGGGTGCAGGTCTCCCCGCTCGGCGTCAGCCGGCGGGCCACGCCCAAGCCGCCGACGTTCTGGCGGCTGATCGCGCTCGTGATCGGCGTCGGCGTCTTCGTCTACGGGCTGGACAAGACCACGCAGGAACAGCATCGGCGCGCCCGCCTACCCCGGGCTGCTCCTCACGATGATCGGCCTGGTGATCGCCGGCCCGTGGCTCACCGCGCGGGCGGCGCGGCTGTTCGGCCGGCTCGCCCGCGGGTCATCGGCCCTGCTGGCGGCCCGGCGGCTCGCCGACAACCCGAAACGTGCCTTCCGGGCGGTGACCGGCCTCACGCTCGCGGTCTTCCTCGGCACGATGGTCGGCCTGATCGTGCCCGCCGTGAACACGACCGAGCAGACGCCCACGGCCGGCGCGCTCAGCAACATCCTGGTCGGCCAGGTCGGGCTGCCCGCCGCGGCGGGCCAGCAGCTCATCGGCGGGATCAGCGCCATCCCCGGCGCCGCCGTCTACCCGCTGTACGACCTGCAGCCGCCCGGAGAGGGCCTCGGCCCCGACCTTGGTCGCCGTGAGCTGCGCGGACATGCGCGCGATCGCGGGGCTCGGACAGTGCGCGCCCGGGCGTGCGGGCCGTGCAGGTCATCGACAACTCGCTCTTCGACGACAACCCGATGCTACGACACCAAGCCGATCGTCGACTCCACCTCCCCGGCGTACACCGGGAACCTGACGACGCTGCCGCTGCAGACGGTCCTGGTCAAGGTGAACAGCCCGGCGACGCTCGAGCGGGTCCGCACCTACCTCGCCGTCAACGCGCCGCCGCAGGTCGGCGGCGGACACGGAGAACTCGCCCACGCCGCCGCGGACGTTCGGCGAGACGCTCCAGATCAGGACCGCCCGCGCCGCCACGTTCGAGAAGATCCTGTACGCGGCGGTCGCGCTCACGCTGATCGTGGCCGGGTGCAGCCTGGCGGTCTCGGTCGGCGGCGGCCTGGTCGACCGGAAGCGCCCGTTCACCCTGCTGCGGGTCAGCGGCACCCCGGTCGAGCGTGCTGTCGCGCGTCGTCCTGTTCGAGGCGGCGGTGCCGCTGGTGGCCGCCACCGTGGTCGCGGCCGCCATCGCCTACGGGACGTCCCTCATGGCGTTCCTCCGGCTCGCGCCGGCCGGCACCGCGATCCCGCAGCTCGGCCGCGACTACTACACGATCATGGGCGTCGGCCTGGTGATCGCCTTCGGCGGTCATCACGGTGACGCTGCCGCTGCTCCGCAGGATGACGGCGCCGTCAACGATCCGCTTCGAGTAACCGGCGACGTACGGGGCGGCGCGCGGCCGTGCCGCCCCGTACGGGCTTAATACCAGCCTGTGCCCTGCTCGTGGGACAAGGCGGCGCACGGGGAACCGTACCTGCCCTGGATGTAGGTGAGCCCCCAGCGGATCTGGGTGGCCGGGTCGGTCCGCCAGTCCGGTCCCGCCGAGGCCATCTTGTCGCCCGGCAGGGCCTGCGGAATGCCGTACGCGCCCGAGCTCGGGTTCTCCGCGTAGACGTTCCAGCCGCTCTCGTGCGTCCAGAGCGGGTCAAGGCAGGAGAACTGCCCGGAGTCCCAGCCGTACTGGGCGAGCATCTGCCCGGCGATTTGCCGCGGCGTAGGCGGCGGCGGAGTCGGAGTCGGAGCCGGCGCTGTCCTGGTCGCCGCGAGGCAGAACACAGCCGGCCGCCGCGAGAACGGCGGCCCTGGCAGGAAAGACTTGTCAAACGCAACCGTGGCAGTTGCCGTGGCAAGGAATTGCCTTCGGTCAGGCGCGGAGCGCGCACCACGCGGCCCGCGCTCGCCTCACCCCTTGACCAGCGGACTTGCTTCGGGCTGCGGACTTGGCACGGGTCAGGGTGCCAGGTCACCCGGCGGTGACCGTCGCGCAGCCGGGGTGCTTCCGGCAACAGAACATGCCAGGGAAAAGCTGGCGATAAACATGCCCTAATGGCGTGACGCAGATCACAGTGAATTAATGCGGGCTCGGCCCCGAGACGCGAAATGCCGATAAAACATATGAATTCAGTCTGACTATTGCGCGCTGTGACGAAGGTCACAGCGCGCAATAGGCCTTTCTGCTATGCCCGGCATCGCCAATGCAACGGTTTGCGACCGTCACATTACGCATCGCGCATAAATTCCGGCGAACCCTGGCCAATTAGTAGTAGCCGTAGTTCACTTCGTTCTGCCAGGCGCCGCAGGGAGTGCCGTAGACCTGCTTGATGTAGCCGAGGCCCCACTTGATCTGGGTGGCGGCGTTGGTCTGCCAGTCCGCGCCCGCGGAGGCCATCTTGTCGCCGGGCAGCGACTGCGGGATGCCGTAGGCGCCGGACGCCGCGTTCTCGGCGTACACGTTCCAGGTGCTCTCCCGCTCCCACAGCGAGTACAGGCAGGACCACTGCGACGAGGCGAAGCCGAAGCTCGCGAGCATCGCCTTGGCGGTCGCCTGGGCGGCGGTCGGGTTCGCCGGCGCGGCCAGCGTGGCAACGCCGGTGCCGCCGGTCGTCTGGCTTGAGCTTGCGGTGTTCGAGTTCTGCGCCTCGAGGATCTGCTCGGGGTCGGTCATCGTCGGCTTGGACGCCACCGACAGCGTCTTGGCCGCCGCGGTCATCTGGATCAGCGTCTGCCGCTCCTGCTCGAGCAGGGCGACCGAGCCGCTGTTGCCCAGGCCGTCGATGGTCTGGAAGAGGCTGCTCGCGCCCGTGCCCTGCGGGTTCATCACCTTGGCGGCGCCCCAGACCACGACGACGAGCAGCAAGGCAAGGCCCGCCGGCGGGCAGCGCGATGCCGGTCCGCCGGAACAGGCCGCGCTTCCTCCGCGCACTCCGCGCCCCGAACGAGCCGGTGCCCGCGGCGTCGGAGCGGATCCGGGCCGGGCCGGAGTCAGTACGTGCCGGGCCTGCGCCGGAAGTCCGTGTGTCGCCCGTCGACGCTTGCGGCCGTTCCGCCAGCATCGCTGATCGATGTCGTGACAACGCAGTCCCTTCGGTCCATGTCGTGCGTATAGCGCACCCATCTACCGCTGCCGATCAACGATGCCAGAAAGAAACATCCGTCGCCCGCGACTTCACAAAGAAAAGCCGGGCAAAGAACTTACCATTCTGTGACACGAATCACAGGCATATAACACGCACGGTGACAGGCACCGCCAAAGTGCGGGATGATCGATCCCATGAGTGACGAAACAGCGCCGGCCGCCGATCCCTTCGCCCGCGCCGAGGCGAGTGCGGCCGTCCTGCGCAACCGGGCCAGCGTCGACAGTTTCGATGTCGTCGTCGTGCTCGGCTCGGGCTGGCAGGCCGCCGCGGACGCGATCGGCGCGCCTGAACTCGAAGTCTCCCTCGCGGATCTCGGCGGGTTTATCGCAACCGAGCGTAAAGGGTCACACACCATCCGTTCGGTATATAAAAAAGGGCCAGCTGCGCGTCCTGCTGTACCTCGGGCGCGTTCACCTTTATGAGGGGCACGACCCGCACACGGTCGTGCACGGCGTGCGCACCGCGATCGCGGCGGGCTGCCGGACGGTCGTGCTGACCAACGCGGCGGGCGGCATCAACGCCGGCTACGCGGTCGGGCAGCCGGTGCTGATCAGCGACCACCTCAACCTCACCGGCCGGTCCCCGCTCTGGGGGCCGCTGCCGCCGCGGGTCCCGTCGCGGTTCACCGACCTTACCGAGGCGTACTCCGGGCGGCTGCGCGCCCTGGCCAGGGAACTCGACCCGTCGCTCGCCGAGGGCGTCTACGCCGGGCTTCCCGGGCCGCACTTCGAGACGCCGGCCGAGATCAGGATGCTGCGCGGCGCGGGCGCCGACCTCGTGGGCATGTCCACGGTCATGGAGACGATCGCCGCCCGGCACCTCGGCGCGGAAGTGCTCGGGATCTCGATGGTCAGCAACCCGGCGGCGGGCCTGTCGGACGGGCCGATCGACCATCAGGACGTCCTCGCCGCGACCGCGGCCTCAGCCGCCCAGGTCGGCGTGCTGCTTTCCGAGCTGCTCCCTCGCATCTGACGCCGGCCTGGCGGTAAGGGGCGGTCAGGTGGAGCTCAGGTCCTCGAGGCTTCGTCGCGTGCATAGGGTCGTCCTCGGCCGGCGTCGGCTGACGGCGCAGCGGCGTGTGGTCCATCGCGCGAAAGGGGCGGGTAGGCCGGCGGGTTTCGCCGGGTTAGCTTGGGTACAAGGAGCGGTAGCTAACTATGCGAGGAGCAGAAATGACCTATCCCGCATCGCCAAGGAATGCGGCCGCTAATCGCGTCCGGCCCGACCCGGCGCAGTACTGGGCGGGGGCCGTGGCGACCGCGGTCGTCGCGGCGCTGATCGCTCTGGTTGGCATCCTCATCTCCCGGTGGGCGCTCAACATCCCGATCATGGCGCCAGCCGGGAACGGCGCGTGGGGCAACGCGCACACCGCTGCGTACTCGCTTTTGTCGGCGCTGGTCGCGATCGTCGCGGCCGGGCTGCTTTACCTGCTGATGCTCGGCACGCCGCAGCCCAACACGTTCTTCACCTGGATCATGGGGCTGGCGACGCTGGCCGCGGTCGTGTACCCGTTCAGTACCTCGGCGCCGCTCGACCAGAAGGTCGCCACCGCGATCGTTGACCTGGTGCTAGGCGTCGCGATCATCTCGCTGCTCACCATGGTGGCGGCCAGGTCGATTCGCCGCCAGGCGCCGCCGTCGGTCTACGGGGACGACGGTGGCTACGGTCCGCGAGCCGGGGTACGGGCCTGAGCAGGGCCCTAGGCCTGGCCAGGGTTCCCGGCCCGACCCGGGTTACGTGCCCGGGCAGCGGGCGAACCAGCCGACGCTGCCGATCGACGAGCCGCCCGGCCCCGGAACCCGGCGTTACTAGGGCGCGGGAGTTGCCAGGGGCGGAGCGCTAAGGTTTCCTGGCCGCTAGGGCTTCCGGGCCACGGCGCCGTTGGTGCCGACCTCCGCCGCGGACGGCAGCAGGGTGCCTGGCTCGGGACGCCACTCGGACACGAGCACCACGCCGGGCGGTACCAGCGTCAGGCCGGGGAAGACCAGGTCCGCGAACTCGTCCGCGGTGCGCAGGGCACCCCGCAAGCCGCCCCGCTCATAAGCCTTGCCCGCGCCGTAGATGCTCTCCGGCGCGTACTGCGCGGTGGTGTGCGAGGCGACGAGGTAACTGCCCGACGGCAGCGCGTCCACCAGCTTCTCTCACGACCGGTCCCGGCTGGTCCTCATCCGGCATGAAGTGCAGCACGGCGCACAGGATCAGCCCGATCGGCCTGCTGAAGTCGAGCGTCTCCCTGGTGGCCGGGTGGCGCAGGATGTAGTCCGGGTCACGCAGGTCCGCATGGATGTAGGCGCACTTGCCTTCCGGCTTGCTGGCGAGCAGGGCCCGCGCGTGCGCGAGCACGATCGGGTCGTTATCCACGTACACCACGTGCGCGGAGGGCAGGACGTCCTGGGCGACCTCGTGGACGTTGCCCACGCTCGGCAGCCCGGAGCCGATGTCGAGGAACTGGGTGATGCCGGCCTCTTCGGCCAGGTAGCGCACGGCGCGGCCGAGGAATGCCCGGTTCTCCCTGGATGCCGTCCTGGCCGCGGGCCAGGCCTCGAGCGCCACGTGCACGGTCTCGCGGTCGGCGGCGAAGTTGTCCTTGCCCCCGAGGAGGTAGTCGTACATGCGGGCCGGGTGCGGCCTGGAGGTGTCGATCTCGGTGGGCAGCCCGCTGCTGTCCGGGTCGCCGGAATCAAACCCTGCCATCAGCGACGTTTCCTCTCTGGAGTCCGCAAGCGCACGGCGCGAGGCCCGTGCACGCACAGGACTACGGATTAGCAATAAGCTACCCAGCTTCCCAGGCCACCGCCGGTAATCCGCCCGACTCGCCCGCATCACAGTGATAACACCTAGTAGCCCACGGTCAAAACGGAAAGCCCCCGGGAACGGGTGACCGGCTGCTCCCGGGGGCCTTGTTCATCCGCTCGCCTTATCCCTGGCTCAGCCTCCCTGACCTGGCGCGCGACCTAGTGCAGGTACTGGAGCAGGTGGGCGACGTTCGGGGTGCCGAGCCCGGTCACGGCGTCCCAGCCCTTGGCCGCCGCGTAGCCGGTGACGCGCACCTTGCCGGTGTCGGTGGACTCGGTGACCGGGAGGGTGGTGTTCCCGCCGGTGACGACGGTGTTGTTGCCCTTGGTGACGTCGTGGAAGACGGTGCCGTACCGCGAGCTGTGCGCGAGCGCGTAGAGCTTAGCGTTCAGGAAGCCGAGCGGGTGGTGGGCGTTCTGGTCGGCGAGCGCGGCGATCGCGGCCCACTGCGGGGAGGCGGCGCTGGTGCCGCCGAACTCGTAGACGTTGCCGACCTGGGACGGGTCACCCTGTGACCACGCCACCAGCAGGCCGTTGTTGACGTCGCCGCTGTAGGAAACGTCGGGCACGCCGCGGCGGCCGGAGGAGAAGAAACCGTTCTGGTAGGACGGCCGCGCGAAGATCTGGCTGTAGCCGCCGTTGCTCGACCCGTAGCTGTCGTTCCACGCCGTCTCGGACTTGTAGGCGCCGTTCGGCTGCACCGCGGTGAGGCTGGTCGCGCCGACGCTGGTCACCAGCGGGTCCGCGGCCGGGAGGCCGACCGACCTGATGTAGGTCTTGTTGTTGCAGCTCGGCTGGGCGGCGCCGTTGTCGCCTGAGGCCGCGAACACGGACATGCCCTTGGCCTGCGCCTGCCCGAACAGGGTGTGGTCCGCCTGCTCGACCGACTTGGCCTCGCAGGACTCGGCCTCGCCGTAGCTCTGGGACAGGACGGAGCCAAGGTGGTGCGATACCGCGTACTTCAGCGCGTTCAGCATGTCGGGATCGTTGTCGCTCTTCGCGATGACCAGGTCAATCTTGGCGGCCGGCGCGACGGCGTGCGCGGACTCCACGTCAAGGGCGATCTCGCCGGTCCAGTTGACCTCGTCGGCGTTGGCCGCGTTGAAGGCCGGCTTTCCGTTGGGGTAGATGATGGCGACGTTCGCGTGCGGCAGGCCGAACGTGCGCTCGTCGGTGGCAAGGTCCTGGCCGAGCGTCGGGTCGCCGAAGGCGTCAATGATGACGATCGTCTGCCCGGCCCCGGTCAGCTTGGCGGGAAGGTCGTAGGCGGCGGCAAGCTCCTGCGGCGTGTAGCAGTTGGGCGAGGCACCGGGCTCCTGGCAGGTGAACAGGAAGCCAGCCGCGGCGGCGCGCGTGCCGGCCTTGCCGACGTACTTGTACGCCAGCGGAGAGCTGACCTCCGGGATCACATGACCGGCCGCGGCCGCGCCGGGCGCCGCGGCGGACGCGGCCGCCGGCAGCAGCGCGAACGCGGAAGCCACCCCAACCGGCACCAAGGCTGCTATCACATGACGAAAACGCATTCCAATACTCCCTGAATGGACAAAGGACGCATCGTCTGACAGGTTCGTACATGTCATGTTCTGATGCGAACCACGCCATATCATGGCGGAAATTGGCAGCGCTTGCGGCGCTTAAGCGCTAAGACTCGAATTCGTGTACTCGCCTGGCGGCCGAGGAGCCGTGCGCCGTTTGCCGCCGACCTCGCTCACGCAGCGGCGACCCGCACGGCGGACAGGCAAAGGGAAGGTCCCGGGAAGGACGCCTGATGTCCTTCCCGGGACCTTATCCGCCTGCTGGCTTTAGCGCTGAGCCCGGCCCTTAGCGCAGGAACTGGAGCAGGTGGGCGACGTTCGGGGTGCCGAGGCCGGTCACGGCGTCCCAGCCCTTGGTCGCCGGGAAGCCGGTGATGTTCACCGGGTTGCCGCTGGCGTCAGTGAGCGAGACGGTGTTGTTGCCGGTGGTGACGTCGTGGAAGACCGAGCTGACGTGCGAGCGCGCGAGGGAGTACAGGTCGTTGTTGAGGAAGCCGAGCCGGTGGTGGTCGGCCTGGTCGGCGAGCGCGATGATCGCGGCCCACTGCGGCGAGCCGGCGCTGGTGCCGCCGAACAGGAAGATGTCGCCCACGTTGGCCGGGTCGCCCTGGGACCAGGCGATCAGCAGGCCGTTGTTGACGTCGCCGCTGTAGGAGATGTCGGGCACGCCGCGGCCGGCTGGAGGGAACGAAGCCGTTCTGGTACGACCGGGCGCGCGAACATCTTGCTGAAGCCGCCGCCGCTCGAGCCGAACTCGTCGTTCCACGCCGTCTCGGACTGGTAGGCGCCGTCCGGCTGGGACGCGGTGAGGCTGGTCGCGCCCGACGCCGGTCACCAGCGGGTCGCGGCCGGCAGGCTGGCGGACTTGATGAAGCTCGACCCGTCGCAGGTCGGCTGGGCGGCGCCGTCGTCACCGGAGGACGCGAACACGGTCACGCCCTCGACCGCGGCCGCCGCGAACAGGACGTGGTCGGCCTTGACGATCGACGGGGCCTCGCAGGACTCCGCCTCGCCGAAGCTCTGCGACAGGACGGAGCCGAGGCGGTGCGCGACCACGTACTTCAGCGCGCTCAGGATGTCGGCGTCGTTGTCGCTCTTGGCGATGACCAGGTCAATCTTGGCGGCCGGCGCGATGGCGTGCGCGGACTCGACGTCAAGCGCGATCTCGCCGGACCAGTTGACCTCGTCGGCGTTGGTCGGGTCGAAGGCCGGCTGGCCGTTGGGGTAGATGACGTTGAGGTTCGCGGCCGGGCAGCCCGAACGTGCTGTCCTCGACGCCCAGGTCCTGGGTAAGCGTCGGGCTGCCGAAGGCGTCAATGATGACGATGGTCTGCCCGGCACCGGTCAGCTTGCTGGGGATGTTGTACGCGGTGGCGAGTTCCTGCGGCGTGTAGCAGTTGAGCGCGGCACCGGGCTCCTGGCAAGTGAACAGGAAGCCAGCGTCAGCGGAGCGCGAGCCTGGCTTTACCGACGTACTGGTAAGCCAGCGGAGAACTGACCCCGGGGTCACATGACCGGCCGCCGCCGTCGCGGCGTGCGCCACGGTGGACGCGCCGATCGGCAGGATCGCAAGCGCCGATGCGGCCCCGACAGGCACCAAGGCCGCCATGACATGGCGAAAACGCATTCCCATCTCCCTTGCGTTGACAAAGAACCGCATCGTCGGACACGTTCGTACATGTCCTGTTCTGATGTAGTTCTAGCGCCACATCATGGCGGACATTGATCACCTTTGCGAGTCTTTAGTCCAAAGACAGGAATGCCTATAATCGTTGGCTCCCAGGCTGCTGTCGGCGTACGTAACGCTTGAAGTATTGCCGTCGCCACAGCGACTTAACCGGTTGTGATCGCATCCCTGACTGCCGGTAGCGCAATCTGGAGATCAGTGGGTGAGCCAGCGGACTACGCCGATTACGCGGCCCTGGACGACCGGGTTGTCTTCCGGGCCGTAGACCAGGTCGGGGAAGGCCGGGTTCGAGGACTTCAGCCGGAGGGCATCGCGTTCGTAGTAGACGTGCTTCACGGTCGCTTCCTCGCCGATGAGGACGACCGCGATCGCGCCAGGCGCCGGGCGCGGGTCGACCACCACGACCACGTGGTCGCCGTCGAGGATGCCGTCGCCGGTCATCGACTCGCCCTTGACCTCGAGCATGTAGACCTCGGCGCCGCGGGCGCGGCTGGCGGGCAGCGATACCAGGTCCACCAGGTCGTCCGTCTGGGCGAGGATCGGCACGCCCGCCGCCACCCGGCCGAGGACCGGGACCGTCCGCGACGGGCGCAGGCCCGCCGGGCGGATGGTCGCCGTGCGGACCCGGCCGGCGGTGGTGCGGCGGACCTCGATCAGGCCTTCCTTCTCCAGGCGGCCGATCAGCTCGCTAACGCGCGACCGGGACGACAGGCCGATCGCGGCGGCAAGTTCGGAGTAGCTGGACAGTACCTCGCCACGCTCGGCGCAGGCGGTGATGACCTCAAGCGCGCGAAGCTCCGTTGAGCTGGGCATGGCGGGCTCTCCTAAGCGCGGGAACGCGTAACGGGCAAGTGCCTGCCAAATCCTAGCCGGGACGCGCTCCGTCGGTAGCCGAGCAGTGTCTGGCAGCCGAGGGTGGCGCGGTGTGAGCGGGCCTGACGGGGTGGTCCAGGTGGCGGGCGCGGAAAGCCGCGCTCACGCCTGGCGGAGCAGGTACTCGTAGCCCGCCCGGAGCTGCTTCGGCGACCACACGTCGGCGCGCTTCGCCACCGTGTCATCCTCGGCACCCCACACCCGCAGCGGCCCCGCCGCCATCGCCGCCAGCTGGGTCCGGCAGGCGCGGTCGAGGAGCACCGCGGCCATGATCGCCGCGGGCAGGTCCGGGCCGACCGTGACGATGCCGTGCTGCGGGAGCAGGATCGCGACCGCGTCGCCGAGCGCCGCCGCCAGGGCCTGGCCGAGGGACTGGTTCTTGATCAGGCCGCCGGTCAGCGGGAAGCGGGGAATGTCGGGTAGCAGAACAGCGAGCCCGCGTGGTCGAGCGGGCGCAGCGGCACGTCGAGCGCGGCGAACTGGCAGGCCGCCGAGGAGTGCGTGTGCACCACCGCGCCGACGTCCGGGCGGGCGGCCATGATCTCCGTGTGGATCGGGTACTCGATGTGCCGCGGGCCGGTGCCCGCCAGGACCTCGCCGGCCGGCGAGACGAGCACGATCCGGCTGGCGTCGACCTCCTCGAAGCCCCAGCCGGAGGCCTTCATCCAGACGCCGCGGCCTTGCCGGGTCACGGACGCTCGGGTGCCCCCACACCATGTCGGCCTGGCCGGCGGCGGCCAGGGCCCGGCAGCCGTCGACCGCCAGTGCGAGCGCCCTGTCCGGCGTCCGAAGGAATGTACTGTGCCGCGTCTTCCGTCATGGGTCACTTATATCGTCCCGGCGCGCGCCCTTGGGGTCACCCACGCACGCGGAACGAGCGCGCTCACCCGGTCAGGTCGTCGACGAACTCCTTGGCGCGCCGCCAGCGGCGGCGGCGCACGCGCAGCACGAGGAGCCAGATGAGCGGCGGGCAGCGCCAGCGTGAACAGCCCGCCGGAGATCAGGTTCGCCGTCGGCGCGCCGTGCCAGACCGAGCCGGTGACCTGCTGCTCGGCCGCCGCGACGTCGGGGTCGGACTTCAGGTAGACGACCGTCTCCGGCTGCGTCGGTATCGGCCGGGTCGGACGCGTCGAGCGGCAGCGGGCGGCCGCCGATCGACGGATCGGTCGCCTCGAAGCCGAGGAAGGACAGGGTCGGGCACGTCGGTCACGGTCGGGTCGCCGTGTCGTCGGTTGAGTACTGCGGCACGTCGATCAGCGTCCCCTGGATCGCCGCGCCGTTCGCGCGCAGCTCCGCGACCAGCGACGAGTCGCGGAACCCGTGGGCCAGCGAGGCGATGCCGACGCCGGGTCCCCAGCCGATCAGCGCGATGACCAGGAACACCGAGGCCGACGTTCGCCGCGGCGAGCCAGGCATCCGGACTGCTCGCGGCGGCGGCCGAAGAAGCGGCGCGGCGGCGCCAGCGTGCCCGGCCGCCCAGGAGGTCGCCGCCCAGCGCGCCGCGTCCGCCAGCAGGTGCGTGATGGCCGCGCCAGCCCAGATGCCGCCCGGCCATGCCCGAACGCCGCGCCGGCGATGCCGATCAGCGTCCGCACCGCGCCGAACCACTCGGGAGCGCCACCGCCGGGATCACGCCGATGAAGCCGCCAAGCCCGGCTGTCGCCAGGAACAGCACGATCAGGGCGAGCACGCGCAGGCTCGTGCCGCGCGGGCTCGTGCGCAGCTTGACGTAGCCGCGCGCCTTCGCGAACTGCGGCGGCCGCCGGGCGGCGCCGTCCGGCGGCGCGCCGAGACTTGAGCTGCCGATCTCGAATTCCCCGACGTGGAATTCCGCGGTACTTCTGGAGTCAGACCACACGTGCGCCGGGCTAGGCACCATGGCCGCGTGGCAGACGTCCTGCACCTCGCCGTGGGTTTCCCACAGGCCGTCCGCGCGCAGCAGGATCCGGCCGTCATGGTCGAGCACGAGCAGCGCGCGGCCGTGGGTGACGCGCCCCGTGCGGAACGAGCTGACCGTATGTCACCGCGCCCACGGACTCGGCCGGCAGCACGACCCGCTGGCCGCCGAACCCGTACGCCACCAGGCTCCCGTCTTCCGCGCAGAGCCTGACCCGGATCCGGCCCATCAGGTCCATCGGGTACTTCGAGGGGAAGGCCTGCGGGTGCGCCGGGTCGGGGACGAGGCCGTCGATGTTCTTCCGCCACTCCCTGGACCCCCAGTGGGCGACGGGGCTCTTCATCGCGGCTCCTTGGATCGCGGACGACACAAGCACTCATAATCTGCCACCGATTACCAGTCAGCGGAACAGGTAGGGCACCTTCCAACGTCAATTCATGACCAATAGAGAGGCGAAGTGCGCGGGCACGTCACGTTCACCTGGTTCGTTGCCTAATTGGGCTATCAGAAAAGGCAGGAAGGAGAGCATGATGGGACCGTGGCTTATCAGGTAGGACCGTCAGTGTGCCCTCGGTGCGGCAGCAGCGCCGAGGTGCGCACCGCGCGTGAGCTCTTTGACATGATGAACGGGGCGCGGGGGCAGGCCTTCCAGCGCCTCAACCAGGTCTGGCGGCGCGCCGGGCACGGCGCCGGGACAGCAGCCGGGCGGCGCGCCGGGACAATGGCCGGGCACCGCGCCGGGACAGCAGCCCGGCGCCGCGCCGGGACAGCCGGGACAGCCGGGACAATGGCAGGGCGCCGGCAGCGTCGATGACGGCGATTACGACCATTACAACGTGGAGGGCTCCGACTCGCAGCTGCGCAAGAACCGCGGCTCGAGCCAGGGCCAGCGAAGGCGCGACTTCGACTTCGACTCCGGCGACAACGTGATCGATGACATCGGTGGCGCGGTGCTCGGGGCGGCGCTCGGGTTCGCCGGGCGGGCCATCGGGCGGCGGATGAAGAAGGCCTTCGAGGAGAAGGTCATCCCGGCCATGGAAGCCAAGGCGGCGCAGGCGCAGCAGCAGTTCGAGCAGTCGCGAGCGGAGCAGGACGCCATCGTGGCCCGCTATCCCGAGTTGCGCGGGTGCACCAAGGACCAGGTCGTGTTCGTTGACGGGGGCATGCGAACGGTCCCGATCAGCGAGATCAAGATGCCGGTCACCATGGCCCAGGCCGACTCCATCGTGGCGCAGCTCCGCTAGCCAGCCGGAGCGGAACGGCTCGCGTCACGCCCCGGGACCGGGTTCGCCCGCCGCATCGGGCTGGCTGCCTGCCCGGCGGCGGTGCTGCCACAGCCAGGCACCCACGGCGAGCAGCAGGCCGCCCCGGAGCCACACGTCGGCCAGGTTGAACGTCGGACCGTAGAACGGCACGTGCAGCCAGTCCACCACCCCGCCGTGCAGTGCCGCGGGCGGGCGGGTCAGGCGGTCCAGGAGATTGCCTGCCGCGCCGGCCGCGGCGAGCGCGGCACCCGACCTCTCGGCCTCGTTTGCTGCCTTGACCGCCCAGAACCCGAGCAGGACCACGCCCGCCAGGCCAACGACGACTAGCAGCGGCTCGTACCCGGCGGCGATGCCGAGCGCGGCCCCGTGATTGATGACGAGCTGGAGGCGCAGCAGGCCGCCGGCGACGGTGACCTGGTGCCCGTTGCGGAGCGCGGAAAGCGCCCAGGCCTTGCCCGCGGCGTCAGTCGCCAGCCCGAAGGCGGCCACCCCGGCCCACCACAGGGTGGCGTGTGCCCCGGCGGACCGGGAACCGCCGGCCGCAGGCCCCTGCGCCCGCCCCGTCCCGCGTACGGAAGCCACGATGCGTGCCCTGCCTTTCCGCGACCGTTCCCGGCGGCAAGAAGACGTGCTCTGCATGCACTAAATCCCGCCTTGTCGCCCCGCAGCCAGACACTACCAAGCCGGGACGCGCCAGTCGCCGGCCAGCAGGCGGTGGCGCCCCCGTAGCGTCGCGCGGGCCTGACGGCGAAGTCAAGCCCCCGTTCTGGCGGGCCCCGGGGATGTCACGCCAACCCGCACCCGCCCGGCGAGGCCGGCGTCCGGGCGGCCGACGTATGGTGGTGGATGCAGACCAGCGTGCTCTTGGGGGTGCGGCGATGGAGGACATCCTCAGCCAGGGCGGGGACCGCGACCCCAGTCCGTGGCCGCGCCGCCTGGCGGTGATCGCCGCGGTCCTCGCGGTGGTCGCCGGCGGCGCTGTCTACCTCAGCCTCCCGCGCCACCAGCAGGCTCCCGCGGCTGCCCACCGCGCGCCGGCCAGCGCGAGCCCGGCGCCAGTGCCGGCGCTCAGCCTGCCTCCCGGTCCTGACGGGATCGCCGGGCAGACCCTGGCGTGGGACAGCGGCCTCCGGCTGCCCGACGCGGGAGCGCAGCCCGTCTGGTTCTCGCCGGCCTCGGGCGGCTCCGAGCCGATCGCCGGCCTGCCCGCCAACCAGACCGGCTACCAGTTCATCCGCATCGCCGGCGGCTGGGCGGTGCAGGCCAGCCCGGCCTTGCCGACCGGGTGCGGCAGTTGCGCCGGGCCGCCGGCGCCGGTCTGGTTCCTGGCCGACGGCGCGCGGTCAGTGACCCGGGTCGGCCCCGCCAACCTGGTCGCGCCGGCCGCCACCGCGGGCGCCGTTTGGCTGACCAGCTACGCGCCGGGCGCCAGCATGACGACCGCGGCCGGGACGGCCAGGGAGGCCAGCGCCAACGGGGCGCTTTCGCGGCCGGTCCGGCTCCCGCCCGGTTACTACATTGTCCAGGGAACGAACCGCGGCCTGCTGCTGGCGCCGGCCGCCAGCAACCGGGAGCGACGGTCGACAAGCTGTGGGACCCGGCTGCCCCTAGGGCCAGCCGGCAGTTCGACCGGGTGCTGGCCGCGAGCCCGGGCGAGATCGCCTGGACGCCGCGGTGCTCCGCTGAGTGCAGCGTCCAGGCCCTCGACCTGGCGAGCGGCAAGCACACCGTGGTCGCGGTGCCCGCGGGGAGCTCGGTGACCAGCGGAGCGTTCAGTCCCGACGGGGGCTTCCTCGCCCTCCAGTTGAGCTCGGGCGGCACCGGGGACGGCGGCGAGCTGGCCATGCGCCTTGAGGTCGCGCCCGATGGCCGGCGGCCGGCTCATGCCCGTGCCGGGAACGTTCGTCAGCAGCGACGCCCTTGTCGGCTTCGGCTGGCCGGGCCGCGGCGACAGCCTGGTCGCCGAGTTCAACTTCACTACCAAGACGCAGCTGGCGTCGTGGCGTCCCGGTGCCAGCCGCCCGGCCGTGACGGTTATCCGGCCAGGACCCAACCAGGCCTCGCTGGTCCTCGGGTAGCGCTGGGCTAGTTAGCCGGCGCTGAACGCGGCCTTGAAGGCCGCGGTCGCGTCCGGGGTACCACCGGACGTGTAATTCGGTATGTCTAGCGGCAAGGTTCCCTCGCCGAAGTTCCAGAAGATCGCCGGGCCGGTGGCGTTGGCCTTGATCCAGCTCGCCATCTGGGTCATGAAGTACGCGTCGTCCCCGCCTCCGGCGGCCGTGTCGGCCGAGTTGAGGCCCCATTCCGGCAGGCCGACTTCCTTGTTGTGCTCCTTGCCGAACGCGACGAGCCAGTTCATCCCGTAACCCTGGAAGTTCTGCCCGTTGATCGCGTCGGGCGCGACCGCGGTCCAGCCGCCCGCGTTAACGCCGTTCAGCAAGTCGGTCCAGCGCGCGGTGTCGCTGGTCTCCCCGCCGATGCCGTCGTACGTGTCGAGCGCGACCACGTCGACGTAGCTGTCACCCGGGTAGAAGTTCTCCAGGCTGGCGCCGGAGCAGCTGGCGTTGCTGCTGTCGATGGGGTTCCAGATGAACTTGAAGTTCGCGCCGCTGACGCTGCGCATGCTGGTCACGATGTTCCTGAAGGCGGGAACGAAATCACTCGCCGAGCTCGACAGCGCCGAGTCGTCTGGTTGCAGATGCCCCAGCCCATCCAGTCGGCATTCATTTCCCAGCCGAGCCGGATGTCGGAAGAGCCGAAGCCCGCGGACACGAGGTTCTGCGCCAGGGTCTTGTAGTAGCTGTTGGCGCCGCCGTTCGCGACCTCGTCGTAGTCCGACACGTTCGTGGAGCACTGCGTTGACGGCTCTCCGCACGGGAGCATGGGGACGCCCCAGACCATCGTGTACGGGGTGCCCTTCCAGTTCGGAAGCTGCCACGGATTGCTGATGTGCGAGAAGTCCGTGGCGTCGATGAAGTCCTGGGCGTACTTGATGGAGCTTGCGGAGCCGAGCCAGCTGGCGGCGGTCTCGATGCCGCTCGGGCTGGACTTGCCGTCGTAGATGCCCAGCCCGGCAGCGTCGGTGAACGGCGTGCCTGGAGGAGACGCGGGAACGGTAGGACGGGGAGCGTGCGTAGGCCCGGGCTTGTGCTTCGCCATCCGGGCCCTGGCGGTGGCGGTAACCACCATCGCCGGCGGGGCGGAGTAAGAAGCGCTCTGGCCTTGCCCGAGCAGGCCGGCCAGGGCCGGGGCGGTGAACACCGGGGGGTTCAGGCTAAGGCGGTCGGCAACGGGCGCGACGGCGGCACTCGGGAAGAAGGTGTAGGAGGCGACTCCCGCTGCCCCGGCTAGCAGCACGGCCACGGCCAGGCGAGGCCATTTAGCGGAGCGGCTAAGCGTTCTGACGGAGCGCCCGTGCTTTCCAGACGCAGACCTTCTCACCATTGTTGCGAACACCCGTCCCAACACGAAGCCATCAGAGCCACAACAACGTCGAGACCTGAGTAACCGGTCCTTCACCTCGAAGTGACCTTATCGTGATCACATCTGTCCCTGGTGCCGAATCGCGAAAAATGGGTCTCAGTGCCGCATGTTGCGTTTGTGTTATGTGGCCCATTGGTCGCGGATGTCCGTTGATATCCGTTTAGCGGTATCCGCGGCGGGTGAGGCCGCTGACCGCTTAGGTTGGTGCCCATCATGAGCGACGAGCCCGCGGCGCAGCCCGCCCGCCCCCGGCGGAGCCGGCGCGAGCGAGTGTGGCGGGTCGCGCGGTGGTTCCTGCTGACGGGGGTCGTGCTCGTGCTGGCGCTTACCGCCGCGAGCTTCGGCTACAACTTCTCCACCAATGGCACGGCGCCCCGGCCAGCCGGCCTGCTGATGGCCCGCGGCGGCGGCTTTGATACCCGGTACCGCGAGTGGGGCACGACCGGCACGCCCGTTGTCCTGGTGCCCGGCGCGTTCGAGACCGCGGACACGTTCGCGTCGCTCGGCCCGGTCCTCGGCGCGGACCACCGGGTGTTCGCCATCGACCTCACCGGAACCGGTTACAGCGCGCCGAGCCCCCCGTACAGCACCAGCCACCTGGCGGCCCAGCTGCTCGCCTTCCTGGCGGTTAAGGGGCTGACCGGCGCGAGCGCGCCCGTCCTGGTCGGCCACTCAAGCGGTGCCGCGGTGGTCGGCCTCGCCGCGGTGGCCGGCGGCGCGCGGGCGGTGCGCGGCGTGGTGTTCCTCGACGGCGACGCCACGCCGCTGAGCGGGCCGGGGTTCCCCGGCTGGCTGCTGGTCGACCCGTACCGGACGTCCCTGCTCCGGCTCGCGCTCAGCCAGGACTGGCTGATCAGGAAGCTCTACAACGCGCAGTGCGGCCCGCGGTGCCCGCCGCTCAGCGCGGCCGGGGTGGAAACCTGGCGGCTGCCGCTGCAGCAGCCCGGGTTCGCGGGCGAGGTGGCCTACACGCTCAGGCACGGAATCCCCAGCATGACGTCCGCCCAGTTCGCCGCGCTGCGCGCGCTCAGCGTGCCGAAGCGGGTGATCTACGGCGCCGGCGACCCGCAGATGTCCCCGGCGGACGCGGCCGCGACGGCGGGCCGCATCGGGGCGCCGCCGCCGTCGACCGTCCCTGGACGGCACCTGACGATGATCTCCTCGCCCGGCCAGCTCGCGGCCGCGATCAGCGAGGTCGCCGCCTGACGGCCCGCCCGCGCGCTAGCCGGCCTTGGCGACCGGGAGGGCGAAGAACTGGAAGCCAGGCTCGGCTAGCTCGAAGCCGAGTGCCTCGTTCACGGCGATCATGTACGAGTTGGCCGCCGCGTTGTTGGTCTCGACGTGCGCCAGCTGCGGCTCGGCCGTCGCCAGCCATTCGAGCATGGCTGCCTTGGTGAGCAGGCCGAGCCGGTGGCCGCGGTGCGGCCGGGTCACCCCGGTGAGCCCCTGGTGTCCCCAGTCGGGATCCGCCGGGTCGACGAACAGCTGGGTCAGCGCCGCCATCTCCCCGGTCGCGTCGTGCACCGCCGCGACCGAGTAGCCGCGGTTTCCCGCGAACCGCACCTGCATGTCGCCGCGGTCCCTGACCCGGTCGGCGTCCCAGATGTCGTCCTCGAACCAGCCTTCCTCGCGCGGCGCGTCGTTCATCGCGTTGAACACCCCGGCGACCCGGCCAAGCTCGTCCTCCGGAGTCCGCCCCGTCCACGACATCAGCGAGTACCCGGCGGCCTGCCCGGCCGCCGCCGCGCGCAGTTCCGCGAACCGGCTGGCCTGGACCTTGCGCAGGTCAAGGAACCGCCGCGCGTCCACGAGGCCGGCCTCCGCGCCGAGCCGCCGGGCGAACGCCTCGCCCGCCGACCCCTGCACCACGTTGCCGTCGAGAACGCTCCGGCCGCCGGCCTCGGCCCGCCGCGCGGCGTGCCGCAGGAGCGCCCGGCCGAGGCCGCGCCGCCGGAACGCCGGGTCCACGGTCACCGTCACGAACGCCCGGCCCCGGTTCTCCAGGTCCGGCAGCATGATCCGGCAGAAGGCCGCCACCGGTCCGCCGTGCCCCGCCGCGCCCGAGCGAGTCCGCTGGTACGCACCAGACCTCGGTCGGGTCGCAGGACCAGCCGTGCGCCAGGTGGGCGCTGAACAGCGCGAGCGAGAACGGCGGGTCTCCCTCAGGGTCATCCACCGCGTGCGCCGCCACGTGCACCGCGTGACACGCCCGCACGACACCGGCGTCCGCCGCGTCCACGCGTTGAATCCGCATCTCTCCACTAGACACCCGGCCGCCACCGGGCGCGACTCATTTTCGCGCGCGCCGGGAGCCGCGCGGCGGGCTCCCCGGGCGATCTTGCTCGAACAGAATGTCGGTCGCCTTGGTTACAGTGGCTTCATTGTCGCTTGTATATCGGAGGTACTAACGTGTGCTGGCAATGTGATCATCCTGAGGCCACCTGGCATGACTACCTTGAGCACCTGCGTGAGCTGCTCGAACAGCACTGCTGGATCGTGCAGGGGGTGCAGCGGGAGCGGCGCCGGCCGCCGTACGCGTACACGGTCGGGCTGGCCGGGCACGACCGGCCCGAGCTCGTGGTGACCGGGATGCCGTATGACCGCGCCGTTGACCTGCTGAACGGTGTCGCCGGGCACGTCGCGGACGCCGACGCGCCCCGGCCCGGCGAGGTGCTCCCGCTGCGCGACGGGCTGGTGATCGAGGTCGTGCGGGTCGCGGAGCCCGCGGTGCACCTGGCGGTCGCCGCGGCGCTCAACCGGCCGCAGTTCACGGCGCTGCAGCTGGTCTACGCCGACGACCGGGGGCACTGGCCCTGGGACGCCGGGTTCCGCGGCGGGCAGGGCGGGCAGCCCGTCCTCGGCGCGCGGACCGCCGTCAGCGCGCGCACGGGCAGGCGGCGCCAGTGACGCCGGCCCAGTGTCATAGGCGCGGCGTACCCTCGTCCTCATGGCAACGGTGCACCAGCTCAGCCGGCCGGAAGCGCGGCGGGTCGCCGTCCGCGCCCAGCTGCTGACCAGCCAGCGGCCGCCGGACCTGCTCACCATGGTGCGGCGGCTGACCATGCTCCAGCTCGACCCGGTCAGCGCGGTCGCGCCGAGCGCGGACCTCGTCGCCTGGTCCCGGCTCGGGCCGGCCTACCACCCCGATGACCTGAAGGCGGCGATTGCCAGCCAGGACGTCATCGAGCTGCGGGCCTTCCTGCGCCCGGCCGAGGACATCGCCGCTTACCGGGCGGACATGGCCGCGTGGCCGGGGGCCGGCGAGCTGCGGGACTGGCAGGTCTTCGTCCGCGAGTGGGTCGCCGCCAACGACAAGTGCAGGCTCGACATCCTCGCCCGGCTCGCCGCCGGCGGCCCGCTGCCGTCCAGGGAGCTGCCTGACCTCTGCGAGAAGCCGTGGGAGTCCACCGGCTGGACCAACAACAAGAACGTCACCAGGCTCCTCGGGTTCATGGTGTCGCGCGGCGAGGTCGCGGTCGCCGGCCGCAAGGGCAGGGAGCGGCTGTGGGACCTCGCCGCGCGGGTCTACCCCGACCACCCGGTCCTCCCCGCGGCGGAAGCCGCGCGGGAGCGGGACCGGCGCAGGCTCGCGGCCCTCGGCATCGCCCGCACCGCCGGCCCGGAAACCGCCACGGTGGAGCCCGCCATCGTCGGCGCGGCCGCCGGCGAGCCGGCCGAGATCGAGGGCGTCAAGGGCCAGTGGCGCGTCGACCCGTGCTACCTGGACGAAACCGCCGGCCCGGCCTTCGAGGGCCGCGCGGCGCTGCTCTCACCGTTCGACCGCCTGGTGCACGACCGCGTGCGCGCGCTTGAGGTCTTCGAGTTCGAGTACCAGCTGGAGATGTACAAGCCGGCCGCGAAGCGGCGCTGGGGCTACTACGCCCTGCCGATCCTGTACGGCGACCGCCTCGTCGGCAAGCTCGACGCCACCGCCGACCGCAAGGCCGGCGTGCTCAGGGTCAGCGCCGTCCACCAGGACGTCCCGTTCACCCCAGAGATGTCCGCCGCGATCGACGCGGAGATCGCCAGCCTCGCCGCCTGGCTGGGGCTTGCGCGTGGCCGGGCAGCGGCTTCTTAGTCCGGCCCTGCTGACGAGCAGGTGGCAGGCGATGGCGGCCGCGGCCACCACGTTGAGGGAGTCCACCCCGGCGGCGCGCGCCGCCGGGTTCATCGGGATGCGCACCGGCTCGTCGGCCTCGTGCAGCCACCGCGCGGACAGCCCGTCCCCCTCGGTGCCGAGCAGCAGCGCGACCCGCCTCGGTGTCGCGCAGGGCGCTCGCTGATCGGCGTGGCGCCGCTCGTCGGGGGTCAGCGCGAGGACAAGGAACCCGCCGGCCTTCAGCTCCGGCGAGGCCGTCGTACCAGCCGGCCATCCGGGCGTACGGGATGGCGAACACGGCGCCCATCGAGACCTTGACCGACCGGCGGTACAGCGGGTCGGCGCACCGCGGCGACAGCACCACCGCGTCCACGCCGAGCGCGGCGGCGCACCGGAAGATCGCGCCCACGTTGCCGTGGTCCACCAGATCCTCAAGCACGACGATCCGCCGCGCGTCCCCGATCACGGCGCTGACCTCGGGCAGCGGCTTGCGGCCGAGCGACGCCAGCGCTCCCCGGTGCACCCGGTACCCGGTGAGGCTCTCGGCGACCTCGTCCGGGACCACGTACACCGGGCCGCGCCCGCCGCCTCGACCGAGGGCGGGCAGGTCGGCCAGCCGGCTCTTGGCCAAGGAGCACGGAGCGCACCGGGTACCCCGCGGCGACGGCCCGGGTGATGACCTTCGTGCCCTCGGCGATGAACAGGCCGTGCTCGGCCTCCAGGTGCGTCCGCAGGCCGGCGTCCGTCAGCCGGGTGTAGTCCGCCAGCCGCGGGTCGTCGGCGCTGTCAACCTCAATGATGCGCGGCACCCTACGAGTCTCACTCACGCCTGCGGGCCAGCCGTGCGGGCAGGTCGGCCCGGGACGTGATGCCGAGCTTGTGGAAGGCGTGCCGCAGGTGGGTCTCCACGGTCGCCTGGGCTGATGAACAGGTGCTGCGCGATCTGCCGGTTCGACCGCCCATCCGCGGCCAGCGCGGCCACCTGGCGTTCCGCGCTGGTCAGCGCGTCGGGGCCGGTGAGCGCGGCCCGGCGCGGCCGGGCGCCGACGGCGAGCAGCTCGGCGCGCGCGTAGCCGCGCAACCGCTCGCGCGCCCGTCCGCTCCGCGCAGTCAAGGGCCCGGCGAAGCGGTTCCCTGCGCCTCGCGCGCGCCGGCCCGCGCGACGCCGGTGCGCCCCGAGTTCCGCGAGCGCGACGCCTTGCTCGTAACGGCCGTCCACGGCTTCAAGCAGGGAGATGGCCTCGCCCAGGGTGTGCTCCGGGTCCGGCGCGAACGGCGCGGCGACCCGCAGCGAGACCCCGAGGGTCGCCGGGGTACCGACCGCGCGCGCCAGCTCCAGCTGCTCGGCGGCGAGCCGCGCCGCCTCCTCCTGGCGGCCGAGGGCCGTGCACGCGACCACGGCCGGGATCCGCCAGGTGGCGCCGGCCGGGCTTGACACGCCGAGGGCGCGCCAGCCTTCGGCCGCCCGGCGCAGGTCCGCCAGGCCTTCCTCGTGCCGCTGGGCCGCCACCCGGAGCGCGCCCCGCGCCTGGGTGAACATGACGGTGTGGATCCAGCCGTCGGGCGGGCGGCGGTCCTCGCGCCACCGCCACCACCTCCTCGGCCTCGGCGAACCGGCCGATCTTGGTCAGCGCCTCGACGAGGAACGCCGGCCGCCCAGGCGACCGCGAGCGGCGGCGACGGTCTTGAGCTTGAAGTCGAGCCCCGCCCGGCCGTCGTCCGCGGCCTCCTGCAGCCGCCCGAGCCTGCGCAGGATCATCGACCGCAGGCAGCGCACGTTGGCGATCATGTTCATCGAGCCGCGCGCCCTGGCGTCGGCGAGCACCGCGTCGCTGACCGCCAGCGCCTGCTCGAGCTCGTCGTTCCAGATCAGCACCAGCATGGCGGCGACCGCGCGGAGCGAGTCCCGCTCGATGACCGCCGTGCCTCGCCCGGCCAGCGCCGGGGCGAAGCGGGTCATCACCTCACTGCCCCGGCGGGCGGCGATCGTGGCGGAAAGCGCCTCGTAGACGTGCCAGTCGAGCACTGCCGGGCCCGGCTCGCGGTTCCTCCGCGACGGCATCGAGCCTGGGCGGATCCGCTCCCACGCGGACCGCGCGGTCGCGGCACTGGCCCACGAGTTGGCGAACAGCTCCGCCTCCAGCGGGCTCCGCCGACGAGCGGGTCGCCGTCCGCGTGCGGACAGCCCGGCCAGGGCGACTCGGCGGAGCGCTGTCGTGGTGACCCCAGACGCCAAGGACGCCGGCGCAGAGCAGCGCCGCCGTCGCCTGGCCCGGCTGGCGGGCTGCGTCCGGGCTCGGTCGGGTCCGGCCCGGCGTCATCGGCCTGGGCGACCGCCTCGCGCAGCACCGCGACGGCGGCCGCGTCGCGGTCGCTGGCCAGGGCGAGGCCAAGGTCGAGCAGGAGCGCCGCCCGCGCCCCGGCGGGCGGCGGCTCGGCGAGCGCCCGGCGCAGGTACCCGGCCGCGGTGTCCGGGGCGCCGCGGCCGCTGGCGGACGCGGCGGCGGCGCGCAGCACCGTGACCGCGCGCGGGTCTGCGTCGGGCTCGCTGCGCAGCAGGTGCAGCGCCGACCAGTTCCGCGTCGGCGCCCGTCGCGTTCCAGCAGGGCCGCCGCACGCGCGTGGGCCATGGCCCGCATCCCCGGCGGTACCGAGTCGTAGATCGGCGGTCCGCACCATCGGGTGCTCGAACTCGAGCAGCGCCCCGGCGGCGAGCACGCTCGCCCCGCGCAGACGGTCGGTGAGCAGCGCCGCCTGCGGCAGGTCCATGTCGGCGAGGGCGGCCACGTAGCGCAGCGGGGCGGGGCGGCCGAGCACGCGCGAGGGCCCGGACCAGCGCGACCGCGCCCGCGCCGAGCTGCCCGATCCTGCGGGCCACCGCGTCGGCGACCGGCTGCGGGCCGAGAGACGCCGCCGTCACCTCGTCTGTCCGCCGCCGTCATGCGCCCGCAGCGCCTTGACCAGGGCGTCAAGCAGGAACGGGTTGCCGCCGGTGGACGCGTGCGCGGCCCGGCAGAGCTCGGGCCCGCCCGGTCGCCGAGCCGCGTCCCTGACCAGGGCGGCCGAGGCCGCACGGTCAAGCGGGCGCAGCTCAAGCGGGACGCACGCCGGGTAGTCGCGCCAGTTCGCTGATGACGCTCAGGCTGATCGGGGCCGCTGCGCGCGGCCGAGCAGCAACAGGATCGGCAGGCCGTCGATCCGCGCCGCCAGGTGCGACAGCCAGCGCAGCGAGGGCGCGTCCGCCCAGTGCGCGTCGTCCACCGCGAGCACCAGCGGCCCGCGCGCGGCCAGGTTGGCGGTGAGCCAGTACAGGCCGTGCAGGTGGCGTGCGGACGCCTCGTCTCTCCGGCTGCGCCCGCCCAGCCTGCCCGGCCGGCCGCGCTCGGGGAGCGCCGTCGAAGACGCGCCGGGCCAGCCGCGCCGCGCCGTCAAGCAGCGCGTCCCACTCGCCGGGGCCGGCCGCGGCCCGCGCCGGCTCAAGCAACTGCCGGACGACGCCGTACGGGAATCCCTGCTCAAGGGCGAGGCCGCGCGCGGTCAGCGTCCGCAGTGCCGTGCGCGCCGGCCTCCGCGCACGCGGCGCGCGAGCACGGTGGTCTTGCCGATCCCCGCGGGTCCCTGCACCAGGATCAGGGCCCCGCGGCCCCCGGCGGCGGCCGTGACGGCGGCCGTCACCGCCGTCAGCTCGGCGTCACGGTCAAGAATTAACGGATGCCTGTCATGCACGCCTGCTTGCCCCTGTCCCGTCCCACAACTCAACGCGATTTCCCCGAATCGCGCACCACAGGTTATTCGAATGCGATCGCACAGGTAGGCGGTTCTCGATAGGCAGCTCAGCCGGGCAGTCCAGTGAATTCTCAGGGTGGCAGCCGCAAAAACTCATGGCGCGTCATTGATGCGCGTCGCGGGCCGAGCCAGCCATCCTGGTACCTGCCACGACCCCTCCGAGGCAGGCGTCCCCACGCCATCCGCCGCGCTAACGCGCTGGAACGGCGTCTATCGCAGTGAACTAGGAGTCGACGACATCATGCCGGAGGCACCGCTGATCATCCGGGGCGGCCAGGCCGTTGCGCCGCAGGAGGTCGAGCAGGTGCTGCTCGCGCCACCCGGCGGTCGCCGAGGTCGCCGTGGTCGGCGCTGCCTGACCCCGATTCTGAGATGAGATCGTCGCCGCCGCGATCCGGCTGTCCGCGCCGCTGCCGTCGGCGGCGGTGCGGACCTCACCGAGTACTGCCGGGCCAGGCTCGCGCTGGCACAAGGTCCCGGTCCGCTGGCTGTTCACCAGCGCGCTGCCGCGCACCGCCGACGGCAAGCTCTGCCGGACGACGCTGACCGCGCAGCTCGCGGTCACTCCGGGCTCGACGAGGCGTGGACGGCCGGGCTGCCCGCCGTCCTGCACGGCACGGCCACCGCCGGGCTGGCGGCGGTGGACCCCGTTGACCGGTCCGCCGCGCCCGGCCACCGAAGACCTCAGGATCCCGCGGCAGTCGCGGCGGCCCTGGGCGCCTGACGACCTGGACTACCGCTAGGCCTTCAGGCGGTTACATCACGGGGGCGTCCGCTGGGGCGCGGAGCCGGGCTATGCCGGCTCGGCGCCCCAGCGGCCTGCGCGGGCGACTGAGGCGGCGGCCGACGTGAGCGCGTCAGGTGAGGATCGACCGGCGGCGGCGTCGGGGTCGGGGTCGGGCTCGGCGACGTGACGACCGGGGTCGTGATCGACGATGGTGTACGTCGCCGAGGCCGTCGTGCCGGCCGTGGCGGTCACGGTGACGCTGAAGCGTGCCCGACGCGCTCGGCGTGCCGCTGATCGTCCCCGCCGAGCTCATCGTCAGCCCGCCGGGGAGCCCGCTGGCCGACCACGTAACGGTGCCCGGTGCCGCCGGTCGCGGCGACCGTGGCGCTGTAGGCGGTGCGGAGCGTGCCGTTCGGCAGCGAGCCGGTGGTGATCTTCAGCGCCGGCGGGCTGACGGTGATCGTGACGGTCGTCGTCGCGGTCTTCGGCGTCGACTCGGTGTCGCTGGCGGTCACGGTGGCCGTGGCGGTCTGCGCCGTCGTGGGCGTGCCGCTGATCGTGAGCGTCCCGCCGCTCGCGGTCGCGGTCAGCCCGGCCGGGCAGCCCGGTCACGGTGCCCCAGGTGTAGGTGCCGTTCCCCCCGGTCACGGTGACCGTGCCCGAGTACGCCGTGCCGACCGTGGCGGTCGCCGGGGCGTTGCTTGCTGATCGTCATCGCCGGCTCGCCGACGGTCAGCGCGAGGCTTGTCGTCCCCGTCCCCTGGCGGCGTCGCGCTGTCGTGCACCGACAGCGGGATCGTGAAGGTGCCCGCCGCGGTGGGCGTGCCGCTGATGGTGAGCGTCGCCCCGCTCGCGGTTGCCTTCAGCCCGGCGGGCAGCCCGGTCACGGCGGCCCAGGTGTAGGTGCCCTTGCCGCCGGACACGGTGACCGTGCCCGAGTAGGCGGTGCCGACCGTGGCGGTGGCGGGCGCGTCGCTGGTGATCGTCAGCGCCGCGCCGCAGGTCAGCGTGAACGCGGCGGCGTTGGACGTCACGCTGCCCGGGCTGGTGACGACGATCGAGCCCGACCCGCTGGCGGTGTCGCTGCGTCGGCTTGTAGGTCGCTGCTGACCGTCTTGCTGCCCGCCTTGGTGAAGTTCAGCGTCTGCGTCGCGCCGTTCCCGCTCGGCAGCTTCCAGTGGTAGCTGACCGTGCCCGGCCTTGTTGTCGCTGATCGTGCCGCTGAAGGTGAAGGTCGGCGCGGCGTCGGTGCAGGACGTGAGCGTCTGGCTCGCCGGGCTGACCGACGTCGCCGCGGTCAGCGTTCAGCGGCGGCGTCTTCGCGGCCTTGCACGTCAGCGTGTACGTCGCGGGGCTGGAGGCGGCGGCGACCGGGCTGGTCACCACGAGGACGGCCTGCGCCGCTGCCCGGGTCGCCCGGCGGGGTGATCGTCAGCGGCGCCACCGCCATCGTGCCCGGCCCGGTGAAGGTCAGGGTCGCGGGGGCCGAGTTCGTGCCCGTCGGACAGCGCCCAGTAGTACGTGACCGTCCCGGCCTTGGTGTCGGAGATCGAGCCGGTGGCGGTGAGGGTCGGCGGGGTCGCCGGGCAGGTGGCGGTGGCTCGCGGGCACCTGGACGGACGCCGACGCGCCGATCTGGCCGGCGCCTGGCTTGGCGCACAGGAGCTTGTAGCTGGCCTTGTTGGAGGTCAGCCGCGACGGGGCTGATCATCTTGATCTCGGCCCAGCCGTTGCCGGCCGTCTTGGTCTTGACGGTCTCGCCGGTCACTGCCTTGTGCCCGGCACGCGGTGAAGCTGCACGGTCTGCACCGGTCCCGGCTTCCCCGACGAGTACACCCACTGGTACTTCACCGTCCCGGGCGCCGTGGCCGTGAGCGTGCCGCTGTAGGTGAACGTGGTCGGCGTGGCGCACTTTGACGCCGCCACCGGCGGCGTCACGTTGGCCACCGCCTTGAAGGACGGCGTGATCGTCGCTACCTGGGACGAGCTGTTCAGGTTCGTCTGGTGGCTGCTCTTCTCCTTCAGCGTGACCGCGGTGGCCACGGCCCCGACCACGACGACCGCGGCCGTCGTGATCGCCGCGATGGTCACGGCCTTGCGCCGGCGGCCGCCCCGGCCGCCGCCGAGCCAGGTCGAGGCGTACGAGGTGCCAGAGGAGCCCGCCTGGCTGTTGCGGAGCAGCAGCGGCAGCAGGGCCGCGACGCGTTCCGCGAGGTGGCTGCGGCCGCGCTCCTCCCAGTCCGGCCCGTAGGCGGCGCCCGCCACCGCCTCGAGCTCGGCGACGAACGCGATCGCGCTCTGCGGCCTGCCCGCCGGGTTCTTGGCCATGCCCCGCGCGATGAGGCCCTGCAGCGGCGTGTCGACCCGGTCGATCGGCACCGACGCGGTCACGTGCTGCTCCTGCAGTTGCAGGAGCTTGCCCTGAGAACGGGGTCTTGCCGGTCAGGCACTCAAAGAAGACGGCGGTCGCGGCGTAGACGTCGGTCGCCGGGCTGGCCGGCGCTCCCTGCCACTGCTCCGGCGCCATGTACAGCGGCGTTCCGGCCGCGGACGTCTGCTTGCCTGCCTTGATCGCCACGCCGAAGTCGGCGAGCTTGCTGTTGCCCGCGGTGTCGACCAGGACGTTTTCCGGCTTGTAGTCCCGGTGGACGATGCCGAGCGTGTGCGCGGCGGCCAGCCCGAGCAGCGAGCCCTTCAGGACCGCGAGCGCGGCCTCGGGGCCGGTCGGCCCGCGGCGCACGATCATCTCGTGCAGCGAGACCCCGTTGACCAGCTCCATGACGATCGCGGCGCCCTGCCCGGGCTGCTCCACGTAGTCGTAGACCTGCACGACCTGCGGAACGCCGAGCGACCTCAGCATCTGGGCCTCGGTGCGGAACCCCCACATGAAGGCGGGGTCGCGGACCAGGGCGGGGCTGAGGTACTTGATCGCCACCCGCTGGCCGGTCGTGTCGTTGACCGCCTCGACGACCTTGCCGGATGCCCCGCGGCCCAGCTCCCGCTCTTCGGTGTAGCCAGGGACCGCCCAGTCTTCGGCGTAGCTGGGTACCGTCCACGCGCTCATGGGAGAACTCCTTGGTAAGCCAGGTACTGCATGCTTCGGTGCCCGATGCCGATCCGCGTGCCGGGCTCGATAACCGTCGGCTCGAACGGAGCGAGCGGCCGCTCCGCGCCAGACGATTGGAGAACTGACCCGTTCGCCGACCCAAGGTCGCTGACCTCGACCTGCCAGCCGACCAAGGATATCCGTAGGTGTAGGCGGGATACGGTGCCATTGGGATCATTGATGCGCAATGGCCTGGCTCGCCCGTCGATCACGTCGCTGTCGAACGTCGGCTCCCGGCCGAGCACGTAGTCCGCGTCGAGCGTGACCCTCGTCCCGTCGTCAAGCACCAGCACGCCAAGCGGCGGGCGCGGGCGCCGCTGGAAGCTCCTCGGCGGCTGGTCCAGGCCGATCCCGCACTGCCTGCAGGCCCGCGCGGCCGGGTCGTTGAAGTGGTCCCTGGCGCACAGCACCCCGTCCACCAGGACGGGCGGCGGGTCGTCGGCGGCGGGCTCTCCCGCGTGCGCGCCGGCGGGCGACGGCCGCGCGACGGCCGGCGGGCCGGCGGCGGGCGTGTCAGCCGTCGGCGGGTGCCAGCCGGCCGGGCCGCCGGGCGGCTGGTGCGCGAACCAGTCGTCGGAATTGACCGTGGCGCCGGAGTTGGGGAAGCCCGCCATGGCGCCGGGGGCGCCGGCCGCGTCGATCTCCACGGACGGTCGGCGCGACTCCCGGCATGACCCGGTCCTCCGGCAGCGGCCGCCGCGGGCGTGGCGCCCCGGTACCAGCATGGCCATCTCGCCCACGTCGGCGGTCGCCGTCACCGCGAGGCCGCCGCCGCGCACCACGCCGTCGCCGAGCCAGAACTGGGGGTCGGGTGCCGCCGGGTCGCCGACGGCCAGGCCAAGGGTGATGGTCGCCCCGGCGAACTTCCTGCTCACCGGGATCACCGAGTCGCTGGCGGTGAGCGTGACCTCCGGGCCCGCGTCGACACGGACGGTGGCGACCGCGCGGCCGTGGACGAGCACGGCCACGCCGCCGTCCGCCGTGACGCCCGCGCAGGCCCAGGCGGGCTGCCCGTAGCAGCCGAGGGCGGCCCGCGCGGCCCTGAGCACGAAGTCGCCGCCGTCGCCGCGCCGCCGCCGCGGTCTCGGCCAGCACGCCGAGCAGCGGGTCAGGGCAGGCCCGCGGCCGTCCGTGACTGCGACCAGGGCCCCGTTCCTGGCGATCACTCCCTGCCCGGCCAGCGGGACGCAGCTGGTGATCTTCACGCCAGTCTCACTTGGGACAGGAATAGGGGAAGGTAATGCTGGCCTCTTGCTGCTGCGGGTTGAGCACGCGCAGCTCGGCGACGGCCTGCCCGGTGCCCTTACCGTGGAACGCCCATTTCAGCGGGACCTGTACCTTGTTACTGCCGCTCGCGTCGTCGGCGACCAGCGTCGGCTTCGCCACCCCGTTCTCGACCCACTGGTAGCTGATGGTCCCGCCGTGGCCGTTGGTGGAGATCGTGCCGATGATGTCCGCCGTGCCGTTGCAGCCAACCGACTGGTTCGCGGCCGTGACCGCGACCCCGGTGATCTTCAAGGTCTGGTGCTCGCGCTCCCAGAGGTACACCCCTACGCCAGCCACGATGGCGGCGGTGATCAGGGTGCTGACGCACGCCGCGCCAGACGGGACGGGACCGCGGGCGGGGGCCCGGCTGCGGCGGCCCGGGCCAGTCGGGCGTCCCGCCTCCCTGCCCCGCGGCCGGCCGCGGGGCCGACTGCGAGGTCGCTGCGGGGCCGGCCAGACCGGCGGGCCCGGCTGGTCGGGCACCGGGGGCGGCATCTGCTGCCGGGCCGGCGGGCCCGCGAGCTCCCAGGGAGGCACGCCCACGGTGGCCGGCCCGGACAGCTCGGCCATCCGTTCCGGGGTGAGCACGGTCGACCGGCCCGACTCGGGCGTGACCTCGTCGCGCCGGGTGCGCCGGCCGTGCCCTGGGGGTCGTCGGCCTGATCGTCTCCCGGTCGGCCTCGTACTCCGGCACGCCGGCGCCGAGCGTGTTCTCGATGGCCGTGATCCGGCCGATGACCTCGCGCCGCGTTGCGCGGCCGCGCCGCGGGCTCCTTTTCCATCAGGTCGCCGACCAGTTCGGAAAGCCCGGGCGGAAGGTCAGGCCGCGCGACGTCAAGCGGGGTCGGCCTGTCCATCACCTGCATCATCAGCAGGGCCCCGGGCAGGGTCGAGAAGAACGGCGGGCGCCCGGAAAGCAGCTGGTACAGCACGCAGCCGAGTGAGTAGAGGTCGGCGCGGCCGTCCACGTCGAGGCCCTGGGCCTGCTCGGGCGACATGTACGCGATGGTGCCGACCGTGTGCCCGCGCAGCGTCAGCCGCGGGGAGTTGTCGGCGAGCAGCCGCGCGATGCCGAAGTCGATGATCTTGATGCCGAGCTGCGGGGTCACCATCAGGTTGCTCGGCTTGATGTCACGGTGCACGACGCCCGCATCGTGCGCGGCGGCGAGGCCGGCGCACACCTGCTCGGCGATGCGGAGCACGCTGGTAGACGGGGAACAGCCCCATCCCCCGCGCACCGCGCTCGTCCATCATGCTGGCCAGCGAGATGCCCGGCGCCAGTTCCATGACCATGAACAGCTGGTTGCCGATGCGGCCCGCGTCGAGGGCGCCCACGATGTTCGGGTGCCTGCAGCCCGCTGACCACCGTGGCCTCGCGCCGGAACCGGCCGATCGTCTCGGCCAGCATGCCGGGGTCATCGATCTGGGAAAGCTCGACTAGCTTGATCGCCACGGGCCGGTGCGTCGCCATGTCCCGGCCGCGCCAGACCTCACCCATCCCGCCGCGGCCTAGCGGGACCTCAAGCTCGTAACGTCCGGCCAGGACCCGGTCCATCGGTGAACTCGCCCCCCATTCAGGCACGCACAACAAAAGCGAACCCGCGCGCTCACATAGTAGGTGAAACGCGATGTCATCTCCTAATACTGGGACGAACGTGCAGGGCATTCGGTTCGCTGGCCGAGCGAGTTTTTTTCCGCGATCTCGCCGTGACCGCGCGTGGCGCGGCCCACGCCCGGAGACGTGAATTCCCCGCAAGCGCGCATTCTCAGACACGAACAGGCAACAGCCCCGGCGGCGGCGTCCGAGCGTCGCCTTCCTCCGCTGGCGCGGCTAGGGCGATGAGCGACATGGCCGGCCGGGCGTGACCCGGCCGGCCGGTCGCCGCTAGGCGTTCCTGGCGCGCTCGTAGGTGAGGAAGGTGAGGCCGTCACCGACGGTCTGCGCGCGGACGAGGCGCATGGGCCTCTTGTCGCTGGTCGCGCCGAACAGGCGCTCGCCGTCCCCGAGTACGACCGGGTAGACGAACACCCGGAGCTCGTCGACCAGGTCGTGCTCCATCAGCGTGCGCCCGAGCTGGTAGCTGGCGTAGACGACGATGTCCCCGGCCAGCTCTCGCTTCAGCCTCGAGACCTCGGTCACGATGTCGCCCTTGAGTACCGTGGCGTTGGTCCACTTGGCCTCTTCGAGGGTCGAGGACACGACGTACTTGGGCAGGCTGTTCAGCCGGTTCGCCCACTCGTCGGTCCGCGATGCCCACCGCGTCGCGAACCACTCGTCGCTGCGCCGGCCGAGCAGCAGGGCCTCGGTGCCCAGTGCCTCCTCGAACTCGACCTTGCCCCACTCCTTGAGGTCATCGCCGCCGGCCTGGACGAACCAGCCGCCAAGCCGGAAGCCCTCCTTGCCGTCCGGGTCCTGGACGATCCCGTCGATTGAGGCGTTCGTGCTGATCACGATCTTTCCCATGGCAGTTTCTCCTTCGATTGGCGTGTGTCGGCTGCCAGTGAGGAGGAAACCGCGGCGCCGGGAAACTGGGCGCGGGCGCAGCGCCCAGTTTGCCTCCCGCCCGGTGTCCCATCAGGAGGAAGACCAACGATACGCGGGAAGAAGGTGACGCTAGGGTGGATCTGGTGGCTGACGACCTGATCTCACGGGCGAGGACCGGGGACGGCGAGGCGTTCCGTGAGCTGACCGAGCCGCACCGCCGGGAGCTGCAGGCGCACTGCTACCGGATGCTCGGCTCCCTGCAGGACGCCGAGGACGCCGTCCAGGACACGCTGCTGGCCGCCTGGCAGGGCCTTAGCGGGTTCGAAGCGCGCGCGTCGCTGCGCACCTGGCTCTACAAGATCGCCACCAACCGGTGCCTCAACGCGCTTCGCACCGCCAGCCGGCGACCCGCCAGGGAGTGGAACATCCCCGGGATCGAGCCGCCCGAGCCAACCCGGCTGGGCGAGGTCACCTGGCTCGAGCCGTACCCCGACGCGCTCCTGGCTGGCGTGACCGGCCTGCCCGCCGGCCCGGAGGCCCGCTACGAGCAGGCCGAATCCATCTCCCTCGCCTTCGTGACCGCCCTTCAGCTGCTGCCGCCCCGCCAGCTCGCCGTGCTCATCTTGCGCGACGTCCTCGGGTTCCACGCCAGCGAGGTGGCCGGCATGCTGGACTCGACCGTCGAATCGGTCACCAGCGCCCTCAAGCGGGCCCGCGCCACCCTGGAGCGCCGCCGGCGACCGGTGCACGAGCCGCCGCCCGGCCCCGGCTCACCCGCCGAGGACGCGATCGTGGCGAAGTTCACCAGCGCGTACGAGTCGGCCGACCTCGACGCGCTGGTGGCCCTGCTGACGGACGACGTCTTCATGTCGATGCCGCCAATTCCCTTCGAGTACGAAGGCCGGGACATCGTGGCCAGCTTCTGCGCCAGCTTGTTCGCCGCGGGCCGGAAGATGGACCTGGTGCCGACCCGCGCCAATGGCCAGCCGGCATTCGGCGTCTACCTGAGCGCGCCGTCAGGTATCCGGCAAGCGACCGGCCTTATCACCATCACCATCGCGGGCGACCTGATCTGCGCGACGAGCCGTTTCGACGCCAGCGTGCTCCGCTGGTTCGGGCTGCCGCTTTCGCTCCAGGAAAACCACCGGGAAGGTTAGTCCCGGCACGCCTCCAGGCCCTAGCCCGCCGTTTGGGCGCCTGTGACCGGGTAGCAGAGCAGACTCCGATGACAGGAGGATCTGATGGCTGCCTGGGTATGGGTAATTATCGCCATCGCTGTGGTGGTTGTCGTCGCGCTGGTCGCGGTGGGGGCCGGAAAGCGCAGAACCGCTATGCTCCGCGACCGCTTCGGCCCGGAATACGATCGCGCGGTAGAGAACAGCGACGACCGGCGTGCGGCCGAGGCCGAGCTTCGCGAACGTGAGAAGCAGCGGGCTCAGTTCGACGTCAAGCCGCTGCCGGAAGCTACCCGCCTGCAATTCGCCGGCGAATGGCGTGACCTGCAGGAACGCTTCCTAGACGAGCCGGCGCAAGCCGTAGACGGGGCCGATAGCCTCATTACCCGCGTTATGGACGCGCGGGGCTATCCGATGAAGGACTTCGACGAGCAGGTCGAACTGGTCTCGGTCGACCATCCGGACACTGTCGAGAATTACCGGTTCGCGCACGCCGTGCGGGGGCGCGCCCAGGCTCAGCAGGCGAGCACAGAAGACCTGCGCGAGGCGCTGCTGCGGTACCGGTCGCTGTTCGATGACCTGCTTCGCCCGGAAGGCAGCGACGCACCAGGCGTTACCGCCAGCGAGGCGCAGCCAGCCAACTCCGACATCAGGCAGCGGGTCGCGGCCGAACCGGAGACCGAGACAGCTGCTACTGACCAGCTGGACGGCCCGGAGGCCGGGGAAAGTGACCTCGCCGATCCCGCGGCCACAAGTTACGACGATCAGAGGATAGGAAGGCGAGACGTACGATGAACGACGCCGACAACACCCAGGGCCAGGCCCTGACCACGGAGCAGATCGCCTCGGCCAGCCCCGGGCCGGCCGAGGAGGACCTCCAGGCGCCGGCCGGCCAGGACGGCTACGCCGACGATACGCCGACGACTACGCCGCCCCGGTCAGCGATGACGGACCAGCGGCGGCGAGCGGACCAGCCCGCTCGCACGGCCCCGGACACCGGCAACGGCCGCAGTGCCGCCGCTTCTTCTGCACCGGCCGCCACTGCCCCCGGCGCGCATGCCAGCCTGCTGGAGGACGGCGAGCTGCAGAGCATCACCATGCGCTGGAAGGACATCCAGGCCGAGTTCGTCGACGAGCCGGAGAACGGCGGTCCAGGAAGCCGATGCGCTCGTAGCCGAGCTCATGCAGCGGCTGGCCTCGATGTTCGCCTCCGAGCGGGCCGAACTCGAAAACCGCTGGGCGGGCGGCAACGAGGTCTCCACCGAGGACCTCAGGCAGGGCCTGCGCCTCTACCGCTCGTTCTTCGAGCGGCTGCTCGCCGCGTAACCAGGCTTCCACCCGCGCCACGGGCGTCGAGCCACTCCGCGCTGACCTCCGCACCCAAGGGCCACCTGACGGGATTCCCCGTCAGGTGGCCCGCGGTGAGCTCAGGATTCTGGAACAAGCCGGAATGTCTGGGCTGTGTCGCCGGCTGTGCAGGCCCATTGCTGGAGTTGCGTGCCGTTGGCGGTCGAGCGGTTCGTGACGTCGAGGCATTCATTGCCGCTGTTGCGGGCGGTGAAGGTGTAGCTGCCGTCGGATTGCAGCGTGGGCAGCCACTGCTGGTTGGTACCGCCGGTAGCGCTCCACAGCTGGATCAGGGTGCCGTTGCCGGTGGCAGACGACCCGCCCGTGACGTCCCAGGCGAGGCTGGGTGCGTTGCGGTTAACGACCTGGTAGTAGCCATTGCTGGTGGCCTGGAACTGCCATTCCTGGTTGGCCTGGCCACTGCCGCACGCCCACTGCTGCAAGGCGGTTCCGTTGGCCGTGCCCCAGTTGGCGGCGTCCGCGCAGTCGCCGCTGTTGGTGTTGACGACGTCGTACCACGTGCTCGAGCTGATACCGCTGCCGCCAGTGCTGGTGGAACCGGGGATCCAGGTGAACGTGGCTACGGCCCGGGCGGGCAGCGTGTAGCTGAAGTACTGACCGTTCTCGTCGACGTTGAAGGTGTGCGCGCTGGCGGTGTCGGCGTTCAGTGCGATCAGCGCGTCGGAGCCGTCGGGGTTCTGGAAGGCCACGTCCTCGAGGTTTCCGGATCCGAAGGTGTTGGAGTCGATGCGCACCGCGCCCGGCTTGACGAACTTGCTGGCCTGGCCGAGCACGTAGTACTCGGCGTTGTAGGTCGCGGTGCCCGCGGAGTTGTTGACGGTTACCACCCCGGTGCAGGTGGTGCAGTTCATGCTGGGGCCGCCGCTGGGGTCCAGGGCCATGTTCCAGGTGGCGACGGTCTTGGCCCAGTTGCGGGTGGCGCCGATGATCAGGTTCTCGGTCTGCCAGTCCAGGCTGTCGGCAAAGGTGTTGGCCGGGTTGGCCGACTGAGTCCCGGAACACTCGGTGAAGTAGGTGTCCTTGCCCGGGTAGGCGTTGTGCACCGTGGTCTGCGCGCTGGGGTCGCCCGCGTAGCAGTGCCAGGCGACGCCAGCCGTGTACTGGCCGGCGGTGGAGTCACCCAGGACGGTCTCCGGGAACGTCGTGTCGTTCCAGTTGTGGTCGTAGGCGATGATCTTGGTGCCGAGCCCGGCCTTCTGCAGGTCCGGCCCCAGGTCATCGATGAGGCTGGCCTCCTGGCTTGCGGTCAGTGTGGAGCCTGGGTAGTTCGACGGGGAGAACTCCGGCTCGTTCTGCGGCGTGATCAGCGAGATGGGCACGCCCGCGGCGTCATAGGCCTGGATGAACTTGGTCAGGTAGTCGGCAAAGGCCTGGTAGTCGCCGCCGCTGTTGAGTGACCCGCCGATCATCGAGCCGCTCGTCTTCATCCAGCCGGGCGGGCTCCACGGCGTCGCCATGATCGTGATGGCCGGGTTGAGTGCTCAGCGCCTGCTGGAGCACCGGCAGGATGTAGGCGTTGTCGTGCGCGATGGAGAACTTCGCCAGCGTGGGGTCGGTCTGGCCGGCGGGCATGTCGTCGTAGCTGAAAACCGACCGTGAGAAGTCCGACGCCCCGATCGGCTGCCGCAGGAAGTCCAGGCCGATGCCGTTCGCGGGATCGAACAGCTTCGTCATGATCTGGCTGCGCAGCGGGGAGTTGGCGACCAGCCAGGCCGAGGAGTCGGTAAACGACGCGCCGAATCCGGTCATGGACTGGTAGGTGGTGGCCGGGTTAATCGTGATTGTCTGGCTCGCGGACCCGCTGCCGGCATTGAACGTCGCACCCGCCTGCGGGGCCAGGAGCTGGCTCTGGTCGGCCGTGGTCTCCCAGACGGAAACCGCCGGCCCGGACGCGGCGTGCGCTGGCGCCGGGACTCATCGCGGCGACCCCCGCGGCGATGAGCGCCGCCGCGCCCAGCGACTGCCTGATGCACTGTCTTGACGCGCGACATGGTCGCCTCCTTCGGAATCGATCCCATCCCGCCATGAAACAATATGTAACAGATCGAAACATTTGCGATACGACGATGAAAGCAGCCTCAAATAGGGCTGTCAATGCCGATCCACAGGCATGGCGGTGATCTTACGTGGAAGTTATGCTCTCAGTTAATGAAACAAAATCGTGTAACAAATGAGTAGACCGCGCGGCCAGCGTGCCACGGTCCGGGACCTCGCCGCGGAGACGGGGGTGTCCATCGCCACCGTCTCGCGCGTCCTCAACAACCAGGCCCACGTAGCCCCGCACACCCGCGAGCTAGTCCAGCGGGCCGTCGAGCGCCTCAGCGCGCAGCCGCCCGGCCCGCGGACGTTCCCGGCCCGCGTGGCGCAGCGGTCCCGTCTACCTGCGCTGCCCCTATCTCCTGACCGACTACTTCGGCCTCATCGTTTCGTCGATCGCCGAGACGCTGGAGCTGCACGGCCGGCCCCTGCTGCTCAACGCCGGAGAAGCCGCCCAGCGGGCGGCGATCCTGCCCACGCTCGCATCCCGGTCCGACATCAGCGGGGCCATCATCGTGCTTGCCGCCGGAGCCCAGCGAGCAGCTCGTGGACCTGCGGGCACGCGGCTTCCCGTTCGTCGTGGTGGATCCCCGCACCCCGATGCCCCGCGACATCGCGGCCGTGTCGGCGGCGCACTTCGCCGGAGCCCGCAGCATCACCAGGCACCTGGTCGACCTGGGACACCGGCGCATCGGCGTGATCGCGGGACCGCACAACTGGCTCGCGAGCGATGCGCGCCTCGCCGGGCACACGTCGGCTCTGGCGAATGTCGGCGTGCTGCCGGACCCCGAGCTGGTCCGCAGCGGCGAGCCAACCGCGCAGTTCGGCTACCACGCCGCCGACGAACTGCTTGACCTGCCGCAGCGGCCAACCGCGCTGGTCGGGTTCAACGACAAGGTCGCCGTCGGTGCGCTGGCGGCGGCCGCCCAGCGTGGACTGCGCGTACCCGAGGAACTCTCCATCGCCGGCTTCGACGACATCGACCTAGCTCAGGCCACACGTCCCCTGCTCACCACCGTGCGTCAGCCGCTGCAGGAAATGGGCCGCCTCGCCGTCAGTCTTCTTATCCGGCTCATGGAGCGTCAGCGCCTCGACGCACTGCACGTCGAGCTGGCCACAGAGCTGGTCGTGCGCGACTCGACCGGCCCGGCCCCCGGATAACGGATTCAGCACCGCCTAGTGCGCGCCCCTGCTTCTGGGGAGCCGTCGGCCGTGCAGCTCCTCGTGGGATCGTGACAGTGGCTGGCCGGCGAGCCGGGCGGTAATGCCGGCGTTGAAGTTGGGGCATTGCGTGATGTCCTCGTGAGGACAGCGCAGCCCGTGCCTGATGGCCTCGCGGGCGGCCTGCGCCCTGGCGATCTGCTCATCGAGTTCCGCGATCTTGCGCTGCGCGAGCTGCCTCCAGCCGGGCGAGCCGTCGCGCGGCGCGATGAGGGCCCGCTGCTCGGCGAGGGTGAATCCCGCGTCGCTGTAGAGCAGGATGGCGGCGACGAGCCTGGCCGCCGATTCGGGGTAGCGGCGCTGCCCGGAGATCCTGGCCGGCGCGGGGAGCAGGCCGAGTTCTTCGTAGTAGCGCAGGGCCGAGGTCGTGACGCCCGCCCGGCGGGCCAGTTCGCCGATGGTGAGCAGGCCGCCGGGCGGGTTGACTTCAGGTGCACTTGAAGGCATTGACTGCCGCTCATGGGAACACGACATGAGGGAAGCATGCCACGGGCAGTGCGGCGGGCGATGACCGCCGCCGTTGAGTACGGGGTCGGGCATGCCGGGATAGCCGCCGTCCGCGCCCTGGACCGCGACGTCGTCGGCCAGGGTCATCATCCGCGGGGCGCGGCCGGGAGCGTGACCGGCTGGGTGTTCGCGCACCGCCCGTCCAACCGGCAGCGCAACGGCTGGGTGGTCTCGCTGCTCGGCGTGCAGCCAACCGACCGGGTCCTTGAGGTCGGCTTCGGCCCCGGCGTCGCGATCGCGGAACTGGCCCGCGCCGGCGCGGGCCACGTGTACGGCATCGACCATTCCGACGTGATGCTCCGGCAGGCGTCCAAGCGCAACGCCGCCGCCATCAGGGCCGGCCGGGTCACCCTGGTCAATGCCTCGGTCGATCGGCTTCCGGCCGGCTCTCGACGGCCCGTTCGACGTTATCCTCGCCGTCAACTCCCTCGGGTTCTGGCCCGCGCCTGCCGAGCGGCTGGCCGACCTGCGCCGGCGGCTCGCACCCGGCGGGCGCATCGCCATCGTGTCCCAGCCCCGCTGCCACGGCGCGACGGCGGGCACGTCCCGCAGCGCCGCCGGCGAGATCGAGAACCTGCTGCGAAGCGCCGGCTTCACGCAGCTGAGCACCGAGACCCTCCCGCTCAGCCCGCCGGTGAGCTGCGTCATCGCCGCCGCCCCGGGCCGGTAGGCCGGAGAAACCGCAAGTCAGCGGCCGCGCTTGACCTCAACAGCGGTTGAGGTTCTACCCTCACCCTAGTGAGCACAGATGCGGACACCGCCCCAACGGCGCCGACCAGCCCGGCGGGCGGGATATGGACGCCGGCGCGCCGCCCGCTGACGGTCGGTCTCGTGCTCGCGGTTACCTTCGTCGCGTTCGAGGCGCTCGCCGTCGCGACCATCTTGCCGGTGGTCGGCCGCGAACTGGGAGATCTCCGTCTCTACGGGTGGGTGTTCAGCGCTTTCCTGCTGGCAAGCCTCATCGGGATCGTGCTTGCCGGAACGCTGGCCGACCGTGTGCGGCTCGGGCGGCTGATGCTCGCCGGCCTTGCCCTGTTCGCCCTTGGCCTGATTATCGGCGGGACCGCGCCGGACATGCTGGTTCTCGTGGCGGGCCGGGCGGTGCAGGGCCTTGGCGCCGGGGTCGTGCCCGCAGTGGCCTACGTAGCGATCTCCCGGTGCTATGCCGAGGAGTCCCGGCCGAGAATGTTCGCCGTACTTTCCACCGCGTGGGTGGTGCCCGGCCTGACCGGGCCCGGCTATCGCCGCCCTCGTGGCGGCGGCAGTTGGCTGGCGCTGGGTATTCCTTGGCTTGCTGCCGCTGGTGATCGCGGCGGGCGTGCTGGTCGTGCTGGCCTTGCGGCGCGTCCCGCCACCCGCGAGTCCGGGAACGGCCGCAGTGCCGTACCTGGCCGTGCTGGGCGTGACCGCCGGCGCCGGCACGGCGCTGGCGTCGCTCAGCTCCGGCGTCGTGCCCGTGGTCGCCGCGGGCGGTATCGCCGGCGGCGCCCTTCTCGCGGTCTCAATGCGCTACCTGACGCCTCCCCGGTATCTGTCCGCACGGCCCGGGCTGGCCGCCACAATCCTCAGCCGGGCGCTGCTGACGTGCTGCTTCTTCGCTGGCGACGCATACGTCCCGTATGCGATCGTGACCGTCCGGCACGCCCCGACGGCGCTGGCCGCCCTTGCGCTCACGGCGTCGACCCTTACGTGGACGGCCGGATCGTGGGTGCAGGCCCGCTGCATCGCCCGGTGGGGTCCGCGCCGTCTAGTCCGGCCTGGCGAGTGCCTGGTCGCCATCGGCCTCGGCACGATGTGCCTGGTGCTCCTGCCGTCGGTGCCTCCCGCGCTGGCGATCGTGGCCTGGGCGCTGGCTGGCGCGGGGATCGGTACCGCCTACGCTCCGCTGTCGGTGACCACGCTCGATCGCGCCGCGGCGGGCGAGGAGGGCCGGGCAACTTCGGCTCTTCAGCTCTGCGACGTGCTCGGTCAGGCCATCGGCACCGGAGTGGCGGGGGCCATCGTGGCCGGCACTTCCCGTATAGGGCACGGCCCTGGAGTCGCGCTGGCGTTCTCGTTCGCTATCGCGGTCGCCCTCACCGGGGTCATCGTCGGAGCGCGGCTTCCCGGTCAGCTCACATCCCGTAAGTCTGAGTGATCTACCTCCAGAGCCGCTTGCTGGCGAGTTCGGCACCTTTGACGATGTTCTCGTACTTCGCCCAGGCGGCCTGCGCGTGCCAGCGCATGCCGCAGTCCGTCCCCGCGATGACGTTCTCGCGGCCGCAGACGTTCGCGAAGTTGATGATCGTGTCGGCGACGACCTCGGGGGGCTCGACCACCGGGGTCGTGTGGTCGACGACGCCCGGAATGATGATCTTGTCTTCCGGCCACTTGAACTGGTCGCGCCAGATCTGCCACTCGAGCCGGTGGGTCGACTTGGCGGACTCGAGCGAGAAGGCCTGAGCCTTCGCTTTCAGCATCGTCGGGACGAGCTTCGCGAGCGGCACCTCGTTGGTGTGCATGCCCGGCCAGCTGCCCCAGCAGGTGTGGAAGCGGACCCGGTCCTCGGGGACACCCTCGAGCGCGGCGTTGAGCGCCTCCATGCGGATCATGATGAAGCGCTCGTATTCCTCGTCGGTCATCGGCGGCCGGCGCGCCTCTTCCCAGTCGTGGCTGATGGCCGGGTCGTCGATCTGGAGGATCAGGCCGTTGTCCGTGACGGTCTTGAAGATCGGCGCGATGACCTCGCTCAGCGCGACCACGAAGTCATCGTCGGTCTTGTAGTACTCGTTCCAGACGAACTCCTCCAGCCACTCCGGCGCGATGACGCAGTAGAAGGCCTCCTTGTCCGGGGCGTGCGCCGCCAGGGCCTTCTTGAACAGCTGGATGTCCTGCTCGATCGGCTCCATAGACCGCAGCTTGAGCGGGCCGCTGACCACGGTCCGCAGGTTGATCACCGGGTTGTCGAAGTCGCCCATCCAGGACGCGAACATGTCTGTGTAGAAGTCCTGGTACTTGAAGAAGTCGCGGCCCAGCCAGCGCACGCGCTCGAGGCTCACGGCCGGCTCGTCCGCCGGGATGTCCACGTCGATCGTCTCGAAGCCGTCGATGAGCTGGAACATCGTGCCCGGGCCGATGCCGGCAGGCTCGCCGTTCGAGATGACGTCCATCCCGATCTCGACCTGCTTTTTCACCAGCTCGCCGATCTCGTACTCGACGCGCTCGGGCGGGGTCGGCGGCGGGCCCATAAAGGTATTTCCCGCGTCTGGCATGACAAGCTTGCCCGTGTGCGTGGCCAGGATCCGGTCAGTGCTTCGTTTCATGGCGCATCCTTCCCCTCAGTCGGCCGCCAGCCACCATCCCAGTCTGTGCACAACCGGCGATAACCTGCCGCAACACCCGGCACGGACCAAGATCAAATCAGGCTAAGCGCCATTGGATCATGCGGCGGGACGGCTTGTCAGCCTTGTGCCGGGTACCTGGCTACCGCGCTCAAGCACCCCGGGTCACCGAAGCCGCCCCGTGGCGGGCCGGGCATGCCCGCGGCGCGGGCCAGGGCAAGAGACGATGGCTGCCTGGATCCGGTCACCGGTCACCGTCCATGCCGATGACCAGTTGGTGCGGGAAAACAACGGAGGCGTACCTCACGCAGTTGTCTGCGCTGACCTGCGAGATCTCCAACGGATCGAGCCTTCCCACCGGCAGGGAACGGTGGTTGGCTCGAATCCAGTCATCCGCCATCGCGCAGGCACACGAGCAGGGGGAGAGAGGATATGGATAGTCAGGGCAGTGCAGCGCCGGTAACAATCATCGCCGAAGAGTTGGCTTGGGACCATCAGGCCGATGTGGTCGTAGTTGGCACCGGTATCGCAGGGTGCTCGACCGCTTTCAATACGCTCGAGCGGGGAGCAACGGTCCTGATGCTCGAGAAAGGCGAAACGACCGGCGGGACCAGTGCTAAAGCGGGAGCCGGCATCCTCGTGCCGAACAATCGGTTTCTCCGGAAACTTGGCCAGGACGATCCCCGGGAGGATTTCATCCGCTTCCTGGCCCGGGTGGGCCGTCCGCTGCTCTACGACGCCGACGGCGAGTTTTTCGGCCTTCCTGAATGGGAGTACCGGCTAATTGAGACGTGGTACGACAATGCCGTCGCCGCGTTCGACCACATGGAGGACGCCGGCGCGCTGCTGTTCGAGCACGACCCGGGCTGGTCGCTAGCGTACAACGAGGTCCCGGAGGACAAGCGCCGGACTGGCCGGGTGGTCCAGAGCGTCGACGCGACGGCAACGTGGTGAACGGCCGCCCGGTCATCGACCGGCTGGTAAGCCATATCGAGCGGCCTCGGCGGCGAGGTGCTGACCGGGCACCGCGTGGTCGGCGTGTTCCTCAATCCGGAGCGCGAGGTCGTCGGGGTACGGGCGGAACACGAGGGCCGGATGGTGCTGGTGCGCGCTAATCGGGCGGTTGTCTTCGCAAGCGGCGGTTTCACGCACAGCGAGCGCTACGCCCGCGAATACCTGAACGGCATGTACGTGGGCGGCTGTGCCGCGCGTACGAACGAAGGCGACTTGATCCCGATCGCGAAGGCGCTCGGGATTCCGCTATTCCACATGCACTCCGCCTGGGGCGCACCGCTGCTCTTCGAGCAGGCTCTCGATCAAGATCCTGCGCTGATCGCGAATTTCGCATTCAAAGGCGACAGCGCGCCTGAGCGTGAATAAGTACGGCGTGCGGGTCGTGCAACGAGAAGACGACATACAACGACCGCACGCAGTCGCACTTCTCCTGGGACCCCAGGCGAGCCGAGTACCCCAACTTCCTCCAGTTCGCGATAATCGACGAGCGCACGCGTCGGCTGTTCCCGCGCGACGGGCTGGCCGATCACCAGGCCGGCAACTTCATCCCGGCCCGCGGAGAGGATTCGCCGTACCTGATCCGCGGCGAGACGCTCGAGGAATTGGCGGATGAGATCGACCGTCGGCTCGACGCGCTTGGCAGCCGTATTCCGGCGGCGTGCGCCTGTCCCCGGACTTCTTGGGCAATCTCCGGGCAACGATCAACCGATTTAACCACTTTGCCGTCAGCGGAGTGGACGAGGACTTTCACCGCGGGGAATCCGCGATCGAGCTGTTACTGGCAGGGCGAGCCCGGCAGAGGGCAACGACCTGCCGAACCCGACGATGTATCCGCTGGCCGAGCAGGGGCCGTACTACGCGGCGATTCTGGCTCCGGGGTCGATCGAAACGAAGGGCGGCCCCAAGGTCAACACGTCGTCTGCAGGTCCTCGACGGTACCGAGACGCCGGTCCCGGGGCTCTACGGAGTCGGCAACTGCATGGCATCACCTTCGGGCCAGGCGTACTGGTCGGGGGGAACGACATGGGGCCCGTACGTGACGTTCGGGTTCGTGGCGGCGCAGAAGCATCGTGGAGGAGCCGGTAAAGCGGGCCGGCTAGTCTCCGGCCAGCTCATCATCCTGCGCGTTACGCGCGGCATCTCGCCGCCGGATGAAGTCGGCCGCGATCGCGAGGTCGGCCTGCTCCGGGTCCTGGCCCAGGATCCTGAACTCCATGGGACGGGATGCGGGCCGGGGCAGGCCGTGCCGCTCTAGCTCCGCGAGAACCCGCTCCTGGCACGCCACCGCGCGCCCGCCCCGGGATCCCCTGAAGCCGGGGTCACCCGGCATCGCATTCGTCCTCATGACGACGGGAGCCCCGCGGGCGTAGCGCTCCCGTTCGCCTTCGGTCAGGTACCGGCCGTACGGGGGCTCATGGCCGGCGAGCACAAGCCGCAGCATGTACGGATCCGGGCCGGGTGCCGTGGTAAGCCTCCGGGTAACAACGAGGCCGGCGACCTGCGCCCAGTAGAAGCGACGGCGGCGCCACGGCCGGATGATCGTGATGCCGGCATCGTCAAACCGGACTTTCACGAACAGGGCCAGCTGGATCGCGTGCGCGAGGACGGTGACGCCGAGCACCGGCAGCACAGCCCAGCCGCTGTCGCTGAGCCCGGCGCCGAGCCAGGCGGCGTAGGCGACACCGAAGACGGCAAGATCGACAATCATCGGCAGCTGATGCTCTGCCTGCAAAGGATAGAGCCGGACAGTGACCGGCCGTCCCGCCCGCGGTGCTACCACAAATCACAATATAACTTCCGGTCCCAACGCATGCTGGCTAGTACCTTCAAATACCGACATACGGACAAAGGGCACGACTTGCCAGCCAGGCGGCTCGTACCAGAAGGCGAGCCGGCTCCGGCGCGGATGTCACCAAAAAACGCAAAATTTACACTTGCGGCTGTCTTGTCGCCAGTGGAACACGAGAGCAAGCTACGGGTAGCGCACTGCCGTCCCGGGAGGAATGCCAATGCCGGCTCGCTCTCACCCACGCCGTCTCATCGTCGCGCTCGTTACCGGCAGCATTCTGCTCCTCGGATCGCTCGCCGGCTGGTCCGGGTCGGCCCGGGCCGCCGGGACGGCGTTCAGCCCCAGTACTTGCGTCACCACGCCAAGCACCGTTGTCCCCGGCGTCCAGATCGCCGACCCGGCGTGCGAATTCAACGGTGCGGCCTACACCGCACCGTTCAGCCCGATCGCCAACGGCAGCGGCCAGCTGTCCCGGGTCTGGACCGGCATCGCCAGCGACGGGGCCTCCTACCGGATCGAGGTTCCGCCCAACTGGAACGGGACCCTCGTGATGTTCGCCCACGGTTTCCGGGGCACCGGCAACGTGGTGTGGGTCGATGATCCCCAGTTGCGCCAGTACTTCGTCGACAACGGATTCGCCTGGGCCGCGTCGAGCTACGCGATGAACGGCTACGACCCCGGCGACGGCGTCGTGGACACCCACGACCTGCTACAGGCATTCCCGTCGATCACCGGACTGCACTCCCGGCAGGCGATCATGAGCGGCCTGTCGATGGGCGGCGAGGTCACGACGGCCGAGATCGAGGCGTACAAGGGCGACTTCGCGGGCGCCATGCCCTACTGCGGGGTGCTGGCGGGCAACAACCTGTTCGACTACTACCTGGGCGCCAACGTCACGGCAGCGGGCCTCACCGGGACGACGATCAGCTACCCGACGACGCTGGCGGCCGGCCAGGCGTACGCGCCCGCGTACCAGTCCACGGTGCAGTCCGAGCTGCCCGCCCTCGGGATTACCCCCGACCCGGCCACCGGCGGGCAGACGTTCACCACCAACCTGACCAAGACCGGGACGCTGTGGGCCGACACCGTCGAGCAGTTGTCCGGCGGTACCCGTCCTGGTTTCGCCAGCGCTGTCGACTACTGGGACAGTTTCGGGTTCGCTCCGCTCACCCAGGTCCCGTTCCTGTTCGGCGTTTACCCCGGGCTCAACGGCGGCACCCTTGGCTTCGCCAACGGCAGCGTGGCCGGCAACGAGCACACTTTCTACACGTTCAGCGACAACCCGCTGAGCAACCTGCCGCAGGAGATCGCACTCAACCGCGCCGTGCTGCGGGTACCGGTCACGGCCACCTCCTCGGCCGACGCCCTGTCGCCCGCGGAGCTGCCAGTGATCCACGGCGACCCGGGCATCCCGGTGCTGTCGGTCCACGGGATCGGAGACCTGTTCGTTCCGTTCTCCATGGACCAGCAGTACGACGCCATGATGGTGGCGCACGGCCAGGGCGGCCTGTTCGTGGGCCGGGCCATCCGCGAAGTCACGCACTGCGGATACACCACCAGCGAGCTGTCGTCCGCGTTCTCCGCCCTCGTGTCGTGGATCGACACCGGAAAGCGGCCCGCCGGCGACAACATCCTCAACCCGAAGACGGTCGCATCGCCGCTGTTCGGCTGCCGGTTCACCGACCCCACTCCCGGTGCCCACCCGGAGTTCAAGGCCACGGTCTCCTGCCCGCCAAGCACCCGGCAGTAATACCTGCATCTCGGCCCACCCGGACGGCGGCGCCCCGAACGGAGGTGTAGCACTCGCAGTCGGCAGGCGGGCTCAGGCCAGGCCGGCGTCGCGGGCAGTGATCGCGACCTGTACCCGGTTCCCCGCGCCAAGCTTGGCCATCACCCGGGAGACGTGCGCTTTCACCGTGGCCTCGCTCATGAACAGGCGCGCCGCGACCTCGGCGTTGGAACTGCCCCTGGCTACCTCGGCGACGACTTCGCGCTCACGATCGGTCAGCGCCCGCACCGATTCCTCGGCTGCCGCGCGGCGCAGCACGGCCGGATCGGCGCCGAATCGCTGGATGAGCGTGCGGGTGACCGACGGTGACAGCATGGCATCGCCCGCGGCCACCAGCCGGATGGCGCGGATGATGTCGACCGGCGGGGTGTCTTTCAGCAGGAAGCCGCTCGCCCCGGCCCGCAGCGCCCCGAAGACGTACTCGTCCAGCTGGAACGTCGTCAGCACGATGACCTTCGGCGGATCGGCCAGCGCGGTGATCCGTCCGGTCGCGTCGATGCCGTCGAGGCCCGGCATGCGCAGGTCCATCAGGACCACGTCGGGCCGGTGCGCCTGCACACCGCTGACCGCCCCGGCTCCGTCGCCGGCCTCGCCGACGATACACAGGTCGTCGGCGGCCGAGAGGATGGTCCGCAGCCCGGCGCGGACGAGCGGATCGTCGTCGGCGAGCAGCACCCTGAGCATCTGCTTGTCCACGGCGTCAGGCCTCCCAGCGGAGCATGACGGTGAGCACGAAGTCGCCGTTGCCGTCCGGCCCGTGCGCGAGCGTACCGCCCGCCAGTGCGACCCGCTCGGCCAGGCTGACCAGGCCGAGGCCCGCCCCGGGAAGACCGGGGGCGAAGCGGCGGCAGCGCACGCACCCGTTCAGATGGCTGAGGAACGGTAGCGGGAGCGGACGGCAGCTTGTTGCGGACCGTCACCCGCAGGTCCTCCCCCGGGCCGCCGGACAGCGAGACCGCGGCCGCCGCGCCGCTGGCGTGCTTGGTGACGTTGGCCAGTGCCTCGCGCACGATCCGGTACGCGTCCCGGCCCAGCGGCCCCGGCGCCTCCTGCGGCTCCGCTACCCGCAGGTCAAGGGCCACGTCCAGACCGGCCTGGCGGTAGCCGGCGACCAGCTGCTCGATGTCGCCAAGTCGCGGCTGCGGGGTCCGCGGCGCCTCGGCCTGCCCGGTATCGCGGAGCACGCCGATGACGTCGCGCAGCTCGGTCAGCGCCTGGCGGGCGGTCGAGCCGATCAGCCGGGCCGTCTCGCGCACCTCCCGCGGCGGCAGGTCCGGCCGCACCTCGAGCCCGCCGGCGTGCAGCGCGATCAGGGAGACGCGGTGGGCCAGCACGTCATGCATCTCGACGGCGATCCTGGCCCGCTCGGCGCGCCGGGCCCAGTCGCCCATCAGTTCCTGGGTCGCCTCCGCCTGCCGGACCTGCTCGTGCAGCGACTCGACGAGCCCGCGGCGGGCGCGAGCAGTACAGCCCGAGGGCGATGGCCACCACGTGATACGTCAGTATCCACAGGAACGCTGCCCACCACGGGTACGTGATCCACAGCAGGATGAAGCCGATGAACGCGACCTGATGCGCTCCGGCCACGGCGACCGCCACGACCGGGCGGCGGCGGAGCGTGACATTGAGCACCGACAGCACGCCGGCGACCTGAGCGGACCGCGCCAGCATCATCGGCACCAGCACCGCCACCGCGATCCCGACCGGCCAGCGCCGCCGGAACCGGAACAAGGCCGCGGCCGCCAGTCCTAGACCTGCGTCAACGCCGAAGACAGCCGGCGCAGGCCCGGGAATCCAGCCGGCCCCTTGCGCTCCCGCGCTGGTGATCAGCAGGAGCGTGCCGCCGGCCACGGACAGCGCCGCGTACGCCAGGTCCGTCATACGGTCGAGCTGGGCACTCGGCGTGCTATCGGCCATGATTCTCAGCGTAGGCGCGAACCAGCCGCCCGGGCATTCCCCGCGCGGCTTACCCGTGCGTAGACGAAAGTAGGGGGCGTGGCCCGTTTCGCTAGCCGTGCGTACCCTCGCGGTCCAGCCGCGCGGCCGATGCACCAGGCGCGGCCGGCCGGACATCCTGCTGCCTATGATCACGGCAAGCAGTCTCACCAAGCGCTACGGGCGGATCATCGCCGCCGACGACGTGACGTTCACCTGCGAGGCCGGAACCGTCACCGGGTTCCTCGGCCGCAACGGCGCAGGTAAGTCCACCACGCTGCGCATCATCACCGGCCTGACCCGGCCTGACGTCGGCAGCGCGACCGTCGCCGGCCGGCCGTTCGCCGCACTGGCCAACCCGGCTCGGACCGTCGGCACGCTGCTCGACGCCGCCGCCTTCCACGACGGCCGCACCGGCCGGGAGACGCTGCGCATCGCCTGCACCGTCATCGGCGTGCCTGGCTCGCGCGCCGATGAACTCCTCGACGCCGTCGGCCTGGCCGGGGACGCCGACCGGCGGGTCGGCGGCTACTCGCTCGGCCTGCGTCAGCGGCTCGGCCTCGCCCATGCCCTCCTCGGCCAGCCGAGGGTCCTGATTCTCGACGAACCCGCCAACGGCCTGGACCCCGAGGGGATCGCCTGGATCCGCGCGCTGCTGCGCGACTTCGCCGACCGCGGCGGCACCGTGCTGCTGTCCAGCCACCTGCTCGCCGAGGTCCAGGCGACCGCCGACCACCTGGTCATCATCGACCACGGGCGCGTCATCGCCAGCGGGACCCAGGCCGCCCTGCTCGCGGGCACCGGTCAGACCCTGGAGGAACTGTTCCTGTCCCTCACCGCCCGGACGGACAAGGCGGCATGAGCGCCGCCGCCGCGATCCCGTTCGGCCGGCTGCTGCGGGCCGAGTGCCGTAAGGCCACCGACACCCGGGCGGCCCGCTGGCTGCTCGCCGGGACGGTCCTGCTCGCGCTGGCCGCACAGGCGGTGCCGCTCGCCTTCCCGCATGACGTCACGCAGAACCGCGCCTCGTTCCTCACCTGGGCCGCGCTCGGGCTGACCCGCTTGCTCCCGATCGCACTGATACTCATGATGACCGCCGAATGGAGCCAGCGGACCGCGCTGACCACCTTCACGCTGGAACCACGCCGCGGCCGGGTGCTGGCCGCCAAGGTGATGGCCGGCCTGGCCGTCACCGCCGTCGGAGCATGCCTCGCCTTCGGCATCGCGCAAGCCGGACTCGCCGTCGCGGCCGTGGCCGGGCGCCATCCCGGCGGCGGCTGGAACGGAGCGGAGCTCGCGGGCTTCGTCGTCTTCCTGCTGCTCACCAGCGGCCTCGGCATCGCGATCGGCTGCGCGCTGCACAACACGGCTGCCGCCATCGTCACCTACTTCGCTCTCGCCGCGCTGACCAGCCTGCTGCTGATCCCCGCGGTGCAGAAGGTGGGCGACTACGCGGATCCCAGCCAGACCTTCGGCTGGGTGCTCACCGGTGACTGGGCGGGTCACGGCGCCCAGATCGCGTCCTCCGCCGCTATCTGGATCGCGCTCCCGCTGGCAATCGGCACCATCCGCACCCTCCATCGCGACGTCCGGTAAATCGTGCGTGTGTCGCGCTGAATAGCTCGGATCCGCGCGGGTATCAGCACGGGATCACTACCGCTTGAGCAGCTGCCGCGCCATCACCATCCGCTGGATCTGGTTGGATTTTGCGGCTATGGAGCTGGCGGCCCTATCTCGTGATGGCCTGCGCGGTGCCGGTGATGACCTGGTTGGGGGTGCTGCCCGGCTGGGCGGCGAGCGCGAGGGCGCGCCGGATGAGGGGAACGCTGGCGGTGATGGCCTCCGGGAGGCCGAGGCAGGCCAGGGCGCTCGGGAAGCCTGGCTGGGGCCAGGGGATGGCTATGCAGGCGATCGCGGGGTGGAGGGCGGCGGGGTCGGTGGCGTAGCCGTCGGTGCGGACGAGGCCGAGCCGAGCCTGGAGGTCGTCGCGGTGGCGGGGCAGGGGCGGCTGGGCCGCCGCGGTCGTGGCGGGCGGGGGTGAAGAAGGGCTCGGCTGCGGTCCCGGCCATGGCGGCGGTGACGGCGTCCGCGTCGGGGTAGGGCTCGGGCGGGAGCAGGGCGTCCAGGCGGGCGGGGTCGAGCTGGACGGCGATGGCGTGCCCGGCGGCGGTGGCGTGGAGCGGGGCCCGGGCCGCGAGGCCTGGCGGGATGCCGGGGCCACGGCCTGGCCCGGCGGCGATAAGGACGGAGCTGGCGCCGATGAGGCTGTAGGCGTGGGTGAGCAGGCCGGTCACGCCGGCGACGGCGTGCACAAGGGGCGCGGCGCCCGCGATGACGTCGGCGAACGGGCTGGCGTGGCCGAGGAGGGTGGCGCGCGGCCCGATGGTGACCTTGCCGCCGACCCTGGCCAGCCAGCCGTCGCCCTCGCAGGCAGCGACGGTGCGGGAGACGACGGCGACGTCCAGGCCGCTGCGGCGGGCGAGCTCGGAGATCGTCAGCGGGCCGGCGGCGTCGAGCACCTCGAGCATGGCCAGTCGGCTCAGGAAGGTCTTGGACATTCGTCCCCTCTTAATGACATGATGGCCTGTCAACAGGGGATTTCATCATGGACCTTTGACAGTATAGCAAATGCCAGGTCAGGCGGGGAGAAGCGCATGCCGCACGACGACAAGAGCAGGGAAGCCCGCGCGGGCCAGGGCGGCCGCCTGGTGAGGACTGTCAAGAGGGCGGCCGCCGTGGCCCTGGCCGTCGTGGCCCTCGCCGCGGCGGCCGTGCTCGCGCCGGGCGGGCCCGCCGCGCGGGCCTCATCGGCGCTCACGCCGGCGATGACGGTAGCCGACGGCAACTCCGTCATCGCCGTGCAGACCTCCGGCGACGGGCTGCGGTTCTACTGGAACGAGCACGGCACCGACACCTGGCACGGCGAGCAGGTCGCGGCGAACGGCACCACCTTCTCCTCGCCGTCCATCGCGCAGGTCGGCAACTACGTCGTCATCGCCGCGCAGGGCGCCGACAACAGCCTGGACTTCTACTGGCAGCCGAACGGCGGCAGCGGCTGGCACATGCAGACCGTGGCGGGGAGCGGGACAAGCTACTCCGGGCCGTCGATCATGCAGGACGGCGGCCGGCGTGGTCATCGCCGAGCAGGGGGCCGACAACAGCCTGGACTTCTTCTGGGCAGCCAGTGTCGGCTCACGCTGGCACCCGGAGACGGTCGCCGGCCCGCGGACGACCTTCTCCTCGCCGGCACTGACGGTGAACGGCGCCAGCGTGAACATCGCCGCCGAAGGGCCTGGCGGCAGCCTGGACTTCTACTGGGCGGCCAACGGCACCCCCACCTGGACCCGGGAGGTCGTGGCCGGCCCCGGGGCAATCGCCTCCGCCCCCGCCATCACCGCCAATGACGGCAGCGTCAACGTGGCCGCGATCCTGGCGGCCGGCGGGCTGGGGTTCTACTGGGCGGTCAACGGCACAGCGGCGTGGCACCTGGAGACCCTGCCGGGCCTGTACGGCATCGCGCCGGGCATCACGACCGACACGGGCGGGGTACATGTTGTCTCCGCCGGGTTTGGCATACTCGAAGACGAGGCCACCTCCAACGGAACCGGTATCTGGCACGCGACCTACGTGGCGGGGGGGTTGTTCGCCGGAGTCGTCGGCCCGGGCAGCCCGGCCGTCACCATGAACGACGGCATCGAGAACATCGCCACCATCGGGAGCGACGGGAACCTGTACTTCTGGTGGTACCAGGGCGACGGGTCCTTCGCCATGGAGGTGGTGGATACGTCCGCCAACCTGTGACCCGCCCGCCAGCCAGCCCGAGCCCCGGGTAGTCATGTCCCCGTCCCTCCCGTCCCCGTCGGACAGCGATCCCTGGCCCGGACGACCGAGGCCCGGTGCGCGAGGTACTGCGACAGCAGGCCCCCGGACGGGGCCGAGTACGGCACTCCAGCCGATTCAGCGTCCCAGTCTCACCCCTTGAGCAGCTGCCGCGCCATGACCATCCGCTGGATCTGATTGGTCCCCTCGTAGATCTGGGTGATCGTGGACTAGCGGGCAGTTCCCGCAGCTAGAAGGCCTGCTGGGCGGTGGGGCGCCAGCACGGATTCAGCACGGTTTTCCGGGGGTCGGGCCCTATTTGCCCATTGCGGTCAATCGGTCACTTGCGCGTGATTGGTGAATGATAGGGATTCCGACGTACGAAAGGCGATGAACTCTCGATGTCCGAACCGTACTCCGCGATGGCGCAGTTCCAGATCTCGCCAGCCGCGCTGAAGAGCTACCTCGCGGCGCCCGCGCGGGACACGTCCTGTTGGCCGGACTGGGCCGACATGTGCGGTCGCGAGGACGCGACGGGGCAGCAGCAAGGTCTGCCGTTCTCCCTGCATGGTGACATGGACTTCGAATCCGTCGACCGCTGGCTGTCCGAGGGTGACCACCGCAGTCACCTTCGCGCCATTCTGGGCGTCGCCGAACTGCCGTACCTCGCTCGCTTCGACTACGACGAGGGGGGTCTCGTCACCATCGCGAACCTCACGGTGGCCACCGAATGCTTCCGCAGCCCGCTCTGGTTCCTCGCTGCCGTCCGGGGAGCCGCTGACTACGTGGACGGCCCTGGCGGACTGGCGGTGATCCGCAGCTACGTCTGGGGCGGCCCGGAAAGCAAGTACACCATGGCCGTGTTGCGGCTCGAACCGGGCAGTTCGCGCTTCCTGCACTCCGCCGACGACGCCGACGCCTACTCCGATGCCGTGCGCCGGGCCAACGCGGCCTTCGATGGCATCGGCCTCGGCCCGGACGGACTCCCTCCGGGCGACGGCGAGGCCCTCGCCAACCTCGGCCGTTTCTGAGTCCGGACACATCGGGAGCGCAAGCCGACAAAGATCAGGTCGCTCAATTCTCAAGATCCCCGACAGACTTCCTCAATGATGAAAGGACTGGTAGCGGTAGGTCGGCCCGACGCCCCAGGTCTGCTGGCGCCTGCCCGGCTAAAGTGGGGTTAATTGCCTGGTCAGTCAGGTCCTACGCAGATCCGTTGCGGGCGGGGCGAGTGCGCCCATACCTTGGCTTTCATGCCTGCCCTTGGATTGCCAGCCGGATTCCGGGTCATCAGCGCCGATGAGGCCGAGGCACGCTATGCCGTGTCCGCCGACGTGCAGTTCCCGTACCGGGAATTCGCCGACCAGGAGATCCGCCTTTACGAGGGTGGCCTGCGCCTGGCGCGGGACGTGAGCATCTCGGAGTTCTGGGTGGACGATGAGTTGTGCCAGTTCAGCGTGATCGTCGACGGTGATCTCACCGTCGAGGGCGACCTCAAGTATTTCTGCGGCGAGGGAACCGGCTTCTTCCACCTGGTGACCGGAAGCCTGCGGGTCCGTAACCTGTTCCTGTCCGGGTTCCCGGACGTGGTGGTCCGCGGCGACCTGTCCGCCGCGGGCAGCGTCCACGGCTACAACGGCGACGACGGCGGCATCCTCGCCGTTGGCGGAAACGCGACGGCGGAGCTCATCATCGGCAGCGACTTTGCGCTGACGTTCGGGACGCAGCCGCAGGCGATCGTGGCCGGCGTTCCGCACCTGACGAACTGCCCGGTCGACTACACCGAGCAGGACCTCGGCGAGATCCTGCTGCCCGAGTTGCTCAACGAGGACGGCCAGCCGGACAGCGACAAGATCGAGCGGGCGCTCAGCGCGGGCCTGCTGGCGCTGCGTCCGGACGCGGTGCCCAGTCACCTGGCGGCCCTCGCCGAGCTGGACGGCCTGCTAGCGCGGGCGGCCGAGGTGACCCACATTGACCTGGCCGCGCGCAAGCTGCGCACCATACCCGTACATCTATTCGAATTTCCTAATCTGCGTAGTCTGTCGCTGGCGGGAAATGATCCTGCTCGGCGGGCTACTTGACGGCATCGGCGAGCTGACTGGCCTGGAAGAGCTGAACCTGGCGGAGATGCGGCTCACCGAGCTACCGGCGGCGATCGGGCGGCTGGCCCGGCTGCGCGTCCTGGACATCTCGGGCAACCGGTTCAGCGCCCTGCCCGTCGAGCTCGGCGACCTCGGCTCGCTGACCGTGCTGCGGGCAGGCTGGCTGACCTGCGCGGTGCCTGACGCGATCGCCCGGTTGTCCGAGCTGGAGGAACTCGACCTGAGCCATCGTGAGAGCGCGACCGGCGAGCCAAGCGTCCCCTTCCCCACGGTGGTGACGCGGCTGCCGCGGCTGCGCAAGCTCAACCTGTCCGCATCGGCACTCGGCTCGGTTCCGGACGAGCTGCTCTCGCTTGCCGGTCTGGAAGAGCTAAACCTCGCGGCCGCGCTCGGCCAGGTGCCGCGGCTGCCCGACCTGTCCAGGCTGCCTCGACTGCGCGTGCTGCGGATGAGCGGCCAGGGTAACGGCGACCGCTACCCCGGCTATGAACTGCTTGACAGCGTCTGGACAGTGACCACGCTCGAAGAACTACAGCTCGAAATGTGGAAGGAGAGGGCCGAATACCGGCACAAGACCAAAACCCGGGAGGTGATCCGCCCGGCCCTGGACGCCCTGCCCGCCGACGCGTTCGCCCGGATGCCCAGGCTGCGCTGGCTGGGCCTGGCGTACAACCAGCTGACCACGCTGCCCGAGTCCTTCTACCGGCTGGAGCACCTGCAGTTCGCGGACCTGCGGTCCAACCAGCTCGACACGGCGAGCCTGAACCGGCTGCGGGACACCTTCCCCACGGCGCTGATCAACCTGAGTGACGACTGGGCCCCGGCCGGGGCCGGCGATCCACGGCAGGCAGGCGGTCGAAGTCCTTGTTGCCAGGGGTACCGCAAAGCTCCCCGTCGCTCCGGCGGCGGCGATCGCCCACTTCGAGGAGGCGCTCGCACTGTGCCATCCGGGTGCCAAGTACTCCCGCTACGACCAGCTCTACGCGCTGTACGGGCTCGTCCTTGCGCTGGGCCAGCTTACCGACCCAGCGCATGAGGCAGAGACGGCAAGCAGGCGCATCCGCTACGCCGAGCAGGCGATGGCACTGGAACACCACTGGGACAGCCGGCGTCGAAATGGCCTTCCATAACGAGGTCACCCGCCAGGTCGGCCACGTGCTCGCCCGGGAGCTGAGCAAACGCGGCGAGCTTGAGCGCGCGCTGACTTCCGTTGAGCGGGCACTGACGGTGGCGGCGGAGCCGGCTTACGACCACATCCGCGACACGAAGGTGCGTATCCTGCTGGCGATGGGCCGGACCCATGAGGCATACCGGATCGCCGACTCTGTACTCACACGTGATCCCGGCTCCGGTGCCCTCGCCGACCTCGCGGCCAGCACCGGCTTCCAGCAGTGGCGGCGGGCCAGCAGCACGCCATAGCTGGCTTCCAGGCGGCGTCGGCGGCCCCGCGGCCGCCAGGGGTCAGCACCGGCGCCGCCAGGCCCTGTTATCGGACTCTGCGAGCAGGGCATTCGGGGCAACCCGGACACAAAACGGGTCGCCAGACACGTGGGTCTAGTGGCCCGTTCCACCTGAGACAGGTTCGAGAAACCCGAGTTCAGCGCCCGTAAATCAGCCCTTGAGCAGCTGCCGCGCCATCACCATGCGCTGGATCTGGTTCGTGCCCTCGTAGATCTGGGTGATCTTGGCGTCGCGCATCATCCGCTCGACCGGGTAGTCGTTCACGTAGCCGTAGCCGCCGAGCAGCTGGACCGCGTCGGTGGTGACCGACATCGCGACGTCGGAGGCCATGGTCTTGCAGGCCGAGGAGAAGAAGGTCAGGTCGGCCACCTTCTCGCCGTGCATCGCCCGCTCGGAGCGGGCCGCCGCCGCGTAGGTGAGCTGCCTGGCGGCCTCCAGCTTCATGGCCATGTCGGCGATCATGAACTGCAGGCCCTGGAAGTCGGCGATCGCCTGGCCGAACTGCCTGCGCTCCTTCACGTACCCGAGCGCGTAGTCGAGCGCGCCCTGCGCGATGCCCAGGGCCTGCGCCGCGATCGTGACCCGCGTGTGGTCCAGGGTGCGCAGCGCGATCTTGAATCCCTCGCCCTCGTCGCCGACCCGGCGGGACTCGGGGATCTCGCAGTTGTCGAAGTACAGCTCGCGGGTCGGCGACCCCTTGATGCCCAGCTTGTGCTCGGGGGCACCGAGGCTGAAGCCCGCGTCGCCGTCCTCGACCACGAACGCCGTGATCCCGTTCGCGCCCTTGTCCGGGTCGGTCACGGCCATGACCGTGTAGTACTTCGAGACCCCGGCGTTGGTGATCCACCGCTTCACGCCGTTGAGCAGGTACCCGCCGTCCGTCCGCACCGCGCGGGTGCGCATCGCGGCGGCGTCCGAGCCGGCCTCCGGCTCGGAGAGCGCGTAGGAGAACATCCCCTCGCCCCGCGCGACCAGCGGCAGGTAGTGCTGCTTGACCTCCTCGGACGCGCCGAGCAGCAGCGGCATCGTGCCGAGCTTGTTCACCGCCGGGATCAGCGAGGACGTCGCGCAGGCCCGGGCGACCTCCTCGATGACGAGCGCCGCGGCGAGCGCGTCGCCGCCGGCCCCGCCGTAGGCCTCGGGGATGTGCACCGCGTGGAAGTCGGCCTTCACCAGCGCCTCGTACACGTCCCAGGGGAACTCGGCGGTCCGGTCGATGTCCGCCGCCCGCGGCGCGATCTTGTCATCCGCGAGCGCGCGCACCGCTTCACGCAGCGCCTCGTGCTCTTCCGACAGTGCGAAGGTGCTCATGCCCCGATGCTAGCCCTCGCCCGAGGCGCCGATTAAGAACCAGACCCAGTAAGCCCGAACGAGTGCGTGGCTCCGCCTCACCCGCCCCGCTCTCCCCCGTGCGCCTCAGCCCCAAGCGCACGGGCACGCCAACGCCCGCCCGGCATTCCAAGACTGCCGGGCGGGCGTCGGCGGTTGCGCTCTGGCCGCGTGCCTGGAGGCTACGCGGCCTGCTCGTCGGTGGCGGCGGCCTCATCGGTGTCGGTGGCCGGGCTTGGGTCAGCCTGCGGGCCGGTCAGGCGCGGCATCGTGGCCGCGTGGGCCGGGCGGTGCGAGTGGCCGGGCTCAGCAGTTGGGCGCGACTCGGGCACCCAGCCCTTCGGCGCGGCGTGCTTGCCGCTGGAGCGGTACAGGCCCAGCGAACGGAACGGTCGGCTCTTGGACACGGAAAAGGCCATTGTTACTTCCCCCTTGACCCAATCAGCGCAGCGTGTCCAATCCCCCCATCAGACACTCGCAACTGGTCCCGTTCCCGATGCCTGCGCTGACTCCAGAATGCCCCAGCGCCGCAGACGTAAACACCCTTAGCGACGGCACCGTGCCCAAACCGATATCAAAGGTCTACAGTCTGCGACGAACCCGTCGAACTTATGTAGCATATCCAAACATGAGTAACTAAATCGTCACAATGCGCTATAAGCCCAGGTCTAGAGCTTCTCTCGAAGGGAAGCGCCCTTCGCCTTGGCCTGTGCCGTAAGGCGGGCCTGGAACTCGATCATCTGCGTGCGCAGGTCTTCGTCGGCCGCGGCGAGGATGCGGACCGCGAGCAGTCCCGCGTTGCGCGCGCCGCCGACGGCAACCGTCGCCACCGGGATGCCCGCGGGCATCTGCACGATCGACAGCAGCGAGTCCATCCCGTCCAGGTACTTCAGCGGCACCGGAACCCCGATGACCGGCAAGGGCGTGACGGCGGCAAGCATGCCGGGCAGGTGCGCGGCGCCGCCCGCGCCGGCGATGATCACCTTCAGCCCGCGACTCGCCGCCTGCTCGCCGTAGGCGATCATCTCGCGGGGCATCCGGTGCGCGGACACCACGTCCGCCTCGTACGCGATCGCCGAACTCGTCGAGCACCTCGGCGGCGGCCCCCATCACCGGCCAGTCCGAGTCGGACCCCATCACCACGCCGACCACCGGCACGTCACTCTGCACGGCCTCAAGCGTAACCGCTCCCCTTGCGGCCGACCGCAGGACCGGGCCGGCCGAGGGGCCTAGCGGCGGCCGCTTACGACCACGTGGGAGACGCTCTCCTGGTAGTGGCCGAGCCCGTCCGGCGGCAGCTGGGTGAACCAGAGCAGCAGGTACTTGGCGGCCACCGGGTGGCGCAGCGTGAGCTTGACGACGCCGCCGACGTTGCTCGCCGTCGCCACTACCCGCTTGAGGTCCTGCGGCGCCGTCCCGTTGCCGACCCGGATCTGCAGGTTCGTGCTCTGGTACTGGGCAAGGTCGAGGCGGACGCTGGTAACCGTCACCTTCCCGCCCAGGCTGAGAAGCAGGCCCGTGCCGTGCTTCAGCATGCCGAAGTCCGGCGTGGCGTACCACTGAGACTCCCACGGCTGCGCCGCGTTGCGCGCGATCGCGTACTGGGCGTTGCCCGGGTTGTCGCCGTCGGCGAACCCGTCGGGGCCGAACGCCGACGCGGACGCGACGGGCAGGCTGATGACGCGCAGCGCCGCGGCCTTGGCCGCGGCCGCCTGGCGGGCCTTCGCGGAAGCGGACGCGCTTGCCTGCGCGGATGCGCTGGCCTGTCGCCGCGGCCGACGCGCTCGCCTTGGCGGCGGCACTCGCCTTGGCCGACGCGCTCGCCTTGGCCGCGGCCGGATTGGGCACCGAGGTAGCGGCCGCGTTCTTAGCGGTGGTCGTGCTCCCTGTCGCCAGGTAGATGCCCACGCCCCCGGCCACGGCCAGCACGACGACCGCGGCCAGGGCGACGAGGCCGCGGCGCTTCTTGCGCGCCCGGCCCGGCCGCGCGGGGCCGGCCGGCAGCAGACCGGGGCGGCCAGTACCGGGGCGGCCAGCCCGGCGGGTACTTGCGGGCCCGCCGGGTCACCGCCGAGCGCGGGAATGACCCTCGTCGCGGAGTCCGCCCCGGCAGGCTCGGCGGGCGTGAGGTCGTAGCCGGCGGCCATGAGGTCCTCGGGCGCCGCCGTCAGGTCGAATCGCGTCTCCGCGGCGGCAGGCGGGCGCCGCCGCGGCGGCACCACGCGGGGGCATCACTGACGGGGGCACCACCGCGGCGAACTCCGCCGTGGCGGCGAGCCTGCGGCACCAGCGGCAGGTCGTACGCGGTAACGGCGGGATCCGCGCTCACCGCGGGCAGGTCGAACCGCGTCGCGTCCAGGTCCGCCGGGCCGCCGTCGGCGGCCGGGGCCGCGGCGACCGCCGGCAGGTCGAAAGACGTGAGCGCGGCACCCGGTGCCGGCCCGCTGGGCAATCCCTGAGCGTGGCCTGCCGGCCCAGCCGTTCGCGCGCTCGCCGCGCCCGCCCCATGTCGAATTCGCGGATCAGCGGCTGGGCGTCGATGCCGACCGCGCCCGCGAGGGCGCGCACGTACCCGCGGACGTACAGGTCACCGCCGCAGGCCTCGTAGTCGTCCTCTTCGATGCTCCGAATGACCGTCCCACGGATCCTGGTGCGCTCGCTGAGCTCATCAACCGAAAGACCCGCCTGGGAACGGGCCTCGGTCAGCGTTTCGCCAACGGTCACGGAGCCTCCACGTACCGACCTGCGTTAATCATCTTGTGACAGAATAGTTCCCGATGATCATCTGTTGCGACTGATCACGGTATTTCTGTCAGTCGCCGTCTTCGGTTCCCCAGCGGAGGTAACTCGCCGCGCGGCGAGCCCGGTCACGGACCTCGTCGACGTCATCTTCCGGGCCGCCGACGATGGTGACGTGCCCGATTTTCCGCCCGAGGCGGACTTCCTTGCCGTAGAAGTGGACCTTAACCGCCGGGTCGGCCGCCATCACGTGGATGTAGCGGTCGAAGACGTCCGGGTCGGTGCCGCCGAGCAGGTTCGCCATGACGGTGAAGGTTCCTTCCGGCGGCGCGCAGGATCCGAGCGGCAGGTCGAGCACCGCGCGCAGGTGCTGCTCGAACTGGGAGGTGCGCGCCCCCTCGATCGTCCAGTGCCCGCTGTTGTGCGGCCGCATGGCGAGCTCGTTGACGAGCAGGCCGCCGCGGGCCGTCTCGAACAGCTCGACGGCCAGCAGGCCGGTCACGCCGAGCTCGGCCGCGATCTTCAGTGCCATCGCCTCGGCCTCGACCGCAACGTCCGGGTCAAGCCCGGGCGCGGGCGCGATCACCTCCCGGCAGATGCCGTCGACCTGCACGGTCTGCACCACCGGGTACGCCGCGCCCTGGCCGGACGGGGACCGGGCGACCAGCGCGGCGAGCTCGCGCCTGAAGGGCACGAACTCCTCGGCCATCAGGGGCAGGCCGAGGGCCAGGACGTCCTCGACCTCTGCGGTCGACTCGCAGACCCAGACGCCCTTGCCGTCATAACCGCCGCTGACGGCCTTGAGCACCATCCTTGCCCGGGCGCGCCTTGGCTCGCGCTCGCCCGGCCAGGTTCGCCCGCGAACGCCACGACGTCGGCGAGCGACGCGACCGGCGCGAACCGGGGGCACGGGACCCCGAGCGCGGCAAGCCGCTCGCGCATCGCCAGCTTGTCCTGGGTGTACTTGAGGGCGCCGCTGCCCGGGCGGACCAGGACCCCGTCGGACTCGAGCTTGGCCAGGATCGGGCCTGGCACGTGCTCATGATCGAACGTGATAACGTCACATCCGGCCGCAAACGCCGATATATCGGGCAAGGAGAGGTGCGAGCCGACCGTCACGTCACGCGTGACGAGCGCCGCGCTCTCGTTCGCCGACTCGGAAAGCACCCGGAACGTGGCGCCGAGGCCAACCGCGGCCGCGGCCGTCATCCGGGCGAGCTGCCCGCCGCCTACCATGCCGACCACCGGCATTCCGGTGCCGGACTTCCGCGCGATGGGACCTGCCGGTCCCGCAGGTGACAACGGTGAAAGCACGCGGTGTAGCCTACGCGGAACCACCCAATCCTGGGTACAACCAACGTGGCGACACGAGGCCGCAGCGTCGCGACACCCTCCCGCCGGTCCCCCATCAGGTTCCACCCCCGGCCGCGCCAGCCAGGCGAGCCGAAGTAGTTCACGGCCAGTCACGCTGGCCACGCCTGCCCCCAGGGAGAACGCATGACAGCGACAAGCGACGACGTTGAGGTTAGAGAGGGGACGTACGGCGAAAAGGTCATCGCCGTCGAACCCGGCGGAGCGGAGTTCATCCCGCTCAACGAGCGGCACGGCCGCCCCTTGCAGCTTTTCTGGACCTGGACCTCGCCGAACATGGAGTTCGCCACCGTCTTCGTGGGCTTCATCGGCGTCGTGTTCTTCGGCCTGAGCTTCTGGCAGACCTTCCTCGCGGTCGTGCTCGGCACCCTGCTCGGCTCGGTCACCCAGGGCATCCTGTCCACGAGCGGCCCGCAGTACGGGGTACCGCAGATGGTGCTCAGCCGCCGCGGCTTCGGATACTGGGGCAACATACTGCCCGCGGGGATCAACGCCCTGGTCGCCGGGATCGGCTGGTTCGCGGTGAACAGCGTCAGCGGCGCGCTCGCGCTGAACGCGCTCACCCACATGCCCGAGGTGCTCTGCCTGCTGATCGTGGTCGGATTGCAGCTCGCGGTGGCGTTCCTCGGCCACAACCTGATCCACGCTCTTCGAGCGGTACGCCTTCCCGCTGCTCGTGGTCATCTTCGTGATCGCGTCGGCCTGGACGCTGGCCAAGGGACACCCGGGCGCGCCGCACAAGACGATTCCTGGCGCGTTCCTGATCGAGCTCGGCGCGACGTTCGGCTACGCGGTGGGCTGGAACCCCTACGCCTCGGACTACACGCGCTACTTCAAGCCCGACGCGAGCAAGACGGCGATCGCCTGGTGGTCCGGCCTCGGCGTGCTGCTGTCCTGCGTGCTGCTTGAGACCGTCGGCGCGGCGGCCGGGACCCTGCCGAGCGTCGCGTCGAACGCGAACCCGACGGCCGGCTGGACCGGCATCTTCCCGACCTGGCTCGGCGACCTGACCCTCATCGCGATCGTCATCGGCGGCATCGCCGCCAACGCGCTCAACATCTACTCCGGCGCGATCTCGTTCACCGCGATCGGCTTCAAGCTGCCGCTGGCGGCCCGGCGGGCCATCGTCGCCCTCGGCTTCGGCGCGATCGGGTTCTTCGTCGCCTGGGCCGGCCTCGGCAACGCGGGCGAGAATTACAACAACTTCCTGCTGATCATCGCCTACTGGATCGCTCCGTGGCTGGCGGTCATGTTCTGCGACATGTACCTGCGCCGCCGCCAGGATCCGGCGGAGATCGAGCACCTGCTCTTCAACAAGAAGTACACCAACTGGGCAGGCCCGGTCGCGATGGTGGTCGGCGGCGGCATCTCGATCTGGCTGTTCTCCAACCAGACCAAGTACGTCGGCCTCGTGCCCGAGCCACTGCCGGCGCCGCGGGCGACCTGACCTTCGAGGTCGGCTTCGTGCTCGACCGCCGTGATCTACCTCACCTGGCGCCTGGTCGCAGACCGTCCGGCGCGCACCGGCTAACCAGGCCGGCCAAGCAAGAGGCACAGATACCCCTGGTGTCACCGCTGACACCAGGGGTATCTGTGCTGAAGACGTCGCTATCGATCAGCAACAATTCAGGCAATCCATAACGGCGTGCTAAGTCGGGCTAATACCGTATGAAGTGCGACCATGACGAAAGGGGCAAACCGCGCATGGCCTTCACAGCCCCCGGCTTGTACTCCCGTGTCCGCACGATGCTGCCCGAGATCTGCAAGTTCCTGGTCGTCGGCGGCCTCGGCACCGTGATCGACCTGGGCGGCGCGGCCGTGCTGCACAGCGCGTACCACGTCGAGCCGCTGGCGGCCAAGGCGATCTCCGTTACCCTCGCCACGATCTTCACCTACCTGGGCTCCCGGTTCTGGACGTTCAAGGAGCGGGAGAACCAGTCGGTGCACCGCGAGGCGGTGCTGTTCTTCGTCCTCAACGTCGTCGGGCCTGCTCATCGCCGAAGCCGTGATCGGCCTCGTGACGTACGCCATGGGGCTGCGCGGCCCGCTCGCGTACAACGCGGCGAGCTTCATCGGCACCGGCCTCGGCACGATCTTCCGGTTCTACGCGTACCGCAAGTGGGTGTTCCTCGCCCCGGCGGGCGCGGCCGCGCCGGCGCCGCTGCCCGACGCCCCCGCGTTCCCCGACTACCCGCCGTGGGAGCTCGACCCGGCATTCCTCGTGCCCGCGGAGGCGGCCGCCCAGGCCCCGCTCCCGGCGCCGTCATACTCATCCCCCTGGGAGCGGGAGCCCGGCGTGCCACCTGGGACCAGGGACTCGCGCCGTCCCCCTGGGGCGCCCCGGCTCCCCAGCCCGCCTATCCCGCGCAGGCGTACCCCGCGCCAGACCGCCCCCGCGCCAGCACAGAGCACCCGGCCGGCCGCCAGCATGCCAGCCCGGCCCGCGGCACCGCGCTCATCCGGCGGCGGCCGCCACCGCAAGAGCTGACACCAGCCACGGGAACCCGAGCGCGAGCCGAAGGCGCGCGCGGGAAACACTGAGCGCGGGAATTACGCCGGACCGCTCCTGGCTGGCCTTCGCGTGCCCGGACGGCGGGTTGCGCGGCAGGAACACCGCGAACACCGGCGGCCTGCGGCGGGCGAGCACGATCCGGCCGCCGTCGGCGGCGGCCATGGTCCGCGCCAGCGCGAGGCCAAGCCCCGTTCCTTCCGGCCGGCCGCTGACGCTGCGCTCGAAGATCCGCGAGACCAGCTCGGCCGGGCACCCCGTCGCCCTCGTCCTCGACCTCGATCACGACCGAGCTGGCCGACTGCGTCCGGCGGATCGTCACCGTGCCCTTGCCGTGCATGAGCGCGTTGTCGAGCAGCGTCGCGATCACCTGGGCCAGTCCGCCCGGGGTGACGTAGGCCTGCAGCCGTGACTCCCCGATGAGCACCATCTTCCGCCCGGCCCGGCGGAAGGCGGGCTCCCACTCCGTGATCTGCTGCAGCACGATCTTGTCGACGCTGATCAGCGCCGGCCGACCCGGCGCCCACCCGGCGCGCCGGGCTCAGCAGCTGGGTGACCACGTCGGCGAGCCGCTCGGCCTGGGCGAGCGCGGCGGTGCCTTCCTCTCGGACCACGTCCGGGTCATCGGCCGAGGCGATCATCTCCTCCAGCCGCATCGACAGCGCGGTCAGCGGCGTGCGGAGCTGATGCGAGGCGTCGATGGCCAGCTCGCGGTCGGCGGTCAGCAGGTTGGTGACCCGCCGGGAGACGCTGTCCAGGCCGTCGGCCACCTGGTCGAGCTCGGTCACGCCGTAGCGGCGGCCCGACCGGGCGCGGGTCACCGGTGCCCAGCCGGCCGGCGGCCTCCGCGAGCTCCTCCACCGGCCGGGCGGCCCGCTGCGCCACCGCCCCGGCGAGCACGATGGCCCCGGCGACCGCCGCGGCGAGCAGCGGCAGGCCGAGCGCGAGCACGTCCGGGTCGCGGATCGCGACGACAACGAGCAGCGGCACGGCGGCGACGAGCACCGCGGCAACCGCGACGGCCGCCGCGGACAGCCACAGCCGCCGGCGCATTATCTCCCCCGGGGGGATGACCCCCCCGGGGACCCCCCCAAGCACGGGGGAGTCCCTCCCCCATTGCCCCCTCGCCGGGGCGAGCCCCGGGACGGCGCCTGCGGCGCCGAGTACGTATCCGTTGGGTGCCGCTCTCGGTCCGCTGCTATTCCCCCGTGGTGCCGTCCGGGCATCTCCACCTCGAATCGCCCTCAGTCGCCGCGTTCGAAGCGGAAGCCGACGCCGCGCACGGTCGTGATGTACCTCGGGTGGTGCGCGTCATCGCCCAGCTTGCGGCGCAGCCAGGAGATGTGCATGTCAAGCGTCTTGGTGGACGTCCACCACTTGGCGTCCCATACCTCGCGCATGATCTGCTCCCTGGTGACGACCTTGCCCGCGTCCCGCAGCAGAATCCACAGGAGGTCGAACTCCTTCGTGGTCAGGTCAAGCTCGATGTCGCCGTGCCAGGCGCGGCGCGCCTCGGCGTCCACCCGCACGCCGCGCACGGTGCCCGGCACCTCCGCCGTCCCGCGCCGCAGCAGGGCCCGCACCCGGGCGAGCAGCTCGGCGAGCCGGAAGGGCTTGGTCACGTAGTCGTCGGCCCCGGCGTCGAGGCCAACCACGGTGTCCACCTCATCGGCCCTGGCGGTGAGGATCAGCACCGGGACCCCGTTGCCCTCGGCGCGGACCCGGCGGCACACCTCAAGGCCGTCGAGTTCCGGGAGCCCGATGTCCAGCAAGATCAGGTCGATCCCGTCCGACAGCGCCCGCCCGAGCGTCGTCGGCCCGTCCTCGGTGACCTCCACCTGGTAGCCCTCCCGGCGCAGCGCGCGGGACAGCGGCTCAGAAATGGAGGTGTCGTCCTCAGCGAGCAGCACACGGGTCATATGTAGATCGTAAAGCCACGGTAAAAGAGTTGCATCCACTGCCGCGCCCGCACCGTCAGGTCTCCTGTGTCAGTTGAGCATCGGCCGGGTGTCAAAGTTGCCCTCATCGGGCGGCGCCTGCCGGTCATCGCGCAGCCGCTCGTCCTCGACCAGCTGGAACAGGAGGGCCGACACCCGTTCCACGTGCGGGATCTCCTTCAGCGTCAGCTCGCCGTGCTCGCCGGCGGACTCCACGACCAGGGTGCCGCTGCCGAGCAGCCGGTCGAGCACTCCCTTGCGGAAGGAGACGTCGGTGATCCGCGACAGCGGGATGTCCCGCCCGTTGCGGGTGAGGATGCCGTCCCGCAGCCGCATCCGCTTGGTCGTCACCTCGTAGACCGTGGTGCGCCAGACCAGGATGGGGAACATCAGCCACCACATGAGCAGCGCGACGGCGACCACGGCGAGCGCCAGCCGCTCGATCGTCGCCGCCCTGTTCGCCGGGATGAGCACTTCGCCCGCCAGCAGCACGGCGACCACGAGGAACGTGAGAACGACCGGCAGCACCAGCGTTTTCCAGTGCGGATGAAGTATTGCGACGGACTCCTCGCCCACCGCAAGCGAGCGGTCTTGACCCATAGGGACATCGTAGGACCGTCGGCGATCAAGCGGGCCAATCGCGGGACAGTGGATCGTTAGGAGGACCGGGGTGCGCCTAACGATCCACCATGTTCCCCGGCCTGCCGCGGACGGACGTGGATGACGTCGCCGGCCGAGACGGGCACGGGCGAATCGCCCGAATCGCCGGTTACGAGAAGACGGCCGTCCAGGTCGATGTCGCTGGCCACGCCGGTCACGACGCGACCGACCGGCAGCTCGACGCGGACCGGCTGTCCCAGGGTCGCGCACAGCGAGCGGTAGGCGTCGAGCAGGCCGGCCCGCGCCGGGTCGGGGTCGGCGCGGAACGCCAGGTACCAGCGTTCAAGCTGGCCGAGGATCGCGAGCAGCAGCGTCTCGCGGGACACGGCGGCGCCCTCGGCGAGCAGGGACGTCGCCGGCAGGCCGGCCGGGGAGACCGGCAGCGCCTCGGCCGGGGTCGCGACGTTCAGCCCGGTGCCGATCACCACGGCGGAACCGTCGGGTGACTGCTCGGCGAGGATGCCCGCCAGCTTGCGCTCGCCGACCAGGACGTCGTTCGGCCACTTGAGCACCGCGTCCACGCCGGCCACGGCCCGCACGGCGGACGCGACCGCGACGCCGGCCAGCAGCGGCAGCCAGCCGCGGCGGTCCTGCGGCACCGGCGCGGGGCGCAGCAGCACGGAGAACGTCAGCGACGCGCCGGGCACGCTCGACCAGGACCGGCCGAGCCGGCCGCGGCCCGCGGTCTGCTCCTCGGCGACGAGTACCTGCCCCTCGGCGGAGCCGGGCGCGGCGACGGCCCGCGCCAGCAGGTCGGCGTTGGTGGACCCGGTCGACGCCACGACGTCGACCGCCGTCCAGAAGCCGCCGAGCGCCCCGGCGCGGAGCATGCCCTCGTCCAGCATCCAGTCCCCCGTGCTCATGTGCTTCCGGCCGGGCGGAGCACGCTCCCGTTCGGGCGATCCAGCAGCGGAACCACCGGCGGCCTACTCGCCGATCGCGATGCGCAGGCGGCGGAAGCCCTTGCCCTTGCTCTCGACCTTGACGACGGAGATGCGGCCGACCTGGGACGTGGACGCCACGTGGGTGCCGCCGTCGGCCTGCTGGTCGAGGCCGACGATGTCCACGATCCGCACTTCCTTGACGTCCTCGGGGACCAGGTTGGTCGCGGTCCTGATGATGTCGGGGAGGCTGAAGGCCTCGTCGCGGGGCAGCGAGCGGACGTCGATGCGCCGGTCGGCGCGCAGCTCGGCGTTGCAGGCGTCCTCGACGGCCTCCTTGAAGCCGGGCGGCACGGCTTCAAGGTTGAAGTCCATCCGCGCGACCAGCGGCTCCATGTTGCCGCCGGTGACCAGCGCGCCGAAGTCACGGAAGACCACGCCGCACAGCACGTGCAGGCCCGAGTGGGTGCGCATCAGGGCGGTGCGCCGGTCGTCTTCCACCGCGCCGCGCACGCTCGTGCCGGCCGGCGGGAGCGGGTCGGTGTCCAGCGGGACGAGGTAGACGTCGTCGTTGCCCTTGCGGGCGTCGACGATGCGGGTCTGCACGCCGCCCCACAGGAGCACGCCGTGGTCCGGCGGCTGGCCGCCGCCGCCCGGGTAGAAGGCGGACCGGTCGAGGACGATCCCGTCCGGTCCGGAGTCGAGCACCACCGCGTCCCACTCGCGCAGTGTCTGGTCGTCAAGCTCAAGCCGATGCGTCCTGCTCACGAGAGTCGAGCCTATCGCGCGGCCAGCCGGGCGTGGGTCAGCGCCAGCGCCGCGCCCGCGACCGCCAGCGCGGCGAGCGCGACCGACACGGCCAGGTAGGCGTGGGCCGACGACAGCGTGAACGCGCTCAGCTGCCGCGCGCCGGCGACCGCGGGCAGCTGGCCTGCCAGGTTCAGGTACAGCGAGCCGAACGTCGCGATCCCGACCACGATCCCCAGCTGGTTCACGGTCACGATCACGCCGCTCGCGTCCGCCGCGAGCGATACCGGCACCCGCGACAGCACCCGCCCCATCAGCGCGCCGAACGCTCCGGCCATGCCGCCGCCGGACACCGCCAGCGCCACGTACAGCAGGCTGCCGCCGTCCCCGCCGGCGTGCAGCAGCAGCCCGGCCCACAGCAGGCCCGGCGGCGGTCACCACGAACCCGATCATCGGCAGCTGCCCGTGGTAGCGGGCGGGAAGCCGCCGCCAGTTCAGGCTGACCAGCGCGAACGCGACGCCGCAGGGGACGAACGTGAGCCCGGCCCGCAGCGGCGAGTCGCCGAGGCCGTCCTGGAGCTCGAGCGCCAGGCCGAACAGCCAGCCGCCGAACACCACCATGGACGCGAACAGCCCGCCAAGTCCCACGATCATGCCGGGCAGCGCGAGCAGCGAGCGGGGCAGGATCGGCTGCCCGCCGCGCGCCTGCACCCGGCGCTCGACCCGGCCGAGCAGGGCGAACAGCACCACGGACGCCGCCAGCAGGATCCACCCCCACAGCGGCCAGCCGAGCGGCTGCCCGAGCACGAGCGGCAGGACGAGCGCGAACACGGCCGGGGTGAGCACCGCCAGGCCGGGCAGGTCGAGCGTGCGGACGCCGTCGAAGCGGCCCGCGGGCAGCAGCCGCCCGCAGGCGAGGACGGCCAGGCCGACCGGCACGTTGACGAGGAAGACCGGCCGCCACGAGCTGCCGAACAGGTCCGCGGAGACCAGCAGGCCGCCGAGGACCTGGCCGAGGACGGCGCCGCCGGAGATCACGGTCGCGTACAGGCTCATCGCCCGCGCCCGCGGGCCCGGCGCGGTGTAGGTCCGCTGGATCAGGCTCGAGGACCTGCGGGATCATCGTCGCGGCGCCGACGCCCTGGACGAACCGCAGCGCGACGAGCACGCCGGTCGTCGGCGCGAGGCCGCAGCCGAGCGAGGCCAGGGTGAACAGCGCCACCCCGGCGAGGAACACCCGCCGGTGCCCGAGGATGTCGCCGAGCCGGGCGCCGGTGACGAGCAGCACCGCGTACGCGATCGTGTAGCCGGCCACGATGAGCTGCAGCCCGGCACCGGACGCGCCGAGCGTGGCATGCATCGCGGGCACCGCCACGTTGACGATGTTGGTGTCGATGACGCCATGATCTGGCCGGTGAGCACGATGGCGAGCGCGACGCCCGGCGGCACGGCGCGGCCGGTCCGGCCGCTCGAGCCGGGCCGGCCGCGACAGCCGGACGGACGCTTTCGGTGAGGTCTGTCATGTCACCTAGCTTGCCGCTCTACTTATGCTGGTACCAAGAGCCTGGTTATCCTGGTACTAACACCACCTGGCAGGCCGGCGGCCACGATGGGAGGATGGCAAGCGTGAGCGTGACGACCACGAACGGCAACGGCCGACGGCGCCACGCCGGCGCGCCGGACCGAGCTTGCCGCGTTCCTGCGCGCCAGGCGGGAGCGGATCAGCCCGGAGGACGTCGGCCTGCCGCCTGGCACCCGCCGCCGCACCGCGGGACTGCGGCGCGAGGAACTCGCCCAGCTCGCCGGGGTCGGCGTCACCTGGTACACCTGGCTGGAGCAGGGCCGCCCGATCAACGCGAGCGTCCAGGTCCTCGACGCGGTCGCCACGACGCTGCGGCTCGACGCGGTCGAGCGCGCCCACCTGTTCCGCCTCGCCGACCTGCCCGGCGCGGCGGCCGCCGCGGCGGACTGCGGCGACTGCCCGCTGCCGCCCGAGGTGCAGCAGATCCTCGACGCGCATCAAGTTCCCCGCCTGCGTGCTCACCGAGCGGTTCGACGTGATCGCCTGGAACGACGTGTACGCCGCGCTCTTCCCCGGGGTCTGCGAGGCCCCGCCCGGCGAGCGGAACACCCTGCTCGTCAACCTCACCGCCCCGCCCTGCTGCAGCCCGCTGAAGACCAGGGGAGCCACTGCCTCGCCCTGGTCGGGCAGCTGCGCGCGGCCTACGGCCGCCACGTGGGCGACCCGGCGTGGACGCACTTCATCCGCCGCCTCGAGGCCGTCAGCCCGGCGTTCGCCGAAGCCTGGGCGTCACACGACGTGGCCCAGCCGACCAGTCACACCAAGCGCTTCCGCCACCCGACGGCCGGCCTCGTCACCACGACGTCGACCAGCTTCGCGGTCAACGCGGTCCCCGGCGCCCGCCTGGTCGTCTACACCCCCGACGACGAGCCAAGCGAGAAGGCGCTCGCCCGGCTGGCCGCGGGCGACGGAGCTGACGCCCGCTTCCCCTGCTGGAACTCGCACATCATCCCGAACGAGTTGCGGCTTACTCCCGCGGCCAACTGAGACTCCGCCTGCGGGGTCGCCAGCCGGAGCCTGCGCCCGGCATGAATGTGCCATCGATGTCGCCCTGGCGACAGTAACGGCACATTCATGCCCGCTCTCGGCTACCGCGAGCCCGCGTCAGCCGGTGTTCTGCAGGCCGGCGGCGACGCCGCTGACGGTGAGCAGCAGCAGGCCGTTCGAGGGCCGGGCGCTCCTCCGGGGCGGCCTCGCCGGCCCGCAGCGCGGACAGCGCCCGCAGCTGCAGGTAGGACAGCGCGTCCACGTACGGGTCGCGCAGCACGATGGCGCGGGACAGGACCGGGCGGTTCGCCACCAGGCGGTCGTGCCCGGTGACGGCGAGGACCAGCCGCCTGGTGAGGTCGTACTCGGTGAGCACCTGCTCGGTCAGGTCGGGACGGCCGCCGAGGGCCAGGTAGCGCGGCGGCGATCGCCCGGTCGGTCTTCGCCAGGGACATCTCCGCGTTGTCGAGCAGCGTGGCCAGCAGCGGCCACTCGCGGTAGGCGCGGCGCAGCTCGGCTATCCCCTCGGGGGGACGATCCCGTCCCCGCCGTCGGCGTCACGCCTCGGGCCGCCCGAGGGACGGTTGCCGCGGAGCTCCACCGCGGCGGCGGCCAGCCCGCTGCCGAGGCCGTACCAGCCGGGCAGGTTCAGCCGGGTCTGCGCCCAGGCGAACACCCACGGGATCGCGCGCAGGTCCTCAAGGCCGAGCGGGCCGCCGCCGTGACCGCGCCTGGCGGGCCGGGACCCGATCCGCAGGCCGCCGATCTCCTCAAGCGGGCTGACGGCGGCGAACCACTCGGCGAACCCGTCGGCCTCCACCAGCGCGCGGAACGATCCCTTCGCGGCGGCGTCGATGGCCGCCGCCAGCTCCTGGAAGGCGGTCGCCGCCGCCCGGTTGCGGTCCGCGACCGACGGCGAGGAGGCGAGCAGCACCGCCGACGTGACCTGCTCCAGGTGGCGCAGCCCGATCGCGGGCTGGCCGTACCGCGCGAAGATGACCTCGCCTTGCTCGGTGACCTTGAACCGGCCGTCGACCGAGCCGGGCGCCTGGGCGAGCACGGCCCGCCCGGCCGGGCCGCCGCCGCGGCCGATCGCGCCGCCCCGGCCGTGGAACAGGGTCAGCTTCACGTCATGCTCCGCCGCCCACGCCGCGAGCTCCGCCTGGGCGTCGAACAGCCGCAGCGTCGCCGAGGCGGGCCCGAGTTCCTTGGCGGAGTCCGAGTAGCCGAGCATCACCTCCAGCTGCCGCCCGGTCTCGGCGAGCCGGGCGGTCACGGCGGGGATCGACAGCATGCCGGTCAGCACGGACGGGGCGCTGGCCAGGTCCTCCCCGGTCTCGAAGAGCGGCACCACGTCGAGCACCGGGCCGTCGCCGTCGGGGAACGCGTAGCCGGCCAGCTCGTACACCGCCGCGATGTCCTGCTCCGACGTGGTGAACGAGATGACGTAGCGGCGGCAGGCGTCAACGCCGTAGCGGCGCTGGATCCAGGCCATCACCCTGATCGTCTCCAGCACCTCGGGGGTCATGGCCGACGGCGGGCTCGCCCGCCCGCAGCTCGGCCAGGGCCTGGGCGTGCACCCGGGAGTGCTGGCGTACCTCAAGGCCGGCGAGGTGGAAGCCGAACGTCTCGGCCTGCCAGATCAGGTGCTGCAGCTCCCCGTAGGCCTGCCTGACCGCCCCGGCCGCCGCGAGCGACGACTGCACGAGGCGCAGGTCGGCGAGGAAGTCCGCCGCCCCCGCGTAGGCCAGGTCGAGGTTCCTCGTCCGCGTCGCGGCGAGCCGCTCCGCCGCGTACAGCAGGTAGGCGCGGTACGGCTCGCCCGGCGAGCGGGCGGAGATCTCCGCGAGCAGTTCCGGGTGCTCGGCCGCCGCGGCGGCGAGGGCCCGGCGCAGTGCTGGCGAGGACTGGGCCGAGCGGCGCGGACGCCGACGGCGGGGCGGACTCCTGGTACACCGTCAGCGCCCGGCCGATCCGGCCGCAGGTCGCCTCCAGGCCGCGCAGCGCGTGCTCGGCCTGGATCACCGCGGCCTCCCTGGTCACCGCGGCGGTGACGTTCGGGTTGCCGTCCCGGTCGCCGCCCACCCAGGAGCCGAACCGCAGGAACGGCGGCACCGGCGAGGCCGCCGCGCCGCTCTCGGCGCCGAGCAGCACGTGGTCGAGGGCCCGGTACACGTCGGGCACCAGCCGGAACAGCGTCTCGTCGAACGCGGTCATCACCGAGCGGACCTCGTCGGCGGGCGTCATGCCCGCCACCCGCAGCTGGGCGGTCCGCCAGAGCAGGTCGACCTCCTCGCGCAGCCGCCGGCGGTCCTCCGCCTGCTGCGCGGCCCCGGCGCGCTGGTCGTCGAGCGAGTTCAGCAGCCCGCTGACCCGGCGCAGCGACGCGACGACCGCGCGGCGGCGGGCCTCGGTCGGGTGCGCGGTGAAGACCGGGTGCACCCGGAGCCCGGCGAGCAGCTCGGCCAGGTGCGCGGCCCCGCCCTCGGCGGTGAGCTGGCCCACCGCGTCGGCGAGCGACTCGCGCGGCGCGGCGGTCGCCCGAGTCGCGCAGCCGCAGGGTGCGGACGCGCTGCTCCTCTTCGGCCAGGTTGACCAGGTGGAAGTACACGGTGAACGCGCGGGCCACCTGCTCGGCCCGCTCCCACGACCACGAGGCGACCAGCGCCGTGATCTCGTCGCCCGGCCGCACGCGGGCGCGCGCCGACCCGCGGTCCGCCGCCGAACGGGCGTCGATCACCGCGTGCCGCAGCCGCTCCACGTCGGCGAGCAGGTCCGCCCCGGCGGACTCGCTGATCACCTCGCCGAGGATCTCGCCGAGCAGCCGGACGTCCCGGCGCATCTGCTCGGGCAGCTCCGCGGAGTCGCGCTCCCGGCCGGGCCGGCCGTAACGCCCGCGGCTAGGTCATCTGCGGGGCCGGCGTCCGGGCCGCCCAGTACGTCGCCAGGGAAGGAATCCACGACGTGAGCCTAACCACCGCCTGGTAAGACCCAACCGTCGGCCGGGTGGTATAGTAACGGTTAACCTTTCCCCCATGACCGCGACTGACCCTGTTCCTGACGAGTTGCCTGACCCGCATACCACCGCGGGGAAGATCGCTGACCTGGAGCGGCGCCGGTACGAGGCGGTGCACGCCGGGTCGGCGGCGGCGGTGGAGAAGCAGCACGCCAAGGGCAAGCTGACCGCGCGGGAGCGGATCGGCCTGCTGCTGGACGAGGGCTCCTTCACCGAGTTCGACGAGCTGGCCCGGCACCGCGCGCACGACTTCGGCATCGAGGGGAACCGGCCGTACGGCGACGGGGTGATCACCGGCACCGGCACGGTGGACGGGCGCCCGGTCGCGGTCTACTCGCCAGGACTTCACCGTGTTCGGCGGGTCGCTCGGCGAGGTCTACGGGGAGAAGATCGTCAAGGTCATGGACCACGCCATGAAGGTCGGCTGCCCGGTCGTCGGGATCAACGACGGCGGCGGCGCCCGGATCCAGGAGGGCGTCGTCGCCCTCGGCCTGTTCGCGGAGATCTTCTTCCGCAACACCCGCGCCTCCGGCGTCATCCCGCAGATCAGCCTGATCATGGGCCCGGCGGCCGGCGGCGCGGTCTACTCCCCCGCGATCACCGACTTCACGCTGATGGTCGAGGGCACCAGCCACATGTTCATCACCGGCCCCGACGTGATCAAGACCGTCACCGGCGAGGACGTGACCTTCGAGGAACTCGGCGGCGCGCACACCCACATGGCCAAGTCCGGCGTCGCCCACTACCAGGCGGCCGACGAGGCAGGACTGCATCGAGTTCGCCAAGCTGCTGCTGTCCTACCTGCCGTCCAACAACCTCGACGAGCCGCCCGCCTACCCGGTGACGCCCGACTACCAGGTCAGCGCGGCCGACGAGGAACTCGACACCCTCATCCCCGACTCCCCCAACCAGCCCTACGACATCCACCGGGTCATCGAGACCGTCCTCGACGACGGACACGTTCTGCGAGGTCCACGAGGGGTTCGCGCGCAACATCGTCGTCGGCTTCGGCCGGGTCGCCGGCGCCCCGGTCGGCGTGGTCGCCAACCAGCCGCTGCACCTGGCCGGCTGCCTCGACATCGACGCGTCGGAGAAAGCCGCCCGGTTCGTCCGGACCTGCGACGCTTTCTCAATTCCCATCCTGACATTCGTCGACGTCCCCGGATTCCTGCCCGGGGTGACCCAGGAATGGGCCGGGATCATCCGCCGCGGCGCCAAGCTGCTGTACGCCTACGCCGAGGCCACCGTCCCCAAGGTCACCGTCATCACCCGCAAGGCCTACGGCGGCGCCTACGACGTCATGGGCTCCAAGCACCTCGGCGGCGACGTCAACCTCGCCTGGCCCACCGCCCAGATCGCCGTCATGGGCGCCCCGGGCGCCGTCAACATCCTCTACCGCCGCGAACTCGCCAGCCGCCGACGACCCCGACGAGCTCCGCAGCGCAGCGCACCACCGAGTACGAGGACACCCTCGCCAACCCCTACATCGCCGCCGAGCGCGGCTACATCGACGCCGTCATCCGCCCCGCGGAAACCCGCGCCGCCGTCACCCGCGCCCTGATCTCACTGCGCACCAAACGCGAAACCCTCCCACCCAAGAAACACGGCAACATCCCGCTGTAGGCGCTGGGTGACAATCGTGGCCTTCAGTAACCATTCAGGGTTCTTCCGCCGGCAATCCCGCGCCAAGTGGCACGCGCACGGTCCAACCTGCCCTAGAGTCGTAAGACGATGAGCGAATTCGCCGCCCCGATGCCCGTCCTCGCCAGATATGCGGTCATGGTTGACGTCGGGTATATCTACGCGGCCGCAGGCGAGTTGCTCTTCGGCACCAGCGCGCGGCGCGACTACCGGGTCGACGCGGTCGGCCTGATCCAGGCGATCACCAAGCACACCGACGAGCTGCTGCGCGGCGAACTGCTCCGCGTCTACTGGTACGACGCGGCCCGCGACCGGGTGCCGACCATCGACCAGCGCGTCGTCGCCCAGATGGCCTGGGTCAAGCTGCGGCTCGGCAACCTGAACGCCCGCGGCCAGCAGAAGGGCGTGGACGCCAACATCCGCGCCGACATGGAGGCCCTCGCCAGGCACCGGGCGATCACCGACGCGGTGCTGATCGCGGGCGACGAGGACATGGTGCCTGCCGTCGAGGCCGCGCAGGCCTTCGGCGTCCGGGTCCACCTGTGGGGCATCGAGCCGCCGTACGGCACCAACCAGGCCGAGCGCCTGGTCTGGGAATCGGACACGGTCGACGTCCTCGACTCCGTCGTTCGTGCGCCCGTACTTCACCAGGAACCCGGCGGCCGAGGCGCCGAGGGCCGACGTCCAGGCCACCGTCCCGTCGCCGGCCCAGCTGTTCGGCGAGCACCGCCCGCGCCCGCCCGTCCAGGTCGGCAAGCACTCGCACCTGACGCAGACCGGCCCGATCCCGCACATGTCGCAGACCGGCCCGATGCCGCGGCTCGGCCCGGACCGGCGGCACGTCGAGGAGGCCGGCGAGCACGTCGCCCACAAGTGGATCCTCACCCGCGGCGCGGACAACATCCGCGACCTGCTGCCCGGCCCGATCCTGCCGCCCGTCATCGACAAGGAGCTGCTCGTCGAGGCGGAGAAGGAGCTCGGCCAGTCGCTGCGGCCCTACCAGGAGGCCCGCGAGTGGCTGCGCGACGCGTTCTGGGCGCGGGTGCACCGCGAGTTCGGCATCGGGGTCGGCAAGTCGCGTGGCTGACGACGTCCCGTTCCTCCAGGTAGTGCGCGGCGACGCCACCCCGGAGGAGCTCGCGGCCCTGGTCGCCACCCTCACGGCTGTCGCCGCCGCGCGGTCACGGGCGGCGGAAGAGTCGAAGCCCGCACCCGTTCGGAGTAACTGGAATGCCCAGCCCGGCTGCTGCGCGCACCCGTGCACCCGGCAGCCGGCGGCTGGCGGCGTTCCGCGCTTCCGTAAGCTGCCGGGTCTTGCCGCCGGGGGGCGGATCGTATATTTTCGCGGCGTGGCTGAGCGATGGCGTGACGTGGCGCATGTCGGGCACGCGGAGTTGCTGACGCCGACGCTGGAAGCGTCGCTCGAGTACTTCACCACGCTGCTCGGGCTCACGGTCGCCGGAGAGCAGCGGGACTCGGTGTACCTGCGGGGATACGGGGACTACGAGCCGTACTGCCTGAAGCTGACCGCGGCCCCGTCGCCTGGGCTCGGGCACCTGGCGGTGCGGGCCTGGTCACCGGAGGCGCTGGCGCGGCGGGTGCAGTGGCTCAAGGCGGCGGGCGTCGCCGGCGGCTGGGTCGAGCCCGAGGCGGGCAAGGGGCCGGCTTACGAGTTCACCGACCCGGAGGGGCACCGGGTCCGGATCTACTACGAGACCTCCAAGTACGTGCCGCCCGCCGGGGACCGGCCCGCGATGAAGTCCAACCACCAGCGGTACCGCGGGACCGGGGCCAACGTGCGGCGGCTTGAGCACGTCAACCTGATGGCCCGGGACGTGCGGGCCTGCCGGGAGTTCTGGGCCGACGGGCTGGGCCTGCGGACCTTCGAGATCATCCGGCGCGACGACGGGTCGGAGGACGGCGCCTGGCTGTCATCGACCGTCCAGGGCCACGAGGTCATCTACGTGCGCGACTACCTGGAAGGCGCGGCGCGGCTGCATCACCTGGCGTTCTGGGTCGACTCACGGGAGGACGTGCTGCGCGCCGCCGACCTGATGAACGACGCTCGCGTGCCGATCAAGGCCGGCCCGTCGCGGCACATCCCGATCCAGGGGTTCTACCTCTACACCCGCGAGCCAGGCGGGAACCGCATCGAGGTCTGCTCCGGCGGGTACCTCGGCTTCGACCCGGACGACAACCCGGTGGTGTGGACGCCGGCCGAGTACGCCGCCAAGCCCGGCTGGGGCGCCCGGCTCCCGTCGACGTTCCGCACCTACGGCACGCCCCCGGTCGGCGCCCCGGAGGAATCGGTCACCTCCGACTGGCCCGCCCCCTGACGTTTCCTGACATCGGCCAACCGGAGTATTCGGCACCTTGAGGCTCGGCCCTGCCTTAGATCGGCTAGCGTGCCTCTATGCATCAGGTGCCGACCGGCAAGGTAGGGACCGTGCGGAAAGTCGTAGGGCTGGTCGTCGCGGTTGTCGTCGTGCTCGGCATCGCCGCGTTCGCGTGCGTGCGGGTCTCTGACGCCGATAGCGCGACGGCCGGCCCAGCCGCAAGCTCAGGGTCGCCGCGGGCGCTAAGGCCGTGACCGTCAAGGTCGCGACGAGCACAAAAACCTACTCCTTGACGGCCGGCGGCCTTAAGCGCAGCTACGAGGTCATCGCGCCGGTCACCGCCGCTGCCGAAGTCGGCACCGGTCATCGTCATGCTCTCCGGGATCTACTCCACCGTCGCCCAGGAGATCAGCCGGGACAGGCTGGTCAACTACGCCACCGCCAACATGGCGGAGATCGTCTACCCGGTGGCCTTCGACGAGTCGTGGAACGCCATCGGCTGCTGCGGCAAGGCGGCGGCCAAGAACGTCGACGACCTCGCGTTCCTCAAGGCCCTGGTGGCCAAGGTGGACCCTGAGCACGCGCGGCGCATCTACGTCGTCGGCTACAGCAACGGCTCGCGCATGGCCTACCGGGTCGCGTGCGACGATCCCGGCCTGTTCGACGGCTACGGGATGGTCAAGGGCGTCCCTACCGCCGGCTGCTCGATACGCGAGCCGGTCAACCTCGTGCAGCTGGCGTCGGTGAACGACCCTGAAGTGCCGTACAAGCCGGGAGACAAGGGCAGCGCGACGCAAGTGCCGGTGACGACCCTCGCCGCCCAGCTGCACGCGGCGGAGAAGTGCCCGGGGAAGCACGCGGGGACGCATTCGGGGACCGTGACGGTGACCACCTGGTCCGGGTGCGCGGACGGCACCCGCCTCGCGCTCGCGGTGTGGTCGGGCGGCGTGCACTCCTTCCCCCGGCCGCCCGCCAGCGTCCCCGCCGCCGCCCAGGTCCTCTGGTCCTTCTTCACGAAGACCCCGCTCGCCCCCCTCCCGGCGTAGCGGTCCGGTCTAAGGGCGCCTCCTCGATGACGGGATCGGCACCAAGTCGCGCGCCCTGATCGGCTAGCGTGCTTTGGGCGTTATTGCCCGTCGAGGCACTCGGCAAGGCAGGGGAATGAAGAAGGTCGTAGGGGTGGTCGTCGCGATTGCCGCCGTGCTCGGCATCGGCGGGATTCGTGGGCTTGCACGCCGTCAACGCGAGCGGGCAGCCGGCCAAGCCAAAGCCAGCGGCGATCGTCAAGGTCAAGACGAGCACCAAGACGTACTCCGTGGCGGTCGCGGGCCTGAAGCGGAGCTACGAGGTCATCGCGCCGGTCAAGGCGCCGCCGAAGTCGGCCCCGATCATCGTCGTGCTCTCCGGCATCGGCTCCACCGTCGCCGGGGAGATCAGCCGGGACGACATTCTCGGCTACGCGACGGCAACGAGGCGGAGTTCGTCTACCCGGTGGCCGTCGCCGAGTCATGGAACGCCATCACCTGCTGCGGCCTGGCGGCGACCGACAACGTCAACGACCTGGCCTTCCTGCAGGCCCTCGTGCCCCGGGTGAACCCAGGCGCACGCGCGCAAGGTCTACGTCGTCGGGTACAGCAACGGCGCGCGCATGGCCTACCGGGTCGCCTGCGATGACCCGGCCCTGTTCGACGGCTACGCGATGGTGAAGGGCGGCCCCACGCCAGGCTGCGATCATGCGCAAGCCGGTGACGATCCTCCAGATCGCCTCGATGAACGACCCCGAGATCCCCTACAAGCCCGGAGACAAGGGCATCGAGCCGCTGGCGATGACGACGCTGGTCGCCGACCTGCGCGTGGCGCGGAAAGTGCTCAGCGAAGAAGCGCCGTGACGCACTCGGGATCCATGACCCTGACCACGTGGCCGGCGTGCGGGGACGGCACCCGCCTCGGGTTCGCGGTGTGGAAGGCCGGCGTGCACTCCTTCCCCCGGCCGCCCGCCAGCGTCCCGGCGGCCTCCCAGGTCATCTGGTCCTTCTTCACGAAGACCCGGATAGCCCCGCTGCCGTTATCCCGCACCGCGGCTCATCCGGCCGGGCCTTGAACGGGAAGGATTAGCCGCATGACGGTGCCGCCGCCCGGGGCCAGCTCGGCGGCGATCGTGCCGCCGTGGCCGGACGACGATCTCGCGGACGACGGCGAGGCCGAGGCCGGAGCCGGGAGCCGAGCGCGATGACAGGGCGCGGTAGAAGCGGTCGAAGATGAACGGAAGGTCCTCGTCGGCGATGCCGGGGCCGTGGTCGCGGACGGTGAGCTCGCCGCCCGACAGCCGCACCTGGACCGGCCCCTCGGGCGGGCCGAACTTGGCCGCGTTGTCCAGCAGGTTCTTGAACGCGACGCGCAGCCGGTCGGCGCTGCCCTCGATGACGCCCCCGCCAGGAGCGCGTCGAACTCCGTCTTCGGCCAGTCGCGCCGCGCCGCGTCGAGGGCTTCGGCGGCGACCGCGTTGAGCTGGACGGGAGACCATGGTCGCGGCGGGCGGCTCTCCCCTGGCCAGGTCGGTCACGCTGGCCACCAGGCGGCTGAGCTCGGCGACCTGGTCGGTGACCCGGGCCAGCACCTCCTGGCGCTCCGCGGCCGGCAGGTCCGGGTTCTCGGTGAGGACGTCGACGTTGAGCCGCAGGCTGGCGAGCGGGGTGCGCAGCTCGTGGCTGGCGTCGCTGACCAGGCGCCGCTGCGCGGCGAGCGACCGCTGCAGCGCGCTCAGCATGGCGTTGAACGTGCGTCGCGAGCCTGCCGAGCTCGTCCCGGCGGCCCACCTCCACCCGCCGGTCCGGGTCACCGGTCAGCGAGACCTCCTCCGCCACGCTGGCGAGCCTGGTGACCGGCGAGAGCCCGGCCCTGGCCACGGCCCAGCCGAGCAGGGTGGCGACGAGCACGCCGACCGCGCTGAGCGTGGCCAGCGTCGCGCCGACGCTCGTGACCTCCGGGTCGGTGGACGGTCAGCGGCTCGGCCACCTGCATGGCCAGGCCCGGGGCGAGCGGGGCGGTCAGCACCATGGCCCTGGTCCCGTTGACCTGGGAGATGGCGTAGAACGGAGGCGCGCCCGGCGGCCACGTCGATCGCCGCCGCGCTCGGCGTGAGCAGCCCGCGGTCGTCGGGCGGGGCCCAGACCACGCCGGCCGAGGTGATCACCTGGGTGTAGGTGATGACGCCGAACCCGGACGAGTGCGGCGGCACCCAGCCGTTCGGTATGCGGCCGTGGAACTGCCTGACCAGGTGGTCGACGGAGGCCGCCCGGGCGGCGACCTCCTGGCGGACCTGGTTCTGCAGGTCGGTGCGGATCGCCACGAAGGCGACCGCGGTGATGGCGAGCGCGACCGCCGCCACCGCGCCCGCCGCGACGAGGGTGAACCTGGTCTTCAGCGTCAGGCGGGCCTTCATGCACCCGCCCGCAGCACGTAGCCGACGCCGCGCACGTTGTGCAGCAGGCGCGGCAGCCCGTCGGCCTCAAGCTTGCGGCGCAGCAGCGCGACGAAGACCTGCAGCGCGTTCGAGGCGGGCGCCTCGCCGTAGCCCCACACCCGGTCGGTGATCACGTCGTAGCTGAGCACCTGCTCCGCGTTGCGGACCAGCAGCTCAAGGAGGGCGAACTCGATCTTGGTGAGGACGAGGGACACCCCGGCGCGGGTGGCCGTGTGGCTGGTGAGGTCCAGCGTCAGGTCGGCGTAGCCGAGCAGGTCACGGACGGGCTTGGTGCGCCGCAGCAGGGCGTTGACGCGGGCGAGGAGCTCGCGCAGCGCGAACGGCTTGACCAGGTAGTCGTCGGCGCCCGCCTCAAGCCCCGCCACCCGGTCGTCGATCGCGTCGCGCGCGGTCAGCACCAAGACCGGGGTGGCGTCGCCGCGGCCGCGCAGCGCCCGGCAGGTGTCGAGCCCGTTGAGCATCGGCATGAGGACGTCCAGGATGATCAGGTCGACCGGGCGCGAGGGCGACCGCGCTCAGCGCCTCGGCGCCGTTGGCGGCCGTGGCCACCGCGTAGCCCGCGTATCCCAGGGCCCGGCGCAGCGAGTCGCGCAAGTCACGGTCGTCGTCCACGACCAGGAGCCGGGGTTGCATAGCAGATGAGTGAAGCAGCCGAGACTGTGAGAAGACTGAGAGTTACCTGAAGCCTGTTACATTTTTCAGGAACTTTTAACAATCGCTGACCAGCCTTGCTGGCATGTCCTCCCCCGTGCTCGAAACCACGCTGCCAGCGCTCTGGCTCGTCCGGCACGGCGAGTCGACCTGGAACATCGCAGGCCTCGCCCAGGGCCACAACGACGAGGCGGAGCTGACCGAGCGCGGGCTGCGCCAGGCGGCCGAGGCCGCCGGCGCAGTTCGGCTACCGCCCGGTCCGGGCGATCTACGCCTGTGACCTGCGCCGCGCGCAGCAGACCGCCGCCGCGTTCGCCGCGGTGCTCGGCCTGCCCGTCCGCACGACGCCGAGGCTGCGGGAGCGGTCACTCGGCGTCCTCGAGGGCTCCGCGCACAAGACCATCGGCCCGTCGGTCACCGGCCTGGCCGACGGGCTGGTCATCGATCCCGACGTCCAGGCCGGCCGCCGGGGAGTCGGTGCGCGACCTGTACCTGCGCGCCGCCGCGTTCTGCGACGACCTCGCCGCGGGCCTCCGCGACGGCGCGCTACCGGCGGCCAGCGCACGGCCGCTCGCGGCGACGTGCTCGTCATCGCGCACGGCGGCACGGTGCGGGTGCTCGACGCCTACGCTGCACGGCATCCCCGTCGACCAGATGACCTGGCGGCCGGTGGACAACGCCACGATCGTCCGGATCCCCGAGTTCGGCACGCCAATCCCGAGGAGGAAATCGATGAACCGGACCGTCCTTGACCCTGCCCGAGCGGGCAGTCAAGCCCCGCACCAGCGGCCTGACCATGGTGATCGACGGCGGCGTACCGCTCGGCCTGTTCACCGACCAGATCGAGCTCGGCGCGGAGTACATCGACTACGTCAAGTTCGGCTGGGGCACCTCGGTCGTCACCAACTGCCTGCGCGAGAAGATCAGCGTGCTCGACAGCCACGGCATCGACTTCTACTTCGGCGGCACCCTCTTCGAGAAGTTCGTCGCTGCAGGGCCGCTTCGACGACTACCGCCGGTTCTGCGAGGAGTACTCGTGCCGGCACGTCGAGGTGTCCAACGGCACGATCGACCTGTCCAACGCCGAGAAGGCCGGTTACATCCGTAAGCTCGCCCCCGACTTCACGGTCGTGTCCGAGGTCGGCTTCAAGGACCCGGGCCGCTCGGAGATGCTGCCGCCGAGCGAGTGGGTCGCCTCCATCAAGGAGGACCTCGACGCGGGCGCCTCGATCGTGACCCTCGAGGCCAGGGAGAGCGGTTCATCCGGCATCTGCCGTCCCGACGGCGAGCTCGCGCTACGGCCTGATCGAGGACGTGCTCCACGCCGGCATCGGCATCGACAGCCTGCTCTTCGAGGCGCCCAACACCGCGCTGCAGACCCACATGATCACCAGGATCGGACCGGACGTGAACCTGGGCAACGTGCCCGCCGCCGGCGTCATCGGGCTCGAGACGCTCCGCCTCGGGCTGCGCTCCGACACGCTGACCACCTTCGAGTAACCGACCACGTTAGGCAAACCGTGCGAACCACTACCGACGTCTTCCACCTGGCCATCCCCACCCACGACCTGGATGCGGCGCAGGACTTCTACGTGACCAAGCTGGGCTGCAAGCTCGCCCGGCGGTACGACGACAGGATCACCCTCGACTTCTTCGGCGACCAGGTCGTGTGCCACCTGACCGCGCGGAGAGCCGGCCGCGCCGGAGAGCCTGTACCCCAGGCACTTCGGCGTCACGTTCCGCGAGGCGGCCGACTTCGAGGCGCTGCACGCCTGCGCGGTCACCAGGAAGATCCCCTTCTACCACGACGTGTCGCTGCGGTTCGAAGGGCTCGTGGAGGAACACCGCACGTTCGTGCTGGTCGACCCGACCGGCAACCTCCTCGAGTTCAAGCACTACAACGACCCCCGGATGATGTACTAGAACCTTTCTTTCGACCGTCATAGGTCTCATCCGGCAATCCACATCAAAAAGAAAAGGGTTACGGAATCACCCCGTGATACGCGCATGGATCGAACAGGCGGCCGCCCGCCACGGCGATGACGTCTACCTCGCGGACGCGCGCGGGACCGCGACGCTCACCTACGCGGGCCTGCTCGACGTCGTCCGCGAGACCGAGCGCCGCCTGGACGACGCCGGCCTGCCGCCCGGCGCCCGGGTCAACGTCAGGCTGACCGATCCGCTCGACTACGCCACCGCCCTGGTCGCGCTGATCGCCGCCGGCCGGGTCGCGGTGCCCCTCGACCCGGGGGCACCCGACACCGACGTCGCCCGGGTGCTCGGCGTCGCCCGCGCCGGCGGGCATGGTCACCAGCCGGGCCGCCGGCCGGAGCGGTGGGACGCGGACGAAGCCACGCCCCCGTTCGGGATCACCGCTTTTGATCTTTCGCCGTTGACCGCGGGCGGCGACGGCGGCGGGATCTTCCTGTGCACCAGCGGCACCACCGGGAACGCCGAAGGGAATCCTGCTGCGGGAAGGGCAGCTCGCGCACGTGGCGTCAAGCGTGGTCGACTGGCACCGGCTCAGCCGGGCCGACCGCGGGTACTGCTCGCTGCCGCTGTTCCACGTCAACGCGGAGGTGGTCGGGCTGCTCGCCACGCTGCGCGCCGGGGCGTACCTGGCCGTGGACCGCAAGTTCAGCAGGCGCGGGTTCTGGGACCTGATCACCGCGGACCGGATCACCTGGATCAACGCGGTGCCCGCGATCATCTCGATCCTCTCGATGGACCCGCCGGCCGACCCGCCGTCGCGGCTGCGCTTCGTCCGGTCGGCCTCCGCGCCGCTCCCGCTCGCCTCGCTCGAGCGGTTCGAGAAGGCGCTCGGCGTGCCGGTCATCGAGACCTACGGCATGACCGAGGCGGCCAGCATGATCACGGCCAACCCGCTCGACGGGCCGCGCAAGCCCGGGTCGGCGGGGCGGCCCGCCGGGTCGGAGGTGCGCATCGGCGCGGCCCGGCGGCGAGCCGGCCGAAGCGGGCGACATCGGCCGGGTGCTGATCCGCGGCGCGGGCGTGATCACCGCCTACGCCTCCGGCGGGCGGCCGGGCGCGATCGACGCCGACGGCTGGCTGGACACCGGCGACCTCGGGTACCTGGACGCCGACGGCTACCTGTTCCTCGTCGGGCGGTCCGACGACGTGATCAACCGGGGCGGGGAGAAGATCTACCCCAGGGAGATCGAGGAGATCCTGCTCGCCCAGCCGGGCGTCCGCTCGGCCGCCGTCATCGGCGCGACCGACGAGGTGCTCGGCGAGCGGCCGGTGGCCTACGTCGTGCCCGACGGCGCCGCCGTCGCGGACGAGGTGGAGGCGCTGCTGCGCGCGGCGTGCGCGCGAGCGGCTGCCGCGGCACAAGCAGCCGAGCGAGTTCTGGCTGCGTCGACGAGATGCCGCTCGGGCCGACCGGGAAGATCTCCCGGCGGCTGCTTAAGGAATCGGTGGCAGCGCGGTCGTGAGTTCTGCAGCCCTGTCGGACGCCGTCAGCAGCCGCGCCAGCTCCCGCTGGCGCGGCTGCGGCGGCGTTCCCGGCCGCACATCGTCGCGTTCGACATGATCCGGCTGATCATCATGGTGTTCGTGGTGAGCGTGCACACGCTGTCCTTCGCCGGCGGGCGCGTCACCATGAGCATCGGCGCGGTCACCACCATCTTCCACACCAGCCGGGAGCTGTTCCTCCTGCTCACGGCGCTGGTGCTGACGTACAACTACGGGCGCGGCCGCTCAAGGCCGGCCGGTTCTGGCGGCGGCGGTTCTGGCTGGTCGTGCCCGCCTACGTCACCTGGTCCGCGATCTACTACGCGGCGGACGGCCGCGGCCGCGGGGCCTTCCCGTCCGCGTTCCTGCATGACCTGGCCAACGCGGGCGCCCGGTACCACCTGTACTTCCTGCTCGTCAGCATGCAGATCTACCTGCTGTTCCCGCTGATCAGGTGGGTGCTGAAGAAGACCGAGGGATACCACGCCTGGCTGTTCGGCGTCGCGCTCGCCTACCAGGCCTGGCTGACCGTCGGGCTGCACTACAAGGTCGGGCGGCACGGTAACGGGCTCATCGCGCAGTTCCTGAACGGCGCCGGGCAAGGCTACTGGATCGACACCTACGTCCTGTACGTGGTGGCGGGCGCGCTCGCGGGCTGGCACTTCGAGCAGCTGTGCGCGTTCACCCGGCGGCACCTGCGCAGCGGGTGGCGGGTCGCGCTGGTGGCGGCCGTCGGCGTGGCCGCGGGCATCGGCGTGTACCTGATCGAGATCGAGGTCTTCGGCGCGACGCCGAACAACGCGAGCGCCGTCTTCCAGCCGGTCGTCATCTTCGAGGCGCTCGCCTTCGGCTGGGCGCTGCTCGGCGCCGGGCTGCTGTGGAGCGAGTGGACCGGGGCGCGCCCGGCCGGAAGTTCGCGGCCGCGGGCTCGGCGAGCTCGTTCGGCATCTACCTCGCGCACCCGCTCGTGCTGCAGGTGCTCCTGCTGGTCGTGGGCTCGCACTACTTCGGTGCGAACGGCGGCCTCATCGGCTGGCTGCACCGCCTGCCGCACTCCAGCCTCGAGGTGCTGATCCTGCTGCTGGTCGCCGTGCCGCTCATCTACGCCTGCGCGTGGGTGATCGCCTCGGCGGTGCGGCGGACCCCGGTCAGCCTCTTGCTCACCGGGCGCGAGTGGAAGCCCAAGCGGAAGTTCCGCCTCGGCCAGGCGACCGACCGGGCGCTCGACCAGGTCGAAGACCATGATCGCCGCCCGGGCCAGGCGGGTCTCCAGGCGCGCGCTCGTCATCGCGCTCGCGGTCGTCGTCGTGGTGGCCGGCGGCTCGGTCACCACGACGCGCATCGTCAGCGCGGCCAAGCGCACGATGAACACCACGGTCTCCACGATCCAGGTGGGCGACATGACCCGGAGCTACACGGTGCTCACGCCCGCGAAGAAGGCGCTGCCCTCGTCGGCGCCGATCATCATGGTGCTGTCCGGCCTCAACTCCGAGCAGGACCAGGAGATCGGCCGGGACCAGCTCACCCCCTACGTGACCGCGGGCGACGCGGAGCTCGTCTACCCGCTGGCCTACCGGGAGTCGTGGAACGCGATCGGCTGCTGCTCCTGGGCGGCCAGGGCCGCCGTCAACGACGTCGGGTTCATCCAGGCGCTCGTGAAGCAGGTCGACCCGGGTAACGAGCGTCCCATTTACCTGATGGGCTACAGCAACGGCGGCCGCCTCGCCTACACCCTCGCGTGCCAGGACCCGCTGCTGTTCGACGGCACCGCGGTCGTGAAGGCGGACCCGATGCCGTGGTGCAACATCGCCGTCCCGCAGAAGTTCCTCCAGGTCGCGTCGACCGACGACACGGACGTGCCCTGGTACACCGGGGAGAAGGGCAACTTCAGGGAAACGCCTGCCGCTCAGGTCCAGAACACCGACCTGCGCTACGCCGACCAGTGCTCGGCCAAGTCGGCCAGCTCGCACGCAGGGGAACATGACCCTGACCACCTGGCCGGACTGCGCCGGCGGCACGAGCGTCAGCTTCGCGGTCTACACCGTCGGCGTGCACAGCTACCCGCGGCCGCCGGTCAGCTTCCCGGCCGCGTCGCAGGTGATCTGGGCCTGGATCAACAACACCACGACGGTCAAGCCGCAGCCGAAGCCGTAGCGACGCCAACGGCCCCGGGACGCCTCGCGCCGTCCCGGGGCCGTTCGTCGCTCGCGTTAGCGCTCGCCTTCGCGGCGGGCTGGCTACAGGTGGCGCAGGGCGCTGATGAGCTTCGGCCCGTCCGGGGTGCCGATGCCGGTCATGGTGTCGTAGCCCGGCGCGGGTCACCTGGCCGGTGTAGCCGGCCATCGACCAGCTCTGGTCGTCGAACGTGGCCAGCGAGAGCAGCGCCGCACGTGGCGGCGTCGCAGGCGACGCCGCGGTACCTGGCCGGGGTCTTGCCGGTCAGCGGCTGCGCGTCGTGGAACGCCCCGGCTGGTCCTCGCCAGCCGGTACAGCGCCGGGTTGAGGAACCCGAACGCGCGCGCATGCCCTGCTCGGCGTCCGCCACCAGGGCCGCGACCAGCGGGGTGGCGAGGCTGGTGCCGCCGATCGGACTCCTCGGTGTAGCCGGTCACGGCGCCCTTGGCGTTGAAGGTCAGCATGCCCGATGGCCATCCCGGTGAACGGGTCGGCGACCGCGCTGATGTCCGGGACCGTGCGGACCAGGCCGCCGCGGTTGCCCGGCGCGCACGGCCAGCGCGCCCGGCACGACGCCGCGCTGGTAGGCGGGCTGCTTCCACAGCAGGCTCGGGCCGCCGCCCGCCGCGCCCTGCTCGCCCTGGAACGCCCACGCGCCCCGTTGCTCGCCGGCGAGATCCCGGTCGACCAGCCGGTCTCGAAGAGCCGCGGGTTGCCGTGCCCGATGCCCAGCGTGGTCCCGCCGACCGCGGTGGCGTACGGGTCGCTGGACGGCACGTGCACGCCGGAGGCGTCGCCGCTGGAGAAGAGCATGCTGACGCCCTCGGCGGCCGCCTTGACCAGGTAGGCGTGCTCGATCTGTCAGCAGGTTGGCCGGGATGGTCTCGTTGCCCGGCCTCCCAGGAGTTCGACACGATCGTGGCCAGCGGGTGACCGCCGGCGCCGTTGAGGACCGCCAGGTCGGCGTCGAACAGCGCCTGCAGGCCGTAGTCGCCGTTGTCGCACGAGTCGCCGCCGACGACGAGCTGCCTCGGCCATGGGGGCCAGGTCGTAGGAGGACTCGACGTCGAGCTGCTCCTCGGTGTTGAACGGGTCGCCGCAGGCCGACGCCGCGGCCGAGCGACAGCTCGGCGTACCGCCGCGCCGACGGCGCCTGGATGTCGTTGCACGCGGGCGTACATCTTGCAGCGTCTGGAACATGTCCGGGGCCAGGCCGACCTCGACCAGGGCGACGGTGACGCCCTTGCCGTCGTTGACGCCGCTGTAGCCGTAGGCGCGGCGCAGCTGCTGCGCGCGTGTAGCCGCAGATAAGCGGTCGGGAACTTGGTGGCGCCGTACTGCCTGGGCAGGCTTGCGTCGCGTAGTGCTGGCAGGTACCACTGCGAGCAGGGAAACGACGGCGGCTTCGCCTTGTCCGGTCGCGCCGGCGGCGTGGCCGCGCGCCGGGTTCCCCGCCTTGGCGTACGTCGTCACCGGGGCCGCGTTGTCCAGGCCGGTGACCCCGAGCGACGCCGCCCGCGAGCGACGGCGGGCAGCGAGACCGGCCGGTCGTTGGCGCGCAGCGGGTACCCGCCCGCGCTGGCGCGCGCCCGTCGGCCGGTAGTAGCGGAGCTGGACCGCGCAGCGCCTTGTCGATCGTCGCGACGGGCGCGGTGGCCCGCACGTAGTCGCGGCCGGCGTCGGCCGTAACGCCGGTGAACCCCGAGGACCGCAGCCACGACTCGACGGCGGCCGGCCTGACCCGGCGGTGGCGCCGAACCGCGCGGCGTACTGCCGCCGGGGACAGGAAGTGCCCGAACAGCGGGTTGCCCGGCGTGGACACGGCGCGTTGGCGTAGCTCTGCGCGGCCGCGGGCGCCGCGGCGCCAGCCAGAACTGGAGGGTCAGCTGCTTGCCGCCGGGACGGCGCGCGGCGCCGGTGCCGGCGCCGGCGAACGGCGCGACGCTGTCCGGCAGCGTCGGGCTGACGCGGCCGGAGCCGCTGGCCGCGCCCGATGGCCGGCCGCTGGCCGGCATGGCGTGGCGTTGGCGATCTGCCCGGCCGCGGCCACGGCGATCGCCGTCACGGCCAGCGCGGTGGCGGCATGCCGCGGCGCGACCGGCTGCCGTGGTCTGCGTCATGATCTCCCTGTCGTACGCGATGATGATTGACTGATGCGAAGAGTAAGCGGAGGCCAGTGCAACAGTACGGAGGCACCGGCGCGAAACCGCGAACCGACAGCGCGACGGCGGCCTGGGACTCGTGCTACGGCGTGTTAATCGCTTACCAGGCGCTACCGCATCCGCCCTAGGATGGAGGCCATGCCGATTACCCGCGACGAGGTCGCTCACCTGGCCCGGCTGTCCAGGCTCGCGCTCAGCGACGAAGAGCTCGACCACCTTGCCCCGCAGCTCGACCAGATCATCTCGGCGGTCGCGCAGGTGCAGGAGGTCGCGGCGGACGGCATCCCGCCGACCACGCACGCGACCGGCCTGGTCAACGTGTTCCGCGCCGACGAGCCGACTCCCTGCCTGACCCCGGAGCAGGCGCTGTCCGGCGCGCCCGCGGTCGAACTGCAGCGGTTCAAGGTCCCGCGGATCCTGGTCGAGGAGTGAGGCACGGACTGATGAGCGAGCTGATCAGGAAGACGGCGGCCGAGCTGGCCGCCGCGATCACCGCCGGCGAGGTCTCCGCCGCCGAGGTCACCCAGGCGCACCTGGACCGGATCGCCGCGGTGGACGGCAAGGTGAAGGCGTTCCTGCACGTGGCCGCCGACGACGCGCTCGCGCAGGCGCGCGAGGTCGACCGCAGGCGGGCGGCGGGCGAGCCGCTCGGCGCGCTGGCCGGCGTCCCGGTCGCGGTCAAGGACCTGTTCGCCACCGTCGGGATGCCGACGACCTGCGGGTCGAAGATCCTCGAGGGCTGGGTCCCGCCGTACGAGTCGACGTCACCCGGCGGCTGCGCGAGGCCGGCGCCGTCCTCATCGGCAAGACCAACATGGACGAGTTCGCGATGGGCTCCTCCACCGAGAACTCCGGCTTCGGGCCGTCGCACAACCCGTGGGACCTGGCCAAGGTGCCCGGCGGCTCCTCGGGCGGCTCGGCCGCCGCGGTCGCCGCCTACGAGGCGCCGCTCGCGCTCGGCACGGACACCGGCGGCTCGATCCGCCAGCCGGCCGCGGTGTGCGGGATCGTCGGCACCAAGCCGACCTACGGCGGCAGCTCCCGGTACGGCGTCGTCGCGTTCGCGTCCTCCCTGGACACCCCGGGCCCGTTCGGGCGGACGGTGCTCGACACCGCCCTGCTGCACGAGGTCATGTCCGGGCACGACCCGATGGACTCCACCTCGATCGACGCCCCGGTGCCGCCGGTGGTCGAGGCGGCGCGGCACGGCGACGTGGCCGGGCTGCGGATCGGCATCGTCAGCGAGTTCGCCGGCGACGGCTACCAGCCGGGCGTGATGACCCGGTTCACCGAGGCGGTCGAGCTGCTCGAGTCGCTCGGCGCGAAGGTCACCGAGGTCAGCTGCCCGCACTTCAAGTACGCGCTGCCCGCGTACTACCTGATCGCGCCGAGCGAGGTCTCGTCCAACCTGGCCACGGTTCGACGGGATGCGCTACGGGCTGCGGGTCGGCAGCGGCTCCGCCGAGGAGGTCATGGCGGCCTCCCGGGCGGCCGGGTTCGGCGCGGAGGTCAAGCGCCGGATCATGCTCGGCACCTACGCCCTGTCCAGCGGCTACTACGACGCCTACTACGGCAAGGCGCAGCAGGTGCGGACGCTGATCATCCGGGACTTCGAGGCGGCGTTCGCGCAGGTGGACGTGCTGATCTCGCCGCCGACGCCGACCACCGCGTTCGACATCGGCGAGCGGGCCGACGACCCGATGGCGATGTACCTGGCGGACCTGTGCACGATCCCGTCCAACCTGGCGGGCAACGCGGCGATCTCGGTGCCGATCGGGCTCGCGCCGGAGGACGGCCTGCCGGTCGGCCTGCAGGTGATGGCGCCGCCGCTGGCCGACGACCGGCTGTACCGGGTGGCCGCGGCGGTCGAGGCGGCGTTCACCGAGCGGCGGGGGCACCCGCTGCTCGACCGAGGCGAAGGGACTGTCCGTGAGTGAGCTTACGACCGTCACGTACGAAGAGGCGCTGCAGAAGTACGAGCCGGTCTTCGGGCTTGAGACGCACGTCGAGCTCGGCACGCGGACCAAGATGTTCTGCGGCTGCATCACGACGTTCGGCGCGGAGCCGAACACGCACACCTGCCCGGTCTGCCTCGGCCTGCCCGGCTCGCTGCCGGTGGTGAACGAGCGGGCCATCGAGTACACGATCAAGATCGGGCTGGCGCTGAACTGCTCGATCGCGTCGTGGTGCCGGTTCGCGCGGAAGAACTACTTCTACCCGGACATGCCGAAGAACTTCCAGATCTCCCAGTACGACGAGCCGCTGTGCACCGACGGGTACCTGGACGTGGCCGTCGGCGGCAAGACGGTGCGGGTCGGCATCGAGCGGGTGCACCTGGAGGAGGACACCGGCAAGTCGCTGCACGTCGGCGGCGCGACCGGGCGCATCCAGGGCGCCGAGTACTCGCTGGTCGACTACAACCGGGCGGGCATCCCGCTGGTCGAGATCGTCACCAAGCCGGTGCCGGGCACCGGGTTCCTCGCCCCCGAGGTCGCCCGCGCGTACGTCACCGAGCTGCGCGACGTGCTGCGCTCGCTCGGCGTCTCCGACGTGCGGATGGAGGAGGGCTCGCTGCGCTGCGACGTGAACACGTCGCTCACGCTCATCGGCTCGGGCACCTGGGGCACGCGGACCGAGACCAAGAACGTGAACTCGCTGCGCTCGGTCGAGCGGGCGGTCCGCTCCGAGGTCGCGCGGCAGGCCGACGTGCTCGACGAGGGCGGCCGGGTCATCCAGGAGACGCGGCACTTCCACGAGGACACCGGGGTGACCACCTCGGGCCGGTCGAAGGAAGAGGCGCAGGACTACCGCTACTTCCCCGAGCCCGACCTGGTGCCGGTCGCCCCGGCGGCGGACTGGGTGGAGCCGATCCGGGCGTCGCTGCCCGAGCTGCCGTCGGCGCGCCGGGCGCGGCTGATCGAGGCGTGGTCGCTGTCGGAGCTGGAGTTCGAGGCGCTGCGCAACGCGGGGGCCCTGGACGCCGTGGAGGCGACCGTCGCGGCCGGCGCCTCCCCGGCTGACGCCCGCAAGTGGTGGCTCGGCGAGCTGGCCCGGCGCGCGAACGACTCGGGCATCGAGGTGTCCGAGCTGCCGATCACCCCGGCCGACGTGGCCCGGGTGTCCGCCCTGGTCGCGGCCGGCACGCTCAACGACCGGCTCGCCCGCCAGGTCATCGAGGGCGTGCTCGACGGCGAGGGCACCCCGGACGAGGTCGTCGCCGCCCGCGGCCTCGCCGTGGTCAGCGACGACTCGGCGCTGACTGGCGGCGATCGACGAGGCCATCGCGGCCAACCCGGACGTGGCCGCCAAGATCCGCGACGGCAAGGTCCAGGCGGCCGGCGTCCTGGTCGGCGCGGTCATGAAGGCCACCCGCGGCAAGGCCGACGCCGCCAAGGTCAAGGACCTGATCCTGGAACGCCTGGCCTGAGCCATCGGTAACCCGAACGGTTCCGTGCCGCCTGACCGCGGCCATCTCGGTCCGCGGTGGCGAGACGCCGGGCTAGGCCTGACCGCCTCGGGCCGCCTGCAGCAGGCGCTTGAAGGCGGGCTCGTCGAGGATCGGGACGCCCAGCTCGACGGCCTTGTCGTACTTGGAGCCCGCGTTCTCGCCCGCGACGACGAAGCTGGTCTTCTTCGAGACCGAGGACGAGACCTTGCCGCCGGCCGCGCGGACCGCCTCGGCCGCCTCGTCCCGGCTGTAGGTGGGCAGCGTGCCGGTGATGACCACGGTGACGCCGGCGAGCAGCCGGGACGCCGCCGCCGACGGGTCGAAGCCGGGGGTCTCCAGCTGGACGCCCGCCGCCCGCCACTTGTCCACGATCGCCTGGTGCCAGTCGACGGTGAACCACTCCACGACCGAGGCGGCGATCGTCGGGCCGACGCCGTCCACGATCGCGAGGGCGTCCGGTGAGGCGGCCGCGATCGCGTCGAGCGAGCCGAAGGCCTCGGCCAGCGCCCGGGCCGCGGTCGGCCCCACGTGCCTGATGGACAGCGCGACCAGGATGCGCCACAGCGGCCGGGTCTTGGCCTCGTCCAGGTTGGCGAGCAGCGCGTGCGCGACGAGCTTGAGGCCGCCGGCCTTGTTCACGAAGAACGGGCTGGCCGCCAGCTTCTCGTCGGTCAGGTCGAAGAGGTCGCCCTCGTCGGTCACCAGGCCGTCGCCGAGCAGCGCGACGACCGCCTCGTAGCCGAGCGCCTCGATGTCGAGCGCGCTGCGCGAGGCGAGGTAGAACAGCCGCTCGCGCAGCTGCGCGGGGCAGGCCACGGTGTTCGGGCAGCGCCAGTCGACCTCGCCCTCGTCCCGGCCGAGCGTGGTGCCGCACTCGGGGCACTGGCGGGGGAACTGGAACTCCCGCTCGTCGCCGGTGCGCAGTTCCACGACCGGGCCGACCACCTCGGGGATGACCTCGCCGGCCTTGCGCAGGATCACCGTGTCGCCGATCAGCACGCCCTTGCGCTTGACCTCGTCCTCGTTGTGCAGGGTCGCGCGGTCCACGGTGGAGCCGCTGACCTTGACCGGGGCCATCACGGCGAACGGGGTGACCCGCCCGGTCCGGCCGACGCCGACCTGGATGTCGAGCAGCTTGGTGTTGACCTCCTCGGGCGGGTACTTGTAGGCGATCGCCCAGCGCGGCGCCCGGCTGGTCGCGCCCATCGCGCGCTGCGTCTCGATCGGGTCGATCTTCACGACCACGCCGTCGATCTCGTACGGCGTCTCGTGCCGGTGCGCCGGGATCCGCGTAGTAGTCGATGTAGGCCTGGACCTCGGCGAGGTCGGAGACGACCTTGTACCTGTCGCTGACCGGCAGCCCCCACGCGCGCAGCCGCTCGTACCAGCCGGACTGCGTGTCCGGCGCCCCTTCGAGGTGCCCGTCCTCGCTCGGCCCGGCCGCCGACCCGACGATCGCCCGCGCCGGTCGTCCGCCGGCCGTGCCCACCACGCGGCCGATGCCGTGCACGATCGCGCCCAGCGCGCGGGACGCCGTGACCCGCGGGATCCTTCTGCCGCAGCGAGCCCGCGGCGGCGTTGCGCGGGTTGGCGAAGGCAGGCTTGCCCGCCTCCTGCAGCGACTCGTTCAGCCGCTCGAACGCCGCCTCGGGCAGGAACACCTCGCCGCGCACCTCGAGCACCTCGGGCACGTCGTCCCCGGTGAGGCGGTCCGGGATCGACTTGATCGTCTTGACGTTCAGCGTGACGTCCTCGCCGGTCCGCCCGTCGCCCCGGGTCGCGGCGCGGGCGAGGCGGCCGCGCTCGTAGACGAGGTCGATCGCGAGCCCGTCGATCTTCAGCTCGCACAGGTACGGCCCGGTCCCGCCGAGCTTCGCGGCCCGGTCCGCCCAGGCGGCGAACTCCTCGTGGGAGAAGACGTTGTCCAGGCTGAGCAGCCGCTCCAGGTGCGTCACGGGCGTGAACAGCGTCGAGATCACGCCGCCGACCTTCTGCGTCGCCGAGTCGGGCGTGCGCAGCTCGGGGAACTGCTCCTCGATCTCGTTCAGCGCGCGGATGCCCTGGTCGTACTCGCCGTCGGAGATCGTCGGCGAGTCGAGCACGTGATAGCGGTACTGCGCGTCGAGCAGCTTCTCGCTCAGCTCCGCGTGCCGCTGCCTGGCCTCGTCCAGTCTCCATCAGCGTCAGCTCTCCTCCATCATCTCCGGCAAGATGGCCGCCGCCTCCCGGCACCAGCGCAGCGCGTCCCGCGCCTGCCGCGGCGACGCGCCGGGCAGCCCGCAGGCGGGGGTGATCACCACCTGCGGCGCGCACTGGGCCGGCGGCAGGTCCATCTTGCGCCACAGGTCCCTGACGATCCGCGCGGTGTCGGCCGGAGTCGGCCGCTCCCGCTCATCCCGGCCGCTGCGCCGCGGCGGCATCCGGGCTCCCCGGACTAGCCTCCTGCGGGCCCGACGTCGGCAGCGCGCCGATCAGCAGCCCCGCACCTGCCTCCGCCGCCTCGGCGAACAAGTCAAAGTCCCCCCGCCGCAGCTGGCTGGGGTCGAACGAGACGCGCGTCCGCTCCAGCGCCCATGATTATCCCGAACGGAAGGTCCTGACCGCAGCAATGCACGACTGTGTATTTCCGCGTGGCGGCGAGCACCTCGTGCAGTCTGTCCCGCAGCGACTTCCTCGTCGACCGCGCGGACCCGGGACAGGCCGCTCGGCGTCGGCACCGCGCCGCGCAGCGACGGCCGGCAGCGCCGGCTCGTCGAACTGGACGATGAGGGTCGCCTTCGGCACCCGCTTGGCGACCTCGGCGACGTGCGCGGCGACGCCTTCGGCCAGCGAGGAGGTGAGGTCGGCGACCAGGCCGGGGTCGGCCAGCGCCGGGTTCAGCGAGCGCGGCTGCTCGATCGTCGCGGCGAGCGTCCACGGCCCGGCGAGCTGGATCTTGAGCAGCCCCTCGTACCCGTCGAGGACCTCCTCCATCGCGTCCAGGTCGGAGGAGAGCAGCGACCTGGCGCGGCGCATGTCGCGGCCGGGACGCTCGGCGATCCGCCAGCCGCGCGGCCCGGCGAGCTCGACGGGGATGTCGACGAGCAGCGCGGCGGCGCGCCCGGTGATGTCCGCACCGGGCCCGCGCGCCGGGAAGCTCGGCCAGGTGCGGGAGGTCGGGCAGCTCGCCGGCGATGATCCGCGCCGCCTCCATCGGGTTCTCGCCGGGCATCGACCCGATCCCGGTCGCGGTCCCAGGACCCCAGGGAAACGCTTGCTTTTCGGCCACGGTGTCGAGCTTAGCGGCCCGGCCAGCGCCAGGGTTCTGGCGGCCTCGCGCAGCGCCTGGACTGCCGTCGGCCCCCTATGCCCAAGCGTCCCGATGGGCATAGGGGGCCTTTCTGCGCGGTCCCTAGCCGCCCCCGCTGACGGCTAGGACCGCCGCCTGCCGGCCCTCGACGGACGGCAGGCAGTCTCGATGCGGGCTGAATCTTGTCTGTGACCGAGCTCCCGGGAGGCAGCCCGGGAGCTCGGCCGCTAGGGAAGGCCTGCGGCCTAACCGCCGGGCCAGCGAGGGGCCGCCGGTCGTCGTCATCGCGGGGCGACAGCTTCCACCAGTTCGCCGCCGTCCGTGTACCTGCGGCGGTTGCGGCGGTTCCGGAGCATGGCCCGGAGCAGGGGAAGCGCGATGACCAGCAGCATGCCCACGGCGATCCCGATGGCGAAGAAGACGCCGATGACGATCGCTATGATCTCGAAGCCCCTCATCGGTCCAGCTCCTGTCCGTGCGATTCGGAGCCGTCGTCTCCGCGCGGGTCGCCTGGCGCCTGGTCGTTGCCCGGGAGGAGGCCCTGCAGGTACCCGTCGTCGTCGCGGGTGTAGACCCCGTAGATCACCCGGGCGCCAGCGCTGAGGGGAGTCGTCCGAGGCCGGCGCGAGCAGAGCCCCGCGTCTCGATCCGAAGACCGCGCTGCCGACCACCCCGAAGGTGATCCCGAAGAGGAAGTCGATCAGGAGACGATAGCGCCGTGAGCTGCTCGATGGCGATGACGTTCATGTGGGCCTCCACGGTCCCCGCTTACCCCACCCGGCCTGGCAGGACCGGATGGCCTTACTCAGTCCATGCGGCCCGAAGGCCTAACCGACGTCACTGGCGATTCGGACTGCCCGCTCTTTCGCGTCGATATAGGGATTCCCAGGACGGGCAGACTGAAACACACCCATTCGCCTCAGACCGAACGGCTATCTATGAGGTACGATCGGGGTCATCGGTATGACATGGCCCGCAGGATCAAGATGATCTATCCAGATGATCCTCGACAGCCCATGCGGTACTACCACCCAGACATCACGGACCAGGCGACTTGCCGGCAAGGGCTGCGGGCTAGCTGGCACCGGACGCAGACCATACGGAGGAGGCGACGATGGCTGTCGCGGCGTACGCGCGCATCGCGGAGGACCTGAGCGGGAAAGATAACTTCGCGCGACATCAAGCCCGGCGGGCAGCTGCCGAGCGAGCTGGAGCTCAGGGATCAAGTACAAGGCGTCGAGGAACACCGTCCTCGACGCGATCAAGAAGCTCAAGGACGAGGGCCTGGTCGAGACCCGGCCCGGGCAGGGCTGGTTCGCGCGGGTACGGATCGTGCCGTTCGATGAACTCACTCGACTGGGGAGATGGCGCCGCGATCGACGCAGGCGAAGGCCCGCGGCCGGACCCGCGGGTCACGCCGCCGACGGTCAGCCTGCAGGCGGCTCCCCCGAGATGGCGGACCGGCTGGACGTTCCCGCTGGAACCGCGATGATCGTCAGGCGCCAGGAATGGTTCCTCGACGAGGTGCCGTGGAAGCTGCAGGCTGTCTGGTGCCCGAAGGCCCGTTCGACCAGGGCGCCCACCGGCTCCTGATGGCCGAGGACATCTCCGAGGGCCTGGGCACCTACCTGCACGACACGCTCGGCCTGCGCCCAGCCGGCGCCTCGTTCTACTTCCTGCCGCGCAAGCCGAGCGACGAGGAGAGCAGGTTCTTCGGCTTTCCCGACGAGGGCGAGCGTCCCTTACGTCATCGAACTCATCCGCACCGCGAGCGTGGCGGGTGAAGGCGAGACCGCGCCCGCTGTACGCGGTGTCGGCGTCTACGCGGGCGACCGGAACCGGTTCGAGGGCTCGAGGCCGGCCCCGCCGGCCGACGAGCCGCGACTAGTCCCAGCGGGACCCGCTGATGCCCACCAGCGCCCTGGCGGCCTTGGTGCTGCGGTTCGGCGCATCGAACCGGAGCGAGTCCCTGTGCCGGTCCTCCCGGCGGATGGCGAACGAGATCATCAGGAAGGCGCCGAAGCAGACGCCGAGCGATCGCGATGAGCACAGTACGACGAGAACTGGCCATGACGGCCTCCCACTACTCCCCGCGACTGCCTGCGGGATCCCCGGCAACCGGACAGGCTCGGGCCGGTCCTACACTAGGATGATCCGATCACCGGGATAGTCCAGGAGGTCCCTGCACAACCACGCAGCCACCCTGATAGGCTCAGCCCGATGCATCTGATGATCCAGGGCATCAGACCCATACCAACCTGTCCAACTACGGTTATACCACGGACATGCGGGCATAAACCAGACAGCACCAGATATTCTGGTGACCCTGGCAGACAGGACCGTCAGGGTTGTTGGTACCGATGGAGGGGCCATGCCTCAGAACCAGCCGATGTACCGCTACATCGCCGACGACCTGCGTGCCAGATCAAGGACGGGCAGCTCGCGCCGAACGCGAAGCTGCCGACCGAAGGCGAGCTCAGCGACCAGTATGAGGCGTCCCGGAACACCGTCAGGGAGGCCATCAGGCGGCTCACGGACGAGGGCCTGCTTGAGTCTAGGCCCGGCCAGGGCACGTTCGTCGCCCGCGTAGATCGACCCGTTCGTCACGGTGCTCACCGCCGACCCGAAAACCGGGTTCGGCGGCGGCGAGACCGCCACGTACCTGTCCAAGGTCCGCGAAGAGCACCGGAACCCGGAGAACTCAGTCCCCCAAGGTCGAGGTAGTGCCCGCTCGACGCGCCCGGTCGCGGGTCTGCTTGGACATCCCGGCGGGGACACAGGTCGTCAGCCGCACCCAGGACCGCTACATCGACGGCATCCCGTGGTCCAGGCAGACCTCGTTCTACCTCATGGACTTCATCACCAAGGGCGCCACCAAGCTGCTCATGGCGCTGGACATCGAAGAGGGCGCCGTCCGCTACCTGGCCGACGAGATCGGCATCCGGCAGACCGGCTACCGCGACTGGATCACCGGACGGCTGGCGACCGACGAAGAGCAGGTCTTCTTCGGTATCGGCCACAACGCCGCCGTCTTCGTCGACTCCCGTGTCGCCTTCGACCAGAACAAGACGCCGATGCGGCTGACGGTGACGATCTTTCCCGTCGACCGTAACCAGCTCATCGTCAATGTGGGACCCAATGTGCCCACCTTGACGGACAACGAGGTCCCCGAAGCGATAAAAATACCCTCGCAGATATCTAGGAGGCGACGCCGCATCCCGGGCGCGCCCGATGGAAAACAAGACTCCGGCATTCGACGCCTGTGATCCAGGCGAGACACACGCTTCGCTAACCCGCGACGTTAGTGAAACTCAGCGCCGACCGCCTGAGCGGGTCGGCGTGCTCACCTGAACCGACAAGGACGTCTCGTGCCGTCACGATCGACGCCGCCCGTGCGCGAGGAGCCCGTGCAGACAGCGGCTACTCTGGCTTTAGAGGCTTCGATGGAAGTTCGGTATCAGGCGGGTTGACCAGACCGACGACGCCGTGGCACGTGCTGCACGGGCAACAGCGGCTTCCGCTGGTACTTCTTCGGCAGCGTCACCTCCGACTTCGGCACCTGGCTGCAGAACACCGCCCAGGTGCTGCTCGCCTACCAGCTGGCGCACTCGGTGTTCACTGTCGGCCTCGTCACGTTCGCGCAGTTCACCAGTCCGCTGGTGCTCGGCCCGTGGGCGGGCGTGATGACCGACCGGTTCGGCGGCCGCCGTACGCTGCTCGTCACCCAGATCGTCTCCGCCTGCGTGGCCGCCACGCTGGCCGGCCTCGATTTCGCGGGCGACTTGAACGCCTGGGTGCTCGGCGCGGGCGCGATCGTCGAGCGGGCTGGCCTTCACGTTCGCGCTGCCCGCACGCAACGTCACCGTGCAGCGACTCGTCCCGCGGACCAAGCTCAGGCCCGCCTACGCCATGGACTCGGTCTCCTACAACCTCGGCCGGGCCATCGCGCCGCTGCTGACGGTGGCCATCGGTCTGGCCGGGGTCAGCTTCGGCTGGGCGTTCGCGGCGAACGCCGTGTCGTTCATCGTCTTCAGCGTGATCCTCTGGCGGCTCGCATGGCACGGCAAGCCGACCAGAAGGCACGACGGTCGCGGGTCAGGGACGGCTTCGTGATTGCCCGCACACGACCGCCGCATCATGATTCTGCTGCTCATGGTGGCCGCGGTCACCGTCGCGGACGACCCGATCCTGGTGCTCGGGCCCGCGCTCGCCAAGCAGCTGCACGTCGCGCCCGCCTGGTCCGGCTGGTTCATCGCCGCGCTCGGCGCCGGCACCGTGCTCGGCTCGTTCCGCCGTCCAAGCACCAGCCCTCGATCCGGCTTGCGGCCACGGCGCTGGCTGCCCTGGCCGTCTGCATGCTGCTGTTCGTATCGCGCCAATGCTCCGCTGGGCTTTCCGCATCTGGATTGGCATCGCCGCCGCCCTCGGCGCCGGGGTGAGCTGCCTGGTCGCCAACTCCGTGACCCGCGCCGCGCTCGCCGACCGGGCGGGCCCGGAGAAGACGGCCGCCGTCATGGCCGTGTGGGCGATCGCCTGGGCGGGCAGCAAGCCGCTTCGCGTCGCTGATCGACGGCGCTCTCGGCAGCTGGATCGGTCCGCAGTGGACGGGCTTGATCCTCGCGACCCCGGCTTTCATGCCCCGTCACGGTGATCGTGCTGCTGCCCAAGGTCGGTTCGTGGCTCGCCGCGCTCGTCCAGGGAGCCGACGCTGGAACACCAGTCGCCCTCGGCGCTGGGGACTTAGACAAATCCCCTCGCTGAGCGGATTTGCGGATGAAATCTCTAGCACGCTCCAGGCACGCCCGTCGACCTGAGTCAGAACCAGTCATCTTGCGCTGAAACCGGGCAGATGACAACAAAGCCGTCATCGTCATAATTGGAGGGATGGCGGACCCTACCTCGACTAAGTCCTAGAATCCGGCCCCGGGAGCGCGCGATGTCCGCCGTCGCGATAGCAGGAGGTGCCATGGCGAAATTCCACTCTCGTCCGTCTACTCCAGTATCGGTACGAGCACTACGACCCCCGGCGTGGGCGGAACGGCACGCTCGAGTGCGCTAGGAGTTTAGCTGCGCAGGACGGAAGGCCCCGGCGGGCGGTATACGCCGGGGCCTTCGTCGTTCCACTGCGTCCAGGGTAAACCTATTGCCGCCGCGCATACCGGTCATACCAACTTCTGTGATGTCGTACCGCATTTTTCCGTATACGGCTGGCTGCGAGAAGTCCGTCATGCCTGCACCAGTCGCCGATGTCCGCGAATCGCTGCACGACCTCCGCGGGCAGATAACGCGGGCCTTCTGGCTGCCCGGATCCAGCTCCGCGACTGAGCTTGAGCTGCGCGACCGCTATAACGCGTCACGGAACACGGTCAGAGACGCGATCGAACGCCTCACGGCCAGGGTCTGGTCTCAGGCCCGGCCCGGGCAGGGGACGTTCGTCGCCATGCGACTCAAGCCTTTCGTGGCGTCCTGTCTACCGATCCTCGAGTCGTCATAGCGGCACGCGGGGCGGGCGCTCATTCTCGTCGACGCGCGGCAGTATCCCCACTACGTTCGGCCGCTGACGGCATCCGACATGCGGGTTGTCGCGGTAATGAACTATCTACACCGAGTCCTGCCCGAATCGGCCGGCCGCCAGCGCTCAACCGGCACCTATACGGCGACAGACCGCCCGGTCAGGGCGACGGCAGCGCCGGTTCAGCGGGTAGCGGCGATCGTGGCGCTGCCGAGGACCGTGTCGCCGTCGTAGAGGACCGCCGCCTGGCCGGCGGCGATGCCGCGGGCCGGGCTCGTTCAGGTCGATCCGCAGGTCGTCACCGACTGACCGCGGCGATGCAGGGGTGGACCTCGCCGTGGGCGCGCAGCTGGACCGTGCACTCGACCGGTGACGACGGCGGCTCGCAGCCGGTCCAGACCGGGCGGATCGCGGTGATCTCGCGGACGCCGAGGGCGTCGGCCGGGCCGACGGTCACCGTGTTCGACACCGGCTCGATGGACAGCACGTAGCGGGGCTTGCCGTCCGGGGCCGGGCGGTCCAGGTGCAGGCCCTTGCGCTGGCCGATCGTGAAGCCGTGCACGCCCTCGTGGGCGCCGACGACCGCGCCGTCCTGGTCGACGATCGTGCCCGGGGCCGCGCCGAGCTTGCGGGACAGGAAGCCGCGGGTGTCGCCGTCGGCGATGAAGCAGACGTCGTGGCTGTCGGGCTTGTCGGCGACGAGCAGGCCACGGGAGCGGGCCTCCTCGCGGACCTCGGACTTGGGCGTGTCGCCCAGCGGGAACATCGCGTGCGCGATCTGGTCCTTGTTCAGGACCGCGAGCACGTAGGACTGGTCCTTGCCCGGGTCGACGGCGCGCTTGAGGGCGCCGCTGCCGTCGTCGATCCGCGCGTAGTGCCCGGTGCAGACCGCGTCGAAGCCGAGGGCTAGCGCCCGGTCGAGGACCGCCTCGAACTTGATCTTCTCGTTGCAGCGCAGGCACGGGTTCGGCGTCCGGCCCGCCGCGTACTCGGCGACGAAGTCGTCGACCACGTCGCGGGCGAACCGCTCGGCCATGTCCCAGACGTAGAACGGGATGCCGATCACGTCGGCGGCGCGGCGGGCGTCGCGGGCGTCCTCGATCGTGCAGCAGCCGCGGGCCCCGGTCCGGTACGACTGCGGGTTGGACGACAACGCCAGGTGGACGCCGGTCACCTCGTGACCAGCGTCGACCGCGCGTGCCGCCGCGGTAGCGGAGTCAACGCCGCCCGACATGGCGGCAAGAACCCTAAGCCCCATAGCCCTTCCAGGGTATCCGCCGCTCTCGCGTGCTTACGTGGGATACTTCGGGCCCGCAGAGGGCCCGAAGTATCCCACGTCTTGGCCGCAGCGGGCGGCCCGCAGGGCCAAGGACGCTTGTAGCCCTCGGGGCCATAGGGCCACTAGATCGTGCCCCGCGGGAGCATAGGGCCAGAACGATTCCGGCCCGTGGGCCCCTAGGGCCAGAACGGTGCTAGCCCGTGGGCCCCTAGGGCCAGAACGGATGCCAGCCCATCGGCCCTCAGGGCCAGAACGGTGCCGCCCGGTGGGCCCCTAGGGCCAGGACGGTGCCGCCCGGAGGGCCACTAGGCCGCCAGACCAGGAACACGCGCGAGGGCGGGCAGGCGATCGCTAGCGGGCGGCGGCGCGGCGGGCGCGGGTGACGGCCTCGCCGATCGCGGCGCCGAGGGCGTCCACGTCGGCCTGGGTGGTGGTGTGCCCCAGGGAGAAGCGCAGCGAACCGCGGGCCCGCACGTCGTCGGCGCCCATCGCGAGCAGCACGTGGCTGGGCTCGGCCACGCCCGCGGTGCAGGCGGAGCCGGTAGAGCAGGCGATGCCCTTGGCGTCGAGCAGCAGGAGCAGCGCGTCGCCCTCGCAGCCGGGGAACGAGAAGTGCGCGTTGCCCGGGAGCCGGCCCGGGCCCGGCGGCGGGCCGTTGAGAATGGCATCGGGCACCGCGAGCAGCACCTGGCGGATCAGGTCATCGCGGAGCCCAGAGACCCGCTTGACCTCAAGCGAGCGCCGCTCCGCGCTCACGACCGCCGCTACCGCGAACGCCCTGATCGCCGGGACGTCCAGGGTGCCCGACCTGATGTCGCGCTCCTGGCCGCCGCCGTGCAGCACCGGGACCGGGGACAGGCTCTTGCCGAGGATCAGCGCGCCGACCCCGACCGGGCCGCCGAGCTTGTGCGCGGTGACGGTCATCGCGTCCGCCCCTGAGGCGGCGAAGTCCACCGGGAGCTGTGCCGCCGCCTGTACCGCGTCGGTGTGGAACGGCACGCCGAACTCATGGGCCACGGCGGCCAGGGACGCGATCGGCTGAACGGCGCCGACCTCGTTGTTCGCCCACATCACGCTGACCAGGGCGGTGGAAGACGGGTCAGCCGCGAGTGCGGCACGGAGCACGTCAGCGGAGACAAGGCCGAGGGAGTCCACCTCGAGCCAGCAGGCGCGGGCACCGTGAGCGTCGGTGAGCCAGTGCACGGAGTCGAGCACGGCGTGGTGCTCGACCGCCGTCGTCAGCACCCGGCTGCGCTGCGCGTCGGCCGACCGCCGCGCCCAGAACAGGCCCTTCACCGCGAGGTTGTCCGCCTCGGTGCCGCCGCTGGTGAAGATCACCTCGCTCGCGCGCGCCCCGAACACCTCGGCGAGTTGCTCCCGCGACTCCTCAACGACGCGGCGGGCGCGGCGGCCTGCGTTATGCAGTGATGAGGGGTTGCCTAGCTGCGACAACTCCTCGGTCATCGCGGCGATGGCCTCGGGCAGCATCGGCGTCGTGGCAGCATGATCGAGATAAACAACGGGGGAAGTACTCATCGCGCTCTTTAGATTAGTTGGGGGGACGACCCCCCTGCACCCTGTTCCCTGCGGGGGGACGACCCCCCTGCACCCCCCGGCATGGAAGGGCTTCGCCCCTCCATAGCCTCCCCACGGGAGGACGCCGCAAAAACGCGGCGTCCCCCGCGCTGTGGCCGAGGTTAAAGCCTGGTGTGCTGTCTGCAGGCGCTGCATAACCCGCAGCGCCTACAGCTGTGGTGCGGGTTAAAGCTTGCCTAGATTCCCTTGTGCTTTTCGATTTCGTCGAGGAGCTGGGGGACGACGGTGAACAGGTCGCCGACGACGCCGAAGTCGGCGATCTCGAAGATGGGCGCCTCGGGGTCCTTGTTGATCGCGACGATCGTCTTGCAGGTCTGCATGCCCGGCCCGGTGCTGGATCGCGCCGGAGATCCCGACCGCCACGTACAGCTGCGGGGAGACGGTCTTGCCGGTCTGCCCGACCTGGAACTGGTGCGGGTACCAGCCCGCGTCGGTCACCGCCCGCGACGCCCCGACCGCCGCGCCGAGGGCGTCGGCCAGCTTCTCGATGATCTTGAAGCCGTCCTGCCGACCCGGTGCCGCGCCCGCCCGAGACCACGATCTGCGCCTCGGTCAGGTCCGGCCGCGCGCCCTTCTCGGCCACCACCCGCCCGGTCACCGCCGCCGCCCTGCGCGGCGTCCGACGCCGTGAACGAGACCGCCTCCACGACCGCGGCGCCCGCGGACGGCTCCGGGGTGACCGCGTTCGGCCGCACCGCGATCACCGGGGTCCCCGCGCGGCACGGTGGAGTGCACGGTGACCGCGCCGCCGAAGTTCGGCTGCTCCGCCGCCGGCGCCCCGCCCTCGCCCGCCGTCACGTTGACCGCGTCGGTCAGCACCCCGGAGCCGGTCTTGACCGCCAGCCGCCCCGCGATCTCCTTGCCCTCCGTCGTCCCGGCGACCAGCACCGCCGCCGGCGACTTCTCCGCGACCAGCCGCGCGAGCAGCTCCGCCGCCGGCGCCACCACGAAGGCGGCGAAGTCGGGCGAGTCGGCCACGTACACCTTCTCCGCCCCGTACTCCCCCAGCCGCGGCGATCCCGGCGATCCGACCCCGGGCCCGGTCCACACCACCGACGGGGAGCCCAGCCGCCGCGCGGCGGTCAGCAGCTCCAGGGTGACCTTCTTGACCTCGCCGTCAGCCGGTGCGCTCCGCGAGGACCAGTACCTCAGCCATGTGATCTCCTCCGGCCCCTCAGATGAACTTCCGCCCGGCCAGGAACCCGGCCGCCTTGCCGCCGCCGTCCCCGTCGTCCTTCACGATCACCCCGGCCGGCCGCGGCGGGCGCGCCGCGAAGTCATCCACCCACGTCGCCGCCCCGGCCAGCCCCACCGACCCCGCGTCCACGCCCAGGTCAGCCAGCGTCAGCACCTGCACCGGCTTCTTCTTCGCCGCCATGATCCCCTTGAACGTCGGGTACCGCGGCTCGTTGATCTTCTCCACCACCGACACCACCGCCGGCAGCGACCCGCGTCACCACCGCGTACCCGTCATCAGTCACCCGCCGGACCGTCACGTCGCTCCCGGAGACGTCCACCTTCGACGCCAGCGTCAGCTGCGGCACCCCCAGCCGCTCGGCCAGCATCGCCGGCACCACCCCGGTCCGCGCGTCCGTCGACTCCGACCCCAGGATCACCAGGTCGAACCCGATCCGCCTCGAGCGCCGCCGCCAGCACCAGCGACGTCGCCAGCGCATCCGACCCCGCCAGCCCGTCATCCAGCACGTGCACCGCCTTATCCGCGCCCATCGACAGCGCCTTGCGGATCGAGTCCGCCGCCCTCGCCGGGCCCATCGACAAGATCGTCACCTCGCCGCCGTGCGCCTCCGCCAGCTTCAGCCCCTCCTCGATCGCGTACTCGTCAAGCTCATTGATCAGCCCGTCAAGCGAGGCCCGGTCCAGCGTGCCATCCGCGGACAACGTCCGCTCAACCGCCGTATCCGGCACCTGCTTAACGCAGACGACGATATTCATGGGACACCGCTGCCCTTCCTGCGTCGTCGACTTCGACGTCGAAGCCTATGTTACTCGCCAGTAGCAGCGCCGTCCGCACCGCCCGCCAGGCGGGACAGAAGCTAAGCGTCGCAGCGCGCTCGGCCGTCTCCACCACATTAGCGAGGAGCATCGCCCGGGTCATCGGCCCCACCCCGCCAGGATTGGGCGCGACCCACCCCGCGACCGAGGCCACGTCCGGCGCGACGTCCCCGACCAGCCCCGCGTCGGTCCGGGTGATGCCCACGTCGAGCACCGCCGCGCCGGGCTTGACCATGTCCGCGGTCAGCAGCCCGGCCCGCCCGGCCGCCACCACGACGATGTCAGCGGCGCGCGTGTGCGCTGCGAGGTCCTTGGTCCCGGTGTGGCATGAAGTCACGGTCGAGTTCTCCGACTTGCGGGTGAGCAGCAGCCCGAGCGCGCGCCCCACGGTGATCCCGCGGCCGATGACCGTCACCTCCGCGCCGGCCAGCTCCACGCCGTACCGCCGCAGCAGCACCACGATGCCGTGCGGCGTGCACGGCAGCGGCGCCTCCTGGCCGAGCACCAGCCTGCCGAGGTTGACCGGGTGCAGCCCGTCGGCGTCCTTGCCCGGGTCGATCAGGTTCAGCACGGCCAGCTCGTCGAGCCCGCGCGGCAGCGGCAGCTGCACGATGTACCCGGTGCAGGCCGGGTCCTCGTTCAGCTCCGCGACGGCCTCCTCCACCTGCGCCTGCGAAGCCGAGGCGGGCAGGTCGCGGCGGATCGAGGCGATGCCCACCTGCGCGCAGTCCCGGTGCTTGCCCGCCACGTAGGAGTGCGACCCCGGGTCGTCGCCGACCAGGATCGTGCCGAGCCCGGGCACGATGCCCCGTGCGGCCAGCGCGGCCACCCGCTCCTTCAGGTCCGCCTTGACCGCCGCCGCGGTCGCCTTGCCATCGAGAATCTGCGCGCTCACTGTGCCTCCCGCTCGCTCCTAGGGCGCCGCAGAGGCCGTGCCTTGCCCTCGTCAAAGCTCGTGCGCTCGCTCCGCTCGCCTAGACACCAGGCTCGCTCGCCGGACTCGCTCGAGCCCGTGAACCCCTCAGTGGTAGAAGTGCCGGACACCCGTGAAGTACAGCGTGACACCCGCCGCTCGCGCGGCCTCGATCACGCCGTCATCGCGGATGGAGCCGCCCGGTTCAGCCACCGCGCGGACACCTGCCTCCGCAAGTATCTCGAAACCGTCAGGAAACGGGAAATACGCGTCAGACGCGGCCACAGAACCGGCGGCCCGATTTCCGGCTCTGGCCACAGCCAGCCGCGCGGAGTCGACGCGGTTCACCTGTCCCATGCCCACGCCGACCGAGGCGCCGCCCGCGGCGAGCAGGATCGCGTTGGACTTGACCGCGCGGCATGCCCGCCACGCGAACGCGAGATCCGCCAGGGTCGCGGCGTCGGCCGCGTCCCCCGCCTTGAGCTGCCAGTTGGCGGGGTCGTCGCCCGGCGCGTCGATACGGTCCCAGGTCTGCGCGAGCATCCCCCCGGTGACCGGGCGGAATTCAAAGTCAGCCGATCCCGAACGAGTGCGGCTTCCTCCCTCGCCCCCCGCTGCCCACGGGGGCGGGGCGCAGCGCAGCAGCCGGATGTTCTTCCACTTCCCGGTCAGGATGTCGACCGCCGCCGGGTCGAAGTCCGGCGCGATCACCACCTCGGCGAACCCGTCGATGATCTGCGCGGCCATCGCGTCGGTCACCGCGCTGTTCGCCGCGACCACCCCGCCGTAGGCGGACAGCGGGTCGCAGGCCAGGGCCTTGGCGTGGGCGGCGGCGATGTTGGTGCCGATGGCGATCCCGCACGGGTTGGAGTGCTTGATGATCGCGACGCACGGCTCCGCGAAGTCGTACGCGGCCCGGCGCGCGGAGTCCGCGTCGACGTAGTTGTTGTAGGACATGGCCTTGCCGTGCAGGACTTCGGCGTTGGCGATGCCGGGGTCCACCGTGGCGCGGCCAGGAGTCGGCCGCACCCGTTCCGGATGATCCCGGTGTTGACCTTACTGTGCTAGCCCGGGGGGACGACCCCCCGGAACCCCCCGATGTGTAGATCGCCGCCTGCTGGTGCGGGTTCTCGCCGTAGCGGAGCGCCGCCGAGCGCGTCCACACCTGGGCGATCAGGTCCGGCCAGCCGGTCTCCCGCGCGACCTCGTCGGGGGCGTAGCTGGCGGCGAACCAGGAGGACACCGCGGCGTCGTAGGCGGCGGTGTGCGCGTAGGCCTGGGCCGCGAGACGGCGGCGCTGCTGCCCGGTGAAGCCGCCGTCGGCCAGCGCCTTAAGCAGGTCGCCGTACTGGGCGGGGCTGGTCACGACCGCGACGCTGCCGTGGTTCTTCGCGGCGGCGCGGACCATCGCGGGGCCGCCGATGTCGATCTGCTCGATGACCTCGGCGTCGTCCGCGCCCGCCGCCACCGTCTGCTCGAACGGGTACAGGTTGGAGACCAGCAGCTGGAACGGCGCGATGCCGAGGTCGATGAGCTGCTGGCCGTGGTCCGGGTTCGTCGTGTCCGCGAGCAGGCCCGCGTGCACCCGCGGGTGCAGGGTCTTGACCCGGCCGTCGAGGCACTCGGGGAAGCCGGTGAGGTCCTCGACCTTGGTGACGGGGATGCCTGCCTGCTCGATGGTCCGCGCCGTGGTGCCAGTCGAGACGATCTCCGTGCCCGCCTCGTGCAGGGCCTTGGCCAGCTCGGCCAGCCCGGCCTTGTCATAGACGCTAACCAGGGCTCGCCTGATCGGAATCCGAGTCACTTGCCGATCCTTACCTTCCTGTCGTCGCTGACGGACCAGCCCTCGCGGGCCATCCGGCCGACCGTGTCGACGAGCAGCGCGCGCTCGGCCACCTTGATCCGCTCGTGCAGCGTCGCCTCGTCGTCGTCATCGTGCACCGGTACCGCGGCCTGGGCGAGCACCGGGCCCGCGTCGACGCCCTCGTCCACGAGGAACACCGTGCAGCCCGTCACCTTCACCCCGTATGCGAGGGCGTCCCTGACCCCGTGCATGCCGGGGAAAGACGGTAGCAACGCCGGGTGCGTGTTCAGGCACCGGCCCGCGAACCGGCCAAGGAACGCCTTGCCGACGAGCTTCATGAAGCCGGCGCACACGATCAAGTCGGGGTGGTACGCCGCGCAGGCGGCGGCGAGCGCGTCATCCCAGGCGTCCCTGTCCGGGAAATCCCCGACTTTCAGGGTGAACGCCGGGATGCCTGCCGCTTCGGCGCGGTCGAGGGCGGCGATGCCGTCGCGGTCGGCGCCGACGGCCACGACGACGGCCCCGTACGCCGGGTCGCCGCTAGCCTCGATCAGGGCCTGCAGGTTGGTTCCTGCCCCGGAGACGAGCACAACCAGCCGCGCGTTCATGGCAGCCACCCTACCGAACCCGTCTTTCCTGCCCTTCGCCCCAAGGGCCTGGCTGGCTCAGGACCGTCAAGAAAAACTGGCCGGGACCGCCAAGAAAAAAGGGCTCGGCCGGTGCGGCAGAATAGTCATGAGATGGCCAGACTCACCGACCGCCCGCCGCCGGGGTCGCCCCCGCCGCGGTCGCCGTTCCTCCCGCCAGCGCCACGGCCGCAGCTCCCGCCCGCCGCCCCCGCGCTCCAGCAGCGCGCCGCGGCCGCGCTGGTCCTCGCGGTGCTCAGCCTGATCACGATGATGCTGGTCGGCAACCTGCAGCGCGCCGTGTACGTGGTCGCGGTCGCGCTCGTCGTCGCGGTGCTCGGGCTGTCGCTCGCGATCTCCGCCATGAAGGCGGCGAAGCGGGCCGGTACCGCCGGCCGCGCGCGGCCACGGCCAGCGTGCTGCTCGGCGCGGCCGGCGCGCTGTTCTCGGCGTTCGCGCTCGTCGGGCTGCTGGCGTTCTGGTCGCAGTACATGCAGTACGCCAAGTGCCTGAACGGCGCGTCGACGATCGCCACGCAGAACGCCTGCGAGCAGCAGTTCAAGAACTCGGTCGGTGACCGGATCACGGTCCTCGGCAGCAGGTGACCGGGTTACCCGCGCCGGTCAGCCCGCCTGGTCACTCTTGCCCGGTTACTCCCGATCTTCGGCCCACGGGTTGACGTGGATGCGGTGGCCGCCCGCGTCGTCGGTCTCGTCGACGATGAGCGCCGGCAGCGGGCCGCTGACCCGCGACTGCACCGGGCCGGCGAGCCGGGCCTGCGGGCCGCTCACCCGGATACCTGCTGGCTCCTGGGCTTGCAGGGCACTGAGGCGGCGAATGTGATGTCGGATGATGAGCCAGTTGGCCGCGCCCGCGACCAGCGCGGCCGTCACCCCGACCTCAAGCACGGCCACCAGGCCGACCTCACCGCCGGCCGGGCCGACCGAGGCGAGCCGTCCGGCGCCGAGCGGGCCGCCGGAGAACTTCGCGGCGAACCCGATGACCAGCGCGGTCAGCGTGCCGGTGACCAGGCCCCAGAGCGGTGCCGCCTCAAGCGACGGCGTCGGCGCGATCCGCACGGTCATCAGCCCGGCGAGCGCGCCCGCCAGGTACGGCATGACCAGCACGAAGAAGCCGAGCCAGGCGGGAAACGCGGCCTTCGGCCCGACCGGCAGCGCCGCGAGCATCGGGAAGGCCGGCAGCGCGCCGAGCGCCGAGCCTGACGGCGAGACGGCGGTGCCGATGCCGAACGAGAAGCCGGGGCCGAGCATGTACGCGACCGACCAGATGACGGAGTTCGGCAGGTAGCAGAGGCTGGCGAGCAGCAGCAGGACCGACCCGATGATCCCCGGGTTGAGCGCGGCGACCGCTTGCTTGTAGGCGCCGATGTGCACGATGAGCGACACGGCGCCGAGGACCGCGCCGCAGACGGTGAGCAGGGCGAGCGCGGCGAGCGTGCCCAGGATCAGCGACCTCGGCCGCGGCGGCACCCGCCCGGCGAGCTTGCGCCACGGCGCGATGCCGCGCGCCGCGCCGAACCCGCTGGCGAGCAGCGCGATCAGGAAGCCCATCATGGCCGCCTGCCACAGCGACGGCGTCGCGACCGAGGTGCCGCTCGCCACGGCGACCGCGCCGGTGAACAGCGCGTAGGGCAGCGCGATCGACACCGCGGCCGGGCCGACCTCCAGGAGGCTGGTCACGTGCCCCTCGTGCGTCATCCACCGCCCGGCCCGCTCGATCAGCGCGGCGGGCAGCAGCACGAGGCCGAGCGGGAGCAGGCCGACCTTGCCCACGCCCCGCACCGTCACCTCGACGTGGTGCGCGACAAGCCACAGCAGCCCGGCCGAGCGAAGCGCGCCCGCGAGGCCGCCGCCCAGGCCCACGTGCGGCGCCGTGATCCAGCCGATCAGGGTCAGGGTCGCGAGCACCGCGAGCCCGCCGCCGGCCGCCGCGAGCGCGGCCACGCCGCCGGCCATGAGCATGGGGCGGGTGGGCAGGTGCACAATGCCCATCGTGGCAACGGACCGGGCAAAAGGCACGCCGACTCGCGGGCCCGATGGCAAAAACCGCGATCGTATCGGGCGCGCGAGCCGGCGATATCTCCCGGGGGGACGACCCCCCGTACCCCCCGGGTCCGCGCTGCGCGCGACATTGGCCAGCCCGACTGACTCCGGCACGCTATGACCGCCATGCGGGGCGCGCTACGGGTGTGACGAAAGTCCCGTCACATCCTTGCGCACATCGGCGGCCTGGCCAGCGTACGCGGCGTGTCACGGGCTACGCTGCTTGTGAACGCCGCTCGTCGTGGCGTCAACCAGACGCAAGCCAACGGACCGAGATCGGACCCCCAGTGGACCTGTTCGAGTATCAGGCTAAGGAACTCTTCGCCGAGTACGGCGTTCCGGTGCCGAAAGACAAGGTCGCCAATACCGCCGAGGAGGCGCGGGAAATCACCACCGCGTTCGCGGCGGACGGCATCCCGCAAGTAGTCGTCAAGGCGCAGGTGAAGACCGGCGGCCGCGGCAAGGCCGGCGGCGTGAAGCTCGCCGACAGCCCGGCCGACGCCTATGAGAAGGCCGAGCGCATCATCGGCATGGACATCAAGGGTCACACCGTGCACCGGGTGCTGATCGCCGAGGCGACCGACATCAAGTCCGAGTACTACCTGTCGTTCCTGCTCGACCGCGCGAACCGCACCTTCCTGTCCATCTGCTCGGTGGACGGCGGCATGGAGATCGAGGAGCTCGCGCACACCAACCCCGACGCGATCGCCCGCGTCCCGGTCTCCCCGCTGACCGGCGTGGACCACGACAAGGCGCTGGAGATCGTGCGGGCCGGCCGCATCCCGGCGGAGGCCGAGGAGGGCGCCGCCCTCGTGGCCGAGCGGCTGTGGGCCATGTTCACCGACGAGGACGCGACCCTCGCCGAGGTGAACCCGCTCGTGCTCGACCCCGGACGGCCGGGTGCTCGCGCTCGACGGCAAGGTCACGCTGGACGACAACGCCGCCTTCCGCCAGGACCACGCGCGGTTCGCCGACATCGCCTCGACCGACCCGCTTGAGGTGAAGGCCAAGGAGAAGCACCTCAACTACGTCAAGCTCGACGGCGAGGTCGGCATCATCGGCAACGGCGCGGGCCTGGTCATGTCCACGCTCGACGTGGTGGCCTACGCGGGCGAGGCGTTCGGCGGCGTCAAGGCGGCGAACTTCCTCGACATCGGCGGCGGCGCCTCGGCCGAGGTCATGGCCGACAGCCTGGAGATCGTGCTGTCCGACCCGTCGGTCAAGTCGGTGTTCGTGAACGTCTTCGGCGGCATCACCGCCTGCGACGCGGTGGCCAACGGCATCATGTCGGCGGTCAAGCTGCTCGCCGAGCGCGGCGAGGCGGTCAGCAAGCCGATCGTCGTCCGGCTTGACGGCAACAAGGCGGCCGAGGGCCGCCAGATCCTGGTCGACGCCGCGATCCCGGTCGTCGAGCAGGTGGACACCATGGACGGCGCCGCGAAGCGCGCCGCCGAGCTCGCCGCGAAGGGAGCATGAGAGATGGCTATCTTCCTCACGGCTGACAGCAAGATCCTGATCCAGGGCATCACCGGCGGCGAGGGCCGCAAGCACGGCGCGCGCATGCTCGCGGCGGGCGCGCAGGTAGTCGGCGGCACGAACCCGAAGAAGGCCGGCACCACGGTCGAGCTGAACGGCGTCGAGGTCCCGGTGTTCGCCACGGTCGCGGAGACGATGGCGGCGACCGGCGCGGACGTGTCGGTGATCTTCGTCCCCGCGCCGGGACCAAGGCCGCGGTGATCGAGGCGATCGACGCGGAGATCCCGCTCGCGATCGTCATCACCGAGGGCGTCCCGGTGCACGACACCGCCGAGTTCTGGGCCTACGCCTGCGAGAAGGGCAACAAGACCCGGATCGTCGGGCCGAACTGCCCGGGCATCGCCTCCCCCGGCAAGTCCAACGCCGGCATCATCCCGGCCGACATCACGACGTCGGGCTCGATCGGCCTGGTGTCCAAGTCCGGCACGCTGACCTACCAGATGATGTACGAGCTGCGCGACATCGGCTTCACCACCGCCGTCGGCATCGGCGGCGACCCGATCATCGGCACCACGCACATCGACGCGCTCGCCGCGTTCGAGGCCGACCCGGAGACCAAGGCGATCGTGATGATCGGCGAGATCGGCGGCGACGCCGAGGAGCGCGCCGCGGCCTTCATCGAGCAGCACGTGACCAAGCCGGTCGTCGGCTACGTCGCCGGGTTCATGGCCCCCGAGGGCAAGACGATGGGCCACGCCGGCGCCATCATCTCCGGCTCGGCCGGCACCGCCCAGGCCAAGAAGGAAGCGCTGGAGAAGGCCGGCGTCCGCGTCGGCAAGACCCCGAGCGAGACCGCCGCCCTCGTCCGCGAGGTCATCAAGAGCCTCTAGGCGGCTCCGCCAGCAACGACGGTGGATCGTCAGGCGCCGTATGGTGCGCCTGGCGATCCACCGTCTGGCCTTGCGGCCTAGCGTCCTAGGCCGCGTGGCGCGGGGCCAGGACCTCGTTGACCCAGGCGACGATGTCGGTGGTGGACGCGCCGGGGGTGAAGATCTTCGCCACGCCCTGGCGGTCAGCTCGGCGATGTCGGCGTCCGGGATGATGCCGCCGCCGAACACCACGATGTCGCCGGCGTCCTGCTCCTTGAGCAGCTCGATGACCCTCGGGAACAGGGTCATGTGCGCGCCGGACAGCACGGACAGGCCAACCGCGTCCACGTCCTCCTGGATCGCGGCGGCGACGATCTGCTCCGGGGTCTGGTGCAGGCCGGTGTAGATGACCTCGACTCCGGCGTCGCGCAGCGCGCGGGCCACTACCTTCGCCCCCGGTCGTGCCCGTCCAGGCCGGCCTTGGCGACGATGACGCGGATCTTGCCTAGTGTCTCTGTCACACCGATAAGGGTAACGACCAGGTCAGGTCTAGTACACGCAGGGAATGCCGTAGGGAGCGTTGGGCGCGACCGTGACCGAGCCGCCGGTGCCGCTGCTGCCGGCCCCGCGGTCGAGGACGGCGCGGGCGTCGCCGACGGGCCGGCCGCGGCCTGTTGCCCCGGCGGCCTGGGCGCCGATGACCTGCGCGTCCGTGGACTGGGTGCGCCGCCGTCGCCGTGCTCGTCGGCGCGATGCCCGCGGGCACGGCGGTGACCGTCGAGCCGATCAGCACCTCCACGTGACCCGCGGGCAGGCTGCCCAGCGCCTTCGCCGTGGCGCCGAACTGGACCGCGATCTGCTGCGCGTTCGCCGCCGCGCCCGCGCCGTAGAAGACCTGCGTCCCCGGCTGCACCGCCTGCGCCTGCGCGGATGCGTTCGCGACCTTGCCTGCCTTGTAGCCGAGGCCGACGAGCGCCTGCGCGACCTGCGCGGCCAGGCCGCCCGCGTTGGGGTCGCCGTTGTAGACGTCGACCGTCACGCTGGAGGCCGGGACGGGCGCGCCCGGGCTCGCGGTGGCCTTGCCGCGCCGCCTTCGCCGCGCCGCGCCGGCGCGGCGCGGCCGGCTGCGGGTCGAACGCGCTCGCCACGAGCTTCTGGATAGCGGGCACGTCGATGATGTTGACGTCCTGCGGGCTCGGGTAGCCGGGGACCGGGACATTGTTCTCCGGCGTGAACGGCAGCGTCGTGAAGGACAGGTCCTGCCCGTTCAGCGCGCGCATGTCGGTGGCGAAGTCGAGCAGGTTGAAGCCGGTGTCCGTGATGAGGTACTTGTCGGCGGTGCCGAGCAGCGAGTTCAGCCTGGCGAGGTCGCCGAACACGCCCTCGTGCTTGAGCTGGTAGATCACGTAGTCGATGACGGCCTGCTGCCGCTTGGTCCGCCCCAGGTCGGTGCCGGGGAGCGTGTCGCGGGACCGGACGAACGCCAGCGACTGCGCCGCCGCCAGGTGCAGGTACTGCGGGCCGCCCTTCTTCTTGTTGTAGCCGTCCTTGTAGGCGTCGAAGCCGGAATTGTCGGTGCCAGTGAACGGGTCATAGTCGGTCAGGTTCAGGCCCTTGTTGCCCGGATACGGCTGGATGCAGACCTCGATGCCGCCGAACGCCGCGGCCAGCTGGTAGAACCCGGCCAGGTTCACCTCGGCGAAGTGGTCGATCTTCTGGCCGGTGACCGCCGACACGGTGGCGATCGTGGCCGCCTGGCCGGCCTGGTTGGCGTGCAGGTACAGGTCGTCGTTGCTCTCCTTGCCGATGTTCTGGTTCACGTACTGGACGTAGGCGTAGGCGTAGGCCCCGTCGATCTTCCCTTCGGTCTGGCCGTCGTACGCCTGCGGGATAGGTGACCAGGTCATCGCGCGGAATCGAGAAGCCGACCGCCTTCTTCCCGCCGGCGAAGATGTGGATCAGGATCAGCGTGTTCGTGTCCTGGCTGCCGACCTGCCCGGCGCTGACGGCGGACGCGCTGCCCGCGTGCATGGCGGTGAGCAGGCTGTTCGGCAGGGTCTGGCCCTGGTAGTCGGTCCTGCTCTCCAGGCCCATCACCAGGATGTTCATCGCGCCGGTGACCGAGGTGCTGCCGCCCTTGATCGTGATGCCCTGTCCCGTGGCATTGACCTGGCCGACCACCTTGTGGGCGTAGCCGGCCACCACGAGCAGCACCGCCGCGAACAGGCACACGACCCCGTACAGCACCTTGCCCGCGATCAGCTTCACGACGTGTGCGGTCACAAGGCGTCCTCTCCTGCTAGTACACGCAGGGGATGCCGTACTTCGCCTGCGCCGCCACTGTGACAGCGCCGCCGGCCGCTCCGTTGTTACCGGCCGAGGTCGGGGCGGGCGGCGTTCTGCCGGCGTGGCGGGCGCCGGGGCCAGGCCGGACGGCACCACGGTGGCCCCGGTGCCGAGGAGCACCTCGACGTGGCCGGCGGGCAGCGACGTGACCGACTTGGCGGTCGCGCCGAAGTAGTCCGCGATCTTGGCCGCGTTGGCGGACGCGCCCGACCCGTAGAACACCTGGGTGCCCGCGGCGACGGCCTGCGACTGCGCCGTCGCGTTGGTGACGGCGCCCGCCTTGTAGCCCTTGGCGACAAGCGCCTGCGAGATGCCGGTGGCCAGGCCCGGTGCGCTGCCGCCGTTGTAGACGTCCACGGTGACGGTCGACGCGGGCGGGACGGGCGCGGCCTTGCGCGCCGGACTTCGCCTTGCTCGCCGGCTTCGCCGCGGGCGCCGGGGCGGTGAACTTCTGCTTGATGGCCGCCTGGATCGTCGGGATGTCGATCTGGTTGGCGGCCTGGCCGTCGATGGTCGCGTACCCCACGATCGGCGCCGTGTAGAACTGGAGGTTCTTCCCGGTCAGGGCCTTCATCTGCGGGGCGAAGTCGAGCAGGTTCCAGGTCGAGTCGGTGATGAGGTACTGCTTGGCGGTGGTGAGCAGCGCGGTGAGCTGCCCGAGGTCGGACAGGATGCCGTTGTGCTCGAGCTTCCAGATCACGTAGTCGAGGACCGCCTGCTGCCGGTGCGTGCGGTCCAGGTCGCCGTTGGGCAGGTTGTCCCGCTCGCGGACGAACGCCAGCGCCTGCGGCGCGCTCAGGTGCAGGTACTGGGCGCCGCCCTTGTTCAGGTTGTAGCCGTCGAGCACGGCGTTGAAGCCGGAGTTGGCGTCGTGCAGGTTCTGCGCCGCCGTTCGACGGCTTGATGCACGCCTCGATGCCGCCGAACGCCTCGGCCAGGTAGTAGAACCCGGCCAGGTTCACCTCGGCGAAGTGGTCGATCTTCTGGCCGGTGACCGCCTGCACGGTGGCGATCGTGGCCGCCTGGCCGGCCTGGTTGGCCTTCAGGTAGCGCTCGTCGGAGCTCATCGAGGAGTTCACGGTCTGGCTCAGCGACTGCGCGTAGGCGAGGCCGTAGGCCTGGTCGATCTTGCCCTGGGACTGCCCGTCGTACGCCTGGGGGTAGGTGACCCAGTCGTCGCGCGGGATCGAGAAGCCGACCGCCTTCTGCCCGCCGGCGAAGATGTGCAGCAGGATCAGCGTGTTGGTGGCCTGGCCGCCGACGCCCAGGTTGTTGACGCCGTAGACGCTGCCCGCGTGCATCGCGGCGAGCAGCCCGGCCGACAGGGTCTGGCCCTGGTAGTCGGTCCGGCTCTCCAGCCCCATCAGCAGGATGTTCATCGCGCCGACCGAGGCGCCGTTGCTGATGCCGATCCCGCCGCCGAGCCCGTCGACCAGGCTCACGATCTTGTAGGCGTAGCCGGACACAACAAGCACCACAGCGGCGACCGCGCAGCTCACCGCGTACCCGACCTTGCCTGCGATCAGTGAACCGCCGCCCATGCCGAGCAATCTTGTTCTCCTCCGGCTGATCTTGCACCGTTCTTGGCGAGGCTACCCGCTCGGTCGGGGCAGGGGATGCCTTATGCCGCGTTTGCATCGCCGGCCACCGCATCGCCGCTCGCCATCCGCTTCATCACCTGGCGGCATCGCTGACGGGTGGACCGCTAATCACATTCAGTGATGCGAATAGTACCTGCCGACCCTGAAGGGAACGGCGTAACGTAATGAGTTCTTTCGAATTGCCGCCGGTCTCGTGCTACGGCTTGGCTACCGCCGGTAGCGACCAGGCTGCCTCGACGGACCCGCATCGCCACGTCGTCGCAGCTCGCAGCCGGACGCGGGCCAGCCAGGACGCGGGTTAAGGCGAACTCAAGGATCCATGCGTTACCCTCTCCAGCAATGAGCACACCACCTGGGTGGGAGCCTCGGCCCGGTCCCACACGCGGCGATCCCGCTCGGCGTGCGCCACGCGGGTCTGGCAGCTGGGCGCGCGATGACGCCGATCCCCGACGGCAAGGAGGGCGCGGCGGCGCGCCGGCCGGGGGACGTGCCCCGGGGTCCGGCCCGAGCTTCACGCCTGGCCGCGCACCGGGGCCACGCGACAGCGGGCCCGGTGGCCAGCGGGCGCCGCGCGGCGGCCAGGGGCGTCCTGCCGCGAATTCGGACGGCTACGACCGGCGCGGCCCGCTGCCCGACGATTCGCCGGGCGGCCGCGGCCGTCCGGCGAGGGCCGGGCGGCTGACCGTGACCGGCGCCCCGGCGGCCCGAACGCTCTCGACGGCTTCCGGCCAGAGGGGCTCACGCGCTGGCTCGGCCGGATGCCGACGCGCACGGCCATGCTCGTGCTGGCGGCCGGCGCCCTGCTCGGCGTCATCTTCACCCTGCTAGCCGGCCAGGAGCCGGGCGGCCTGCTCGGGTTCTTCATCATCGTGGGCGCGATCGCCGCCGCGCTCGGCATCCAGCGCGGCCGGGTCTACCTTCTCTTCCCCGCGCCCGCCCTGGCGTTCTTCGTGGCGGCCATCGTGACCGGCAAGGTCCACGACGCCAAGCTCGGATCGTCCACGGCGGGGCTCGGCGCGGGCTTCACGCAGTGGGTCGCGGGCATCTTCTTCCCCGCGGTGGTGGCGACCATCATCGTCGTGCTGGTCGGCGGCGGCCGCTGGCTGCTCGGCCGGCAGCTGATAACCGGCCAGTCCACGCTTTCCGCCAGCCGGCCGGCCCCGGGCAAGGCCCGCCCCGCGCCACGTGACCGCCGTCCCGGCGTCGATTCCTGGGCCGAGGACGATCCCTTCTGCCGGCCCCGCGCCGCGCCCGGCCAAGACCGGGCCAGCCCCGCAGGCCGGAGCGCCCCGCCTGGATGGGCGCCCCGCACTGGCGGCGCCCGCCCGGCCCGCCCGCCCGCGACCAGCGCACCGACCGCGACCCCTGGGGCGACCCCGGCTGCCCGCCGACCGCAGCCAGCCCGCCGACCGCGGCCCGCGCCCGCAGGCAACCGGCCCCCGCCGCAGGCAACCGGCCCCGCGCCCGCAGGCCAACGGCCAGGGCCGCCCGGCTCCCCAGCCGCGCGACCGCCCGCGCCGGCCCGCCCGTTAACCCCGACAGACCCAAGGCCCCAGCGTCCTCCGCGCCGCCCGCCCCCGGACGGCTGGGCCTAGCGTCAAGGCCAGCGCCCTGAGGGTCACAGCTTTTCCAGCGGCGCGTAGCGCAGCACCAGGTGCTTGACCCCGTAAGAACCGCCGAAGTCGATCTTCGCCTCGGCGCTGTCCCCGTACCCGTCGGTTGACACGACGGTGCCGAGCCCGAACTTGTCGTGGTTCACCCGGTCCCCGGGCGTCAGCGCGGGCACGGAACGGTTGCCGACCACGGTCGTCCCTGGCCGCGACGCCATCCGCGCCGAGGCCGGGGTCGCGGCGGCGGCCACGTCCTTGGCGTCCGCGCTTCCATTCGATCAGCGAGGCGGGAATCTCCGACAGGAACCGGGACGGGGTGTGGAACGCCGGACGCCCGTACCAGTTCCGCGACGCGGCCCGGGTCAGGTACAGCCGCTCCTCCGCGCGGGTGATCCCGACGTAGGCGAGCCGCCGCTCCTCCTCGAGCTCGCGCGGGTCGGTCAGCGCCCTGGCGTGCGGGAACACCTCCTCCTCCATGCCGGTGAGGAACACCACGGGGAACTCAAGGCCCTTGGCGGTGTGCAGCGTCATCAGCGTCACCATGCCGCCGTGGTCCTCGCCGTCGGGGATCTCGTCCGCGTCCGCGACGAGCGCGACCCGCTCGAGGAAGTCGGCGAGGGTGCCCGTCCGGGGTGGACGCCGTCGAATTCGCGGGCCACCGAGACCATTTCCTGCAGGTTCTCCACGCGCGTGGCGTCCTGCAGGTCTTCGGAGTTCTCCAGCGAGGCCTGCAGCCCGGTGCTGTCGAGGACCGCCTCGACGAGCTCGGCGACCGGGCCGCCGGTCGCGGCCTGCTCGCGCAGCTCGTCGACCAGCGCGTTGAACCCGGCGATCGCCGCCGCCGACCGCGCCGCGAGGCCGGGGACGTCGGACGGCGTCCGCAGCGCCTCGGCGAACGAGATCCGCTCCCGCGGCCGCGTAGGCGGCGACGTACTCCTCGGCCCGGTCCCCGATGCCGCGCTTGGGCACGTTGAGCACCCGGCGCAGCGACACCTCGTCCGCCGGGTTGGCGATCAGCCGCAGGTAGGCGAGCAGGTCGCGGACCTCGCGCCGCTCGTAGAACCGGACGCCGCCGACCACCCGGTACGGGCAGCCCGACCCTGATGAACACTTCCTCGAAGACACGGGACTGCGCGTTCGTCCGGTAGAAGACCGCCACCTGGCCGGGGGTCGCGAGGCCCTCGTCGTTCAGCCGGTCGACCTCCTCGGCGACGAACGCGGCCTCGTCGTGCTCGTTGTCGGCGACGTAGCCGGTGATCGGCGGCCCGTCGCCGGCCTCGGACCAGAGGTTCTTCGGCTTGCGGCCGGGGTTGCGGGACACGACCGCGTTCGCCGCGGCGAGGATGTTCTGCGTCGAGCGGTAGTTCTGCTCGAGCAGGATGACCGTCGCGTCCGGGTAGTCCTGCTCGAACTCGACGATGTTCCTGATCGTCGCGCCGCGGAACGCGTAGATGGACTGGTCGGCGTCGCCGACGACGCACAGCTCGGACGGCGCGACCTGCGTCTCGGGGAGTCCGGTGCGGTGCCGGAGTCAGCCGCACCCGTTCGGGCGGATCCTGACTTTGGCCTGGAGAAGAGCGCGCCGCCGCCGGAGACCAGCTCGCGGACGAGGACGTACTGGGCGTGGTTCGTGTCCTGGTACTCATCGACGAGCACGTGGCGGAAGCGGCGCCGGTAGGCCTCCGACACCTCGGGGAACGCCTGGAACATGTTGACCGTGACCATGATCAGGTCGTCGAAGTCCATCGCGCCGGCCGCGACCAGGCGGCGCTGGTACTCCGCGTACGCCTCGGCCAGGGCCTTCTCCCGCGCGCCGCGCGCGCCGGCGGCGAACGACTCGTAGTCGACGAGCTCGTTCTTGAGGTTGGAGACCTGCGCGGCCATCGACTTGGGCGGGTACTGCCTGGCGTCAAGCTCAAGCTCGCGGCAGACCAGCGCCATCAGCCGCTGCGAGTCGGCGGAGTCGTAGATGGAGAAGTTCGACGGGTAGCCGAACCTGGCGGCCTCGCGGCGCAGGATGCGGACGCACGCGGAGTGGAACGTCATCACCCACATCGCCCGGGCGCGGCGGTCGCCGACCAGGGTCGCGACGCGGGCGGCCATCTCGCCGGCCGCCTTGTTCGTGAACGTGATCGCGAGGATCTCCCCCGGCGCCACGTCGCGCTCGGCCAGCAGGTAGGCGATCCGGTGGGTGAGCACCCGGGTCTTGCCCGAGCCTGCCCCCGCGACGATCAGCAGCGGCCCGCCGGCGTGGGTCACGGCGGCCCGCTGCTGCGGGTTGAGGCCGTCGAGAAGGGAATGCGTCGCGGTCGTGGTCACGGCTTCCAGCGTAGGCGCTGCCACCGTCAAACGAGCGTTCGACCGGACTGTTGCGTGATGCCAAATATCACCGTTACCAGCAGTTTTCGATCATGAAATGTACCGATTTGGCCACGATCATGACCTCTTACGCGTTATTGTGGCTTGCCCTTACCCGTAACCTGCAGGGGGATAGCCCATGGGATCGCGCGGCCGATCCATCCGGCTCAGGATCTACATCCTGGTCGCCATTCCGCTGATCACGATGCTCGGCCTGTTCGGGTACGTGGCCTACACATCTGTCACGAACTGGCTGAACCTGGACCGCGCGCCGACCCTGATCCAGGAGACCTCGGAGCCGCTGACCAACTTCGTCAACCTGCTGCAGGCCGAGCGGCGCGCCGCGGTCGTCTACCTGTCCCAGCCGAACGCCGCCAACCTCAGCGGCTTCCAGGGCGCCGTCAGCGTCACCAAGAACGGCGGGCGCAGCAGGTCGAGGCGGCGCTCACCTCGCCGGCGACCAAGAGCGCTTCGACCCCGGAGGAGACCGCGGCCATCAACAAGGTGCTCGCCGAGGTCAACGACATGACCGGGCTGCGCGCGCAGGTCACCGGCGAAGAAGCTGGCCCCGCTCGCCGCCCTCGCAGGCCTACACGAACATCATCGCCGGCCAGGGCGCCGTGCTCCAGGCCGAGGCGAACAGCATCCAGGACTCGGCTCCCGTGCTCCAGGGCCTCGGGCTGATCTCCGCGGTCAACACCCAGGAGGACGTGTCCGAGCAGGACGCGGTGCTGGCCAGCGCGCTCGTCAGCGGGTCGCTGACCGCCGAGGACCGGGTGGCCTTCAGCAACGCCGTCGGACGGCTGCAGGACGACACGCTGTCCTACCAGCAGCTGCTCACCCCGGCCGAGCTCAAGACCTACAACGCCACGCATGAACAAGCTCGCGCCGACGGCGCTGCAGAACGACCTGACCCAGGTCCAGCAGGCCGTCCCGGCCGGCATCCCGCTGAGCGCGATGCAGCAGCAGGGCCTGACCCCCGCCAGCCTGGCAGCTCCTGACCAACACCTGGCTGAAGGCCGCGAGCACGGCGGGCACCGACCACCGCCAGCGCGGTGCTTGCCGCCAACGCAGCAGCCGGCCATCGACGCCAAGCGGCGCGTGATCGGTGCTCGCCGCCGTCGGCGCGGCCGGCCTCATCCTCACCCTGCTCGTCTCGCTGCTGCTCAGCCGGTCCATCAACCGCCGGCTCACCACGCTGCGCCGCTCCGCGCTGACGCTGGCGCAGGAGCAGCTGCCCTCGGTGGTGGCCCGGCTGCGGCGCGGCGAGTCGCGTGGACGTCGCGGCCGAGGCGCCGCCGCTGCGGGTCGGCAGTGACGAGATCGGCCAGGTCGGCCAGGCGATCGACACCGTGCGGCAGACCGCCATCAGGTCCGCGATCGACGAGGCGCGGGTCCGCCAGGGCGTCAACGACATGTTCCGCAACCTGGCCCGGCGCAACCAGTCGCTGCTGCAGCGCCAGCTCACCGTGCTCGACGAGATGGAGCGCCGGGCGACCGACCCGGACGTGCTCGAAGACCTCTTCAAGATGGACCACCTCACCACCCGCATGCGGCGGCACGCGGAAGGCCTCATCATCCTCTCCGGTGCCCCTCCGGGCCGTTCCTGGTCCGCTCCGGTCAAGCTGATCGACGTGATGCGCGGCGCGGTCGCCGAGGTCGAGGACTACGCCCGGGTGACCGTCTCCACGCAGTCCCGCGCGGCGCTGTCCGGGTCCGCCGTCACCGACGTGATCCACCTGCTCGCCGAGCTGATCGAGAACGCGACCACGCTCTCCCCGCCGTTCACGCAGGTCCGGGTCGGCGGCGAGACCGTGGCCAACGGGTTCGCGATCGAGATCGAGGACCGCGGCCTCGGCATGGTCCCGCAGCGGCTGCAGGAGCTCAACGAGCGGCTGGCGAACCCGCCGGACATCAACCCGGCCAACACCGAGCAGCTCGGCCTGTTCGTCGTCGGGCAGCTGGCCAGGCGGCACGGGGTCAGGGTCATGCTCCGCCCGTCGCCGTACGGCGGCACGACGGCGGTCGTGCTGATCCCGCTCGCGCTCATCGTCGAGGACGGCCCGGCGGCGATCACGTCGGGCGGCCGCGCGCCCGCGACGGCCGGCGCTCCGAGCGGGCCATACGGCGCCGCCGGCGCCCGCAACAACGGGACCGGTGCCTACAGCACCGGCGGCTACAACAGCGGCGCCTACGCCAACGGCGCCGCGAGCGCCAGGCCCGGCGACGCCCGGGCGCGGCGTGCCATGGCGCAACGGCAACGGGACGGCGAGCAGGCCCGCGGCCGCCTACGGCAACGGCGCCGGCCGGCCGCCGACGGCCGGCCGACCCGCCCACCGCGCCGGCCCGACCCGCGCGGCCTGCCCGGCCGACCCCCGCGGCTACGGCGCGGGAAACCCGGACCAGGGCAAGCCGCCGATCCGCATCGCCGGGCGCGCTGCGGCACCCGGAGGCACCGGCAGCCGGCAGCTTCGGCAGGGCCGCGGCTACAGCCCGGGCGCCGCGGCCAGCGCGGCCCCCGGGGCCGCGGAACCCGGCACCAGGCGCGGACGGCACGGCACCGATGACGTCCCGGTCGTGACCGGGGTGCCGGTCGGCAGGCCGGCCACGCCGCCGCCACCGGGATTCGACGTCTTCACCCCGATCAGGCGCGCCCGAGCAGGACGGTCCCGCGGCCCCCGACGCCGCGTACCCGCAGGCGTACCCGGACTTCAGCGGCCAGGCCGCCGACCCCTACGCGAGCCCCTACGGCGACAGCGACGTCCCGGAGACCGCCGCCTACCAGGAAGGCGGCACTGCCTATCAGGGCAACGGAACCACGGAGATAACGGAACTTACGGAGAAAGCGGAGCTTACGGAAATGACGCCGCTTACGGGAACAACGGGGACAGTTCCGGGAGTTACGAAGGCGGGGAGTCCGGCTGGCAGCGGCACCAGCGACTTCAAGGGGCTGCCGCGCCGCGTCCGTCAGGCCAATCTCGCACCGCAGCTGCGCGCTTCCGCAGCGGCGGCCAGCTCGCAGGGGCCGACGGGGGTTCCCCCGGCTACCGCGGCATCGCTGACAGACATGCGCAACACACTGTCCGCCATGCAGCGCGGCTGGCAGCAAGGCCGGTCACAGACGCAACGGGACACAGAGGACTGAGTCGATGGAAACCAACCATAGGTACCCAGTCAATCAGCTCGATTGGCTCCTTGATGACCTGGTGATGCGGGTCCCGCACATCACGCGGGCGGTGTTCCTCTCCCAGGACGGCCTGGCACTCGGCGCCTCCCGGGGCATGGACCAGGCTGACGTGGAGCACCTGGCCGCGCTCGCGGCCGGCGTTCCAGTCGCTGGCCCGCAGCGCGAGCCAGCACCTTCGGCGGCGACGCGCGTCAGTCGATCATCGAGATGACGTCAGGCTTCTTCATTCGTGTCCGCGGCCGGGCAGGGCACCTGCCTCGCCGTCCTAACCGACGAGCGACGCCGACATCGGCCAGGTGGCGTACGAGATGGCGGTCCTCGTCCAGCGCACCGGCGACCACCTGCAGGTCAACATGCGGACCCGCTCCGCGTTACAGCTGACACCTAGGACAGGCGCTCATGCCGTCGAACGACGAACGGTGGCTCGACGCGGAGGCGGGCCCGGTTGTCCGGCCGTACGCCCTGACCCGGGGCCGTACGCGGCACTCCGGCGAGGCCTTCGACCTGGTCGCCACGGTGACCGCGACCCAGGCCCGGATCGCGGATCCCGGCGGGCTCGGTCCTGAGCACTTCTCGGTGTTGCAACTCGCGCAGGTACCGACGACGGTGGTAGATATCGCTTCCGACGTCGATCTTCCGCTCGGCGTGGTCCGAATCCTCCTCGCTGACCTGCGCGAACTCGGCCTCGTGATGATTCAGGCGCCGGTTCCGATGAAGGCGCACCAGGTTGACAGAGAACACGCTCAGGGAGGTCCTGCATGGCCTACGGGGGCTATGAGGCTAACGGCGGGACGGCAGCCCGCCGACACCGCGCGATCAAGATCCTGCTCGCGGGCGGGTTCGGGGTGGGCAAGACCACGCTGGTCGGTGCGGTCAGCGAGATCAGGCCACTGCGCACCGAGGAACCGCTGACGGAGAGCAGCAAGCACGTCGACAACACGGCCGGCGTCGAGCGCAAGACCACGACGACGGTGGCGATGGACTTCGGCCGCATCACGCTCCGCGAGGACCTGGTGCTCTACCTGTTCGGCACGCCCGGGCAGGAGCGGTTCTGGTTCATGTGGGACGAGCTCGCGCTCGGCGCGCTCGGCGCGGTGGTGCTCGCCGACACCCGCCGGCTGGCCGACTGCTTCCCCGCGATCGACTACTTCGAGCGCCGGGAGATCCCGTTCATCATCGCGCTCAACGTCTTCGACGGCGCCCGCCGCTACTCGGTCGAGGACGTCCGCGTGGCGCTCGACCTCGATCCCAGCCTGCCGATCATCATGTGCGACGCGCGGTCACGGGAGTCGGCCAAGGAAGTCCTGATCACCCTGATCGAGCACGTGCTGTACGTGACCGACACCCCGGTCGCGCATAAATAAAGATCAACGTCAAAATGATCCAGAACGGGTGCGCGCTTCGCCTGACGCCCGCCAGGTTACGTGGCGGGCGTCGGGCCGTTCGGAAGATTGTTGATCAAGAAATTATTGAACATCGAAGCGCTCTCGCGCGCCGCAGGCGCCGTCCCGGGAAACGCGCCGGCCCGCCGAGTAAGACGAATAGCAGGCGAAATTCGCGCCCCGGCGAACAAAGGCCGCGTCGTCCGGACTTCTTTACCGCGGGCGCGGAGTTTGTCCGCTTATTGCCCGCGCCAAGAGCGCCACGGCTGCCCTTTCACGGCTCGATTAACGGCTGGGGGACGCCGGGACTAGCAGGCGGACTTCAGGACCGCCCAGACGGCCTTGCCGTTGCCCTCGATGGGCGACCAGCCCCAGACGTAGCTGAGGGCGCCGACGATCTGCAGGCCGCGGCCGCTCTCGCCATCCGAGCTCGGCGCCTGCGGCGTGGGCGCCTCGTCGCTCGGGTCGGTGACCGCGAGCATCACCTCGCCGATCCTGCGCAGCAGGCACAGCCGGAGCGCGGGCGCTTCCCTCCCGACCGGGATAATCTGCGGCGCCGGTGCGCAGTCCGTGCCTGACCGCGTTGCCGACCAGTTCCGCGATGATGAGCTCGGCGTCGTCGAGAGGTACCCGAGTCCCCAGCACGTGAGCAGTTCCCTGACGAACTGGCGGGCGGTCCTGGCCTCTTCCGGCACCGGGCTCAGCGGGCGGCTCGTCACCGCAGGCGTCTCCCACCAGGCCGACGGCACCGGCAGGAACTGCGGAGGAGACGCCGGAAGAGCCGGGATGGGGACGACTTCGTCTCGTCGTCATCCGGCTCCCACTCAGCAACCCTCAGGTGAGCCAACGCAACCGCTTCCTGCATCGTCGTGGGGGGTAGGACCGACCGTGCCTGTCACAGTATGTGGGGTATGCCTCTTTTATATGGTGCCCGATATGCCGTGCAGATGCAAGACCGGATGCACGTTCATCCGCGGCACGGCCGGATGAACGTGCATCCGGCCCGTGCACGAGGGCGCGCGGACCACGTGCGAAGCGGAAAATGCGCCTCATGCAAATGAGGATGCACGTTCATTTGCCCGCGCAGCGTGGCATACTCGGTATTGCGCTCATGGCGCGTGTTAGACCGGTCACCCCTCGGGGCCGGGGGTTCTTCAGTCCAGTAACACAACCTCGATTCAGTCACTGGAAGGAACAGAACATGACTCAGCCATACAACGGCATGCCCGCCCCAGAACTCACAGACGTCACCTGGCAGAAGAGCAAGCACAGCAACCCCAACGGCGCGTGCGTTGAGGTGGCGCACCTGCCGAACGGCGAGATCGCGGTGCGCAATTCCCGCTTCCCGTCCGGCCCCGCCCTCGTCTACACGCGCGCGGAGATCGCCGCGTTCCTGGCCGGCGCCAAGGACGGCGAGTTCGACCACGTGATCTAATTCGCCGGGGGACGACCCGCATCCCCAGCCGCACACCTGTTGATATAAACAATCGTCGTAAGGCGGGCGTGCGGATAACTGACCGGGGCAGCGCACCGGCGTTAGTCCGCGCGTGAAGCGCACATGCAATCTATGCAATTGTCATCGCTTCCTCTTCCGCAATGCCATGATCACGTGGGAGGATACTGACCCATGCACGTGCTCATGAGCTGACGCGAGCCACCGAGGAGTAGCGATGCTCTCGCCCGAGGACTCCGCCTGGGAGGAGACCCCGCAGCCGCTGTTCAGCCCGCGTTCGGCGGGCCCGACAGTGCAGCGCCTCGTGCTCGGCGGCCACCTGCGCCGGCTCCGCGAAGAGCGCAGGCATGACGACCGAGCGCGCCGCCGCGAGCATCCGCGGCTCGCACTCGAAGATCAGCCGCATGGAGCACGGCCGCGTCGGGTTCAAGGAGCGCGACATCGCCGACCTGCTGACCCTCTACGGGGTCGGCCAGGGCGACGAGCGCGAGGCGCTGCTCAACCTGGCCAGGGAAGCCAACACGCCCGGCTGGTGGCAGGGGTACTCGGACATCCTGCCGCACTGGGTCGAGCCGTACTTCGGCCTTGAGGCCGCCGCCTCCTTCATCCGCGAGTACGAGCTGCAGTTCGTCCCCGGCCTGCTGCAGATCGAGGACTACGCCCGCGCGGTCATCCGGCTCGGCAACCTGCCGTCGGAAGACGAGGTCGAGCGCCGCACCCAGGCCAGGATCTCCCGGCAGGAGATCCTGCGACCGGGAGAACCCGCCGAAGGTGTGGGCCGTGCTCGACGAGGGCGCGCTCCGCCGGGTCATCGGCGGCCCGGAGGTCATGCGGGCACAGCTGCTGCACCTGATCGAGATGTGCGACCACCCGGCGGTGACGCTGCAGATCCTGCCCTTCACCGCGGGCGCGCACCGGGCGCATGGGCGGTCCGTTCACGATCTTGCGGTACACCGAGCCCGACCTGCGCGACGTCGTCTACATCGAGCAGCTGACCAGCGCCCTGTACCTGGACAAGCCGACCGAGGTCGACGCCTACCTCGAGGTGATCGAGGAGGTCTGCCTGCAGGCCGATCCCTCCGCCAAGACCCCGGGCATGCTCAAGTCCGTCCTGGACACTCTGTAGCCTCCCGGGCCACCGTCCTGGTTAACGGCGGCGGCGTAGCCCGCACGCCGGCGACTTGAAACGCGAAGGCCCCGTCCCTGCCTCGCGGCAGGGACGGGGCTTCGCGGTTCTGTGGCCGCTGACTACTCGTCGGGGACGAGGGTGGGGGTGGCCCTGGTCAGGGTCTGCTTGCGGAAGTAGGCAGGCATGGCGAACCTGACCCAGATCCCGGCGAGGAGGCCGACGAGCCCCGAGATGAAGGCGATCACGAAGACCCCGCCGATGTACCAGTGCGGCCAGAACGGCATCAGCCAGGACGTGTAGCTGTTGTCCGACGCGACGTCCCAGTCGGCCCAGATGGACCAGCCTCCGGCCGCGTACATGATCAGCCCGCCGAGCGCCGGCAGGATGCCGCGCATCCACAGGTTCCGCTGGCTGTCGCGCAGCGTCTTGCGGTAGTACCAGGCGCAGGCGAACCCGGTGAGGCCGTAGTAGAAGGCGATGTAGAGCCCGATCGCCGTCACCGCGTCGGCGATGATGAAGCCGCCGGAGATGTAGTTGAACGCCAGGTAGAGCAGCGCCGAGATCCCGCCCATCGCGATCGTGGAGACCGTGGGCGTGAGGTAGCGCGGGTGCATCTTGGCGAACGACTTCGGGAGCGCCTTGTAGGTCGCCATCGACAGCGTGGTGCGCGCCGTGGGCAGGATCGTGGTCTGCGTCGACGCCGCGGCCGAGGTGAGCACCATGAGGACGAGCAGGTGCGAGCAGGAACACGCCGAACCCGGAGCCGCCGAAGACGGCGCTGCCGAGCACCGAGATCACGTCACCGGTGTTGTCGCCGTTGCCGAGGCCGATGCCCGTGGTGCCGACGCCGGCGAACGACTGCGCGGACAGGATCACGAGGACGTAGGTGACCAGCAGGATGACCGTGGACAGGATGGCGGCGCGGCCCGGCGTCTTGGCCGGGTCCTTGGTCTCCTCGTTGATCGCCACCGCGGTGTCCCAGCCCCAGTAGATGAACAGCATGAGGATGATGCCGGTGACGAACCCGGTGAAGCCGCCCTGCATCGGGTTGAACCACGACCACGCCGGGGTGATCGAGCCCGCCGGGTGATTCCCGTCCCGACCCGGATCAGCGCCGTCAGCGAGAAGACCAGCAGCATGACGAGCTCGATGCCGAGCAGCACCCGCTGGAACATCGCGGAGACCTCGATGCCCCGGTAGCAGATGTAGGTCATCGAGGCGATCCACACCAGGCCGACGAGCAGCACCCAGCCGCTGGTCGGGTCGCTGCCAATGCCGTCCGCGTTGAACAGCAGGAACACGTACTGCCCGGCGACCTGGGCGAGGCTGGCCATGACCAGGACGTCGGCGGCGACGATGGCCCAGCCGCCGGCCCAGCCGGTCTTCGGCCCGAAGGCCCGCGCGGCCCAGGTGAACGTCGTCCCGCAGTCCGGGTCGGCCTTGTTCAGCTCGCTGTAGCCGATCGAGGTGAGGAAGATCGGGACGAACGCGATGAACCGCGACGATCGGCGAACCGAGTCCGACGACGGCCACGATGAAGCCGAGCGTCGCCGCGAGGCTGTAGGCGGGGGCGGTCGAGGCCACCCCCATGACGGTGGCGGAGACCAGCCCGAGGGCGCCGGTCTTGAGCCCCTTCTCTGCTCTGCTCCTCCGACGGCGCCCGGAGGAGCACCTTCAGCGGTAGCCATAACCCACCTACTTTCCACTTTCACACCATATGCAACGATTTACGAAGTTAAACGTAGCGTAGACGAGTCTTTCCGTCGATAGATCCGGCCCAAACCTCCGAAACCAGAAGGCACAGAGGCAATCGCGCATCGCCGCCATGTCGCGCCATCATGACGGAAGCACCGCCTCTTCGCAATGCCTGCGGCCATGCAACGACAGGCCATTGCCCGACCACAGCACGAGGCAGCGCGCGTCCGGGCTGCCTGCCACAGCAACCAGGGCCTTAACCCCACCTAGCGCGGGCGTGCGGTCTTCGCGGCCTCCCAGCGACGGCAAGCCTTCCGCAGCACGCGCAGGGGGCGGCGGATCGCCATGCCCCCGCGGGGGGTCAGGGGAGTCGCGCAGCCCTCCGTGCAGCAGGGGGGTCGTCATCCCGGAGATAGCATGACGAAATTACCCGGCGAGAAAGTAGTGTCCGCATGGCCATTGAGCTAGACAACTCATTCACCGTCCCAGTGCCGCCAGAGAAGGCCTGGGATGTCCTGCTTGACGTTGAGCGGATCGCCCCGTGCATGCCCGGTGCCAGCGTCCTGTCGATCTCGGATGACGGCAACGAGATCGAGGGCCAGGTGAAGGTCAAGCTCGGCCCGCTCTCCCTCACCTACAAGGGCACCGCCAAGTTCACCGACAAGGACCAGGCCAACCACACGATCGCGATCGAGGCGACCGGCAAGGAGACCCGCGGCGCCGGCACCGCGTCGGCGAACGTGCAGGCCACGCTCAAGCCCGCCGACGTCGCCGGCAGCACGCTCGTGTCCATCCACACCTCGCTGAACGTGACCGGCCGCCCGGCCCAGTTCGGCCGTTCGCTGCTGCCCGAGGTGAGCGGCAAGCTCATCGCGCAGTTCGCGTCGAACCTGGAGGCGCTGATCGCCGCAGACAACGCGGCTGCCGCGCCGAGGAGACCGCCTCCCCCGAGGCCGACGGGACGGCGGCCGACTCTTCCGGCGAGGCGGGGCCCGCTGCCGCCAAGCCCGCCCCCGCCCCGGTGATGAAGCAGGAAGAGTCGCTGAACGCCTTCAAGTTCGTCGTCGTGCCCGTCCTGAAGCGCGTCATCCCGGTCGCCGCCGTCGGTGCGCGCCGTCGCGTCGCCGGTCACCGGATCGCAGAAGTCCTAGCCGGCCAAGCGCCAGCAATGGCCCTGGCCCGCAACGCGGCCAGGGCATGACGCTCGCCTAGCGGCACCAGGACCTCGGTGACCGGCAGGGACGAGTCCGCGGGCAGGGCCAGCGTGGACGGCGGGCGGCCCGCGGCCACGACGGAGGCGCCAAGGGCCGCCACCATCGCGCCGTTGTCGGTGCACAGGCCGGGACGGGGGACGCGGAGCTGTATGCCGGCGCTCTCGCACCGGGACGCGGCCAGGGCGCGCAGCCGGGAGTTGGCCGCCACGCCGCCGCCGATCACCAGGTCGGTGATGCCGTGCTCGCGGCAGGCGGTCACCGCCTTGCGGGTCAGCACGTCGGCGACGGCCTCCTGGAAGGACGCGGCCACGTCGGCGACGGGGACCGGCTCTCCGGCGTCCTTGCGGGCCTCGACCCAGCGGGCGACCGCGGTCTTGAGGCCGGCGAAGGAGAAGTCGAGGGTGCCGTCGTGCAGCTTGGCCCGCGGGAACCTGATCGCGTCCGGCGATCCTTCCCTGGCCGCCCGGTCGATCGGCGGGCCGCCGGGGAACGGCATGCCGAGCACCCGGGCCACCTTGTCGTAGGCCTCGCCGGCCGCGTCGTCGATCGTCGCGCCGAGCGAGCGCACCTCGCCGGTCACGTCCGACACGAGCAGCAGCGACGAATGACCGCCGGAGACGAGCAGCGCCACGCAGGGGGCGGGCAGCGGGCCGTGCTCAAGCTGGTCGACCGCGACGTGGGCCGCCAGGTGGTTCACCCCGTAGAGCGGCTTGCCGAGCGCGTAGGCGTAGGCCTTCGCCGCCGCCACGCCGACCATCAGCGCGCCGGCCAGCCCGGGGCCCGCGGTCACCGCGACGGCGTCGATGTCGGACGGCTTGACGCCCGCCTTGGCGAACGCGCCCTCAAGCACGGGGACCATCGCCTCCAGGTGCGCCCGGCTGGCCACCTCGGGCACCACGCCGCCGAACCTGGCGTGCTGGTCCATCGACGACGCGACCTCGTCGGCCAGCAGTTCCCGGCCGCGGACGATGCCGACGCCCGTCTCGTCGCACGACGTCTCGATGCCGAGCACCAGCGGCCCGTCGGTCAGCACGCTCATCGCAGCAGGTCCTTACGCATCACGATCGCGTCCACCCCGGACGGCTGGTAGTAGCCCCGGCGCACGCCGAGGTCCTCGAACCCGCGCCGCAGGTAGAGGCCGTGCGCCCGGGGGTTGTCCGCGCGGACCTCAAGGAACACCTCCGTGCAGCCCCGGTCCCGCGCCGCGGTGAGCAGCGCGCCAAGCAGCGCCGAGCCGATCCCCTGGCCCCAGTAGGCCGGGCGGACCGCGATCGTCAGCACGTCGGCCTGGGTGCCGCCGGGAATGAACATCAGCCCCGCGTAGCCGGCCATCACGAGCCCGCTGGCGGCGCCGCGCCCGCTCACGATGTCGCCGTCGGCGATGCCGCCGTCGCCCGCGTCCGCCTCGGCGAGGAGGTACAGGCGGCTCTCCGGCGGCTGGGCGACCTCGTCGGCGAACATCTCCGGCGTCCACGGGTCGTCGGGGAACAGCTCGTGCTCGAGCGCGATGACGTCCACCAGGTCCGCGGGGACCATCGCGCGCAGCCGCGCCGCTCCGCCCTGGATCCGCCGTCCCGCCATCGGATGCCGCCTGGCGGCCACGCCGGCCGGTCATCACGGCGTCACCCGCTTGGGGGCGCCTGGCTCGCGGACGTCGGGGCGCCGCAGGTACAGCGGCTCGGGCGGGAGCAGCTTCTTGTCCGGATCCCCGGCGGCGAGGGCCGCCACCGCGATCCGGCACAGCGTCGCGGCCGCGGGGAAGGCCGGGCCGAGCCCGTCCGGGAGCACCTCGGGGTAGAGCATCGGTCCCTCGCCCGCCGCCGGCAGCCCGGATACGGGGATCAGCGCGGGCTTGGAGACCTCCGGGCCGACGGTCCGCCGCCCGGTGCCGTCATAGCGCGCCCAGTAGAGCTCCCGCCGTCTCGCGTCGGTGGCCACGAGGAAGTCCCCGCCGCCGGCGTCCACGTCCGCGGCGATGACGTCGAGGGTGCACAGGCCGTACACCGGGATGCCGAGCGCGGCGCCGAGCACCCGCGCGGTCACCAGCCCGACCCGCAGGCCGGTGTAGGGGCCGGGGCCGACCCCGGCCACGATGCCGGTCAGGTCACGCTGCGACGCGCCAGCGTCGGCGATGACCTTGGCGATGGCGGGCGCGAGCAGCTCTGCGTGGCGGTGCGCGTCAACCGTGACGAGCTGGGCCAGCGGCTGGCCGCCGTCATGCAGCGCCACCGTCACCGCGGGCGTCGCGGTGTCTAGACCAAGCAGCAGCACGACCAATGAGGGTAGTCGCAGCGGGCGACTACTTGGCGATCTGAGACGCCATTTCCTTGGCGACGGTGTTCGCCGCGGCGGTGAGGTCGCTCATGGACACGGGCCCGTACTTCTTGCCGCCGCTCGACTGGTCAAGGCCGTCCACCACGACGGTGACGATGACGTTGCGGTAGCGGACGTAGACGTTGGCCACGTCCGTGACCGCGCCGCCCCGGTTGAACACCTGGGTGGCCTGGAAGGCGGACGTCTGGGTGCCGCCCGGCATTCCGGACAGGTCCGTCACCGTGGCCTTCGGCTGCCCGCTCTTCGGCCCCGGCGAGGCGTACCCGTTCTCGAACGACTGGTAGGCGTCTTCCGCGGCGAAGGTGGCGCTGCCGTTTCCCGAGGCGAGCCCGCTCGGCGAGTAAGCCTGCAACTGCACCTCGAGCACCCGGTACGTCGGCGCGCTGTCCAGCGTCCAGGTGCACTGCGTGTTGGCCCCGGAGTTCAGCGGCGGCGCGGCCTGCTTGCGCGTGCCCGGCAGGTACTGGTTCAGCGTCGCGGCCGGAACCGTCGTGCACGGGTCGGGTACCTGCTGCAGCTCGCCGGGCAGGAAGTTCGTCACGAAGTTACCGAAGCCCAGGTTGGCCGCGCCCGGGCCGCCGCTCATCAGGTAGATGACGACCGCGATCGCCAGGGCGACCACCGCGCCGCCCGCGATCAGCAGCCGACGGCGCTTGCGCCGGTCCGACCGCCGTTCGTCGCGCGAGTCAAGGCCGCGCCGGTGCCAGCGCTCGGAGAACGCCTCCACGGAGTCGGGCTCGGCCCAGGACGGCGCCTCGTCGCCCGGCTGGCGCGGCGGCCGCTCCTCCTGGAGCTGCGGCGCGGGCTGCTGCTGCCTGGTGCTGCGGTTCCTGCTGCTCCGGCCAGGGCGCCTGCCCCGGCCACGCCTGGTCGCCCTGGGGTGCCTGCCCGGGCCCGCCGTAGCCGCCGCCCGGGTAGCCGCCGCCACCGTGCCTGCCGCCGTAACCGCCGCCCGCCGGCGCCTGCTCGCCCTGCGGGTAACCGGGCCGGCCGCGCCCGGGTAGCCGCCGTAGCCGCCCGGCTGCGGCGTGCTGGCCGCCCTGCGCGCGGCCGTCCCGCGCCCGGGCCTCCCTGGGGCGGACCGGGGCGAGGTCAGGGAACTCCCGCTGGTCTTGCGGCGTAGCGTCATGCCCCTGCCACTCAGGCACGTCGTTGTCCTGACGTGCCCGGCGGCCACGCGGTCGGCCGGGGAATGACCCATGCTGAGTCACGGCATGCCTCCGGTGAGGGTTGGTGACCTAGAGACCAGGTAGAACGTACAAAACGGAACGGTACAAAGCCGAACTATAGACGATCAGCGAGGCTCGCGAGGGGCAACTTGACGCCTTCCCAACGCTCACCGACTGCGGAAATCCGCACCGTGCGCGGCATGTCCCCGGCCGGGTCGTCGGGATCGCCCTCGCTGCCGGCCGCGGTTCCGCCGGCCAGCGCGGCTCGACCCGGCCACGGTGCGCGGCCACCGGGCTCGGCGCGGCCGGCGTGATCGTGATCTCCAGCCGGTCGGCCGCCAGCCCTTCGGCCAGCCCCTCGCCCCACTCCACCACCGTCACCGAGGCCGCGGTGTCCGTGTCCAGGTCAAGGTCGTCGAGTTCAAGCACGCTGCCGAGCCGGTAGGCGTCCGCGTGCACGAGCGCGGGCGGCCAGCGCGCCCGTCGCGGCCGGCCGCGCCAGCGGCGGGTGCACCCGCGCGATCACGAACGTGGGCGAGGTGATCGGCCCGCGCACGCCAAGCCCGTCACCGATCCCCTGGGTCAGCGTGGTCTTGCCCGCGCCAAGGCCGCCGCTGAGGATCACCAGGTCTCCGGCGCGCAGCACCGTGGCGAGGGACCGGCCGAGCGAGCGCATCTGCGCGGCGGTGGCGACGGTCAGCGAAACGCTCCCTACTCATGGTGCGACCTTGGCACGCGCGCGCCGATACCGGTCACGACCTCGTAGGAGATCGTGCCGAGCGCCTCGCCCCATTCCTGGGCGGTCGGCTCCCCGTCGTCCCCCGGCCCGAAGAGCACGACCTCATCCCCTTCCGCCACCGGCTCGTCGCCGAAGTCGATGACCAGCTGGTCCATGCAAACCGTGCCCGCGATCGGCCACCGGCGGCCGCGAGCGGCCACGAGCGGCAGCCCGGTCGCCGCGCGCGGTATCCCGTCCGCGTAGCCGAGCGGCACGAGGCCGAGCGTCGTCTCGCGCGTCGTGGTGTACCGGTGCCCGTACGACACCCCGGTCCCCGCGGGCACCCGCTTCACGAGCACCAGCCGGGCCCGCAGCGTCATCGCCGGCCGCAGCCACGCCGGCGCGCCGCCGGGGAGGGTGGCCAGGCCGTAGCTGCCGCCGCCGATCCGCACCAGGTCGTAGCGGGCCTGCGGCACGTCGAGCGCCGCCGCGGTGTTGGCGATGTGCCGCACCTGCGGGGTGATGCCCGCGCTCTCCGCGACCGCCAGGGCCTCCTTGAACGCGGCGAGCTGCGCCTCGATCGACGGGTTACCCGGCTCGTCCGCCGAGGCGAAGTGCGACCAGACGCCGACGACGACGATGCTGCCGTCGGCTTGCGCCTGCCGGGCCGCGGCGAGCGCGGCGGGCCAGTCGGCCGCGGTGGCCCCGCCCCGGCTGAGCCCGGTGTCCGCCTTCAGGTGCACCCGCGCCGGGCCGTCCGGCGACCTCGGCGGCGGCGGCGAGCCGCCGCACCATGCCGGCCGAGCCCGCCGCCAGGTCCACGTCCGCGGCGATCGCTTCCGCGTGGTTGTCCGAGCCGATCGCCATCAGGCACAGCAGCGGAACGTCGACGCCCGCCCGGCGGACCTCAAGCGCCTCGGCGACGTGCACCACGCCAAGCCAGTCCGCGCCGCCGCGCACGGCGGCCCGCGCCGCGGGAACCGCGCCGTGGCCGTACCCGTTGGCCTTCACGACCGCCATGACCGCCGCGGGCGCCACGTGCGCGCGCAGCGCCGCGATGTTCCTCGTGATCGCGCCGAGCTCGACGCTCGCCTCCGCGTGGCCGTCCATGGTTACCAAGGGTAGAGCGAAGTCCGGGGTTCAGAGTGCGCGGAACGCCGAGCGGGAGCGCGCGGACGACGTCGGAGGCGCCTATCGGCGCCTCCCCTTCGGCGCGCTCGGTGTCCTGGCCGCGCGCGGCGAGCCTGCGCGGCCAGCCCGTGCAGGTACGCGGCGGCGATCGCGGCCTGCGGCGGCAGCAGCCCCTGGGCGAGCAGCGCGCCGGCGAGCCCGGCGAGGACGTCGCCGGTCCCGGCGGTGGCCAGCCACGGCGTCCCCGTGGTGTTCACGAGCACCGGATCGAGCCCGTCCGGCGGCGCGATCACGGTCGTCGACCCCTTGAGCAGCACGCACACGCCGAGCTTGGTCGCCGCGCGCCGGGCGTGCTCAAGCCGCCTCGCCTCGATGTCGGCCGGGTCCGCGCCGAGCAGCCTGCCGAGCTCGCCCGCGTGCGGGGTGAGCAGCGTGGGTGCTGGTCGCGGCAGCAGTTCCCGGTGCCTGGCGAGCAGGGTCAGCCCGTCCGCGTCGACCAGCACCGGCAGGCTGGTGGCGAGCACGGCCGCGAGCCGCCGGGCCGCCGCGTCGTCGGTCCCCATGCCGGAGCCCGCGGCCCACGCCTGGACCCGGCCCACGTCGTCCGGGAACCGCGGCCCGCTGCCGGACGGATTAGCGGCAGAGAATTCCGAACGGATTCGTGTTCCACCCGCCAGCTCAGTGATGACCACCTCTGGGTGGAGCTGCCGGACGGCGGCCGCCGCGCCGGGGAAGGTGACCAGCCGGACCATGCCCGCCCCGCCGTGGACCGCGCCGCCGGTCGCGAGCAGCGCCGCGCCCGTGTAGCGGTCGCTGCCGGTCAGCAGGCCGAGCACGCCGCGCCGGTACTTGTCTGACTCCGCGGTCGGGCGCGGAAGCAGCGCCGCGATGTCGCTGGCCTGCGGTGCGCTCGCCTCCGGCGGCCCGTCAAGGTAGGGGCCGAGGCCGATGTCAACGAACTCGACGACCCCGGCATGGCCGGCGCCCGGGTCGATAAGCAGCCCGGGCTTGACCGCCCCGAAGGTCACCGTGACGTCGGCCCGCACGGCAGGCCCGGCAACGGCCCCGGTGTCCGCGTCAATGCCGGACGGCAGGTCAACCGCGACGGTCACGGCGTTCCTGCGCGTTGGCCGCGAGCTGCGCGAGCGTGGCGTAGGGCTCGCGGAGCCCGCCCTTGCCGCCGATCCCGAGCATCCCGTCGATGATCAGGTCCGCGTGCCCGATAGCGCTGCCGCGCCTCATGCCCGACGTCGTACCGGCCACGGGCGTCGCGTCCCGGCCGGTCCGCCGGGCCGCCTAGGTCGACCCTGGTGGCGCCGGGGTCGCGCGCCGCACCTCGGCAACGGGCGCCACGGCGATGACCCGGCCCCCGGCGCCAGCGAGCGCCCGGGCGCCCCGCGGCGTGCATGCGCGGCCCCGCCTGGATGACGGTCACGGACGCCCCCCTGCGGGCCAGCCGCTCCCCCGCGTACAGCGCGTCCCCGCCGTTGTCCCCGGTCCCCGCGAGAATCACCACCCGCGCCCCGTAGACCCCGCCCGCAGCTGTCCCGCAGCAGCCCCGCGCAGACCGAGGCAAGCCCGGCCGCCGCCCGCTGCATGAGAGCCCCGTCGGGCACGAGCGCAAACAGCGCCGCTTCCGCCGCCCGCACCTTAGAAACCGAGTAAGCATCCCGCATACCCTCAGTCTCCCCTCGGTTCGCTTGTCCCGACCCGCCACCCAAGACGTGGGATACTTCGGGCCCCTCAGGGGCCCTTTCTATCCCACATCCTTGGCCGACCTGGTCAGACCCAGCCAAGGCCGGCCGGCTTGTCGCCTTCGGCGATGACGACGGCGCTGGCGATGCCGGCGTCGTGGCTCAGGGACAGGTGCCAGCTGGTGACGCCGAGCCGGGCGGCGGCGGCGGCGACCGTGCCGGAGACCTTGAGGTGCGGCCGGCCGGCCGGGCTGGTGACGATCTCGGCGTCGGTCCAGAGCAGGCCGCGCGGGGCGCCGAGCGCCTTCGCCAGGGCCTCCTTGGCCGCGAAGCGCGCCGCCAGGGAATGCGCCGGCAGGCCTCTTTCACCTTCGGTGAACAGGCGGCCGGCGAGGCCCGGGGTCCGCGTCAGGGCCTGCTCGAAGCGGGCGATGTCAACGACGTCGATACCGACGCCGACGATCATGACATCGCCAGGCGGACCGCGTCCGCCAGCTGCCCGGCGATCTGCTCGGCAAGGTCGGACTGCCGCGTCTCGACCATGACCCGGATGACCGGCTCGGTCCCGCTCGGCCGCAGCAGCACCCGGCCGGTGCCGCCAAGCTTGGACTTCGCGGCGCTCACCGCCTCGGCGAGCGCCGGGTCGGCCATCGCCCTGTCCTTGTTGCCGCGGACGTTGATCAGCACCTGCGGGTACCTGGTCATCATCTTCCCGGCGGCGGACACCGGGACGCCGATGCTGTTCACCGCGGCGAGCAGGTGCAGGCCGGTCAGCACGCCGTCCCCGGTGGTGGCGTGGCCCATCTGGATGATGTGCCCGGACTGCTCGCCGCCGAGGATGTAGCCGCCGTCCCGCATCGCGGCGTAGACGTGCTTGTCACCGACCGGGGTCTCGATCACCGTGATGCCGGACTCGCGCATCGCGTCGTGGAAGCCGAGGTTCGACATCACGGTCACGACCACGGTGTCGCCGGCGAGCTGGTCGCTGCGCTTCAGCTGCGACGCGAGCACGGCGAGGATCTGGTCCCCGTCGAGCGGCTGGCCGTCATTGTCGATCGCCAGGCAGCGGTCCGCGTCGCCGTCGAAGGCCAGGCCCGCGTCGGCGCCGTGCTCGAGGACCGCGGCCGCCAGCGTCTCCAGGTGAGTGGACCCGACGCTCGCGTTGATGTTCAGCCCGTCCGGCGCGGCACCGATCGCGATGACCTCGGCTCCGGCCCGGCGCAGCGCACGCGGGCCGATGCTGTAGGCGGCACCGTGCGCGCAGTCCACGACGACCCGCATCCCGTGCAGCGGGGGCTGCCCGGCCACCGACGCGGGCAGGGTGGCGAGCAGGTGATCCAGGTAGGTCTCGTGCGCGGAGTACGCGTCGGTGACTCGCCCGAACCCCAGCGGGGCAGGCGTCGGCCGCCGGGACTCGTCGTCACGGCGCCGTCAGCGGCAGCGCGCAGCCTCGCCTCGATCTCGTCCTCGGTCTGGTCCGGCAGCTTGACGCCGGACCGGCCGAAGAACTTGATCCCGTTGTCGGCGGCGGGATTGTGGCTCGCGGACAGGACGACGCCGAAGTCCGCGTTGAGTGCTCCGGTGAGGTAGGCGACGCCGGGAGTCGGGATGACGCCAAGCCGGAGCACGTCAACTCCGGAGCTCGCCAGTCCCGCGACGACGGCCGCTTCGAGGAAATCGCCGGAAGCCCGTGAGTCACGTCCGATGACGGCGACAGGGCGGCGCGCATGACCAGAAGCGGCCGCGGCAGGTGCCAGTACAGGCACCGCCGCGACCGCTAGGTCCATGGCGAGCTGGGCAGTCAGTTCGACCCCAGCAACCCCGCGAACACCGTCAGTACCGAAAATTCGGCCCATGTCGGTAGCTCTGGGTACGCCAGCCGACGGCTAGCGCTTGGAGTACTGAGGAGCCTTACGGGCCTTCTTGAGGCCGTACTTCTTCCGCTCCGTCGCCCGGGCGTCCCTGGTGAGGAAACCAGCCTTCTTCAGCGGCGGGCGGTTCTCCGGGTCGACCAGCGTCAGCGCGCGGGCCACGCCGAGCCGCAGCGCGCCGGCCTGACCCGAGACGCCACCGCCGCCGATGCGCGCGATCACGTCAAAGTTGCCCTCGGCGCCGAGCGTCACGAACGGCTCGCTGACGATCTGCTGGTGAACCTTGTTCGGGAAGTAGGCCTCAAGCGTCCGGCCGTTGATCTTCCACTGGCCCGTGCCCGGCACGATGCGCACGCGGGCGATGGCCTCCTTGCGGCGGCCAAGGCCGCTGGCGTGACCGGTGACCACCGGGCGCCGCTCGGCGCGCGGCGCGGCAGCCTCCGGAGACTCGGTGGTGTACTCCGACGGGGCGCTTCCTCGCCGTCGGACTCTGGCTCGGCGGTGTACTCCGGGTCGAAGTAAGCCGCGTCGTCTGCGGGCGTCTCTACGCCAGTGGGCTCGGCCACGTTGCTGTTCCTCACGCTTCCTTGCGGCACTACTGGGAAATCTGCCGGATCTCGTACGGCTGCGGCTGCTGCGCCTGGTGCGGGTGCACCGGGCCCGCGTAGACCTTGAGCTTGCTGAGCGTCTTGCGGCCGAGGGAGTTCTTGGGGAGCATCCCCTTGACCGCCTTCTCGACCGCCCGCGTCGGGTGCTTGGCCATGAGGTCCGCGTAGCTCATCGCGCGGAGGCCGCCCGGGTAGCCGGAGTGCCGGTAGGCCTTCTTGTCCTCCAGCTTGGCCCCGCTCAGCGAGATCTTGTCCGCGTTGATCACGATGACGAAGTCACCAGTGTCGACGTGCGGAGCGAAAATGGGCTTGTGCTTGCCCCGCAGCAGCACCGCCACATGGCTGGCCAGGCGGCCAAGCACGACGTCGGTGGCGTCGATGACATGCCACTGACGCGTGATGTCACTGTCCTTCGGGCTGAAAGTGCGCACAGTCGTTTAGCCTTCGCATGTGGTTCGTGATCCTCAAGACCCTGCTACCGGAAGGTCCAGGTGCCTGGTCGGCGCAGCCGGAGACGCTGCTCGTCGCGAATGACGCCAATGCAGCATACTCGAATCCACGCCCGCTGCCAAAGTGCGCGCAGACTCTCCTGCCGTGTATCCCCTAAGCCTACCGCACCTTGCAGCGTCCGGATGCCGTCTCCTCGCAGCTCAAAAAACACATCCACGCGTGTTGGAGCTGGTACTGACGCTACACTCGATGATATGGGATACCGAGGTGAGGACGTCCCCGACACGCACGGGGACTGGGGGCGCCAAACGCCTTGGCAACCGTCGTCCGGCGGGACGCCAGGGAGTACGGGGGCCTGGGACGGCGGCCAGCGCGGTTACGCGGGGCGACGAGAACTATCCGCCTCCCGACGGCGGCGGCTTTGGCTACGGGCCCGACGGCGGCTACGCCGGGCAGGCCCAGCAGGCAGGGCTACGGCCCGGACGGCGGCTACACCGGACAGGGCCAGCAAGGCTACGGTTCCGACGGCGGCTACGGCGGGCAGCCGCAGCAGGGCTACGGCGACGGCGGCTACGGGCCCGACGGCGGCTACGCCGGACAGGGCCAGCAGGGCTACGGGCCGCACGACGGCCAGTTCGGCGCCCCGTACGGGCAGCAGCCTTACGAGCAGTACAACGACTACGGCCGCAGGGACAGGGCGGCGCGGGCGGCTACGGCGGCCCGCAGGGCTACCCGCAGCACGACGACTACGGTCACGACCGCGGCCAGGCGCCTTCCCCGGGCTACGACCAGGCAGGCTACGACCAGCGGTCCGCGCCTGGATACGCCCCTGGCGGCGGTTACCAGGACCAGGGTGGCGGCTACGGCCAGCCTCCCGCGTACCCGGCACCGCCCGCCGGAGGCGGCGGGTACGCGGCCCCCCGCGGGGGCAGCGGCGGGTACCCGGCGCTGCCAAGCGGCCAGGGCGGCTACTCGGCCGAGGACGCGGGCAACGACTGGTACGGCGGGCAGCCCGCCGCCGCGAACGGGGCGAGCTTCGCGGACACCGGCACCTACCGGCTCAACGGCCGGGTCATCGACGAGTACGGCACCGGCCCGCGCGAGGCACTGCGCGATCCGGTTCGCGGCTACCCGCCCGGCCCCGGCCAGCAGGGGACCGGGCCGCTGCCCGGTCCCGCGAACCCGGCCGCGTCCGACCCGCAGGCGTTCACGCGCACCGGCGCGCAGGACATCGCGGGACACGAGGCAGCAGGGACGGTACGAAGACCGCGCCGGGTACCCGGACCGCTACGGCCCACCCGGATTACGGGCAGGACGAGCCGGCCGCCCGGGGCGCGGCGCGAGCGGCGGCTTCCAGGGCCCGGGAGGACGCGACGCGTTCGACCCCCGCGGCGGCTACGCCGCGGCTGACGCGTACGCCGCGCCAGGGTACGGCGACTACGACGGGCCGTCGTCCCCGTCCGCCGACCCGGACCGGGACGGGTACAACGATTACGAGGACGGTTTCGACGCGGGCGGCGACCCTTACCAGGACCGCTACGGTGACGGCACTGGCCTGCTCGACGGGAGCCGGAGGCCGGCGGCAGGGCTCCCGGCGGCCGGGCCGCGCTAGGCCCGCTCAGCGGCAAGCGCCTGCTCTTCGCCGCGCTCGCCGTCGTCGCGGTCGGGATCATCGGCGTCGCGGCCTACGTCTTCGTGCTCAAGCCGAGTTCGCCCGCGAGCAGCTCGAATGCCCAGAAGGCCCTGCCGACGCGGCACCGCGGTGCCGTCACAGCAGGCCTGCGTGAAGCAGCTCGGCACCTACTGCCACATCGAGTGCGGCCACCGACGATCCCACGCCGCTCACCACGGCCGAGCTCTTCCCGCCGGCGTTCACCAACGAGAAGGACAAGACCTCTTACCAGCTTGTCTCCACCAAGGTGGACAAGACGTGCGGCAACGCGGTGATCGGCTCGGCGCTGATCAAGGCGCTGCAGGCCGGCAAGTGCACGCAGGTGCTGCGCGGCAGCTACGTGTCGGGCGACAACAAGATCATGGGCACGATCGGCGTCGTCAACCTGTCGACGACGAACGAGGCCCATTACGCGGGCAAGGTCGTCGGCCAGAACGACTTCATCGCCCCGCTGACATCGGCCAAGGGAGTCGCGAGCAAGCTCGGCAACGGCACCGGTGTCGTCGAGGCGGAGTTCAAGGGCCACTACCTGATCCTGACCTGGTCCGAGTTCGTCAACGGCACCAACCCGTCGACGAAGGCGCAGGACAACCAGCTGGAGCAGTTCAGCAACGACCTGGTATCCGGCACGGCGAACATCGACCTCAGCCAGCGCATGGTCACCGGCTCCGGCCCGCCCGACGCGCCGGCAGCCCGCGAGCGCGTCGTCCTACCGATCTAGGACCGGCCGTAGTCAGCTGACACGGACGTCCGCGACGCGGACCGGCGGGTGAGGGCGGCGCGGGCGGCCAGCTGGCCCGGCTCCGGGTAGCGGACCTCTTCCAGGGACAGCCCGTGCGGCGGGGACCACCCGCACGGCCGGGTCCCGGACCGCCGCGGCGAGCACCTGCGCGGGCCAGGACACCGGGCGGCTGCCCTCACCGACGGGAAGCAGCGCGCCGACCAGGGCCCGCACCATGTTGTGGCAGAACGCGTCCGCGACCACGCAGCCGACCGCCACCCCGTCGGCGTCCCGCTCCCACTCCAGGCGCCGCAGCGCCCGCACGGTGGTCGCCCCCTCGCGCTTCCGGCAGAACGCGGCGAAGTCATGCTCCCCGAGCAGCAGCGCGGCCGCCTCGTTCATCGCCGCAAGGTCCAGCGGACGCGGAGTTCCACAGCGTGTCCTGCCGCCGCAGCGGATCCGCCCGCGCCGGGTCATCGCAGATCCGGTACGCGTACCGCCGCCAGAGCGCGGAGAACCGCGCGTCGAACCCGTCGGGCGCAGGCTCGATCGAGCGCACCCGGATATCCGGCGGCAGCGCCCGCGAGAGCCGCCGCAGCACCGCGTCCGCGTGCGCCGCCCAGGCATCGGCGGGCAGGTCAGCGTGCGCCACCTGCCCGCGCGCGTGCACCCCGGAGTCGGTCCGCCCGGCCACGGTCAGCCGCACGGCCTCGGGCAGCCGCAGCACGTGCCCGAGCGTCTCCGAGAGCACGCCCTCGACCGTCCGCCGCCCAGGCTGCGCCGCCCATCCGGAGAACCCGGCCCCGTCATAGGAAAGATCAATCCTGACTCGCACGAGCGGGTCATCGACCAACGCGCCAACCTCCCGATCACAGTCCCGTAAGTCGCGACAGGAGCCAGATGAAAGAAACGGGCAGCTCACCAGTGGTGAGCTGCCCGTTCTCGTGCGCTTCGCGAGCTGAGAGGCGTTATCGCCTCTCGGCTCGTCCTCGTCCTCGTCGAGGTTCTCCGCGCCGTCCGCGCCCGCCAGGTCGGCCGCGGTCTCCGCGTCGGCAGCGGCCTCTTCGTCAACGGCGAGCTTCTGGTCGGCCGCCTCCGGCCCCTCGTCGAGGTCTTCGGCGCCGTGCGCGCCCGCCAGGTCGGCCGCGGTCTCCGCGTCGGCGGCGGCCTCCGCCTCGACAGCGGCCTCGGCGACCTCCTGCGGCACGGCCGGCGCGGCCGGACGGCGGGTGCGGCGGCGCGGCTTGCTCGCGCCAACCTCTTCCCTGACCAGCTCGATCACGGCCATCGGGGCGGCGTCGCCCTTGCGGTGGCCGATCTTCGTGATCCGGGTGTAGCCACCGGGACGGTCGGCCATCGCCGGGCCGATCTCGGTGAACAGGTTGTGCACGATGCCCTTGTCCGTGACCACGGTCAGCACCTGACGACGGGCGTGCATGTCACCGCGCTTGGCGAAGGTGATCAGCTTCTCCGCGTAGGGACGCAGCCGACGCGCCCGAGCCTCGGTCGTGGTGATCTTCCCGTGCTCGAAGAGCGAGGCGGCCAGGTTCGCCAGCATGTGCTTCTGGTGAGCCGGGCTGCCACCCATCCGGGCACCCTTGGTTGGCGTGGGCATGATAACCCTTTCTATCCGTCTGAGTCGACCCCGCCGTCCCCTGGCGCGTGCCCGTCCCGATGGCGGGTTTGCCATCGGGCGCGCACCGGGGTGCCGAGGGCGTCCGTCCGGCTAGTACTGCTCGGTCTCGACGTAGCTCTCATCTTCATCGCCGGTGAACGAGTCCACGGCGCTGCTCGGGTCGAACCCGGGCGGGGAGTCCTTCAGCGACAGGCCCATGTCCACGAGCTTCTGCTTGACTTCCTCGATCGACTTGGCGCCGAAGTTGCGGATGTCGAGCAGGTCCTGCTCGCTGCGGGCGACGAGCTCGCCCACGGTGTGGATGCCCTCGCGCTTGAGGCAGTTGTAGGACCGGACCGTCAGGTTCAGGTCCTCGATCGGCAGCGCCAGGTCCTGCGCCAGCGCGGCGTCGCTCGGCGACGGGCCGATGTCGATGCCCTCGGCGTCGACGTTGAGCTCACGGGCCAGGCCGAACAGCTCGGTCAGCGTCTTGCCGGCGCTGGCCACCGCGTCACGGGGACGCATGCACTGCTTGGTCTCGACGTCCAGGATGAGCCGGTCGAAGTCGGTGCGCTGCTCGACTCGGGTGGCCTCGACCTTGTAGGTCACGCGGAGCACCGGCGAGTAGATGGAGTCGACCGGGATCCGGCCGATCTCCTGGCCCGGCTGCTTGTTCTGCGTCGCGGAGACGTAGCCGCGGCCGCGCTCGACCGTGAGCTCCATCTCCAGCTTGCCCTTGCTGTTCAGCGTGGCGATGTGCAGGTCGGGGTTGTGCACCTCGACACCCGCGGGCGGCGCGATGTCCGCCGCGGTGACCGCGCCCGGGCCCTGCTTGCGCAGGTACATCACGACCGGCTCGTCGTGCTCGGAGGAGACGACCAGCTGCTTCAGGTTGAGGATGATGTCGGTGACATCTTCCTTGACCCCCGGCACCGTGGTGAACTCGTGCAGCACGCCCTCGATGCGGATCGAGGTGACCGCCGCCCCCGGGATGGAGGACAGCAGGGTGCGCCGGAGCGAGTTGCCGATCGTGTAGCCGAAGCCCGGCTCGAGCGGCTCGATCGTGAACTTCGACCGGTAGTCACCGATCTGCTCCTCCCCGAGGGAGGGGCGCTGTGCGATGAGCATTGGACTTTCCTTTCCGTCGGAGCGCCCGCTATATGACGCTCTCGTCAGGCCGCGGGGCGGCATATCGCCCGGCGGACCTGAACCCGAGAACTACTTCGAGTAGTACTCGACGATGAGCTGCTCCTGGACCTGGGTGTCGATCTGGGTCCGGACCGGGAGCTGGTGGACGAGGATGCGCATCTGGTCGGGCATGACCTCAAGCCAGGCGGGGACGGTGCGCTCGCCGGCCTCCGCGCGGGCGATGATCATCGGGGTCAGCTCAAGGGACTTGGCCGTGACCTCGATGACGTCGTTCTCGCTCACCCGGTAGGACGGGATGTCCACCCGGTGGCCGTTGACCAGGATGTGCCCGTGCCCGACCAGCTGGCGGGCCATGTCGCGGCTCTTGGCGAACCCGGCGCGGTACACCACGTTGTCGAGGCGGCTCTCCAGGATCTGGAGCAGCGTCTCGCCGGTCCGGCCGGACTTGCGGGTCGCCTCGACGTAGTAGCCATGGAACTGCTTCTCAAGCACGCCGTAGATGCGGCGGGCCTTCTGCTTCTCGCGGATCTGCAGCAGGTACTCGCTGTCCTTCTGCCGGATCCGGCCGTGCTCACCCGGCGGGTAGGGCCGGATCTCGATCGGGCACTTCGGCGAGTCGCACTTAGAGCCCTTGAGGAAAAGCTTGACCTTCTCACGGCGGCACAGCTTGCAGTCCGCCCCGGTGTAACGAGCCATCTGTATGTGTCTCCTCAGACGCGCCGCCGCTTGGGCGGGCGGCAGCCATTGTGCGGAACGGGGGTGACGTCCTGGATGGAACCGACCTCAAGGCCGGTCGCCTGCAGCGACCGGATGGCGGTCTCCCGGCCGGAGCCCGGCCCCTTGACGAAGACGTCAACCTTGCGCATGCCGTGCTCCATGGCACGGCGCGCGGCGGCCTCCGCGGCCTGCTGGGCGGCGTACGGGGTCGACTTGCGCGAGCCCTTGAACCCGACCTGTCCGGAGGACGCCCACGCGATCACGTTCCCGGTCGGGTCGGTGATCGAGACGATGGTGTTGTTGAACGTAGACCGGATGTGCGCGTGCCCGTGGGCTACGTTCTTCCGCTCCTTGCGGCGCACCTTCTTCGGCGCGCCCTGCTGGCTGCTCTTGCGAGGCGGCATCTGCTTCCTGACTCCTGTGAGGTGATCACCCCGGGTCAAGTCCCCGGCAAAACCCGGCGGGGACCTGAACCCCACGGGTTACTTCTTCCCGACCTTCTTCTTGCCGGCGACGGTCTTCTTCTTGCCCTTGCGGGTACGCGCGTTGGTCTGCGTCCGCTGACCGTGCACCGGCAGCCCCCTGCGGTGCCTGATGCCCTGGTAGCAGCCGATCTCGATCTTGCGGCGGATGTCGGCGGCGACCTCGCGGCGAAGGTCACCTTCGACCTGGTAGTTCGCGTCGATCCACTCGCGCAGCTTCTGCAGGTCGTCTTCGGTGAGCGCGTGGACCCGGGTGTCACCGCTCACGCCGGTCGCGGCGAGCGTCTCGGCGGCCCGGGTGCGGCCGATGCCGTAGATGTAGGTCAGCGCGATCTCAAGCCGCTTCTCGCGCGGCAGGTCAACGCCAGAAAGACGTGCCATACGGGCAGTTCTCCTTCGTGTGGTGGAGGTCCTCCGCACCGCTTCCCCGCCCCTGCCCGAGGCGGGCCCCGGCCTCCAACCGGGGGTTGCGGCCCGGGATGCCCGGCCGCCTGCGGTACGCGTTTGTCTTGCGTTATTCAGTTTTTCAGTGCCTGCGTCTTGGACGCCCGCCCCCGCGCACGCGGCGCATCGGGGGGTGTGGGGTCGTCGCCCACACGTTAGCCCTGGCGCTGCTTGTGCCGGGGGTCCGAGCAGATCACCATGACGCGGCCGTGGCGACGGATGATCCGGCACTTGCTGCAGATCTTCTTGACGCTCGGCTTGACCTTCACGGCAAACTTCTCCTCTATGGCCGTGGCCGGTTCCCTCACGCGCGCAGCGCGCATGGGAGGTGGCGGATGGCCCCCGACAGGTACTGCGGGCTCGCGGAAGCTGACCGAAGGTCAGCGACCATGGTGACCCGCCCTGCCCTTACTTGTACCGGTAAACGATGCGACCGCGGCTCAGGTCGTACGGACTGAGCTCAACGACCACCCGGTCATCCGGCAGGATACGGATGTAGTGCATCCGCATCTTCCCGCTGATGTGGGCGAGTACCTTGTGCCCGTTGTCCAGCTCCACTCTGAAGAAGGCATTCGGCAACGTCTCGACCACCGTGCCCTCGATCTCGATGGCGCCGTCTTTCTTGGGCATATCCTCCGCGCTTCATCCTGCGTAGTCATGGTTGGTATCGCGGCTGTCCGCGGCAGCCCAGACGAGAAACGTCGGGCTGAACGTGACATACTCCCCGTAGCGCCCGTGCGAGCTGAGCTGCACAGCGCCAGACGGAAAGCCAGCCGATGGGCCGCAGCAGAGTCTACTGCACCCATCCCGCGAACGCGAACCGGCAGCATAACACCAAGACCGCGCGCTCTATTCCGCGAGATCCTGCCTTCGCGGAAACCGCTAGCCGCACGTCAAGGCGTGCCTGCCTGCTCTCAGGATACCCGACCGGTCAGCCCGCGCCGGACCAGCGCCAGTGCAGCCGCCACGACCTCAGGGCAGCGCGCCGGCTGAGCCCAGGATGGCGGCCGATCGCGAGCGCCCAGGGGATGACGATCAGCAGGAACCACGGGATCCAGGCCGCGCCGCCGACGGCTACGCCGAGCCCAGCCAGACGGCGACGAGCAGCGCGCTAGCGGTCGCCCAGGCGACCCAGCCTCGGTCCGCGGCGGCGCAGCGAGCCGTCGCGCCGGCGGCAGCCCTGGGCCGCCGCGCGGCGACCGCGCGGGGCCGGGCGGATGCCCGCGGACGGGCAGCTGGTACAGGTCGATCGCGGGCAGGTCGGCGAGCAGCTCGTCAAGCTCGCCGAGGGTCCTGGCCGCGAACGCCTTGTCCAGGCGGTCGTTGAACTCCTCCGCCGTCAGCCGTCCCACCGCGTGGTGCTCGCGCAGCAGCTGCGCGGTCCGCTCCCGGTCCGCGTCCGAGGCGCGCAGCCGCGGGTCACCCGGCATCGTGCCCGCCGTCGGCGACAGAAATGGCGGAGCGCTGGGGAGTAAGCCGCACTCGTTCGGGATGATCTGTTCCTTGTGCCTTCTCTTCTTCCCGCGCGGTGAGCACCCACGGTCCGTCAGGGGTGATGGCAACCGTGTGCTCGAAGTGCGCCGCCCGCGAGCCGTCCGTGGTGATGACCGTCCAGCCGTCGTCAAGCTCGGCGACATGCCGCTCGCCCCGGGTGATCATCGGCTCGATCGCCAGCGCCATCCCGGCGCGCAGCCGCGGCCCCTGCCCGGGCGGCCCGTAGTTCCTGACGACCGGGTCCATGTGCATCTCAGTACCGATGCCGTGCCCGGTGTACTCGCGGATCAGCCCGTAGTCCCCGGAGGCACGCACCGACTGCTCCACCGCGTGCGAGATGTCGCCGAGCCGGTTGCCCGGCCACCGCCTGCGCGATCCCGGCCCACATCGACGCCTCACAGGCGTCAAGCATCGCCTGATCGGCCGGGTCGATCTCGCCGACGCCCACGGACAGCGCCGAGTCGCCGTGCCAGCCGTCCAGGATCGCGCCGCAGTCGATGGAGATCATGTCCCCGGCCCGCAGCACCTGCTCAGGGCTGGGGATGCCGTGCACGACCTGCTCATTCACCGAGGTGCAGATCGACGCGGGATACCCGAAGTAGCCCGAGGAACGACGGCACGGCCCCGGCCGCGCGGATCTCGCGCTCGGCGATGGCGTCAAGCTCGGCGGTCGTGATCCCGGGTCGCACAGCCTCCTTGAGCACCGAGAGGGTGCGCGCGACCACTTGCCCCGCCGCGTACATGCGGGCAATCTGCTCAGGCGACTTGATCTGAATCCCCGGTTCTTTCCGCAGCCGCATGTGTCATCACCTCCGCGTACAACGGTATCCACCGCACGCGTTGCCGCGACCGACGGCGTAGCGGACGCGGCTCAGCGCACGTACGGCTGCAGGGCGGAAAGCGCGCGGCGCCGTGACCTCTTCGACCGGCCCGGTCGCGTCGATGCCCGACCAGGATGCCCTCGTCGGCGTAGAAGGCGATCAGCGGCGAGGTCTGCGAGTTGTAGACCTCGAGCCGGTGCCTGATGACCTCTTCCTTGTCGTCGTCACGCTGGAAGAGCTCACCGCCGCAGTCGTCGCAGACGCCCGGCACGGACGGGCGGCTCGTACAGCACGTGCCAGACCCGCTGGCAGCGGCGGCAGGTGCGGCGGCCGGACAGCCGCCGGACGACCTCGTCCTCGTCGACGACGAGCTCGAGCACGACCGTCAGCTTCGTGTCCAGCTCGGCGAGCATCTTCTTCAGCGTCTCGGCCTGCGGCACGTTCCGCGGGAAGCCGTCGAGCAGGAACCCCGCCTTCGCGTCCTCTTCCGCGAGCCGGTCGCGGACCATCGCCACGGTGACCTCGTCCGGGACGAGGTCACCGCGGTCCATGTACTCCTTGGCCTTGGCGCCAAGCTCGGTGTTGTTCGCGACGTTGTACCGGAAGATGTCACCTGTCGAGATGCGCGGGATCGCCAGATGAGATGCGATGAAGTGGGCCTGAGTTCCCTTGCCCGCTCCGGGGGGCCCGACGAGGACGATGCGCACTATCGCAGGAAGCCTTCGTAGTTACGCTGCTGCAGCTGGCTCTCGATCTGCTTGACCGTGTCCAGGCCAACGCCGACCATGATGAGCAGGCTCACGCCGCTGAACGGGAACTGGTTGCCCACGCCGATCACGGCGAGCGCGATCAGCGGGAAGAGCGCGACCACGCCAAGGTAGAGCGACCCGGGGGTGGTGAGCCGGTTGAGCACGTAGCCGAGGTACTCGGCGGTCGGCCGTCCCGGCCTGATGCCGGGGATGAAGCCGCCGTACTTCTTCATGTTGTCCGCGACTTCGATCGGGTTGAACGTGATCGACACGTAGAAGAACGTGAAGGCGACGATCAGCACGAAGAACGCGGCCAGGTACAGCCACATGTCCGACAGGGTGCTGCTGGTGCCGATCTCCAGGTAGCGCTGCACCCACGAGACCCAGCCCTGCGGGTGCGTCTGGCTGCCGAACAGCGAGATCGCGAGCTGCGGGATGTACAGCAGGCTGGAGGCGAAGATGACGGGGATGACGCCGGCCTGGTTCACCTTCATCGGGATGTAGGTGGACGTGCCGCCGTACATCCGGCGGCCCACCATCCGCTTGGCGTACTGCACCGGGATGCGCCGCTGCGCCTGCTCCATGAAGACCACGAACGCGATGACCACGAAGACCACGAGCACCGAGAGGATCCCGGTGAACGCCTTCTTGGTCTGGAAGATGGTCAGCAGCTCGCCGGGGATGACCGCGATGACCTGCGTGAAGATCATGACGGACATGCCGTTGCCGACGCCGCGGTCGGTGATGAGCTCGCCCATCCACATGATCACCGCGGTGCCCGCCACCATGGTGATGACCATCGTCGCGATGCGGAAGACCGACGCGTCCGGGATGACGGACACGTTGCAGCCGCCGGGAAGAGGGTGCCGCTGCGGGCGAGCTCGATGTACCCGGTGGACTGCAGGATCGCGAGGCCGATGGTCAGGTACCTGGTGTACTGCGTGATCTTCGCCTGGCCGGCCTGGCCCTCGTTCTTCAGGGTCTCAAGCCGCGGGATGACCACGGTGAGCAGCTGCAGGATGATGCTCGCGGTGATGTACGGCATGATGCCGAGCGCGAACACCGACATGTACTTGAGCGCGTTGCCGCTGAGCAGGTCGACGATCTGCAGCGTGCCCGCGAGGCCGGAGTTGGCCGCGGCGTTCGAACAGATCGAGACGTTCGCCTCGTTGATGCCCGGGGCGGGCAGCGACGAGCCGAACCGGAACAAGGCGACGATGCCTAGCGTAAAGAGCAGCTTTTTGCGCAGGTCGGGCGTCCGGAACGCCCGGATGAACGCGGTCAGCATGCGTGATCCCTCTTCATCGGCGGAACCTGCGTTTGAACGGCTTCCGTATCTTACCCGCAGGTACACCCAACGAGCTAGCTCGCTCCAAGGGGCCTCCCCTTGAACGAGCCAGCTTTGGGTGCGTACTCAGGTACCCACTGAACGCGGTGGCCTAACTGAGCCTAACCGAGCAGCGTGACCGTTCCGCCCGCCGCCTCGATCTTCTGCCGAGCCGACGCGGAGACGGCGTGCGCGCTCACCCGCAGCGCCACGGACAGGTCGCCGTCGCCGAGCACCTTGACGAGCTCGCCACGGCGCACCGCGCCGTTGGCGGCCAGGGTCTCCGGCGTCACCTCGCCGCCAGTCGGGAACAGCTCCGCGAGCCGCCCGATGTTGACGATCTGGTAAACGGTCTTGAACTGGGCGTTCGAGAACCCCTTGAGCTTCGGCAGCCGCCGGTGCAGCGGCATCTGGCCGCCCTCGAACCCGGCAGGCACCTGGTAGCGGGCCTTGGTGCCCTTGGTACCACGGCCCGCCGTCTTGCCCTTGGAGCCCTCGCCACGGCCGAGCCGCTGCTTGTCCTTGTGGGCACCGGGCGCCGGCCGCAGGTCATGCAGCTTCAGCATGGCTAGTCCACTTCCTCTACCCGGACCAGGTGGCGGACGGTGTGGATCATGCCACGGAACTCGGGACGATCCGGCTTGACCACCGACTGGCCGATCTTGCGGAGGCCCAGCGAGCGCAGCGTGCCGCGCTGCGTGCTGTTCCCGCCGATCTTCGACTTGACCTGGGTCACCTTGAGCTGTGCCATCGGGTGTCCCCTCCGTTACGCGCCGGCCGTGGCCGCGGCACGCGCCGCGAGCATCGCCTTCGGCGCCACGTCCTCGATCGGCAGGCCGCGCTTGGCCGCGATCTCCTCCGGACGGCTCAGCCCCTTCAGCGCCGCCACGGTGGCGTGCACCACGTTGATCGCGTTGGACGAGCCGAGCGACTTCGACAGCACGTCGCTGATGCCCGCGCACTCAAGCACGGCACGCACCGGGCCGCCGGCGATGACGCCGGTACCGGGGCTGGCCGGCTTGAGCAGCACCACGCCGGCCGCCGCCTCGCCCAGCACGGTGTGCGGGATCGTCGTGGCGATGCGCGGCACCCGGAAGAAGTGCTTCTTGGCCTCCTCGACGCCCTTGGCGATCGCCGCGGGCACCTCCTTGGCCTTCCCGTAGCCGACGCCGACCATGCCGTTGCCGTCGCCCACCACGACAAGCGCGGTGAAGCTGAACCGGCGACCACCCTTGACCACCTTGGCCACGCGGTTGATGGTAACCACGCGCTCCAGGTAGACGTTCTGCTTCTCGGTCTGACCGCCACGGCGGTCGTCGCGGCGCTCGCGCCGCTCGCCGCCGCCCTGGCCGCCGCGCCGCGGAGCTCCTGGCATTAGCTTTCCTTCCTATTGATCATCACAGCGTCAGCCCGGCTTCCCGCGCGCTGTCCGCGAGCGCGGCCACGCGGCCGTGGTACTGGTAGCCGCCACGGTCGAAGACCACGGCGGAGATGCCCGCGTCCCTCGCCCGCTCGGCGATAAGCGCGCCGACAAGCTTGGCCTTGGCCGTCTTGTCGCCCTCGGCGGACTTGACGGACGCGTCCAGGGTGGACGCCGACGCCAGGGTGCGGCCGACGGTGTCGTCGACGATCTGCACGAAGATGTGCCGCGCGGACCGGTTGACGACCAGGCGCGGGCGCGCCGCGTCGCCGCTGACCTTCTTGCGGACCCGCAGGTGACGCCGGACGCGGGCCCGGGTCTTGGCCGCGGTGCGCGACCCGACCCGCCCGGTGGCGTATTCGATCGATGACCTCTTGGCCTGGGTACCAGCCATGACTACTTACCAGCCTTCCCGACCTTGCGGCGGATGACTTCGCCCTGGTACCGCACGCCCTTGGCCTTGTACGGGTCGGGCTTGCGGAGCTTGCGGATCCGCGCCGCGGTCTCGCCGACCAGCTGCTTGTCGATGCCCTCGACCACGAACCGGGTCGGCGCCTCGACGCGGAAGGTGATGCCCTCGGGCGGCGTGACGACGACCGGGTGGCTGAAGCCGAGCGAGAACTCGAGGTCCTTGCCCTTGGCGGCCACGCGGTAGCCGACGCCGACGATCTCCAGGGTCTTGCTGAACCCGGTGGTGACGCCGGTCACCATGTTGGCGATGAGCGTCCGGGACAGGCCGTGCAGCGCGCGGACCTTGCCCTCGTCGTTCGGCCGGGTGACCCGGAGAACTGTGTCCTCCCGCACCACGGCGATCGGCTCGGCGACGGTGAGGCTCAGGGCGCCCTTCGGGCCCTTGACGCTGACCGCCTGGCCGTCGATGGCCACGTCCACTCCGCTGGGAACGGGAATGGGGAGACGTCCGATGCGTGACATTGCTGATCCTCCCCTCCCTTACCAGACGTAGGCGAGGACTTCCCCGCCCACGCCGTTCTTCTTGGCCTGCCTGTCGGTCATCAGGCCGCCCGACGTCGAGATGATCGCGACGCCGAGCCCGCCGAGCACCCGGGGCAGGTTGTCCTTCTTCGCGTACACCCGCAGGCCGGGCTTGGAGACCCGCTTGATCCCCGCGATCGAGCGCTCCCGCGCGTTGCCGTACTTCAGCGTGATCACGAGGTTCTTGCCGACCTCGGCGTCCTCGACGCGCCAGCTCGCGATGTAGCCCTCCTGCTGGAGGATCTCCGCGATGTGCGACTTGATCTTCGAGTACGGCATGCCCACGGTGTCGTGGTACGCCGAGTTGGCGTTGCGCAGACGGGTCAGCATGTCCGCGATTGGGTCGGTCATTGACATGGCCGTTTTGGCCTTCCTCGCCGCGGTTTCCCGGTAACCAGGGACCTACGGCGCGTAGAGAGTTTTTACCAGCTGGACTTCGTGATGCCGGGCAGTTCGCCGCGGTGCGCCATCGTGCGGAAGCAGATGCGGCACAGGCCGAACTTGCGGTAGACGGCACGCGGGCGGCCGCAGCGGGTGCACCGCGTGTACGCCCGCACTTCGAACTTCGGCTTGCGGTTCGCCTTGACGATCAGCGCCTTCTTAGCCATTTATTAGCCCCTCCTCCCAGAGCGCGGACCCGGGCCGGACTTCTTGCGCGCCTTCACCGGCAGCGCGCCCGCCTCGGCGAACGGGAAGCCGAGCCGCGGAGCAGCGCGCGGCCCTCGTCGTCGTTGGTGGCCGTGGTGACGAGGGTGATGTCCATCCCCCGCTGCCGGTCCACCTTGTCCGGGTCGATCTCGTGGAACATGACCTGCTCGGTGAGACCGAAGGTGTAGTTCCCCTGGCCGTCGAACTGCCGGGGGTTCAGGCCGCGGAAGTCACGGATGCGCGGCAGCGCGGTGGCGAGCAGCCGGTCGAGGAACTCCCACATCCGGTCGCCGCGCAGCGTCACGTGCGCGCCGATCGGCATGCCCTCGCGCAGCTTGAACTGGGCGATGGACTTCTTGGCCCGCGCCACGGCCGGCTTCTGCCCGGTGATCGCGGCCAGGTCCCTGACGGCGCCGTCGATCAGCTTCGCGTCCCGCGCCGCCTCGCCGACGCCCATGTTCACGACGATCTTGGTAAGCCCCGGGATCTGCATCACGTTGGCGTACCCGAACTCGTCCTTCAGGGCGGGAGCGATCTCGGTGCGGTACTTCTCCTTGAGCCGGGGCCGGGCCGGTGCCTCGGTCGCCATCAGATTTCCTTCCCGCTCGGACGCAGAACGCGGACCTTCGTGCCGTCCTCGTTGATCTTGTAACCCACCCGCGCCGGGCGCTTGGTCTCCGGGTCGACCAGCTGCACGTTGCTCACATGGATCGGCGCCTCCTGGGTGACGATGCCGCCTTCCTTGGCACCGCGCACGCCCTGGTTGGTCACCTTCTTGTTCTTCTTGACCATGTTCACGCCCTCGACAACGACCTTGTTGGTCGCCGGGTAGGCCGCGATGACCGTTCCGCTGGCGCCCTTGTCCTTGCCGGCCGTGACCACCACGTGGTCACCCTTCTTGATCTTCATCTAGAGCACCTCCGGCGCCAGCGAGATGATCCGCATGAAGCGCTTCTCCCGCAGCTCACGGCCGACCGGGCCGAAGATGCGGGTGCCGCGCGGATCTCCGCCGTCCCTGATCAGGACGGCGGCGTTCTCGTCGAAGCGGATGTAGGAACCGTCTGCGCGGCGGCGCTCCTTGCGGGTACGCACCACGACCGCCTTGACGACGTCGCCCTTCTTGACGCCAGCCCCGGGCAGCGCGTCCTTGACGGTCGCCACGATGACGTCACCGATGCCCGCGTATCGCCGGCCGCTGCCGCCGAGCACGCGGATGCACAGGATCTCCTTGGCACCCGTGTTGTCGGCGACCTTAAGCCGCGACTCCTGCTGGATCACGTCAACTCCTGCTTCGTCACGCCGGTGTGTTCCGCCGGCGATTCGTCGTTACCTATGGCTTTACTTGGCCCGCTCGAGGATCTCGGCAACCCGCCACCGCTTGGTGGCCGACAGCGGCCGGGTCTCCATCAGCAGTACGCGGTCACCGACGCCACACTCGTTCTTCTCGTCGTGTGCCTTGTACTTCTTGGTACGGCGCATGACCTTGCCGTACTTGGGGTGCTTCACGCGGTCTTCCACGGCGACGACGACGGTCTTGTCCATCTTGTCGCTGACCACGAGGCCCTCGCGGGTCTTCCGGTAGCCGCGCTGCTCGGCAGCCTCTTCGGCAACCGTCTCGGCCGGATTGGTGCTCACTTCGCGCTCCCTTCGACATCCGCAGTGGCCTCGTCCTCGACGTCGATGATGATGCCGAGCTCACGTTCCCGCAGCACTGTGTAGATGCGGGCGATCTCCTTGCGCACGGCGCGCAGCCGGCCGTGGCTCTCCAGCTGGCCGGTGGCGCTCTGGAAGCGGAGGTTGAACAGCTCCTCCTTGGCCTCGGCCAGCTTGCTGCTCAGCTCCTCCGGGGAGGAGGAGCGCAGCTCCGCGGCGGTCAAGCCCGTAGCCATCAGCCCTCACCCATCTCTCGCGTCACGATCTTGCACTTCATCGGGAGCTTGTGGATCGCGCGGCGCAGCGCCTCGCGGGCCACCGGCTCGGCCACGCCGGACAGCTCGAACATGACCCGGCCCGGCTTGACGTTGGCGATCCACCACTCGGGTGAGCCCTTACCTGAGCCCATTCGCGTCTCGGCCGGCTTCTTGGTCAGCGGGCGGTCCGGGTAGATGTTGATCCACACCTTGCCGCCACGGCGGATGTGCCGGGTCATCGCGATACGGGCCGCCTCGATCTGGCGGTTGGTCACGTAGGCGTGCTCAAGGGCCTGGATGCCGAACTCGCCGAACGTGACGCGGGTGCCACCGCTCGCGGCGCCGGTCCGGTGCGGCCGGTGCTGCTTGCGGTGCGCGACCTTACGCGGAATCAGCATTGATCAGCCCTCCCCAGTGCTTTCCGCCTGCGGCTCCGCCGCGGGGGCGGAGGTCCGCTCGGGACGGTCGCCGCGGTTGTCAGGACGGTCACCCCGGCGGGGGCGCCGCGCCTGCGGGCGCTCACGGCCGCCGGCCACCGGCGCGCTGCTGCGCGGCGCGCAGCGCGGCCTGCTGCGCCTCGCGGCCGGCCCGCGTCGGGGCGGCGTCGCCCGGTAGATCCAGACCTTGACGCCGATCCGGCCGAAGGTCGTCCGCGCCTCGTAGAAGCCGTAGTCGATGTCCGCGCGCAGCGTGTGCAGCGGCACCCGGCCCTCGCGGTAGAACTCGCTGCGCGACATCTCAGCGCCGCCGAGGCGGCCGGAGCACTGCACCCGGATGCCCTTCGCGCCGCCCTTGGTCGCGCTCTGCATGGCCTTGCGCATGGCCCGCCGGAAGGAGACCCGGCTGGACAGCTGCTCGGCCACGCCCTGCGCGACGAGCTGCGCGTCCACCTCGGGGTTCTTCACCTCGAGGATGTTGAGCTGAATCTGCTTGCCGGTGAGCTTCTCCAGGTCGCCGCGGATCCGGTCGGCCTCCGCGCCGCGGCGGCCGATCACGATGCCCGGCCGCGCGGTGTGGATGTCCACCCGCACCCGGTCGGTGGTCCGCTCGATCTCGACCTTGGAGATGCCGGCCCGCTCCATGCCCTTCTGCAGCATGCGGCGGATCGCCACGTCCTCGGCCACGTAGTCCTTGTACTTCTTCTCCGCGTACCAGCGGCTCTTGAAGTCGGTGGTGATGCCCAGGCGGAACCCATGCGGGTTAACCTTCTGTCCCACTAGCGGTTCCCTCCCTCGGTGTCGTCGGAGACGATGACCGTGATGTGGCTCGTCCGCTTGTTGATCCGGTATCCGCGGCCCTGCGCCCGCGGCCGGAACCGCTTGAGCGTCGGACCCTCGTCGACGTAGGCGCTGGAGACCCAGAGCATGCCCCGGTCCCGCCCGCCGATGTGGTCCGCGTTGGCGATCGCGCTGGCAAGCACCTTGCCGACCGTCTCGCTCGCGGCCTGCGGTGCGAACTGAAGCACCGCCTGCGCCTGGTCGGCGGGCAGCCCGCGGATCAGGTCCACCACCCGGCGCGCCTTCATCGGCGTGACGCGTACGTACCGCGCCCTTGCCCTGGCTTCCATTGGTGTTTTCCCTCTTCTCAGGCTTATCGCCGGCTGCGCCGGTCATCCTTGACGTGGCTGCGGAAGGTCCGCGTGGGCGCGAACTCGCCGAGCTTGTGCCCCACCATCGACTCGGTGACGAACACCGGGATGTGCTTGCGGCCGTCGTGGACGGCGATGGTGTGACCGAGCATCGCCGGAACGATCATGGACCGCCGGGACCAGGTCTTGATAACGGTCTTGGTGCCCTTCTCGTTCTGCACGTCCACCTTCTTCATCAGGTGGTCGTCGACGAAGGGCCCCTTCTTAAGGCTACGAGGCATCGGCGCTTGCTCCTACCGCTTGTTCTTGCCGCGGCTACGGCGGCGGCTGATCAGCCGGTCACTGGGCTTGTGCTCCCGGCGGGTACGGCCTTCCGGCTTGCCCCACGGGCTGACCGGGTGGCGACCGCCAGAGCTCTTGCCCTCGCCACCGCCGTGCGGGTGGTCGATCGGGTTCATGGCAACGCCACGAACCGACGGGCGCTTGCCCTTCCAGCGGTTGCGGCCCGCCTTGCCGAGCTTGATGTTGCCCTGCTCGGCGTTGCCGACCTCGCCGACGGTCGCGCGGCACTCGATGGACACCCGCCGGATTTCACCGGACGGCATGCGGAGCGTGGCGTACGCGCCTTCCTTGGCCAGCAACTGGACGCCGGAGCCCGCCGACCGCGCGATCTTCGCGCCGCCACCGGGGCGCATCTCGATCGCGTGGATGACCGTGCCGGTCGGGATCGACCGCAGCGGCAGCGCGTTGCCCGGCTTGATGTCCGCGCCCGGGCCGTTCTCCACCCGGTCGCCCTGCTGCAGCCCCTGCGGGCAGAGGATGTAGCGCTTCTCGCCGTCCACGTAGTGGAGCAGCGCGATGCGCGCGGTGCGGTTCGGGTCGTACTCGATGTGCGCGACCTTGGCCGGGACGCCGTCCTTGTCGTGCCGCCGGAAGTCGATCAGCCGGTAGGCGCGCTTGTGCCCGCCGCCCTGGTGCCGGGCGGTGACCCGCCCGTGGACGTTCCGGCCGCCCTTGCTGTGCAGCGGGCGGACCAGCGACTTCTCCGGCTCACTCCGGGTGATCTCGGAGAAGTCGGAGCCGCTGGCGCCACGCCGACCTGGGGTGGTCGGCTTGTACTTACGGATTCCCACCTACGTCTCCTTAACTAACCGGTCCGCCGAAGATGTCGATCCGGTCGCCCTCGGCCAGGGTCACGATGGCGCGCTTGGTGTCCGCCCGCTTGCCCCAGCCGAACCGGGTACGCCGCCGCTTGCCCTGCCGGTTGAGGGTGTTCACGCCGGTCACCTTGACCCGGAACACTTCCTCGACCGCCTGCTTGATCTGCGTCTTGTTGGCGTCGGGCGCGACGACGAACGTGTACTTGCCCTCGTCGAGAAGGCCGTAGCTCTTCTCCGACACCACCGGACGCAGCAGGATGTCCCGGGGGTTGTAGATCCTGCTCACTCCGAGCCCCTTTCCACGAACGCGTCCAGCGCGGCCTTGGTGAAGACCACGTAGTCGCTGGCGAGCACGTCGTAGGTGTTGAGCTGGTCCTCGGCGAGCAGGTGCACGAACGGGGACGTTGCGCAGCGACTTCCAGCTGAGCTCGTCGTCGTGCTCGGTGACCACCAGGACGTTCCTGACGGCACCGTCGGTGACCTTGTTCAGCACGGCCAGCGCGTCCTTGGTCCGCGGCACGTCGCCCTCGACGAACGAGGTGACGACGAAAACGCGCTCGTTCGCCGCCCGGTCGGACAGCGCGCCGCGCAGCGCCGCGGCCTTCATCTTCTTCGGCGTCTTCTGGGTGTAGTCCCGCGGCACCGGGCCGTGCGCGACGCCACCGCCGGTGAACTGCGGCGCGCGGGTCGAACCCTGGCGGGCCCGGCCGGTGCCCTTCTGGCGGTACGGCTTCCTGCCGCCGCCGCTGACCATGCCGCGGGTCTTGGTCGCGTGCGTGCCCTGCCGCGCGGCGGCGCGCTGCGCCACCACGACCTGGTGGATCAGCGGCACGTTCACCTTGGCGGCGAAGATCGCGTCAGGCAGCTCGACGGTGCCGGCCTCCTCGCTCGACGGCGAGACGACGTTGACGGTGCTCATCAGTTCCCCTCTCGTGCCGCGGAGCGCACCACGACAAGCCCGCCGCGCGGGCCGGGAACCGCACCCTTGATGAGCAGCAGGTTCTTGTCGCTGTCCACGGCGTGCACGGTCAGGCTCTGCACGGTCGTCCGCTCCGCGCCCATCCGGCCGGCCATCCGCACGCCCTTGAAGACGCGGCCCGGCGTGGCGCACGCGCCGATCGAGCCGGGCGAGCGGTGCTTGCGCTGCGTACCGTGCGAGGCGGACAGGCCCTTGAAGCCGTGCCGCTTCATGACGCCGGCGGTGCCCTTGCCCTTGGACTTGCCGGTCACGTCGACCCGCTGGCCCTTCTCGAACAGCGTGGCCGTGATCTCCTGGCCAAGCGTGTACTCGGAGGCGCCCTCGGTGCGGATCTCGGCGACGTAGCGGCGCGGCGTCACGCCGGCCTTCTCGAAAAGGCCAGCCACCGGCTTGGTGACCTTGCGGGGGTTGATCTCCCCGAAGCCGATCTGGACAGCGGAGTAGCCGTCGTTGTCCGGGGTGCGGACGGCCGTGACGACGCACGGGCCAGCCTGCACCACCGTGACAGGCACTACCTGCCCGGTTTCGTCGAAGACCTGGGTCATGCCAAGCTTGGTGCCCAGGATCCCTGTCATTGCCATGATCAGTGAGTCCTCAGAGCTTGATCTCGATGTAGACGCCGGCCGGAAGGTCGAGCCGCATGAGCGAGTCGACGGTCTTCGGCGTCGGGTCGATGATGTCGATCAGCCGCTTGTGCGTCCGCATCTCGAAGTGCTCGCGCGAGTCCTTGTACTTGTGCGGCGAGCGGATGACGCAGTACACGTTCTTCTCGGTAGGCAGCGGCACGGGACCGGCGACGCGCGCGCCGGTACGGGTCACCGTGTCGACGATCTTCCGCGCCGAGCTGTCGATGACCTCGTGGTCATATGCCTTGAGCCGGATGCGGATCTTCTGTCCCGCCATAGTGGCCTCGGTTCCTCTACTTCTCTCTCGTGCCGCTGTCTCGTATGCGGCGCCCCATACCCCGCAGCCACGGACGCTCAGGGGCAAGCCCCTGAAGCAACCGCAACCGCGGGGCCGATCAGGGCCCCGCAGCCGGGGGTTCCCAGGAGGTACGCCTCCTGGGCCAGACATGAACGTTGCGGCGGCCCGAGCCTTGGCGGCCCGGGCCGCCGCAACGGCCTAGCTACTTGCTGATCTTCGTGACCCGGCCGGCGCCGACGGTGCGGCCACCCTCGCGGATCGCGAACTTCAGACCCTCTTCCATGGCGATCGGCTGGATGAGCTGACATCGACATGTCGGTACGGTCACCCGGCATCACCATCTCCGTGCCCTCCGGCAGGGTGACCACGCCGGTCACGTCGGTGGTACGGAAGTAGAACTGCGGCCGGTAGTTGTTGAAGAACGGCGTGTGACGGCCGCCCTCCTCCTTGGACAGGATGTAGACCTGGCCCTCGAACTCGGTGTGCGGGGTGTTGGTGCCCGGCTTGATGATGACCTGGCCGCGCTCAACGTCCTCGCGCTTGATGCCGCGGAGCAGCAGGCCCACGTTGTCGCCCGCCTGGCCCTCGTCGAGGAGCTTGCGGAACATCTCCACGCCGGTGACGGTGGTGGAGGTGGCCTTCTCCTTGATGCCGATGATGTCGACGATCTCGCCGGTGTGGACTGTGCCGCGCTCGATCCGGCCGGTCACGACGGTGCCGCGGCCGGTGATCGAGAACACGTCCTCGACCGGCATCAGGAACGGCTTCTCGACCTCGCGCATCGGCTCGGGGATGGCGTCGTCGACGGCGTTCATGAGCTCGAGGACCGACTCGCCCCACTTCTCGTCGCCCTGCAGCGCCGGGGCGGCCGCGACGCGGATGACCGGAACGTCGTCGCCCGGGAACTCGTACTGGGTGAGCAGCTCGCGGACCTCAAGCTCGACGAGCTCGAGGATCTCCTCGTCGTCCACCATGTCGCACTTGTTGAGCGCGACGACGATGTACGGCACGCCGACCTGACGGGCGAGCAGCACGTGCTCGCGGGTCTGCGGCATCGGGCCGTCGGTGGCGGCGACCACGAGGATCGCGCCGTCCATCTGCGCGGCACCGGTGATCATGTTCTTGACGTAGTCCGCGTGACCCGGGCAGTCAACGTGCGCGTAGTGCCGCTTCTCGGTCTGGTACTCGACGTGCGAGATCGAGATCGTGATGCCGCGCTCCTTCTCTTCCTTCGCGTTGTCGATCTGGTCGAACGCGTAGAAGGGGTTGACATCCGGGTACTTGTCGTGCAGCACCTTGGTGATCGCCGCGGTCAGCGTCGTCTTACCGTGGTCGATGTGCCCGATGGTGCCGATGTTGACGTGCGGCTTAGTCCGCTGGAACTTTGCCTTCGCCACTGGTATCTCCTCGTTGCGATCCGGCCCACCGCGGTGGGTCTGGAGTGTTTCTGGGTTCCTATTGCCTGCTGTTGCGCCGCGAGTACGACGTTACTCGCCGCGCGCCTTGGCGATGATCTCCTTGGCGATGTTCGGCGGCACCTCGGCGTACGAGTCGAACTGCATGCTGTAGTTCGCCCGGCCCTGCGTCTTGCTGCGCAGGTCACCGACGTAACCGAACATCTCCGACAGCGGGACGAGAGCCTTGACCACCCGGGCCCCGGTTCGTTCCTCCATGGCCTGGATCTGACCGCGCCGGCTGTTGAGGTCGCCGATCACTTCGCCCATGTAGTCCTCGGGCGTGGTGACCTCGACGCTCATCACCGGCTCGAGCAGAACCGGGTTGGCCAGCGCGGCGGCCTTCTTGAAGGCCATCGAGCCGGCGATCTTGAAGGCGAGCTCCGAGGAGTCCACCTCGTGGTAGGAACCGTCGGTCAGCGTCACCTTGACGTCGACCATCGGGAACCCGGCCAGCACGCCGAACTCGGCGGCTTCCTGGCACCCGGCGTCCACCGACGGGATGTACTCCCGCGGGATGCGGCCGCCGGTCACCTTGTTCTCGAACTCGTAGCCGCCGCCGTCGCCGCCGGTCGGCTCCAGGTTGATGATCACGCGGCCGAACTGGCCGGAACCGCCGGTCTGCTTCTTGTGCGTGTACTCGACCTTCTCGACCTTCTTGCGCACGGTCTCGCGGTAGGCGACCTGCGGGCGGCCGATGTTCGCCTCGACCTTGAACTCGCGGCGCATCCGGTCGACCAGCACCTCAAGGTGCAGCTCGCCCATGCCGGCGATGATCGTCTGCCCGGTCTCCTCGTCGGTCCTGACCTGGAAGGTCGGGTCCTCCTCGGCGAGCCGCTGGATCGCGGTGCCCAGCTTCTCCTGGTCGCTCTTGGTCTTCGGCTCGATCGCCACGTTGATGACGGGCGCCGGGAAGGTCATGGACTCCAGGATCACCGGCTTGTTCAGGGCGCACAGCGTGTCGCCGGTCGTGGTGTCCTTCAGGCCCATCACGGCGACGATCGACCCGGCGACCGCGGACGGGCGCTCCTCGCGCTTGTTCGCGTGCATCTGGTAGATCTTGCCGATCCGCTCCTTGCGGTCCTTGATCGAGTTCAGCACCTGCGTGCCGGTCTCGAGGGTGCCCGAGTAGATGCGGATGTAGGTGAGCTTGCCCAGGTGCGGGTCCGCCATGATCTTGAAGGCCAGCGCGGAGAACGGCTCGTTCGGGTCGGCGTGCCGCTCGACGACCTGGTCCTCGTTGCCCACCGCGTGGCCCTTGATGGACGGGATGTCCAGCGGGGACGGCAGGTAGTCGACGATCGCGTCGAGCATCGGCTGCACGCCCTTGTTCTTGAAGGCCGTGCCGCACAGCACCGGGGTGATGGCGCTGGACAGCGTCGCCCGGCGGATCGCCGCGACGAGCTGCTCCTCGGTGGGCTCCTCGCCCTCGAGGTACATCACCATCATCTCGTCGTCGTTCTCGGCGATGGTCTCGAGCAGCTTGTCGCGCCACTCGCGGGCCGCCTCCGCGTGGTCGGCGGGGATGTCGACGACGTCGTACTTGTCGCCCTTGCCCTCGGTCGTCCACAGCAGGGCCCGCATCCGGACCAGGTCGATCACGCCGCGGAAGTCGGCCTCGACGCCCCACGGGAGCTGGACGACGAGCGGGGTCGCACCGAGGCGGCTGGAGATCATCTCCACGCAGCGGTGGAACTCGGCGCCCACCCGGTCCATCTTGTTGACGAAGCAGATCCGCGGCACGCCGTACTTGTCGGCCTGCCGCCAGACCGTCTCGGACTGCGGCTCCACGCCGGCCACCGCGTCGAACACCGCGACCGCGCCGTCGAGCACGCGCAGCGAGCGCTCCACCTCGACGGTGAAGTCGACGTGGCCGGGCGTGTCGATGATGTTGATCGTGTGGTCCAGCCAGGACGTGGTGGTCGCGGCAGACGTGATCGTGATGCCGCGCTCCTGCTCCTGCGGCATCCAGTCCATGGTGGCCGCGCCATCGTGGACTTCACCGATCTTGTAGTTGATGCCGGTGTAGAAGAGGATGCGCTCGGTCGTCGTCGTCTTGCCCGCGTCGATGTGCGCCATGATCCCGATGTTGCGGACCTTGGCGAGGTCTGCGGCGGTCTGGGTGGCCACGTTAAGCCGTCCTTCGTGCTAGTTCTGGGTGTTACCAGCGGTAATGCGCGAAGGCCTTGTTGGACTCCGCCATCTTGTGCGTGTCCTCACGGCGCTTGACGCTGGCGCCAAGGCCGTTGCTGGCGTCGAGCAGCTCGTTCATCAGCCGCTCGGTCATCGTCTTCTCGCGGCGCTGCGCGGGCGTACAGCACGATCCAGCGCAGGGCCAGGGTGGTGCTGCGCGAGGCGCGCACCTCCACCGGGACCTGGTAGGTGGCACCGCCGACGCGGCGGCTGCGGACCTCAAGGGTCGGCTTGACGTTGTCCAGCGCGCGCTTGAGGGTGACCACCGGGTCGTTGCCGTTCTTCTCGCGGCAGCCCTCGAGCGCCCCGTAGACGGTGCGCTCGGCGAGCGAGCGCTTGCCGTCCTTGAGCACCTTGTTGGCGAGCGCGGTAACGAGCGGCGAGCCGTACACCGGGTCGGTGACAAGCTGCCGCTTCGTCGCGGGACCCTTACGCGGCATCTCAGCTCTTCTCCTTCTTCGCGCCGTAGCGGCTGCGAGCCTGCTTGCGGTTGCGGACGCCCTGGGTGTCCAGCGAACCGCGGATGATCTTGTAGCGGACACCCGGCAGGTCACGGACACGGCCGCCGCGAACGAGCACGATCGAGTGCTCCTGCAGGTTGTGCCCCACGCCCGGGATGTAGGCGGTGACCTCGATCTGGCTCGTCAGCCGGACGCGGGCGACCTTGCGCAGCGCCGAGTTCGGCTTCTTGGGCGTGGTCGTGTAGACGCGCGTGCACACACCACGGCGCTGCGGGCTCTGCTTGAGCGCCGGCGTCTTGTTCTTCGACACCTTGTCCTGCCGGCCCTTGCGGACCAGCTGCTGGATCGTGGGCAACCGAGTCTCCGTCTTCCCGTCGTGTTCCTACTGTCAAGCTCGCGGACCCGCCACCGGCTCTCCCGCTTTCGGGGCATCCAGTGGCGAGTCAGAAAATCGCCGGTTTCCCGCCGTTTCCACCCGTTTGACCTGCGAGTTTCCGCTCTCCGCCGACCCCCGAGGTCGGGCGTGTCGCGCTTGGCCTTTGGCCGACGGCGAACACCTTCTCGCAGGTCAGCAGCCCACACTCAGCCGAATCTGGACTGCGAAGGGAGAGAGTCCACACGGCCAGCTGTTCAGCCACCCGTAACGGGTCTCAACGACTCAACGTCTCGCTGACTGCTGGCACGCAGGCACCCGCGCGGAGACGGGCACGAATGTAAAAGGTACCACCCGTATGCCCACCGACCAAATTCACCCGCGGGTACGGGGGTCGTCCCCCGGAGATGCACGTGGCCGCTTCGCACGGCTTTCCGTAACGCAAGGATACCGGTCCCCCGGCACGCGCGCGCACGTAGCCGCTAACTCACAGGGTTGTAACGCTCTGCCCCGCTGCGGCATTCCCCGCCGCCGCGCCAAGGCCGCGGCCGCTGCTCCAGGAGTAGTCGGAACGGGTGCGCGCTGCGCCCGGTCCGCCCGCACTCGCACGAGTCGATGCCGCCAGTCGCCCGACCGGCGTCGAGAACGCGCACCCGTTCGGACAGATCCTGATTTCGAACTGCCTGATATATGCCGCACATACGCCGCGAGCGGCCGTCCCCGGAAGGGACGGCCGCTCGAAGGCGTGCCTTGCGACGGAACTACCGGTTGTAGGCCCCGTAGTCGAGGTCCTCCAGCGGGACCGCCTCGCCCGAGCCCTGGCCGAACGGGTAGCCCTCCGCCTCCTGGTAGGCCGTGGCCGGGTAGGCCGTGGTCCGCGCGTCGTCGGTGGGCTCGACCCGGATGTTCCGGTACACCTGCATGCCGGTGCCGGCCGGGATGAGCTTGCCGATGATCACGTTCTCCTTGAGGCCGAGCAGCGAGTCCGACTTGGCGTGGATCGCCGCGTCGGTGAGCACCCGCGTCGTCTCCTGGAAGGAGGCCGCCGACAGCCACGACTCGGTGGCCAGCGACGCCTTGGTGATACCCATGAGCACCGGGCGGCCAGAGGCCGGGGTGCCGCCGTCGTTCACCACGGCGCGGTTGACTGTCCTCGAACCTCGGCCGCTCGACCAGCTCGCCGGGCAGCAGCTCGGTGTCGCCGGACTCCAGGACGTTCACCCGCTTGAGCATCTGGCGGATGATGATCTCGATGTGCTTGTCGTGGATCGACACGCCCTGCGACCGGTACACGTTCTGCACCTCGGCCACCAGGTGCTTCTGCACCTCGCGGGAGCCGAGGATGCGGAGCACCTCGTGCGGGTTGACCGCGCCGGCGATGAGCTGGTCACCGACCTTGACGTGCCCGCCGTCGCTGACGAGCAGCCGGGACCGCATCGGCACCTGGTACGGCGACCTCTTCGGCGCCGTCGTCGGGGACGATGATGATCTTCCGGGTCTTCTCGGTCTCCTCGATCTTGACCCGGCCGGCGACCTCGCTGATCGGGGCCATGCCCTTGGGGATACGGGCCTCGAACAGCTCGGTGATACGCGGCAGGCCGTGGGTGATGTCGGCACCCGCCACACCACCGGTGTGGAAGGTACGCATCGTCAGCTGGGTGCCGGGCTCGCCGATGGACTGCGCGGCGACGATGCCGACCGCCTCGCCCACGTCCACCCGCTTGCCAGCGGCGAGCGAGCGGCCGTAGCACTTGGCGCAGAGACCGACCTTCGCCTCGCAGACCAGGACGTTGTGCACCCGGACCATCTCGACGCCCGCCTCGACCAGGCGGTCGATCATGCGTCTCGGTGGTGTCCTCGCCGGCCTGCGCGAGCACGGTGCCGTCCGGGCCGACGACATCCTCGGAGAGGGTGCGGCCGGTGCCGGTGTTCTCGATGTTGTCCAGCTTGCGGAGGGCGCCGTCGGCGCCCTTCTCCGCGATCTGCATCGGGAACCGGCGGTCGGTGCCGCAGTCCTCCTCGCGGACGATGACGTCCTGCGCCACGTCCACCAGGCGCCGGGTCAGGTACCCGGAGTCGGCGGTCCGCAGCGCGGTGTCGGCGAGGCCCTTGCGGGCACCGTGGGTTGAGATGAAGTACTCGAGCACGGTCAGGCCCTCACGGAAGGAGGACTTGATCGGGCGCGGGATCGTCTCGCCCTTCGGGTTCGACACCAGGCCACGCATGCCGGCGATCTGCCGGACCTGCATGGGGTTACCACGGGCACCGGAGTTGACCATCATCCAGACCGGGTTGGTGGCCGGGAAGGCGTTCTCCATGTCCTGGGCAACCTCGGCGGTCGCGTGCGTCCAGATCTCGATGAGCTCCTGACGGCGCTCGTCGTCGGTGATCAGGCCGCGCTCGTACTCGCGCTGCACCTTGTCGGCGCGGCGCTCGTAGCCGTCCAGGATCGCCGCCTTGTTCGGCGGGGCCACGACATCCTCGATGCCGATCGTCACGCCGGACCGGGTCGCCCAGTGGAAGCCGGCGTCCTTGAGCGCGTCGAGCGCCGCGGCCACCTGCACCTTCGGGTACGTCTCGGCGAGCGAGTTGACGATGACGGTGAGCTGCTTCTTGCCCACGCCGTAGTTGACGAACGGGAAGTCCGCCGGCAGCGTCTCGTTGAAGATGCACCGGCCGAGCGTGGTCTCCATCCGCAGCGGCTGGCCGGGCTGCCAGTCCTCGGGAACCGGGTAGTCCTCCGGCGGGACGACGTTGGTCAGCCGGATCTGGATCCGCGCCTGCAGGTCGAGCTCGCCCTTGTCGTAGGCCATCTGCGCCTCGGACATGGTGGAGAACGCCCGCCCGGCCCCGGTCACGTCCTCTTCAAGCCGCGTCAGGGAGTAGAGCCCGATGATCATGTCCTGGGTGGGCATGGTCACCGGCTTGCCGTCGGACGGCTTGAGGATGTTGTTGGTGGACAGCATCAGGATCCGGGCCTCGGCCTGCGCCTCGGCGGACAGCGGCAGGTGAACCGCCATCTGGTCGCCGTCGAAGTCCGCGTTGAACGCGGTGCAGACCAGCGGGTGGATCTGGATCGCCTTGCCCTCGACCAGCTGCGGCTCGAAGGCCTGGATGCCGAGGCGGTGCAGCGTCGGCGCCCGGTTCAGCAGCACCGGGTGCTCGGTGATGACCTCTTCGAGGACGTCCCAGACGACCGGCTTGGCCCGCTCCACCATCCGCTTGGCGGACTTGATGTTCTGCGCGTGGTTCAGGTCGACGAGGCGCTTCATCACGAACGGCTTGAACAGCTCGAGCGCCATCTGCTTGGGCAGGCCGCACTGGTGCAGCTTGAGCTGCGGGCCGACGACGATGACCGACCGGCCGGAGTAGTCGACGCGCTTGCCGAGCAGGTTCTGGCGGAACCGGCCCTGCTTGCCCTTGAGCATGTCGGACAGCGACTTCAGCGGACGGTTGCCTGGGCCCGTGACCGGGCGGCCGCGGCGGCCGTTGTCGAAGAGGCTGTCGACGGCCTCCTGGAGCATCCGCTTCTCGTTGTTCACGATGATCTCGGGCGCGCCGAGGTCAAGGAGCCTCTTGAGGCGGTTGTTCCGGTTGATGACCCGTCGGTACAGGTCGTTGAGGTCGCTCGTGGCGAACCGGCCACCGTCGAGCTGGACCATCGGCCGCAGGTCCGGCGGGATCACCGGGATGCAGTCGAGGACCATGCCCATCGGGCGAGTTGCGCGTGTTCAGGAACGCGGAGACGACCTTGAGCCGCTTGAGCGCGCGGGCCTTCTTCTGGCCCTTGCCGGTGCGGATGATCTCGCGCAGGTCGTTGGCCTCGGCGTCCAGGTCGAAGGTCGCGAGCCGGTCCTGGATGGCCTGGGCGCCCATGCCGCCGCGGAAGTACCGGCCGAACCGGTCCCGCATCTCGCGGTACAGGAGCTCGTCGCCCTCCAGGTCCTGGACCTTCAGGCCCTTGAACCTGGACCAGACCTCGTCGATCCGGTCGATCTCCTTGGCGGAGCGGTCGCGGATCTGCTTCATCTCGCGGTCGGCCGACTCGCGCACCTTGCGGCGCGCGTCGCCCTTGGCGCCCTGCGCCTCAAGCTCGGCCAGGTCGGCCTCGAGCTTCTTCTGCCGGGTCTCGATGTCGTTGTCCCGGCGCTGCTCAAGCTGGGTCCGCTCGACCGTGATCCGCGCCTCGAGGCTCGGCAGGTCGCGCTGCCGGGCCTCGTCGTCCACGTAGGTGATCATGTAGGCGGCGAAGTAGATGACCTTCTCCAGGTCCTTCGGCGCCAGGTCGAGCAGGTAGCCGAGGCGGCTCGGCACACCCTTGAAGTACCAGATGTGCGTGACCGGCGCGGCCAGCTCGATGTGCCCCATCCGCTCACGCCGCACCTTGGCGCGAGTGACCTCGACGCCGCAGCGCTCGCAGATGATGCCCTTGAACCGGACGCGCTTGTACTTGCCGCAGTAGCACTCCCAGTCCCGGGTCGGACCGAAGATCTTCTCGCAGAAGAGCCCGTCCTTCTCCGGCTTGAGCGTGCGGTAGTTGATGGTCTCCGGCTTCTTCACCTCGCCGTGCGACCACTGCCTGATGTCCTCGGCGGTGGCCAGCCCGATGCGAAGGTCGTCAAAGAAGTTGACGTCTAGCACTGTGTGAGTTCCCCCTTCGGTGGGTCAGACCTCTTCGACGCTGCTCGGCTCACGCCGGGACAGGTCGATGCCGAGTTCCTCCGCGGCGCGGAAGACATCCTCGTCGGTGTCGCGCATCTCGATGGCGGCGCCGTCGCTGGACAGCACCTCCACGTTGAGGCACAGCGACTGCATCTCCTTGATGAGCACCTTGAAGGACTCGGGGATGCCTGGCTCGGGGACGTTCTCGCCCTTGACGATGGCCTCGTAGACCTTCACGCGGCCGAGCACGTCGTCGGACTTGATGGTGAGCAGCTCCTGCAGGGCGTAGGCGGCGCCGTAGGCCTCGAGGGCCCACACCTCCATCTCGCCGAACCGCTGGCCACCGAACTGCGCCTTACCACCGAGCGGCTGCTGGGTGATCATCGAGTACGGGCCGGTGGACCGGGCGTGGATCTTGTCGTCCACCAGGTGCAGCAGCTTGAGGATGTAGATGTAGCCGACGGAGACCGGGTCCTTGAACGGCTCGCCGGTGCGGCCGTCGAACAGGATGGTCTTGCCGCTCGAGCCGATCATCTGGTCGCCGTCCCTGTTCGGCAGCGTGGAGCCGAGCAGGCCGGTGATCTCCTCCTCGTGCGCGCCGTCGAAGACCGGGGTGGCGACGTTGGTGTTCGGCTCGCTGGCGTCCGCGCCGATGGCGCGCAGCCGGTCCTTCCACTCCTCGTCGTCGCCCTCGACCTGCCAGCCCGTCTTGGCGACCCACCCGAGGTGGGTCTCAAGGACCTGGCCGACGTTCATCCGGCCGGGGACGCCGAGCGGGTTGAGCACGATGTCCACCGCGGTGCCATCGGCGAGGAACGGCATGTCCTCCACGGGCAGGATCTTGGAGATGACGCCCTTGTTGCCGTGGCGGCCGGCCAGCTTGTCGCCGTCGGTGATCTTCCGCTTCTGGGCCACGTAGACGCGGACCAGCTCGTTGACGCCGGGCGGAAGCTCGTCGCCGTCCTCGCGGGTGAACACGCGGACGCCGATGACCTTGCCCTCTTCGCCGTGCGGCACCTTGAGTGAGGTGTCACGGACCTCGCGGGCCTTCTCGCCGAAGATCGCCCGCAGCAGGCGCTCCTCCGGGGTGAGCTCGGTCTCGCCCTTGGGCGTGACCTTGCCGACCAGGATGTCGCCGTTGACGACCTCGGCGCCGATCCGGATGATGCCGCGCTCGTCGAGGTCGGCGAGCACTTCATCGGAGACGTTCGGGATGTCCCGCGTGATCTCCTCCGGGCCCAGCTTGGTGTCGCGGGCGTCGACCTCGTGCTCCTCGATGTGGATGGAGCTGACAGGACGTCGTCCTGGACGAGGCGCTGCGACAGGATGATCGCGTCCTCGTAGTTGTGGCCCTCCCACGGCATGAACGCGACGAGCAGGTTCTTGCCGAGCGCCATCTCGCCCTCGTCGGTGCAGGGACCGTCGGCGAGGACCTGACGCTCCTCGACCCGCTGCCCCTCTTCCACGACGGGCTTCTGGTTGAAGCAGGTGCCCTGGTTGGACCGGCGGAACTTCTGGATGTGGTAGGTCGTGCGGGTCCCGTCGTCGTTCATCACGGTGACGTAGTCCGCGCAGGACTCCTCGACCACGCCCGGCCTTCTCCGCCAGGATCACGTCGCCCGCGTCGGTCGCGGCACGGTACTCCATGCCGGTGCCGACGAGCGGCGCCTCGGACCGCAGCAGCGGCACGGACTGCCGCTGCATGTTGGACCCCATGAGCGCGCGGTTGGCGTCGTCGTGCTCGAGGAACGGGATCATCGCGGTCGCCACGGACACCATCTGGCGCGCGGAGACGTCCATGTAGTCGACCTCGTCCGGCGGGATCTGGTCGACCTCGCCGCCCTTGCGGCGGACCAGCACCCGGTTGGTCGCGAACTGGCCGTCGGCCTCGATCGGGGTGTTCGCCTGCGCGATGACGTGCCGGTCTTCCTCGTCCGCGGTCAGGTAGTCGATCTGGTCGGTGACCAGGCCGTCGACGACCTTGCGGTACGGCGTCTCGACGAAGCCGAACGGGTTGACCCGCGCGTAGCTCGACAGCGAGCCGATGAGGCCGATGTTCGGGCCTTCAGGCGTCTCGATCGGGCACATCCGGCCGTAGTGGCTCGGGTGCACGTCACGGACCTCGAACCCGGCCCGCTCGCGGGACAGACCACCGGGACCGAGCGCGGACAGGCGGCGCTTGTGCGTCAGGCCGGCCAGCGGGTTGGTCTGGTCCATGAACTGCGAGAGCTGGCTGGTGCCGAAGAACTCCTTGATCGACGCCACCACCGGGCGGATGTTGATCAGGGTCTGCGGCGTGATCGCCTCGACGTCCTGGGTCGTCATCCGCTCGCGGACCACGCGCTCCATCCGCGCCAGGCCAAGACGGACCTGGTTCTGGATCAGCTCGCCGACGGTGCGCAGCCGCCGGTTGCCGAAGTGGTCGATGTCGTCGGTCTCGATGACGATCGTCCGCTCGCCGCGGCTCTGCTCCTCCTCGCCGGCGTGCAGCTTGACCAGGTACTCGATCGTGGAGACGATGTCTTCCTCGGTCAGCGTGCCCTGGCGGATCGGCTGCTCAAGGCCGAGCTTGCGGTTGACCTTGTACCGGCCGACCTTGGCCAGGTCGTACCGCTTCGGGTTGAAGTACAGGTTGTCGAGCAGCGCCTGCGCCGACTCGCGGGTCGGCGGCTCGCCCGGGCGCAGCTTGCGGTAGATGTCGAGCAGCGCGTCGTCCTGGCCGGCCGTGTGGTCCTTCTCCAGGGTGGCGCGCATCGACTCGTAGTCGCCGAAGCGCTCGAGAATGCGCGCGTCGTCCCAGCCGAGGGCCTTCAGCAGCACGGTGACCGACTGCTTGCGCTTGCGGTCGATGCGGACCCCGACGCTGTCGCGCTTGTCGATCTCGAACTCAAGCCACGCGCCCCTGCTCGGGATCACCTTGCAGGAGTAGATGTCCTTGTCGCTCGTCTTGTCGACCTGCCGGTCGAAGTACACGCCGGGCGAGCGGACGAGCTGGCTGACCACCACGCGCTCGGTGCCGTTGATGATGAACGTGCCCTTGCGGGACATGAGCGGGAAGTCGCCCATGAAGACCGTCTGGCTCTTGATCTCACCGGTGGTGTTGTTGATGAACTCCGCCGTCACGAACATCGGCGCGGAGTACGTCATGTCCTTGTCCTTGCACTCCTCGTCGGAGTACTTTGGCGGCTCAAACCGGTGGTCGCGGAACGACAGGGACATCGTTCCCGAGAAGTCCTCGATCGGGCTGATCTCTTCGAAGATCTCTTCGAGGCCGGACTGCTCGGCGATGTTCTTGCTTCCGGCTTCCTTGGCGGCCTGGATACGCGCCTTCCACTTCTCGTTGCCGAGCAGCCAGTCAAACGACTCGGTCTGCAGGGCCAGCAGATCCGGAACCTTCAGAGGCTCGTTGATCCGCGCGAAGGACACGCGGTGGGGACCAAGATTCGTGGCGGAGGCGCTGCGCGATGCTGCCAACAGGGGTCCTTCCGAACTTGTCGCGGAACTATCACCGCACGCACGCCAAACGCCCCGCGGCAAAGACCCCATAGAGGCGCCGAAGAGGCAGAGAAGACACCGAGGACGTTAGAGTGCAGCGCAAATAGCCAGTGTAGCCAAAGGCTGCACTGCTTGTCAACGGTACGCCTGTATGTGGTTCACCTTGCTTCGCAGCATCTCCTGTCGGAGACCAAACGTCAAGCCGAAACCGTCGCGTTTGGACGGGTTTCCCGCGTGATCGATGCCACACGTATGCGGATGTGTAAGCGGACAACGCCGCCGGGTATGACTCGTATTCCCGCTGGTGGCGGACCGAGCCTCCGCCGGCACGCCGTTGCCGGTGCTCGTCCCGGCTCGGGTTCACGTTACCCGGCGCAAACGAGAACGCCGCCCGGGATGTTCCCGGACGGCGTTCCGGTGTTGCGCTCTGCTGGCCCGGGGACGACCCCCGGAACCCCGCAGAGCGGTCGAACTACTTGACCGTGACGGAGGCGCCGGCGCCCTCGAGGGCAGCCTTCGCCTTCTCCGCGGCCTCCTTGTTGACCTTCTCAAGGACGGTCTTCGGCGCGCCGTCGACCAGGTCCTTGGCCTCCTTGAGGCCCAGGCTGGTGAGCGTGCGCACCTCCTTGATGACCTGGATCTTCTTGTCGCCAGCGGCCTCAAGGATGACGTCGAACTCGTCCTGCTCCTCGGCCTCTTCGCGCCGGGGCAGCCGGCGCCGCCAGCCGGCGGCGGCAACCGCGACCGGGGCCGCGGCCTTGACGTCGAACGTCTCCTCGAAAGACTTCACGAACTCGGACAGCTCAAGGAGGGTCATCTCCTTGAACGCGTCGAGCAGGTCAGCGCTGCTGAGCTTCGCCATGATCGTTTCCCTTCTTTCCTTAGTCCTGGGTCTCTGCTGTCGGCTGCGTCGTCCGCTGCCGGTGCCTCGCTGCGTCCTCGCCGCGGGCGCGCCGGCCTCGACCTTGGCGCGCAGCGCGTCGGCGAGGAGCGCCATCTGCGTCGGCAGCGCGTTGAACGTCGCCGCCGCGCCGGCCATGGACGCCTTCATGGCGCCGGCCAGCTTGGCCAGCAGCACCTCGCGCGGCTCCAGGTCGGCGAGCTTGCCGACCTCGGCCGCGGTCAGCGCCTTGCCGTCGAGCACGCCGCCCTTGATGACGAGCAGCGGGTTCGCCTTGGCGAAGTCAAGCAGGCCCTTGGCGGCCTGGGCGACATCCCCGTCGACGAACGCGATCGCGGACGGCCCAGACAGCATCGGCGAAACCTGGTCACCCAGGCCCGCCTCGGTCGCCGCGACCTTGGCCAGCGTGTTCTTCGTGACGGTGAACGTCGCGTTGCCCTTGAGGGCGCCACGCAGCTCGGACATCTGCGCCACCGTCAGGCCGCGGTACTCGGTCAGCACCGCGCCGCTTGAGTCGCGGAACTTGCCCGTGAGGTCTTCGATCAGGGCCGTCTTCTCGGCGTTTGCCATGAGCCTCCTTCCCATATGTCGTCCCTGCGATTGTAGCCCCGAAGACGACAAACGCCCCGGGCGCAGATGCACACGGGGCGACAGACCACGGTCAGCGGACCCGCGACGGGCTCGGGGCTAACCAGGATTTGAGGCTTACATGGTCACCTGCGCGGGATGTCCGTACGGAACCTTCGGCCAGCGAACTGGCATCCAGCGGTCTTCGGTACGCTCCACTCTACACATGGACGTTCACGGACGATCCACTGTCAACGCTGACCGCGTCGAACCCAGGGACGCGCCGTCACGTCCAGGTCGCAGACGTCGCTCACGGCGCGCGAAGCGGCGGCGCTCCCCGAGGGGAGACGCCGCCGCTGCGGCTGTCGCGAGCCTTACGCGACCGGCGCGCCTCTTCGTCGAAGAAGCCGCGGGTCTTGTTCGGGTCGACCGGGATGCCCGGGGCCATGGTCGTGGTGAAGGTGATCTTCCTCAGGTACCGGCCCTTGGCGGCGGCGGGCTTGAGCCTGATGACCTCGTCGAGCGCGGCCGCGTAGTTCTCAAGCAGCGCCTTCTTGTCGAAGGAGGCCTTGCCGATGATGAAGTGAAGGTTCCCGTGCCGGTCGACGCGGAACTCGATCTTGCCGCCCTTGATCTCGGTCACGGCCTTGGCCACGTCCGGCGTCACGGTGCCGGTCTTCGGGTTCGGCATGAGGCCACGCGGACCGAGCACGCGGCCGAGGCGGCCGACCTTGCCCATCAGGTCCGGGGTGGCGACCACCGCGTCGAAGTCGAGGAACCCGCCCTGGATCTGCTCGATCAGGTCGTCGGAGCCCACGAAGTCGGCCCCGGCCGCCTTCGCCGCCTCGGCGCGGTCGCCGGTGGCGAACACGAGCACGCGGGCGGTCTTGCCGGTGCCGTTCGGCAGGTTGACGGTGCCGCGGACCATCTGGTCCTGCTTGCGGGGGTCGACGCCGAGCCGGAGGTTAACCTCGACGGTCGGGTCGAACTTCGTCACCTTGGTCGTCTTCGCGAGCTCGATCGCGTCGCCCGGGCTGTACAGCGCGTCGTGGTCGATCTTGGCGTCGGCGTCCTGATACGCCTTGCTGCGCTTCATAGTGCTCTCCTGACATGGAGGTCGTGGTCATCGGGACCCAGCGCGAGGCCCTGCCACTTGTTGATTTTTAAGACTTGATCATCCCGAACGGAATCGTGCTCCGCTCGGCCGGTCCGCGCTTAGCCCTCGACCTTGATGCCCATCGAGCGGGCGGTGCCCGCGATGATCTTCTCGGCGGCCTCGATCGTGGTCGCGTTCAGGTCGGGCATCTTCGTCTCGGCGATCTGCCGGAGCTGCGCCGCGGTCAGCGTGCCGACCTTGGTCTTGTGCGGCTCCGCGCTGCCCTTGTCGACGCCGACGGCCTTCTTGATCAGCTCGGGCGCGGGCGGCGTCTTGGTGATGAACGTGAACGACCGGTCCTCGAAGATCGTGATCTCGACCGGGATGATGTTGCCTCGCTGGGCCTCGGTGGCGGCGTTGTACTGCCGGACGAAGTCCATGATGTTGACGCCGTGCGGGCCCAGTGCGGTACCGACGGGCGGGGCCGGGGTGGCCGCGCCCGCGGGCAGCTGCACCTTGACGACGGCGTTGATCTTCTTCCTTCTTGGCGGCATGGTGCTGCGCTTCTCCTTTCAGATCTTTGAGACCTGGTCAAACGAGAGCTCGACAGGCGTCTCCCGGCCGAAGATCGACACGAGTACCTTGAGCTTCTGCGTGACCGAGTTGACCTCGTTCACGGTCGCCGCGAGCGTCGCGAACGGGCCATCCATAACGGTAACCGACTCGCCGACCTCGTATTCCGGGGACGACTTCTTGGCCGCCGCCGCCTGCGCCGCCGGGCTGCCCTCGGCGGGGGCGGGGGCGAGCAGCGAGGCCACCTCGCCGAGCGGCAGCGGCGAGGGCTTGCTCGACAGGCCAACGAAGCCGGTAACTCCCGGGGTGTTCCTGACCACGGCCCAGGACTCGTCGGTCAGGTCCATCCGGACCAGGATGTAGCCCGGCAGCACCTTCTCGTTGACCGTCTGCTTCTTGCCGCTCTTGACCTCGGTCACCTGATGGGTCGGGACCTCGATCTGGAAGATGTAGTCCTCCATGTTGAGCGACATGATACGGCTCTCCAGGTTGGTCTTCACCCGGTTCTCGTATCCGGCGTAGGAGTGGATCACATACCAGTCGCCAGGCAGCATGCGCAGTTCGCGAGTGAACTCGGCGACCGGGTCAAGCTGCTCAGGCTCGGCTGCGTCCTCCGCGTCCTCCGCGTCGGCCGCGACCTCCTCGGCCGCGTCCCCATCATCGGTGGGCTCGTCAGCGAAGCCGGAAGTCTCGTCGATCACGTCGGCTGCCTCCTCTTCCACTGCGCCGGTCGCCGCGTACGACATCGCTGTGCAGTTGGGACTCGGGCACGGTTACTCACTCTCTCGGTCTGCTCGCTGGGCCACCGCGCTGTTACGCCCGGGGGACGACCCCCCGTACCCCCGATGTCCGGCCGGACGGGCCCGATCGCAAAACCGCGATCGTATCAGGCCCGTCCGGCCGGACAGGAGCTACAGGGCGACGCCTCGTATCATCGTGCCACGCTAGGTGCGCGTGGCGCGAATTACGGGGCGTCCCGGAATCGGCGTTAGCCGAAGACCCAGAACATCAGCTTGGTGAACCCGTAGTCGAGCGACAGCACGATCGCGCTCATGACGATGATGAACACGAGCGCGGCCGCCGTGTAGGTCACGAGCTCGTTACGGGTCGGCCAAATCACCTTCCGGAGCTCCGCCGCCACCTGCCGGGTAAACAGGGCAGGCGTGGTCCGGTCCCGCTTAGCGGCAGCCCCGGACCCGCTCCGGCGCTCCGCGCCCTGGCCTCGCGTCTGGGTTGCCATGTCCTCACCTATGCAGTGCTAAACGGATTCACCACGCACGGGCCAGCGGGACCGAGCCGGTCCAGCCGATCCGTACTTGCAGGGCAGGAGGGACTCGAACCCCCAACCGCCGGTTTTGGAGACCGGAACTCTACCAATTGAGCTACTGCCCTACGGTTGCAACCACCAGAGTGTATGCCGAACGTACCCCCTGCGTCGAACCAGAGGGCCAAACTGTTGTCTCCCGGGGGACGACCCCCGTACCCTCCGATGTCGGGCCGGGCAGGCCCGATGGCACAAGCCGCCACTCTATCGGGCCCGCCCGGCCCGCCGATGTGCGGTGGTTCCACGAAACTCGCCCACGGCGAAACCAGTTGGTGGTCGCCGCGGCGGAGGTGACACCATGGAGGCATGCCAACCACGAGAATATCGGCCCGCGTGTCCGCCATTTCCGAATCCGCGACCCTGGCCGTAGACGCGAAAGCCAAGGCGCTGAAGGCGGCCGGCCGGCCGGTCATCGGGTTCGGCGCCGGCGAGCCCGACTTCCCGACTCCTGACTACATCGTCGAGGCCGCCAAGCGCGCGGCCGCCGACCCGAAGATGCACAAGTACACGCCGGCCGCCGGCCTGCCCGAGCTCCGGGCGGCCATCGCCGCGAAGACCGCCCGCGACTCCGGCTACCAGGTGACCGCCGACCAGGTGCTCGTCACCAACGGCGGCAAGCAGGCCGTGTACCAGACCTTCGCCGCGCTGCTCGACGACGGCGACGAGGCGCTTCTTCCCGCCCCGTACTGGACCACCTACCCCGAGGCGATCGCGCTCGCGGGCGGCGTGCCGGTGATCGTCCCGACCGACGAGTCCACCGGGTACCTGGCCTCGGTCGAGCAGCTTGACGCGGCGTGCACCGAGCGCACCAAGCTGCTGGTGTTCGTCTCCCCGTCCAACCCGACCGGCGCCGTCTACCCGCCGGAGCAGGTGAAGGCGATCGGCGAGTGGGCCGCCGCCAAGGGCATCTGGGTGGTGACCGACGAGATCTACGAGCACCTTGTCTACGGTGACGCGAAGTTCTCCTCGATCCCGGTGGAGGCGCCCGAGATCGCCGACCGCTGCGTCGTGCTCAACGGCGTGGCCAAGACCTACGCGATGACCGGCTGGCGGGTCGGCTGGATGATCGGCCCGAAGGACGTCATCAAGGCCGCGACCAACCTGCAGTCCCACGCGACCTCGAACGTGGCGAACGTCTCCCAGGTCGCGGCGCTCGCCGCGGTGTCCGGTGACCTGACGGCCGTGGCCGAGATGCGGGCCGCGTTCGACCGCCGCCGCAAGACGATCGTGCGGATGCTCAACGAGATCCCCGGCGTCGAGTGCCCGGAGCCGCTCGGCGCGTTCTACGCCTACCCGAGCGTCAAGGGCGTGCTCGGCAAGGAGCTCGCGGGCAAGCGGCCGGCGACCTCGTCCGAGCTGGCCGCGCTCATCCTCGAAGAGGCCGAGGTCGCGGTCGTCCCCGGCGAGGCCTTCGGCACCAACGGCTACTTCCGGCTGTCGTACGCGATGAGCGACGCTGACCTCGAAGAGGGCGTCGGCCGCATCGGCAAGCTGCTCTCCGAGGCCAAGTAGAGCCAGCGTGTCCGCGCGGGGCGGAGGGGTCGCCCGTCCGCCCCCGCGCTCTCGTCGTCCCGACGGGCGAGGCGTCTCTCGGCTGCTCAGGCAACTGCCAGCGGGCATGCACGTGCATCGGGGATAATGGAGAATGCCGCATGATCTGTCGGCCCTTCCCAAGGCGCATCTTCATCTGCATCTGACCGGTGCTATGCGCCACTCGACCATGATCGAGCTTGCGCGGGCGCACGGGGTGTCGCTGCCGCCCGCGCTCACCGAGGAATGGCCTCCCCAGCTGTCCACCGCCGATGAGCGCGGCTGGTTCCGGTTCCAGCGCCTGTACGACACCGCGCGCTCTGTGCTCCGCACGCCGGATGACCTGTGCCGGCTCGTGCGGGAGATCGCCGAGGACGAGCGGGCCGAAGGGTCCCGGTGGCTTGAGCTGCAGGCCGACCCTTCCGGGTTCGCGTCCATGTACGGCGGGATCACCGCGTTCACCGAGCTGCTGCTCGACGCGGCGGAGAAGGCGGCGCGGGCGGCGGACATCGGGATCGGGATCATCATCGCCGCCAACCGGACCAGGCATCCGATGGACGCCCGGACGCTGGCCCGGCTGGCGGCGCAGTACGCGGGGCAGGGCGTCATCGGCTTCGGGCTCTCCAATGACGAGCGGCGCGGCCCGGCCGCGGACTTCGCGCCGGCCTTCAGGATCGCCGAGCGGGCCGGGCTGCTGCTCGCGCCGCACGCCGGCGAGCTGGTCGGCCCGGCCAGCGTCACGGCCAGCCTGGACCTGCTGCACGCGGACCGGCTCGGGCACGGCGTCCGGTCGGTGGAGGACCCGCGGCTCGTCGAGCGGCTCGCCGCCGCCGGCGTCACCTGCGAGGTCTGCCCGTCCTCCAACGTGTCGCTCGGCGTCGCCCCGGACGAGGCCGCCGTTCCCGTCCGGACGCTCGTCGAGGCCGGGGTCCCGGTGGCGCTCGGCGCGGACGACCCGCTGCTCTTCGGCCGGCGCCTGGTGAAGCAGTACGAGATCGCCCGCGACGTCCACGGTTTCACGCCGGCCGAGCTGGCCGAGCTCGCCCGCATGTCGATTCGCGGCTCCGCCGCCCCGCCAGACACGCGAGCCCGCCTGCTGTCAGCGATTGACACCTGGCTGGCCGCGTAGCCGCCGCGACCCGCGCCGCACGTGCGCGGATGACCGTCCCGGCAGTGCACCGCCGCTACGCCAGGTCGGCAGGCCCGGCACGCGGCCGTCGGCGCCTGGGGCTAGAGGGTGACGCCGATGAGGATCGGTTCCGGGGTCAGCGTGACGCCGTAGGCGGCCTGGACGCCGGAGACGATCTCGCGGGCCAGGGCGAGGAGGTCGGCCGTCGTCGCGTCGCCCGCGTTGACCAGGGCGAGCGTGTGCTTGGACGAGACGCGCGCCGGGCCGGGGGCGCCGTAGCCCTTGGCGAAGCCCGCGTGCTCGATCAGCCAGGCGGCCGGGACCTTGACCAGGCCCTCGCCCGCCGGATAGCGGGGCACCGGGCCGGCTCCCCTGGCCGCCGCGGCCGCCTCGACGCCGGCGAACTCCTCGGCGGTGATCACCGGGTTGGTGAAGAAGGAGCCGGCGCTGCGGGTGTCGGGGTCGCCGGGGTTGAGGACCATGCCCTTGCGGGCGCGGATCTTGATGCACGGCGGCGCGGACCTCGCCGACGCCCGCCTGCTCCCCCATCTCGACGCCCAGTTCGGCCGCGAGCTCGGCGTACCTCACCGGCGCGGACAGCGACTGCCGCGCCAGCCGGAACGTCACGTCGAGCACCACGTACCTGGGCTGGCCCGCCGGCCTGCGACGGCGACTGCCCCGGCCAGGGAGACCAGCGATTCCGGCCGGCCGCTCTTGAAGAGGCTGGTGCGGTAGGAGAAGCGGCAGCCTTCGTTCGGGATGATCCGAATTTGATCTTCCTGCCGGTCGTATACCCGCACCTGGGTGATGACCTCGGCCACCTCGCGGCCGTACGCGCCGACGTTCTGGATCGGGGTCGCGCCCGCGCGGCCGGGGATGCCGGACAGGGGCTCAAGGCCCGCGAGGCCCTCGGCGACGGTGGCGGCCACGACGTCGTCCCAGTCCTCGCCGGCCGCGACCGTCACGTCCACGGCGCCGTCGCCAGCGTCGACGTAGGTGAGGCCGCGGGTGTTGACGTGGACGACCGTGCCGGGGAAGCCCGTCGTCGGAGATGACCAGGTTGGAGCCGCCGCCGATGAGCAGGACCGGCTCGCCGGCCGCGTCGGCGTCGCGGACCGCGTCGATGAGAGCTCGCTCGGTGTCGGCGGAGACGAAGGTCTGCGCCGGGCCGCCGAGGCCGAGCGTCGTGTAATCGGCCAGCATCGTCGCGTTCCGGAGGCCCGATACGATGGCGCTTGCCATCGGCCTCGGGGCGACATCGGGGACGGGGTCGTCCCCGGGGAACAGTCACGGGAGGCGGACGGTGGCGCGGGCGCGGGTCAGCACCTTCGCCCCGCCGGCCTTCGCCACGATGTCGACGGTGACCTTGTTGTCCGGGAGCTTCTCGAGGACCTTGCCGCTGACCTCGATGGTCGCGCCCTCATCGTCGTCCGGGACGGGGACCATGGCGGAGAACCGCACGCCGAAGTCGGTGACCGCGCCCGGGTCGCCGCCGGCCCATTCGGTGACGAACTTGCCCGCCTGCGCCATCGTGTACATGCCGTGCGCGATCACGTTCGGCAGGCCGACCGAGCGGGCGACGCGCTCGTTCCAGTGGATGATGTTGAAGTCACCCGAGGCGCCGGCGTACTTGACCAGGTCGAGGCGGGTGACCTGGTAGGTCCGCGGCGGGAGCTCGGTGCCCTTGTCGACGCTGTCGTACGTGGCGCTCATGAGTCCGCCCCTCGCTCGACGAGGTTGGACTTCGCCGTGCAGACGTGCTCGCCGTCCACCGTGTCGATGCTGGTGGACGTCACGAGCATGGACAGCGCGCCGACCGCCTTGATCGACTCGACCGTCGTGGTCGCGACCACGACGTCGCCCGCGTGCAGCGGGCGGGAGTAGCTGAAGCTCTGCTCGCCGTGCACGACCATCGAGTAGTCGAGCCCGAGACCGGGGTCGGTCACGACCGCCTTGGTCGACCGCTGAGCGATGATCACCGCGAACGTCGGCGGCGCGATCACGTCGGGATAGCCGGCCTTGACGGCGGCGTCCCGGTCACGGCACAGCTCGCTCGGCTCGCCGATCGCGTCGGCGAAGTCGGCGATCTTGACCCGGCTCACCTCGTAGGGCTCGCCGGGGCCGAAGACCCGGCCGACGTACTCGGGGTTCAGCGCCACGCGTGCTGCTCGACCGCCCAGCCGTGCGTGACTAGCGGGTCTCGCGGTGGGGCTGGTGGCAGCGGCAGTTCGGGCAGTACTTCTTCAGCTCAAGACGGTCCGGGTCGTTGCGCCGGTTCTTCTTGGTGATGTAGTTGCGGTGCTTGCACTCCTGGCAAGCCAGCGTGATCTTCGGCCGGACATCGGTGGCAGCCACGATGGAGTGCCTTTCTACTACAGGAGAATGGTCAATCAAGGTTACCGGACAGCTGGCTTGTCCGGCGCGTTACTGAACACGATCGGCACACCCGCATTCCCCATCAGGGAACAGGCGTCCCCACTGCAAACCACACCAGCCGAGCGAAGCTCAGCACCACCACCTCTCGGGCGAAGCCCGCATCGGGGTCGGTCCCCCCAGAAGATACTGCAGGCACTGGGAAAGTGGCCGAAGGCCACTGACCATGCGTCCGCCTCGGTAGCGGAGACCGGACTTGAACCGGTGACACAGCGATTATGAGCCGCTTGCTCTGCCGACTGAGCTACTCCGCCATGACCTGTGACTACGTAAGGGTACCCGATGTGCGGCGCGCTTGCGCAGCAACCCGTTGTCCACAGGGCTGACCTGGTCATCCACCGCGGAATCCCCAGCGTAACGGGCTGTATCCACACCCCGGCAACAAGTTGCGCACAGGTTATCCACAGGCCGGGTCAACCGATCGGTGGATACCGGGATCAGCCGGACCGAGCCAGATCCCGGCCTGGTGTCCGTTTTTTCCCGGGCCGTCGCCGCGACAGGCTTGCGGTATGACGGGAGTAGCAGTGGAGGCACAGGCGGCGCAGGCCGTGAACCTGTGCAAGACATACGGGACGGGTCACGCGACCGTGCGCGCGCTCGACAACGTCAGCGTGACCTTCGAACGCGGCCGGTTCACGGCCGTCATGGGCCCTTCTGGCTCGGGGAAATCGACGCTCATGCACTGCATGGCGGGCCTGGACCGGCCGACTTCGGGGACGGCGTACGTGGGCGGACATGACATCGGGCAGCTCGACGACGCCGGGCTCACCAGGCTGCGGCGCGACCGCATCGGCTTCGTCTTCCAGTACTTCAACCTCGTGCCGACGCTGACGGCGGCGCGAGAACATCACGCTGCCCGTCGCGCTCGCGGGCCGCAAGGCCGACCAGGACTGGGTCGACTACCTCGCCAAGCAGCTGGGCATCGCCGACCGGCTCGCGCACCGTCCCGCGAGCTGTCCGGCGGGCAGCAGCAGCGGGTCGCGTGCGCCAGGGCGCTGGTCAACAAGCCGGACCTGGTCTTCGCGGACGAGCCCACGGGCAACCTGGACTCCAACGCCGCCGCGGACCTGCTCGCGTTCCTCCGGCGGTCGGTGCGGGAACTCGGCCAGTCGGTCGTCATGGTGACGCACGACCCGCGCAGCGCCGCGTACGCGGACCGGGTCGTCTTCCTCGCCGACGGGGCCGTGGTGAGCGAGCTGCAGCGAGCCGACCGCCGACTCCGTCCTTGAGCGGATGCGGACCCTGGGGGCATGACATGCGCCAGGTAACCCTCAGGGGACTGTTCGCCCACAAGCTGCGGCTGGCGCTGACCGCGCTGGCGATCGTGCTCGGCGTCACGTTCATCTCCGGGACGTTCGTGCTCACCGACACGCTGAACAGCACCTTCTCCACGCTGTTCACCAGCGTCTACAGCAAGATCGACTTCCAGGTGCGCGGCGTGGCCGCAGTTCGGCAGCGGCGCGAGCGCGACCCGGAACCCGCTGCCGGAGTCCCTCCTGCCGCGCGTGCAGGCCGTGCCCGGCGTCGCGCGGCGCCTACGGGAAGGTCGAGGGCTACGCCCAGTTCATCGCGCGCGACGGCAAGCCGATCTCGTCGACCGTGGGCACCGTCGGCATCGGCTTCGACACCAACCAGCAGATCTCCAGCCTGCACCTCATCGCGGGCAGCCCGCCGACCACCGGCGACGACGTGGTGATGGACGCCGCGACGGCGCAAGAGCTACGACTTCAGCGTCGGCCAGCAGGTGCGGATCCTGGCCGCCGGGCTGAAGTCCGCCCAGACGTTCACCATCACCGGGATCGCCCAGTTCGGCACCGCCGACAACCTCGCCGGCGCAGACCCTGGCGGCGTTCACGCTGCCGACCGCGCAGCGCGTGGTCGGGGAGACCGGGCTGTTCGACTTCATCAACGTGGTCGCCAAGCCGGGCGCCGACAAGGCCGCCGTGCAGCGGTCGATCGCCCAGGCCCTGCCGTCGGACGCGGAGGTCGTCACCGGGCAGACGATCATCAACGAGGACCAGAGCGCGGTGAGCCAGGCGCTGTCGTTCTTCAACACGGCGCTGCTGATCTTCGCGCTGATCTCGCTGTTCGTCGGCGCGTTCACCATCTACAACACGTTCTCGATCATCGTCGGCCAGCGGACGCGGGAACTCGCCCTGCTGCGGGTCGTCGGCGCGAGCCGGGGACAGGTGCTGCGCTCGGTGCTGACCGAGGCGGCGATCGTCGGGTTCGTCTCGTCCGCCATCGGGGTCGGCCTCGGCGTGGCCGCCGCCGTCGGGCTCGAGGCGCTGCTGAGCGGGTTCGGCACCTCGCTGCCCACCGGGCCGCTGACGTTCGAGCCGCGCACCGCGATCGTCGGGCTCGCCGTCGGCACGCTGGTGACGGTCGTCTCGGCGATCGGGCCGGCGCGGAACGCCGTGCGGATCCCGCCGGTGGCGGCGCTCACCGACCGGCCCGGCCGACGGTACCGGGGCCAGCCCGACCAGGCGACGGCTCATTTCCGGTGCGGCGCTCACCGTCGTCGGGCGTGGCGCTGCTCGCCATCGGGCTGTCGAAGCCGGTCGTCGCGCTCGTGGGGGTCGGCGCGGTGTGCGTTTTCGTCGGCGTCGCGATGCTCGCCCCGGCGATCGCGCGGCCGCTGTCCAGCGTGCTCGGGCGGCCGCTCGCCGCGCTGCTCGGCACCCCGGGGCAGCTCGGGCGGGAGAACTCCATGCGCAGCCCGCGCCGCACCGCGCAGACCGCCTCGGCGCTCATGGTCGGGCTCGCCCTGGTGTCCGCGATGGCCGTGTTCGGCGCGTCGCTGTCTGAGTCCGCCACGAGCAGCGTGGACCAGGCGATCAGCGCCGACCTGCTGGTCTCGGTCAACGGGAGCGGGCAGCTCAGCGACTCCGTGCCGGCGGCGGTCGCCGCCGTGCCCGGGGTCACCGCGACCAACACCGTCTACCGGAACCAGTTCGAGTTCAAGTCCACGCTCGCGACGCTCACCGGGGTGACCACCGCAGAACCTCGCCGACACGGTGATCCTGCGGATGACGGCGGGCTCCACCGCCGCCCTCGGCCAGGGCGAGCTGCTGATCGACTCCACGACCGCGACCAAGGATCACCTGTCCGTCGGGGACACGGTGCCGATCCGGTTCGCGTACACGGGGCCGACCACCATCCGGATCGGCGGGATCTACCAGTCCAACGCCCTGATCCAGAGTTACCTGGTCAGCTCCGCGTACTTCCTCGCCCACTTCCGGCAGCCGCATCCGGGCGCGGTCCTGGCGCGCACCAACGGCGGCCCCGGCGTCGAGACGGCCGTCTCGAACGCGCTGGCGCCGTACGGGACGTGCAGGTGCAGACCAGGGCGCAGTTCGAGCAGGCGCAGGTGTCGAGCGTCAACCAGCTGCTCGGCCTGGTTTACGCCCTGCTGGCCCTGGCGGTGCTGATCGCGCTCATCGGGATCGTGAACACGCTCATGCTGTCGGTGCTCGAGCGGACCCGGGAGATCGGCCTGCTGCGGGCGGTCGGGATGCGGCGGCCCCAGGTCCGGTCGATGATCAGGTCTGAGTCGGTCATCCTCGCCACGTTCGGCGCGGTCATCGGGATCGTCATCGGGACCCTGATGGGGCTGGCGCTCGTCTCGTCGCTGCGGCAGCAGGGCATCACCGAGACCTCCGTTCCCTGGGTGCGGCTCGTGGAGTTCCTCGTCCTCGCCGCCGTGCTCGGGCTGGTGGCCGCGAGCTGGCCCGCCCGGCGCGCGGCGCGGCTCGACGTCCTCGCCGCTATCGCAGCGGAGTGAGCGGAGACGTGGAACCATGAACCCGTTCGGGCTACTGCTTTTCGGTTTCCTGAGGCGGAGTAGCGTTCGGGGAAGGAGGAATCGGATGAGGGAGACGCTCCGCGCCAGGCTGGACAGCGTGCGGCAGCACAGTCGGTGGCCGTAGCGGACGGCCGGCTGTCCCGTACCTGCTGCTCGCGGTGCTCGCCGCCAGCTGCTTCGCGTCCAACGGTGGAGCACGGTACCGAGCTGCTCGTCGACTCCGTCGCTGTGCGCGCTCACCGCCGCTGTGGATGCTGGGCATGTACACGCTGAACCCCGCGCGGCGGCGAGCCCCGGCACGCTGGCGGTGTTCGTCGCCGGGCTGCTGGTGCTCACCGCGATCCTGCGGTCAGGAGCGGGTGGTTCGGGTTCTTCATCGTCGTCTGCTTCGGCTACTCCCGCGCGCTGCTGCGCTGGCCGTGGCAGATGGCCGTCGGCGTCCGCCACCGCGCGTGATCGGGGCGCTCTCGCAGACGGACGGTGACTCACAGTTCCGCTGCCGATCCACCTGATCGTCTTCCTCGTCGCCCTCACCATCGACCTGCTGCTCTTTGGAGCCTCATGTGGCTGCTGCAGGACCGGGAACAGCAGGTCGCGCGGCACAGCGAAGTCGCTCACCGAGCTCAGCGAGGTGAACCGGCGGCTGGAGGCGACGATCGCGGAGAACGAGGGCCTGCACCAGCAACTGCTCGTCCAGGCGCGGGAGGCCGGGACCCTCGACGAGCGGCGGCGGATGGCGCGGGAGATCCACGACACGCTCGCGCAGGGGCTCACCGGGATCGTCACCCAGTTGCAGGCGGCCGAGCGGGCCGCTGACGCGGACCCCGGCCGACCCAGCGGGCTGGCGGCGGCACGTCGACGCGGCAACCCGGCTCGCGCGGGAAAGCCTCACCGAGGCGCGCCGGTCGGTGGACGCGCTGCGGCCCGAGCCGCTTGAGGGATGCCGGCTGAGCGAGGCACTGGCCGGCGTCGCCGAGCGCTGGTCGGCCCTGAACGGGATCCCGGCGCAGGTCACGACCACGGGCACGGCGCGGCCGATCGACCCGGAGGCCGAGTTCGCGCTGCTGCGCGCGGCGCAGGAGGCGCTGGCGAACGTGGCCAGGCACGCGCACGCGACCCGGGTCGGGCTGACCATTTCTTATATGGAGAACGAGGTCGCGTTGGACGTGCGTGACGACGGGGTGGGCTTCGACCCCGCCCTGCCGGATCGCGGGTTCGGCCTTGTCGCGATGCGGCAGCGGATCGCGGCGCTGTCCGGCACGCTGCAGGTCGAGTCCGAGCCGGGCGGCGGCACGGCGATCTCGGCCTGCGTGCCGACCGTGTCCGAGCTGGCCGCTCGTGAACGCGACTAGCGGGCAGCCGATCAGGCTGCTGATCGCGGACGACCATCCGGTGGTGCGGGACGGGCTGAGCGGCATGTTCGCCGCCGACCCGGATTTCTCCGTGGTCGGCGAGGCGGCCGACGGGTCCCAGGCGCTGCGGCTCGCCGACGCCGTGCGGCCCGACGTGATCCTGATGGACCTGCGCATGCCCGGCATGGACGGCGTGACCGCGATCGCCGAGCTGGCCAGGCGCGGCAACCCGGCGCGCGTGCTCGTCCTCACCACCTACGACACCGACAGCTACGTGCTGCCCGCGATCGAGGCCGGCGCCACCGGCTACCTGCTCAAGGACGCCCCGCGCGACGAGCTGCTGCGCGCCGTCAGGGCGGCCGCCGCCGGCCAGTCGGTGCTCGCGCCGTCGGTGGCGACCCGGCTGATGAACCGGGTCCGCGCACCGGAGCCGGAACTGCTCAGCCACCGGGAGCTTGAGGTGCTCGGGCTGGTGGCGGCGGGGACCACCAACCGGGAGACGGCGGCGCGGCTGTTCATCAGCGAGGCCACGGTGAAGACGCACCTGCTGCACATCTACGCCAAGCTCGGCGTCACCGACCGCGCCGCCGCCGTCGCCGAGGCCTTCAACCGCGGCTTGCTGACCCCGGGCCGGCCCGCCGTCTAGGGAACCTTGACGGGCGGCTGGGTCTTGGCCCGGACCTCGTCCTCGTCGACGCCGGGGGCGAGCTCGACCAGGACGAGCCCGTCCGGGGTGACGTCGAGGACGCACAGGTCGGTGATGATCCGCTGGACGACGCCCTTGCCGGTGTAGGGCAGGGAGCACTCGTCCACGATCTTGTAGCTGCCGTCCTTGGCGACGTGCTCCATCAGCACGATGACCTTCTTCGCGCCGTGCACGAGGTCCATGGCGCCGCCCATGCCCTTGACCATCTTGCCGGGGATCATCCAGTTCGCGATGTCCCCGTCCTTCGAGACCTGCATCGCGCCGAGGATGGCGGCGTCGATCTTCCCGCCGCGGATCATCCCGAAGCTGGTCGCCGAGTCGAAGAAGCGAGGCGCCGCGGCGGACCGTGACGGTCTCCTTGCCCGCGTTGATCAGGTCCGGGTCGACCTGGTCCTCCGTCGGGTAGGCGCCGACGCCGAGGATGCCGTTCTCCGACTGCAGCACCAGCTCGACGTCGTCGGCCACGTAGTTGGGCACCAGCGTCGGCAGCCCGATCCCCAGGTTGACGTAGTCGCCGTCGGACAGCTCCGCCGCGGCCCTGGCCGCCATCTGCTCCCGCGTCCAGCTCATTGCGCGCTCCTCACGGTCCGCTTCTCGATCCGCTTGTCCGCGGCCTGCTCCGGTGTCAGCGCGACCACCCGCTGCACGTACACGCCGGGGGTGTGCACGTCGTTCGGGTTGAGCTCGCCCGGGTCCACCAGGTGCTCCACCTCGGCGATCGTGACCCGGCCGCACATCGCGGCGAGCGGGTTGAAGTTGCGGGCCGCGTCGCGGAAGACAAGGTTCCCGTGCCGGTCGCCCTTCCAGGCGCGCACCAGCCCGAAGTCGGCCACGATGGCCCGCTCAAGCACGTACTCAAGGCCGTCGAAGACCTGCGTGGGCTTCGGCGGCGAGGCGAGCGGCGACGTTGCCCGGCCGAGTCGTACCGCCACGGCATGCCGCCGTCGGCCACCTGGGTGCCCACCCCGGTGCGGGTGAAGAACGCCGCGATCCCCGACCCGCCGGCGCGCATCCGCTCGGCCAGCGTGCCCTGCGGGGTCAGCTCGACCTCAAGCTCGCCTGCCAGGTACTGCCGGGCGAACTCCTTGTTCTCCCCGACGTAGGAGGCCACGACCCGGCGCAGCCGCCGGGCGCCGAGCAGCAGGCCAAGCCCCCAGTCGTCCACGCCCGCGTTGTTGGAGACCACCTCGAGGCCGCGCGTCCCGGCCTCAAGCACCGCCTGGATCAGCACCGACGGAATCCCGCACAGCCCGAACCCGCCCACGGCGAGCGTGGCGCCATCCGGAATGTCAGCGACGGCTTCGCCGGCGCTCGCTACCACCTTGTCCATGATCAGACGATAGCCCAGACCACGATCGGCGCCAGCGCCAGCGGGATCGCCGGATGGCCATGGTCATGATCTCTCCCTTGAGGCCCTGGTCAGCGCGAGGAACTCGCCGCGGAGCGCCGGGTTGTCCCGCAGCCCGCCGTACAGCGCGGACGTCACGGTCCTGGCGCCGTGGGCGCGCGCTCCCCGCTGGCACATGCACGCGTGCTCCGCGATGATGACGACGCCCACGCCGTGCGGGTCGAGCCGCTGCTGCAGCTCGTCGGCGATCTGCTTGGTCATCCGCTCCTGGGTCTGCGGGCGGCTGGCGAAGAAGGCGACCAGGCGGGCGAACTTGGACAGCCCGAGGATGCGGTCGGTGGGCAGGTAGCCGATGTGGGCGGTGCCGGTGAACGGCAGCATGTGGTGCTCGCACAGCGAGGTGAAGGGGATCGACTCGACCACGACGAGCTCGTCATAGCCCTGGTCGTTGGGGAAGGTGGTCATGTCGAAGTCCGGAACGTCGAGCATCTCCGCGTACGCGCGGGCCATGCGGCGCTGGCGTGTCCGCCGTGGCCTCGGTGGAGAGGTCCACCCCGAGGGCGGTCAGGAAGGAGACGGCCGCGCGCTCAGCGGCCTGCAGGTCAACTGGCGGCTGCAGGTGGGTGATGCGCGGGCGCATCGGGGTTATCGCGCTCACAGCGGACTGGGTCACCGTGCGTTCCCTTCTATCGGAGAGTATTCTCTACGCTAGAGCCGGAAGATTTGTAATGTCAAACAATCCGTCTTTTAGAGAGAACGTCAGATGGACCTCGCCGCGCAGGCCGCGGGCATCGGGGCACTCGCCGACCCGGTGCGCCGCGCCCTTTACGAGTACGTGGCCGCCCAGCCGGACGCCGTCGGGCGGGAGGCGGCCGCCGCCGCGGTCCAGGTGCCCGTGCACACCGCCAAGTTCCACCTGGACCGCCTCTGCGACGAAGGGCTGCTGCAGGCGGAGTACCGGCGGCTCAGCGGCAGGACCGGCCCGGGCGCGGGCCGCCCGGCGAAGCTCTACCGCAGGGCCGACCGCGAGTTCGCGGTCTCCCTGCCGGAACGGCGCTATGACCTCGCCGCGCGCATCCTGGCCACGGCGGTCCAGCAGGCCGAAGGCGGGGCCCCGCTTGCCGACTCGCTGCGCGAGGCGGCCTACGACGAGGGCCGCCGGCTGGGCGCGGAGACGAGCGCCGCGGGCCCGGACCTCGCCCGGCTGGGTCAGGCCCTGGCCACCCAGGGTTTCGAGCCGCGGATCGAGGGCGACGTGCTCGTGCTCGCTAACTGCCCCTTCGACTCCCTGGCGCAGGGAGCACACCTCGCTCGTGTGCGGGCTCAACCAGTGGTACGTGCAGGGGACGGCCGACGGCCTCGGCTGCCAGGCGGTCCGCGCCCGACCTCGCCCCGGCGCCCGGCACGTGCTGCATCCGGGCCAGGCTCTCCCCGCCTTCCCCTCCGGCGGAGTTAGGTTCGGCTCACCGGCTGACGGGACCGGACCTAGGATAAAGCCGTGCATCCGGTAGCAGGTCTTCGCGGCACGGCCATGGTGACCAAGGGCGGATCGGTCAAGGCAGACCTGGCCGAGGGCCTGGCTGACGCCGAGGCCGGCGTCCCGTGCACTTCGGCGACGCGGTTCCAGATCTGCTCGATAAGCAAGCAGTTCGCCGCCGCCGCGGCCATGCTCCTGGTCGAGTCCGGGCGACTCGACCTGGGTGAGCCGCTCGCCCGGTGGCTGCCGGAAAGCCACCCGCAGTGGCGGCAGGTCACGCTGCATCAGCTGCTGTCCCATACCGCCGGCGTCCCGCACTGGCGTGAGGCCCCGGGCCTGGACTCGGCCGAGCCGATGCCGGCCAGCGATCGGCTGGCGGTTATCCAGGCCACGCCGCTGCGTACTGAGCCCGGCGCGCAATGGCACTACAGCAGCCCGGGCTTCATGCTGGCCGGGCTGATTATCGAGCGGGCCAGCGGCCAGCCCTACCGGGAGTTCCTGACCGAGCGGATCTTGTCCCCGCTGAAGCTGACCCAGACCACCGTGGGCCGGGCCCCGGGCGACACGGCCCGCGGTTACCAGGACGGTAAGCCGGTGCCGCCGTGGGACCTGGACGCGATGCCCGGCACCGGCGACATCTGGTCCACCACGGGCGACCTGACCAGGTTCACCGCCGCCCTGCATTCCGGCGAGCTGGTCGCCGCGAGCTCGCTGCGCGCGATGTGCACCGCGCACGCGGCCCTGGACGACGATGACGACGGCGAGCCCCGGCTGACCACGACCGGCTACGGCTACGGCATGTACACCGGGATCTTCGCCGGGCATCCGGCCTGCTACCACACCGGCGACAACCCGGGCTACCGGTCGCGTGGCCTGCTGGATCCCGGACCAGGCGGCCAGCGTCGTCATCTTGGTCAACGACGAGGCCCTGAGCGTAACGGACCTGCTCAGGCAGCTGCTTCCGGCGGCCCTTGAGCCTTAGGCCCTGAGCCAGTGGCACGGCCGCACGCCGCCGCGGTTCTACGCGAGCCTCGCTCATCAGCGGGAGCGCGGGGTCGAGCTGGGCTATCGCGGCCTCGAGCGCGGCGGCGAGGGAGACCCGGCTGCGCGGGTTGTACACCGGGCTGAGGGCGTCGGTCAGCAGCGCCGTGGCCATGGCGACCCCGCGCGCCGTGACCGGCAGCGGTGCCGTCAGGCACCGCACGAGCTCGCGGACGGCGGGCTCGGCGGCGAGATGCGGTCGCTGCAGAGGGGCAGCGCGGGGTGGTACGTCCCGTATCCGCGCCGGGCCACGCGCAGCAGGTTTTCCCAGTTGCGCGCCAGCTCGCTGACGAGCTGCGAAGCGCGACGATGTGCTGGGCGCGCGCGGCCAGCAGCGGGGACGACTCCGGGCGTACGGCCCGCGGCCAGCTGACGGTCGAGCGACGCGCCGAGCATCCGCGCGAGCAGCCGGTCGGCTAGCCGCGACGGCCGCATTTCCAGCGGGTCGCCGGTGACGATGGTGCACTGCGGCTGGGCGGCGCGCCTGGCGACTTCGCGAACCCCGGCGACCGGGTGTGAACTGTTCATGACTCCAGCCTTCGCCTTGGCGGCCATCGCGAACAGTGGCATGATCGACAGCATGCACGACAAAACTGCCAAGTTGCGGCCGACGGCGAGCGGGCCGCCCGGCGTGGCGATCCTGGTGCCCGACGGCGTGAACTTGTTCGAGCTCGGCGTGGCGAGCGACATCTTCGGCACCGACGTCACCACGGATTCCGGGCGTCCGCTCTACCGCCGGTACATCTGCGGCGCCGCCCCTTCCGTCACGACCGACGCCGGGTTCCGCATGGAAGTCCCGTACGGCCTTGAGGCACTGGAGGCGGCGCAGACGGTGGTCGTGCTCCCGGCCGAGAACCTCGATCGCCTGCCGGACGCGGTGCCGCAGGCCCTGCGCCTGGCCCGGTCGCGCGGCCAGCGCATCCTGTCGCTGTGCACCGGCGCGTTCGTGCTCGCCGCGGCGGGACTGCTCGACGGGCACACCGCCACGACCCACTGGGCGGAATGCGCCGACCTGGCCCGCCGGTACCCGCGGGTCCGCGTCGATCCCGGGGTGCTCTACGTCGACGAGGGCGGCGTGCTCACCTCGGCGGGCAGCGCCGCCAGCGTGGACCTCTGCCTGCACGTGGTGGAGCGGGACTACGGCGCCGAGGTCGCCGCCAGGGTGGCCCGCGACCTGGTTGTCCCGCTGTACCGGTCCGGCGGGCAGGCGCAGTACATCGAGTCGCCGATCTACCTCCCGGACAACGGCGACCTGTTCGCGGACACGATGGAATGGCTGCGGACGCACCTGGCCGAGACCGGTGACGGTCGCCGACCTCGCGGAGCGCTCGGCGATGAGCGCGCGCACCTTCGCCCGCCGGTTCCTGGCCAGCACGGGGACGACGCCGCTGGCCTGGCTCACCCGGGAACGGCTCAGGTTCGCCCAGCGCCTGCTGGAAACCAGCGACGCCCCGGTGGACCTGGTCGCGCGCGAGAGCGGCTTCGGCAGCCCGGACAACCTCCGGAAGCACTTCGCCCGCACGTTGCGGACGACGCCGCAGGCCTACCGCCGGACGTTCCGCGCGAAGCCCCCGGCCCGAACCTCTGCGGAGCTCTCAGTCAGTACGGCATCGGCTGACACGACTCGGGGCGGCTTGAGAGCGTCAGTCGGCGTTGCCGACGGGTAAATAGGACTATATAGTCCAGTATAGGATCCGGCCGACCGGGAGTCGAGGCTGGGGTCGGCGAAGTGCCCAGGTCAACGAAGGGACCGCCATGACTGAGAGCCAGCGCACCGAGCGCGACATCGAGGTCCTGGGCTCCGTCTCCTGGGTGACTTCGCGATCATTCACGCCCGGGTCACCTATACGACCCTGGACGGAGTCGACCGCGATGCCCGCTTCACAGACGACTACCAGCGGCGAGGCGGGCGCTGGACGTGCATCGCGGCCAACGTGGCGGCAAGGGGTGTGTGATCTGCCGGCCCGGGGCCGGGCGGCCCGGGCGGCGCCCCGGGCGGGCCGCATGACCAGCCAGCCGCAGGAGGCCTCGCCGGAGCCTGCCCGCATCACGGCGCGCGGCCGCGCCACTCGCGAGCGGATCGTCCGGGCGGCGGCCGACCTGATGTTCGTGCGCGGCGTCAACGCGACGACGCTCGATGACGTCAGGGCCGCGAGCGGGACGAGCAAGTCGCAGCTGTACCACCACTTCCCTGACAAGGACGCACTGGTGCACGAGGTGATCGCGCTGCGGAACGCGGAGATCCTCGCGCGCGAGGAGGACCGGCTCAGCAGGCTGAACTCGTTCAGCGGCCTCAAGCGGTGGCGGAACGCCCTCGTCGAGGCGAGCCGGCTGCGCGGCGGCGCGAACGGGTGCGCGCTCGGGTCGATGGCCAACGAGCTGTCCGACTCCGACGAGGTCGCCCGCACGGCGCTCGCGGACGCGTTCGCCCGCTGGGAGGGGCTGCTCGCGGACGGCCTGCGCCGCATGCAGGCCAAGGGCTCGCTCAGCGCCGCCGCGGACCCGGACAAGCTGGCCGTGGGGCTGATGGCAGCGCTCCAGGGCGGCTACCTCCTCGCTAACGCCGCCCACGACGTCACCCCGATGGAGGTCAGCCTCGACATGGCGCTTGACCGCATCGAGAGCCTGCTCACCTGATCCCTGGTCAGCCGGAGTCGCCGGCGCTGAAGTTCAGGCTGGCGCGCGGGCCTGCCGCGGTCTTCTGCTTCGGCACGCAGTGCACCCAGCCGCGCTGGCAGGTGCCGCCCATCACGATCAGGTCGCCGCTAGCCGGGCTGAAGACGGTGCTGTTGCCCCCAGCGGCCGGGCGGATCAGGAAGCGCCTGGTCGCGCCGAGGCTGAGCACCGGGATGACGGTCTCGGGCAGCTTGTTGGCGGGGCGGTCGGCATGCCAGCCGGTCCCGTCGTGGTTGTCGCGGTACAGGTTCATCCACAGCCGCTCATAGCGGATCCCGTAATGGGCGGACAGCGCCGCGCCGATCTCCCTGAGGATCGGCTGCGGAGCGTCCGCCAGGACCGGATACTCGGCCGTCATGCGCGGCTCGATGACCACCCGGGTGTACATCCAGCGCTGCCGCTGCTCCCAGGCGATCGTGTCCAGCACCGCGCCGAGCACCTGGCCGCTGCCGGCGAGCCAGCCGGGGACGTGCTCGATCCAGGCGGTCTCGTCGAGCTGCACCCGGCGCGCTGTCGCGAACGACCGGTCAAGGGACGGCTGATCGTCGTCGAAGAGCCCCGGCTGGAACGAGTGGCCAGCCGCGGTGCCTGCCGGTGTCGAGTTCATCGGTTATCGCTCCTGTTCAGCATCGGGTCCGGAAGCTCATCCGAGCTTCTGGCCGAGCCGTTCCGTCTCGTGCCGTGCCTCGAAGGGGGTCACGCGGCCCGGCTGGCGCTGGTCCGCGACCTTCGCGTACGCGGGGTTGGCGGTGATGAACGAGTCGATGAAGCCACAGTAGTTCGTCAGCGTCAGCCCCTGGGCGATCAGGTCGTCCAGGGCGGCGCGCACCAGTTCCGTGGCGATGCCGCGCCCCCGGTAGCCGGGGTCGACGATCGTGTGGCGGAAGATCATCCGGCCGTCCCGGCGCTCGTACACGATCAGGCCGACGACCCTGCCGTCGAGGATGGCCTCGTAAGTACCCGACTCCGCGTTGTTCTGTACTGCGATCCCCTGGCTCATCTGAGTGCCCCTCTCTGGCGTCGCTCGCCGCTGCGACGTTGGCTACAACGTCCTGCCGGGGTGGCACATTCCCAAGAAAGTGGACTTTATAGTCCCTAGCTTCTACGCGTCAGATGCACAAAAGTCCAGCTTCCGGCGTAGATGATCGACAACAGATCTTCCAATGATCTGGACTTTATAGTCCATAATATCTCACCCAGGGGCTGCATCCGCGCAGGTCAAAGACAGGCAGGTACCGAACGAGTGGTCGATGGCCCCGCACGCCCCCGCTGATCCTGGGCAGCGAGTACTGGCGTGGCCCGGGCCGACGACCAGAGCACCGGCCCGTAGTCACCACGGGCGCAGCGCACCGCCGGGAACGCGAGGCTGAGGCGAGTACCGCCCGCGAGTTCAAGACGGGCCGACGCCTGCAACCAACGCAACCCAGGAGGCAGCCATGAGCGCCGCCGAAGTACCCAACGCCGGCCGCGACGCGGCCGTCGGCAAGGTCGACATGCACCTTGAGATCGACGTCATCCCCGTGTCCGACGTCGACCGGGCCAAGGAGTTCTACACGCGCCTGGGCTGGCGGCTCGACGACGACGTCGCCCCGCTGCCCGGCCTGCGCATCGTCCAGTTCACGCCCCCGGGCTCGCCGGCCTCGATCACGTTCGGCCAGGGACTCACCACGGCCGCTGCCCGGCTCGGCCGAGGGCGGGCTGACCGTCTCCGACATCGAAGCGGCCCGCGAGGAAGTCGCCGCCCGCGGCATCGACGCGAGCGACATCTGGCACGGCCCGCCGTTCCCGGTCGAGGCCCGGCAGCCCGGCCCGGACCCCGACCGCGCCAGCTACGGGTCGTTCTTCTCCATCGCCGACCCGGACGGCAATACCTGGCTAGTCCAGGAGGTCACGACGCGGCGCCCCGGCCGGATCGACGCCGCGGGCACGTCCTTCACGTCCATGGCCGACCTGGCGGGCGCGCTTCGGCGGGCCGAGGCCGCCCACCGCGAGCACGAGAAGCACGCGGGGCGGTCGCACCTCTTCCACCGGTCCGGCGAGGACGAGGACTGGCCCGCCTGGTACGCCGCCCACATGGCGGCCGAGCAGTCCGGGACAGACCTGCCGGCGTGACCCAATGGGGGCTCGCCCGTGGATGCCCGGTGCAGCGACCCGGGCAACGCGGCCACAGGCAACGGGTCCTCGCTAAGCAGCGCGGCGCAATAAGAGAGGAACGTGAGTGAACATCAGCAGAGGCAAGCGAGAGCACGCGGAAGCGGAGCGCGCGGACGGCGAGGGTCGCGGAGCGCTGGGCCGGCGCAATGTCCTTGGCGGTCTCGCCGCCCTTCCCGTCCTGGCCAGCATTGGAGCGGCGACCCCCGCGCTGGCCGCCACGGCAGCGCGGCCGGGCAGCGCCCCGGCAGCCGCCGACGACCTGGTGCGCGGGACGGAGCGGCGGTACAACGCCCCGCTGCTCACCGCGGGAACCCGGCTGGTGCTGCCGGAGGCCGTGAAAGCCGCACCCGTTCTGGATTACTACCGTCGTCCGCACCTCGCGGCGGCGGCATCTGCCTGGCCGTACGTCAGGGCTGCCGATGGCACGACGGTCGACGCGTCGGTGATTCCCGAACGCGGCGCCCCGACCCGGGTCGCGATGCTGAGCGGGTTTACCGAGGGCTGGTACGAGCTCAACCATGCGAACGGGCGGGCTGACCGCGTGACGTGGGATGCCAGCAAGCTGCCCTACCTGTGGGTCTACGGCGAGTTCGGTGCCACGAACGAGAGCCCGTACCGCGACCGGTTCTACACGCTCGCGTTGCAGCCGATGTCCCGCAATCCGTACCTCCGCGGCACCACCATTCTCTAGGAGAAGAATGTCTCACCACTTCGACTACCCGACAGACGAGACGCTGGACATCAGCGACGCGTACTGCTTTGCCGGGCCCCGCGACCTGCACGGGCCGCGCACGGTATTCGGGATGAACACCTCGCCGTTCGGCGCCCCGACCTGGAACGCCGCGGGCTATTACGAGCTCAAGATCGACACCAACGGCGACTACGTCGAGGACATCACGTTCCGCGCCACCTTCCCGACCGGCTCCGACGGCACGCAGCACGTGCGAGTGGAGCAGCTCACCGGCGCCGCGGCCACCGACCGCACCGCCTCGGGCACCGTCATCACCCCGCCCAACGCCCCCATCGGGGAGGTCGTGGAGTGCAGCAACGGCATCAAGCTCTTCGCCGGGCCGCGCCTCGACCCGTTCCGCAACTTCATCCCCTACCCCGTCGCGACGACGAACTCCCTGGCGGCAGGCACCTTCCCCGACTACGCCGCGGCGGGTCCCGCCCACAACGATTTCGCGAACACCGCCGTCAGGTCCTACGTGCTTGAGGTGCCCGTCGCGATCACCGGCCACGGCCGGGTTCACTTCTGGGCGACCACCGCCTACTTCGACACGGGGCACAACACCTGGGTCCAGACTCAGCGCGCCGGCAAGCCCAACATGACCACCTTCTTCCTGTTCGACACCGGGTCGGCGAAGGTCGCCGACTACAACGCCACCGCCCCCACGATCGACCTCGTGGGCAGGCCCCGCCACCCCGCGACCGATCCCGCCTCGGGAATCTGGGGCCAGGTGCGGGACAACATCGCGGCGGTCGTCGAGGCCGGCGGAACGTACGACAACCCTCCGCACAAGTTCCCCACCGCGCGGGCCTACGGCGCGTGGGCGGCCGACGCGCTGCTCCCGAACGTCATCGCGTTCACCCCCGGCACCGTCGCCCTCTGGGACCCCTGGTTCGACATCCAGAACGGCAAGGGCATCGTCGAGGACATCGCGTCCAACATCATCAAGATGATCGTGAACCAGGACTTCTCCTCGGGGCTCAAGGCGGAGCCGGTCCTCGATTACTTCCCCTACCTTTCTCCGCCCCCTGCCAGTTGAGCTGGCAGCGGGAACGCCGCGCCGGGCTCGGGCTTTAGCTAGCGGGCGGACTCGTCGATCTGGACCGGGTATCCGGCCCGCAGGACGGCGAGCGTCGACGGCGGGGTGATGACCGTGGCCTGACCCCCGACGGGCCGCGGGCGCCGGCCCTGGTAGCCACTCCAGGCCCACTCGACCAGGTGAGGGCCGAGTACCAGGGCCGGCGCGCCGTCTTGCAGGACGAAGGCGCCGTCGGGCAGGTCGCTCCAGTCGAGCTCATGCAGTTGCCGCCGGCGTGTTCCCCTGATCATGCGCTCACTGTGCAGGCGGCGGTTCATCTCCCCCGCGGACGGCGGCGCCACGTCGTTCCCCCGGGCCCAGGCGTCGCGGAATGCCGTGTAGTCACGGTGACGGCACTCCCCGCACGGGCGATGCCCGGCGGCGAAGGAGACCGCCTCATCGTGGAAGAACAGCCACGTGAAGCGGCGGGGAGTCCACTGCTCCGCGTGCCGGCCCTTGAACTGCAGCGCGCAGGTGATCCAGAGGTCGCCGCCGTGGAAGCGCACGATGTCATGGCCTGAGTGCAAGTTGCCGCGGTTGCCCGTCCAGGCGCCCCGCAGCGGGATGGCGACGATGTCTCCCAAGGGGGTGACGCGGTTGCGGTAGGTCATGGCATCAGTTGATGTCGAACTCGTTGCCCTCGGGATCCTTCATCCCCACCGCGTAGCCATCGAAGCCGTCGGCGCTCATGACTACGGTGATCGTGGCCCCGAGGTCCGTCAGCCGCTTGGCCTCGGCGTCGACTCGCTCAATGCGGGTGGCGAGCGGGGCGTCCCGGTCTACCACCGAACGGCCACCGCTGGCGCGGATGTCGAAGTGGAGGCGGTTCTTGACCACCTTGGCCTCCGGCATCACGTGGAACCAGATGCGGGGGCCTTCACCGCGGGGATCGATGATGCTGTCCGCGCCGATTCCCAGTTCACTCTCGGGCAGCCCGATGTCGCGCCGCCAGTCGTCCCAGGTAGCGAAACCCTCGGGCGGCGGTTCGAGGACGTATCCCAGGGCGGCCGCCCAGAAGCGGGCAAGCAGCTCGGGGTCCTTGCAGTCGATGACGAGCTGGTATCGGACTGACATCGCGTTCCAATCGGCTCAGCAGTGGCCGGGACGCTCGAAAGTATACACGAATAAAGGTCGCGTGAGCCAGCAGACGGCCCGCTGCTAACAGGTGTCATCCGCCTGGTCGCGCCTGGCGCCCCAGATCACGTGGTAAGGCTTGAATGAACTGGCGCGGGCGACGTACCTGTTGGCGGCGAGCATGGCGAGGGCGGCGCATGCGACCCGCCCGGACACCTTGTGCTCGCGTGTCAGGCTGGCGACAGGCACGTGATCGCCGCGCTTGTAGTCGCCGGACTCGATCTTGCCCCGGATAATCCGGGCGAGCTTGACGTACTGAGGTGAGTAATCGGCGTCCAGGTCGTCGGGTATCGGAAGGCTGGAGATTGCCGCCATCGGTCACACCTCCCTGGCGAGGATGGCGTACACGGCCTTGCCAGGGTCTTCTGGTCTCCATCCCCAACTGGCCGTCAGAGCTTCCACGATGTTCAGGCCGCGCCCGTGCTCAGCGTCCTCGGATGGGTCGCGCTTGACTGGGGGACGCGGTGACGGGTCGGTGACGATGACCGCGACCGCCGCAGGGCCGGCTAGTCGCATGACCTGCAAGCCGAACCTCTGGGCACCGGAGTGCTCGATCGCGTTGGTGACGAGTTCGGAGGTGACGGCCTCAGCGTCCTCCGCATAGTCGTCCAAGTCGTGATAGCTCAGCGCGGCCTGGACGTAGAAGCGCGCCATCTGCACCGAGTACGGGGTACTCGGCAGCGTGAACGCGATGAGTGACGTGGTTTCTGTCGCGGCGATTGCCATCGTCGTGCGTTCCCTTCGTGGTTCCGTGGGGGCAGCCTGCACGTTGGATTGCACGATCGGTAGTCAGACGGCGGTATACGGAAACCCGCGAACAGTATTGGAAACTCACTAGGCCCGCGTACGCGAGCAGGGTGCCCTCAAGTTTGAGGGCACCCTGCTCATGTCGGGATCAGGGATGTTACTTGATCGCCTCAGTGAAAGCCCGCCACGCGTCGTCAGTGAACGCGAGCACGGTGCTGTCGCGGTCGGTCGTGTCACGTACTAGGACGGCACCGGCGGCGGCGACTTCTATGCACTCTCCTCCGTTGTCGCCTGAGTAGCTGCTCTTGCGCCAAGCGCTTTCCATTCCTCGCATATCCGCTCTATCAGTCTCAGGGACTCCGACTTCCGGAGCGCTTCGTTCCTGAGCGTATCGAAGCGGGTGAGCAGGCTGGCAATGATTTCACTGTCCTCGAAGACCTGGCCGGCCACCGCGGTTTCCACATAGGCGGCGCGCTCGGCAATGGCGAACCCGCCCAGGAGGCCAGCGTTCTCGACGTTCGGTACCACTTGGATCGTGACGTTGGGCAAACGTGCGACGCCGCTGAGGTGGGCAAGTTGCGACGCCATGATTTCCGGCGAGCCCACGCAGCGCTGTAGCGCGGCCTGGTCGACCAGGAACCACACGGCAGGCGGATCGTCGCGGGTCAGCAGCGCCTGACGATCGAGTCGGGCCGCCAGGCGAGCGTCGATATCGTCTTCAGTCACTCCCGGATTTACGGCCAGGATCGACCGAGCATAGTCCTCGGTCTGCAGCAGCCCGGACAAGACGCCCAGCTGCCAGATCCGCAAGGCGGCGGCCCGCTGCTCGTGCTCAATCCAGCTGCGGAACCACGGCGGAGTGGCAATCCAGGTGCGCGACTCGGCGTAGAAGTCGCCAAACCAGCCGTCCCGCTCAGGGAAGGCGCGGTCGCACATCTGCGCGAACAACTCGGTGGGCGGCCGCTTCCCAGTCTCGATACGGGAAATCGCGCCGCGGCTGTAGCCGATCCGCTGCCCGAACTCGGCCAACGTCCACCCTTTAGCAAGACGCGCCTTGCGTACCTGCCGCCCGAAGTACCGGACGGGGTCGCTTGTGCTGCCGCTCATCAGCTGACTCCCTGGGGAAGGCGTGCCTGGCATGACCGCTTGAACGGGCGTCCGAGTGACCCGACGGCCCTGCTGACGCTCATCAGCTTATGTCAACTCGTATCTGCTCGTCTAGATACGTATGACGTTAACTGTGGACAATTAGGGTTGTCTATGTGACTGATGACCGGATTGACCCGATTGCCCCACTCCCGCCCTACCGGCAGATAGCCGGCATCCTGCGGCGGCGCATCGAGTCCGGCCAGTACCTACCCGACACGCGCATCCCGACCGAGAGCGAGCTGGTCGGAGGCGTTCGAGGTCGCCCGGACCACGGCCCGCCGGGCAATCGCCGCGTTGCGAGACGAAGGACTGATCTACACCGTGCCGCAGCGAGGCAGCTATGTAACCCGCAAGTCCTTATGAACAGACGCTAGCTTCCGCCCATTTCATCACGCAGTCGAAGGCGCTGGAAGGCGCTATGGAATGACCCTGCCTGTCGAGCCCTTTAGATCTCGGCGGACTCGGGACGACCTGACCGATGCGCTGGAAGCCGAGGACGCCTGCACTGCCGACCCAGATGGATCGGTGGTGAGATAGCTGTTGACGGTAGCGCGCAATTGGGCGGCGTAGCGATAAATGTCTTCGGGTGATTCGATTGGCAGGCGGCTCTCTACCTTGTCATTGCTAAAGACGCCGAGGTACTTTTGCTTGCGGTTGAACCACAAGCGAGCGATCGGTTTCCGGTTGTTGTTATCAAGAATGACGGCGAAGTACGTTTTGCTGTCCCGGCCAATGACACGGTTAGCGGAGACCTCGCTACAGACGATTGCCCGCACGATACGGTAGCCTTCAAGTTCTTCGTCTGTAGTATGGATATCCCCTTGAAGATCATCCTCAGCGGCAGAGTCCAGCGGCGGCATCTGGGCAGAATCTTTGACGTCGTCCTTGACTGCCTTACTGTTATCTTCTAGGGCAGTCTTTAGCCTTTCCCTGACCTGCTCGTTCAGGAATTGAGTGGTGGCCTTAGTCACCAGAGGTGAGAGCTCTTCACGGATGACGTTGGGTAAAAGGTTTGCCTGGATAAATGTGGCCAGCAAAAAGCCGGAGGAATTCACCGGACGGCTCTTTGAATTCAGCAGCCAGCAAGCGCTTTATCTGGCCGATGTACTTCAGCTCACCGGCAGCGCTGACAACTGAATCGAGATCGAACGACTCCTTCGTCAGCTTCGCGACCTCAGGTAGCAGCGTCTCGTCGACAGCCGTAAGATCAAGAACGAGGAAGGGCTTGTTATCCATCCGATTTGGGGCGTCGAGATCTGTATAGAATTCGTAGGTTTCACCATTAGTAAGGATCGCGACCCGCGCGTTGGTGACTGCGAAGTAGCGGAAGAGCTGGGAAGCATGGCGTACGTCTAGGGGTTCGGTAACTTTCTTTACCTCTATCAGGATCTGAACTTCGCCGTTGTGCACAAGAGCGTAGTCAATCTTTTCCCCCTTTTTGATCCCCACGTCAGCTATGAACTCTGGAATTACCTCTGATGGATTAAACACATCGTAACCCAGCACAGTACTGATAAATGGCATCACGAACGCGTTCTTAGTGCCCTCTTCGGTCGCTATGCTCGCCTTCTGCGTGCGAACCTTAATGGCCATTTCTTGAATTTTGTCCGCGATTCCCATCTTGTCACCATTTCCTTTTAAGCTCAGCTACGGCGCTCGCTCTTGGATGCTACTGGTTTTCGATGCCACGAGTAGCCTGTCGCATCGATTCGTAGTCCTGACGCGCGAACGGGTGCCCTGGAGTACCGGCCTGTCCTCGAAGTCCGGGCGGGGGTTGCAGTGACCGAGGTCGCCGTCCGGCTCGCGGTCTCGCGGCAGAGCGTTCACGCGTGGGTCCGCCGCTATGAGCAGGCGGCCTCGGTGCCCTGGCGGACAGGTCGAAGTGGAATTGATTTGAGCGGCCCTGCTCCGCCGCAGGAACGCTGATCTACCGGGGTGGTAGCCACGCCCGGACCAGCTCTGGAGCCTGCCGTCGCGTACACCATGAACGTGCTGGCCCTGGTCGATGACGCGACGCGGTGGAGCGGTCGGTGATCGGCCGAGTCCTAAAGCGCGGAAAGTCCGTGCACCCGTTGCTGTACTACCTGTAAGGCCAAGGACAGTCCGACGAGTACATGGATCCGCACCTGGTGGGTGGCTGGCCCCGGAAACCCTGGAGCCGCCACTGCACGCCGACGGCGGCCGCGATTTCCGTCGAGTGGACATCGACTCGATGTCCGGAGGCCTGTGGGTGATGTGATCGCGATGGCCGTCTGATCCACAGTTAGGACTTGAGCGCAAGGACGATCGTGAGCGCAACAAGGACGAGGTGAGCGCGCCGATCGCCAGCGACCTACCCCCAGAACGCCCATCACCGGGCCTTCGTGGTTTCCGTGGTCAGCCCAACGATCGGGTCATTGAGCCGCCGGTCCCGATCGATCACCGAGCGTAAATTTGGCGTAGGTGTTAGCGCCATTGAGCACGCGGACACCTGGGCAATTCGCGACGAGCGACCTCCCCGAACCAGGGAAGCGTGTGGGAGTTCTTAAGATCCTCAGAGAGACGCAACCGGCAACGGCGGCGGAGCGTCTATCGGTTCGGAAGCGAGGCGCTCCGGCACAAAACGCGAGGAGTGTCGCAAACCGCCGATGGATAGGAGGCCACAGCGTGGCCACGAAGGTCAAGGTGCCGCGCAAGCGGCTCATCGTCGCCGCTGGCATCATGGTGCCGGGCGTGCTCGCGGCAGGCACGGTCGCCGCGAGCCATGCCGATGCGGCAACGACCCCACTTCAGGTGACTTTGTCTGCCTGCGGCACCGGTTCGTCTGCTGTCTGGAACAACACCCCCGACCCGGTCCTGACGGCCGGCACTGCCAGCCCGGCTACGTGCGGCGCCCCGGCGGGCTCGACGTACAACCCGGCCTACGCTCAGCTCGGCTTCAACGGCACGTTCGACAGCGCCGTGCCGACGACGGAGCCGGCGTTCAAGGCGAGCGCCTACAGCGCGGGCACCCCGCGCATGGTGATCGGCCTGCTCAACGGCAAGACGCTGGTTGGCTATCCCGGCCTGGCGCTGTCCGGTCAGAGCGGGCCCGACGCGGCCGGCATGGCATGGGCCGTGGGCAACGGCGGCACCTACACCGACTACCAGACGGCGTACAACGCGGCCGCGGCTTCCTCGACGACCGTGAAGTCTGCCTACGTCATTGAGGACGCCAGCCAGCGGCCGGCACCGCGAACACGCTGACCGACGTCCAGTACGACGGCAAGACCCTCGGAGCTGGAACGGTTACGGTTGTGCAGCCGTACGCGAACCAGTACGCGATGGTCGGGTCTCCGGTTCCCGTCCTCAAGCTCTCGGCGCAGACGACGAGCAGCGACAAGCAGGGACTGACCATCAGGGTGACCGGCCTGCCTGACGGGGTGTCGTTCAACACCTCAACCTGGACGATCAGCGGTACGCCGGCGGCCGACGCCAAGACCGGCACCGCGACGATAACGGCCACGGACGCCTACGGCCAGACCGGGACCTCGACCATCGGCTACACGGTGTACCCGAAGGCGCCTCCGGTTCCTGTCCTGTCGCACGGCAAGGCGGTCGCAACCACGCCGACCCGCGAGACGGTGACCTGGCAGCAGACCATCCCCTCCTGGGAGAAGTTCGTCATCGTGGGGCCGGGCGCGATCAACGGCCACGTCGGCTGGGTGCCCCCGGGCACGGAGATCGGCTACTACTCCGGCCTGGAGGCCCACCACGGCTACACCGTCACGTTCACGCCGTACACCGCCAAGAACGGCTCCCCAATCCCGGGTGCCCGCCCCGGCGCGGTCTACTTCGTGAGCTAGCCGCCTCAACGCCCTGCCCGGGACCCCCACCCGGTTCCGGGCAGGCTTTGACCCGCGGCATGAGCGCGCGATTGATGCGTAATCGTCAAGAGTCAGCCTCTGCCGTCAACAGTTCCTTGACGGCAGAGGCTGAAGCGGCGATGCTGCGCGATCGCAAGAGGTCAGCCGATCAGGCTTACGCACAGCGCGACAACTGCGAGGCCCTGCAGAACGGCTCTGGGAACGATGATTCGGTCCCAGTCGCGTTGCAGCGCGCGGGCGTTCGACGGCGTCTCGTGAGCGTCAGCAGCCGCAGTGAGAGTGCGGTTGATCGGCGCGCTGATGCGTAGGTAGAGAACCACCCAGCCCACCAAGAGGAGGAACGCCGCTGCCGCCGTCGCCGACGCGGCGGTCCGGCCGGCTGCCGCGGCGAGACCGGCGGCTGCGGCGGCTGCGACGACACCGAGGATTCCCGGAGCGGGCATGCGGCGGTCGCCGAAGCGGTGAACGTTCCCCATGACTGCGGTGAGGGTGGCGTCGTCAACCCTGGCCAGCGCCGACCGCTGGACGAGCGCGCAGAAGGCGTCCGTCCCATAGACCACGCCGGTGCCCACGATCGCGGCGAGCGCTGCGAGTTGGGACAGGAGCGTCATGCCTGGACCTCGGAGCCACCGCCGAGCGGCGGCAACGCGCCCATCTGCTGAAACACCTGCAAGGTGTTCAGCTCGTCCCAGTGCTCGACGAACATGCCATCCTCCACGCGCCAGATGTCGATGGACCGCATTTCGACAGCGCTGCCACTGGCGGCGATGCCCATGAAGTCTCCCGCATGCGTGCCGCGGTAGACGAACCGTCCCACCACCCGGTCACCGGCGATCACCAGGTCTTCCATGCTGGCGCTGACGTCGGGCAGCGCCACGAAGAACGCGTGCCAGAACTGACGGTTCGCTTCGCGACCGTCAGCGACGAACGCGTTGTGGTTGATGTAGTTCTCAGCCACGAACTGGTCGACTAGGTCTGGATTGTGGGTGTTGAGCATCTTGACGAAGGTCTCGGCCAGCTCGTGTCCGTGCTTGTCCATGTCGTTCTCCTTCTCGGGTTAGCACTGCTAGCGTTAGCGACGCTACCCTTCCGAGCCATGCTAGTCAATAGCAATGCTTGTATTGGTAGCTGTGCTATCCTTGAGGCTGTGACCATCGAAGATCGTCGGCTGCGCGAGCGCACCGCCCGGCGCCGGCTCATCACGGCGACGGCACGAACGTTGGCCGAACATGAAGGATGGGATGCGGTCACTACGCGCCGTCTGTCGACGGAGATCGAATACAGCCAGCCGGTGTTGTACAAGCACTTCGCATCGATGGAGGAGATCGTCGAGGCTGTCGCGTTGGAAGGCTTCGGCGAACTCGCTGAGACGCTGGGCGCGGCTCGCCGCAGTGCAGGCTCCGCCGGGGACGCGCTGACCCTGACCGCCCGTGCGTTCAGCAAGTTCGCTAGCGACAACCCGGCGCTCTACGACGCGATGTTCTCCCGCGCCACGCGACTGCGCTTCGGCTCTGACGACACTCCAGCGCCGCTACATGCGGCGTTTGGCGAGCTGCGCGCGGCAGTCGCCACCGTGGCCCACGAGCGAGACACCGAAACGTTGACCGAGGTGCTCTGGGCCGGGCTGCACGGCCTGACCACCCTCGGACGCAGCGACCGGCTACGCCCAGGCCATGACGACGAGCGCATCGAACTCCTTGTCGCTGCCTTCGGTGCTACCGGCTCTGGACATCACAGGAACGGCGATACATCCAGGTGAACAGGAATGCGCTCACGGGCGATTGAGGATGCGAGGAGATGAGCGCCCAGCCGCTCTGGCCAGGCCGTGGCTGCTCCACCAGCATGCGAAACGGCCCGTCCCGTGATCGGAATAGGCCGTTGACGAGCCCCTTTACGGAATCGAACCGTAGACCTTCTCCTTACCATGGAGACGCTCTGCCGACTGAGCTAAAGGGGCGCTGTGCTGTTGTCGCGGCGCTGTTCGAACGCCGCGTAGAGAGCATAGCGCACGTTGGGCCGTGGTGCTGCCGGTCTGGGGGTGCCCCAGCCGGGTGCCGTGCGTGGGGGACGCAGGCACCCGACTGGGGCGGCTTAATGGCCGCGAACGGTCTTCGTTACCTCACGAAGTCGGGGTTCGCGGTCGTGATGTCGTAGCTGTTGCCCCAGTACCACTGCGTGGCGCTGGAGCCCGCGACGACGTGGGGGACGCCGGTCGGGTCGGCGATCCAGTAGCGGACCTTGGACTGCATCCAGCCCGGGAGGGCGGCCACGTTGTCCTTGACCTGCTGCCAGTCGGACCTCATCGTGTAGACGATCGCCACCGAGTGCGGCTGCGAGGACAGGCGGTGCTTCACCCACTGCGCGGCGCCGGCCGGGGTGGCGTCACCGGGCTCGACGTCCAGCACGTTCGCCGCCGGGTCGCTGCCGTTGGTGTCGATCCACAGCACCGAGTGGAGCCCGCCCAGCTGGCGACGGGAAAGCCGCGTAGGCCCCGTTGACGTAGACGGCGGCCGCCTTTCCGTGCGGGAGCGTTTCCGGCTTCACCGAGTCGTAGATGAGGTACGGCTTGGGCGGGGCGGCGTGGGCCTTCGGCTTGGCCGCCTGGTGCCTGGCCGCCGGCTTCGCCGCCTTCGGCTTGGCCGCCTGGTGCGCCGCGGCCTTGCGCTTAGCCGGCTGCGGCTTGGCGGCTGCGGCTTAGCGGCCTGCTTCGTGCGCGAGATTTAGCGGCACCGCGGCGACCTGGTGCTTGGCGCCGGCGGCCGCGCCGACACCGCCGCCGACCATCGGGGCGGACCGGATGGTGTCCAGCGGGCCGCTCGGCCAGCGGCTTGCCATCCTGCGTCTTGGCGCCCGTGATGGCTCCGAAGAAGAGCGAACCGCCCGGCTGACCCGAAGCCGACGGCGTACTGCCCTGCACGGTCTTTGCCACGTTGTCGACCGCCTGTGCCCACGGCGCCGCGCCGACCGCGAAGCCGGCCGCGCCGAGCACGCCCGCCGCGGCCGTCGTGGCCGCGATCACCGACACGCGCGAGTGCTTGCGCTCGATGGCAGCGGTGGCGCGGTCCACGATTTTTGACGTGGCGCGGTCCACGATGTTTACGGTGCTGCGGTACAGGGGAGACGTGGACATGCGTGAGTGAATACGGGGGTGCAAGAGATAACCCTTGAGATGGGCGCCGCTTCTCGGGAGGCGCTCCGCTTTCACCCTTAACACTGCCGGCCGGTGCGACGCACCGTAGCGACGGCAGGGGCGTGGACGTTGACGCGGGTCAAGGCGACTTGTTGCGGGGGAGCAACCATCGCACGCCTGGGTGCTTAACTGAGACAAGTAAACATCAGATAAACACCGCGCATGCCACGTTTGCCCGAAATCAATCCGTGATGTACATCACGTAGAGTGATCATCGTGACTGAGCGTACTCCTGCCGGCCAGCCGCATGCCTTGCTGGCGCGCGCTTTGCGGCGCTCGGCGGTGAACTCTTCGCGAACTTCAGCTTCCGGCCCCCGGCCAATTTACGGCCCCGGAAGTAACACGCCCCGCACCGGGGGCGTCACGAACAGCATGCTATAGGCTACGTAACGTATTCGCAAGTTCACCAATAGCCGAATCTGTCATCAGCATCCGCTCCGGCATCCACGGCAGGACCAGACATGATCATGGACAACGTGGTGATGACCGCGGTCAACCGGGTAGGAGAGCGGGTGGCGCCGTCCAGGCGCCTGATGTCCAATGGGTGGCGGATCGCGACGACAAGCAGACGAATCACCCCCGTGAAGCCACTCCATACTGGATGAGTCGTTCCGCAGCAGCAACGAGCAGCACTGGTAGGGCGTTTCATGCGTTTGGCGCACGCACGACCCGCGACGGTCACGCTGATGGCAGGCAGTGTCCTGCTGACGGCGGCTTCGGGAGTCAGCCTGGCCGTGCGCGGACGGCGGCGAGCCGCACTACCGCGAGCGGGCGAGTGCCGCCACGACACCGCGAGCGGCAAGTCATGCGAGCCGCTGCAGCTGCCGGCCTCGCCGCCCAGCCCGTCGCCTTCGCCGACCCCCACGTCGCAGACGCCGACGGCGGCGCCGACCACGCCGACCCCGACGCCGACGACGCCCACGACACCGACTCCCAGCACGACGCCAGCCACGCCGACCCCGACGCCGACCGCACCGACATCGGCACCGGCCACGACCAGCCCGTCACCGACAACGACGGGCAGCGCCACCACGGGCACCCCGACTCATCCAGCGAGTTCAGCCGCGACGCCGTCGGACCCGCCCCCGGCGCCGACCCGCACGCTGACGTCCAGCCCCGCCGCCACGCCGACCAGGCCACCACGCCGACAAGTCCGTCGTGAAGTCGCCGCGAGCACGCCAGCGACCACGCCGACAAGGCGCCGACCAGGACGCTGTCGGCCACCGCCGACTGCGGCCAGCGCCACCGCGAAGGCCAGCGCCGTCGGCCAGCCACCGACCAGGACCATTAAGGCCTCGGCCAGCGGCACGCCACGACCTCGAAGAGCACCGCGTCAGCCACGCCGACGTCCACCCGCACCATCAAGCCGACCCACCAAGCCGAAGCCACCAAGCCACGCCACACGGCCAAGCCACACGCCAAGCCAAGCCGACGCCCACCGCACGGACCCCGACCGGCACCAGCTCGCACAACGGCGCCAAGACGGTGCCGCACGCCGCGCAGGTCAGCCTCTGCGTCGAGGTCGCGGGCGCGCAGGCGAGCAGCGAGCGCGGGCAGGCGGCCCAGTGGACCGTGAGCGCCTGGACGACGGGCGGGAACGTCCCCGATGCCGTCCTCCGGCTGCAGGCGGCTCCCGCGAGCGGCGGGGCACCAGGGTTCAGCTTCGGCTGCGGCAAGGATGACGGGACGTCCTCGTGCGACCTGGGCGCGGTGGACGCGAAGTCCGCGCCGCGGCAACTCCAGGCGCAGGCTCACCGTCCCGGTCACCGCGTCGGCCGTCAAGTCGGTCAGCCTGACGGTCACCGGCAGCACGGCTCACCTGGCCAAGGCCCCCAAGGCGTCCGCGACCGTCTCGATCACCGCGCCGCCCAGCGCGCCGCCCACGCGCACCGCCGCCGTCGAGCGGCGGCGGCAGCAGCGGAACCCCGCGGACGACCCGCCGGTGCCGGACACGGTCACCTCGCCGCTCCCGGTCGGCAGCCTGCCCGGCATCCCGGCGGTGAGCCCGACCCTGAGCCCGGGCGGCAACGCCGCCGACCTGTTCCCGACGCTCGACCCGACGCCGACCGCGAGCCCCACCCAGTCCGCGCCCAAGGCGCGCACCCGCCCGGTCGCGGACACGTCCGCCCTTCCCGAGGGCGCCCCCGTCGTCGGTGCCCAGCTAGCCGGCCTGGCCGCGCTGGCCCTCGCCTTCGTCCTCGCGGTCACCCGGCTGTCAATCCGCCGCCGCCCCGCCGCGACCCCGCCGGCGCAAGGACACATCCAGCGGCCACGCCAAACGCAGAACAACAGGGCAGTGAGCCGCCCGCGGAAGCAGCCCAAGACGCCCCGGCCAAGGACGAGGACTAAGGGACTAAGCACTAAGCGGCCAGCCAACGCCAACTAGCAGGCCGGCCGCCAGCGCGGCTACTTCGCGTAAAGCTCCAGGCTCGGGCGGACCGCGTCCATCGTGCTGGCGAGCTTCGCGGTCGTCATCGTCGGCGACACCACGGTGCCGAACGTGTCGTTGTCGAACCACACGCACATCGACGCGCTCTGCCCGTTCAGGTGCGTCTCGGTACACGCCGCCTGACCGCCGAGCGATCCCGGCGACACGGCCGTCGCGCCCGGGTAGGTCTGCTCGAAGTTGGCTACGGACGCGCTCGGATCGGCGCCGGCCAGCTTGCCGCCGACGAACATGAACATCTGCGTGTTCGCGGCGTCCGTACCCGGGGCGAGGCTGCCCATCTGGTACACGGCGTACACGACGTCGCTGGCCTGCCCGGAGCTGCCCTTCGCCACCTTCGCCGCCTCGCCCGCGACGTTAAGCTGCTTCTCCAGGTTCGCCGACCGGGTGAAGCCGTCCACCGACTGCGGGGCGACGACCTGGTGCGCCGGGCCGCTCGGGCCGGAGAACACGTACTTCATCAGCACGCCGCCGATCGCGCCGGCCGCGACGACCGCGATGGCGCCGAGCGCCATCCACTGCCGCCGGTCGCCGCTGCGGCCGCGGCGCTTGCCGATCGCGCGCCTGGCTGGCGGTGTCGTCGTCCTGCTGCGGCCGGTCAAGGCCCCGCTCGTCGGGCCGCTCAAGCGTGCGGGTGAACGCGGCGGGCACCGGCTCGTCGGTCAGGTCAAGGTCGGCGAAGTGGTCGAGCGACGTGTCCTCGGCCCAGCTGCGCGGCCGGGCGGCGGGCGGCGCGAGCATGAGCGCGCCCGAGGTCCGCAGTCCCCTGGCCGGGGTGAGCGCGCGCAGGTTGTCGAGGCGCGTCTCGTCGAACACCGGGACGTCGAACCTGGTGTTGTCGCCCGGCTCGACCAGCGCCTTCATGTCGTAGCGGGTCTCGCGCGGACCGGGCGCTGCGTCCGCGGTCAAAAGCAGAAGGAGATCCGAACGAGTGCGGCTGTCACCGAACCCGTCATTCCCGTACCCGGCCGGGCTGGCCTCGCGGCGGACGTCCTCCCCCGCTTGCCACAGGTTGTCGAGGCGGGTCTCGTCGAACCTCGGCACGTCGAAGCGGGTCTCGGCCGAAGCGCTGCCCGGGCTGCGGGTAACCGGGCCGCGGGTACCGCGGGCGTCGTCGTAGCGGGGGTCGTCGTAAGAGAGGCGCCCGTAGCTCGGCTCGTCGTAGCCGATCGCCTCGAAGTCGCTGGTGCCGATGATGCCCGACAGGTCGTAGCCGGGACCGTTGATGCCCGGCATGGAGTAGTCGGAGCCGTTGTACGCGGCCGGGTCGAAAGCGGGCGGCTGGTACCGCACGGCCCCGTCGTTCCCCTGGCTGCCGTAGCCGCCGCTCTGCCCGTAACCGCCCGCCGGCCGGTAGCTGTCCTGGGGACGGGTAGGTGTCCTCTTCGCCCTCGTAACGGAGCGGCTGGTCGTAGTCCCACGGCTGGCTGTAGAGGTCCGCCCCGTGGGAGGCCTCCGTGGCCGCCGGCGGGTAGGCCATCTCGATCTCGCCCGCCGCGGCGTAGCTGGATCCCGCGTATCCCGGCTGGCTGTACCCGCCGGGAGGTGACTGCGCATAGCCGGACTGGGCGTAGCCGGTCTGCCGGGTAGCCCTGCTGGCCTCTGGCCGGACTCTACGAATCCGCGAACCGTCCTGGTGCCCGCGATCCCCGCGTCCTGCGCGGACGGGCCCTGGTAGCCGGGGTCGGTGTAACCGTCATCGCCGTAGCCTGCCCGCCGAAGGCGGCGTACGGGTGCGCGCCCTGGCCGAGCGCGGGCAGCTGCTCTGCCCGCGTTGCCGGGTACCGGTAGTCGCCGCTCGCGTACTCCGGATCGGAGTACCCGGCCGGCCACGAGACCTCCGGGCCGAACGGCACGTGCCCCTGGTTGGCCGGCGTCATCCCCCGGCCATCCTCGGAGTGCGGCCATCCGCTCCTCATATGGCGGTCACCTCGTGTTGTCTGTGGTACCTGCGGTTCGGCAAGGTCACAACATCATCTCGGCAAATGCCTATCTTCGCTACCTCATCGGGCATATCGGCGTGTCGCCCAGGTAAACATCTTTGCAAAACGTCTCATTACCGGACATTCCACAACCGCCTAGCGGCCCGACCGCACCCAACGTAGCGCTCCAGACGCCTCCGTGCAGGGAACTTCAGGCCCGGCGCGCCGTCGGCCGGGCCGCCAAATGCCCCATCTCGACATAGGGTCCGTTTCATGCTCCACATATCCCTACAAAACGGTCATCAGGACGACGTTAAGTGACCCCAGTCGGCCTGGCGGAGAGGGAACGGGGCGGCTAGCCGATGTCGCGGCGGCGCAGCGCGGCCAGGCCGGCCGCGCTGAGCGCGAGCGCGATCAGCGCTCAGCCAGAGCAGCGGGGTGGCGGTGACCGTGCCGCCGGGCAGCCTGGGAACGTGGGTGAACGGCGAGACGTCGAGCACCCAGTGGGAGAGCTGGATCGCCGGGCCGAAGATGTTGAGCAGGACGGCGAGCCCGACGGCCGTCCACGCGACCGCCACGCACCCGTCCGGTACCGCGCCGTAGGCCAGCGCCGCGACGCCGACGATCACCGCGGCCGCCGGGAGCTGGGCGAGGCCCGCGCCCAGCATCCGGACCGTCTCGCTGCCCGCGCCGCCGGCGGCAAGGCCGTAGCCGAGCCCGGTCGCGAGGCCGGCGATCACCAGCAGCACCGCCGTGCCCGCGAAGGCGACCACGAGGTGGCTGAGCCCCCACCGCACGCGCCCGACCGACCCGGCGAGGACCGGGTCGGCGCGGCCCGCCGTCTCCTCGGCGTGCAGGCGGAGCACCGCGGTTACCCCGTAGGCCGCGGCGACGAGCCCGCCGAGCAGCATCAGCGCGGCCAGGTACGCGTTGACGATCGCGGCCTGGCCGCCGATCCTGGTGAACTCCCTGGTAAGCCCGCCGTTGCTGCCGACGAGCTGGCCGATGCCCTTGGCCGCGGCGCCGCAGACCGCGAACATGACCGCGTACCCGGCCGACCAGCCCGCGAGCGCCGGCCACTGCAGCCGCGCACGCGAGCGCGAACGGCCCGCGCAGCGCGGCCGACGCGGCCGGCCGGCCGGGCCGGTCCGGGAGCAGGCCGGCCCCGAGGTCACGCCGCCGGGCGAGCGAGAACGCCAGCCAGGTGCCCCCGAGGAACAGCGCGACGGGCAGCGCGAGCACCCACCAGCGCTCGCCGGCGAACGGCCGCAGGGTCTCCGTCCAGCCGAGCGGCAGCACCCAGGTGAGCCAGGACGGGCCGCTCGCCCCGGCGGCGTCGCCGACGGCGCGGGCGAGGAACGCGACGCCGAGCACGCCGATCGCCAGGCCGCGCGCGGCCCGCGCGCCGGAGGTGAGCTGGGCCGCGACCAGCGCTGATCCCGGTGAACGCGAGGCCGCAGGTGCCGATCGCCAGCGCGAGCGCGGCCGACCCGGCGGCCGGCAGGCCGAGCAGCGGGCAGCACCAGGCACAGCAGCGCGACCAGGACCGCGTTGGCGAGCGCCGCGACGGCGAGCGCCGACGTCAGCGGCGCCTGCCGGCCGACCCTGGCCGACCTGACCAGCTCAAGGCGCCCGGCCTCCTCATCGCCCCTGGTGTGCCTGACGACGAGGAAGACCGACATCAGCGCCGCGAACAGCGCGCCCCATACGCCGTACCGCCAGGCGGTGAGCGCGCCGACCGAGTCGCCGTTCAGCCGGCCGTAAAGGAAGACGAGCGCCGGGATTGCCCAGGCCGGACGAGACGAGCGACTCGCGCGACGCGGCCGTCTGGTAGAGCCTGGCGAAGGTGAAGGCGTTCGCGGCGACGCCGATCACCACCACGTACACCCAGACGGGCAGCATGATCCGGTCCCGGCGCAGCGCCAGCATGGTGAGCGCGCCGGTTCCTGCCAGTGCGCCGGGCCCGCGATGGCCCGCGGCCGGGCTGCCGCGACGGCGGGGGCGGCGGTCATCGGGACGGAGTCACCCGCACTCGTTCGGGATCATCGCGGTCTTGATCCGCGTAATGGCGGAGGAACAGCTCTTCCAGGGTCGGCGGCCGGCAGGTGAGGGTGCGCACCCCGGCGGCCGCCAGGCGGCGGAGGACCTCGGTGAGGGCGGCGTTGTCCACCTCGCAGCGCAGCCTGGTGCCGTCCAGGACCGCGTCGTGGACGCCGGGCAGGTCGCCGACGGCGACCGGCCCGTCGAGCTCGGCGTCGATCGTGGTGCGGGTCAGGTGGCGCAGGTCGGCGAGCGTGCCGGTCTCCACGCTGCGGCCCGCCCTGATGATCGTCACCCGGTCGGCGAGTGCCTCGGCCTCGGCGAGGATGTGGCTGGACAGCAGCACGGTCCGGCCGCCGTGGCGCTCGGCGTTGACGCACTCCTGGAAGGCCGCCTCCATGAGCGGGTCGAGGCCGGAGGTGGGCTCGTCGAAGACGAGCAGCTCGGCGTCGCTCGCCAGGGCCGCGATCAGCGCGACCTTCTGCCGGTTGCCCTTGGAGTAGGCGCGGGCCTTCTTGCTCGGGTCCAGGTCGAAGCGCTCGATCAGCTCCTGGCGGCGCTTGCTGTCGTGCCCGCGGCTTAGCAGCCCCGTGCTAGCCGCGCCGCCGCGCAGCCGGGCGAGCAGGTCGATGATCTCGCCGCCGGTCATCGCCGGCCAGAGCGTGACGTCGCCGGGGACGTACGCGAGCCTGCCGTGCAGCGCGGTCGCGTCGCGCCAGGGGTCGCCGCCGAGCAGCGACGGCGTCGCCGCCGTCCTTGCGGAGCAGGCCGAGCAGTATGCGGATCGTGGTGGTCTTGCCCGCGCCGTTCGGGCCGAGGAAGGCGTGCACCTCGCCGGCGCGCGACGGTCAGGTCGAGGCCGTCAAGCGCCGTTGCCTTGCCGAAGCGCTTGCGCAGCCCGCGCGCCTCGATCGCGTTCGCCATGCCCTCAGCGCTACCGGATATTCAGAAATTTGTGAAAGTTCCGAATGCTGTATCGTTCATCTGCATGGCGGTACCCGACGAAGCCCCGGAGCCTGCCCGAGTTCATCGAGAGGTTCGCGGCGGTGCTGATCGTGGCCGGGTTCCCGCCGATGCCCGCGCGCGTCTTCGTCGCGCTGCTCGTCACCGACTCCGGGCGGCTGACCGCGGCCGAGCTCGTCGACCTGCTGCAGATCAGCCCGGCCGCGGTGTCGGGCGCGGTGCGCTACCTGACCGGGCTCGGCCTGGTGCACAAGGAGCGCGTGCCCGGGTCGCGGCGGGAGTACTACCGGATGCCCGCCGACATCTGGCACCAGGTGATGCTGCTCCGCAACCACGTGCTCATCCGGTGGGCCGCGCTGCTCAAGGAGGGCATGGACCTGGTCGGCCGCGGACACGCCCGCCGGGCGCCGGATGGCCGATCACGCCGCGTTCTTCGAGTTCCTCGCCGCGGAGATGCCCGCCGTCATGGCCCGCTGGGACGCGCTCGGCCAGGCCGACTAGCCCGGTGGCGGCCTCCGCTATCAGCGGCGAAAACGGTCTATTTGTTATAAAGGGGAATTGCCAGGGTTCCGTACGTAAGGAATCCTTTGGCTCGTGTTCGCTCCGCGTGGTCCCCTGCCTGCGCGCCGCATGACCGCGCACTGGGTGGTGATCGCCGCCGCGGCGCTGACCACGCTCGTGGCCGCGGCGGTCGCGGCGGCGCTCGCGGCGTTCGCCGGGCAGGCGCTCCCGCAGACCGTCCGGCATGACCTGGCCGTCGCGCCGCGGCACCGCGCTGACGGCGAACGGGTCCTTCTCCGGCGGCCGACGTCGCGCACGACCACGGACGCCCTGCGGTCCGCGATCGGCTCGGCGCTGCCGGGCGTGCCGTTCGGCTTCTGGCAGGGGACCTGGTCCGACCCGCTCGGCCTCGTGCCCGGGGCGCTGCCCGCCCGGCCGGCCGGGCGCGGCGGGAACACCCCGCTGCTTGAGGCCGCGTCGCTCGACGGCATCGAGGCGCACGCGGTGCTCGTGTCCGGCACGTGGCCGGGACGGGCGCCGCGCCGGGCCGGCGCGGGCGCGATACCCGCGGCGCTGCCCGCCACCGCCGCCGCGCTGCTCAACCTGCACGTCGGGGAAATGGTCAGGCTGCGCGACCGGTCCTCGAACACGCCGGTGACGTTCGAGATCACCGGGCTCTTCGCCCAGCGCCAGCTGTCTGGCGCGGCCGCCTCGTACTGGGCGCTGGACAGCGTGCCCGCCAGCGGGTCGACCACCGCGGCGGCTTCACCACCTACGGCCCGCTCGTCGTGGCGCCGTCGGCGTTCGCCGCCAAGCTCGCCGCCGCGTCGGTCTCCCCGGCCAGCTCGCCGCGGCGACCGGGACCTGGGTCGCCCAGCCCGACATGTCGCGCGTTCCCCGACACCGACCTGGCCGCCATATCGCGCCGACGTGACCGCGCTCATGTCCGCGTCCTCGACCAGTCCAGCCGCGCTGCAGCTCGGTGCAGCTCACCACCAGCCTGCCGACCGTGCTGGCCGACACCGGCAGCAACCTGGCCGTCGCGAGGTCGCTGCTCGCGATCAGCGCCCTGCAGCTGCTCGTGCTCACGCTGGCGGCGCTGATCGCGGTCGCCCGGCTGCTGTCGGCCCAGCGCGAGGGCGAGACCGCGCTGCTGACGGCGCGCGGCGCGACCCGGTGGCAGCTCACCCGGCTGACCGCGACCGAGGTGATCCCGCTGTCGCTGCTCGCCGCGCTGCTCGGCGGCGCCGGCGGAGTCTGGCTGGCCCGGCTGCTCGGCGGCACCCTCGGCGGCGGCGGCTCGGCCTACGGCGGAGTCAGCCTGCGGGCCGCGGGCACCTGGCTTGACGCCATGGCCGCGGCCGCGGTCATCGCCGTGCTCGCGATCGGCGCGATGCTCTTCCCGGTGCTGCGGCCCGGCCGCGGCGCCGAGCGGAGTCCGCCGCGGCGCGCCAGGCGGCCATCGCCAGCGCGACCAGGGCCGGCGCGGACCTGGCCCTCGTCGCGCTCGCGGTGCTCGCCGGGTGGCAGCTGCGCCGCTACTCGGCCGTCACCACCTCGGCGAGCCGGCGGGGCACCGACCATCGATCCGGTGCTCGCGCTCGCGCCCGCGCTCGCGCTGGCGGGCGGCACGGTGCTCACGCTGCGGCTGCTGCCCGCCGGCGCACGGGCCACCGACCGGCTGGCGGCCCGCGGCCGCGGGCTGACCGGGGCGCTGGCCAGCTGGCAGTTCAGCCGCCAGCCGCTGCGCCAGGGCGGCGCCGCGCTGCTGCTCGTCATGGCGGTCGCCACCGGCACGCTGGCGCTCGCGCAGCACGCGAGCTGGTCCAGGTCCGCCGCCGACCAGGCGGCGTTCACGACCGGCGGCGACGTGCGGGTGGACCTGGCCGCCCCGCTGGCCGCCGGCGCCGAGACGAAGGTCAGCGCGGCGCCCGGGGTCAAGACCGCGATGGCCGCCGCCGCCACGGTGCAGTCGCTGCCCGCCGACGTGCTGGCCATTGACTCCGCTAAGGCCCCGCAGGTCGTGCGGCTGCGCCCCGACGAGGCGGCGCTGCCGGCGAGCGCGCTGTTCGCCGCCATCGCGCCGGCCGCCCGGGACCGGCGGCGCCGCCATCCCCGGCCGGCCGCGGGCGCGTTGACCTGACCGCCACGCTCAGCCGCGCGCCCATCGGCCCGGTCACCGGCGGTGTTCACCGTCACCGACGCTGACGGCGCCGCCTTCCAGCTCCCGGCGACGTCCCCGCTGCCGGCCGACGGCCGGCCGCACGTGCTCACCGTGCCGCTCGGCGGGACCAGCGTCGCCTACCCGCTGCGGCTGACCCAGGTCACGCTCAGCTACACGCTGCCGGACGAAGCAGCTGAAGCACGCCGGTCAAGCTCACCGTCGGCGGCGCGACGACCAGCAGCTGGACCGCCGCGGCGAACGCGGGCGAGCTCGACTCCCAGGCCAACTCCTCCCCCGTGCCGCTGAACTTCGCCGACCCGGACACGGCCGGCTGGCAGTCCGCGCCCGGCGGCGCGACGCTGACGTTCACCCCGGCTTCGGCGTCGTGTACAACCAGCGTCGGGCCAAGCTTCGTCCCGGCGCCGGTGCAGGGGCAGGTGACGCTCACCGCCGCGCCGCCGCGCCGGCGGCGGTCCCGGCGATCGTCAACCAGGCGTTCGTCAACGCGAACAAGGCCGGCCCGGGTGACGACCGTGCAGGCAACGGTCAACGGCGTGACGGTCCCCGTCGACGTCGTGGCCGTGGCCGACACGTTCCCGACGGTCGCCGGCAGCGCGATGATCGTGGACCTGCGGACCCTCCAGGCGTACCTCGTCAGCAGCGGCGGCGCGCCGCTCGCCGTCACCCAGTGGTGGCTCGCCACCGACGGCGCGCAAGTGCCGCCGTGCGCTGGCCCGGGCCCTGCCACCGGGCGCGGCGGTGACCAGCAGGGCGGCGCTCACCGCCGCCACCCTGGCCGACCCGCTGTCGGCCGCGCCGCAGCAGGCGCTGCTCGCCATGGCCGTGGCGGCGGCGCTGCTCGCCGTCACCGGTTTCTGGGTCTCGATCGCGGCGGACGTCCGCCAGCGGCGCGCGGAGAACGCGCTGCTCGCCGCGCTCGGCGTCACCCAGCGGTCCGCCGCCGCGCGGCTGTTCCTGGAGAAGCTGCTGCTCTCGGTTCCCTCGGCCGTGCTCGGCCTGGTGCTCGGCACCGTCGTCGCGCGGCTGCTCGTGCCCGCGGTCACGCTCACCGCGACCGCGCAGGCCCCGGTCCCGCCGCCCGTTACGCTCTTCGACCTGTCCCAGACGGTGCCGCTCGCGGCCGCCGTGGCCGTGCTCCCCGCGCTGGCCGCCGCCCTCGTCGTCTTCCGCCGCCCGGACCCGGCGGCCGAGCTCCGCGCAGCGGAGGCAGCGTGAGCGCCTAGCCGGGCGCGGAGGCGCTGCCAGGCGCACCGCCGTTCCGCGGCACGCGCTCCCGGGCGATCAGCGCCGGCTGGCGCTGCTCACCCTCTGCCTGGTCTTCGCCGCCACCGCCGGGCGTCAGGGAGGCGCTCGCGACCAGGACCGAGGCGCTGCGGCAGACGCTCGCCGCCGCCCCCCAGCTGTCCTCGACCATCGCCGTGCGCGGGATCGTGGCAGGCCATCTCGACCGCGCTGGCCCCGCCCGGCGCAGTCGACGCCGCAGACCTGTCCGAGGGACAGGTCACGGAGATCACCGGCGAGCTGCGCGGTGACCTCAACCAGGGCGTGGTGCGGCTCGCCCCCGCGTCCGCCGACTGGACGGCGCTGACCACCCGGCTGAACACGCTGACGTCCTCGCCGCCGGCCGCGGGCGGCCTCCCGGTCAAGCTGGAGATCGCCTACCGGCAGCCGCTGAACCAGCACGTGCGGCTGGTGTCCGGCCGCTTCCCCGCGGCCCCGGCCCTCGCCCCGGCCAGCTACCACCTGCCGCCGCGGGTCCGCTTCTACCCGGTGCTGCAGGTCCTGGTGACGCAGCAGACCGCGGCGAGATTCGACCTGAAGCCCGGCTCGAAGGTGAAGATCCCCGGCCCCGAGCTCCCGCTGATCGGCCAGGCGCCCGCGATCACCCTCGAGGTGAGCGGGATCGTGGCGCCGGTCGACGCCGGACTCGGCCTTCTGGACGTCCGACCCGACCCCGGCCGTCCCCGACGCTGCAGGGGCCGCCCACCTCGCCGTACTGGGTCGGCGGGGTGCTCGCCGCCCCGGGCGAGAGCGAGGCGCTGCAGCCGGACTTCGGCCGGGCGGGGATCAACGTCCAGTGGACTGTTCCCGCTCGCGCTCGGCGCGCTCACCGGGGACCAGGCCCAGCCGCTGAGCGACGCGCTCACCGGGCTGAGCACCAGGACGCTGCCGCTGTCGGCCGACGTCGCGCCCGTCTCCGACGCGCTCGCCGCCACGTCGAGCCTGCTGCCCGCGCTGGCGTCGTTCATCTCCGCCGCGCAGTCGGCGGACATGCTGCTCTGGCTGCTGTACGTGAGCCTCACCGCGGCCGGCCTGGTCGTGCTGCTGCTCGCCGCCCGGATGGTCGTGCTGCGCCGGTCGGCCGAGCTCGCGCTGATCCGGGCGCGCGGCGCGTCGCTGTGGCGGCTGGCCGGCACGGTCGGCGCCGAGGCCGCCGTCGTCTGCGTCCCCGCCGCCGTGGCGGGCGTCGCCCTGGCGGTGCTCGCCGTGCCCGCGGCGGGACCGCTCCAGCCGCCGGCGCCACGGGCGCCTGGTGGCCGCTCGTCGCCGTGCTGCTCGTTCGCCGTCTGCGGCCCCGCCCTCATGGTCGCGTGGCAGTACCGGCTGCCTCCGCCGCCGGCGCGCGCGGCGGCCGCGCCGGCGCCAGCGCGGGCCCGGGCCCGGCTGGTCGCCGAGGTGGCGCTGACCGCGGCGGCGGTGGCCGGCATCCTCGTCTTCCGCCAGCAGGGCCTGCAGGCCGGGTCCGGCGTGAACCTGTACACGAGCGCCGCCCCGGTGCTCGTCGCGGTCCCCGCGGTGATCGTGGTGTTCCGGCTGTACCCGCTGGTGCTGCGCTGGGCTGCTGCGGGCCGCGGCGCGCACGTCGGGCGCGCCCGCGTTCCTCGGCCTCGCCCGGGCGGCGCGCACCGCGCTCACCCCCGCGCTGCCCGCGTTCGCCCTCGTCCTCGCGCTCACCGTGGCCGCGTTCGGCGGCATGGTGCGCGACGCGGTGACCAACGGCGAGGTCGCCGCGTCATGGCAGGCCGTCGGCGCGGACGCGACGGTCACGCCCGTCGCCGGTCGCCCCCAGCTTCACGATCCCGGCGGCCACGGCCCGCGCCATCGCGGGCGTGCCCGGCGTGACGCACGCGGCGCGGTGTACCAGGCCACCTGGTTCACGCCCGACGGCACGCAGGTCACCGGGCTCGCCGTCGACCCCGCCGAGCTACGCGGCGCTCGTGGCCGCGACCGAGGGGTACCCGGCGGTGCCGGCCGGGCTGCTCGCGCGCCGGCCGGCCCGGGCGCGCCGCAGCCGGTGCTCGCGTCGCCGTCAGCCGCCGCCGCGCTCGGGAAGGGCGCGGTCACGCTCAGCACGCAGGACGCCGGTGCGCCCGGTCAGCGTCCGGGTGGCCGGCACGCTGTCGAGCACGCCCGCGCTGCCGGGCATGCCCGCGCTGCCCGAGTTCGCCCGCGCTGCCGAGCGGGCCGCCACTGGCGGCCAATCCCGCGTTCATCATCATGCCGCTGGCCGCCCTGAAGTCCTCGGCCACGCCGCCGACGCCGATCGCGGTCAACGAGATGCTGCTGACCGGCTCGGGCATCGACCGGGCCCGGCTGACCGCGGTGGTGGGACAAGAACCTGGCCGGCGGGGACATCACCTTCCGTTCGGACGTGCTCGCCGGGCTGAGCGGCGCACCGCTGCAGCACGGGGCGGTCGCGGTGATCACCCTGTCGGTCATCGCGGCCGCGGTGCTCGGGCTGGCGGTCATGCTGCTTGAGCTCGCGCTCGGCGCGGCCGAGCGCGATGCGACCCTGGCCCGGCTGGCCACCATGGGCCTCGGCGAGGGGCAGCGGGCCCGGGTCGTGGCGCTCGAGCTGCTGCCCGCGGTGATCGCGGCGGCGGTGGCGGCCTGGGCGTGCGCGCTGGTGCTGCCGCCGGTGGTGCGGCCGGTCATCGACCTGTCGGTCTTCACCGGGTCGTCGGCCGCGGTGCCGCTCGTGCCGGACGTCGCCGCGGTCGCGCTGCCGCTCGCGGGGCTGCTCGTGCTCGCGGCCGTGTCACTTGGCATCGAGATCGGGGCAGGACGGCGGCGCGGTGTCGCCGCCTCCCTGCGGGTAGGCGGATGAACGGGAGCTCAGGATGACGACGGCAGACGAGCTCGGAACGCTCGGCGCGCTCGGCGCGCGGCCGCGCGCGCCGAGGCGCACGATGACTACGGGGCCGGCGCGCTGATCGTGTGCGACCGGCTCGTCCGCATCTACCTCGCCGAGGGCATCGAGGTGCAGGCGCTGCAGGGCCTCGACCTCGTGGTCGCGCCGGGTGAGCTGACCGCCCTGGTCGGCGCGTCGGGCAGCGGCAAGTCCACGCTGATGAACATCCTGGCCGGCCTGGACGCGCCCACCGCGGGTTCCGTGCGGGTGGCCGGGCACGACCTGGCGTCGATGTCCGCGCGGCAGCGGCTCGGCTACCGGCGGTCCGTGGTCGGGTTCATCTGGCAGCAGACGGCGCGCAACCTGCTGCCGTACCTGACCGGCACTGCAGAACGTCGAGCTCCCGCTCCGGCTCGCCGGGACGCGGCGCGGCGCGCCGCCGTACCCGGGCCGGCGACCTGCTCGACGTGCTCGGCGTCGCGCACTGCGCCGGGCGGCGGCCCGACCAGATGTCCGGCGGCGAGCAGCAGCGGGTCGCGATCGCGGTGGCGCTGGCGAACTCGCCGTCCGTGCTGCTGGCCGACGAGCCGACGGGAGAGCTTGACAGCGCGACGGCGGCGTCGGTGTTCGGCGCGCTGCAGACGGCCAACAGCCGAGCTCGGCGTGACGGTGCTGGTCGTGACGCACGACCCCGCGGTGTCGTCGATGGTGCGCCGGACGATCGCGATCAGGGACGGCAGGACCGCGACGGAGACCCTGCGGCACGGCGCGGCCGACGGCTCGGGCACGCTCGGGCACGCCGTCGAGTACGCGGTGCTCGACCGGGCCGGGCGGCTGCAGCTTCCGCGCGAGATGACCGAGGCACTGGGCATGCGGGACCGGGTCCGGCTGGAGTCGGAGGTCGACCACATCGGCGTCTGGCCGGATACCCGCGCCGCCAGCCAATCCCGTAGTCGCCAGCCAGCGCCGCACAGCGTCCGCGCGACCGACACCGGCACCGGCACCAGCACCGGCACCGAGGAAGGCGAGCAGTGAGCGGACACGAGGCCGAGCCGGACCAGCCGTGACGGGCCAGCCGGCGACAGCGCCGGCCGCGACCGGCCGCCACCGCCAGCGGGCTGGCCCCCGCGCGCATGGTCGACGTGCGCGAGGTGACCCGCACCTACGGCAGCGGCCCGACCGCGACCGCCGCGCTGCGCGGCGTGACGTTCTCGATCGGCGAGGGCAGGCTGGTCGCGCTGCGCGGCCGGTCCGGATCGGGCAAGACCACCCTGCTCAACGTCGTCGGCGGCCTCGACTCCCCCGACGGCGGCACGGTGCACGTCGCCGGGCAGGACGTGACGGCCATGGGCGAGCGGGACCGGATGCGGCTGCGCCGGGAGACCGTGGCCTATATCTTCCAGTCGTTCGGCCTGCTGCCCGTGCTGTCCGCGGCGGAGAACGTCGGCGTCCCGCTGCGCATCGCGGGCGTCGCGCCCCGCGAGCGCGAGGAGCGGGTCGCGCTCATGCTGTCGATCGTCGGCCTCGCGGATCACGCCAGGCAGCGCCCGGGTGAGCTGTCCGGCGGCCAGCAGCAGCGCGTCGCGATCGCCCGCGCGCTCGCCAGCCGCCCGGCCCTGCTGCTCGCCGACGAGCCCACCGGCCAGCTCGACGCGGAAACCGGCAAGCAGATCATGCGGCTGCTGCGCGCCGTCGTCCGCTCCGAGGGCGTCACCGCCCTGGTCGCCACCCACGACCCCGCCCTCATCGACCTCGCCGACGAGGTCCTCCACCTGGAAGACGGCAAGATCGTCCCTGCCTGACCTGCCGCCCGCACTCGCATGCGGCCGGTAACCCAGCCCGGGGAAGTCGCCCGCGCCATGATCCGGAAACAATTTTTATCGCGGAAACTTCATTAGCCGTATAGCGGAAAATGTCCGTCTAGACCAAAGTTTCCCGATAATGCGGCCGGTAACCCGCCGGTACGCGACCGTGGTGCCCGTGGTGGCGGTGAGGTTCGCGTACAGCTCTGTGAGGTGCTTGGTGACCGGGCCGATCGAGCCGTCGCCGATCGAGCGCCCGTCCACGGACACCACCGGGGCGAGGCCGCCCATCGTCCCGGTGACGAAGGCCTCGGCGGCGTTGTAAAGCTGGGTCAGCGTGTAATCGCCCTCCGCGCAGGCGATCCCGGCAGACGCGGCGAGCCGCAGCACGGTCGCCCGGGTGATCCCCTCCGGGCAGGCCACGGTCGTCGGCGTCGCGAGCGTGACGTCGGCGACGCGGCGCCGGGCGAACCCGGCAGGCCAGTCCGGTCACGCGGGAACACCATGAAGAGGTGCGTCGCGTTCGTTTCCGCGATGAAGCCGCGGTTGTCCAGCATGACCGCGTCGTCCGCGCCCGCCACGTTCGCCTCGATCTTGGCCAGGATCGAGGTCAGCAGGTTGTTGTGGTGGATCTTCGGGTCAAGCGAGTCCGGCGCGTGCCGCCGGACGCTCGACGTGACCAGCCGGATCCCTGACAGGTCATAGACCGGGTCCTTGAACTCGGCCAGGACGATCAGCGTCGGCCCGGAGACGTTCAGCCGGGGGTCCATGCCCGAGGTGACCTTGACGCCGCGCGTCAGCGTCAGCCGGATGTGCACGCCGGTAACCATGGAGTTGGCGGCGAGCGTGCGCCTGATCTCGTCGATGACCGACGCGTCCGACGGCACGGAGGCGAAGCCGAGCGCGTGCGCCGACCGGCGCAGCCGCGCCAGGTGCTCCTCAAGCGCGAAGATCCGGCCGTTGGTCAGCCGCAGGCCCTCCCAGACCGCGTCCCCGCCTTGCACCACGGAGTCGAAGGGGGACACCCCCGCCTCGTCCCGGTGCGACAAGCGGCCGCCGACGTTGACGATCAGGTCGCGGTTGCGCTCGTCGAACTTGCTGCAGCAATCGAATCCTCCCTGGGGGTCAGCCGCACTCGTTCGGGATATCGATCTTGATCTTATTTTTCCTGAGCCTCTCGTAGTACGGCAGGCACTCCTCGAGCAGCGGCTCAAGCGACGGGTCCAGGTCAGGCGGCGGACCCGGCGTGACAGGGACGAACCCGGTCGACCGCCAGACGCTGTCGTACCAGTGCGGCGCCCAGACGCCGTCGGACGGGCGCGGCCCGGCCGGCCAGGACAGCATCGACGCGGAGAACGGCACCCCGAGCGCCGCGCACAGCGCGCGCAGCGCGGCCTCGGGCGCGGCGAGCAGGTCCGCGGAGTCGATGACCGGCCCGCCGAACTCCTCGAACAGCCACGCCTGCTGCCGCAGCCCGAGGTCGGCCAGGGTCGGCGCGGACCGGACCCTCGCGTAGGAGGCGAGCAGCGAGCGCGGGTCCCTGATCAGGAACGCGTGCCGGAACGGCGCGAACGCCGCCAGGTCGACCGACGGCAGCACGTGGTGCGTCATGTGCTTCGCGTACGCGATGGTCACGCCGGGAGGCAGCGGATCCGACGCGAGCGACGACAGCACGGCGCGCCACGAGGCGGGCTGGCTCGCGATCACCTCGTCCCGGCCGGGATGGTCAAGGCCGGTCGAGGACAGGTAGAACGCGTAAAGCGGCTCGTCGAACACCACGGTGTCCGGCCGGTTCTCCCAGGCGCGCATCATCGCCGTGGAGACGGTTCGCGGCCCGGACCACATCGCGATCCGGGGCCGGTCAGAGACCGTCGCTCAGAAGACCACCACGCTGCGCAGCACGTCGCCGTGCTCCATCTTGGTGAAGGCCGCCTCGATGTCGCCGAGCCCGATCGTCTCTGAGACGAACTTCTCCAGCGGCAGCCGCCCCTCCAGGTGCAGGTCGACGAGCATCGGGAAGTCGCGCGACGGCAGGCAGTCCCCGTACCAGGAGGACTTGAGCGCACCGCCGCGCCCGAAGACCTCGAGCAGCGGCAGTTCCAGCTCCATGTCCGGGGTCGGCACGCCGACGAGCACGACGACGCCGGCCAGGTCGCGGGCGAAGAACGCCTGCTTGTAGGTCTCCGGCCGCCCGATCGCCTCCACCACGACGTCGGCGCCGAAGCCCCCGGTCAGCTCCCGGATCCCCTCGACCGCGTCCGCGTTACGCGAGTTGATCGTGTGCGTGGCGCCGAACTCGCGCGCCCACTCAAGCTTCCTGTCGTCGATGTCCACCGCGATGATCGTCTTGGCGCCGGCCAGCCTGCTGCCGAGCACCGCCGCGTCGCCGACGCCGCCGCAGCCGATCACGGCGACCGTGTCGCCGCGGGTGACGCCGCCGGTGTTGATCGCCGCGCCGATGCCGGCCATCACGCCGCAGCCGAGCAGCCCCGCGGTCGCGGGGGCGATCGCCGGGTTGACCTTCGTGCACTGGCCCGCCGCGACCAGCGTCTTCTCCGCGAACGCGCCGATGCCGAGCGCGGGCGACAAGCGGCGTCCCGTCGGCGAGGGTCATCTTCTGGGTCGCGTTGTGCGTGGCGAAGCAGTACCACGGGCGGCCCCGCTTGCAGGCCCGGCACTGGCCGCAGACCGCGCGCCAGTTGAGGATGACGAAGTCCCCGGGCGCCACGTCGGTCACGTCATCACCGACCGCCTCGACGACCCCGGCGGCCTCGTGCCCGAGCAGGTACGGGTAGTCGTCGCCGATGCCGCCCATCTTGTAGTGCAGGTCGGTGTGGCAGACGCCGCACGCCTGGACGCGGACGAGCGCCTCCCCCGGGCCCGGGCTCGGGCACGAGCACCTCGGTGACCTGGACCGGCTCGCCCTTGCCGCGTGACACCACGCCCTGCACGCTGATCGCCATCCCGTGGCTCCTGTTCTGTAACTAAATCAAAGTCCATATTCCGAACGGGTGCGTGCGTCGCCTCACCCGCCTACGGCATTCTCCGCCACCGGGAGGCGGCCCGTACAGCACCCGCTTCGCGCCGCCGGGCGGTGGTCACACCCGGCCGGCGCTGCCGCCGCGCCAGGAGACGGCCCGGCCGGTGTAGTGGCGGCGGGCGGAGTCGACGGTCATCGCGGCGTAGAGCACGGCGATCAGCGGAAGCGCCGGGGCGCGGAACGCCGACAGCCGGTAGAGCCGGAGCATGGGAACGTAGCTGGCCGTCATCAGCGCCCAGCCGGCCAGCCCGGCCAGCCCGGCGACCGCCGCGGTCAGGCCCGCGGTCCCGGCGGCCGCCCCCGCCAGCGCGGCGATTACCCCGGCCGGCGGCGCGACGTAGAGCAGCAGCAGGCCGACGACCGTGCCGGCCAGCAGCAGCGGGTTGTACCGGAGCTGCACGTACGCGGACCTGGCGACCATGTGCCAGAGGCTGGCCAGGCTCGGGTAGGGGCGCGCGCTGCTGATGTCGGTGGTCAGGCCGAGCCAGGTGCGGTTGCCGTGCTTCTTGAGCAGGGTGCCGAGCGCCACGTCATCGATCAGCGCGCCCTTGATCGGTTCAAGGCCGCCGGCCGCCTCGAGCGCGGACCTCCTGACGAGCATGCAGCCGCCGGCCGCCGCGGCGGTCCCGCTGCTCGGGGTCATTGACCTTGCGGAACGGGTAGAGCTGGGCGAAGAAGTAGACGAAGGCGGGCACGATGACCCGCTCCCACCTCGTTTCCGCGCGCAGCAGGGCCATCTGCGACACCAGGGCCCGGTCATCGGATTCGGCGGCCGCCGACCAGGTCGCGCAGCGCCGTCGGCGCCCAGCTGATGTCGGCGTCGGTGAACAGCACGTACTCCGGGGCAGCGGCCGCAGCCGTCCCCGGCCCGTCAACCGTCGTCGCCGGCCCGTTAACCGTCGTCCCCGGCCCGGTCACCGCCGCGAGGCCCTGCGCCATCGCCCAGACCTTGCCCGCCCACCCGTCGGGCCGCGGCTGGCCCTGGACGACGGTCAGCGGCGCGCCGCCGTCGCGCGCGGCCTTCTCACCGAGTTCGGCCGCGATCGCGGCCGTGCCGTCGTCGCTGTTGTCGTCGACGAGGTAGACGCTGAACCCGGCCGGGTAGTCCTGGGCGAGCAGCGCCGGCAGCGTCACCGGGAGGGACTCGGCCTCGTTCCTGGCCGGGACCACGGCGGCGACGGACGGCCAGGCCGTCGGGCGGCTCCCGCCTGCGCCGCGGGCGGGCAGCCGCTGACTGGTCAGCCAGAACCCGCCGTGCGCCAGCACCAGGTACACCCAGGCGGCGGCACTGACGACGCAAGCGATCGCGAGTACAAGCACACTCGAAGCTTGGCATATGGTGCGGCACCAGGGACCTGCGAGGCCTCAGAGCCGCTTGACAACCCGATCGCATCGAATGTCCGTGGCCCGGCCACGACGGCGCGTCGCCGTCCGGCATTTCTTGAAATAGACGACTCTTGATATAGACGCAGCCGCGCCCGCCTGATCGCGAAGAGGTTTCCTCGCGGAAATTCCGCGCGCCTAAGCGCTCAATTTCCGTGAAGGTAAACAACTCTGGCAACCTGGCGGGCGCGGTTCTACCGCCACGCGTCATGCGACGGGATTACCCGCCCGCGCCGCCGGTCAGCGGCCGAATGGAACGGCGACCCTCGTAGCCGACGGAGCGGGGAACATGGACCGGACCGGGACCGGGACCGGGACCGGGCGCCGCGCGAGGTAGGCCGGTACGCTGCGGGTTTCCTGCTTTCCCTGCCAGTCCTTGCGGCGCAGCACCATCCAGAGCGGCACGCCCACCCAGAGCGCGAACGCGAGCACCATGAGCGGAATATTCATCCACAGGGCAGTGGACATTTCTCCTCCCTTGACCCGCTTCCTTTCGCAGGCCTTTCCTTGTCCCGCTTAGACTGCCCTGCTGAAATCCACCGATGCGGCAATCACCCTGTGGTGAAGCTCTGCATCTCGGCGAACCCTCTGAACTGCCTCTGCATCCGCGCGAACCGGGAATACCGGGCTTTCCGCGCTCTGGAAACGGGCAACCCGCCGCTGGCCTGCACCTTGTCACGTGCCGCCGCACTGGCCGCGACGGCCAGTCGTCGCTTCCATGCCGCCTGCCCGGTGAACGGCGCCACCGGCCGCACTCTCCGGGCAGTGGGCGGCACTGACGGCAGCAATCACGAGCCAGCCACCCGCCGACCGCAATTACCTGCTCATCCATTGACATGCGGTGGTACGATGCCGTCACTCACCGTCTGGTGACAGGCCTGCCTCCCTCGGGGAGGAGCTTTCGGATGGTAATGCTGAGGTGGATGTGAACATAAAGTCTGCGCTGGCACTTTCCGTTGCAAAGTCCCTTTATCTCAGTAGGCGCTTTCACGGCCGGGTCGTCGTAGTGCGGGGGACACGTATTCGGCTGGCTAAAGGGGCCCGAATAGAGCTCGCGCCCGGCGCCCGCCTCCGCCTCGGCATGCGGCACCCGCTGGGGACGCCGCTCTCGCTTCAGATAAGGCCCGGCGGCCGGCTGACCGTGCACGGCGAGGTGCTGATCTCGTCCGGCACGCGGATACTGATCGGCGACAACGCGCACCTGGAAATAGGCGACCAGACCTTCATCCACTACGACGGCGTCATCACCTGCTGGGACCACATCAGCATTGGGTCAGAGTGCGGCATCTCCTGGAACGTTAATATCCTGGACGGCAATGGCCACGACCTCACCGTGGACGGAAAGGCAAGGCCTGTCGCGCGCGGCACGCAGATCGGCGACCGGGTGTGGCTCGGTACCGGGGCCACCGTCGTGAGCGCGACGATCGGCGACGGAAGCGTGGTGGGCGCGGCCAGCATGGTCAGCGGGAAGGTGCCGTCCAAGGTGCTCGTCAAGGGCAACCCGGCGACCGTGGTCCGCGAGGACGTCTTGTTCGAAGGGCACCATTTCGGACACGGTAAGAGCGGCTCCTAGCCGGGCACGGCGAGGTGCCGGGCGAGGTGATCGATCACCTCGCGCGCGTCGTCCTCGATCCCGTGAATGAAGGTGGACTTGCGCCGGCGCAGCACCGGCAGGCCAAGCGCGTACAGCCCGGGGCTGTCGACCACGCCGCCCTCGTGGCGCAGCCGGCCCTTCTCGTCGATCACCGGGACGTCGAGCCAGTCGTAGTCAGGCCGGAAGCCGGTCGCCCACACGACCGCGCGGATCTCGCCGCTTCGCAGGTCAAGCTGGAGTCGCGCGGCGCTCGGCGCCAGCGTCGGCGCGAAGCGCTCAGGGGAATCGAACTCGGCGTCGCGCCCGCTCGTCAGCGCCCACTCGTCGAAGGTGTCGAGCAGGCGGTTCATCTTGAGGTCGGCCAGCGAGAACACGTTGCGCAGGCCGCCGGAGAACAGCGCGCGGCCGTCGCGGACCGTCGCCCACCGGCCCACTAGCTCGACGCCGAGCGCGGTGAGCGCGTTGAGGTCGAGCGTGGACCGCTCGGGTGTCCCGACCAGCTGGGGCGAGGGCAGCCGCCGGGCCCGGCCGAGGTCGTCGACCTCGTCGTAGCGCTGGTCCCACAGCGCCGGAGGCGTCCATCCACCACAGCACGTCGCGGCCGCGGTAGAGGCGCGGCAGCCGCACGTGCTCCCCCACGGAAAGGGTCACCGGCCTGCCGGACCGCTTGATCTCGGCCGCCAGCTGCACGCCGGTCGCCGACGCCCCCACGACGAGCACGCCGCCGTCGGGCAGCTGGCCGGGGTCGCGGTAGTCGAACGGGGTCAGCTGCTCGACGGACTCCGGGACCGCCGCGCGAGCGGCGGCACCGACGGCCGGTTGCACGCGCCGCTCGCGATGACCACCGTCCGGCAGGCGATCTCGCCGTCGCTCGTCGTCACCTGGTAGCCGTCGCCGGCGCGCCGGACCGACGTGACGTTCACGCCGGTCCGGACCGGGGCGCGGGACGACCTTGGCGAAGCGCTCGATGAACTCGGTCACCTCGGCCATCGGTCATGTAGCCGTCGGGGTCCGCGCCGTCGTAGCGCAGGCCGGGCAGGCGGCTCTGCCAGTTGGGCGTGAGCAGCCGCAGCGAGTCCCAGCGTTCGCGCCGCCAGGAGTTCGCCACCTCGCCGCGCTCAAGGACGACGTGATCGATCGACCGGTCGCTCAGGAAGTGGCTCGCGGCGAGGCCCGCGTGCCCCGCGCCGATGACGACCGTGGTAGTGCGCTCGATGACGCGGCCCCTCAGGCGACTTCGACGGTGACGTCCGTCGGGTTGGTCAGCGCGTCGAACACGGCGGAGCGCTTCTGCGACTGGGCCACCAGCGCCTCGATGTCCTCCTTCGACGCGTCCGCGTCGATGTGGAACGTCACCTTGATGTCGTTGTAGCCGTTGCGCACGTCGCTGTCGGCGCCGAGGATGCCGCGGATGTCGTGGTTGCCCTCGACGGTCGCCTCCACCGAGTGCAGCTGGATGCCGCGGTTCTGCGCGACCGACGCCACGCCCGCGCTGAGGCAGCTCGCCAGGCCGACGAGCAGGTACTCGATCGGCGTGATGGCCTTGTCCGTCGGCCGCGAAGACCTCGGGGTGGTCGGCCTCGAACACCGACTCCTGCTGGTGGTTCTGCTCCTGGCCGAGGCCGAAGAAGCTCTGCACCTTGATCTGGCTGTGCACGCCGCTCTGCCACTTGGCGGAGGCGCGCCAGGTGAACTGGGCGGCCTCGGGCGCGCCCTTCAGCACCTCGCGCGCGTCGAGCAGCGCCTGGACGTTAACTCCGTTGTCGGCAACCGTGGTCATGTCGCCATCCCCTCTCCCGTTTCCCCATTATCCTATGGGGATGCTTGACAATACCTCGGGACATGGCGGGTTACCATAGCCCCTATGGCAGAGCCCGCCCCGACGCTCGCGGCCGGCTCGGTCGGCCCGGTCGGTTCTGTCGGTACCGTCGAAACTCAGTACCTTGACCTGCCGAGGCCGGTACGGCTTGACTGCGGGCGGGAACTTCACCCGATTCGGGTAGCGTACGAAACCTACGGCACCCTGTCACCCCGGCGGGACAACGTCATCCTGGTCTGCCACGCGCTGAGCGGCGACGCCCACGCGGCGGGCATCGCGAAGACGCCGCCCGCGGAGAGCACCCGCGACGGGTTCGGCGCCGCGGATCGCGACGGCGCGTCCGGCAAGGGGCTGGGCTGGTGGGACGGGATGATCGGCCCGGGCAAGGCGTTCGACACCGACCGCTTCTACGTCGTCGCGACCAACCTGCTCGGCGGCTGCCGCGGCACGACCGGGCCGTCGTCGACCGACCCGGCCACCGGCAGGCCTTACGGGTCCGACTTCCCGGTGATCACCGTGGCGGACATGGTGCGGACCGAGCGGGCGTTCCTTGACGAGCTCGGCATCGAGCGGCTGGCGGCGGTGGCCGGCGGCTCCCTGGGCGGGATGCAGGCGCTCGAGTGGGCGATCCTGTTTCCCGACCAGGTCGACTCCGTCGTGGCGATCGCCAGCACGCATGCCCTCCACCCGCAGGGCGTCGCCTGGAACTCGATCGCGCGTGACGCGATCATGCGCGACCCGGCCTGGCAGGGCGGGCACTACTACGGCACGGGCGCCGCGCCTGAGGCCGGCATGGGCGTGGCGCGCATGGTCGGCCACGTCACCTACCTGTCCGCGCAGGCGCTTGAGGACAAGTTCGGCCGGCGGCTGCAGCCGTCTCCCGGCGGGACGGCCCCCGACGACATCCGCTACACGATCACCGAGGCGGAGTTCCAGGTGGAGAGTTACCTGCGCCACCAGGCCGACTCGTTCGTCCGGCGGTTCGACGCCAACACCTATCTCTACACGTCGCGCGCCCTGACGTACTTCGACCTCGCGCGACAGCACGGCGGCGGGTCGCTCGCCGGGGCGCTGGCGGGCGTCCGCGCGCGGACGCTGCTGATCGCGTTCAGCTCCGACTGGCTGTACCCGCCCGCGGCGTCGGAGGAGGTCGCCGACGCGCTCCGCGGCCTCGGCAAGCCGGTCGAGTTGCGGGTGATCGACGCGCCGTACGGCCACGACTGCTTCCTGCTCGAAGAAGCGCGGCAGACGCCCATCATCCGCCAGTTCCTCGGCCAGCACAGCCTGGCCTCAGTCGCGGACACCGACTGACATCGAGAAAGATGGCTTCATGACCGATAAGCCGGCCTCCCCGGGGAAGCCACCCCCCGTGCCCGCGTCGAAGAGGACCGGGCGTTCGGATTCGAGACGCGGCAGCTGCACGCCGGGCAGCGGCCCGACCCGAACACGGGCGCGCGCGCGGTGCCGATCTTCCAGACGACCAGCTACGTGTTCGAGGACCCGGAGTCGGCGGCGGCGTACTTCAACCTGCAGGAGTACGGGAACACCTACTCGCGCATCATGAACCCGACGGTCGCGGTGTTCGAGGAGCGCGTGGCGAACCTGGAGGGCGGCGCCGGCGCCGTCGCGTTCGCCAGCGGCATCGCCGCGCAGGCCGCCGCGCTCTTCACGCTGCTTGAGCCGGGTGACCACGTCGTCTCCTCGGCCGCGCTCTACGGCGGGACGGTGAACCAGCTCAAGCACCTGCTCCGCAAGATGAACGTCGAGCTGACGTGGGTCGATCCCGACGACCCGGACGCGTGGCGGCAGGCGGTCCGCCCGAACACGAAGGCGTTCTTCGGCGAGACGATCGGCAACCCCGCGGGAAACGTGCTCGACCTGGAAACGGTGGCGTCCATCGCGCACGAGCACGAGCTGCCGCTGATCGTGGACAACACGTTCGCGACGCCGTACCTGTGCCGCCCGATCGAGTGGGGCGCCGACATCGTGATCCACTCCGCGACCAAGTTCATCGGCGGTCACGGCACTTCCATCGGCGGCGTGGTGGTCGAGGCCGGCACGTTCAACTGGTCCAACGGGCGGTTCCCGGTGGTCGCGGACCCGTCTCCGGCCTACCACGGCCTGCAGTTCCACGAGACGTTCGGCACCTACGGCTACCTGATGAAGCTCCGGGCCGAGACCCTGCGCGACCTCGGCGCGGCGATGTCGCCGTTCAACGCCTTCCTGTTCCTGCAGGGGCTTGAGACGCTGTCGCTGCGGATGGAGCGCCACGTCGCTGAACGCGCGGGAGGTCGCGGCCTTCCTCGCGGTGCACGAGCTGGCGTCGAACGTGACCTACCCCGGCCTGCTCGGCAGCAAGTACCAGCGCGCTCGTGGAGAAGTACCTGCCGCTCGGGGCGGGGGCGGTGTTCTCCTTCGACTGCGCCGGCGGCCGGGCAGGCGGGCAGGACCTCATCCGCGGCGTGTCGCTCTGGTCCCACCTGGCGAATGTCGGCGACGCGAAGAGCCTGATCATCCACCCCGCCAGCACCACGCACCGCCAGCTGAGCGACGACGAGCTGGCCGCCGCCGGCGTCGGGCCGGGGACGGTGCGGCTGTCGGTCGGCACCGAGTCGGTCGCGGACCTGATCTGGGACCTGGAGCAGGGCTTCGCGCTCGTCGCCGCCTCCCGCGACGAGCACGGGAAGAAGGTGGCGACCGCATGACCGAGTTCGATCTCAGCCGGTACCAGGACTCGCTGACGATCCAGCGGGTGCTGCACTCCGCCAATACGATCGCGGTCGTGGGCCTGTCGGCCAACCAGCTGCGGGCCAGCAACTTCGTCGGCTACTACCTCAAGCGGCACGGCTACCAGGTGATCCCGGTCAACCCGCGCGAGACGGAGATCCTCGGCGAGAAGTCCTACCCGAGCCTGCTTGACGTGCCCGTGCCGGTGGACGTGGTGAACGTCTTCCGGGCACCGGACGCGCTGCCGCAGATCGCGCGGGACGCCGTGACGATCGGGGCCGGCACCCTCTGGTGCCAGTTCGGCGTGATCAACGCCGAGGGCGCGAAGATCGCGGAAGACGGCGGGCTGACCGTGATCATGGACCGCTGCATCAAGGTCGAGCACGCCCGTTACGTGGGCCGGATGCACTGGCTCGGCTTCAACACGCAGCGCATCACGTCCGTCCGCACCGGGCTCCAGTAGCCCGGCACCCGCAATCGCCGCGCCGGAGCGCCGTTTTCGTTATGCAAACACGCAACGCCGGGACTAGCTGAAGCGTCCTCTAAACAAGATGATCTATCTATGAGGGACGTGACTGAAATGGCGCGGACGCACGGCAGGTAGTCGCCCGGGGGACGACCCCCCGTACCCCCAGGGCCGGCTGCCGGCCGCAACGATCGGCGCGACCGCGCTGACGGCAGCCGCGATCGCGGTGGCCGGATGCACGGCAGGGACCGCGTCGGCCGCTCCGGCGGCCTTCGCCAAGCCCGCGGCCACGGCGGCACCCGCCGCGAAGACGGTAACCGCCAGCGTGGCGGCCCCCGCCGCCTACACCCCGCCCACGCGCAACCTGGCCCCGGGCATGAAGGGCGCCGACGTCAAGGCGCTGCAGACGCGCCTCTGGTCGCTCAAGTACTACCTCGGCAAGATCGACGGCGCGTTCGGCGGCGACACCCAGGCCGCGCTCTGGGCGTTCCAGGAGATCAACGGGATCAAGGTGACCGGCGTGGTCGACGCGGCCACCAAGAAGGCGCTGGTGCACCCCAGGACGTACAAGTCGCCCGCCTACACGGGCAAGCGCGCCACCCGGGTCGAGGTGAGCCAGGCCCTTGAGGTCCTCGTGCTGTTCAAGAACAACCAGATCTCGCTGATCAGCCACGTTTCCAGCGGCGGCGGCTACTTCTACAACGGCGGGTCGCAGGCCATCACCCCGAACGGCACCTACAACACCACGGTCTACATGCCCGGCTGGATCCAGGTGCCGCTCGGCGAGATGTACAACTCGGTGTTCTTCATCGGCACGGTGTTCGCCATCCACGGTGACACCTACGTGCCGCAGGGCCCGGCCTCGCACGGCTGCATCCGGATCCCGATGACCACCGCGGCCATCTTCCACAACCAGCTCAAGACCCCGGGTACGCAGGTCCACGTCTACGGCAAGCCCCAGTGGCAAAAGTAACGGTGGGAGAAGTAGGTCACGTTCCCTGGCGCTAGACGCCTGTCGCTGGCCGGGCAATAGTGGGAGAAGGGGTACCGCGCTCCCAGCCCGGCCAGCGACATTTTGATTGGGTGGTCTCATGCTCCAGGCCTTCGTCTTCGAGAAGGTTGGCGTTGTCGTCGGCGACCTGTACTTCCTTGACCCGAACCCGCACAAGGGACAGGAGGGACCCGAGCACGGCGTCCGGCTCGAGCTGCGGGTCATCGACCGCGGCGAGCTCAAGAGCTCGATCTACTCGGCCGTCCCGATCGCGGTGGGCCAGCCGATCTGGCGGGTGGACCTGCTCGAGTCGGTAGACGGCAAGCCCGGCAGCTTCAACCGCACGCACCACCACCCGACGTTCACCCAGAAATGGGACCCGGTCTCCCGCGTCTTCCTGCGGGAGCTGTCGCAGGACCCGCTCGGCTGGCTCGCCGGGCAGCTCGCCGACCTGCCGGGAATCCTCGACCGGGCCGAGGTGCCGCAGGACGTCGCCGACCCCGTCCGACGCGGCCAGCCTCAAGGACATGGCCCCCGCGATCGTCGGCGCGGCCAGCATGATGCTGGACAAGGTCCGGGCCGGCGAACTCGGCACCGCTCCCGCCGACGACGCGGCGGACGGCATCAGGAACGGCTGGCTTTAGCCGGCTTCTTCTCCCGGCCGCCGCGGAGGGCGGACAGCACCGCGGCGATCACCATGAAGGACACCGACTCGTAGAACGCCGCGTGCAGGCCGGTGGTGAACGCCGACGCCAGCGCCCCGTGCAGCGATGACGTGCCCACGAAGATCGCGAACGCGAGCTGCCGGGAGATGGACCGCGACGCCACCAGGATGGCCACGGAGAACGAGAACACCATCCCGACGTTCGAGAAGGTCCGCATCATCCCCGAGGCGATGCCGAACATGTCCGGCGGCGCCGCCTTCATGATCGCCGAGCTGTTGCCGGGGAAGAAGAGGGACGCCCCGACCGCGTTCACCGCGCCGATGCACACGATCCACCACAGCGGCGTCCCGTTGCTGAGCTGCGCGTACAGGACCAGCGACACGCTCTGCAGGGCGAGGCCGAGCGTCGCAGGCAGCACGGGCCCGTGCTTGTCGGCGAGCCGGCCGGCGTAGAGGCTGGCGCCGCCGCCGAGCAGGTAGCCGGGCAGCAACAGCAGCGAGGCGTTGATCGGCGACAGGCCGCGCGGCCCCTGCAGGTACATCAGCAGCAGGAAGAGCACCGCGAAGCTGGCGAGCCCCTGGAACAGCGATGCGCACAGCGAGGCGGCCATCGTGGGGATCTTGAAGATCCGCAGCGGCACCATCGGCGCGGGCACGCGCGACTCGATCGCCACGAACGCGCCGATGAATATCACTCCGCCGATCAGGTAGCCGGCCGTCGAGGCGTCGAACGGCCCGTTGGCGAGCTTGGTGATCGCCCAGAGCACGCCGAAGAGCCCGAGGCCGAGCGTCACCATGCCGAGCGGGTCGAGTCGCTGGCGGACCCGCTCGCCCTTGTCGCGCAGCACCCTGCAGCGCGACCGCGATCGCGGCCGCCCCGGTCGGCACGTTGATCCAGAAGATCCAGCGCCACGAGAAGTACGTGACGATCAGCCCGCCGAGCACGACGCCGAGTACCGCCCCGATCGTCCAGCCGAGCGAGGTGAACCCGTAGGCCCGGCCGCGCTGATCGCGCGGGTACAGGTCGGCGATGACCGCGCCGCTGTTCGCCATGATCAGCGCGCCGCCGACGCCCTGCACGATCCGGAAGACGATGATCGACGTCTCGTCCCAGGCGAGCGCGCACAGCAGCGAGCCGACGACGAAGACGGCGAACCCGGTCTCGTACATGCGGACCCGGCCGAACATGTCCCCGAGCCTGCCCACCTGGGTGGCAAGCAGCGTGATGACCAGCAGGAAGCTGATGATCACCCAGATCACGTCGGACAGCGCCACGTGCAGGCTGCGCTGGATCTCCGGCAGCGCGAGGACCACGATCGTCGTGTCCACGGCCGTCATCAGCACCCCCGCCATGATGACGACCATGGCGAGGCCGGTCCGCTGCGGCTGCTCAGCGGCCTGCGGCGCGGGAGTATTCCGCTCGGTTCCGGGGAAAGTCATTTGCTTAGCCTAACGAACGGTAGCTTTTCCGCCAGCCGAGACTAGGCTGTGTTCCGGCGTTCGCACTTGAGGGGCGGCATTGCAGTGGCTCGCGATGAATCCGCGATCGGCAGGGTGGGCGTGCTCATCATCGGCACCCGCGGCCAAGGCGGTCCCGGTGAGGTACGGATCAGGATTCGCGGCGGTTCAGAGAACTATCTTGCCTGGTCGAAAAAGCCCCTGCCGACCGGCACCGTCGTCCTCGTTACTGAGCGCCTAGGCCCGAGAACGGTTGAGGTCATGGAGTGGACCGACCCGCTCGGCGAGGCCCCCGTTATCCCCGGATCTACTGAAGTCCCTCGCTCAGGAGAGTGAAACCATGTTCGGTTACCGAGTTCCCGCCCCCGATGAGGCAATGCTCATCTCCGGTGGTCGCCGCGGGATGAACGATGCGCCGTTCCGGGTGGTCACCGGGCACGGCGCGTTCGTCACGCCGTTCTTCCGCAAGGTCCGCTACCTAACGCTTTCCATGCAGGAGGCCGAGGTCTCGGAGACCTGCGTGACCAAGCAGGGCATCTCGCTGAACGTCCGCTCCGTGATCGCGTTCAAGGTCGGCTATGACGCGGAGTCCATCGTCAACGCCGGGCAGCGGTTCCTGTCCGACCAGGACCAGATGTCCGTGCTGACCGGCCGGATCTTCGCCGGCCACCTGCGGTCGATCATCGGCTCGATGACCGTCGAGGAGATCGTCACCGAGCGGCAGAAGCTGGCCTCCGAGGTGCTCGACGGGTCCAAGGCGGAGATGGCCACCATCGGCCTGACCGTCGACTCGCTGCAGATCCAGTCCATCGACGACATGGGCGCCGGCTACATCGCGGCGATGGCCGCGCCGAACAACGCGGCGATCCAGCGGCAGGCGAAGATCGCCCAGGCGGCGGCCGACCAGGCGTCGGCCGAGGCGCAGCAGGCGTCGGTCCGCAAGCAGGCCGAGTTCGCCAGGCAGACCGCGGTCGTCCAGGCCCAGTACAAGGCCGAGATCGACAAGGCGCAGGCCGAGGCGGCGCAGGCCGGCCCCTCGCCCAGGCCTCGGCCCAGCGCGCGGTCATCTCCGCCCAGGCGGAGCTGGCGCAGCACCAGGCCGCGCTGCGCCAGCAGCAGCTGGTCTCCGAGGTGATCAGGCCCGCCGAGGCCGAGGCGGAGAAGGTGAAGATCCTCGCGATCGCCGACGCGGAGCGGACCAGGATCGCGGCCGAGGCCGCCGCGTCCAACAACCGGGTGGCGCTCGACCAGCTGCTGATCGCCCAGCTCCCGCAGATCGTCAAGGAGGCGGCCGCCGGGCTGAACGGCGCCAACGTCACCGTGCTCAACGGCGCGGACGGACTCGGCGAGATCGCCGCCGGACTGGTCAGCCAGGGGCTGACCATCCTGGAGTCGGTCCGCCGCGGCGTCGGCGTCCCCCCGGCCGACGGCGACGACAACGGCCCCGGCACGCCGAACGCTCTCGGCAATGGTCAGGGGCGCTGAAGATCGTCGAAGTTCAAGGTCAAAGTCCAAGTCAAAAGCAGTGCGTAGGGCAGGGGACGCGGAAGATTCCCGCCGGCACTCCTTCGGAAGGCCGGCGGCGAATCTCCCGCGCCCCCTTGCTCGTAACCCGTCTAGAGTGCGCCGCAGCTTGGCTGCTAGTGCTGGGAGAGGATGGCAGCCAGGGCGGCGGCGGGGGAATTCTTGGGCAGCGCTGTGTGGATGAGTTCCATGCGATGACCCAGCCTGGGTGTCGTTACGTGGACGGCGGCGATCCCCCGCTGGCGCAGGGCGGTTTCTGGCAGCGCTGACTCTGGGAGCAGGGTTAGGCCGTGGCCTGCGGCTGCCAGGCTTATGCAGGGTCATCGTGTCTGCTCCGGTGTAGCGCAATGCGGGCCTGAAGCCGTCTGTGTGCGGCGTGGCGGCGGATCTCTGCCAGCGGCGGGGCTATGTTGTCCGCTTCGATCCATCTCGCGTCGGCTAGGTCTGGCAGGCGGAGGGTGGTGCGGGTCGCCAGGGGATGGGCGGCCGGCAGCACTACCTTGACTCTTTCCTGGGTTAGGCCCACGGCGGTTACCGGGGCTAGCTCTGGGAGGGGGTCGCCTGGGGCGGTCAGGCCGTCGGTGAGGGCCAGGTCCAGTTCTCCCCTGGCTACCCCGGTCGCTAGCTGCTGGCGGGTTCTTGTCCGGACGGTGATGTCTAGGCGGGGGATTTGCTGGCGGAGCTCGGCTAGCGCCGTCGCCAGGGTGGAGGTCGCGCCCGCGAGCGGGGTGACACCGATGACCAGGGTTGCCGCTGGGGCCCTCGTCATTCGGGTGACGTCGGCTCTGTGCCGCGTCCAGGCGGAGCAGGATGGGCTCGGCGTGCTCTAGGAGGCGGGTGCCCGCCTCGGTGGGGGTGACCGGGCGGCGGTTGAGCAGCCGGGTCTTCAGGTCCGCCTCGAGCGCGGCTATCTGCTGGGATACCGCCGCCTGGGTGTAGCCAAGCTCGGCCGCGGCGGCAGAGAAGGAGGCGAGCCTGGCCACCGCCACGAAGGTCCTGAGCAGTTGCGCTTCCATGACATAAGCATCGCTTATCGAAAGACAAGGAATCATCGTTGGCGCTTAACGACAGTGTGGCGCCACCATTGGCTTATGGCTCGCCACATTCCCCGGATCGCCCTCGTGGGCGACCGGTCAGCGAACGTCAGGGCGCACGCGCGCATCCCCGGCCTAATCGACGCCCTGCTCAAGCGCGAGTCCATCGCGCTCGATCCCTACTGGATCGCGACGCCGGATGTCATCGACTGCGACCTGGCGGGATTCGACGCGATCTGGGTCGCGCCCGGTAGCCCGTACGAGAGCGCCGCGGGCGCCGTCGCCGCCGTGCGGACGGCCCGCGAGCGGGGCATCCCGTTCCTCGGCACCTGCGGCGGGTTCCAGCACGCGCTGCTCGAGTACGCGCGCAACGTCTGCGGGCTGGCCGGCGTCGAGAACGCGGAAGTCACGCCGGAGGCCGAAGAGCACCTCATCGTCCCCCTTGAGTGCTCGCTCATGGGCCACGAGGAGGCGGTCATGATCGTGCCGGGCACGCTCGCCGCCAAGATCTCCGGCCCCGGCAGGCGCACCGAGCGCTACCACTGCGCCTACGGGCTGAACGCGCGGTACCTGGAGGCGCTGACCAGCGGCGGCCTGCGGTTCACCGGCTTCGACGATTCCGGGCAGGTCAGGATCATGGAACTGCCCGGGCACCCGTTCTTCATGGGCACCCTCTTCCAGCCGGAACTCCACGGCGACGGCACCCAGCCGCACCCGGTCATCCGCGCCCTGGGCGCCGCGGCGGCCGAGCACGCCGCCGCCGCTTCCAGGGAGCAAGCCGTCGCCGGTTAGCCCGGAAAAACGATCAGGTCGCCCCGGTGGACGGGGCGACCTGATCCTGTGGGTACTGCCTAATGCCGCGAGCGAGCTAGCACTTCCCGGAGTACGCGCCGCTGTGGTACGTGGTCCACGGGCCCCAGTTGGTGCCGTTGTCGGACAGGGTGATCGCCGACTTCGCGTTCTGGAGCGCGTTGAGGGTGGCGAGCGAGCCGTTCGAGCCGTTGATCTGCCACAGGCCGAAGTCGTCGGTCGGGCTGATGGCGTTCGGGTTACCGCCCGACTCGGCCATCGCGATCTCGGCGGCCATGAACGCGTGGGCCGAGCTGCCGCCGGCCTGCTCCCAGAGCTGCTCAAGGCCCGAGCAGCTGTACATGCCCTGCGAGGCCGACTGGACGACCTTGGCGCCGCCGTCGGTGGACCCGCCGGTCTTGGCAGGCGTGCTGGTGTGGTGGGTCGTCGTCTTGGCGACCGTGTGGGTCACCGGCGGGGCGACGGCCTTGGCGTGCTTCGGCGCGTAGCTGGTGAGGGTGAAGTTCGCCGGCGCGGTGGGCGGGATGAAGAGGTGCTCGCCCACGAAGATCAGGTTCGGGTCGGAGACCGTCTTCTCGTTCTCGTGGAAGAGGAACTGCCAGTCGCTGGCGTTGTGGTAGAACTGCTCGGCGATCTTGGACAGGGTGTCCCCGCTGCGCACGGTGTAGGTCGTGCTCTGCGTCGCGGCGGCGTGCCGGGCCGGCTTGGCGGCGGCGACCGTGACGGTCCGCGTCTCGAACGAGTCGAGCGTCGCGGTCGCGGTGTGCGCCCCGGTGCTCGCGGCAGCGCCGGCCGCCGTCGGGTGGCTCTGTGCCGTCGCCGTAACTGGCGTGGCGGAGGCGGCGAGCGCGTGTGACGCCTGGGGCGCCGCCACGAGCACGCCGGCGATAGCGACGGCCGGAGCCGCCTTACCTGCCTGCTGCGCGACCTTCTCAACCTGCGAGGGGGTCGTGTGACGGCCCCTGCGCCTGAACCTCACCGGCCCGCGGTCACTACGCCCAGCGGTCATGCTCTCCCCATGGTCGATGCCTCGCCCGCCTACGCGGCTGCTGCACCTTTCGGCGGGCCCATTCACTCGCTTGCGGGCATTCTTGAGCATGCGCCCGCTATGTTGCGGTATCGAACGGTCTATGGGCGTATCAACGCTTTCGTCCGTACCGATCCATCGGTTGGAACTATGGCAGGGGCGGATGGGCGGCCGCAGGCAAACCGAGTTTTTTCTGTGATCGTGTCGTGATCAAATACGGACAGAAGAGCCTTGCTATGGACAGCTTTCCTCGCATGGGGGACGACCTAGGCCGCCGTGGGGGGAAAGGTCGCAGGGTGACCGCGTTGCGCGATACTGGACGACGTGACTGATCATCCTGAGCGCGTGACCCGCTACTTCGAGGATTACGTCCCCGGGCTCACCGTGGACTGCGGCGGCTTCTCGGTAGGCGAGGCGGAGATCATCGCCTTCGCCAAGGAGTACGACCCGCAGCCGTTCCACGTCGATCCCGTGGGGGCCAAGGACGGGCCCTTCGGCGGGCTGATCGCGAGCGGCTGGCAGACGACGAGCCTGATGATGCGCCAGCTGGTGGACTACTTCGTCAGCCCGGAGAGCAGCCTCGGCGCCGCGGGTGTCGACGAGATCCGCTGGCCGAAGCCGGTCCGTCCCGGTGACTCGCTGCGCGTCCGCGTCACGGTCCTCGAGGCCCGCCGCTCGGCCAGCAAGCCCGACAGGGGGATCGTCAAGTCCCTCGCGGAGCTGACCAACGCCGGCGGCGACCTGGTGATGAAGGCGACCGCGATCAACTTCATCCTGCTGCGCGACCCGTCGGCCTAGCGGCTGGTTGCCAGCGTCTCCGCGATGCCAAGGCGGGCCAGCTCGTCGGCGCGCTCGTTGCCCGGGTCGCCGTTGTGGCCCTTGACCCAGTGCCAGCTGACCTCGTGCGGGGCCATCGCCGCGACCAGGCGCTGCCACAGGTCCACGTTCTTCACCGGCTTCTTGGCCGAGGTCTGCCAGCCGTTGCGCTGCCAGCCGGGGAGCCACTTGGTGATCCCGTCCAGCACGTACTTGCTGTCGGTGTACAGGTCTACCCGCACGGGCCTGGTCAGCGCCTCAAGCGCGGAGATGGCGGCGAGGAGCTCCATCCGGTTATTGGTGGTCGAGCGCTCGCCGCCGTGCAGTTCCTTGACCACGTTGCCGTACCTGAGCACCGCGCCCCAGCCGCCCGGCCCCGGATTGCCGCTGCACGCCCCGTCGGTGTAGATCACGGCATCGTTCATGGCGCAAAGGCTACCGTGACGCGGCGCCCGGGCATGATCAGGCAGGAAAAGCAGCTCACGCGCTGCGAATCCTTCGCTAAAAGAGAAGCCTTCGTGATCTTAGCGACGGGGCGGACCGATACCATCCCGGTTCATGACCATTGGTGGTCCTAAGGGCGCGGAGCTTGTCCTCGTCAACGGGAAGATCCGCACGCCGGCCCATCCGTCCGGTTTCACGCAGGCGGCCGCGGTCAGCGGCGGCACCATCATGGCACTGTGCGGCGACGACGAGATCCGCGAGTTCATCGGCCCGTTCACCCGGGTGCTTGACCTGCGCGGACGGCTGGCGATCCCCGCGTTCGGCGACGCGCACGTCCACCCGATCCAGGGCGGGCTCGAATCGCTGCGCTGCAACCTGGCTAGCTTCAAGAGCAGGCAGGACTACCTGGCCGCGATCGCCGCCTACTGCGAGACCCTGCCGCCGAGCGCCTGGGTGCTCGGCGGCGGCTGGTCGATGCCGGCCTTCCCTGGCGGCACGCCCACCGCGGCCGACCTGGACGCGGTCACCGGCGGGCGGCCCGCGTTCCTGCCCAACCGGGACCACCACACCGCCTGGGTGAACAGCGCGGCACTGGCCATCGCCGATGTCAGCAGGGCCACCCCGGACCCGGCCGACGGGCGGATCGAGCGGGACGGCCAGGGGAACCCGACGGGCGCGCTGCACGACGGCGCGATGCGGATCGTCGCCGACTACGTGCCGCCGCCGAGCCAGGCGGAACTCACCGAAGCGCTGCTGGCCGCCCAGAGGCACCTGCACTCGCTCGGCATCACCAGCATCCAGGACGCCTGCGTCGGCGACGCGGGCGAGATCAGCATCCCCGACACGTTCGCGACCTACCGGAGTGCCGCCACGGACCGGCTGCTGACCTGCCGGGTCACCGGCGCGCTGTGGTGGGACCGGCTCCGCGGCCTGCACCAGCTCGACACCCTGCAAACGCGCAGGGAGGAGGCCGACGGAGGCGGCTACTTCCGCGCCACCTCGGTGAAGCTGATGCTCGACGGGGTCTGCGAGACCTTCACGGCCGCGATGGGCTCGCCGTACCTGGACGGGCACGGCCACGCCACCGGCCACGCCGGGTCGCTGTTCATCGAGCCGGACGAGCTCAGCGAGGCCGCGGGCAAGCTCGCCGACCTCGGCTTCCAGATGCACTTCCACGCGATCGGCGACCGGGCGGTCAGCGCGGCGCTCGACGCCCTCGCCGCCCTGCCGGAGGCCCAGCGGGTCAGCGGCCGGCACCACATCGCGCACCTGCAGTTCATTAGCCCGGCCGACCTCGAGCGGTTCGCGCGGCTCGGCGTCACCGGCAACTTCCAGCCGCTGTGGGCCTGCAAGGACGAGCAGAACGACAAGCTCACCCTCCCGTTCGTCGGGCTGGAGCGGGCCAACTGGCAGTACCGGATCGGATCGCTGCTCCGGCTGGGCACCCGCGTGGCGTTCGGCAGCGACTGGCCGGTGTCGAGCGCCGACCCGCTGCAGGAGCTGCACGTGGCGGTCAACCGGGTGCTCTCGGCCCGCCTGGGCACGCCGGGCACGGACGAGACGACCGTGCCGCTGCTGCCCGCCGAGGCGATCGGGGTGGACGCCGCGGTCGACGCCTTCACCAGGGGCGTCGCCTACGTGAACCACGAAGAGGACGTGGCAGGCACGCTAGAGCCAGGCAAGATCGCCGACTTCGCGGTGCTCGACCAGGACCTTTACGCCATCCCGCGCGGGCGCGATCGGGGACACCTCGGTCGCGCTGACGATCGCTAGCGGGCAGGTCGTGCACGGCGACGAGTAAGGCGGCGGGTGAACGCGAACCCCGCCCCCGCCCGTGACCTAGTTCCTCTTATGTGCTGTATTTAGAACGTGTTCAACGCGCTGCCATCGCCAGGGTCAAAGGACCCCGAAGACCTCGCTCTCCTTGCCGGGCTCAAGGTCGTGGATGACGAAGACGACGACCCGATGCTGCTGTGGCCCGACGGGACCCCGGTAGACACCTGGCGCGAGGACTACCCCTACGACGAGCGGATGACCCGCGACTACTACGAGCAGCACAAGCGCCTGCTGCAGATCGAGCTGGTCAAGCTGCAGAACTGGGTGAAAGACACCGGCCAGCGGATCGTCCTCGTCTTCGAGGGACGGGACGCGGCCGGCAAGGGCGGCACGATCAAGCGGTTCACCGAGCACCTGAACCCCCGCGGGGCGCGCGTCGTGGCGCTGGAGAAGCCCAGCGAGCGGGAGCGGACCCAGTGGTACTTCCAGCGGTACGTGCCCCACCTGCCGGCGGCCGGGGAGATCGTGATGTTCGACCGGTCCTGGTACAACCGGGCCGGGGTCGAGCGCGTGATGGGGTTCTGCACGCCGGAGGAGTACCTGGAGTTCATGCGGGAGGCGCCGGAATTCGAGCGGATGCTGGTGCACTCCGGGCTGAACCTGACGAAGTTCTGGTTCTCGGTGACCCGGTCCGAGCAGCGGACGCGGTTCGTCATCCGGCAGGTCGACCCGGTGCGGCAGTGGAAGCTGTCCCCGATGGACATTAAGTCGCTGGACAAATGGGACGAGTACACCGAGGCTAAGGAAGCGATGTTCTTCTATACCGACACGGCCGACGCGCCGTGGACGGTGGTGAAGTCCAACGACAAGAAGCGCGCCCGGCTTGAGGCCATCAGGCACGTCCTTGAGCAGTTCGACTACGACGGCAAGGACGAGGAGGTCGTCGGCAAGCCGGACCGGAAGATCATCGGGCCGTCGGCGCTGCTGTCGGAGAAGACGGCGGTCCAGTCGTTCACCAGACTGTGAGGCTGCTTTGCGGGTTACGGAGACCACCACCGGGCCCCTGGGCACGGTCACCGAGATCACCTCAGAGGACGAGCTGCACGAGGCGCTCGGCGGGTACGCCTCCGGGCGGGCCGTGACCAAGGTCCGGCCGTCGCTGCACGCGCTGCAGATCGAGTGGCTGCGGGCGTCGCCGTTCTGCGTGCTCGCGACCTCTGACGCGGACGGTAACTGCGACGCCTCGCCCAAGGGCGACCCGGCCGGGCAGCTCATCCACGTGCTCGACCCGCGCACCATCGTGATCGCCGAGCGCCCGGGCAACAAGCGGGCCGACGGCTACCTGAACGTGCTGTCCAACCCGCACGTCGGCGTCATCGCGCTGATCCCCGGGCGGAACGACACCCTGCGGATCAACGGGCGGGCGCGGCTCGTGCGGGACGCCCCGTGGTTCGACGACCTGGCCGTGCGCGGGCAAGCGGCCCGTGCTCGCGCTGGTGGTCGAGATCGAGCAGGTCTTCTCGCACTGCCCCAAGGCGTTCCTGCGGTCCGGGCTCTGGTCGCCCGAGTCGTGGCCGTCGACCGACGAGATGCCGTCGGTCGCGGCGCTGACCAAGGCGGTGCAGGACACGCCGGAGACGCTTGAGGAGCTAGAGGCGCACTACGCCGCGCCGCACTACTCGGGCCTGCTGTACTGAGTCTGCCTGGTCTGAACCTGCCGGTTCTGGGCCCACAGGTCCGGGATCGTGATGCCCAGGTCGCGGAGCAGGCCGCGGAGCAGCGGGACCGAGATGCCGATCACGTTGTTGTGGTCGCCGTCGATCGAGTCGACGAACCAGCCGCCCAGGCCCTCGATGGTGAAGCCGCCGGCCATGTTGAGCGGCTCGCCCGTGGCGACGTAGGCCGAGATCTCGGCGTCTGTCGGGGTGCCGAACCGGACGGTCGTCGCGGCCACGGCCGCCTCGCACCTCCCGCTGGCCACGTCGATCACGCAGTGCCCGGTAAACAGCGTGCCGGTCTTGCCTGACATCTCATGCCAGCGCGCCTCCGCCTCGGCCGGCGACGCGGGCTTGCCGTACGCCCGCCCGTCCAGGTCAAGCATCGAGTCGCAGCCGATCACGAGGCCGTCATTCAGCCTGGAGGCGACCGCTGACGCCTTAGCCGACGCCAGCACCTGGGTCAGCTCGCCGGTGCTCGGCGCGGAGTACGACGTCCTCGTCGACGCCGCTGACGATGACCTCGGGATCGACCCCGGCCGCGCGCAGCACGGCGAGCCGGGCGGGGGACGCTGAAGCGAGAACGACACGCACGCCGCCCAACCTTACGCGAACCGAACTCAAGAAGCTGCCGGGCGTTACGATCAGAGCCATGCGTTTCGGCCTCGTTGGTACCGGTTACTGGGCGAAGATCACGCACGCGCCCGCCCTCGCCAGCACTCCCGGCGCGGAGCTGGCCGCGGTCTGGGGCCGCGACCCGGCGGCCGCCGCGGCGCTCGCGGCCGACCACGGCGCGACCGCCCACACGGACTTCGGCGCGTTCCTCGACAGCGTGGACGCGGTCGCGTTCGCGGTGCCGCCGCACGTTCAGGCACCGCTCGCCATCGAGGCCGCGCGAGTGGGCAAGCACCTGCTGCTTGAGAAGCCGGTCGCGCTGTCGGTCGACGACGCGGACAAGCTGGTCGCCGCCGTCGAGGAAGCCCGGGTCGCGTCGGTCGTCTTCTTCACCTGGCGGTTCAACACCGAGATCCGCGCCTGGCTCACCGACGAGCAGGCCCGCGGCGGCTGGTCGGGCGAGGGCTGGTCGGGCGGGGCCGCGATCTGGCTCGGCACCTCCCTGGCGGCGGACAACCCGTTCAACACCCCGTGGCGGCGGGAGAAGGGCGCCCTCTGGGACCTCGGCCCGCACCTCGTCGGCATGCTGTGGGCCTGCCTCGGCCCGGTCACCGAGGTGACCGCCGTGGCGGGCAAGGCGGACGTGGCGCACCTGGTGCTGCGGCACGAGTCCGGCGTCACGTCCACCGTGACCACGACGCAGAGCGCGCCGGAGCCCGCCGCAGGGGTCACGGTCTTCGTCTGGGGCGAGGCCGGGCGCTCGCTCATGCCCGCCGAGCTCGTCGACTCGGTCGCGGCGCTGCGCACCGCGGCCGCCGAGCTCATCGCGGCAGGGCGACGCGCGGCGGGCCGCGTCACGCACCCGTGCGACGTCCGCTTCGGCCGGGACATCACGCGGGTGCTGGCCGAGGCGGAAGCGCAGCTTCCCGGTTCGCGCCGCTAGAAAAGCACGGGTGATCCAGAACGAGTGCGGCTTTCCCTGATCGGCAACGCTTCCGCACGCGGGCCCACTGTACCTACGTGCGCCTGTCCGCCTAGGCTTGGCTGATATGAGTAGCTCGCCTGCCGTCCCCGAACCACGAAACCTGCGCGCCTCCGACGCCGACAGGGAACGCGTCGCCAACGTGCTGCGCGAGGCCGCGGGCGACGGGCGGCTGACCATGGACGAGCTCGACGAGCGGCTGGACGCGGTGTACGCGGCGAAGACCTACGCCGAGCTTGAGCCGATCACCCACGACCTGCCGGACGCCGGCGCCGCGCACGCGCCTGCTCCCTCGTCGGCCGCGCCGCGCGACCCGGCCAGGTTCGGCGGCGTGCCCACCTCATCGGGCGCGGTCGCCATCCTTGGCGGCTTCAGCCGCAAGGGCGACTGGGTCGTGCCGAAGGAATTCACCGCGTTCATGTTCATGGGCGGCGGCGAGATCGACATGCGCGACGCCCGCTTCTCCGAGCGCGAGGTCACCATCCACATCGTGGCGATCATGGGCGGCTGCGAGGTCATCGTGCCCGAGGACGCCACGGTCTACGTCACCGGCATCGGCATCCTGGGCGCCTTCGAGCACACGCGAAAGCGGCGGCGGAAGCCCCGACGGCCCGGTGATCAGCGATCAACGGCGTGGCCTTCATGGGCGGCGTCGACGTCAAGCGCAAGCCGACCATGGAGGCCAGCCGCGAGGCGCGGCAGCAGCGGATCGAGGCCAGGCGCCAGCGGCTTGAGGCCAGGCAGCAGTACCACCAGGACAGGCACCAGTACCACCACGACAGGCACGACCGCCGCCGGGCCGGCGAGCTGGACTAGCGCCGGCCGGGACGGCCTCGGCGACGGCACCGGGAGCTTGGCCGCCGCTCAGGGTCATGGTGCGCCGCCGCAGTCGGCCGCACTCGTTCGGGATGATCGATCTTGAACTTCTGGTGGGCTTAGCGCCAGCCGAGCGCCGGGGCCACGTGGGTCAGGATGGACTCGATCGCGTGGGCGTTGTACTCGACGCCGAGCTGGTTCGGGACCGTCAGCAGCAGGGTGTCGGCGGCGGCGATGGCCTCGTCTTCCTTGAGCTGCTCGATGAGCTTGTCCGGCTCGGCGGCGTAGGTGCGGCCGAAGATGGCCTGCGTCTCCGCGTCGATGAAGCCGACCTGGTCCTCGTCCTGGTTGCGGGCGCCGAAGTACATCCGGTCGCGCTTGTCGGTCAGCGCGAAGATCGACCGGCTGACCGAGACGCGCGGCTCGCGCTCATGGCCCGCTTCCTTCCAGGCGTCGCGGTAGGCCTGGATCTGCCTGGCCTGCTGGACGTGGAAGGGATCGTCGGACTCGTTGCTGATGAGGGTCGAGCTCTGCAGGTTCATGCCCTGGGCGGCGGCCCAGGTGGCCGTGGCCTGCGAGGCGGCGCCCCACCAGACGCGGTCGCGAAGACCGGGTGAGTGCGGTTCGACGCGCAGCAGGCCGGGCGGGTTGGAGAACATCGGCCGCGGGTTCGGCTGCGCGAAGCCCTCGCCCTTCAGCACCTCGAGGAACACCGCGGCGTGATCCCGCGCCATGTCGGCGTCGGTCTTGTCCTCGCCCGGCTGGTAGCCGAAGTACCGCCAGCCGTCGATCACCTGCTCGGGTGAGCCGCGGCTGATGCCGAGCTGGAGCCGCCCGCCCGCGATGAGGTCGGCGGCGCCGGCGTCCTCGGCCATGTAGAGGGGGTTCTCGTAGCGCATGTCGATCACCGCCGTGCCGATCTCGATGCGCTTCGTGCGGGCGCCCGCGGCCGCGAGCAGCGGGAACGGGGAACCGAGCTGCTGCGCGAAATGGTGGACGCGGAAGTAGGCGCCGTCGGCACCGATCTCTTCGGCCGCGACGGCCAGCTCAATCGACTGCAGCAGGGAGTCCGACGCCGACCGCACCTGCGAGCCCGGCGCGTCCGACCAGTGCCCGAACGAGAGAAACCCGATCTTCTTCACGCGCTGTCCAACAAGGCGATCACGGGACGGCATTCCGGGCGACATTCGTGGACGGGGTTCCGGACGAATTCCTGGACGGGATTCCGGGCGGGCGACGGCTCGCCGCTACCGCACGCCGATTAGTTTCGGCACGCTCGCCAGTCGTCATGACTGGTACCGGCAACTCCGTGGAGGTAGCGCATGAACACGCCAGTGACCGCCCTCGACCAGCGATACAGCGGCGCGAACGCGCAGGCGGTCAGCTGGGAGGACACCCAGCGGCTGCTCGAGGCAGCCCAGATCTCCTGGATATCGACCGTCAGGGCCGACGGCAGGCCGCACGTCACGCCGCTGGTCGCGGTGTGGACGGACGGCGCGCTTTACTTCACCACCGGCACCGGGGAGCAGAAGTTCCTCAACCTCCGCGCCAACCCGTACGTCGTCCTGACGACCGGCACGAACGACTGGGACCACGGCGTCGACGTCGTGGTCGAGGGCAAGGCCGAGCTGGTCACCGACGAGACGGTGCTCGCGCGGGTGGCCAAGGCCTACAGCGCCAAGTGGGACGGCGCGTGGCAGTTCGAGGTGCGCGACGGCCGCTTCTACAACCACGGCGCAGGCGACTGGCCGAGCGAGGTCTTCGGCGTGACGCCCACGCGGGCGTTCGCCCACTCCAAGGGCGAGCCCTTCGGCGCCACCACGCACCGGTTCTGAGCCGCGGCCGGCGGTCTAGGCGTGCCGCCTGGCCGGGGGGTATAAGGGCTTCTGGAAGTCGCCCAGCCCCGGCTCGACCGAAGGAGGCCGCGATGACGCGGCGCGTGAACAGCGAACTGCTGCTTGTCGGAAGCCTGCCCGCCGACTCGGCGGAATCCGCACTGCGCTCAGCCGCGGGTTTCTTCGGGGAGCTCGTGTTCGCACTGCCCGACGGCGAGACCGGTCCGCGCGCGGGCTGGGTCAGTTACGAGCGGGAACGGCTGGTGCGCCCGAACGAGGGCATCGTGACCCTCGCGGAGACCGAGTCCCCCACTGGGCTGCCCCGCCACGCGTACGAGACCCCGGTGTTCGGCGTCAAGCCAGGAGTCAGCAAGGTGCACTGGGACTCCTGGCCGCGCATTGACGATGCCCTGGCGTCCTACCCGGTGTTCAGCGCGCTGCGCGCGGCCGGCGTCATTCCTCCCGGGGTCCGCTTCCAGGTCTGCCTGCCGTTCCCGGCGAGCGCGCTGAACGCGTTCAAGGCCGACTTCGCGCATGACTACCCGATCGCGGCGGCGGGATTCGAGGATCTGGCCGGCCGCGAACTCGCCCGGCTCTTCTCGGTGATTCCGCCCGCTGACGTCGCCGTCCAGTGGGACCTCGCGTATGAGACGCAGGACCTGGAGCGGGTGCTCGCCTGGACGTCCGAGGGGGCGTGGGAGCGGTTCGCCGGGCCGGTGACCCGGCTGACCCGGCTGATCCCTTCCGAGGCCCTGGTCGGCTATCACCTGTGCTACGGGACGTTCCCCGAGTGGCCGATGTACGAGGCGCGGGACATGGACCTGCTGGTCCGGATGGCGAACTTCGCGGTCGCCAACTCCGGGCGGACCGTCGACTGGCTGCACCTTGCCGGTCCCCGGTACCTGCGCAGCGAGGACCGGTCGTTCTTCCGGCCCTTGGTGGACCTGGAGCCGCTGGATGCCCGGGTGTTCCTCGGGATCGTGCTGCCGATCGACGGCGCGGCGGGCCTGCGCCGCCGGGCGGACACGGCCTCGCGGTACATCTCTGACTTCGGCGTGGCGATGTACTGCGGGTTCGGGCGGCAGCCGGGCAAGGACGGGACCGAGACGATGCGCGAGCACGCCGAGGTCGTCCGGACGGTCCGGCTTTAACCTGATGCCCGGGGCGGGTGGCTTGTTAGCTTGCGCCCATGGACGATGACGCCTTTACCGCGTACGTCGCGGACCGTCTCGGCGGGCTGCCCGGCGTGCAGGCCGTCACGCTCGGCGGTTCGCGGGCCGAGGGCACGCACCGGCCGGACAGCGACTGGGACTTCTCGGTCTACTACCGAGGCCTTTCGACCCGCAGGCGTTGCGGGACATCGGCTGGCCGGGTGAGGTCTTCGAAGTGGGCGGCTGGAGCAAGGGCGTGTTCAACGGCGGGGCTGGCTGGAGATCGACGGGCGCGGACCGATGTCCACTACCGCGACCTGGACGTCGTCGACCATGAGATCGCCGCGTCGCGGGAGGGCCGGTTCTCCATCGAGCCACTGCTGTTTCACCTCGCTGGCATCCCGTCGTACCTGGTGCTCGCGGAGCTTTCCGTGAAGCGGGTACTGCGCGGGAAGCTGCCGACGCCCGAGTACCCGGCCGCGCTCCGCGCAGCGGGCCCGGGAGGTCTGGTGGGGACGCGCGGACGCGACGTTCGGCTACGCGCGGCAGTATCACGCTCGCCACGGCCGGCTGGCCCAGTGCGCTGGCCTGGTCGCCCAGGCGGCATCCCAGGCCGGGCACGCGGTGCTCGCCGCGCGCGGCGAGTGGATCACCAACGAGAAGACCCTGCTTACGATCGCTGCCGGGCTGCGCCGGTTGCCGCTGCCAGCGGCTGGACGAGGCTGCCTAGTGGGGTGAACCTTCTCACCGTGATCGGATGCTGGGATGAGCCCAGGTTGAGGAGCGTTCACTCGAGTGGCCAGGCGGAGGGGACCCCGAGGTGGCCGGCGAGGTCCTCGTAGGTGTCCTCGGGCAGGATGAGCCTGGCGGCTCGCAGGACGGCCCGGGGGTCTTCTCCCGGCGGGGTGAGGACGTAGACGGTGTGGTCGCTGGCGCAGTAGGTGACGATCAGCCGCTCGTGGTCGGCCAGGATGATCCGGGCCTTCTCGGCGGCTTGCCGCGCGAGGTCGCGTGTCCCGCCCGCTGCGTGCGGCCGGGCTGGCCGGCTCGGGCGGCGCCGGGCTGGCGCGGCTGGCCGGGCTGGCCGGGCCGGCCTGTGCCGTCGGCGGCGGGCGAGGGCGGCGGCGGGCTCGGCGGCGAACGCGGTGGCCGCGAGGACTCCCGGCGGCGAGCAGGACGTCCTCCAGCCAGCGCGGCATGCCGCCCACCGGGATGGTGACCGGCCGGGCACGGCCTGGTTACCGGACCTTGCCTGGTTGCCGGGTGCGGCCTGGTTGACAGGCCTGGCCTGGTTGCCGGGCGCGGTGACCTGACTGGGCACGGTGGGCTGGCTGGCCGGCTGGCGGCCGGCCGGCGCGGGCGCCTCGTGCGTGGGGGCGACCGGGTGGCCGCTGCCGGCTGGTGCCGGCGTCGGCGCCTCGTGCGGCTGGCCGCCGCCGGACGGGGCGGCGCCGGGGCGCGGGCCGGGACCGGCGCGGTTGACCGCGGTGTGCCCTGGCGTGCCGCCGGGCTCGCTCCCGCGGGCGATGGCGCGGCGCGGCGTCACGAGCACGGTGCCGGCCCGGATCAGGTTCGGATGCGGGCCGACGGCCGGCCGGTTGGCGGCGTACAGGGCCTGCCAGCCGCCGCGCACGCCCGAGCGCGGCGGCGATGGCGGACAGGGTGTCACCGGGCGCGACGGTGTACCGGGCCGCCGCCTGCTGTCCGTGCCGGGGACGGCCAGGACGGTGCCGGCGCGGATCAGGTCCGGGTCGGGACCGACGGCGGCCGGTTGGCGGCGTACAGGGCCTGCCAGCCGCCGGGCACGCCGAGGGCGGCGGCGATGCCGGACAGGGTGTCACCGGGCCGCACGGTCCACGTGGCGGCGGGCCCGGCCGCCGCGCGGGCGGTGACTTCGGCGTTCATGGCGGTCACTGACTCAGCGGTCAGGATCACCCGGGTGTTACCCACGGTGTTACTGGCGGCGTTGCTGCGTGTTTGCTTGTGTTACTAGCGGTGTTACTTACGGTGCTGCTGCTTGCCGCGGTGCTGCTCGTCGCGATGCTGCTGCTCGCCTGGGCAAGCGTGGCCGGGTCCTCGGAAGCCGGCCGCTGCGAGCGAGGGGCAGGATGCACCAGGCGAGCACCACGCACGCGGACATGGTCCACTTGCGCACGATGGTGCTTCTTCCTTCCTGGGGATCAGCGCCGGGCACTGCTGGCCGGGCGCTGAGGGGCAATGGGCCTGGAGGAAGGAAAGGAACTAAGCCGGCGGAACCTCCGGCAGGTAGGCATGCCAGACCGGCTTCGCCGTCAGCGCGCCGCTCCAGCCACAGCAGGAACAAGACCGCGGCGGCCAGCGCGCCCGCGCAGGCACCGCCCAGGGCCACGCCGCCGCCGCCGGAGAGGCCGCTCGCGCCCCCGCCGCCCGGGGCGCCCGGCCCGGCGGGCCCGGCCGGAGTACCCCCAGCGGGGCCGCCAGGGCCGCCGGGAGACTGCACGGGGGCCAGCGGCAGCGAGTTGCGCGAACCGCCGCCCGACGCCCCAGACGACCCCGCAGGCTGCCCTGCGGACGCGGCCTGCCCGGCGCCAGCGCCGTCATGCGACGGTGCCGGAGACGATGCGGTCACGGCACCGTGGTGCCCGCCCGACCCGGACGGCGGCGCTTGCGCGCTCCCGGACTGCGGAATCACCGGCGCGGCAACCGGAGCGACGACACCGCTAGCCGACGCCAGGGTCCCCGTCACGCCCGACAGCAGCGGAGCAACGCCGGCCGTCACCGGGGCCAGCGACCCGGTCACCCCGGACACGGCCGGCGCCACGGAAACGGTCACCGGCGCCAGGGCCTGCGTCACGGGCGCGAGGGCCTGCGTCACGCGGCGCCAGGGCCTGCGTCACGGCGCAGCGCGACGGGCCTGCGTCACGGGGGCCACCAGCGGTGCAACCGAGCCGGTGACTGGCGCCAGAACCTCGGTCACTGTCGATACGACCGGCGCCACCGCACCGGTAACCGGGGCCAGAGTCTGAGCAACGGTGCCCACCACCGGGGCCACCGGCGCCGGTGACGGGCGCAAGCGCGCCGGTCGCCGGTCGACACCACCGGAGCCACCGCGCCGGTAACCGGCGCCAGGGCACTGGTCGCCGTCGAGACCACCGGCGCCACCACACCGGTAACCGGAGCCAGAGTCTGCGTCGCAGTGCCCACCACCGGGGCCACCGCGCCGGTGACGGGCGCAAGCGCGCCGGCCGCCGTCGACACCACCGGAGCCACCGTGCCGGCAACCGGAGCCAAAGTCTGAGCTGTGGTCGCCCCTACCGGAGCCAGCGCACCAGTCGTGCCGCCGGCCACTGACCCCAGCGCGTCGGCGACCGGAGCCACGGCCTTCGTCACCGTCGACACGACCGGGGTCACCACGCTCGTGACAGGGGATGCGGAGCTGGCCGCGGAACCGGCGCGGACGCCACCGCGCTAGTCACTGGAGCCAGGGACTTCGTCACCGTTGCCACAACCGGGTCCACCGCGCCCGCGACACTGGCCGCAGCGGGCGCGGGCCTAGCTGGAGCCGAGGATGCGGGGGAAGCCGGAGCCGAGGACGAGGGCTGGGCCGGGGCCGAGGTGGCCGACGGCGCCGCCTGGCTCGCGGACTGGTCGGCGGGACCGCCCGGGGACGGAGCGGGGGGTGCGGATACGGACGGGGCGGGCGGGACCGTGCTAGCGGGGGACTGGGCCGGGTTCGCCGGCTGGGCCGGGCGGCCGGGCGCCGTCGCCTGAGCGGCCGCCGCTGCCGCCCCCGTCACGGTCTGGGCCGCTGAGCTGACGACGGATCCGGCCGCACTCGTGACGGCGCTGGCCGCGCTGCTGAGGGGACCGCTAGCGGAGGAGGCCTGCGCCGAGCCGACCGACGAGGAGCCGGTAAGCCCCGAGGCGGCGGACGTGACCCCCGACAGCGCCCCGGGATGCTCGTCGCCTGCCGCCGCGTGGGCCTGCCGTGAGAAAAACAGCAGGAGGAAGAGGATTCCGGCAGCCGCGATCGCGAACTGTGCCGCCCGGAGGGCGGCGCGGTGCGCAAGCAGCTGCGGCATCGACAGCTCCTACCCGCAGGAGGTCAGACCACGCACATGCAGGGGCAGGAAAAGCCCCGGACCAGCCATGCACGGCCAATAAGGACGAGGCACTCTGTACGGCCACCACCGTACATCATCGTCAGTAACCAGACAAGCACTATGCCGCGAAGCATGAGCAAGATCAGCCCGGTTGAGCCCTCGATGACGTCAATGATCTTCGATACCGCACTTGAGCTATGGGGAACCCTCGGCTTTCGTCGAGCTTCCGCGTCCCGTCGGCAGACCAGCCGCCCGCCGCGTAGAACCGGCGCGCCCGCGCATTGGACTCAAGCACCCATAGCGTCACCTGGACAAACTCGGCTTCGGCCAGGCACGCGAGCGCCACGTCCATCAGCCGCCTGCCGACCCCTTTGCCCCAGGTGCTAGGCAGCAGGTAGATCGCGCCGATCTCACCGACCCGAGCAGGGTCGGCGTCGCTGTCCCGACTAGCTGAGTAGCTGGCGAAACCAAGCAAGGCCCCGCCAGCTTCCGCGACCAGGACCCCGGCACGCCCGACGCTGTCGCTCGGCCAGCGAGCGCTCCCACCGGCCGACCCGCTGCGCCGGGTCAAGCCCGTCAAGGTAAGCCTGCGGGAGCAGTCCACGGTAGGCACCCTGCCAGGACCGAACGTGCACCACGGCGATCTGTGCGGCGTCTGCGACGCGCGCAGCCCTGATGACCGTGCCGTCCATCCACTCAGCTTAATCAGCAGGCAGTTGCGCCCCAAGTCAAGCCGGATACCGCTTGGGTTCCTGCACGTAGATGCGGCCGGACGGGGTCTGCCACTGGTGCCAGCCTGGTCGTGGCTGGGTGACCTGCCAGCCAGGTGACTGCTTGACGCGGTGGCAGGCACGGCTGCGTGCCCCGGCGTTGCACGCGCAGGTCCTGCCGCCCTTGTCGTAAGGCTGGGCGTGCTCGAAGTCCGACTCGCGGGCGTGCCGGTTGCAGGGCGGGAAGGTACACGCGCCGTCGCGGACCTGGACCAGGTGACGAAGCCTGCCGCTCGGCTGGTAGCCGTGCGTCTCGTACCGGTGGTCGCAGTCAAACGTGGGCACCAGGTCAAGGCGCACGGTGAACCGCCGACCGCCGGGAACGGCAAGCGTCCAGGTACCGTAGCCGTCCGACGGGCCCGCCCTGGCCCGGCGGGCCGGGCTACCGCGCGAGGTGAGCGCCCACGGGCCAGCATGTGCGCTTGTGCCCGGTGAGGCCGGGGAGAGCAGTGGCCGGGATGGTCAGGTTCAGCCGGGCGGGGAACCCGGCGAGCGAGGTACCGGGGAAGCGGCGGCCTGAGATGACTGGCAGCTACGGTCGGGGCGAGCGCAGCCGTGCCCGATGGCGTATCCCTCGGGGCTGGTGACGGTCACGCAGATCTCGGTGCGCGGGCTGGCGGCCGCGGCGGCGGCCAGCTCCCTGGCCAGCGCCGGGTCAACGGCGCCGAAGCCCTGGATCTCACCGGGCCGCTCGGCCAGGCCGAGCAGTGTGGCCAGGGGAACGACCAGGTCCGGCGGGCGCAGCGTGCGGTGCCGTGACCCGGTCCGGCGCCGGCTGCCGGGGCCGCCGGGGCGGGGTCCACGACCTCCGCCCTCACCGGCGTCACCGCCCTCGTCTGGGCCACCGCCGACGGGGTCGTCATCGTCGTCATCGCCGTGCCCGCGGCAGCTGCCGTCACATTCGCCGCACGGGCAGTCACGCGGGACCGCCTGGAGGCCGCCGTTGCCATCCACAGTCGCCCGCCATGGTGTCCGCCATGGTGCCCGGTCCGAAGTGGACGCCGTTCCGGCCCCGTGCCCCGCTCCATCCTCCGCATCGGCCCTGGCCGCCCTCGCCTCGGCCCACGCCAGTGCCTCGGCGGCCTCCGCGGTCTCGTCTTGCGCATCGGCGCACGCGATGCGGGCCTCGGCGCGTCACGCCGTTGAGCAGGTCAAGGTAGGCATAAGCCCGCAGCACGTCCATCCGGGTGTCGCCGAATGCGCCGGATTCCTCGTACTGCTGCGCCCGCGCGTTGACGCTGGCCATCGCGGCCAGGGCTTCGTCCGGCGGCAGGTCGCGACCAGAAAGGGCCGCCGTCCCGGACATCTCGCGGAACAGGGTGACCCGCGCGTCCTTCCGCTGGGCCTGCTCCCGCCGTCGCCCGGCGAGTTCCGGGTCGACGGTCAGGGCGGCCTGCTCGGCCAGCCGCAGCTACCTGCGTGTACGTCTTGCCCGCCAGCTGGTCCAGGATCAGCGCCTCGGCCCGGGCCGCGTCGCCGTCCGCGAGGTACTTGAACGTGTCGATGACCGCCCGGGCCTTGGCGAAGGTCAGCGTGCCGTCCGCGAGCAGCGCCCCGACACCGGGCAGCCGGGCCTGCTGCTCCCAGGCCAGCCAGGCGGTCGTCTCCGCCGACTGGGCCGAGCACGCGAGCGCGGCCGCCAGCTCATGACGCAGCGACGGGGACCACTCGTCCGGCAGGTCACCGTGGTAGCCGCCGTTGCGCGGGGCGTCCTCATGGCGGATCAGTTCCGCGATCACGCCAAGCCTCGCCGCGGCCGCCCACGACTCGATCGCCGCCCACGCCCGCAACAGGCCGACCAGCTCGTCATCCGTCGCCCCGGGGCAGCGCCGCTCCGGCCCCGACACCTCGTCGGCCAGCCGCGCCAGCCGCGCCGACGGCACCAGCGCGTCCCGCCCGCCGTCGGACGCGAACCGGGCTAGCCGGGGATCACGCAGCAGGCGGCGCGCCGCCGGGCATCCCCGGGTCGCGGTCTGGGCTCGCGCCCGTCCCGCCTCCGGGTCCCGGCTGCCATCCCATCGCGATCTCCGTTCGATAATGATCATAGATAGAATCCCTACAATCGAATAATACTCCAATTAATATGTAACTGCCATGGCAGACACTGACCTATTGGCATTTTCTCCCGCCCCCCACGTCCCTTCTTCGCTGGCATTTGCCCGGAATTCTCATGCGTCCCAGGCTGCTCACATCGGGACCTTGATACCGCGGTTGACGAGCCAGACGTTGGCCGGCCATGACGTCGCGTACCCGACGATCATGCCGACCTGCATGAGCAGCCAGAACGCGGCCGAGTTGGGCATCAGCTCGTGCGGCGCGGGGAAGAGAACGAACGCCATGACCGCCATCCAGCCGAACAGCCCGATTTCAAAGAAGGTCAGCGAGATGACGTCCGCTTTGGCCGCCGCCTTCAGGCCGTCCCTAAGGCCGAGACCGCGCATGGGCGCGATCGCGAAGTACTGGAAGGCGATGCCGAACGCGAGGGCCAGGACGTAGTCGCCCGCGTACTCCGCCCCCAGCGAGGAACCGGCGATGGTGAGCGCCAGCACGAAGATGGTGAACTCGGAAATCACGTCACCGAGTACGCATCCGGAGCCGCAGTGGCTGACCTCGGTGGCCATCATCACCCACCATGGCCTCTCGCCGCGCCCTGACCGGCCTGGTCCATGCCCCCCGGCCGTGCCGCCGTGGACCGGCCGCATACCGGGCATGCCCATCGACATTGACGCCCTGGTTACGCCGTCGACGGCCCTCCCCCATCGCCAGTAGAACGCGAGCGCCAGCGGGCCGAAGTACAGGGCGGTAATCGGGAAGACCGCCTCCATCACGCCCATGGCCTGCCGGCGGCCGTTGATGAAGATGTCGTAGGCGATGACCGCCGCGCAGCAGAAACAGGCCGAAAGATAGATCCACGCGACGACCGTCAGCCACGTCGGTGCCATGAGCGCGGGGCCTCCTCCAACCGGCAGCCAGCGATCAGCGCATCGCTGCATACCCAGTTTCTGGACCACTCAGGCTAACGAACATCGGTCAAACGACCAGTGCAGGCCAGCTCGGCGAGGCAGACGGTCAGCGTCCGTCGAGGAACGCCGTAATCAGTGCGAGCACTTCGGCTGACCTGCGTACCACGCCCATGTGCGTGGTCCCGGGAAGCACCGCGAGCTGCGCGTGCGGCAGGAGCCCGAACAGCTCAACCACGTCAGCCAACGGCGAGAAGTCTCGGTCGCCGAAGATCAGCAGGGTCGGCGCCCGCAGCGAGCGCAATTCGTCGTTCCAGCCGGGGAACTCGTGCACCATCTTCGCGTTCTTGGCCGCGAATTCTTCGAAGTGCGCGGGGTCAGGAGCGACCGCGACGATGGCCTCGCGCATCCCCTGGAAGTCGGCCGCCGTCGGCAGCCGAGCCTCGTCGACGGGCACGCTCTCCCGCCCCGGCGGCCGGTGGGCGTCGGCAGAGGCGACGATCAGCTTGCCGACCCGGCCGGGCGCGCCGAGCGCGACCGCGTACGCGACGAGACCGCCGAGGCTGAACCCGAAGAAATCGGCCTCACCGACTCCTAGCTGGTCAAGCAGCGCGATAACGTCACTGGCCAGCGCCTCGATGGTCATCTCGCGGTCATCGGTATCGGCGGTGTGCCCGTGACCCTGCAGTTCCACCGCGATCACCTGCCTGCCCTTCGCGAGAGGCTCCAGCATTGACCCGAAGTTGGAGTCGATCGTCAGGAGGCCACCGTGCAGCAGCACAATCGGCCGCCCGCTGCCGTGGACCTCGTAGTAGAGCTGCAGGCCATTCACCGATGCGTACGTCATGTCAGTTAAGACGACATCCGGCCCGCGTAGTCATCGCGCGGGTCCCCGCTTCCAGCCAGCCGGAACGCGAGTTGGGTTGTCCACTTGGACATGTCAGGTTCCACGGCGGGGTCGGTTTCGTAGATCTCCAGGCGAGCGCCCCACCGCTCCCCCTCAGGCGCTGGCCTGACGTCCCAGGCCAGATTCCGCTCCTCCGCCCACGTCAGCAAGGACGCGGTCGCGCCAAGCAGGCCGTCGGGGTGGCCCGTATACCGGACCGACGCGTACGGGCCGGGCGGGAGCACGCCAGCCAGCACCTGGTCATCACCGTCGGCGACAGCCGCGACCGGCACCCCGACCTCGACCTCTAGGCCCCGGTCCATGTCGATCGCGTTGTACTTCCAGAACGGTGCCCCGGCAGGCGGGATGCCCCGTTCGCCCAGCCAGGCGAACACGCGCGGATGCAACTGCGGGAGCACCACGCCAAGAGTCTGCATGGTGACCTGTGCCCTGATCGCGACATACGGCTGCGCCGCTCGCTCGATGACCTGCGCCTCTCCGAGCATCCGAGACCTCTTCCTCGCACGGTTCCGTTTCGTCAGACGTAGCGGCAAGCCAGAAATCATCGCTAGGCGCTCAAGCCGGGCCTCGGGGCTAGGCGTCGCTCGGCCCCGGCGACCACCCTTGCAGTTGCGCCCACTCGTCCGCCCGCCGGATGAGTTCCCAGACGTAGGGGCTCTTCTTGGCGTCGGTGTAGCCCGCACGGTCATACCGGAACCGCTCGGCCAGCTGTCGTTTCACAGTGCGCTCACTCGGCGAACAGGTCTCTTTGCCGCGCGACGAAGTCCTCGACGGACTCCGCTGGTCGGCCGGTGATTTCCTCGACCGTGGTGGTCATGCGGTCATACCGGTTCTCGCGATGCAGCCGGGCCATGGTGGCGATGTGCTCATCGGCGTAGGAGCCGAGCCCTGCGTGGGCGAGCACTTGCTTGGCCCACGTTTCCCACGGGACGTCGACGTAGGAAACAGGTCTACCTAGTGCGCGCGCGTACTCTTCGGCGATGCCATTCATATCCTGCGAGCGGGGGCCGGTCAGCTCGATGACCCGGCCGATGTACGGCCCCGGGTCGGTCAGGACAGTAGCGACGACCCGCGCGACGTCGTCGGTCGTGACCGGGGAGGTGCGACCGGTCCCGAACGGGAGCCGAATGGTGCCGCTGTCGGCAATGGAGCGCGCGGCCAGGGTCGTGAACAACGGATTGTCCAAGAAGACCGTCGGGCGAACGTGTATGACCGGAAGCCCGGACCAGTTAAGTACCTGTTCCGACAGGAAGTGCAGCCGCTGATGGTGTGACTCGCTCATGCTGAGCGCGTCCATCTGGGACACGGTCAGCTGGGACATGGCGACGAGCGCATCCAAGTCGCCGACGGCACGGGCCACCGTCGCAACTGTGGCGGCGGCCTCGAGGTAGGACGGCGCCAGGCTCATGCTGAAGAACATCCGCTGGACCGAACTGAGGGCCGTCGCGACATCTACCGGCCGCGTGAGGTCACCGACGACGACCTCGGCGCCGAGCGCGCGCAGGGCAGCGGCGCGGTCATCGTCGTGGTGCGCCATCGCTCGTACGGCCCGGCCGCGCTGACGCAGCAACGCCACAACCTTGCCGCCCACGCCGCCGGTTCCCCCGCCGGCGCCTGTCACCAGGATGAGACCAGGCTCCGTCATCGTCTGGCTCCCTTTCGTTGTCCATGCCATCTTGCCCTGATTTCAGGAAAGGAGACGAGGACCAAGACAGGCTCGTGACAAGTCCGTGCGCATACGGGCTAATAGGCGGTGCCTTTGAAGATCCGGCCGCGAAGGTCTTCGCGGTCCTTGAACTCGCGTCAGGCTGAAAGGCGGGACCGGGAGTCAAGCTCGGCCGCGCGCGTCCGCAGGTCGCTCAAGGCAGCGGCGGCAAAGGGCGGGAACGGCTCGTCATCGTTCGCCTCCATCCAGCGCCGGAGGGCAACGCTGAAAGCGAGCATGCCCACCTCCGCCCCCAGTCGCGCGGTCAACTCGTCTGCGCCTCGCTCACGCAGGGCAGCGGTGATCGAGTTGGCTATCCGAGCGTGCTTGAGCAGTCCCCGCTCCTGCAACTCGCTGTTCGCCGCCACCACCAGCACGCGCCGAGCGGCCGTAGCCCGCCGGTGCGGGGTCATCACGACCTCGGCGGCCGCCAGCGCCGCCTGCAGGCACTCGATGAGGGTCGCATCCGGGGACGCGGCCCGGATGGCGTCGGCGAACAGCCCGGACAGCACGTCTTCACCGCCGAAGAGGACCTCGCGCTTATCGGCGAAGTGCCGGAAGAACGTGGCGCGGTTCAGTCCCGCGCGATCGGCGATCTGCGCGACGGTCGTCTCCTCGTACCCGTTCTCCACGAACAGGTCCAGTGCGGCGGTCTCCAGGCGCTCACGCGCGTTCGGCGCCCATCTGCTCATGGTCACATCCTAAGCGACGCGACCAGGTCGCATCATTTGACAAAGACGATGCGACCTCGTCGCATCATTGTGCTATGTTCGATGCGACTGGATCGCATCAGCGTTCCGGCGGCACAACCAGGGAGTACTTCCATGCGCGTCTTCGTCACCGGCGCTTCCGGCTGGATCGGCTCAGCGCTTGTCCCCGAACTCATCGGTGCCGGGCACCAGGTCCTCGGGCTGGCCCGCTCGGACGCCTCCGCCAAGGCGGTCGCCGACCTGGGCGCCGAGGTGCTGCGCGGCGACATGAACGACCCCGTCGTCCTGCGCACCGGGGCCCTCGACAGCGACGGCGTCATCCACCTGGCCTTCGAGCACTCCGTTGGCCAGGTGGCCGGGGCGCAGTCCGACGCCAGGGCCGTCGAGACGTTCATCGGCGGCCTCGCCGGTTCCGGCAAGCCCCTGGTGATCTCCGGCGCAACGATCGCGGTGCCCGGCCGTATCGCGACCGAACGCGACGAGCTCATCGCCCAAGGGCCCGTCGCCGCCCGCATCCGCAACATGCGGGCCGCCCTCGCTGCCTCGGCGCAGGACATCCGGTCGTCCGTGGTCATGCTGCCCCGCTCGGTGCACGGCCAGGGGGAACATCACGGCTTTGTCCCCCAGCTCATCGCCAGGGCCCGGGCCAAGGGCGTCTCCGGCTACATCGGCGACGGGGCCAGCCGCTGGCCCGCCGTCCATGTCAAGGACGCCGCGGTCCTCTACCGGCTGGCCGTCGAGCAGGCCCCCGCGGGCTCGGTGCTCAACGCCGTCGGCGACGAGGGCGTTCCCGTCCGCGATATCGCCGAGACCATCGGCCGCCACCTGAACCTGCCCGCCAGGTCCCTGCCCGCGCAGGAGTACGAAGGCATCTTCGTTTCCCTGCTCACCAGGGACCAGCCGGCCTCCAGTGCCCTCACCCAGGACCTCCTGGGCTGGAAGCCCACCCATCCCGGCCTCATCGAGGACATCGAGCTAGGTCACTACTTCACCTGACCAGCCCGGGACACAACGAGCACCGTTTACCAACCACAAGCAAGAGGCCGGTCCCTGTTCGGAACCGGCCTCTGACCTTGGTAGCGGGGGTAGGATTTGAACCTACGACCTCTGGGTTATGAGCCCAGCGAGCTACCGAACTGCTCCACCCCGCGGCGATGTCCTTACTCTATGAACTCCTGGCGACGGAAGCAAATCGGTTACCCGAGCGGCCGCGGAGGGGTCAGGGATACCCGGGGCTATCCGCCGGTGCCGGGCGGGGCGGCCAGCCACACCGTGTACGTGACCGGCCAGGTGCCGGCCGGCGGCCCGGTCAGGACCTCGGCGTCGCCGGACGTCCGGAGCGAGAGCACCCGGCGCGGACGCGAGCCCGGGCAGCGACACCGACGACTGTGACGGGCCGAGCAGCACCGGGCGCCGTCCGACCTGCTCGATCGCTTGCACCGCCTCCTCGAGCTTCGCCGCGGACGACGCCGACGACGCACCCGGAAGACGCCCCGAGGACCATCAGCGCGGCGGGCTGCCCGCACAGTCCCCGGACGACCGGCGCGAACGACGCGGCCGTCGACGAAGTCCACGAACAGGACGCTCGCCGACGGCCCGATGGAGGCACACAGCGCCGAGGCGGCGGAGACCGAGCCGCCGTACGTGGCGGACGCGCCCACGCCGCGCAGCCGCACCCGGCTCACGAGCTTCGCCACACCCGACGAGTACCGTCCGACCGACGCCTTGGCGGCCAGCCCCGGGTTCAGCGTCGTCACCAGCGGCGGGATCGCCAGCGCGAGCACGCAGCAGGTCCCGACCAGCGCGACGGCCACCCGGGAGGCGCCGACCAGCGAGGCGCGCGACGTCAGCCGCGACGACACCCACAACGCCAGCAGCAGAAGCCCTGGCAGCACCACGGGCACCAGCCGGTGTGACGCGAGCGGCTGCCAGGGCACCACGGCCGGGTCCCACAGCACGGTCACCACCGACCAGCCGATGATCAGGAACGGCAGCCCCCACAGCCGCAAGGCCGCCCCAGAAGGAACAGGGCGCTCGGAAAGCGCCGCGCGTACCGAGCGTCGCCCGAGCACCGCCGCCCCCGCGCAGGCGAGCAGCACCGCGGGCACCCCGAGGTACCAGAACACCCAGTAGAGGCTCGACTCGTAGTACTGGCGCTGCCCGTCGACCGGCAGCCGCTCAAGTCGCTGCAGCGCCGCGACCTGCCGGATCATGGCCGGATCGGCCTGCCCGCGGACGATCTGCAGGTACGGCCGGACGGCCAGCCCGGCGAGCACGAGCACCGGCAGCGACGACGGCCAGCCCGGCAAGCACGCACCGCGAGCGACGGCAGGACGACGCTCTCCTCCCTTGAACCACTTGAACCGCAGCTGGAAGGCGCACGCCCGCCGCACCCGCGATCGCGCGCCGGGGAACGCCAGCGGTGCCATCAGCGCGGTCACCACGCCGAAGCCGGCCGCGCACAGCCCGATGAGGTGCAGTTGCGCCGACACGGTCGACAGGTAGGACCGCGCGAGCACCAGCGCCGCCGCCAGCCCGATCCCGATGCCGAGGAAGAACCCGAGCCCGAACGGCCCCGCCTGCGGCCGCCGCGCCACGAACAGCACCGCGAGGACCGGGAACACGGGCAGCAGCACGCCGAGCGACCCGATGGACGCCAGCACGGTCAGCCCGAGCGCGAGCCCGCCAAGCCCGGCAAGCACCAGTCCGCCGCCAGGGCCGCCGCGGCCAGGCGGCGCCGCGGCCGCCGCGCACCAGCAAACGAGTCGATGAACAGGCACAGCCCGCCGAACAGCAGCACCTGCACCAGCGGCTCGCTGAACGGGTGTCCGCGACGCGTACACCTCGGGCAGGCACACCGCGAGCACCAGCTCCCCGGCCACCGCCCACCACGCCCCGCACAGCCGCCCCACGAGCCCGCCGAACGACAGCACGGCGCAGCCGCCGAGGACCGCGGGCATCAGCAGCGCCCCGCCGAGCCCGCCGAGCCACGTCCCGCCGGCGAGCACCAGCGGCAGCCCGGGCAGGAACGCCGGCGTGATCATGCTCCCCGACACGGTGAACCCGGTGGTCGCGAAGTCCAGCCCGGTGGCCCCGCCGAACGCGGCGGCCGACTCCGGGATCCGCGCCGTCCCGTGCCCGGCGATCCAGTACCCGTACTGCAGGTAGACGCCCGGGTCACTGACCACGAAGACCTGCTCGGAGCGGAAGACCGCCTGCCACACCCCGAACCCGGCCGCGATCACCACCATGGCGAGCAGCGCGCCAGCCGGCACGCCGCGAGCCTCATCCGACGCGCCGAACCTCGGCCAGCTCACCGGCAGCCGCCGCATCGCGAAGTAGCACAGCGCGACCGCGAGCGGCACGAAGATGATCACCATCGGCAGCGGCAGCAGCCGCCCCGCGAGCAGCATCCCGATCCCCGGCACCAGCCACGCCACCGCGAGCAGCGCCGGCGCCTGCGTCACCGCGGCGAAGGCCCAGCCCGGCAGCCGACCACCGGCGCCGCGCAGGCCGCGCCGCACGCCGCGCGGCAGCCCGGGAATAGCGAGCCAGGCGCCGCCCGGCCGCGGTCCGCGCGCCGCTGAACCGCGGCCGCGGCTTGGTCTCCGGATCACTCCGAACGGGTGCGTGCTTCTCGTCAATGACGTCAGCTTCGTCGTTCGCCTCGCCAGGCCCGCCAGCCGAGGGTCACGCGAGGTCGCCCCTGCTGCGGGTCGCCCCCTCGTGCGAGCACGGCCGGTAGTCGTAGGCGCACGGAACCCACCCTATCTATCGGAGTGGTGACCACCCAGAGGACCCCGCTGTGCAGCCAGAAAGCAGAACTGGTTCACTGGCGACGTGGAACTCTTCACCGACTGGCATACCTGGCAGCAGACGGAACCCGAGTTGCGCCGCCTGCTGCCCGCCGCCACCTGCGACGCGGTGGGCGAGGCCGTGACGTTCGCGCTCCGCTTCCACGGCGACCAGAAGCGCCCGACCGGGGCTCCCTACGTCGAGCACCTGCTGGAGGCGCTCGAGGTCCTCGTGCGCGGGGCCGGGGTCAGCGACCCGGACGTGCTGTGCGCGGCCGTGCTGCATGACGTCGTGGAGGACACCCCGTGCACCATCGGCGGCGTCCGGGCGGCCTTCGGCGACCGGGTCGCGGACATGGTCGGCTGGGTGACGATAGCCCGATGCGGGCGAAGGCGCCGACAAGAAGGCGGTCAAGGAGGCCTACCTGCGAGCGCCTGGCGGACGCGCCGGACGACGCGATCCTCGTCAAGCTCGCCGACCGGGCGTCCAACGTGCAGACGCTGCGCAACCTTCGCCTGGCCAAGCAGCGGGAGTACTACGCGCAGACCGTCGCCTACATCGTGCCGCTCGCGGCGTCACGTGGCTGGTGGGCCCTCTGGTACGCGAGCTGGCAGGAAGCCCACCGAGATCTCGCCTAGCTCGTCCTCGTCCGCCTTCCGGCCCGGCCCACGCCGCGAGCAGCCAGATGGCCAGCGCGGCCGGGTAGATGAAGTAGCCGAACCGGGTGGACGGGGCGAGCACGAACATGAGCGTCATCGCCCCGGCGAGCAGCACGACCGCCCGCGGCACCGACCGCGGCGGCTTGAAGACGAGGGAGGCCGCGACGGCGAGGCCGGCGAGCGCGAGCAGCGCCACGACGATCGTGTGCCCGGTGTGCGGCCAGGTCGACGCGATGATGTGCCCGGGGAGCGGGCTCGACGCCGCGGACTTGACGCTGGCCAGCCCGAGCGGGAACATGATCGTGTTCTCCACCAGGGCCTTGCGGGTGACTGACGATGAACGGGCCGACGCAGACGGCGACCACGCCGAGCGCGGTCAGCGCGAAGTTGCCGACCGCCCGCTTGCCCTCGCGGCACCGCGAGCAGCGCGACGGCCACCAGGAGCGCCGGCCACGCGGTGGCCTTCATCGAGGCGCCGACGCCGAGCGCGAGGCCGGCCAGGACCGGCTTGCGCGCCCACAGGTAGGCGAACCCGAGGCAGAGGAACGCGACCATCGGCACGTCGGTCCCGCCGACGGCGAGCTCGAAGGCGATCACCGGGCTCGCCCGCGACCAGGATCGTCCAGCGGCCCGGGTCGCGCGCGCCGCCCTCGCGGCAGCGCGAGCCAGAAGATGACGAGGAACACGACGCCGAACCAGACCCGGGGTCGGTGAGCAGGCCAAGGTTGAAGAACGCGCGCGGCAGCCCGAACAGCGCCATCACCGGCAGGTAGGGGTTGTAGGCGTTCTGGTTCTGGGTGCCGCGAGCACGGCCGCGTCGGCGTACGGGCGTGCCGTGGTGGATCAGCGACACGCCGGAGCGGGCGACGACCCAGACCTCGGGCTGCCATCGAGCCCGCTGTGGCCGCCAGCCAGCCCGAGCGGCACGATCAGGCCGCCGAGGAAGGACAGCCCGAGCGCGATGTCAGCGGTCCGCGCGTGCCGGAGCGACGAGCACGACGGCAAGCGCCAGCCCGTAGCCGACCGCCGCCATCTCGCCCCAGATCTGGTGCACGTGATCGGTGCTGAAGACCGCGACCAGGATCGCCCAGATCGCGGAAACCGCGAAGATGCCGGCCAGCCAGCGACGTCGCATGGCGGCCGGTGACTCGAAACCGGCGCCAGGCCGTACGCCACCCATATATCGCGATAGTACCGGCTGGCATCTCCCCGACGTGGACTCCTGGCTGTAACATCCGCGACATGGGTCGACTTACGGGTAAGACCGCGATCATCACCGGCGGCGAGGGCTCCATCGGGATGGCGACGGCGCGTGCGTTCGTCACCGAGGGCGCGAGCGTCTTCCTGGCGGGCCTTTCCGAGCCCGGCCTCAAGGCGGGCGCGGCCGAGCTGGGCGAGCGGGCCGCCTGGCAGGTCACCGACGTTACCGACTCCGCGCAGGTCAAGGCGGCCGTCGACGCGGCGGTCGAGCGGTTCGGCCGCCTTGACGTGGTGATCGCCAACGCCGGGATCAAGGGCGCGACCGGGCCGATCGCCGACTACCCGGAGGACTCCTTCGACCAGACGCCTCGCGGTGCACGTCCGGGGTGCCTTCCTGCTGGCCAAGCACGCCGTGCCGTACCTGCCGAGGGGAGCGTCCATCATCTTCACGTCGAGCGTCGTGGGCCTCACCGCGGCCCCGCACATCGCCGGCTACTCGACGGCCAAGCACGCCCAGGTCGGGCTGATGCGGACGATCGCCGCCGAGCTCGCGCCGCGGGGCATCCGGGTGAACACCATCCACCCCGGCCCGGTGAACAACGAGTTCCAGCACATCGTCGAGGAGGCCGCCACCGGGGCCGACCGGGACGACCGCGGCCACGATCTTCGACGGCATGATCCCGCTTGGCCAGGCACGCCGCCCCGGAGGAGATCGCGCGGACCATGCTCTTCCTCGCCAGCGACGACAGCTCGTTCATGACGGGCGCGACGCTAGCGGTTGACGGTGGCATGTCGAGCTGACCAGCCGATCACCCAGTCCCGGGCGAGCCGGTACCACAGGTAGAGCGCGAGCGCGGTGTAGGCGAGCGGCGCGATGCCGACGGCGGCGGCGATGCCGGCGATGATCATCCGCCCTTCCCAGCCGAGGCCGCGCCGGTCAATGCCGTTCGCCAGGCCGCCGCGCACCCGGTAGGCCAGGTCAAGGTGCCGGAGCCCGACGGCGGCGACGACCGCGAACGTCATCGCCGGCCAGACCCGGCCGGCGTAGCCGATCTCGGCGAGGAACACGTACTCGCCCGCCTGGAGCAGCGGCGGCACGAGCCAGTCACTGCGCCCGTCGTGCGGGTGCCATGACGCGAACGCGGCGAGCAGCATCGCCTCGACCGGGGTGAGGAGCAGGATGCCCGGCAGGTTCCGCAGGCCGAGCGCGGTCGAGCACCCCGGTGACGAGCAGCCCGACGAGCAAGGGCGGCAGGGGCGGCACCTTGCCGTCGACCCACTTGCCGATCCAGACCGCGATCCGGCCGTCGCCCCGGTAGCCGCGCAGCTCGCCTCGGTCGCTGGTCTGACGGGTGCCGTCGATGACCGTCGCGACCGAGCGCGGCCACGCCGAGGACGAGCACGACGAGGAAGGCCGCCCTGGCGCCGAACAGCAGGACGGCGGCGCAGGCCAGCGGGCAGCCGGACGTCTCCCGGCGGCCCGAACAGCCGCAGCCTGGTCCCTGGCAGCGCGGGACCGTGGACGCACACGTCCACCATCGCCGTCAGCACGGTGAGGATGACCGCGATGATCGCCAGCCGCCACACCCCGGCGGTGCCCACGCCCCCGAGCCCGGCGACGAACGTCCCGCTCAGCGAGTTGGCCGCGACCCCCATGGCCGCGCCTGCGTGGAAGCTGACCGCCGCGGCGATCCCCGCGTAGACCAGGAACTCGGCGAGCATGCCGCAGCCGGCCAGGCCCCACTCGACGGCGGCCGCGGACCGCTGGCCGGCCAGCATCCGCCCGGCATGGCCGGTGACGACGACGGCGATCGCCGCGATGAGTGCGATAACCTCGCCGTGGACCGATGCCACGGTGAGCCACACCGCCGTGATCGCCGCGAAGGCCACGGAGATCCGGGACAGCATCAACGGGTTGAGCCGGTAGAGCGCGGACTGGCGCGCACTCAGGTGGCTCATGCCCGCCTCCTCGCACGCGCGGCGACCCCCGGTACAGGCGCATCCCGGTTTTCGAGATGGAGCCGTGACTTCAGCGTAGCCCGCTACCCCTGGTTCTACCGAGCAACCCCGCCTCTAACACCAGGTAAAGTCCGCAGATGTGACGGTGAAGCGCATGGTGGCGGTGGTACTTGGCGGTGGCACGGGCACCCGGTTCGGCGCGGCCCTGCCCAAGCAGTTGCTCGCCCTCAACGGCAAGACCCTCGTCGAGCACTGCGTCGCGGCGTTCGCCGGCGTTCCGCGAACCGTCGGCGCCCCCGGGATCGACGAGATCCTCCTCGTCATGCCGCCCGCCTACCACGACGAGGCGAAACGCCTGGTCGGCGGGCAGGTCAGCGCGATCATCGCCGGCGGCGCCACCCGCCCGGACTCGGTCCGCAACGCACTGGCCCACATCGGCGCCCGGTACGACCAGGCCGAGACCGGCGTCCTCATCCACGACGCCGCCCGCCCGCTGGTCACCCGGCGGATCATCGCGGACTGCGTGGCCGCGCTGAACGAGCACGACGCGGTCGGCACCGCGGTGCCGACCTCGGACACGATCCTGGCGGTGCAGGACGGCGTCATCGCGCACGTCCCGCCGCGCGAGACCCTGTACCGGGCGCAGACACCGCAGTGCTTCCGCCTGGAGACAATCGCGAAGGCCCACGCCCTCGCGGCCGCCGACCCCGCCTTCCAGCCCACCGACGACTGCGGCGTCGTCCTCCGCTACCTCCCGGACGTCCCCGTCCACATCGTCGCGGGCAGCGAAACCAACCTGAAGGTCACCTACCCAAGCGACCTGGCGATCGCCGAGGCCCTGCTCAGCGCGGCGAGCGACTTACCGCCATGGTCAGCGCGCCCGCACTGGTCAGCTAGTACAGCGACGGCGGCTGCGGGACCAGCGACTCGCCGCGGGACCTGGCCACGATGTCACCGCCCCGGACCTGACCGCCGACCAGGACTGTGAGCGTCACGGGCACCTGGTCAGCGGAGGTCAATCTCGACATGCAGGGTGCTGTGGGTGATGACGGCCATAGCTAGGCCCCCAACCAGCAGCTGGCCACCACGTCAGCCAACCGGGCCAGCCGCCAACCCGCACCTGATCAGCGGACTTGCCTGACTGGAGGCTTTTGACTTTGACCTAAGGACCAACTTAAGGATCAACAGCCAGCTACGACCGAACCGCCTGCTTGATCAGGGTGCGGCCGAAGTCCCACATGAGGCCGCTGCCCTTCGACGCGTCGTCCAGGACGTCGGCCAGGCCGTCGAGGAAGAGCTTGACCTCGGCGTCGCCGATCATCAGGGGCGGGATCAGCTTGATGACCTCCATGTGGTCGCCGGAGACCTGGGTCAGGATCCGGTGCCGCTGGAAGAGCGCGACGACGACCATCTGCGCGAACAGGCCGACGCGGGCCTTCTGCAGCATCGCCCAGCCCGCCTTGGCCTTGAGGCCGGACGGCTTGCCGAACTCGATGCCGATGATCAGGCCCTTGCCGCGGACGTCCTGGATCAGGTCGTACTTGGCCTTGAGGCCCTCGAGGCCGCGCATGAGCTCGGCGCCACGGCGCTCCGCGTTCTCGACCAGGCCCTCGTCGTCGATGACGGCCAGGGCGGCGAGGCCCGCCGCCATCGCGAGCGGGCCGCCCTTGAAGGTCGTGGAGTGGACCATGACCTTGTCCATGGACGAGTAGACCGAGCTGAAGATCTTGTCCGTGGTCAGCATCGCGCCGACCGGGACGTAGCCGCCGGACAGGGCCTTGGCGACCGTGACGATGTCCGGCTGCACGTCGTCGTACTGGTAGGAGAAGAACCGGCCGGTGCGGCCGAGGCCGACCTGGACCTCGTCGCTGATCAGCAGCGCGCCGTGCTTGTGCAGCAGCGCCTTGGCCTCGGGCAGGAAGCCGGGCGGGGTCATCATGACGCCGTGGCCCTGGACCGGCTCCACGATCAGGGCGGCGACGTCGCCCTTGCGCAGCTCGGCCTCGAGCGCGGCGATGTCGCCCAGCGGGATCTGCGTGCCGGGCAGCAGCGGCCCGAAGCCGGCCTTGAACTCCTCGGCGCCGTTGACGGACAGCGACCCGGCGGTCAGGCCGTGGAAGCCGTGCCGCGCGTACACGATGCGGCCCTTGCCGGTCGCGTGCCTGGCGAACTTGAGCGCGGACTCGACGGCCTCGGTGCCGCTGTTGCAGAAGAAGACGCGCTCCAGGCCGGGCGCCTTGGCCAGCAGCTTCTGCCCGAGCAGGCCCATGATCGGCTGGCAGTCGAACTGCGTCCACGCCGCGAAGTCCATGTCGAGCGCGTCCTGCAGCGCCTTCTTGATCACCGGGTGCGACCGCCCGGCCGCGAACACCCCGAAGCCCGGACAGGAAGTCCGCGTAGGCGTTCCCGTCAGCGTCGTAAAGGTACGCTCCCTCGCCGCGCACGTAGTCCTTGTCGAACCCGATCGTGTGCAGCGTGCGCGGCATCTGCGGGTTCAGGTACTTGGAGTGCAGGTCATACCCCTGCCCGCGCACGGCCGCGAGTTCAGCGCCCAGATCAAAGCCCATTGCCGAATCTTAGCGGTGCGGGGCACGCCGCGCTTACTTACGCCGCGCGCCCAGAGCCCGACAGGGCGCCGTCGAGGGTACCCGGACGCGGGTCCGCGCCAGCCGCGGCGAGCCGCCGCGGGCTGGTGAGGAAGCCCGCGCCCCAGCAGGTGTGCATCGCGGCGAGCACCAGCGGGCACGCGCGCCCGCACCCGGCGGGCTGTCCTGCGCGAACGCGGCCGCGACCGCCGTGACGCCGGCGAGGTAGACCGACCGGGACAGCGAACCCGAGGGTGAGGTACGGAACGGGGCGGCTGCCCCGGCCAGCGCCCCGATGAGCCCGGCCACGCCGACGACGAGGCCGACGACGTTCAGCACGGTCGCCACCGGCGGCGGCCAGGTAGCGGAGGTTGACCGTCTCCGGGTAGCGGCGGGCGACGACCCGGCGCCAGCGCCCGTACCGGAACTGCTGCTTCGCCAGGGCGCCCAGGGTGGCCCGCGGGCGGTAGGTGACCTTGAGGTCCGGGGTGAACCAGATCAGGCCGCCGGCCGCGCGGATCCGGTAGTTGAGCTCCCAGTCCTCGGCGATCAGCATGGTCTCGTCGTAGCCGCCGACCTTCTCGATCGCCTCGCGCCGGTAGACGCCGAGGTAGACCGTGTCGGCGGGGCCCGGCGTCGCCGCCGGTGTGGTTGGCGGCCGCGCCCACGCCGAAGGGCGAGGTCATGGCCCAGGCCACGGCCCGCTGGAACGGGGTGACCCCCTCGGCGGCCATCCAGCCGCCGACGTCGGCGGCGCCGGTCTCCATGAGCGTCGCGCACGGCGGTCGCGCAGGTAGCCGTCGGGCAGCATCGAGTGCGCGTCGATGCGGGTCAGGATCTCGTGCCGCGCCGTCTTGACGGCGGCGTTCATCGCCGAGGCGATCTGGCCGGACGGGTTGGGCACGACGGTGATCCGGCTGTCGGCGGCGGCGAGCTCGCGGGCGATGGCTTCGGTGCGGTCCTTGGAGGGACCGATGGCGAGGACCAGCTCGAACCCGCCCGGGTATTCCTGGCCGAGCACGGCGGCGACCGACTCCGCCAGGTGCTTCTCCTCGTTGAGTACCGGCATGACGACGGAGACGGCGGGAAGCGTGGCCGACTCCCCCGCGGAGTAGTGGTCCGCCGAGGGAGTCAGCCGCACTCGTTCGGGATAACGATCTTGGCCTTGGTTTTGATCGTTGTGCATGACGCCGGTCACGCGAAGCAGTTTAGGGCTCCGACGTGCGGCCCGCCTGCCGCGCGCCCGATACGCGCCAGTTTTCCAAAGATGAGGTCGTCCGCGCCTTCGCCCAGCCAGACGCATGGATGGCCATCCGCACATCGGTGCCGCGGACGGCGGCCGTCCGGAGGTAACGTGGCCGTCAGCCGGCGTGACGGCGGGTACAGGATCAGCGCCTCGCGCGGGCGGGCCTGATACGATCGCGGTTTTTGCGATCAGGCCCGCCCGCGCGAACAGCCGGGGGTTACGGGGGGTCGTCCCCCCGGGCTACAACTGCGTGTCCTCCAGGAGGTCGGTGACCAGGGCGGCGATCGCGGAGCGCTCGCTCCGGGTCAGGGTCACGTGCGCGAACAGCGGGTGGCCCTTGAGCTTCTCGATCACCGCGACCACGCCGTCGTGCCGGCCGACCCGCAGGTTGTCGCGCTGCGCGATGTCGTGGGTGAGCACCACGCGGGAGCCGGTGCCGATCCGCGACAGCACGGTGAGCAGCACGCCGCGCTCCAGGGACTGCGCCTCGTCGACGATCACGAACGCGTCGTGCAGGCTCCGGCCGCGGATGTGGGTCAGCGGCAGCACCTCGAACATGTCGCGGGCGACGAGCTCGTCGATCACTTCCTGGGTGGTGACCGACGAGAGCGTGTCGTAGACCGCCTGCGCCCACGGGCCCATCTTCTCGGACTCGGAGCCCGGCAGGTAGCCGAGGTCCTGGCCGCCGACCGGGTACAGCGGGCGGAACACGATGACCTTGCGGTGCTGGCGGCGCTCCATGACCGCCTCAAGCCCGGCGCACAGGGCAAGCGCCGACTTGCCGGTGCCCGCGCGGCCGCCCATGCTGACGATGCCGATCTCCGGGTCGAGCAGCAGGTCGAGGGCGATCCGCTGCTCGGCGGACCGGCCGTGCAGCCCGAAGGCCTCGCGGTCGCCCCGGACGAGCTGGATCTGCTTGTCAGGCAGCACCCTGGCCAGCGCGCTGCCGCTGCCGGTGTGCAGCACGAGCCCGGTGTGGCAGGGCAGGTCTCTGGCCGCTTCGCAGTCGAGCGTGCCGCGTTCGTACAGTTCCTCTACGTCAGCCTTGGTCACGTCAAGCTCGGCCATCCCGGTCCAACCAGAATCGACGGGGAGCTCGGCACGGTACTCCTGTGCCTCGAGCCCGATCGACGACGCCTTGATCCGCAGTGGCATGTCCTTGCTGACGAGGACCACGTCGTGGCCTTCGTTGGCGAGGGAGCGGGCCACGGAAAGGATCCGCGTGTCGTTGTCCCCCAGCCGGAAGCCGGCCGGGAGGACCTGCGCGTCGATGTGGTTGAGCTCCACGCGGGCCGTGCCGCCAAGGTCCCCAACTGGGACCTCGGCGTCTAGGCGGCCGTGGGAGATCCGGAGGTCGTCGAGGTAACGGAGCGCCTGACGGGCGAAATAGCCCAGCTCAGGGTGGTGACGCTTGGCTTCGAGCTCGGTGATGACGACGACCGGGATGACGACGTGGTGCTCGTCAAACCGGGAGAAGGCCGCCGGGTCAGCGAGCAGGACGCTGGTGTCGAGGACGTACGTACGACGCTGCACAGAGTTGGCCACGCAAAACTCCCCTGGGCGCCGGTCACGAGTTCCGGCGCCGCGGACAGGACACGCCGCGCCCCGGGTCCTCCGGGGACAAACGTGTCGGACGGACCGGGGCTGCCCACCTTAGAGGACCGCACCGGCCCTCTCGTCGCACGTAGCGAGCTCAGGGGGCCTCCCGCGGGGGCACCCTGGGGAGGTGCCCGCCATCTCTGAAGGTACCCGCGATCGGGCTATCGAAAAAGCCCTAATTTGCGCGCTGAACTTGGGCCCGGCTACGCGCCAAACCTGCGGTTACGTTCGGAATAAGAGCGCAATGCCCGCAGGAAGTCCACTTTGCGGAATGCCGGCCAGTACGCGTCGCAGAAGTAGAACTCCGAGTGTGTCGATTGCCACAGCAGGAACCCGCCGAGCCGCTGCTCGCCGCTGGTCCTGATCACCAGGTCCGGGTCGGGCTGGCCGGCCGTGTACAGGTGCTCGGCGATGTGCTCGACGTCGAGGATCTCGGCGAGCTGCTCGATCGTGGTGCCCTTGCTGGCGTGCTCGAGCAGCAGGCTGCGGACCGCGTCCGCGATCTCGCGCCGCCCGCCGTAGCCGACGGCCACGTTGACGAGCAGGCCCGGATTGTTGACGGTCGCCTCGGCGGCGTACTTGAGCACCCGGGCGGTGTGGTCGGGCAGCAGGTCGAGCGCGCCCACGGGATTCACGTGCCAGCCCTCGTCGACCAGGCCGTTGACGGTGTCCTCGATGATCGCGAGCAGCGGGCCGAGCTCCTCCTCCTGGCGGGTGAGGTTGTCGGTGGACAGCAGCCAGAGGGTCACGACCTCGACGCCGGTCTCCCGGCACCACTGGAGCAGCTCGAAGATCTTGTCGGCGCCCTTGCGGTGCCCCTTGCTGACGTCGGTATGGCCCGCGGACCTGGCCCAGCGCCGGTTGCCGTCGCACATCACGCCGACGTGCCTGGGTACCGTCTTCCCGGCCAGGTACGTCTCCAGCCTGCGCTCGTACAGCCGGTAGCCCAGGTCGCGGTATCCCATGAACCGACCTTCCTCGCCGCAGAGCGCGCACAAGAGCCTGATGCGAACCTTGTTTCATCCTGACGGCGCTAGCCGGTAAGGCCTCCTGTGCGGAGGGCAGGATGAAAAAGTTCGTCCTATGCCACGGTATCCGACCGGGGACTCATGACATGCCGCTTTACCCGAGAGGCGGGTGAGATGTGCGGTTATTCGGCTGGCGACCCCTGCGGGCCCTGCGCGCGGACCTCCTCGACCCGGCGCAGCGCGTCGCGGAGCTCGGCCAGCCAGGCGTCCGCGTGCTCGCCGGTCAGCCGGACGCACCAGGCGAGCGCGTCGGACCGGGAGCGGGCGACGCCCGCGTCGACCAGGGTGTCGAGGACCCGCCGCTCCGACTGGCGGAGCCTGGTCATGACCGGGACCGACAGCGTGGTGAACATCTCGGTCACGCTGCCGCAGCGGGCGCCCCAGGCGACCTTCCTGCCGAACTTGCGCTCGGCCTCGCGCGCCATCTCGATCCGCCGCGCCCGGGTGTCCTCGCGGAACCGCTTGATCCGCCCCTCGGCGGCCGCGTCCGCGTCGCTCGGACTCGGGCTCGGGCAGCGTGCCCGATGATCGTGATCTCTTCGCGGTCCACCGTGACCTCGGCGGGCTCGGTGAACCAGTCATCGGGCAGTCGCCCGGTGAACCATGCTTGTATCTCTGTACTCATGTAATCATGATTACACTCGCAAAGCGGACTGGTCAACCGCCGCCGGGAACGGCCATTTCACCGGAAAGCGATGCCGGCTACGCGATGCCGGAGGCGACGGAGGCGGCCTCGGCCGGGCTGACCCGGATGGCGCCGGCGAACTCGGAGCCGAAGGCGGCCGGCACGACCTCGACGTCCATGCCCGGCTCCGGGGCCTGGATCATCCAGCCGTTGCCCAGGTAGATCGCGACGTGCGAGATGTAGCCTGGGCGCGGTCGGATCGGTGTGGTAGAAGAGCAGGTCGCCCGGCGCGAGCTGGCTCACCGGCACCGCGGGGCCGGACAGCGCCTGGTCGGCGGCGACGCGCGGCATCACGATCCCCGCCTGCGCGAACGACCACTGCACCAGGCCGGAGCAGTCGAAAGACGCTCGGCCCGGCCCCGCCCCACACGTACGGCAGCCCCTGGCGGCTCATCGCCGCCTTGAGCATGGTGTCGAGCGCCGCGGCGGGCACCACCGGCCGCGGCGGCCGAGCCCGCCCCAGCCGACCCGCTGCCGCACCCGAGCTGACCAGCGAGACGAGCGGCTCGACGCCGGCGCCCTTGGGCAGCAGCCGGCCGATGGCGGCGGAGTCGGCGGTGAAGTCCTCGGTCCGCACGCTCACCACGATCGCGTTGCCGGCCGGCGCGCCGAGCGCCCGCGCGGTCGCGTCGGACACCACCGCGTTGACTCCGCCGATGCCGAGCGTGCCGAATGCCACGACGGGCAGCCGCCTGGCCGTCCGGCCGGCCGCGAGCACCGAGCCGCCGAGCGGGATCTTGTCCAGCTTGCCCATCGTGTAGGAGACGGCGATGCCGCCGTCCGCGACGCCCTGCCACAGGGCGTTGGCGGCACCGGTCGGCCGCGCGGCGAACGACCGGAACTGTCGAGGGTCAACGCCGACGACCGCGGTGTCGCTGCCGTTGACCCGCATCCTGACCGCTTCGATCCGCTCGGCCGCGACCATCCCCGGCAGCCGCGACACGGCGGTAAGCAGTCCGGCGGGCAGCGAGAACGGCGCGACGATGAGCAGGTCCGCCTGGACGCGTGCGGCGCAGCGGGGCCACCGTGGACTGCCGTTTCCCCGTCGCGGTCACGGCCGGCACCGACGAGTCCGGCAGCGGCCGGGCGCCGGCCGCGAGCGTCAGCGGCACCCCGGCGATGACGGGGGCGTTCCCGGCCGACGGCCGGACAGCGGGGAGCCCCGGCCGCCCGTGGGCGGCGAGGCCGCTGCCCGGCGCGCCGCTCAGCACGGCGGCGAGTACCCCGGTGAGCGTGCCGAGCACCGCAAGCGCGCCGACGCCGACCGGCAGCATCCGCCGCCGCGCGCCAGTCGCCCGCGCTATCCGCAACACGAACCCGGTCAGGCGCACAAAGCAACCAGATCACACGAAACGGCCACGAGTCCAGTCACGCGATTCCCCGTTCACCGAATCCTCATTCTTTCCGACGCTTTCCACCGGGCGTCTTCTGTCAGTCCACGACAGAAAGAAGCGGATTCGCCCCAGCGCCCGTGCTCACCTGACCAGTGGTACCCACTCTCGGATTACGTATCACTACCGAACGTAATCTCCGCCGGTGCTTGACGCGCAGGGGAGTCAGGCCCGGCGCAGGGTCTCGCGAACCGCGGCCGGGGTGGTGACCGGGGCCTGGCAGGTGAAGCCGCGGCACACGTAGGCCGCCGGCCCGCCGGAGACCAGGGGACGGCCGGCGAGCAGCGGGATCGCGTTCCCGGCCGGCGCCGTGCCGGAACCGAGGGCGAAGACCGCGCCGGGCGGGGCCACGTGCAGGGCCGCGCGGAGCAGGTCGGCGGTGCGCGGGTCGTCGTCCGGGCCGACGATCGCGATCTCGGCGGGCCCGGACAGCAGCGCCTCCGCCACCGCGAGGCCCATCCCGCCGGCCCGCGGGTACTTGGCGGCGATCGGCGGCAGCACCTTGAGCGCGGCGACCGCCGCGTCCCTGTACCGCTCTACGCCGGTCAGCGCGCCGTAGCTGAGCAGCGCGTCCGCCGCGGCGAACGCGCCGGACGGCGTCGCGTTGTCCGTCGGGTCGGCGGGCCGGAAGATCAGCCGCTCGCCGTCGTCGGCCGTGTCGTAGAACCCGCCGTTGCCGTCGGCGAACGCGGTGAGCACCGTGTCGAGCAGCGCGCCGGCCACGGTCGCCCAGCGGGCCTCGCCGGTCATCCCGGACAGCTTCAGCAGGCCGGCCGCCACGCAGGCGTAGTCCTCGAGGAGGCCCGCGCTCGACCCGGCCACGCCGTCCCTGGAGGTGCGCAGGATCCGCGCCGTGCCCACCACGGGGGACGACTCCTTCGGCGGAGAGTAGTGCAGGGAGACCAGGAGCTCGGCCGCCTCGGTCGCGGCGGCGACGAGGTCGGGGCGGTTGAACAGCACCCCGGCCTCGGCCAGCGCGCCGATCGCCATGCCGTTCCACGCGGCGACCACCTTGTCGTCGCGGCCCGGCCGGGTGCGCCCCTCGCGCGCCGTCAGCAGGATGCCGCGAATCCGGTCGAACCGCTCGCGCTCGTCCGGCTCGGTCAGGCGCTGCAGGACCGACGCGCCGTGCTCGAACGTCCCGGCCTCCGTGACGCCGAACGCGCGCGCCGCGAAGTCGCCGTCTTCCTCGCCGAGGACCTCGCGCAGCTGCGCCGGGGTCCAGACGTAGAACGCGCCCTCGCTGCCGTCGCTGTCGGCGTCGAGCGAGGCGGCCAGGCCGCCCTCTGGCGTGCGCAGCTCCCTGAGCATGAAGTCGCAGGTCTCTTCGGCCACCCGGCGGGCGAGCGCGGTGCCGTCCCGTCCCCGCAGCTGCCCCGTCCGCCGGGACAGGTGGGTGTAGACGCCGGCGAGCAGCGCGTTGTCGTAGAGCATCTTCTCGAAGTGCGGCACGGTCCAGCTCGCGTCCACGCTGTACCGGGCGAAGCCGCCGCCCAGCTGGTCGTACAGGCCGCCGCGGGCCATCGCCTCGCAGGTCGCCTCGGCCATCGACAGGGCGGGCCACTCGCCCGGTGCGCTCGTCGTAGCGGAGCAGGAACTCCAGGACCATCGACGGCGGGAACTTCGGCGCGCGGCCGAATCCGGCCGCGCACCCGGTCGAAGGTCGATTCCAGGCCGGCCACGGCGGTGGCGGTCACGTCCTCCAGGTTGAGCTCGCCCGCCTGGTCGCCGAGCGCGGACATGGCGGCGGCGTTCTCGGCCAGGGACTGCGAGATCCGCTCGGACTCGCTCTGGATCTGGCCCTTGTTCTTCTTCCACGCGTCCGCGACCGCGGTCACCAGCTGCAGGAAACGGGCGCGCGGGTAGTACGTCCCGCACAGGAACGGGTCGCCGTCCGGTGTCATGAACACGGTCATCGGCCAGCCGCCCTGGCCGGTCATCGCCTGGGTGGCGGACATGTAGACCGCGTCGATGTCGGGCCGCTCCTCGCGGTCCACCTTGATCGCGACCACGCTGTCGTTCACGATCGCGGCGGTCGCCTCGTCCTCGAACGACTCGTGCGCCATCACGTGGCACCAGTGGCAGGCCGCGTACCCGACCGACAGCAGCACCGGCACGTCCCGCCGCTTCGCCTCCGCGAACGCCTCGTCCGACCAGGGCCACCAGTCCACGGGGTTGTCGGCGTGCTGCAGCAGGTACGGGCTAGTCGCGTTTTTGAGCCGGTTCATAGGGTCAATTCTTCACCAGGTCCACCGCAAGCTCGACACCAGACGGGCCAGTGTGCTACGGCTGCCACACCTTGACCGACTGGATCTGCATCGTTCCCGTGCACGCGCCTGCGGCCGTGCTGTCGTCGGCCACGTTGGCGATGAAGTACATGGCCTGCTGCGGCACGTACGACGTCGTGGTGAACACCTGCGCGCCGTCGAGGTACCAGGTGACGCGGTCCTTGGTCCAGAGCAGCGAGTACGTGTGGAAGCCCGCCGAGAGGTTGGCCGGCGTGGGGACCGGGCCGCCGATGTACTTCTTGCCGACCGTGTGGTCGTAGACCTTGGCCTGGGGCTCGCTGTACCAGTGCTCCATGATGTCGAGCTCCGGCGGCCACTGGTCATTGGTGGCCGCGAGCCAGAGGGCCGGCCACAGGCCAGGCCCGTAGGGGAGCTTCGCGCTGATCTGGATGAGGCCGTAGGTGAAGTTGAAGCCGGGCTTGGAAGAGACCATCCCGGAGCGGCAGGTGTAGGTCTTGGCCGCGCCGCTGGAGTCAAGCCCCTGGGTCGACTCCTGCTTCGCCACCAGGTTCAGGGTGCCGCCGCTCACGTTGACCTGCGAGGGGACGTACCACTCTTTTTCAGCGGCGGGATTGTTGGTGCACCCGACACTCGGGCTCGTCGCCCAGTCGTAGCAGGTGGCCCACGTGCTGGTGTTCAGTTGCGAGCCGGCGAAGCTGGGATCGAACGCAAGCTTCCAGCCCGCGGGCACCGTGAGCAGCGCGGGGGCCGCCGGCTCTGCTGGCCGCGGCGGTCTTCTTGGCCGTGTGCGAGGCCGTGGCCTTGGGCGACGCCTTGGCCTTGGCCTTGGCCTTCGCCTTGGCCGAAGCCTTGGCGATGGACGAAGCCGGGGTCGCGCGTGTCGCCGCGGTCACGTTCGAGGCCTGGGTCCCGGCCGACGCCGTGGTCCCGTTCGATGAACCGCGGGATACCGCCAGCGCCACCATGCCGACCGCGACCACGACCACGACGCCGAGGATGCCGGACACCATGAGCGCCGTGCGCATCGAGCCGCCGCGCTTCACGGCACCCCCGCGCTTGGCGGAGTCGCGCTTGGCGGAGTCAGGCTTGGCGGAGTCGGCTTCGGCCCGTCGGGCCGCGGCCTGTCGCCCCGCCGGTCGGCGGACCAGGGATCCTGCGACTCGACGGACCAGGGATCCTGCGGGTCAGCGGACCATTGGTCTTGTGACTTGGTAGCCCATTGGTCTTGTGACTTGGCGGCCCAGGGGGCTAGTGACTGGTCCCAGGGGTCTTGCGGCTCGGCGGACCAGGGAAGCTGCGGGTCAGCGGACGTGGCCCGGGACGGGTCGCCGGGCCCGGGACGGCTGGGCGCCTGGTCGCCGGCCCCTGGCCGACCGGGCCCGGGGCGGTGCGGCTCCTGCTCGCCGGGCCATGACCGGCTTGGTCCGCGGTTGTCGCGCTTGTTCGGGCCCTTGAGGAGGGTAAGGCCCCGGGTCATCGGGCCACGGGGGGCCAGGCGCGGGACTCTCCGGCCGCTGGCCGTTCGGCCGCAGGCGGTTATGCCTCGGCCGGTAAGACTCCTCATCACCTGGCAAAGAGCGATCAGGCCCGCGGTAGTCGGGCCTTGGACTGCCTGGCCTGGCTCCCGGGCCGCCGGACCTTGGGTCGCCGTAGGGCGGCACAGGTCGATCCGGCTGCTGATCGAAATGCATCGCACGTCCAATCACTTGGCGGCAAAAGAAATGATCAGGCCCCGTTTGCGCGGTCTTAAGCTACCACGGAGATCTGGTGGTGATTGTGGACTTCTTAATTCCCGCCGAAGCTCAGCCGGCGACGGCACGGCGACGCGGGCCGACCGCGCGGGCGCCCAGGCCGATCAGGTAGAAGGCGGCGCCGATGATCCCGACGAAGAAGCCAAGCGGCCAGTTCGTCTGGTACGACAGCGCGATGGACAGCCACACCGTGGCCAGGGCGATCACCACCGAGAGGGCCAGGGCGGTACCCGGGCGGGCGGTGACCGAGCGGGCCGCCGCGGCCGGGCCGATCATCAGGCTGAACATGAGCAGCGCGCCGACCACGGGCACGGTCATGGACGTGGCCAGGGCCATCACGATCAGGAAGTAGAGGTCGACCCGGCGGGTGGAGACGCCGCGGGCCTCGGCGACCTCGGGCAGCGCGCTCGTGAGCATGAGCGGGCGGAACGCCACGCCGATCGCGACGGCGGCGACGAGGCCGAGGCCGAGGATGGGCAGCACCTCGGCCCGGCTGACGCCGAACACCTCGCCGAACAGCAGCGAGTACGTCTCCTCGGCGTACTGGCTGCTAATGCTGACGAACAGGGCGCCGAGGCCGAGCATGGTCACCAGCGCGAGCGCGGTCACCACGTCGTTGCGCGCCTTGCGGCCGCGCCCCTCCGCGCCGAGCGCGCCGATGCCGAGCGCGCCGCCGACCGCGAAGACCGCAAGCCCCCAGATGACGTTGATGCCGAGCAGGCTGGCGCCCGCCGCGCCCGCGAACGCGCCGTTGGGGATGGCGTGCGCGGCGAACGTGGAACCGCGCAGCACGGCGAAGAACCCGATGATCCCGGCGATCACCGCGACCACCGACGCGGTGATCCAGGTGTTCAGCATCAGGCCGGAGAACATGCGGCGTCCCCCCGGTGCTGGCGGTGTCTCCGGTGCGCACCGGGATCATCTGCGGGCCGCGCTCGGCACTCGCCGTGCTCGCCTCAGGGCCGCACTCATCCTCATGCGGAGAGCGCGGCGCCTGCTTCCGGCGGGGCCGCACGTAGCTGAGCAGGTAGCCGATGAGGACGAGGACGACGACGAAGAACGACACCGGCCAGCCGTGGCCGTGCGGCGGCCAGTAGTACGAGTCGTAGGCGAGCACGATGCCGAGCCACGTGGCGGCCAGGCCGGTGAGCGCGGAGGCGACCATGGCCCGCGCCGGGGCTCTTGGTCACCCGCAGCGCGGTCGCGGGCGGGCCGATCAGCAGCGCGGTGGACAGCACCGCGCCGATCGCGACCGCCGCGAGCGACACGGAGACGGCCAGCGCCGCGAGGTAGGCGATGCCGACCAGCCGCACGTTGACGCCCCGCGCCCGCGCCAGGTCCGGGGAAACCGAGGTGAGCAGCAGGACCCTGGCCAGGGCGGCGACCACGACGAGCGCGATGACGCCGGACGCGACCAGCGCCGGGACCGTGTCCGGGCTGATCACGAAGATGGAGCCGAACAGCACCGTGAAGGACGCGCCCGTCGTCGCCGTCTGCAGCGTTCCCAGGTAGAGGAAGAGGGCGGCCGCCCCGAGCGCCGCGCCGAGCACCACGCCGGTGGCCACGTCCCGTCCCCGGCGCCGCTGGACGCCGATGCCCTCCATCAGGGCGGCGGCGGCAATCCCGGCGGCGAGGAACCCCCAGAACTGGTTGATCCCGACGAGGAACGCCCCGGAGCCGCCGGTGGTGGCCACGTCGGCGAGCGAGTGGCCGGCGAAGGACTGGCCGCGCAGGACCGTGAACACGCCGATGACGCCCGAGGTGATGGCCACGACGGCACCGACGAGCAGGGCCGTCCTGACCGGGCCGCTGCTGAACAGCCCGGGCTCGAAGAGGTAGTGCATCTACTCTCCCGCCACGACCAGGACCCGGCCGTGCACGCGGACCACGTCCACGTGATGGCCGTACAGCCGGGTGAGGCCCTCCGAGGTGACCACCTCGTCGGTCGGGCCGGAGGCGGCGTGGCCGTTCGCGACGTACACGATCCGGTCCATCACGCCGAGCAGGGGGTTCATGTCATGCGCGGACAGGAGCACCGAGATCTCGTGCTCGCGCGCCAGCTTGCCGAGCACGGCGACGATCTCCTGCTCGCTGCGCAGGTCGAGGTTGGCCAGCGGCTCGTCGAGCAGGAGCAGCTTCGGCCGGGAGATCAGCGCGTGCGCGATCAGCACGCGCTGCTGCTCGCCGCCGGACAGCTCGCCGACCCTGGCGTCGGCGTACCCGTCCGCGCCGACATCGGCCAGCGCCGCCTCGACCAGCTCACGGCGCTGCCGCGACGGGAAGCCGAACCCGAGCCGGTGCCCGTCAAGGCCGAGCGACACCACGTCGCGGGCGCGCAACGGCATGTCGGGGTCGATGACCAGCTTCTGCGGGACGTAGCCGATGCGGCCTTGTCCTTGTTGCGCAGCGTTTATGGTGCAGGGGCTCGCCGTCGACGAGCACCCGCCCGCTCGACGGCTCGATCAGGCCGAGGATGACGCGGAGCAGCGTGGTCTTGCCCGCGCCGTTCGGGCCGATGATCCCGGTGAACTCGCCCTTGGCGAGCGAGAACGTGACGTCGCTGAGCACCTGCCGGCCGCCGAGGCGCACGCCGATGCCCTCGAGCCGCAGCAGGTCCCCTGACGCCGCTCGCCGGCCTTTCTGTCGCCTGGGGCCGGGCGCCGGCGGTGGCGCTGTCGGGTACTTCCTGCATGCCGGTCCTCACAGGTGCTCGGTTGAGACGTGGTCGGCGACCGCCTCGCGCAGGTCCTGCACCTCGGTCTGCATCCAGGTCTGGTAGTCGTACCCGGGCTCTGGCATCGTCTCGTACACGCCGATGACCGGGATGTGATTCTGCTCGGCAAGGGTAATGAAGGACTCGGTTAGCGTGTCGGTCACCTGCTGGTTGTAGAGGAGCACCTTGACCTTGTGCCCGGTGAACAGCGCGCGCTGGGCGGCCACGTTCTGCGGCGACGGGTCGACGCCGTTCATGATGTCGGCCTGGAACGTCCACGGCGTCAGGTTGTCCGCGCCGAGCGCGGTCAGCAGGTAGTCGGCGACCGGCTCGGTGGTGGCGACCGGGGCGCCGGGGTAGGCCGCCTTGAAGCTCGCGATCGCGGCGGTCAGCTTGCCGAGGCTGTCCTTGAACGCCGCCGCGTTGGCCTCGAAGTACGCCTTGTGCGACGGCTGGATGGCCGACAGGGCGGCGGCGATCGCGTCGGCCACCCGCGGCATCGTGGCCGGGTCGTACCACAGGTGCGGGTTGGGCGTGGAGTCCGGGAGCCGCAGCAGCCGCTGCACGTTGATGACCGTGCGGCCGCTGCTTGGCGCCGCGGACTCGATCGTGTTCATGAAGGCGTCGTAGCCGACGCCGTTCTGCACGACGAGCCGGGCGCTGCCCACCTCCCGGGCGACGGCGATCGACGCCTCGAAGGTGTGCGGGTCGGTGTTCGGGTTGGACATGATGGCACTGGCCTGGACGTACTTGCCGCCCACCTGGCCGATCACGTCGGCGTACTGGCTCTCCGCGCCGACCGCGACGATCTTGCCGCTCGCCGGGCGCGGCCGTGGCGCGGCCTGACCAGGCCGCGGCGACCGTGGCGATGACCGCCGCCGTCACGGCGAGCAGGAGGATCGCCACGGGACGCCGGCCGGCGCCGCGCGCCTCGCCGCGGCACCGCCCGCGTCAGTCCTGCCTGCGCTGCCGCGCATGCCCACGCTCCTTGCCGATTCGCCTCGCCCGGGCACATCCTCGCCCGATTCGATGTTAATGATAATCGTTTCTATTATCAGTAAGCAACTGGAACGCGGATCCCGGCGGAGTCCGCCCGGACGGCGTCCATGGCCATGGGAAGGAAGGCCGGCTAACTTGCAAGACGTGACAGTGGACCATCCGCGCGGCACCCGGGTGCGGGGCACGAGGCAGGCGTCGGCCGTGGCCGCCGCGCTTGCCAGCCTGCCCGGCTTCCGCAGCGCCCAGGAGATCCACGCCGAGTTGCGCCGCCACGGCGAGACCGTCGGCCTCACCACCGTGTACCGCCACCTGCAGGTGCTCAGCGAGCAGGGCGTGATCGACACGATCCGCGACCCGTCGGGTGAGTCCCTCTACCGGCAGTGCGACTCCACCGCGCACCATCACCACCTGACGTGCCGCGAGTGCGGCCGCAGCGTCGAAGTCGAGGGCCGCGTCGTCGAGCAGTGGGCCGAGCGGGTCGCCGCCGAGGCCGGGTTCACCTCGGTCGACCACACGGTCGAGCTCTTCGGGCTCTGCCCGGATCACTCGCAGGCGTGAGGCCGGGTTACCCGGCGCACGCACCCGTTCCGATGGGCGGCGAGCGTCGCGGTTACGCCGATCGCGGTGCTACCTGAGGATCGGCAATCGCGGAGCGGTACGCTATCGCGCACAACCCGTGTTGCCGCTGGTAACGACCTTCCCGCCCCCGAGACTTCCTCCCTCGCGCCGCAAGGAGAACGAACGTGTCCCATTCCGACGATGCCAACCCCTCGGTCATGTCGACGGACCTGCCGGCCGGGGTGTTCCTGCTCGACGTGCGCGAGGACGACGAGTGGGCCGCCGGGCACGCCCCGGACGCCGTGCACATCCCCGTCGGGACGCTGGCCGAGCGGGCCGCGGAGATCCCGCAGGACCGCGAGGTGTACGTGATCTGCCGGTCAGGCGCGCGCTCCGCCTACGCCGCCCAGGCCCTCGCGGGCGCGGGCTGGAAGACGGTCAACGTGGCCGACGGCATGACCGGCTGGGCCGTCGCGGGCCGCCCCATGGTGAGCGAGACGGGCGCCGACCCGTACGTCGCCTAGCCGCGCGGCGGCAGGCGCTCCGCGCGCGCTCAGCCGGTGGTCGTCGCCAGCGCCAGCGGGAGGACGGCAGGCGCGCCCGCGTCGCGCAGCAGCGCCGCGGCGACCGTCATCGTCCAGCCGGTGTCGATCTGGTCGTCGACGAGCAGGACCGGGCCGTCCGGCGCCGCCGCGAGCGCGTCGCGGAGCTCGTCGGGGACGACCAGTGCGCGCCAGAGCGAGGCGAGGCGCTGGGCGCTGTTGTGCCGCCGCGGACCGGGACCGTCTTGCGTGGCGTAGCCGAGCGGGCCGAGGTAGGTCAGCCTGCCGATGGCGGCGATCCGCTGGCCGAGGCTGCCGACGAGCAACGGCCTGGCGCGGGACGGCATCGTCACGACCGACACGGGCCGCTGCGCCCAGTCCCAGGCGGCGAGGACCTTGACCAGCGCGTCGGTCAGCGGCGCGGTGACCGGCTCGTCCGGGGCGCCCTCGGCGAGCAGGGCGCGCAGCGTGGCGCCCCAGCCGACGTCGGTGAGCCGGCCGAGGGCCCGGCCCGGCTCGGCGGTGCGGGAAGCCGGGATCTTGCCTGACGCGTCGATCCCGAGGTCCTTCATGCCGGTTGGCCACATCTTCCTCGGCTCAACCGACACGCCAGGCCGGGCGAGCCGGTCCCGCGCGGCCTGCGCGCCGGCGTCCGGCACGGCGGTGGGCCAGGGCCGGCCGGTGCAGTTGTCGCAGCGCCCGCACGCGGCCGCCCCGGGGTCGTCGAGCTCGCGCCGCAGGAACTCCATCCGGCACCCGTCCGTCGCCAGGTAGTCGAGCATCGCCTGCTGCTCGCGCTTCCGCTCCCGCGCCACCCGCTCGTAGCGCTCGCGGTCGTAGGCCCACGGCAGGCCGGTGGCGGCCCAGCCGCCGACGGTGCGGGTCACCGCGCCGTCCACGTCGAGCACCTTCAGCATCGACTCGAGCCGCCCCCTGGACAGGTCGACGTGGGTCTCGATCGCGGCGGTCGACAGCGGCCGCCCGGCCTCGGCGAGGGTCTCAAGCGTCGCGCGGACCTGGCCCTCGGGCGGGAAGGCGAGCGAGGCGAAGTACGCCCAGATGTCGCGGTCCTCGCGGCCGGGCAGCAGCACCACGTCGGCGCGCTCGACGCCGCGCCCGGCCCGGCCGATCTGCTGGTAGTAGGCGACCGGCGACTGCGGCGCGCCCAGGTGGACGACGAACCCGAGGTCGGGCTTGTCGAACCCCATGCCGAGCGCGCTGGTCGCGACCAGGGCCTTGACCCGGTTGGCGAGCAGGTCGTCCTCGGCCGCGAGCCGCCGCGCCTGGTCGTCCTTGCCGCTGTAGGCGGTGACCTCGATGCCCTGCTCGCGCAGGAACGCCGCGGTCTCGTACGCGGCCGCGACCGTCAGCGTGTAGATGATCCCCGAGCCCGGCAGCGCGCCGCTCGCGAGGTTGTCGGCGAGCCAGGCCAGCCGCATGGGCGCGGCCGGCAGGCTGACGACCGCCAGGCGCAGCGACTCCCGGTCGAGCGGCCCGCGCAGCACGACCACGCCGTCGTCGGCGCCGGCCCCGGTCCCGACGCCGAGCTGCTCCGCGACGTCCACGGTGACCCGCTCGTTGGCGGTCGCGGTGGTGGCGAGCACCGGGATGCCCGCGGGCAGGGTCGCGAGCAGCGTCCTGATCCGGCGGTAGTCGGGCCGGAAGTCATGGCCCCAGTCGGAGATGCAGTGCGCCTCGTCGATCACGATCAGCCCGGCCGTCTGCACCAGGCGCGGCAGGACGTTGTCGCGGAAGCCCGGGTTGTTCAGCCGCTCGGGGCTGACCAGCAGGACGTCGACCGCGCCGTCGCGGATCTCGGCGTGGACCTGCTCCCACTCCTCCAGGTTGGCCGAGTTGATCGTGCGCGCGTGGATGCCCGCGCGCGCCGCCGCGTCGACCTGGTTGCGCATCAGCGCGAGCAGCGGCGAGACGATGACCGTCGGCCCGGCGCCGCGCGCGCGCAGCAGCGCGGTCGCGACGAAGTACACCGCCGACTTGCCCCAGCCGGTCCGCTGGACCACGAGCGCCCGGCGCCGCTCCGCGACGAGGGCGCGGATCGCCGTCCACTGGTCGTCCCGCAGCCGCGCGTGCTCGCCGGCGAGGGCCCGCAGGTGCTGCTCCGCTTCGGCGCGCAGTTTGTCCTCTTCGGCCATGGTTCTACCGGTATCAAGAACGATGCGTCCGTAGCCGCCGGGCCGCGATTAGTAACGGAGGGTCGCCGGCCGTGCCGCTGGCGTTCACCTGCTCGCTGCGTGCATCGGACTGACTGCGTAGCATCGGAAGCGTGAATGACATCGTGTCGATCAGGGACCTGCGGGTCTCCACGGTCATCGGGGTGTACGACTGGGAGCGCGAGATCGAGCAGGCCCTGACCTTCTCCGTGGACATGGCCGCCGACGTCGCCAGGGCGGCCGCCCGCGACGACCTCAGGGACGCGCTCGACTACTCGGCGGTCGTGCACACGGTCAAGTGCGTCGTCATCGAGGGCAAGTTCCAGCTCATCGAGACGGCCGCGGAGCGCGTCGCGCAGCGCCTCATCGCCGACTACGGCCTCGCCTGGGTCCGGGTCCAGGTCGTCAAGCCGATCACGAGCGAGGGCTACACGGCCGCGATCACCATCGAGCGCGGCGCCCACCCGGCGAAGCTGGTCTAGCGGCACGTGAAACACGTGAAATAAGCACCCGTTCGGAGGCGTCGTAATGGGTGTGAGCGGCGGCGAACCTGATCGCTGTGGGCGGACAGCGGCCAGGGAACAATAAGAGGCTCCACTTTCTTGAGTGTAGTTGACTCAACCTTAGGAGGGGCCTGATGAGCGAAACGCTCACGCTGCCGGTGCTGCCGCTCGATGACGACGTGGTGCTGCCGGGCATGGTTGTCCCCATCGAGCTCACAGACAACGAGGTCCGCGGCGCCATCGACGCGGCACGCAATAGCAAGGGCCTCGGGCGGGGACCCGGCATCCGTTCGGAAGAGAAGGCTCAGGTCCTTATCGTTCCGAGGATCGGGGACCGCGGGCTCGCGGGGACCGGCACGCTCGCCGTCATCGAGCAGGTCGGCCGGCTGCCTGGCGGCGAGCCTGGCGCGGTGCTGCGCGGCGTTTCCCGCGTGAAGATCGGCCACGGGACCACCGGGACCGGGGCCGCGCTGTGGGTCGAGGGCACGGTCATCGACGAGACCGGCCAGGGGCCGAAGGCCACCGAGCTGGCCAAGGAGTACAAGTCCCTGATCATCGCGACGCTGCAGAAGCGCGGCGCGTGGCAGGTCGTGGACATGATCCAGCAGCTCGACGACCCGTCGGCCATCGCCGACCGGGCCGGGTACTCGAGCTACCTGACCGCCGAGCAGAAGCTGCAGCTGCTTGAGAACGCCGACGTCACCGAGCGGCTGGAGACGGCGATCCGCTGGATCAAGGACCACCTGGCCGAGCTCGACGTCGCGGAGTCCATCCGCAAGGACGTGACCGAGGGCATGGAGAAGCAGCAGAAGGAATTCCTGCTTCGCCAGCAGCTCGCGGCCGTCCGCAAGGAGCTCAACGAGCTGACCGGCGGCGGCAAGGGCGACTCCGAGGAGGACGACTACCGCAAGCGCGTCGAGGACGCCGACCTGCCGGAGAACGTCCGCGAGGCCGCGCTGCGCGAGGTCGACAAGCTGGAGCGCACCTCGGAGCAGTCGCCGGAAGTCGGCTGGATCCGCACCTGGCTGGACACGATCCTCGACATCCCGTGGAACGAGCGGACCGAGGACGCCTACGACATCGCCGGCGCGCGGGTGATCCTCGACGAGGACCACACCGGGCTCGACGACGTCAAGGACCGGATCATCGAGTACCTGGCGGTGCGCAAGCGGCGCAGCGACCGTGGCCTCGGCGTCATCGGCGGCCGCCGCTCCGGTGCCGTGCTCGCGCTCGTCGGCCCGCCCGGCGTCGGCAAGACCTCGCTCGGCGAGTCGGTCGCGCGGGCCATGGACCGCAAGTTCGTCCGCGTCGCGCTCGGCGGCGTCCGGGACGAGGCGGAGATCCGCGGTCACCGGCGCACCTACGTCGGCGCGCTGCCCGGCCGGATCGTCCGTGCCATCCGCGAGGCGGGCACGATGAACCCGGTCGTGCTGCTCGACGAGGTGGACAAGATCGGCAGCGACTACCGGGGCGACCCGGCGGCCGCGCTGCTCGAGGTCCTCGACCCGGCGCAGAACCACACGTTCCGCGACCACTACCTGGAGGTCGACCTCGACCTGTCCGACGTGGTGTTCCTGGCCACGGCGAACGTGCTCGACGGCATCCCCGGGCCGCTGCTCGACCGGATGGAGCTGGTCCAGCTCGACGGCTACACCGAGGACGAGAAGGTCGCCATCGGGCGTGACCACCTGCTGCCCCGGCAGCTGGAGAAGTCGGGCCTGACGGCGGACGAGGTCACGATCGAGGACGACGCGCTGCGGCTCGTCGCGGCCGAGTACACCCGCGAGGCGGGCGTCCGGTCGCTCGAGCGGGCCATCGCCCGGGTGCTGCGGAAGGTCTCGGCCAAGGAGGCGCTGGAGCCGGGGGTCATCCCGGTGACGGTGTCGCCCGCGAACCTGAAGGACTACCTCGGCCGGCCCCGGTTCACCCCGGAGACCAAGCTGACGTCCAGTGACCGCCGCACGGCGGTGCCCGGCGTCGCCACCGGCCTGGCGGTGACCGGCGCGGGCGGCGACGTGCTCTACATCGAGGCGTCGCTGGCCGACGCGGAGACCGGCGCGTCCGGCGTCACGCTCACCGGCCAGCTCGGCGACGTGATGAAGGAGTCCGCGCAGATCGCGCTCTCCTTCCTGCGCTCGCACGGGGCGGAGCTCGAGCTCCCGGTCGTCGGCATGAAGGACCGCGGCGTCCACGTCCACGTGCCCGCGGGCGCGGTGCCGAAGGACGGCCCGTCGGCCGGCGTCACGATGACGACGGCGCTGGCGTCGCTGCTGTCCGGGCGGCCGGTCCGCTCGGACGTGGCGATGACCGGCGAGGTCTCGCTCACCGGCCGGGTGCTCCCGATCGGCGGCGTGAAGCAGAAGCTGCTCGCCGCGCACCGCTGCCGGGATCACCACCGTGCTGATCCCGCAGCGGAACGAGCCGGACCTGGACGACGTGCCCGCCGAGGTGCTCGCGAAGCTCGACGTCCACCCGGTGAGCGACGTGCGCGAGGTGCTGGCGCTGGCCCTCGAGCCGGCGTCGGTCGCGGCGACCGCCGCCGCGTAAGGCGAAAGCACAGCTAGTCAGTGGCAACGGCGGCCGGCCCGGTCAGGGTCGGCCGCCGCTGCTGTTTTTGATGCATCCCGAACGGGTGCGGCTGACTCCCCGGCGCACCGCTCGCCTAGCGTCATGGCTGGCCTGCTAAGCCACGCGAACTGTCACAAATCAACAAAACTTGCTGAAAAGTAGCTGATGACCTCATCTGCGTCCGATTAGGATCGCGTGGCGCTCGTCCCGAGCGATGCCAGCCGAATGGGGGAGTCACCGTGACCGCTTATTCGCCCTACCAGGCCTATCCCGGCCCGGCACCCGTCCTCGCGGCCCCGCCGCCCGTCTTCGTCGCGGTTGCCGACCCGGTGCCGCAGCGACGGGCGACCGTGGCGTTCCGCCTGATCCTGGCCGTGCCGCACCTGTTCTTGCTGTACTGGCTGCTGCATCGCCGCGTCCGTCATCGCCTTCGTCGGCTGGTGGGGCGCGCTGTTCACCGGGCGGCTGCCGCAGTTCGCGGTCACGTTCCTGAGCGGCGTCATGCGCTGGGCGATCCGCGTCTACGCGTACGACTGCCTGCTCACCGACGTCTACCCGCCGTTCACGCTCGAAGACGACGCCACCTACCCGGTGCGGGTAGCGATCCCTGAGCCGCAGCGGCTGAACCGCGCCGCCGTCTTCTTCCGGTACTTCATCGGCATCCCCGCCGGCCTTCTCTGCAGCATCGTCGTGTTCGGCGCGGGCACGCTGATGGCCTTCGTCGCGTGGCTGATCACGCTGGTCACGGGGCAGCTGCCGCCCTCGCTCCACCTCGCGTACACCGCGGTCATCCGGTTCCAGACCCGGTACTACGGCTACTGGTGGATGCTGACCCCCACGTACCCGGGCGGGATCTACGGCGACAAGCCGGGGGCGGTCGCGTGGGCGGACGCACTGCCGGCGGCCCCGCAGGGCTACGGCGCCCCGCAGGGGTACGGCACCCCCGCAGGGCTACGGCGCACCGCAGGGGTACGGCACCCCCAGGCGTACGGCACTCCGCAGGGCTACGGCGCGCCCCAGGGGTACGAGCAGACCCAGCAGTACGGCGGGGCACCGCAGGGCTACGGCGCTCCCGCCGGATACGGCGCTCACGGCGCGCCGCCGGATACGGCGCGCCCGCCCCTGGCTACGGCGCTCCTGCCGGGTACGGCGCGCCCGGCGGGTACGGCGTGCGGCCGGTCTTCCAGCCGGCCACCTGGCTCCTGCCGCTGACCTCAGGGGCCAGGAAGCTGGTGACCACGTTCATCGTGCTCGGCTCGCTGGTCCTGGCCGGCTACATAGCCGGCTATGCCGTGTTCATCGGCTCGGTGGTCAGCAGCACGGTAAGCACGGTCACCGCGATCAGCCAGCTGGACCGCTCCTACACCACGCTGTCGGACAGCCTGGACACCTGGGAGCAGGCGACGGCGAGCTGCGACAAGAACCTGACCTGCGTAACCAAGCAGGACAGCAACGCCGCCAGCGCCTTCAACACGTTCTCCGGCCAGCTGGCGAGCACGCCGGTGCCGGCCGCCGCCGCCGCGGACAAGGCCCGGCTGAGCGCGGACGCCGCGGCGGCCGCGGCCGACTTCACTCAGCTGAGCAAGACCACCACCGACCGATCAGTACCAGTCCACGATCAGCAGCACCGGCTTGCAGCAGACGCTGAACGGCTTCGACCAGGACTTCAACACCCTCATCAAGAACCTGCGGTCTTACTGACCGGCTACTGACGCGGCGCGCCGGGCGGAGGCGCGCTTCCGCCTGGCGCACAGGAGCCCGGCCGCGGCGGCGGTGAATACCGCCGCCGCGGCCAGCTCGTACTTGAGGTGGCGGTCGCGCCTCGTGCTGCTGGATCCCCAGGTGGAACCGGTCCACCAGCCGAGGCCACGGCGAGCGCCCGAAGAAGACGATCGACGGCTTGTCCAGGTCGGGCAGCGCCGCGCCCGCCATGCCCGCGAGCACCGCCAGGCGCGCGTCCCGCGGCGCGAGCGCCGTCATGGCGCCCATGACGGCGAGGCCGGCCAGCCCGTCGGGCACCGCCACCTGCATGAAGCTGAAGCGCCTCTCCCACTCGCCCCAGTGCGGCGCCGCGTCGAGCGCGAAATGCGACAGCACGCCGAGGGCGAAGGCAGCGCCGGGCGGCGACGCGAAGCGGCGCCGATCACCGCACCGGAAAGCACGTGATTGGTCACCAGCATGCGTCCCAACGTACCGGCCTCCCGTCGTCTTCAGCACGCGGCGCGCCACGCCTGGTAGCGTTTCCACCATGCTGGACAGACGATTCATCAGGGATAACCCGGAAGCCGTAAAGGCGGCCGTCCGGGTCAAGGGCATCGACCTGGACGTGGACGAGCTGCTCAGCCTGGACCAGTCCAGCCGCGAACTTCAGCGTGAGCTCGACGAGGCGCAGACCAGGCGCAAGGCGTTCGCCAGGGAGTTCGCCAAGGCCGATGAGGAGACCAGGGCCGAGCTGAAGGCCGAGCACGAGGAGCAGGACCAGCACCTCAAGGACGTCCGTGACCAGCTGGGCAAGGTCAACGACGACCTGCAGGCGCTGCTGCTGCGCACCCCGATGATCCCGTGGACCGGGTCGCCGGTCGGCGGTGAGTCCGCCAACGCCACGATCAGGGTCTGGGGCGAGCAGCCGGTCTTCGACTTCGAAGTCAAGGACCACGTCGAGCTGCTCGAGAACCGCGGCTGGGCCGAGTTCGCCCGGGCGCGCAAGGTCGCCGGCGAGCGGGCCTACGCGCTCAAGGGGGACATGGTGCTGCTCGAGCGGGCGCTGCTGTCCTACGCGCTTGACCACCTGATCTCGACCGGCTCCACCGTGATCTCCGTGCCGGCGATGGTGCGGGAAGAGGCGCTCGTCGGCACCGGCCAGTTCCCCATGCACCGCGAGGAGACCTACGCGCTGCCCGCCGACGACCTGTACCTGGCGGGCACCGCCGAGGTCGCCCTCGTCGGCCTGCACTCCGGGGAGATCCTCGACGCGAAGGCGCTGCCGATCCGCTACGCGGGCATCTCGCCGTGCTTCCGCCGGGAGGCGGGCAGCGCCGGGCGCGACGTCCGCGGGCTGCTGCGGGTGCACCAGTTCGAGAAGGTCGAGCAGTTCGTCATCTGCGCCGCCGACGACGAGGAATCCGACCGCTGGCACGCCGAGCTGCTCGGCGCGGCCGAGCACCTGCTGCAGGGCCTTGAGCTGCACTACCAGGTGCTTGAGATCGCCACCGGTGACATGGGCGCGGGCAAGTACCGGATGAACGACGTCGAAACCTGGTTCCCGTCGCTTGACCGGTTCCGCGAGACGCACAGCTGCTCCTCGCTGCACGACTGGCAGGCGCGGCGGGCGAGCGTCCGCTACCGCGACACCGACGGAACGGTGAAGTTCGCCTACACGCTGAACAACACCGCGATCGCGACGCCCCGGCTGCTCGCCGCGGTGGTCGAGAACTACCAGACCGAGGACCAGAAGGTCCGCGTGCCGCAGGTGCTCCAGCCGTACCTCGGCGGCCGGACCGAGCTGTAGCCGACTAGAGACCGGAGGGCCGTGCACCGTGGGACGCGAGCGTCGTACGCTGCGAGGCGTGGAACTCCAAGCTGATCGCGTAGCCGAGATCGCCCATCGCCCGGTGGCCGAGCTGCGGCGCCGCGATGTGGCGATCGCGCTGCTCAGCGTTCCGGCCGAGGACGCGCTCACCTCGCTGCCAGTGATCAGGCGCGGCCTGCTGGCCGCGGGGAACCCGCTGTCCGCGCCGTTCTGGGAGTCGGCGGAGGCGATCCTGCACAAGATCAGCGAGCACGACGCCACGTTCGGCGACGTGCACGGCTGGCTTGAGGCCACCGGGACCGAGCCGACCGGGATCATCGGCCTGCACGTGTGGGAAGAGCCGTCCGCGCGCAGCCCGCTGCAGGAGGAGATGCACGCCAGGCTGGTCAGCTACCTGGAGGAGCGGCTTGCCGCCGGGGAGGTCGACCCGGACCGGCTCGCCACCGGGGACAGCGCCGCCAGGCAGGAGTACCTGGCGCTGCAGGAGCGGTGGATGACCACGCCGCTGCCCGACGGCCGGGTGCCGATGACGGTCCTGCTCGACGAGCAGGACGAGGCCTTCCTCGCGGACTGGGCGGCGGCCGACGCCGAGGCGCGCGCCGCGCTGCAGTCCGTGCTCGACCGGGTCGGGAAGCGCCCGCTGCCCGCCGCCGACCTCAGCTCCGCGGCGGCCAGGCTGCGCGCGGACATCGCCAGGCCCGGGTGGCCGGGGCAGATGCTCGTCTCGTTCAGCGGGCGCACCGCCGACGCCCTGCCCGACCGACGACGCGGAGCTGTGGCTCACGCTGGCCACGTCGGTGGCCTCGCCGCAGGGCGACCCGCTGTCGGAGGAGGACAGGGAGTTCGCCCGCGCCATGGAGTGGGCCGAGGACGAGGACCTCGAGTTCGGGCAGGACCTCGACGAGCCCGGCGCCGACAGCGAGCCTGACGAGCTGTCCGCGGCGATCGCCGCGGTCTGCGCCCTCGACCACTTCGACTGGCTGGCGGTCATGTCCGCCCTGGTCACCGGCGGCCCAGGGACGCCCGCCTCGGCGGCCGACCTGGCCAGGTACGTCAGGGACTTCGACCCCGACGAGGTCATCGGCCTCAAGGTGGCGGGCGCCGAGCGGCGGGCACGACCAGCGCGGGACGATGACGAAGACGCGGACTTCGACGGCCCTGACATCGACGACGGCGACTTCGAAGACTACGAGGACGAGTTCGACGAGCTGAGCATCGAGGGACTCTTCCTGCACGTCACCGCGATGTGGTCGGTGCTTGGCGCGATCGACGAGGACGACCGGCTGACGCCGCTCGGCTGGTGGGGCCTCCCCGAGGCCATGCGCCGCGCCTGGACGGAGTAGCGACGGCGGTCACGGGGCTGGCGCCTAGTCGCGCTTGGCGTCCTTCGGCTCGGCGTCCGCCTCGGCCGCCGCCATCGCGGCCCGGTGCGCCGCCAGGCCCCGCAGCGGCCGCTGGCTCGCCGCTCGCTGGCCGCCTCCGCCTCGGTGCCCTCGGCGTCCTCGGGCTTGGGGCCGATCTTGCGGAACTGCTTGTTCATCGAGCGGAGCAGGAAGACAAGCGCGAGCCCGATGCGCGGCCACGACGAGGAAGCCAAGCAGCCCAGGCTCCACGTCGTTGATCGTGGAGGTGGAGTTGGCGGCGAGGAACATCAGAGGGTCACACTCTCCCGGATACCCGCGAAAAGGTCATCTTCCGGCAGCTCGGTGTCGACGAGCGACCTAGCCAGATGATAGTCCTCGGTCGGCCACGCGGCGCGCTCGACGTCGCGCGGGCAGGCGAACCACGAGCTATTCGGGTCAATCTGGGTGGCGTGCGCGCGCAGCGCGTCGTCGCGGACGCGAAGTAGTCGGCCGCCGTCACCCGGGTGGTGATCTCCAGCGGCCGGTCGCCCCGCTCAAGGCGCTTGCGGGCGCGCTCCTCCCACTCCTCGAAGATCTTCGAGTACGGCGAGTCCAGGCCGCGCCGGACGAGCTCCTCGTGCAGGGCGACGTACTTCTCCTGGTGGAACGCGGCGAAGTAGTACATCTTCAGCGGCTGCCAGGGCTCGCCCCCGGCCTCCGGGTACCGGTCGGGGTCCGCCGCCGCCTCAAACGCCTCCACGGCGACCTGGTGGGTCTTGATGTGGTCCGGGTGCGGGTAGCCGCCGGACTCGTCGTAGGTCAGGATCACGTGCGGGCGGAAGTCACGCACCAGGCGGACCAGCGGCGCCGCCGCCTCGTGCAGCGGGACGAGGCCGAAGCTGCCCTCGGGCAGCGGCGGCTTGGGGTCGCCCTCCGGCAGGCCGGAGTCGACGAAGCCGAGGAAGCGCTGCTCGACGCCGAGGATCTCGCGGGCCCGCGCCATCTCCTCGCGCCTGATCTCCGGCAGGTTGGCCAGCACCTCGGGGCGGTCCATCGCCGGGTTCAGTATGCTGCCGCGCTCGCCGCCGGTCATCGTGGCCACGAGTACCTCGACGCCCTCGCGCGCGTACCTGGCCATCGTGGCGGCACCCTTGCTCGACTCGTCATCCGGGTGCGCGTGCACCGCCATGAGGCGCAGCTTCAACGTGGTCGCCCTCCGTCTATCCTGAGTACCTTTAGCGAAACACCAGCTCGGTTTAGCGGCATTCCCGACGGGAAACCTGGCCCGGAGGCCTTCTCGACGCCACGCCGCCTACCGGCCGCACTTGACTGATTCGCGGCAGTGGCCGACTCTTGTTAGCCTCAGAAGATTACCCCCGGAGACCGACTGGCTCCCCGGCGGAGGGCGGCAATCCCTTGCGCCCCGGATACAGCCAGCACGCAGCGGCCCGAAGAGTCCTGCGGAGTACTGAGGAGTGCCCGTGACCGAGACGCGCGACGAAAGCGTCACCTGGCTGACCCAGGAGGCGTACGACCGGCTTAAGGCCGAGTTCGACTATCTCTCCGGACAGGGACGCATCGATATCGCGAAGAAGATCGAGGCGGCCCGCGAAGAGGGAGACCTGCGCGAGAACGGCGGTTACCACGCGGCCAAGGACGAGCAGGGCAAGCAGGAGGGCCGCATCCTCCAGTTGCAGTACATCCTGGAGAACTCGCGGGTCGGCAAGCCGCCCCGCACCGACGGCGTGGTTGGCCCCGGCATGACGGTGACCGTCCGGTTCGTCCGCGACGACGAGGAGGTCACGTTCCTGCTCGCCTCGCGGGAGGAGAGCGGCGCGCCGATCGACGTCTACTCGCCGAAGTCCCCGCTCGGCTCGGCGATCACGGGCAAGAAGGTCGGCGAGAAGGCGACCTACTCGCTGCCCAACGGCCGCTCGACGACCGTCGAGATCCTGGAGGCCGTGCCCTACGGCGGCGCCTGACCTCCCGCAGACAGACGACGGGCGCCCGGCAGCTTGACCGCTGCCGGGCGCCCGTTCGTCGTGGCGCCCTTCGTCGTGGCGATCAGCGCCTAGCCGATCAGCGCCTCCGTCTGCGGCCGCGGGCGCTTCCTCGCCCGGCGTGCCCCGGCCGCGCAGCGGCACTTCCTTGATGAACAGGGCCAGGACGAAGACCAGGATCGACGCGGGCAGAACCGCCCAGAACACGCTCTGCACCCCGTGCGCGATCGCGTGGAACACGACCTGCCGCACCGCGGGCGGGAGGGACATCACCTGCGCCGGGTCGAACGACCCGCCGGAAACCTGCACCGACCCGGTCGAGCCCGCCGCGCTCATCGCCGAGGTCAGGCGGCTCGCGAACAGCGCGCCGAACGCGGCCACGCCGAGCGAGCCGCCCATCTGCTGGAAGAACATCCGGGCGCTCGTCGCCACGCCCATGTCCTTGAGCTCCACGCTGTTCTGCGCGATCAGCGAGACCATCTGCATCAGCAGGCCCATGCCGAGGCCGAGAACCACGAAGTCGATCCCGGTCTCCCAGCGGCTGGTCGTGACGCTGAGCCCGGTCAGCAGGAACATGCCGACCGCCATGACGGCGCCGCCGACGATCGGGAACAGCTTGTACTGGCCGGTCTTGGTCGTCAGCACGCCGGCCAGCACCGAGGTGACCGCCGAGCCGACCATCATCGGCGTCATCAGCAGGCCGCTCACCGTCGGGCTGGCGCCCTGCACGGTCTGCTGGTACAGCGGGATGAACGTCATCGCGCCGAACAGCCCGAGGCCGACGAAGAACGTCAGCACCATCGTGAGGCTGAAGTTCCTGATCTTGAACACGTGCAGCGGCAGCATCGGCTCGGCGGCCCGCCGCTCGACGGCGATGAACGCCACGAAGGCGAGCGACCGCGACCGCGATCAGCAGCGAGGACGGGAAGCGAGCCCCAGCCGTACTCGGTGCCGCCCCAGGTGGCGACCAGGATGATCGCGGTGGCGACCACGCCGAGCAGGATGCCGCCCAGGTAGTCGATCCGGTGCTCGACCCGGCGCGCGGGCAGCTTCAGCGTGGCCATCAGGTAGACCAGCGCGGCGCCGCCGAGCGGCAGGTTGATGTAGAAGATCCACCGCCAGGAGATCGCCTGGGTGATCCAGCCGCCGACCAGCGGCCCGCCGACGGTGGCGAGCATCATCACGACCATGAAGTAGCTCATGTACTTGCCGCGCTCGCGGGGCGGGACGATCTCGCCGAGCGTCGCCATCGCGCCGACCATCAGGCCGCCGGCCCGAGGCCCTGGAGGGCGCGGAACGTGATCAGCATGGCCATCGAGGAGGACAGGCCGGACAGCGCCGACCCGACGAGGAAGATGACGATCGCGAAGATGAAGAGCTTCTTCCGCCCGTACATGTCGCCGAGCTTGCCGTAGAACGGCGTGGTGATCGTCGAGGCCAGCATGTAGGCGGTGACCACCCAGGACAGGTGCGAGACGCCGCCCAGGTCACCCACGATCCGCGGCAGCGCGGTGCCCACGACGAGCTGGTCGAGCATGGCGAGCAGCATCGCCATCAGCAGGCCGGGCAGGACGATCATGATCTGCTTGTGGGTCAGGAAGCGGGCGCCCCGCCGTGCCCCGCCTCCCGGTCCGTCCTCGTTCGCCGCTCCCGGGGCACCGACGCCCGTTGCCTCACTCACTTCTTCTCCTCAGAACTGCCACCGGTTCGCGCGCGGCGCGACCCCTCGCCCGCCGGCCTCAGCTCGGTGGAAACTTACTTGCCGCCCGGCTAGTCTAAATCCCATAAGAACGCTATATTCCTAACTAACCGGCCGTCAAGTAGATTCTGTCTAGACGAAGAGGCGTCCGGCTGGAGGCGATCGGCCGGCAAGCGGCCGACGATCCCGCAGGCAGGTGGAGGCACGGCACGAGGATGGACGCGGCACAGACCGAGGTGACGGCTCTCGCCGACAGCCGGCCGACAAGGCAGAGCACGCGCAGCCGGCCGGCGCGGCGACACCCGGGCGCGCATCCAGCAGGTCGCGCTCGAGCTGTTCGCCGAGCAGGGCTACGAGCGGACCTCGCTGCGGGAGATCGCCGAGCGGCTCGGCGTCACGAAGGCCGCGCTGTACTACCACTTCAAGTCCAAGGAAGACATCGTCCGCAGCTTCACCGAGGACTACTTCAGCCGCCTCGACGCGCTCATCGCGTGGGGCAGGGAGCAGCCGCCCGGCGCGCGCGACCGCCCAGGAGCTGCTCGACCGCTACATCACGATCGTCATCGAGGGCGGCGAGGTCTTCCGGTTCCTGGAGCGGAACCAGGCGACGATTCACGGGACAGAGGACGGCAAGCACCGCTTCACGCAGTTCCGGCCCCGGCTGGCGGCGCTCATGGAGATCATCACCGGCCCGGACGCGCCGCCGCGCTCCCGGATCAGGGCGGCCGCCGCGATCTTCGCCGTCAGCACCTCGTGCATGTTCTTCATGAAGGACGCGCCGGAGGCGGAGCTGACGCGGTGCTGCCGTTCCCGCCGAGCCCGGACGAGCTCCGCGAGATCGTCCTGGAAATCGCACCGACCTGACCGTGACCACGCGGGACCGTCACCGTACCGCTCCGAGCGGCTAGCTGAACGACCAGGTCGTACCCGGCGGCGCGCAGCGCGTCCTTGACGTGCGCGCAGTGCTCCGGGCCGCGCGTCTCGACCTGCAGCACCACCTCGACCTCGTCGACCCGCAAGGTCGGCGCGAGCCGCTCATGGCTGACCTCGAGCACGTTCGCGCCCAGGTCGGCGAGCAGCGCGAGCAGCGCCGCGAGCGAGCCGGGGTAGTCGGGCACCCGGCAGCGGAAGCCGAGGAACCGCCCGGCGGCGGACAGCCCGTGCCGCAGCAGCTTGGACAGCAGCAGCGGGTCGATGTTGCCGCCGGAGAGCACCGATCACGACGGGCGGCTCGACGTCGCCAAGGCCTTCGAGCAGCGCCGCCACCCCGGCCGCGCCGGACGGCTCGACCACCTGCTTGGCGCGCTCAAGGCAGAGCAGCAGCGCCCGCGCGAGCGCGGCCTCCGACACGGCCACGACCCGCACGCCGGCGTCGGCGAGGATCGCGAACGGGATGTCGCCTGGCCGCTGCACCGCGATGCCGTCGGCCATCGTGGGCGCGCCGACGACCTGCACCGGCCCGCCCGCCGCCACCGAGGCGATCAGCCCGGGCACCGCCGCGGCCTGGACGCCGACCACCTGGACGGCCGGGTCGAGCGACTGCACCGCCACGGCGATCCCCGCCGCGAGCCCGCCGCCGCCGACCGGGACCAGGATGGTCCGGACCCCCGGGCACTGCTCGATGATCTCGAAGCCGAGCGTGCCCTGGCCGGCCACGATGTCCGGGTGATCGAACGGGTGGATGAACACCGCCCCGGTCCGCTCGGAGAACCGCAGCGCCTCCTCGAGCGCGTCCTCCACCGACGACCCGTGCAAGATCACCGACGCGCCGTAGGCGCGGGTCGCCTCCACCTTCGGCAGCGGGGCCCGCTCCGGCATGACCACGGTGGCCGTGGCGCCGAGCAGCCCGGCGGCGAACGCGACGCCCTGCGCGTGGTTGCCCGCGCTCGCCGCCACCACGCCGCGCGCCCGTTCCGCGTCCGACAGCCGGGCGATCCGCGTGTACGCGCCGCGCACCTTGAACGACCCGGTTCGCTGCAGGTTCTCGCACTTCAGGTACACCGGCCCGCCCACCTGCTCCGACAGCACCCGCGAGTAGAGCATCGGGGTCGGCGAGATGACGTCGCTGAGCAGCTCGCGGGCCGCGACGATGTCATCGGCCTGCACTAGCGGGGAAATCGTTGCCACACCACGGAACATTAACCCCCGCGGCGACCCCCGAAGATGCGAGCACGCAGCGAAGCCGACATAGTGTCGGAAGGGTGCAGCACAGCAGCGAGGAACTCAACGCAAGCGCTCCGAACGGCAGGCCAGCCACGCTGGGCGAGCTGAAGGCGAGCGGCCACCTCTATCGCACCGTCAAGCAAGAGATCAGAGAGAACCTGCTCACGCGGATGCGCGCGGGGCAGGACCGGTTCCCTGGCATCGTCGGCTTCGACCAGACTGTGCTCCCCCACGTCGAGCGGGCGCTGCTCGCCGGGCACGACATCATCCTGCTCGGCGAGCGCGGCCAGGGGAAGACGCGGCTGATCCGCACCCTCGGCGAGCTGCTCGACGAGTGGACGCCGGTCGTCGCGGGCTGCGAGATCAACGACCACCCCTACGCGCCGGTCTGCGCCCGCTGCCGTCGCCTCGCGGCGGAACTCGGCGACGAGCTGCCCGTCACGTGGCGGCACAAGAGCGAGCGCTACGGCGAGAAGCTGGCGACGCCGGACACCAGCGTCGGCGACCTGATCGGCGACATCGACCCGGTCAAGGTGGCGGAAGGCCGCACGCTCGGCGACCCGGAGACCATCCACTTCGGCCTGGTGCCGCGCACCAACCGCGGCATCTTCTGCCTGAACGAGCTGCCCGACCTGGCCGAGCGCATCCAGGTCGCGCTGCTCAACGTGCTCGAGGAGCGCGACATCGGCGTCCGCGGCTACTCGCTGCGGCTGCCGCTCGACATCGTGCTCGTGGCCAGCGCCAACCCCGAGGACTACACCAACCGGGGCCGGATCATCACGCCGCTGAAGGACCGGTTCGGCGCGGAGATCCGCACCCACTACCCGCTGTCCCTGTCCGACGAGCTCGAGCTGATCGGCCAGGAGGCCGAGGTCGTCTGGGACGGCAAGGACCAGGGCGCGGACCTGCCCGAGCACCTCATCGAGGTGATCGCGCGGTTCACCCGGCTGGTCCGCGAGTCCCCCGCGGTCGACGGCCGCTCCGGGGTGTCCGCCCGGTTCGCGATCGCGGCCGCCGAGTCCGCCGCCGCGGCCGCGGTGCGCCGCACCGCGCTGGTCGCCGAGGCGCGCGACGAGGTGCCTGTCGCCCGGGTGGCCGACCTGCCCGGCATCGTCCCGACGCTGCGCGGCAAGGTGGAGTTCGAGGTCAGCGAGGAGGGCCGCGAGGAGGAGATCCTCGCCCACCTGCTGCGCCGCGCGATCGCGGAGACGTTCCGCTCGCGGCTCGGCGGCGCCGACCTGTCCGGGCTGCTCGCCAAGTTCGAGGACGGCGGCTCGATCGAGTCCGGCGAGCTGGTCTCGGCGACGGAGCTGCTCCGCCGCACCGGCGAGGTCCCCGGCCTGGCCAGGATCATGGCCAGGCTCGGCATGGAGGGCAGGGAGTCCTTCGGCGAGGCCGCGGCGGCCATCGAGTTCGTCCTTGAGGGCCTGTACCTGATCCGCCGCCTTTCTAAGGACACGAGCGATGGAACGGCCACATACCGGACATAACAGATCAAGGCGAAAGCCAGGATCATCCCGAACGAGTCGCTGATGCAGCTGACCGGCACCGCGTGCCGCGGGCAGGCGCCTGGCCAGGGCGGCACGGCGAGGGACCGGGACGCGGGACGGAGCAGGACAATGGCCAACTACCGGTACGGAGCCTACGACGACGGCCCCGACCCGCTGGCGCCGCCGTACGACGTCCGGGAGGCGCTCGACGAGATGGGCGAGCGCATCCTGGGCGGGGACAACCCGCGGGACGCGCTGCGCGACCTGCTGCGGCGCGGCTGGCAGGACCGGCGCGGCCTCGACGACCTGATGCGCCGCGTCCGCGAGCGGCAGCGCGAGCTGCGCAACGCGGGACGGCTCGACGGGATGCTCGACCAGGCCCGCGAGCTGCTCGACGAGGCGCTGGAAGCCGAGCGCGGCGCGCTGTTCCCCGACCCGAGCGACGACGCGCGGCTCCGCGAGGCGGAACTCGACGCGCTGCCGAATGACACCTCGCGGGCCATCCGCCAGCTCTCCGACTACGACTGGCGGTCGCCGGAGGCCCGGCAGAAGTTCGAGCAGCTGCGCGACCTGCTGCGCAGGGAGGTGCTCGACAGCCAGTTCAAGGGCATGAAGCAGGCGCTGGAAAACCCGGACCCGGCGGCCATGCAGCGGGTCAAGGACATGCTCGCCGACCTGCGGCAGATGCTCGACGCCGACACCCGCGGCGAGCACACGCAGCAGGACTTCGACGACTTCATGGCCAGTACGGTGACATGTTCCCCGACAACCCGGCCAACCTGGAGGAGCTCGTCGACTCGCTCGTCCGGCGGATGATGGCGGCCGAGCGGCTGCTGAACTCGCTGTCGGACGAGCAGCGCGAGGAACTGGCGAACCTGATGTCCCAGGCCATGGAGGACGCCGGCCTGGCGGCGGAGCTGTCCGCGCTCGGCGACGCGCTGCGCGCCCGCAGGCCCGAGCTCGGCCAGCCGCAGCGCGGGGTCCGGATGCCCGGCGGTGAGCCGCTCGGCCTCGGCGACGCGACGAGCGCGGTCGCCGACCTCGCCGACCTCGCCGACCTGGAGTCCGCGCTCGGCCAGGAGTACGCGGGCGCCAGCCTTGAGGACGTCGACGAGGAAGCGGTCCGCCGCGCGCTCGGCAGGCAGGCGGTCGACGACCTGCAGGCGCTGCGCAGGCTTGAGCGCGAGCTGCAGCAGCAGGGCTACCTGACGAGCGACGGCGGCAAGCTCGAGCTCACGCCGAAGGCCGTCCGCCGGCTGGGCGACACCGCGCTGCGCCAGGTGTTCGCCGGCCTGGAGAACGGCATGCGGGGCGGCGACCACGACCGGCGCGACGCCGGGCAGGCCGGCGACCTGACCGGGTCCACCAGGGAATGGGAGTTCGGCGACGAGCAGCCGATCGACGTGCCCGGCACGGTCCGCAGCGCGCTGCTCCGGTCGGCCGCGGAAGGCGGCCGGGCGCGGCCGGGTCCGGCTGACCGCCCGGGACTTCCGGGTGGCGGAGACCGAGCGGCGGTCCGCGGCGGCGGTCTGCCTGCTTGTCGACCTTTCCTACTCGATGGCGCTGCGCGGCACCTGGGCGGTGGCGAAGCAGACGGCGCTGGCGCTGCACGCGCTGCTGCGGACCAAGTACCCGCAGGACGCGATCCAGGTCGTCGGGTTCTCCAACTACGCCAGGGAACTGCACGAGACGGAGCTGGCCGGCCTCGGCTGGGACATGGTCCAGGGCACCAACCTGCATCACGCGCTGATGATCGCGGGCCGTCACCTGGACAAGCACCCCGAGCACGAGCCGGTCGTGCTGATCGTCACCGACGGCGAGCCGACCGCGCACCTGATGCGGGACGGCAGGCCGTGGTTCGACTGGCCGCCGGCGCCGGAGACCATCGAGCTGACGCTGGCCGAGGTGGACAAGATGACCAGGCGGCACGCGGCGCTGAACATCTTCATGCTGGCCGATGACGACCGGCTGGCGGCCTTCGTCGATAACGTGGCCAAGCGCAACGGCGGCCGGGTCCTGCGGGCCACGCCGGAACGACTAGGAGAATATGTGGTAAGCGATTTCCTTCGCACGCGCGGCGCCCGCCGCTAGCGGTAGATTTAACCCCATACAACTCAGCGGCAGGAGGCAATCTCTTGCCGTTAGCGCTGGCCTTTTCTATCCTGCCTTGCCACGGGGATCTGACTGTCCGATTTATCGGGATAAAAAAGGCTCATAAGGGGGCACTGTGCGAATTGCGTGCGTCGGCGAGGGGCCGGCCGGGCTTTACTTCTCGCTTTTGATGAAGCTCTGGGATCCGGCAAACGAGGTAACCGTCTTTGAACGGAGCAAAGAGGGCGTTACCCACGGCTGGGGCGTGACCATGGAGCAGGAGTTCCTGGCCAGGCTGGCCGAGCTCGACGCCGAGTCGGCCGGAGAGATCGAGTGGCGCTCGCTCGGCTGGCATGACCAGGTCGTCAGCTTCGGCGGCGGGCGCGAGGTCAGGCGCGAGCACGGCGACGCGCACGGGGTGAGCCGCCAGCGGTTCGTGGACATCATCGCGACCCGGGCCAGGCAGCTCGGGGTGGACATCCGCTACGAGCACGACGTCCGCGACGAGTCGCAGCTGTCCGCCGCCGACCTGATCGTGGCCGCCGACGGGGTGAACAGCCAGCTGCGGGCCGGCCATCCCGAGTTTGGCAGCACGGTCACCGAGGGGCGGAACAAGCACATCTGGCTCGGCACCGGCAAGTTGTTCAACTCGTTTAACTTCTTCTTCGAGCCGACGGAGGCCGGCTGGGTCTGGGCCTACGCCTACCAGCACGAGCCGAGGGCGAGCACGTTCATCGTCGAGTGCGAGCCGCAGACGTGGTCCGGGCTCGGCTTCGACCGCTGCTCGCCCACCCGGGCGCTCGGCCGCCTTGAGGAGATCTTCGCTGACCACCTGGACGGCCACCGCCTGTGGTCACAGTTCCCTGACGGCACGGACGCGCGCTGGCTGAGCTTCAGGACGGTCAGCAACAAGCGCTGGCACCACGGCAAGGTGGTGCTGGCCGGAGCCAGCGCGCACACCGCGCACTTCTCCGCGGCGCTCGGCACGACGCTGGCGCTCGGGGACGTGATCGCGCTCGCCGCCCAGCTGCGGCGGGCGGCAGGCCATCCGGCCAACGGCGGCCGGGCCGACCTGACGGCGGCCCTGACGGCGTACCAGCGGCAGCGCCAGGCTGAGCTGCGGTCCCACGCCGCGCAGGCGCGGCGCAGCGCGCTGTGGTTCGAGAGCGTGCCGCGCTACGCGGACCTGACGCCGCGCCAGTTCGCGACCGCCCTGCACGCGAGGTGCGCACCGCTGCCGCCGGGGCTGCCGCCCCGGCTGCTGGGCCAGCTGCACGACGTTCGCCAGCGCATCGGCATGGCGGGCGCACTCCGCTCCCTCGCCGGCCGGTGAAAACGCTTGCAGGCCCGCTAGGATCGCACCATGTCATTTGCCGACCACGCGGTCTTGTGGCTGCATGTCACTGCCGCGGTCTTCACGATCGGACCGGGCACCGCGGCGATCATGTCTACGCCCCGTTACATCCGGAAGCGGAATCCCGTGGTGGTCGGGTACCTTTTCCGCACCACGCGGATTTACTCCTTTGCCGCCCTTCTCACCCTCATCTTTGGCCTCATCCTGACCGGCATGACCCATAAGTTCAGCCAGTGGTGGATCTCCGCGTCGCTGACGCTGTTCGTCGTCGCCTTCGTGCTGCTGCTGATCATCCTGCGCGACCAGCGCAAGGCCCTCAAGGCGCTCGACGCCGCCGAGGGGGCAGCGGTGGCGGATGCCGCGGAAGACAGCGTCCGCCCGGAGGTCACGGGAGAGGCAGGCCGCGGCGGCCAGCGGCGGCCAGCCCGCCGCGATCGCCGCGCCCGCCGCGACCGCGCGCGGGCGATCTTCCGCTGGCTGCGGTCGAGCGCGGGCGGATCGCGTCACTCGGCGGGCTGACCGCGCTGATCTGGCTGGTGATCCTGGTGTTCATGGTGTGGCACTGAAACGGTGCTCAGTCGAGCGCTTGCGCCAGGTCCGCGAGCAGGTCGTCCGGGTCTTCGATGCCGACCGACAGCCGGACCAGGTCCGGCGGCACCTCAAGCGGAGACCCGGCGACGGAGGCGTGCGTCATCCGCGCCGGGTGCTCGATCAGCGACTCGACGCCGCCGAGCGACTCGCCGAGCGTGAACAGCGTGGCGCGGGCGCAGACCTCGACGGCCTTGTCCTCGCCCGCCGCCAGGCGGAAGGAGACCATGCCGCCGAAGTCGCGCATCTGCGACTTGGCGACCTCGTGCCCCGGATGGCCCGGCAGCCCCGGGTACAGGACCGACGTGACGGCCGGGTGGTCCCCGAGCGCCCGCGGCCACGCGGGCGGCGTTCGCGCAGTGCCGGTCCATCCGCACCGCGAGGGTCTTGACGCCGCGCAGCGTGAGCCAGGCGTCGAACGGGCCGGCCACCGCCCCGGTGGCGTTCTGGTAGAAGGCGAGGTCGTCAGCGTGTCCCGGGTCCTTGAGGACGATGGCGCCGCCGACGACGTCCGAGTGACCGCCGAGGTACTTGGTGGTGGAGTGGACGACGACGTCCGCGCCCAGGTCGAGCGGGCGCTGCAGGTAGGGCGAGGCGAACGTGTTGTCCACCACGAGCAGCGCGCCGTGGTCGTGGGCGAGCGCGGCGAGCGCCCTGATGTCGACGATCGACAGCAGCGGGTTCGTCGGGGTCTCCGCCCAGATCAGGCGGGGTCGCAGCTCAGCCGCGGCCTTGGCGACGGCCGCGAGGTCGGTTTGCCGAACGGGGGCGTGTTCCACCCCCCACGCCCGCATGACCTTGTCGAAGAGGCGGAACGTCCCGCCGTAGGCGTCGCCGGGGATGAGGACGCGGTCGCCCGGCCGGCAGAGCGTGCGGATCAGGCAGTCCTCGGCGGCCATGCCCGACGCGAACGCGAACGCCCGCGCGCCGTTCTCCAGGGCGGCCAGGCAGGTTTCCAGCGCGGTGCGGGTGGGGTTGGCGGTGCGCGAGTACTCATAGCCGCCCCGGGTGCCGCCGATGCCGTCCTGCTTGTAGGTCGAGGTCTGGTAGATCGGGGTGACGACCGCGCCGGTGAGCGGGTCCGCTTCCTGCCCCGCGTGGATCGCCAGGGTCTCGAAGCCCAGCTTCTCGGCCGACCCGAGGTTGAAGTTCACTGATTGCCTCCGGCGTAGTAGGCGAGCAGGTCGGCGCGGGTGAGCACGGCGGCCGGCTTGCCGTCGACGTGCACGAGCGCCGCGCCCGACTTCTCAAGGGCCGCGGCGGCCCGGCTGACCGGCTCGCCCTGGCCGAGTACCGGCAGCGGCGGCGACATGTGACGGCTGACCGGGTCCTGCGGCTTGGCCCGGCCGCTGACCAGGGCATCGAGCAGGTCGCGCTCGGCGACGGACCCGGCGACCTCCGCGGCCATCAGCGGCGGCTCCTCCTGGACCACGGGGAGCTGCGAGACGTCGTACTCGCGCAGCAGCGCGATCGCCTGCGCGACGGTCTCGTCCGGGTGCACGTGGACGAGTTCCGGCAGGTCGGTTGACCTGGCGGCGAGGAGGTCGGCGACGGTCGGCCCCATGGCCTGCTCGCGGAGGAACCCGTAGTCGGCCATCCAGGCGTCGTTGAAGATCTTCGACAGGTAGCCGCGACCGCCGTCGGGGAGGATGACGACGATGACGTCATCGGGCTCCGCCGTGGCCGCGACCCTGAGCGCGGCCGCGACGGCGAGGCCGGACGAGCCGCCGACGAGGAGGCCCTCTTCCTTGGCGAGCCTCCGCGTCATCCCGAACGAGTCGGCGTCGCTGATCGCGATCACCTCATCGGCGATGTTCCGGTCGAAGGTGGTCGGCCAGATGTCCTCGCCGACGCCTTCCACCAGGTAGGGGCGGCCGGTTCCGCCGGAGTAGACCGAGCCCTCCGGGTCCGCCCCGATGATCTTCACCCGGCCGCCTGAGGCCTCCTTGAGGTAGCGGCCGATGCCGGAGATCGTGCCGCCGGTGCCGATGCCCGCCACGAAGTGGGTGACCTGGCCGTCGGTCTGCCGCCAGATCTCCGGGCCGGTCCAGTGGTAGTGCGCGGCCGGGTTGTCCGGGTTGGCGTACTGGTCGGGCTGCCAGCCGTTCTCGGTCTCCCGCGCGAGGCGGCGGGCGACGCTGTAGTAGGAGTCCGGGTGCTCGGGCGGCACGCTCGTGGGGCACACGACGACCTCGGCGCCGTAGGCGCGGAGCACGGCGATCTTGTCGGCGGCCACCTTGTCCGGGCAGGTGAACAGGCACCGGTAGCCGCGCTCCTGGGCGACGATCGCCAGGCCGACGCCGGTGTTGCCCGAGGTCGGCTCGACGATCACGCCGCCCTTGCGCAGCCTGCCCTGCCGCTCCGCGGTCTCCACCATCCGCAGCGCGATGCGGTCCTTCACCGAGCCGCCCGGATTCAGGTACTCGATCTTCGCGAGGACGTCGCTCGTCCGCGCGATGCCCTTCGTCACCGACTTCAGCCGCAGCAGGGGCGTGTTCCCCATCGCCTCGGTCAGCGAGTCGTATACCTCCACCCGGTCCCCCAGTCATCACCCGGGGGTACGACCCCCCGTACCCCCGTAAGCAGCGGACTGCCTCGTGAGGTCTGCCGATCTTCTTACTGCAGACGCTATCGGTTGCACCTCGTGCACCTGACCTTCTTGGTCTGTTGTCTCCTCCCGGAGGTTCCCTTGCGGTACGCCAGGAGGAAGAATGTCCCTGTTACCGTGGAGTAGGACACGCGTGAATACCAGGAGGCGTCGGTATGCCAGAAGCCGTCATCGTCGCGACCGCCCGCTCGCCCATCGGCCGGGCGTTCAAGGGATCGCTGACCTCCATCAGGCCCGATGACCTGCTCGCCCAGATCGTGACGGCGGTGCTGGCCAAGGTACCGCAGCTGGAGCCGTCCGAGGTCGAGGACCTGATCGTCGGCTGCGGGCTGCCCGGCGGCGAGCAGGGGTTCAACATCGCCCGGGTGACGGCGGTCATGCTCGGCCTCGACGACGTGCCCGGCACGACGGTCAACCGCTACTGCTCGTCGTCGCTGCAGAGCACCAGGATGGCCTACCACGCGATCAAGGCCGGCGAGGGTGACGTGTTCATCTCCGCCGGCGTCGAGTGCGTCTCCCGCTTCGTGAAGGGTTCGAGCGACAGCCTGCCCGACACGAGGAACCCGCTGTTCGCGGGCGCGCAGGCGCGGACCGATGCGACGGCCGCGGCCGAGACGCCGTGGCACGACCCGCGCGCGGACGGCGAGGTGCCCGACATCTACATCGCGATGGGCCAGACCGCGGAGAACCTCGCGTCGCTGCGCGGCATCACCCGGGCCGAGCAGGACGAGTTCGGTGTCCGTTCGCAGAACCTGGCGGAGAAGGCGCTCGCCGACGGGTTCTGGCAGCGCGAGATCACGCCGGTGACGCTGCCCGACGGCTCGGTCGTGTCGGCGGACGACGGGCCGCGGCCGGCACCACCCTGGAGAAGGTCGCCACGCTGAAGCCGGTGTTCCGCGAGCACGGCACCGTGACGGCGGGGAACTGCTGCCCGCTCAACGACGGCGCGGCCGCGGTGGTCGTGATGAGCGACGTGAAGGCGGCGGCGCTCGGCCTGACGCCGCTGGCGCGCATCGTCTCGAGCGGGGTCGGCGCGCTCTCGCCGGAGATCATGGGCCTCGGGCCGGTGGACGCGTCCAGGCAGGCGCTGCGGCGGGCCGGGATGGCGATCAGCGACGTCGACCTCGTGGAGATCAACGAGGCGTTCGCCGCCCAGGTCATCCCGTCCTACCGCGACCTGGGCATCGACCCCGCGCGGCTGAACGTGAACGGCGGCGCGATCGCCGTCGGCCACCCGTTCGGCATGACCGGGGCGCGGATCGCCACCACGCTGCTGAACAGCCTGCAGTTCCACGACAAGACGATCGGCCTGGAGACCATGTGCGTCGGCGGCGGCCAGGGCATGGCGATGATCTTCGAGCGGCTGGCCTAGGTCCGGGCGGCTAGCTCAGGCAGGTGCTCTGCCCAGGGGACGGATCTCGCCCCTGGGTAGAGAGATCATCACGACTCGACAAACAGGACATTGCGGGAAGGTTGCGGACTGGGTCTTGTCAGCGGCCCACCGGTGAGGCAGTCTCGACTGAAAGCGGCTTCCTACTCGGAGGTGCCAATGTCGCTGACGCACTCCCCCGCTACTCACAAAGGCCTCATCGCTCGCATCCCGTTCGTGACGGGACGGGAGCTGTCCGAGTGGTTCGGCCACCTGGAATCTGGCCCTGCCTTCCTCCGCCGCGACGAGCGCGCCAACTGGCTCGCCGACGAGCATGGCATCTGCGACCGCTACGCCGCCGCGATCGTCCGCGAGTACGAAATACGCCGCCGCCTCAGGCTCTCCGGCGCTTAGCTCGGGCACGAGGGCCGTGCCGTCCCCCGGCAGATAACCGCCTTTCCGCGAGCATAGAAAGCACCCCCGCACTTTTCATTTGCAACTGCACTTGCAAGCGCAGATGCACAGTCGTCCGGCCCCTTAGCCCCTGATCCATTAGCGTGCCCCCGGTCGGGTTCGAACCGACACCAGGGCCCTTTTAGGGGGCCAGCCTCTGCCCTTGGGCTACGGGGGCGGACCAATAATACCCCGAAATCCCTATCCGTCCGCTTAGTAAACCCCCGACAAAATCTTCCAGTTTTGCCCCCAATTTCGGTGAAATTCAAAATTGGGTCACGCGTGGCGGGTGGTGAGCAGTAGGTCGAATTAGGTCAGCTGAGGCCTGCGGCTTCGCGGGCGCGGCGGAAGATCGCGTCGGTCATGCCGGCGTGACCCGGCCGGTGAAGGTGTTCTGCTGGCTCGGGTGGTAGCAGCCGAGCAGCAGCAGCGCCGCGCCGTCGGGCCCGGTCACGTGCGCCTCCGCGCCGTGCCCGAAGGCCGGGCGGGGCCGCGGCACCTCGTAGCCGCTTTCCGCGAGGACCGGCCAGAGCGCCTGCCAGGCGAAGCCGCCAAGGCAGACGACCACCCGCAGCGTGGCGGCGACCATGCGGAACTCGGCGGCGAGCCAGGGCGCGCAGGTGTCGCGCTCGCCCGGCGTCGGCTTGTTCTCCGGCGGCGCGCAGCGCACCGCGGCGACCATGCGCGCGCCGGTCAGCCGCTGGCCGTCCCCGGCGCGCACGCTCGTCGGCTGGCTGGCGAGCCCGACGCGGTACAGCGAGGCGAACAGGAAGTCGCCGCTCCGGTCGCCGGTGAAGACCCGGCCGGTCCGGTTGCCGCCGTGCGCGGCGGGCGCGAGGCCGAGGATCAGGATCGCGGGCTCGGGGTCACCCCAGCCGGGTATGGGACGCCCCCAGTAACGCTCGTCGATAAAGGACTTGCGCCGCACGAGAGCGACCTCTTCCCGCCAGGCCACCAGCCGGGGGCAAGCCCGGCACACCGACTGCCGCGCCACGAGCTCGCCGAGGTCGGCAGCGCCGGCCGCGAGCGCCTGAACCTCCGCCGCGCTGCCAGCCACCGGGGTCATCCGGGTCGCCGGATCTCCGGCCACCCCGTCCCGGGAACGACGGGCCCTGCGGCCACCACCTTGTCCACGAATGCCAATTAAAGCCGCCTTCACACACCCGGTGACGAGACCAGGGACCAGGCGATGCCGTCGAGGATGTCGTGCTCGCTGACCAGCACCTCGGCGAAGCCGAACCTGGTCATGATGCGGTCGAGGATGAGCGCGCCGGCGCCGATCACGTCGACCCGGCCCGGGTGCATGACCGGGATGGCCGCCCGTTCCGCGCGCGTCATGGCGAGCAGGCGGCCGGCTATCTCGTGGACCTGCGCGGCGGAGATCCGCGAGTGGTGGATGCGGGCGGAGTCGTACGCGTCGAGGCCGAGCGCGATCGCCGCGACCGTGGTGACCGACCCGGCCAGGCCGACGAGCGTCCTCGCCTTCTCCGCGGGCACGGCGGCGGCGGCCTGGCCGAGCGCCGCGTCGATGTCCTCGATCGTGGCCGCGATCTCCGCTGCGAGCGGCGGGTCGCCGTGCAGGTGCCGCTCGGTCAGCCGGACGCAGCCGATGTTCACCGAGCGCGCGCCTGCTATCCCGTCGGGCCCGCCAAGGACGAACTCGGTCGAGCCGCCGCCGATGTCGGTGACGAGGTAAGGCGGCGGGCACGCGCCCTCGGCGGCGAGCGGGGTGCCGGCCAGTTCCCTGGTCGCCCCGGTGAACGACAGCCAGGCCTCCTCGTCGCCGGTGATGACTTCCGGCGCGACGCCGAGAATGTCGAGGACGCGGTCGGTGAACTCCTGGGAGTTCGCCGCGTCCCTGGTGGCGCTCGTCGCGACCATCCTGACGGCCGCGGGCCTGGCGTCGGCGATCAGCCCGGCGTACTCTCGCAGCGCGGTCATGGTCCGGTCGAGCGCCGCCGCCGCGAGCCGCCCGGTCCGGTCCACGCCCTCGCCGAGCCGGACGATGCGCATCTGACGGGTCACGTCCGTCAGCGGGCGGGGTGATCGGAGCCGGTCAGAACCGGGCTCCCGCTCGGGATCGAGGTCGGCGATCAGCAACCGGATGGAGTTCGTGCCGCAGTCGATGGCGGCGACCCGCGTGGTCACGTGGACTCCTCTTCACTGGATAACGCAGGGACCGCGCGACCACCACTGGCCCGCCGCGTCGAGCGCCTCACGGCCGAGCGGGCTGGTGCCTGGCACGGCGAGCTCGTGCGCGGCGAGCGCGTGCAGGCACTTGACCCGGTCCGGCATGCCGCCCGCGGACTGGGTTCCCTGCGGCAGCGGCTCAAGTCCTGCCGCCGCCGCCGCGGCGTCCCTGCGCGCGAGGTAGTCGCGGTGCGCGCGCTGCGTAAGCGGCCCGCAGCTCGGCGTCGGCGGCGAGCCGGGCGGTCATCTCGCGCATCAGCCCGGCCGCCTCGAGGCCGCTGATCGCCGCGGCGGCCCGCGGGCAGGTCAGGTAGTACAGCGTCGGGAACGGGGTGCCGTCGGGCAGCCGGGGCGCCGTCTCCACGACGTCGGGAAGCCCGCACGGGCAGCGGTGCGCGACCGCGCGCAGGCCGCGCGGGGCGCGGCCAAGCTGCGCGGCGACGACCGCCGCATCCTCAGGCGAGATCATGGCCTGCTTACCGGCCGACAAGGGATCACTTGGGAGTCGCGGCGTCGGCCTTCTGCACCGAGTCCCAGAGCTTGGCGTACCAGGGGTCGGCCACGGCCTGCGGCTTGGCGACGGACGCCTTCGCCGGCTGGCCGGAGACGACCTCGTAGCACTGCTCCTGCGGGAAGCACATGTGCAGCTGGTCGCGCGCTTCCTGCTCGATGTACCAGGTCTGCGACAGCTTGGTGTCTCTCCGCCTGCAGGGCCTTGACCTGGGCGGCCATGGTCTGCTGCTGGGCGAGCAGCTGGTCGATCTGCTGTCGCTGCGCGATGTACTCGCGAACCGGGTAGGCCAGGCTCAGCGCGATCGCGCAGATCACCACGGCGAGCAGCGCGGCCCGCCCGGTCAGCTTGGTGGACCGCGCGACCGCCGCCATGGCGGCGGCCTGCGCGGGTGACGGCTGTGCCGGTGACGGCTGGGCCTGCGTCGGCATGATCAGGCTGTATTTCCTCAGGCGGCGGTGAACCTCGGGAACGCGGACGCGCCCGCGTAGCTGGCCGCGTCGGCGAGGTGCTCCTCGATGCGGAGCAGCTGGTTGTACTTGGCGACCCGCTCGCCGCGGGCCGGGGCGCCGGTCTTGATCTGGCCGGCGTTGGTGGCGACGGCGAGGTCGGCGATGAACGTGTCGTCGGTCTCGCCGGAGCGGTGGCTGATCATGCAGGCGAACCCGGCGCGGTGCGCGAGGCTGACCGCGTCGAAGGTCTCGCTCACGGTGCCGATCTGGTTCACCTTGACGAGCAGGGCGTTGGCCGACTTCTCGGCGACGCCGCGGCGCAGCCGCTCGGGGTTGGTGACGAACAGGTCGTCGCCGACCACCTGGACCCGGTCGCCGACCGAGGCGGTGAAGGTCTGCCAGCCGGCCCAGTCCTCCTCGGACAGCGGGTCCTCGATCGACACGATCGGGTAGGCGCCGATCCAGTCGGCGTAGATCGCGGACATCTCCTCGGCGGTCTGCGGCTTGCCCTCGAAGTGGTACGCGCCGTCCTTGTAGAGCTCGGTCGCCGCGACGTCGAGCGCGAGCGCGATGTCCCGCCCGGGGACGTAGCCCGCCTTGCCGATCGCCTCGACGATGAAGTCGAGCGCGGCCCTGTTGTGCTCAAGGTCCGGCGCGAAGCCGCCCTCGTCGCCCACGCCGGTGGACAGTCCGCGCTGCTTGAGCACCGACTTGAGCGCGTGGTACGTCTCGGCGCCCCAGCGCAGCGCCTCGGTGAAGGTCGGCGCGCCGATCGGGGCGATCATGAACTCCTGCACGTCCACGTTGGAGTCCGCGTGCGCACCGCCGTTGAGGATGTTCATCATCGGCACCGGCAGCACGTGCGCGTTCGGGCCGCCCAGGTAGCGGAAGAGCTGCAAGCCCGGCGGAGTCCGCGGCGGCGCGGGCCACGGCCATCGACACGCCGATGATCGCGTTCGCGCCGAGCCGCGACTTGCCCGGCGTCCGGTCAAGGTCGATCAGCGCCTGGTCGACGAGCCGCTGGTCGTCGGCCTCGTGGCCGAGCAGCTCGTCCTGGATCTCCTCGGTCACGGCATCGACGGCCTTGGTAACCGCCCTTGCCGCCGTACTCGGCACCGCCGTCGCGCAGCTCGACGGCCTCGAACGCGCCGGTGGACGCTCCGCTCGGCACGCCGGCCCGGCCGACGGAGCCGTCGTCGAGTACGACCTCAACCTCCACGGTCGGGTTGCCCCTGGAGTCCAGGATCTGCCTGGCATGCACCGCTTCAATGGACGCCACCGTCGACTCCTCGCCTGTCCAAACCGTAGTTATCTGGCATCTTGCATAGAGCGTAGTGGAGTCGCTTTCCCGCGGCGAAGAGGGCTCGCCGGGGGACGGCACTCCCGCGTGATCTCGGCGGCCCTCAGGAGCAGGCCCCGCTCGCCCCGGTGTGGACGCTGTTCGCGTCCTGCCCGAACTGCTTGGCGCTGGCGCTGGCGGCGGCCTGCCACTGGCTGAAGCCCACTGACGTGCCCAGCTCCCAGCCCATGAAGCACCACGGGCCGCTGTAGGTGTTGTTGGAGAACTTGTTGTTCTGGTGGAACGCGATCGCGGTGGGGACGATGTCCGCCTTGTACGGGCTCCACGACGGGTCGGTGCCGTACTCGGAGAACACGCCGTTGTACCCGCAGAGGTGCGCGGCCGTGCACGACTTGCCGACGGCCGACGGCGTGAACGTGAACTGGTTGTCCTCGACCAGCGCGTTCTGCGTCTTCCAGCGGCAGTCGGCGAAGTAGGGCTGCGTCTTGATGAGGGAGGCGTTCCCGCAGGCCTTGAGCGTCACCTTGGGGTCCACCACCGTGCAGTAGCCGGAGCTCGTGTTGTCCGGGGACGCGCAGAACCGGTTGGAGTTCTCCCAGAGGATGACTCCGCCCCAGTTGTTCAGGAAGTCGTTGTGCGCGATCAGGAACGGCGAGTTCTTGTAGTCCGAGTTCACGCGGCTGTCGGCGCCGGACTCGGAGATGTAGATCGCGCTCGTGCGGGAAGCCGGTGCTCGCCGCGCCGCCGGTCACCCCGTTGCGCGACGAAGGTGTTGTACTCGATCACCGCGTTGTAGCTGATCTCGTACATGAGGCCGACGTCCTGGTTGTTCTGCGATGTAGTTGCCCGCGAACTCGAAGCCGGCGTTGTTCGTGTCCGCCCAGAGCCCGACGCTCTTGTTGTCGTGCACCCAGTTGCTCGTCACCTTCGCGTTGACGACATTCCAGAACTTCCCGCCGCCGCTGCAGCCGCAGCCCGGCTGCTTGGCCTCGTAGTCGTAGGTGTCGTTGCCCGCGATCTCGTTGTGATCGAGCACGAGGTCGGTTATCTCGCCGCTGTTGGAGTAGGCGTTGAAGCCGTACTGCTGGTTGTCCTGCAGGCAGTTCCAGGTGAGCGTGTCGTGGCTGCCGAGCATGGCCCCGGCGCCGGCGTTGCCGGCGATCGTCGAGTGGGAGATCGTCCAGTACGGACCCGAGTCATGGTTGACGACGCCCTCCTGCGAGTTGCCGCCCCAGGTGCCGAAGTTCCTGATCGTCAGGTACTCGATCACGACGTGCGTCGGCGGTGCCGTCGAAGGCCGAGTCGTTCTTGTGCTGCCCGTCCAGGATCGCGCCGGGCGCGCCGATGATAGGCGTCATGGTCGGCCGGAACGATGTTGGCGAACTCTCCCGGGCCAAGCGTGTGGACGCCGGGCGCGAACCAGTAGGTCGTGTTCGGCTGGTTGAAGTCGAAGTTCGCGTTGTCGCCCGCCGGGACGCTGACCGCCCCGTCGGGTGCGCGCCGCCGGGCCGTTGAGTATGCCCTCGCTGCCGCACACCTTGGCGGGCGGGGTGGTCGGCGCCGCCGTGATCGCCGAGGCCGTCGGCTGCGCGGCCGGCGCGGTGCCCGCTTGCGCGGGCGCGGGCGGGCCCGTGGCTGACTGCATGGTCTGCGCGCCGCCGGTGCAGGCCGCCAGGGTCGCGACGACCGTCCCGGCAACCGCCACTCCCAGGCTTACCCGCGCAAAACGCCGGTGAACAGCCATTCAGCCTCCTCGGTTTGCGCCGATTTCGGACAGGACACCCAGTATTGGCGTGAATTACCGGCCCGGCGGGACCTTGCCTGTTTATTTTGAGAACTGTTCAATTGATTTCCCATTCTATTATCCGGTTTCCGCGGTAATTCATTTCAGCGCTTGGTAAGCAGCCCCGGACCACCAGGGCCGCCTTCACGAGCGCCCCCCAGCCGTAGGCGATCTGGTAGGGCCAGTTGCCCAGGGGCAGCGGGGCCGTGGCCACGTACACCTGGCCGCCGAAGCACCTGCTCGAACAGGAGTTGCGCGCGCACCGCCTGTGGCCTGATGGCCACCACGATCAGCGAGTGCCAGGCGTTTCGCCGCGCGAGCGCGCCGACGTACTCCGCCTCGCCGCGGGTGTTCCCTGGATTGGGGTCGAAGCAGATCGTCCGCACCCCTGGCGTGGGCGGCGGGCACGGCCCGCCGTAGCCCATCCAGCCGCGCGAGACCACGAGGACGGGCGCCCGGTGCTCCGCGGCGAGCTGCAGCGCTACGGGCAGCCGGTCCCCCGGCCCGGCCAGCATGACGATGGCGTCCGCCTTCGCGGGCGTCCACTCGACCGGCCAGATCAGCACGCGGGCGGTCGCGGCGGCGAACACCACGATGAGCGCGGCCACCACCGCGAGCGTCTTGCGGCGCCAGCCACGCAGCAGCCGGACGTGTCGTGCCTGCGACGTCATATCCCCCCGGTCACCATCATACGGGCGGCCGCCGCCTATAATTTCCGAAGGGTCCAGGGAAAAGCGTCGCAAATAGTCGGTAAATTTCCCGGGAATCAACCAGCAGCACTTTGGAATTTCGTTCCAGAATACCGGTCCCAGTGGTCAGGCGTCGTCAGCAGGAGGTTGTCAGGTGCAGGTCTCCACGGTTCCGCGCATCGCGGGCGCGCTGCTGTTCCGGCCGCAGCCGCACGTCGACGAGCGGGGCTTCTTCTCCCGGACGTTTGACGCGGACGTCGCGCGGGCGGCCGGAATCGACCCGGCCGGCTTCGCCCAGGACAGCCTGTCCGGTCGGCCCGCGGCGTCGTCCGGGGCATGCACATCCGCAGCGGCGGCGGTGAGTCGAAGCTGGTCCGCTGCTCCTACGGGGCGGTGTTCGACGTGATCGTCGACCTGCGTCCCGGTTCCGCCTACCTACGGGAACTGGGAGAGCTTCGAGCTGCGCGACGACGAGCAGGTGTCGCTGTACGTGCCTGCCGGGTGCGCGCACGGCTTCCAGGCGCTCACCGAGCCCGCGGACGTCTCCTACCGGATCGACCGCCCGCACGACCCGCGCGAGGACGTGTCCATCGCCTTCGACGACCCGGAGCTTGCCATACCGTGGCCGCTTCCGGTCACCCTCATGTCCGCGCGGGACAAGAAGGCGCCTTCGCTAGCGGAGGCCAAGGCGATGCTGGCGTGAACCGGCTGCCTCGCCGGGCTGCGTACCAGCCTGGCGGGGCGGCCGAGCTCAGCTATCGGTCGTGGAACTGCTCGCCTTGCTCCCGGCATCTGCCGGTACGGGCGCCGAGGTCCAGGCCTTCCAGCTCACGACCGTGCCCTGCTGGTGGACCATGAACTGCCACGGGCCGTGGTACTTGTTGGCGAAGAAATGGTTGTCCTGGTCGTACGTGATGGCCTGCTCGACGATCGTGTTCTGGTACGGGCTCCACTACGGGTAGGTGCCGTACTCGGAGAAGACGCCCTGGAAGCCGCACCCGGTCGCCGCGCTGCACGACCGGCTGACCGCCGCGGCGTTGAAGTCGAAGACGTTATGGTCAACGGACACGTTCTGCGTCTTCCACCGGCAGTCGTCGATGTACGGCTGCTTGTCGATGTTCGCGGCGTTGCACGATTCCAGGCGTGACCGTGCCGGGGTCGACGAGGGTGCAGTACCCGCCGCTCGTGTTGGCCGGCGAATTGCAGAAGCGGTTGGCGTTCTCCCACAGGATCACGCCGCTCCAGTTGTTGACGAACGTGTTGTGCGTAATCGCGAGCGTCCCGCTGTACTTGCCCGGCACCCGGTTGTCCCCGCCGGACTCGGACATGTAGATCGCGCTGGTCGGGAAGCCGCGGGTTCGCCGGGCCGCTGCCGATGCCGTTCTTGACGAAGGTGTTGCCGGTGATCTCGCGCGTTGTAGCTGATCTCGTAGATGAGCCCGTTGGAGTAGTTGCCTGAGATGTAGTTGCCGGCGATCTCGAAACCGCGGTTGTTGGTGTCCGCCCACAGGCCGACGCTGTGGTTGCCGCTCGACCCAGTTGTCGGTGACGACCGCGCCGTTGACGTCCCAGAACTTGCCGCCGCCGGTGCAGCCGCACCCCTGCTGGTGGGCTTCCCAGTTATAGGTGTCGTTCCCGGAGATCTCGTTGTGGTCAATGGTGAGGCCGGTGATCCCGTGGGGGTCGGGAGAGTAGGCGTTGAAGCCGTACTGCTGGTTGTCCGCGAGGCAGTCATAGGACAGGTTGTTGTGGCTGCCCAGCATCACCCCGGCGCCGGCGTTGTCCCGCACGGTCGTGTGGTCGATCGTCCAGTACGACGCGGACTCGTGGTTCACCACGCCCTGGTTCTGGTTGCCGCCCGAGGTCGCCGAAGTTCTGCGATGGTGAGGAAGCTGATCGTCACGTGCGTGGCGTACCCGCTGAAGGCGTAGGCGTTCGACGTGCTTGCCGTCGAGGACGGCACCGGGCGCGCCGATGAACGTGGCGCCCTTCCCCGGCACGATCTGCGTGTACACGCCGGGGCCGAGCACGTGCACGCCCGGCGCGAACCAGTAGGTCGTGCCCGGCTGGCCGAAGTTCACCCGCGAGTCATCGCCTGCCGGGACGGTGACCGCGTCGGCGGGCGGGGCGGCCGGGCCGCTGAGCGCCTGCTTGTCACCGCATACCGCCTTCGGCGGGGCCGGCGCGTGGAAGGAGGGAAGCACGACGTCACGCGCCTGCTGGCCGCCGTGCACCATGCCGGACGCGAACTGGCTGAGTGAATTCGAGAAGATCAGCGCCACGGCGACGCAGATCATGACGGCCCAGGCGACCGGCCACGGTCGCAGCCAGCGATTCGCATATCGCCGGTGCGCGGACTGCATAGTCGCTACCTGGTACTAGCACGAAGCGGGGAACACACATATAGATAGTCCACCGCCAGCATCGGGCTGATGACGGGAATGTTGACATTGATATACGCCTGTGACGCCTTCATCAGTGCCCGCCGCGGCTGACTGTGGTTCCAGTTGTGCGACAACGGGAACGACCGGTTGATTTTGAAGAAACGTGAGAGGTCGGCGCGGAAGTCGGCCGGGCGCTGGACGTTGCTGTACGGCCAGTAAACCTCTCGTTGCCGGTGATCGAAGTTCTGGTACGTGAGCACGAACTTACCGTCGCGCTTGAGGAGCCCGGCGATCTCGGCGAACTTCTCTGACTGGTGCTCGCCCACGTACTCGAACATGCCCTGCGCCACGACGAAATCGAACCTCATGCCGCGGAAGTCGATCGGGGCTTCCAGGATATCCGCCTCAAGGAGGTTATCCGCGGGCACGGGGATCGAGATGTCGATGCCGTGATAATGCACGTTCGACGGCATGAGACGCTGCAGGGTGCCCGGGCCGCACCCCACGTCGAGCAGGTCATATTCCCGGTCTGCGACCAGCCGGGAGACCGTGCGCGCGACCTTGCGCATTCGAAAGTGCGGTTTCTCGTACTTGAGGTTCTCGGTGCTCCAGAAATCTTTCTTGTAGTACTTGGCTCCGTCCTCGGCCAGATTTCCATTTGCCACGCTCGCGCTGGCGTCATACCGTCGTCCATGTTTCCCCCCAGCGGGCTAACGGAAGAGTGATCAATAATCCGGTCAGTAGCCATCAGATCGGATTATTGATCGCGTATTCATAGATATCGAAGCAGTCGCTGGAGGCTGTCGGCCGGGTCGAAACGCTGCTCATATGTCTTCCGGGCCTGCACGCCATATTCTTCGAATACCTTGTTGTTCGTGTCGGCGAGTCCGACCGCGGCGGCGAGCGCCGCCGGGTCGCCCGGGCGGAACAGCACGCCGTCCACCCCGTCGGTGATGAGCTCGGGAAAGGCGCCGTGCCCGGCCGCGACCGGGGCGACCCCGAGGGCCATCGCCTCGACCGCGGCGAGGCCGAAGGTCTCCTCCCAGGCCGACGGCAGCACGACCGCGCGCGCGGCGGCCATCGCGGCGGCGCAGGCGTCGGGGTCGAGCTGGCCCGACGAAGCGGACGGACGGGCGCGACGCCGCCCAGGCCCTGACCTCGTCCTCAAGCGGCCCCGAGCCGGCGATCACCAGGCTCAGCCCGGGAGCTGGGCTGGCGCGCCAGGTAGCGGTCCCACCCGGCCATCAGCACCGGCACGCCCTTGGCGGCGTCGAGGCGGCCCGCGTAGACGACCTCGGGACGCGGGGTCACCGCTACGCGCCGCGCGCGCCGGGATCATGTTGTGCCGGACGAACACCCGGTCCGCCGGGCAGCCCGACGCCGCGGAGCAGGTCACGCTGCGACGCCGAGATGCACGCGTAGGCCGCCACCATGGTCCGCCAGGCCCGGCGGTGCGCCACGGCCGCGAGCGCGACCGGCGCGGTGGCGGCCACGCGAGCCCCGGTAGCAGCCGTGCCGCAGGGCGCCGACGGGCAGGCCCGTCCGCGCAGTCGTGGCAGACCACGCCGTCGCGGAAGAAGTCACCGCTGGCGCAGGCGAGCTTGTAGTTATGCAGGGTCGCGACCACCGGGACACCTGCGTCCCGGCAGGCGTACAGGACCGAGGCCGACAGCAGCGGGAAGGTGTTGTGGACGTGCACGACGTCCGGGCGACGCGACCGCAGCACCGCGCGCAGGTCCCGCCGGGCTTCGCCGTTCCACACCACCGCCGCGGGCAGCGCCGCCTTCCTGACCGCCGGCCAGCCCTCGATGTCATCGCTGCGTCGCTCGAACAGCTCGACCTCGTGACCGAGCGCGGCGAGCGCCGCCGTCTCCTGGTCCACCACGCGGTTCTCGCCGCTCGGCGCGGCCGAGCGGTACCGGCTGTGCGCGACCAGGATCCTCATGTCCCGCTCACCGCGAACCGGACGGGCAGGATGCTGGTTCATGCCAGGCTTCCCTCCGGGCCGGCTCTCGTCCTGCGCGAAGATGGAGGGCATGATGAGCGACGCGGCCAGCGTCGAGCTCGAGCAGGTAGGTGGAGGCGTCGCTGAACCCGGTCTCGGTGAGGGACGCGATCAGCACGTAGACGGCGAGGAACAGCGCGAGCGCCTTGCTCTTGCCGCGCGGCATGAAGAACGCGCTGACCAGGACGAACAGGAGCACGACGGCCGACAGGATGACGCCGGCGAGCCCTTCGTCCAGGTAGCTGGCCAGCCAGTTGCTGTCCACGGGAAGCCCGTTGAACGACTTGTTCGACAGGCCGAAGCCGAAGATCACCTGGAACAGGTTGCGCGGCATGTTCACGACCGCGCTCCAGACGTCGGTCCGCCCGGTGAGGTTGGTCAGCTGCTGCGTACCCTCGCCCCTGGCCAGCCACGTGGTCAGGAAGCTCGACAGGGTGAGGATGGCAACGGTGACAATGCCGACCGCCCAGGCGAACACCTTGCGCACGCGATGACTGACGGTGATCAGGCTCAGCCCCGCGATCAGCAGCCCGGCGGCCATCGCCACCAGGGCGGTCCTCGTATGCGTCTCGATCAGCACGAACCCGCGAGACCGCGCAGGCCAGCAGGGCGGCCCGGCCGGACAACTGGCGGCTGAGCCAGAGCACGATGACCAGCCCCATGGTGACCGCGGCGAACTCGGCCACCTGGGTGGGCGGCGTCGGCCAGAAGGTGCCGCCGAGCCTGCCGCCGCCGAGGGCCCGCGACGGGGAGATGAGGAACCCGAGCACGACCTGCCCGAGCACGATCGCCATCGCCCACAGGTGGCACTTGACGAGGAACAGGTCCTTCCGGCCCCACCACGGCGTCAGCAGCCACAGGGTGCGCGACGAACATCGTGAGCCGGAGCGACCCGGTAGGACGTGCCGAGGTGCTTGGCTTGACCACCGCGGAGATCGCGACCTCGATGATGAGCAGGCTGTAAAGGCCCAGGTACATGCTCGGCCTGATCAGCTTGCGCCGGTTCACGGCCAGCGCGATGAGCAGGGCGAGCGGCAGGGACCCCTGGGTGATCAGCTTGCCGACCGCCGAGGGGATCGGCAGGATAAGCGGCTCACCGCTCCACGTCTTCGGGAAGAACGTCATCACGTTGAGGACAAGCAGGAACCAGGTCGTGGCGACCAGGCGGCGGGCCGCGCCGCTCCGCCGCCACGGCCGCGGGCAGCGGCGCGAGCCTCGGCGGGCGGCGGACCGCGACGGTTGTCACGCTCACAGGAGCGAGGCTCCCGGCTTGTCTCCGTTGGTGCCGCGTCGTCTCCCGGGCCACCGGGTTTCGCTGGCTCAGGTGCCCGGAAGCTGGCGAGCAGCAGCGGCGTCATCCGGTGCCGAGCCGAGGCTCTCGTCGGTCTTGTCCGCGCCGACGATGACGCCGGAGAGCGAGCGGATCCCGGACAGCGCGGAGCATCTCACCGACCGCGTAGCCCGCGCCGCGTGGGTGCGGCCCGCGGTGAACACCGCTACCGCCTGGGTCGCCCAGGTGCTCAGGTGCTCAGCCGCCGATGGCCGGGTCGAGCTCGGCCACCGTGATCAGGATCCCGGCCTTCTTCGCCACCGAGTTGATGGCCTCGGTCGGCGGCTCCGCGAGCAGGCCGGCCCCGGCGGCGCCCGCCGCGCGCAGCGGCCCGGACGGCACCTGGTCGGGCTCCTCCGGGGTGATGACGACGACCGAGCCGCCGCCGAGGCGGACCGGCTGCACGCCCGTCCCGCTGGCACCGAGCAGCCTCGCCACCGGGGCGCCCGTGACGAGGTCGGCCACGACTACCTTCAGGCCCTCCTTCGCGCACCGCTCGGTCAGGGCGACGACGGCCGGGGCGATCTCCTGCGCGTTGTCCACGGCGACGACCGCGAGGGTGGCGGGCTCCCGGCCCTCGCGCAGCGCGGAGTTGCGCAGGTAGGCCGCGATCCGCCGCAGGGCGCGGTCCCGGTCGGCGGCGGAGCGGCCTGCCCAGCGGGAGCCGCGGCTTGCGCACCGGGCCGACGCTCAGCCGGACGGGCGCGCCGAGCGCGGCGGCGATGTCGTCACGGCGGCGGAGCCGGTCGGAGATGAGCTCGCGGACGATCACGATGCCGAGCCCGATCGCCAGCCCGCCGATCAGGCCGATCAGCAGGTACTCGATGATGTCCTTGATCGTCGAGTGGTGCTGCAGCGTGGCCGCGTTGAGCACCTGGCTGCCGTCGATCATGCTGCTCGTCGTGGACTTCTCCTCGGCCGCCAGGCCGGTCACGGTCTGCTCGAAGCGTGGGCAGGCTGTCGGTGCGCCGTCTTCAGCTGGCTCTGCAGCTTGGTCAGCTTCGCCTGCTGGTCGGGCTGGCCCTGGAGCTGGCTGATCTGGCTCTGCAGCGAGGCGATCTGCTGCTGGGCGTCCGGGACCTGCTGGGCGTACGCGGCGACGTCCTGGGCCTGCTGGGCGAGCAGCAGCTTGGCCCGGAACTTGAGGTACTGCGCCGCGAGCGTGTTGGCCCGGTCGACCGCGCCGGTGGCCGTGGGCGCGCTGCACCGTGATCGAGAGGACCTGGTCGGTCAGCGCCGTCGCCGTGTAGGCCGCCTGGAAGCTGCTGACGCTCTGGGGAAGGCCGAGCGCGTTAACCGTGCGCCGTCGCCACCGACTGGCTCTCCACCAGCTGGATCTGGGTCTGCATGGCGGAGACCGGGTCCTCGACCCGGGTTGTTCTTGATCAGGACGGAGACGTTGGCCTGGTAGGAGACCGGGAACTTGACGGCGAAGGCAAGCCCCGCCACGATCCCGATGACGGCCGCACGTGAGCCAGATTCGCTTGGTCCGCCGGATGGCGGCGAAGATGAAGCCGACGCTCGCGAAAGAGCCAGCGACGTTGAATGGCTGGTGCTCTTCGGCCGCGGCGAAGTCCTCGTAAGCCCACAGCCGTTCCCGCACGTCGTCGGCGGACAGCGTGCCGATCTCGGTCTGGCCCCGGCCGTTGCCGCGGCTGTTCCCTGCCTCGTTCACCGGGTCACCTCCGTCGTGATGCCGGTGAGCCTGCGTTGGCATCCTTGGCGCCGGCCGTGGCAATTGCGGAATCCGGCCGGTGGTCCGGTCGGACTGGTCAGGATCGGCGACGAGCAGGCCGGCGACCTCGCGGCCTGCCGCCCGTGGCCTTGATCGCGGCGGCGGCCAGCTGCTCGGCGGTCGCGCCGCCGGCGGAAGACGCCGATCACGGTGGCCGTCACCGGCAGGTCGCCGAGCAGCGACCGCGGGCTCGCCGGGTCCACCACGACCACCAGTACGGTCAGCGCGACATCGTCCGGCATCACCGGGTTGTCGGCGTCGAGGACGGTGGTCTGCAGGCTGCTCCGGCTTCCCTTCCAGCCCGCGCAGGCCGTCCTGAGCGCGACGGTCAGGTTCGGGTCGCCGAGACGGCCCGATGGCGAGGGCGGTCGGGATGCCGAGCGAGGCCGAGAAGGCGGCGAGCTGGGGGCCGAGCGCGAGCGCGCGGGAGTCCCCGGTCAGCGTGACCACGGCGACGACCGGCGCCTCTCCCTCCCGGTCCCCGGTCACGTTGACTCCGGAGACGTTCAGGTGCTGCAGCGTCTTGCGCAGCCGCCACCCGTGCACGGCGCCCGGCTGGTAGCTGTCGAGCAGCTTCGCCCAGTCCTGCGCGTTCGCCGGGTGGCTCACCGGCAGCGAGGCGAGGACCGGGACGCCTATCGCGTTGGCGATGTCGTCCCTGGTGCGCAGCCGCCGGTCCCCCCGTCCCCGCGCGATGCGCGGCGATCAGCCCGACGAGCAGGCCGGCGATCGCCCCGATGAGCCCGTAGACCAGGCGGTGCACGAGCGGGTTGGGCCCGGACGCGGTGCGTGGCGGGCTGCAGGATGTGCGCGTTCACCTGGCCGATGGGGCTCTGCGACGAGGCCAGGTATCCCACGAAGCTATTGGCCACCGCGTTGGCGGCGCTCTCCGCCGCGGCCGCGTCTTCCGCCTGGGCGTTGACAGAAATGATGTTCGCGCTTGTGCTTACGGCGGCGACTTCCTGGCGCAGCGTCACAATGCCGGTCGGCGCCGGGCTAATATTCGGCCGCGCACTCGAAAGAACCGGATCACTGGTCGCGAGGACGATCATAGTATTCGTCGGTATTTTCGTATTAGGCAAGACCACCAGCGCCGAGGCGGTCAGCTGTGGCGGGTTGACCGAGCCGAACGCGGCACCAATGATCAGCCCAAGCCCGATGGCACCGCCAACCACCGCCTTGTTCCTGCGTATCAGCTCAAAGGCACGGCGCAAACTCATAGGCTGCTGACTCATTAATCCTCCGCGGTAATGTCCGTCTTGTTACCTGGATTGTCGGCAGAACTCCCCAATGATACTCGTACAGCCTGACCGGTCGTTTTGCCAGGAACTGTCGCTTTTTCTGCAGAATTAGAGAGCTTCAGGTCGTAAAATTCTATCCTCGTGATAACCGGCGCGTCCCGCTGGCACCGGCCGGTGCCGACGAGCGTGACGGCCGGCGTCCTTGCGCCCGAGGCCCGCGGAGTACCAGCCGAGCACCGGGTCCGCCGACCCTCGGTAGGCACGCCACTCAAGCCCGGCGGGCAGCGCGACCTTCGCCGCCCCGGGGGTCACGGCGTCCGGCCACGACAGCTCCGCCTCGGCGCCGTCGAGTGACACCTGGACGAGGGGGCCGAAGTGGTAGGCCATCCTGACCTCGTGACCGCCGCCGTCGATCACGTCGGTGATCTCGACCGCCCGCGCGCGGGGGTCGAGCCGGACCGAGCGCTTGTGCGCCGCTGGCGGGCTGAGCGCCTCGTACCCGTCGTGTTCCGCGGTCCAGTTGAAGGCGGGGTCTGGCCCGTCGTGCTCGCGGGTGCGCGCCTGCCGCGACCACATGAACGCGCCGCCCTCCGCCGACTGGCTCTGCCCGCCGATCTCGACGGTGTTGTGCGCGATCGTCGACTTGAAGTAGGACCGCCACGCGGGCTCGCCGTGGTAGCAGTAGGTACCCGGGTCGGCGAGGATGTCGGTCCCGCCGTGCCTTACCTCAACCGACAGCGCGTCGGCGTGAGCGTGCGCGGCGATGGACAGGAAGCCGTGCGGGCCGCCGTCACAGCGAACCCATATCTCAGGGGAGTCAGCCGCCTCCGTTCTGAGGATGGACAGGCCGGCGTCGGCGAACGCGCGACGGCCGGGCCGACGGCCGGCCCGTGACTAGCCTGGGCTTGCCCGCCTGCCCGAGCAGGGCCGCGGCGAGCACCGCGCCCGCGTCCGGCGGTGACCGCCGGCCACCAGCCGAGGCGTCCGAACAGCGCGTCGCCAAGCGCTAGCAGCGCGGGCCACCGGTTGTGCTCAGGCGCGTCGAGCAGCACGACCCGGCCCTCGTCGGAGTCGGCCTGGCGCGGCGGCTGTGACCGCTCGTCGACGAGGGCCGCCATGCAGTCGGTCATCGCGCACAGCAGCCGCCAGGTCGCGTCGCTGAGCGGGACGCCGGCCGCCGCCGCCTCGATGGCCGCGAAGAACCCGAGCTCGGCCACGAACCCGTGGTAGTCCGACGCCAGCTCCCGGTTGATCCCCGACGGGAAGGTGTTGTGCGCGAGCTCCCGCTCAAGCAGCCGGGCCGAGTCGCGCCGCCAGCGCTCGCTCTCGGCGAACCACGGGAACGCGCAGCTCGCCGCGAGCTGGCCGGCCGCCTCCGCGATGACGTGGTTGTTCGCCGACGAGCCCCTGCTCTCGAACGCGGCCAGGTACTCCTGGTGCCAGCGGACCTGGCGCACGGCCAGTTCATTGTGCTCGAACAGGCCGGCCGCGCCGGGCCAGCCGTCGAGCAGCCGCCTGATCCAGGCGAAGTTGATCAGCCGGACGCCGAGCTCGATGCCGCTCGTCCAGTTGATGCCGGACAGGAACGGGTTCTCCCGCCACCACGAGTCCAGCTGCTCGGCGACGCGTTGCGCGTAGGCGTCCTCCCCGGTCAGGTACCAGGCGACCGCCAGCAGCGTCAGGTGCTGCAGCCGGTTGACCTCCCACACTTGCTTGATGTTGCCCACGGCCCGTTCGTCGCGCTGGTCGAGCGAGAACGCGTAGGCGCCGGGTGCGGACCGCCGCCCGGTCACCGGGTCGAAGAACCAGTCGGGCCGCTTCATGTCGGTCCTGACCACGCCGAGCATTTCCCACTCGCCCTTGAGCAGGCGGTCAGCGTCCGCGACGATCGCGGCCCTGGCCTGCTCGGGGACGAGGTCGGCGGTGCCCGGCGGCAGCGCGCCGGTGAACCGGCGGGCCGCGGCGGGCCGCGCCGCGGCCAGCGGCGGCAGCGACTCCAGTCCGCCCTGACGCACCTGGCGGCGCGCCCAGGCCCGCCGGATGGCCTGCTCGCGGAGCCGCCAGGCGATCTCGGCAGGGGACATCCCGCGCAGTCGCCTGGCGTACCAGCCGAGCTTCGACGGGCTTTTCATGGTCACACCCGCTCCGGGCGCCCGCTGAGCAGGCTTTCGCCCACCGCGATGGTGGCTCGGGTGGTGGCGAGCAGTGACTCCGCGCTGATCGGCATCGGGGCCGCCGGTGCGGACCGCCTCGACGAACGCCTTCATCTCCGACTGCTGGCCCTTGTCCTGGCCGCCGCGCGCCTTGGCCGCGGACTTGCCCGCTCCCGGTCCAGACCGTGGCCTCCTTGAAGTTGTCCAGCCGGGCGGATCTGCCCCCGCCGGTGACGTCCATCGTCTCCTTCGGGAACCTGGCGTTGCCGCCCGTCAGGTAGGCGATCGTGCCGGTCGCCCCGTTGCCGAAGCGGAAGGTGGCCTGCACGTCGCCCCGCTCCGGGACCCGGCACCGCGTAGACCTCCTCGACCAGGCTGTCGGCCCACCAGGCGAGCGTGTCGATGAAGTGGCCGCCCTCGCCGGCGAACCGGGACCCTTCGGCCTCCTCGTTGAGGTACCAGCTGTCCTTCGCCAGCGGGCCCGCGTTGACCAGGTACCTGGTCGACGCCGTCGCGGCGGCCGCGCCGAAGTCCTTGCGCATCGTGGTGAGCAGCGGGGCGAACCGGCGGTTGAAGCCGACCATGAGCCGGTCGTTGCCGGTCTCCGCGATGGCCTCGGCGATCTGGTCGGTCTCCTCGCGGGTCAGCGCGAGCGGCTTCTCCACGAAGACCGCCTTGCCGGTCGCCAGCGCGCGGCACACCAGCTTGGCGTGGCGTGGCGTGCCTGGTGACGATGAAGATGGCGTCGAGCGACTCGTCGTCGAAGACCGAGTCCGAGTCGGTCGACGCGGTGATGAAGCCGAACTTCTGCTGCGCGTTGACCGCCGACAGCGACTTCGTGGTGGCCACGTGCGCGAGGCTGGCCGCCGGCAGCTTGGCCAGGTGCGGCAGCAGCATGGAGCTGGCGTAGTTGCCGGCGCCGACGAAGCCGATCGCGATCTGGTCCTTGCCGCCACCGGAAGCAGCCCGAACGGACGAGGGCTTCGCGCCCGGGAGCACGCGCTTCGTCGCCGGGGCGGGCGCGTCCTCGGCGGGGACCGGGTACTCAAGCAGCACGCCGACCGCCTTGAGCGCGCCGGTCTTGAGGTCCGTCGTAGACCTTGGCCGCGTCGTCCAGCGGGAAGACGCCGTCGATGAGCGACGCCACGTCGAGCTGGTTGCGCGCGACGCAGGTCGAGGAAGGACTCCAGGTTCCGCTTTTCGGTCCACCGGACGTACCCGGCCGGGTAGTCGATGCCGTCGAGCTCGTAGCGGGTGTCGTACCGGCCGGGACCGTAGGACCGGGAGAACCGGACGTCGAGTTCCTTCTCGTAGTAGGCGTTCCACGGCAGGTCGAGCTTCATCTTGCCGATGTCGACGATCCGGGCGCGGTCCCTGGCCAGCTTCACCGCCGCCTCGACCGGGCCGTTGGTGTTGCCGCCGGCGGACAGGAACACGTGGTCCGCGCCGCGGCCGCTGGTGATCTTGGCCAGTTCGGCCAGCACGCTGTCCAGGTCGTCGGGGGACCCGCAGGCGACGGCGCCCGACCTTCTCGGCCAGGCGGCAGCGGGCCGGCACCGGGTCGATGCCGACCGCCTGCACGCCGGCCGCCGCGAGCAGCCGGACGACCAGCTGGCCGATCAGCCCGAGGCCGATGACGGCGGCGGTCTCGCCCAGCTGCACCTCGGCCCGGCGCACGCCCTGCATGGCGATGGCCGCCACCGTGGCGAACGCGGCGTGCTCGGGCAGCACCCCGTCGGGGACGGCCGCGCACAGGTTCACCGGGACCCAGTTGTACTCGGCGTGCAGCGCCTGCTCGTTCCCCGCGCAGGCGACCAGCTGGCCGACCTTGAACTCCTCGGCGCCCTTGCCGACCTCGGTGACGACACCGCACAGCGAGTAGCCGAGCGGGGTGTAGGAGTCGAGCTTGTTCATCACCTTCTGGTAGGTGGTGGCCAGCCCCTGCTGCTGCACCTGGTCGATCACCTTCTTGACCTGGTCCGGCCGGGCCCGGGCCATGCCCACCATCGACATGCTGGCCTCGGAGACCTTCATCATCTCGGTGCCGGTCGAGATCAGCGAGAACAGCGACCGGACCAGGACGCCGCCAGGACGGCACACCGGGGCCGGCACGTCGAGAACGGCCAGCTCACCGGACTTGTAATTCTGGGCTATCTGCTTCATCAACATTCCCTTAGCTCAAAGTGACAGTTAGACGGCTACCCCGGCGGCGCGCACCTGGCGGTACCACAGCTCCATCGACAGCAACTGCCAGATCTGCTTCGCGTTGTCCTCGCGGCCCGCCCGCTCGTCGGCGATCAGCCGCAGCAGCGGCTCCTTGCGGAGCATCCCGAGCTGCACGAGCTCGCCGCCGACCAGCACGTCGCCGATCAGCTCCTTGAGGTCATTGCGGACCCAGGCCCGCAGCGGCGCGCCGAAGGACGCCTTCGGCCGGTGCACGATCTCGCGCGGCAGCCAGTTCTCCGCCGCGTCCTTGAGCGCGGCCTTCTGCGACCTTGCCGCGGATCTTGTCCCGTCCGGGGATCGTGAACGCCGCCTCGGCGACGACCCTGTCCACGAACGGGACGCGCACCTCGACCGAGGCGGCCATGCTCGCCCGGTCGGTGTAGGTGAGGTTGAGCCCCGCCATGAACAGCCGTGCGTCGGCGAGGCACATCCGGTTGACCTCGTCGTCCAGGGCGTTGTCGTCGTAGATCGCGGCATGCTCGCCGATGACGTCGGTGACGTGCCCGGCCAGGTCCGGGCCGACCAGCGCCGGTCAGGGACTCGGGGTCGTACAGCGTGTAGCTGCGGCGGAAGCGCGCCTCCTCCGGCAGTTCGGCGAACGTCATGAACCGCTTGGCCCACCGCGGGTAGCGCAGGCCGCGGTCGCCGACGGACACCGGCAGCCGGTCCACCGCGAACCGGGCCGGGCCGCGGACCGCGGCCGGCAGCCGGCGGTACCGGCTCGCCATCAGGCAGGCGAGGTGCTTGCGGTAGCCGCCGAACAGCTCGTCGGCGCCCATCCCGGACAGGATCACCTTGACCCCGCGCTCGCGCGCCGCCTCGCACATGAGCACGGTGTTGATCGCCGCCGGGTCGCCGATCGGCTCGTCGAGGTAGTCCACCATGCGCGGCAGCATGTCCACGATGTCCGGGGACATCTCGATCTCGTGCAGGTCGATGCCGTACCGTGCCGCGACCTTGCGGGCGTATACCGCGTCGTCCGGCATCGCCTCGAGCTTCTGGTCCTCCGGCCGGAAGGTGATCGTGTACGCGTCGACCGAACTCGAGTCCTGGTGGGCGAGGACCGTGACGATGCTGGAGTCGAGCCCGCCGGACAGGAAGCTGGACACCGGAACGTCGGCCACCAGGTGCGCCTTGACCGACTCCTCGATCACCGACTTCAGGTCGGCGGCGGGCTGGCGGGCCGCCTGCGGCGGCCACGTCCTGGATCCGCCAGTACTGCCTGACCTCGGGCGCGCGCCCCGGCTTGATGCTGGCCCAGGAGCCGGCCGGGAGCTTGTGCACGCCCTGGATCGCGCAGCGCTGCTCGGGCACCCAGTAGTACAGCATGGACGCGACGAGGGTCCCGGGCTCGATGCGCAGCTCGCTGCCGACCGCGGCGATGATCGCCTTCAGCTCGGAGGCGAAGACGATGCCGTCGCCGCGCCGCAGGTAGAAGAGCGGCTTGATGCCGAGCGGGTCGCGCGCCAGGATGAGCTCGCCGGTCACGGTGTCGGCCAGCGCGAACGCGAACATGCCGCGGAACCGGTCGAGCGCCGCCGGGCCCCAGTGCCGCCAGGCCTCGAGCACCACCTCGGTGTCGGATGAGGTCACGAAGGCCACGCCCGCCGCCTGCAGCTCCGCCCGCAGCTCCCGGTAGTTGTAGAGCTCGCCGTTGTAGACCAGCGAGAGGCCGCCCTTGCGCAGCGGCTGGTCGGCCGCCGTGGACAGGTCGATGATCGAGAGCCTGCGGTGGCCCAGGTGGACCGAGACCCGCTCGTCCTCGTGGCTCCAGACCCCGCCGGCGTCCGGACCGCGGTGCGCGATCCTGTCCGTCATGACGTCGGCCAGCTTGCGCCCGTCAGCCTGCTGGTAGCACCCGGCGATTCCGCACACGGCTCAGCCTCCGGTCCTGGTGTCGGCCGTGCTCGTTGCGACGGGCCGGTCAGCCGCTCGTAGACGCCGACGTAGGCCCGCTCCTGGTGCGCCCAGGCGAGTTCGTCCTCCACCCGGGCCCGCCCTATCTTGGCCAGCCGGGCCCTGGTGTCCTCGTCGTCCATGAGGTCCACGATCGCCTTGGCGTACTCGCGCACGTCGTTGGGCGTGACGTAGACCGCGGCGTCCGCGGCGGAGACCCGGGTCTCGCGCAGGTCGAAGGCGACGACCGGGAGCTCGAAGGACATGTACTCCATGGTCTTGTTCATCGTCGACACGTCGTTCAGCGGGTTCTTGGGGTCCGGCGACAGGCCGACGTCCGCGGTGGAGAGGATCTTCTTGACCTGCTCGTCGGGCGCCCGCCCGGTGAACTCAACGTGGTCGCCGAGCTTGAGCTCGTCGCGCAGGGCGACCAGCTCGTCGAAGCAGTCGCCCGAGCCGATGACCGTGAAGGCGATGTCGTCGCGCCCCATGTCGTGGACCACGATGTCGGCCGCGCGCACCACGATGTCCACGCCGTCCTGCGGTCCCATGACGCCGATGTACGCGGCGAGGAACCGGCGGCCGCGGCGCTGCTCCGGGTCCTGCGGGCCGCGGCTGAGCTTGGCCGGGTCGGGGCCGGTGCGGACGACGGTGACGTCCGCGGGCGCCTTGCCGCTGCGCCGGATGGCGATGTCGCGGTAGGAGTCGTTGGTGGAGATCACGTGGTCCGCGGTGCGGTGGGTGCGGCGCTCGAGCGCGAGCAGGCCCCGGTACGGCAGCCGCGGCCCGTCGGGGAACCTCGACTGGAAGAGCTCGGGGCACAGGTCGTGGTGGTCGAAGACGAACTTGGTCCGGTCGGCCAGCCGCAGCGCCATGGCGATCGGCCAGAAGATGTCAGGCGGGTTGCACGCCTGCATGACCGCGAACGGCCCGCGCCGGCGGGCCAGGAGCGTCTTCCACGCCGTGCCGAGGAACGAGTACACGTACTCGGCGACGAAGCTGACCTTGCTGCCGCCGGGCGCGTACGGGCGGTACTTGTAGAGCCGCACCGTGTCGATCACCTCGTAAGGCGGGGTCGTTCTTGCCCTTGGGGCACACCACCGAGACGTCGTAGCCCGGCGGCTACCAGCGCCTTGCACTCAAGCCATACGCGCCGGTCGAAGGGCACCGGCAGGTTCTGGACGATGATCAGCACCCGCTTGGCGCGGCCTGACCCTGCTTCCCCACGTGTCTTCGTCCGCATCGCGTCCCCTTGGATTACGTGACGTCGTCCGTGCCCCACCCACAACATCGCGACCGGACGTAACTATGTACACATACGTCGCATGTCTCTGTAGGCTAACCGAGGCAGATGCATGCATAGACAAGACAGTGAATAGGGCGATCCTGATACCGCTGAGCCGATTGTTCGTGTGCCGCGGCTAAACCGTTACAAAGTCAGCCCCCGCGGCAAGTATCAACCAGCCTTCTCGCAACTCTTCTGCAACGAGGATGCATCCCAGAGCGGCTATGTTGATCGGGCATTGCCGTGAATCCGATCTTGGGGGTAGCGATGAGAGTGCTGGTGGCAGGCGATCGCGGCTACATCGGTGCCGTGCTCGTCCCGTTCCTGCGCGCCTCTGGCCACGACGTAGACGGGCTTGACCTCGGCCTTTACGAAGGTTGTGACCTCGGGCCCGCGCTGGACGGCACCGCACAGCCGCCTGGCCGCGACATGCGCGATGTCACCCCCGCGGACCTCGCGGGCTACGACGCGGTCTTGTGCCTCGCCGCGCTGTCCAACGACCCGGTCGGCGACCTCAACCCCGCCGCCACCTACTCGGTGAACCTCGACGGGACGCTCACGCTCGCCAGGGCGGCCAAGGAAGCGGGGATCGAGCGCTTCCTCTTCTCGTCCTCCTGCAGCCTGTACGGCGCGGCCGGCTCCGAGGGCGTCGGCGAGGACGCGGAGATGTTCCCCGTCACCCCCTACGGCCAGAGCAAGGTTGACGCCGAGCGGGAGCTTGCCCTGCTCGCCGACGACAACTTCAGCCCCGCCTACCTGCGCAACGCGACCGCCTACGGCGCGTCGACCAGGCTCCGCCTTGACATCGTGGTGAACAACCTCAGCGCCATCGCGCTCACCACCGGCAAGGTGCACCTGCAAAGCGACGGCACGCCGTGGCGGCCGCTGGTGCACATCGAGGACATCAGCCGCGCGTTCCTCGCGGTGCTTGAGGCACCGCGCGAGGCGATCCACAACCAGGCGTTCAACGTCGGGCGCGACGAGGACAACGTGCAGATCCGCGACGTGGCCGAGATGGTCCGCGAGGCCGTGCCGGGCTCCGAGCTCACGTTCGCCGCTGACGCCGGCCCTGACCTGCGCAACTACCGGGCCGACTTCAGCAAGCTGAACGACACGTTCCCCGAGCTGCAGATGAAGTGGGGCGTCCGCGACGGGATCAACGAGCTGCTCGCCGCGTACACCAAGTACGCGCTGACCTACGACGACTTCACGTCGCCGCGCTTCGTCCGGCTCCGTCGCCTTCGCGAGCTGCTCGACCAGGGTCTCCTGGACGACCTGCTCCGGCGACAGGGCGAACTGCGGCCCATGTCGCCGCGCCCCTGACGTGGTGGAGGCCAAGCATACCGTTGCCGCCCCTACTGTGCGTGACCCAAGCACTACCGTAGCCCCCGGGCCGCAGGCAACCACGAGCAGCCGGTCAGGGCTGCCCGGCGGCCTGCGGCTGGTTCGCGTCGTCGCGCACCGGTTCAGCTGGGGGCTCGCGGACCAGGCGATGTCCAGCCTGTCCAACGCCGCCGTCAGCCTGTACATCGCGCGGCAGCTCGGCGCCACTGAGTTCGGCGCGTTCAGCGTGGCCTACGTGACTTACGCGTTCGTGCTTAACGCGTCCCGCGGGCTGGCCACCGACCCGCTGCTCGTCAGGTACAGCCACGTCGAGCACCAGGTCTGGAAACGCGCCGTGCAGTGCTGCACGACGACGGCGACACTGGTCGGCCTCGTAATGGGGATCGTGTGCCTGGTCATCGGGATCATCGCCACCGGGACGACGCGCCTGTCGTTCATCGCGCTCGGCATCTCGCTGCCCGGGCTGACGCTGCAGGACAGCTGGCGTTACTCCTTCTTCGCGCTCGGCAAGGGCAGCAAGGCGTTCGTCAACGACACGATCTGGACGGTGTCCCTCGTCGCCGGGCTGCTCGCGTTGCGGGTCGTTCACCACCAGACCGTGTTCTGGTTCGTCCTGGTCTGGGGGCGACGGCCAACCTCGCCGCGGTCATCGGAATGCTGCAGGCGCGGCTGGTCCCGCGGTGGGACGGCGCCCTCGAGTGGCTGTCCAAGACACGCGACCTGGGGACCAGGTACCTGTTCGAGAACACCGCCAACAGCAGTTCGAACCAGATCAGGCTGTACGCCGTCGGGTTCATCATCGGGCTGGCGGCGGTCGGCTACATCCAGGAGGGGACCCTGCTGATGGGCCCCTTCTTCGTCATCTTCCAGGGCGTGTCGCTTGTCACGGTGCCGGAGGCGGCCCGGTCGCTGCGCAAGTCCACCAGGCGGCTGTGGCAGTACTGCGTTCTTGTCGCCATCGCGCTGACGCTTGGCGCCTTCGCCTGGGGGGTCGTGCTCGAGGTGGCGATGCCACACGGCCTTGGCACGCTGCTGCTGCATAAGGGCAACTGGGAGGCCGCCTACGGCGTCGTCCCCTGGATGGCGCTCTCCATGATGGGCGCGACCGTCGCCGCGGGCGCGAGCGCGGGCCTGCGCGCGCTTGGCGCCGCCAAGCGAAGCATGCGGATCGTGCTGATCTCGGCATCCATCTACGTCCTACTCGGCGTCGCCGGCGCGATCGTACACGGGGTCTACGGCTCGGTCCAGGGCACCGCGCTCGCCACGTGGATCGGGGCCGCGCTGTGCTGGTGGCAGCTGCGCGTCGCCTTGCGCGAGTACACCGCGTCGCTCAAGGACCAGGCCGCGCCCGACAGCACCGTGCGCGCCATCGGGGTCGCGCAGGGGCACAAAACGCCATGAAATTAGCAGCGAAACGGGGAAGGGAACCCAGTGAAATGAGCAAGGTCCCCCGGCTGAGCGTCGGGCTTCCTGTTTACAATTCGTCCGCGTACGTCGCCGAGTCGATCGAGGCGATTCTCGGTCAGACGTTCGCGGACTTCGACCTGATTATCTCTGACAACGCGTCCACCGACGACACCGGTGACATATGCCGCCGCTACCTCAAGCAAGATTCGCGCGTTCGCTACTTCAGGCAGCCAAAGAACGTCGGGCTGTCCCCCAATCACAATTTCTGCGTCGAGCAGTCCGAGGCGGAGCTGTTCAAGTGGGCGGCCGGCGATGACCTGTACGCCAGGGACCTGCTTGAGAAGTGCGTCGCCGCCCTCGACGAGAATCCCAAGGTGGTGCTCGCGCACTCCTGGACGGCGATGATCGACGGCAACGGGGACGTGTTCCAGGCGAACTCTTACCCGCTCCGCACCTCCGCGCCGCGGGCGCCCGAGCGGTTCCGCAGCCTGCTGAACGACAGCGGCGGCGACGATGACGGCGGCGTGATCCGCCGGGAGGTACTGCTCAAGACCGCGATGAAGGAGAGCTATCACCACGCGGACCGGACGTTCATCGCCGAGCTCGTCGCTCTACGGCCCCTTCTACCAGGTGCCCGACTGGCTGTACTTCCGCCGCGACCACCCGGACCGCGCGGAGCGCGCGCACCCGGGCATCCGCGCCCGCTGCGCGAACATGGACCCCAAGCGGGCTAACCGCTGGCTCAACCCGGCGCCGCGGTTGTTCGCCGAGTACATCGGCGCCTACATCCGGATGATCCAGCGCGCGCCGCTGACCCCGGCGGAGCGCCGGGAGTGCTACCGCTACCTCACCGAGTGGGTGACCAGGCGCGCCCGGCCGCACCAGCGTGGTCACGTACGACTCGCCGGTAGCCGAGAAGCAGCCGGACATCGACGTCCGGGCCGTCGTCGCCGGACGCGCGTCGACTCACTAACCCGCGAAACTAGCTGACCATAGAGGGGAATGGAAGGCAGATGACAAGCCAGGCTAAGGGCGCCCGGACGCGCGTAGGCCTGTTCGGCTTGCTGGGCTCGGGAAACATCGGGAACGACGCCTCGACCGAGGCGATCGTCAGCTATCTGCGCACAGAACACCCGGATGCCACGCTTGACGCCATGTGCATGGGCGCGGCCCGGATGCGTGATCGCTACGGCATTGAGACGGTGCCGATCCAGTGGCAGTCGGCACGCGCGCTGCCCGGCGGCCCGCTTGGCGCGGGCCTGAAGGCGCTCGGGAAGGCACTCGACATCTTCCGCACCGCGGCGTGGATAAGACGGCACGATGTCGTGATCATCCCGGGGATGGGAATCATGGACGCGTCACTGCCCATCAACCCGTGGGGCATTCCGTGGTCGCTGTTCCTGCTTTCCGTCACCGGCAGGCTCATGCGAACGAAGGTGGCGCTGGTCAGCGTCGGCGCCACGCCGGCCAAGAACCCGGTGACCGCGCGCCTGTACGCGCTGGCGACGCGCCACGCCTACTACCGGTCCTTCCGCGACGAGGCGTCGCGCGCGGTGTTCACGCGGCAGGGTCTCGACACGTCCCGCGACCCGGTCTACCCGGACCTCGCCTTCAGCCTCTCCCTCGACCAGGACGCGCCGGTCGACCCGCTCGCCGTCGGGGTGGGGGTGATTTCCTACCGCGGCGGCAACGAGGACCGTGACCAGGCCGACGAGATCTACGCGTCCTACGTGGCGAAGATGAAGGAGTTCGTCCGGTGGCTGGTGGACTCGGGCCGCAGCGTGCGGCTGTTCATCGGGGACGAGCAGGATCAGTACGTCGTCGACGAGATCCTCGCCGACATCAGGCAGCAGCGCCCTGACCTAGCGCCTTCCCAGGTCATCGGCGCCCCTGGTCACCACCTTCCCCGAGCTGACGAGGCTGGTCAGCCCGGTCGCCACGGTGGTGGCGGCGCGCTTCCACAACATCGTGTTCGCGGTCAAGCTCGGCAAGCCGACGATCTGCATTAGCTACTCGCCGAAAATCGACTCGCTGATGTCGGACGTCGGCCTCACGGACTACGCGAATGAGATCAAGTCCCTCGACGTCGAGCGGTTGAAGGCCCAGTTCACGCGGATCGAGAGCGAGGCCGGCCAGGTCCGCGAGCAGCTCCTCGAGCTGCTTCCCGAGCGGAGCGAGCAGGCCCGCGCGCAGCTCGACGAGCTCAGCCGGGTGCTCTTCGACGGCAAGCCGGGCGCCAGGCAGCGAGTGCCGGCCTGGACCGAGTAGGCCAGTAGAAGCGGCCGGGCGGGCGCGGTGAGGCGAGGCCTCACCGCGCCCGCCCGCTTCGCTAGGAAATCAGCAGCTTCGTGCAGGTGAACGCCTCGGCATAGCGCGCGCGGCACTCCATGCCGCGCAGCCGGGCGAGCGCGAGGAAGGTCTCCTCACCCCACCAGTCACGGCTGGTGCTGGGAGGGATAGCACTTGTCGAGCAGCTCGGTCTTGCGCCTGGCGATCTCGTCGCGTCAGCGGGAAGTACGTGTTCGGCCGGGTCAGGTCGCCGTCCCACTTCGGGATCTCGTAGGCGAGGACGAGCTGATCCCGGAAGGCGGTCGGGACCAGCTCGCCCACGGTCCGGTGATCCTGGTGCGCGTCGGCCACGCGACGGCGCCAGGATGACGTCAGGGCGCGGCGACCGCGCCACGGCCTCCAGGATCTCCTTGACCTGCCCGTAGACGGCGGGCAGCCGCCCGTCGGGCAGGTCGTGCGTCTCGACCGTGAGCTCGGCACCCGGCGTGAAGGCGCGGGCGGCCGCCCGCGCCTCCTGCTGGCGCTCCGGGCTCCCCGTCATCAGCACGTACCTGACGTGCAGGCCGGGGTGGCGCGCGGCCAGGCTGAGCAGGGTGCCGCCCGCCGCGATCTCGATGTCATCCGGGTGCGCGCCGAGCGCGAGCACCGATAGCGGCCGTCCCGCGGGCGCGGCCAGCGGGAACGACATCATGCCTGAACGACCGCCCCGGTCTGCGCCAGGACGTCGGCCGGGGCGGGCGCGGACCGCAGGCCGGACCGCTCGGGGTCCCAGACCATCCACGGGCAGTTACCGCGGTGGTACATGTCCTCGAGCTGCGCTCGCTCCTTTACGGTGTCGGCCGACATCCAGAAGCCCTTGTAGGGGGACGCGAGGACCCGGCGCTCTTGGACGAGCCGCGGGATCGCGTCGCCGACCAGGTCCTCGCCCTCGCCGAGGTAGTCGAAGATCTCCGGGCGCAGCACGAAGTAGCCGCCGTTCTCCCACTGCAGCAGTTCCCGCACCGGCTTCACCTGCGTGATCACTCCGCTGTCATCGACGTCCACCACGTGATGGGACGACTGGAGCGGCACCGCGAGCAGGCTCGCCACCGCGTCGCTGGCGGCGAACCGGGAGATCATGTCGGGCAGCGGCGCGTCGGTGAACGTGTCGGCGTAGTTGGCCAGGAACATCTCCTCGCCGTCGACGAAGCGGCGCACCCGCCGCAGCCGCTCGCCGATCTCCGAGTGCAGCCCGGTGTCGACGAACGTGATCCGCCAGTCGGAGATGTCGGTGTTGAACAGCTCCACCTGGCCGGACCCGTCGAGCACGAAGTCGTTGGACCGCGTCTCGTCGTAGTTCAGGAAGAAGTCCTTGACCGCCGAGGCGCCGTAGCCAAGGCAGAGCACGAAGTCCCGGTGCCCGTAATGCGCGTAGTAGCGCATCACGTGCCACATCAGCGGCCGGTCGCCGATCATGGCCATCGGCTTCGGGGCGTTCGTCACCCCGTCCCGCATCCGCATGCCGAGCCCGCCGCAGAACAGTACGACCTTCATGAGTCCATTCCCCCTTCGGACAGCGCGGTCAGACGACTTCTAGTGCCGGGATCGGGAAGACCAGCCGCCCGCCCCACGAATGGACGTAAGACAGCTGCGCGCTGATCTCCTCGCGCAGGTTCCACGGCAGGACGAGCACGTAGTCCGGCTTCGTTTCCGCGATCCGCTCCGGCGGGTAGATCGGGATGTGCGTGCCGGGCAGGAACATGCCCTGCTTGTGCGGCGACCGGTCGACCGTGTAGGCGAGCAGGTCCGACCGGATGCCGCAGTGGTTCAGCAGCGTGTTGCCCTTGCCGGGCGCGCCGTACCCGGCCACCGTCTTGCCCTCGGCCTTCGCGCGCGAGCAGGAAGCCGAGCAGGTCGCTCTTGATCTTGAGCACGGCGCCGGCGAAGCCCTCGTGCCCCGCCACGGTGTGCAGCCCGGCCGCTTCCTCGGCCGCGAGCACCGACGTGACCCGCTCGGTCGGGCTCGCCCGCCGACTCGGCGGGGCGGGCGTGCACCCGAAGCGATCCGCCGTGCGTGCCGAGCTCGTCGACGTCGACGACGCGCAGGCCCGCGGTCGCGAGGGCGCGGCTGGCGGTAAGCAGCGACAGGTACGAGTAGTGCTCGTGGTAGATCGTGTCGTACTGGCGCCGCTCGATCAGCCGCAGCAGGTGCGGGAACTCCAGGGTCACCAGGCCGGTGTCCTTGACCAGGGCCCGCAGGCCGGCCGCGAAGCCGCGGATGTCGGGGACGTGCGCGAAGACGTTGTTCGCCGCCACGAGGTCGGCCCGGCCGTACTCGGCGGCGATCGCCTCGCCGGTCTCCGGGCCGAGGAAGTGCACCACGGTCCTGATGCCCTTGGCCTGCGCCGCCTTCGCCACGTTGGCGGCGGGCTCGACGCCGAGGACGGGAATGCCCGTCGCGTGGAAGTGCTGCAGGAGGTAGCCGTCGTTGCTGGCCACCTCGGTCACCAGGCTGTCGGCGGTCAGGCCGAGCCTGGCGGTCATCTCGTCGGCGTAGCGCTTCGCGTGCGCCACCCACGAGTCGGAGTAGGACGAGAAGTAGGCGTAGTCGGAGAAGATGTCCTCGCCGGGCACGTAGGCGGGCAACTGCACGAGCAGGCAGTTCGCGCACAGCCGGACGTGCAGCGGATAGAAGGTCTCCGGGTCGTCGAGGCGCTCGGCCGGCAGGTAGCTCTCGCAGAGCGGAGACATCCCGAGGTCGACGAACGTGCGCGTGAGCTCCGCCCCGCAAAGACGGCACGCGTGCTGTGAAGACATAGCCCCCCAAATCAGTAATAGGAATCCGAATTAGAATCCTGGTGCAAAAATACGCTACATTTGCTGCTGCACGCTACTTGAGTTATTGGTACTCGCACAGCGCGGAGGCTTGAATGGACAATTACGAGTGCCGGGCTTGTCGCGGTCGTCGCGGCGAAGTTGTGCTCGATATGGGCGAGCAGCCCGCCTGCGACTACTTCCCGAAGTATGACGAACCGGGACCAGATCCGGTTTACCCGCTGCAGATGTGGCTCTGCGCTTCGTGCGGCCTCGCGCAGCTGCTTACCGATCCCACGGTGCCCGAGGAGCCCAGGGGCGCGGAGCCCGCCGCCCTGGTCGAGCAGGCGCGGGACGCGGTGGCCCGGGTGGCCGCGGCGGGACTGCTGCCCGCGGGCGCGCGCGTCGCCGAGTACGGCAGCCCGCACGGCGGCTCCTGGCTTGACCTGCTGACCGCGCGCGGGCTGACCCCGGTCGCCGACGGCGGCCGAGGCCGACGTGATCATCGACTGCTTCGGGATGATGCACGCGGCGGACCAGGCGGCGGCGGTCGCGGAGCGGGCCGCCCGGCTCGCCCCGGGCGGGACGCTGCTGCTGCAGTTCCACTCGCTCGCCGCGATCGTCCGCCAGGGGCAGTGGAACGCGCTGCGGCACGGCCACTACGCCTACTACTCGGCCACCGCGCTGAGCGCGATGCTGGCCGCCGCGGGCCTGCGGCCCGTGCGCCGCGTGGGAGTTCAGCCTCTACGGCGGCACCGTCCTGCTCGCGGCGTGCCACGACAGCGATGACCGCGCCGCCGTGGCGGCCGGCGCGGGAGAGGTCCCGGCGAGGCGGTGCGCGCGCTGCTCGCGGACGAGGCTCACTCCGGCATCACCAGCCCGGACGTCGTTAGCGGCCTGCAGCGCGAGGCCGCCGCCCAGGGCGACGCGCTGCGCGCGTGGCTCACGGCGCAGCGTGCCGCGGGGAAGTCCGTGCTCGGGTACAGCGCGGCGTCCCGCGCGGTCGCGCTGCTGTGCTCGGCCGGCGTTGACGCCGACCTGCTGCCCGCGGTCGCGGACGCCTCGCCGGGCAAGCGCGGGCTGCGGATGCCAGGAACCGCCATCCCCGTGATCAGCCCGGCGGAGCTGACCGCGGCACCGCCCGACGCGGTCCTGGTCTTCGTCCCCGACCTGATCCCCGAGGTCAGGAAGGCGTATCCGGAGATCGAGGCGGCCGGCGGCGGCGTGGAAAGACATCAGCGACCTGTCAGGAGGCCTCGAGCAGGACGCGCAGCCGGTCCAGGCATCGGCCCCTGGTGGGGCCGATGCTGCCGACCGGCAGGCTGAGCCGGTCGGCGATGACGGCGTACGGCTGCTCTGCCATCAGCAGTTCCATCAGCCGCTGCCAGTGATTCGGCAGCACCTTCAGCGCCTCCCTGACCGTCCTCGCCCGCTCGGCGGCGAGCAGCGCCTCGTCGACCGGCTGCTCGTGCCCGGCGATGAGCTCAAGCCCGTACTCTTCGCCGACGAGGACGAGCCGCCTGCGCGTCGGCGATGCTGCGCAGGCACTCGTTCCGCGCCGTGGTGGCGAGCCACGCGCCGACGCGCTCCGGGTGCTCAAGCCGGTCGATGTGCTCGACCAGCCGCAGCCACGTGGTCTGGACCACGTCGGACGCGTCGCTCTCGACCAGCTTGAAGTCCCTGGTTATCGACCAGATGAGCCTACCGTACTGATCCATGAGCCAGTCCCACCCGGCGGCGTCGCCAGCGGCGGCGCAGCGCACCGCGTCGGCGACGCCGACCGTTCCAGTCCCGGCAAGAGCACCTGACATCTCAGTAAGCACCAGACCCGTGCAGCATCACGGAAACGGTCTTCCACAGGATTTGCAGGTCGAGGGCGAACGACCAGTTCTCGACGTAGCGCAGGTCCATGCGCACCGTTTCGTCCCACGACAGGTCGGAGCGACCGTTCACCTGCCACATGCCGGTCAGGCCCGGCTTCACGACCAGCCGGCGGCGCACGTGGTCGGCGTACTTCGCCGCCTCTTCCGGCAGCGCGGGACGCGGGCCCGACCAGCGACATCTCGCCGCGGAGCACGTTGATGAGCTGCGGCAGCTCGTCAAGCGACGACTTCCGCAGCCGCGCGCCGATGCGCGGTGATGCGCGGATCCCTGCGGATCTTGAAGAGCACGCCGTCGGACTCGTTCTTCTCCCGGATCTCGGCCAGCACGCGCCTCGGCGTTCGACCACCATCGTGCGGAACTTGTAGATCTTGAACGTCTCCCCGCCCTTGCCCACCCGCGTCTGGGTGAACAGCGCCGGACCGTCGTCGGAGAGCCTGATCGATCAGCGCGATCGCCAGCAGCAGCGGCGACAGGACAGCAAGCCCGAACGCCGCCGCGCACCGGTCGAACAGGTCCTTGACCACCTGCCGGGGCCCGCTCAGCTGCGGGTGGTCCACGTGCAGCAAGGTCAGCCCGGCGGTCGGCCTGACCGTGGTCCGCGGGCCCGCCACGTCGAGCAGCGCGGGGGCGACGCACAGGTCGGTGCCCGTCTTCTCCAGTTCCCAGGCGAGCGTCCGCAGCTTCACGCCGTCCATCTCCGGGCAGGAGAGCACGGCCACCGTGCCCGCGTTGAGGTTGCGCACCACGCTGGCGGTGTCGTCGAGGTCACCGACCACCGGCACGCCCGCCACCTCGTCGGCGGACTCGCCGGCCAGGCAGGCGGCGACCACCTGGAGGCCGTGGTGCGGCTCACGGCGCAGCTCACTGATGAGCTGGCTCGACCGCGGTCTCGTGACCGACCGCCACGACGGTCGACATGCACTGGCCCTCTCTGCGCAGCCGGTGCAGCCGCTTGCGCAGCGCGTACCTGACCACCAGGTCAAGCACGACGATGACCTGCATGCTGATCACGAGGTAGAGCCGGGACAGCTCGTTGTTCACCGCGTAGGAGATGAGCGCGAGCGCGCCGGTCAGGCTCAGCCCGGCGTTCAGCACCCGGCGGAACTCATCCGAGCCGGTACCGAGGAACCGCCACTCGTACCCGCCGAAGACGCGCACCGTGATGATCCAGACCACTGGCAGCGCCAGGCTGAGTATCAGGTACCGGTCGTTGGGCTGCACGCCGAAGCGCACCCCGACCGCCGCGATCGCCGCCACGACGGCCGCGGAGAAGTCAGCGATCGCCACCTGTCGAACATACGTTCGCATCCAGGCACCCGGCCGGCCCGCCAGCCAGCCGGCGTGATCACTTACTGCAGCAACTGAGGAAGAATCGGACACACCACTCCCCACCCCTCGATGTGTCACGGCGGCAGGCCGCCGGAACATTGCTCCCCATTGGCACATATAAGTGCCTCTTGCCCTCCCTAGCGTGACGCGCAGCCCGTCCGACCGGTTTACCCCCGACGTCGACAGCATCCCAAGAGGCCAACATATGTCATCTGAACAGGGAAAATAAGCGCTTGTCAGTGGCTTCTTGGTTGCACAATGACATCTCGCCACCAACCCCGATGATGACAACGAACGTCATACACGCGAACGCGCGCGTTCGGCCGATCACCCCACGACTGGCCACTCAACCTCGGTGAGGCATCGCTAAAGGTACTAGCGCAGCCTGGGCACGGATCAGCAGGTTCGATGCATATGGATGTTGAGTAGCCATCCGGTCACTCAAGGTGACATGCACGGATAAGATCGACCTCGAGACCATGTGAATGATCCAAGCGACAGCAGGTATTAGAAATAAAATTCAATCGGCGAAGTTTCAGTGCAATTGCCGCGCCCCATTGGCGCTAAGTTCACGGAGAGTTATTCTTCCGCCGAGTCCGGCCGCTCCGGCGCGCGCGCCAGCCGTTCCCGCTCGCGCACCGAGTCGGCGAAGCGCCGCGCCGCGGCGCGCAGCTCAACTTCCGGGTCGAGGCCGGCCTCGCGTGCGCGGGCGACCAGGGCCATGAGCGCATCGCCGACGGAGTCGCCGGCAGAGTCGACGGCGTCGGCGAGGTCGAGAGCCGGCGCCGTCGACGGGAACCGTGATCCCCGCTCGCTGCGCGCGCCGCTGCAGCTGCGCGGCCAGGGACAGCGCGGGCTGGCCGAACGGAACGCCGTCGAGCGCCGACGGCGGCCCCGGGTCGCCGCCGGCCGCGCGAGGGCCTTGGCCGCCCGCTCGGCTCTTCTTGATCTCTTCCCAGTTCGCGTTGACGTCCGCCGCCGATGACACCGACACCGAGCCGAATACGTGCGGGTGCCGCCGGACGAGCTTCGCCGCCAGCGTGTCGGCCACGTCGTCGATCGTGAAGCCGCCGTCGGCGGCGGGCCGCTCGGCGGCGATCCTGGCGTGGAAGAACGCCTGGAACATGACGTCGCCGATCTCCTCGCGCAGCGCGCCCAGGTCAGAGTTCTCGATCGCCTCGGCCGCCTCGTACGCCTCTTCAAGCAGGTAGCGCAGCAGGGACTCGTGCGTCTGCTCCCGGTCCCACGGGCAGGAGACCCGCAGCGTGTCCATGATCGACACCAGGTCGAGCAGGTGCGCGCCCGGCAGGTCGTGCGACCCGTGCAGCACCTGATAGGGCACGGAGAGCGAGCTGAGCAGCAGCGGGTCAGGGGCCTCGCCCGGCGGCGCGAGCCACACGACCTGGCCGGCGCCGCCCCGGAAGCGGAAGACAGGACGGCAGAAGACAGGAACGCGGCAAGCGCCGCGGCATCGGAGGACGGCACGTCGACGACGACAGGCAGCACGTCAGCGGCCGTCAGCGCCGGAATGAGCGGGTGCCCGCCCGACCCCGCGAGCACGCGGTCCGCCGCGCGCAGCGCGGACCAGGCCTGCCAGGTGAGCAGCCCGGGGGCGACCCGCGGGCTGCTCAGCAGGACCGTCAGCACGCGCTGGGGTGAGCCCCGTGGTGGACGCGGGCGTCGGCGTGCCCGCGGGCCGGCGGACAGCGTGTTCGCCGCGGGCACGACGCGCGAACTGCGACGTGTAGTCAAGCCGGCCGAACTGCGGGCTGATCTGGATGTTAAGCGACTTCGCCGCCGTGCACTGCGCCTTGGTGAACGCGGTGGTGAAGGCGTTCTGCTCCGCGGTGGAGGTCGGCTCCTTGCCGCCGTTGCCCTTCCAGCGCGAAGGCCGTCCTCCTGGGCTTCGTACCGGCCGACCTGCGGGAACATCTGCGGGGAGACGCCGTTCGCGATGAGCAGCTGGGCGTGCTGCTTGCCCCGTTCTGGGCGGCCACGGCGGAGAGGGCGGACAGCCCCGCCTGCGACTGCGCCTCGGTGACCGAGATGCCGTTCGAGGCGGCCACCTGGTCCATGACGTCGAACCTGATCAGCCAGGACAGCACCGCGGCGGGCGCGGTCGCGGTGGTCACCTGGCAGGCTGCTGCCGTACGGCTTGGCGGCCGTCTGCCAGTTGGACACCTGGGTGTCCAGCGAGGACACGGTGATCCGCTGGTTGCCGACGATCGCCGCGGCCCCCGCCTGCACCGGAGAGCAAGCGGCGAGCACCGCGCACGCGCCAAGGCCAGCGGCGCCGAGCGCGGCCACCCGGCGGCCCGCTTAGAGAACAGAGCCTTGCGAGACACAGACGATCGATCCCTTCCAGCGCCTCAGTTGTCACCCGGGGGGCGACCCCCGTACCCGCGGGTGTCCGGCCCGGGCAGCCTGATCGCAAGAACGGCGATCGTATCAGGCCAGCCCCGGGCGGACGACAGGAGAAATCTACGACTCGGACACAAATCTACGACTCGGACAGTACCGAACGGATGACCTCCGCGCACCACGCGAGCAGCTCGATGTCGCGCAGCGGTTCCCCGCCGAAGCCTCCGCTCGAGGCTCCGGACTTCGGCACTGGTACCAGCATGGTACGCACCGCCGGCTTGAGCAGCGTCTTGGGGTATAGCCGCTGAACTCGCACCACACGGGAATCAGGCAGGACAACCGGGGCGAACCGCACGTGCGAGCCCTGGAGGGTGATGTCGGTCAGCCCGGCCCGCCGCGCCGCGAACCGCAGCCGGGCCACGTCGAGCAGCGTCACCACCGGCACCGGCAGCTCGCCGTACCGGTCGCGCAGCTCGTCGCGCACCGAGGCCACGTCATCCTCGGAGTCGATCGAGGCGATCGACGTGTAGGCCGCGAGCCGCAGCCGCTCGCCGGGAATGTAGTCGTGCGGGATGTGCGCGTTGACCGGCAGCTCGACCCGGACCTCGGGCCGCTCGGCGGGCGCGTCGTCCTTCAGCTCGCGCACCGCCTCGCCGATCATCCGCACGTACAGGTCGAACCCGACCCCGGCGATGTGCCCGGACTGCTCCCCGCCGAGCAGGTTCCCCGCGCCGCGGATCTCCAGGTCCTTCAGCGCCACGTACATCCCGGCGCCGATCTCCGTGTGCTGCGCCACCGTCGCCAGCCGCTCGTGCGCCGTCTCGGTGAGCGGCTTCTCCGCCGGGTAGAGGAAGTACGCGTACGCCCGCTCCCGCCCGCGCCCGACCCGCCCGCGCAGCTGGTGCAGCTGGGACAGCCCTTGCGCGTCCGCCCGGTCCACGATCAGCGTGTTCGCGTTCGGGATGTCGAGCCCGGACTCCACGATCGTGGTCGCGACCAGGACGTCGAACTCCCGCTCCCAGAAGCCGATCATGATCCGCTCGAGCTCGTGCTCGTTCATCTGCCCGTGCGCGACCGCGATCCGCGCCTCGGGCACCAGCCCGCCGAGCTGGGCGGCGACCTTCTTGATCGACTGCACCCGGTTGTGCACGAAGAACACCTGGCCGTCGCGCAGCAGCTCGCGCCGGATCGCGGCGCCGATCTGCTTCTCGTCGTACGCCCCGACGAAGGTCAGCACCGGGTGCCGTTCCTCCGGCGGCGTCAGGATCGTGGACATCTCGCGGATCCCCGCGACGCCCATCTCCAGCGTGCGCGGGATCGGCGTGGCGGACATCGCGAGCACGTCCACCTCGGTGCGCAGCCGCTTGAGGTACTCCTTGTGCTCGACGCCGAACCGCTGCTCCTCGTCGATGATCACGAGGCCGAGCTGCTTGAACCGCGTCTCCGGCGACAGCAGCCGGTGCGTCCCGATCACCACGTCCACGTGGCCGTCGGCGAGCCCGCGCTGCGTCTCCGCCACCTCGGACGCGCGTCTGGAACCGGGACATCGGCTTCACGACCACCGGGAACGGCGCGTACCGCTCGGAGAACGTGTTGAAGTGCTGCTGCGCGAGGATCGTCGTCGGCACGAGCACGGCGACCTGCTTGCCGTCCTGCACGGCCTTGAACGCGGCCCGCACCGCGATCTCGGTCTTGCCGTAGCCGACGTCGCCGCAGATCAGCCGGTCCATCGGCACCGGCTTCTCCATGTCGCGCTTGACGTCGTCGATGGCCGAGAGCTGGTCGGGGGTCTCCACGTAGGGGAACGCGTCCTCAAGCTCGCGCTGCCACGGCGTGTCCGGCCCGAACGCGTGCCCGGGCGAGGCCATCCGCGCCGAGTACAGCCGGATCAGCTCGGCGGCGATCTCGCGGACCGCCTTGCGCGCCCGGCCCTTGGTCTTGGCCCAGTCCGCGCCGCCGAGCCGGTGCAGCGCGGGCGCCTCGCCGCCGACGTACCTGGTGACCTCGTCGAGCTGGTCGGTCGGCACGTACAGCCGGTCCGGCGGGTGCCCGCGCTTGCCCGGGGCGTACTCGAGCACCAGGTAGTCGCGGGTCGCGCCCGCGGCCGTCCGCGACGTCATCTCGACGAACCGGCCGACGCCGTGCTGCTCGTGCACCACGTAGTCGCCCGGCTTGAGCTGCAGCGGGTCGACCCCGCCGCGCCGCCGCGCGGACGGCATCCGCCGCTCGTCCCGCGAGCTCGGCCGCGACGCGCCGCGCGCGGCGAAGTCTGCCTCGGTGAGCACCGCGAGCCGCACGGCGGGCCAGGAGAACCCCTGGCGCAGCTCCCCGGTGGCCACGTAGGGCACGCCGCCTTCCGGCTCCGCGTCGAGGTCGCCGACCCGCGCGCCGAACCCCTCGCCGCGCAGCACCTCGGCGAGCCGCTTGGCGGGCCCGTGCCCCTCGGTGACCAGCACGACCCGCCAGCCCTCGGCGAGCCACTGGCGGACGTCCGCGAGCATGCGGCTGGTCTCGCCGCGATAGGCCGTCGCGGGCGAGGCGTCAATGGTGATCCCGAACGGGTGCGGCTGATCCTCGGCCGCCGGTTCCCCGTCCTGTCGTTCGGCTCCGTCGCCGGCGACTCCGCGTCGTCGGTGACACCGAACGGCGCGAGCGTCCACCAGGCGATGCCGAGCTCGGCCGCCGCCTCGCGGATCTTCTCGATCGGCTGGAAGGCCGAGCCGCCGAGGTCGACCGGCGCCTCGCCGCCGGAGGCGGCGCTCGCCCAGGACGCCTCGAGGAACTCCTGGCTGGTCGTGACCAGCTCGATCGCCCGCGTCCTGATCCGCTCGGGGTCGCAGGCGAGCACGACGCCGCGCGAGCGGCAGGTGGTCGAGCAGCAGGTCCATCCGGTCGGCGAGGACCGAGGAGAACGCCTCCATGCCCTCGACGGTGATCCCGTCGGCGATCTTGCCGAGGATCTCGGAAACGCCCGGGTGCTTGGCCGCGAGCTCCTTGGCCCGGGCGCGGACCGACGGGGTGAGCAGCAGCTCCCGGCAGGGCGGCGCCCACAGGCCGTGCTCCGCCTGCGCCGGCCGAGCGCTGGTCGGCGACCTTGAAGACGCGGATCTCCTCGACGGTGTCGCCGAAGAACTCGACCCGCAGCGGGTGCTCCTCGGTCGGCGGGAACACGTCGAGCAGCCCGCCGCGCACCGCGAGCTCGCCGCGCTTGGAGACCATCTCGACGCGGGCGTAGCCGATGTCGACGAGCCGCGCGATCACGTCCTCCGGGTCGGCGTCGTCGCCGACGGCGAGCCGGACGGGCACCAGGTCGCCGAGCCCGCCGACGATCGGCTGCAGCACGGCGCGGATCGGCGCCACGACGACCTTGAGCGGGCCCGCCGAGCGGTGTCGCCCCCGGCGGCTCGGGTGCGCGAGGCGGCGCAGCACCGCGATCCGCTGCCCGACCGTGTCCGAGCGGGGTGAGAGCCGCTCGTGCGGCAGGGTCTCCCAGCCGGGGAAGGTGGCGACCGAGGCGCGGCGGCAGGAACGCGCGCAGCGCCGCGGTCAGGTCCTCGGCCTCGCGCGCGGTCGCGGTCACCGCGAGCACGAACCGGCCAGGGCCGCCCGCGGCGCCGGTCGCCAGCGCGGCGGAGACCAGCGGGCGCAGCGCTGTCGGCGCGACGAGGTCGCGCTCGCCGCCCCCGGGCGTGCCAGGCTGGCTGTCGAGTGCGGTACGGAGCTGGGGATCTTCGGCTACGGCGGCCAGTAGTCCGGCGAGGCTCATGCTGTCCCAATGTCAGTGGTGGTCAGGCGTTACGGGCACCCCGCAAGACATCCGCCCGCCCCGCGGGCAGGCCCAGACGACAGGAAACCCCGTACGAACCCAAGTCGATGCTGAGGCGCTCGACATCTACTCAAGTTTACGACCCGCTGGCGGCGCCGGGTCGCCCGAGCGCCTCATCCACCGCCCAAGAAGGGGATAGGGCCGAAGTCAGCCCGTTCCCGGAAATGACACCGTCTGGTGGACGCGGTGTCCGCAAATAAGCAAAGCTTGAGCGAACTACGCGGTCCGATGGGTCGGGGCCGATGGGTCGGGGAGGCATACCGTGAGCATCGGCATGGGGCACAGCGCTACCGAGCCGAAGTTGGAGCCGGAGCCGGACAAGCCGCGGCGCGCTGGCAGGAAGTGGAAGCTCGCCCTGATCGGCCTGGTCGGCGTGTTTGTCGTGCTGGCCGCCTACGACCTGATGTCCGTCTCCGGGCAGGCCGGGTCGAAGGGCGCCCCCAGGCCAAGCGCGGCGGCAGCGGCGCGGCACCCCGGACGGGGCCGTTTCATCCGCCGCGCCGCCCGCCACCGCGGTGCTGACCCCGAGCCCGGCGGCGCGGCCGCTGCCCGTGGCGTCGATCGCCGCATTCGGCCCGGACGGGTCGTCGGACGGCGACAATCCCGCGCATCGTCTCCCGGATCAATGCGAGCGGCGGACCAGCCGTGGTACAGCTCCTGGTACGCGACGCCCGAGTTCGGCAACCTGCGTCGGGCACCGGCCTGCTGCTCGACATGGGCGACGCGGTGCGGGTCAGCGAGCGTGCGACTGGTTCTCGGCAGCGACCGCTGGGGGCGGACGTCCAGGTGCGCGTCGGAAACAGCGCGACTCCGCTTGACCTGCCGGTCATGGCCAGCGCCACGGACGTGGGCGGTACCGTGCGGCTGCCGGCGACGTCCGCGGCGAGCGGCCGTTACGTGCTCGTCTGGTTTACCCGGCTGCCGCCCAACGGGCAGCCGGGCGAGTACCAGGTCGACGTCTACGGCGTGCGAGTCGACGGCATCGCTTCGTAGAACTCGTGAGTAGGCCGTCAGCGCACCGGCAGGGCATGCCTGCCTGCGCGGAATCGGCCGGGCTCTCAGCAAATCCAATGACACTGAGTGAGTATACTCAACTACTATGAGTGACATGACGACTGCCGAACGAGGCTCGCCGGGCAGCCATCGGGCGGCGCGCCGCTTCTTCGCCGAGCCGGTGCGCGACTACGTGCTGCAGTGCCCGGGCCAGCAGGTCAGCGTGCTCCAGGCGGGCTGCCTGGCCCCGCTGCGCGAGCTCGGCATCGGCGAGCTCGCCGAGGGCGGCTTCGAGATCTCGGTCACCGCCGTCGACGCGGACCAGCCGCTCGCGCGGCGGGTGCTGCGCGACACGCAGAGCGCCTACGACGACGTGATCACCGGCGACCTGCGCACGGTCCCCATCCCGCAGCGGGCTTACGACGTTGTCTACTGCGCCCTGCTGCTTGAGCGCGTGCACCATGTCGAGCTCGTCCTCGACCGGCTGACCAGCGCGCTCAAGCCGGGCGGGCTGCTGCTTGTGCGCACCGGGGACCGGTACAGCGCGGCGGCCCTGCTTGACCGGATGCTGCCCCGGATGGTCCGCCGGGCCGTCTGGTCCCGGTTCCGCCCAGGCATCCCCGGCCCGTTCAAGCCGGTCTACGAGAAGGCGGTCAGCGACGAGGGCATCGCCTCCTACGCGCTGATGCGCGGACTCGTCATCGCCGCGCGCGCCAGCGACCTGAGCCGTCCCGACCGCCCGGCCGGGCTATCATCGTCGGTGCGAATCACCTGCGCGGCCATCTCCCGGCTGAGCGGAGGCCGCTTCGACGACCGGCCACGATGAGCTGCTCTACGTGATCCGCAAGCCGCTGGACCGCTTCGCCCGCGTCGTGTAGTTCTAGCGCGCGGCCTCGCCGAGATCCGACATGCCGAGATCCGATATGGAGGCGCACGTGACGGCAGCCACCTCCCGGGGGGACGACCCGATGTACCCGCCGGCGCAGTTGCCCGCGGAGCTGGCGACGTGGCCCGCTGGACCCTCGGCGAGGACCAGCTCGGCGAGCTCGAGCTGATCACCTCGGGCGCGTTCGCGCCGCTGACTGGTTACCTCACCGCCGCCGACCTCGCGGCCGTCAGCGCGCGGGGCGAGCTCGCCGACGGCACGCCGTGGCCGGTCCCGGTCACGCTGACCGTGCCCGCGGCCGCCGTCCCCGCCGACGCCGACCGCCTGGTGCTGCAGGACCAGGAGGGCTCGCCGCTCGCCGTCGTCAGCATCACCGAGCGCGCGCCCGCGGCTGGTAATGCTGGGGACGGCGACGGCACGGTGCTGCGCCTCGCGGGCCCCGTCACGGCGCTCCGCGCGCCTGAGCACGGCCCGTTCCGCGCGCTGCGCGCGGCGCCCGCCGAGGTGCGCGCCGCGCTCGGTAGAGCACGGGATCCGGCCGCGGGTTCGGCGGCTGGGTCCCCCGGGGGTAGTACCGTGCTCGCGTACGCGACCAGGCGGCCGCTCGGCCAGCGGCAGATCGGCCAGCTGCGGCACCTGGCCGACCAGTTGCGCGCCAGGATCCTCCTGCTGCCGCTTGTCGTCGGCCAGGCCGACCTGGTCACCCGCCCGGAAGCACTGGTCCGCGCCGTCCGCGCGGCCGCCGCGCAGCTCCCGGCGAGCACGCTCGTCGTTCCCGTGCCGCTCCCGCCGCGCGGCGAGCCCGCCGCGGAGCTGAGCGCCCGCGCCGTTGTCGCGGCCGCCTACGGGGCGACCCACCTCCTGGCGGACCGGGTGGCGCCGGGACAGTAAGCCGATCCCGTTCCGGTGAAGCTGATTTTGACCTTTCCAAGCTGGGCGTGACGATCCTGACGGAAGGCGAGTGGGCCTACGACCCGGCCGCCGAGGTCTGGCGGCCGCTCGGCCTGATCGAGCCGGGGATGGAGCGCGGCGAGCTGTCCGACGGCGAGCTCGGCGACCTGCTTGACTCCGGCGCCGAGGTGCCCGCCTGGCTGATGCCCGCGGGCGTGGCCGCAGGAACTGCGGCGCGCGCGGCCGCCGCGGGCCAAGCGCGGCGTCGTCGTGTTCTTTACCGGGCTGTCCGGGTCGGGGAAGTCGACGCTCGCCAGGGACCTGCGCGACGCGCTGCTCGAGCGCGGCGACCGGACGGTGTCGCTGCTCGACGGTGACCTGGTGCGGCGGCTGCTCTCCGCCGGGCTCACGTTCTCGCGGGAGGACAGGGACCTGAACATCGCCCGCATCGGGTACGTGGCCACCGAGGTCGCGCGGCACGGCGGGATCGCCATCTGCGCGCCGATCGCCCCCTACGCCGCGGCGCGCGCCGGGGTGCGCCGGATGGTCTCCGAGGTCGGCGACTTCGTGCTCGTGCACGTCTCGACGCCGCTTGAGGTGTGCGAGGCACGGGACCGCAAGGGGCTGTACGCGCAGGCCCGCGCCGGGATCATCGGCTCGTTCACCGGGATCTCCGACCCGTACGAGGAGCCGGACGACGCCGACCTGGTGATCGACACGTCGGCGGTCTCCCGGCACGACGCGGTCGCGGCGGTGCTCGCGCACCTCACGCGGGGCGGCTGGCTGGCCTTACCGGGCGGCCGTCGCTAGCGGACGGACTCTTCCGCGCCTTGCCTCGTCCGCCGTCTTGGCCTCGTCCTCCGCTGGCCTCGTCCTCGGCCTTGGTGCCCTCTTCGAGGCGCTCGCGGAACTCGGTGGCCTTCGACCCGACCTTGGACAGCCGGCCGTTCAGCTTGTCGGCGATGATGGCGCGCTGCTTGTTCAGCAGGATGTAGCTGGCGAGCATGCTGATCACGAGGCCGAGGAAGAGCAGCAGGACGCCGCGCGCCCCGGCCACGTACAGCAGGATCACCGAGCAGCCGAAGATCAGGATGCGGGCGGACGTGTAGGCAAGGATGCTTGGCCAGGTTCTGCTCTTCATAGCACTACCCAGTGTAGGACTCCGTCCCGAGGATGTCCGCCAGTAGGGTCGGGTCGATGTTGCCGCCGGAGAGCACGGCGACGACCGGGGGCCCGCGCGCCTGAAGTGATGCCGAGCTCCGCCGCGTCGCGGTACAGCGCGGCCGCGACGGCGGCCGCGCCGCCCGGCTCGGCGATCAGCCGGGCCTGCCGGGCGAGCCGCCTGATCGCGTCGAGCATCTCGTCCTCGGAGACCGTGACGATGTCGTCGACGTACGCCTGGATGTGCGGGAAGGTCAGCTCGCCGACCTGCTCGACGCGGAGCGCGTCGGCCCTGCGTGCGCGAGGTCTGCGCGGACGTCCAGGCGACGCGGGTGCCCGCGCGCAGCGAGTCGCGGGCGTCGGCGGCCAGTTCGGGCTCGACCCCGATGACCCTCGTGCCGGGCAGCAGGGCCTTGACCGCGACCGCGATGCCGGAGATGAGGCCGCCGCCGCTGACCGGGACGAGCACGGCGGACGGCTGCTTCGCTCCCTGGGCCTGCGCCGGCGGTGAAGTCCTCGGCGATCTCCAGGCCGACCGTGCCCTGCCCGGCGATCACGTCCCGGTCGTCGAACGGCGCGATCGGGTGGTAGCGCCGTACCCGGGCGATCTCGTCGGTGGCCGCGATCCTGGCGGCGAGCGTCGGCTCGACGCGGACCAGTTCGGCCCCCGTCGCCTCGATCGCGTCCGTCTTGACCGCGGGCGCGTTGTCCGGGACGACGATCGCGGCGCTGATGCCGAGCAGCCGCGCCGCGTACGCGACGGCGAATCCGTGATTGCCGCTCGAGTGCGCGACCACCCCGTCGGGCAGGACGCAGGAGTCCAGGTCACGGGTGACCGCGTAGACGGCGTTGTAGGCGCCGCGCAGCTTGAACGCCCCGGTCGGCTGCAGCGACTCCGGCTTGATCAGCAGGGAGCCCCCGCCTGCCTGGTACTGCCTGACCTCCCCGGTGAACGGGATCAGCGGGGTTCGGACCGCCACACCGCGCAGCCGCCTTGCAGCGGCGCCTATCTCATCAAGCGACACAAGCTCAGCCACCCCGCTACCCTAGCTGAGACCGGGCGCACGTCTAACGACACGTCGTACCGGGACTACTCGCAGGTCACCTAGAGCGACCGGTGAATCGCTAAGCCAATTTCCCGAAATCTAGGCAGAAAGTACCCGTTTGTCGCCAAACTAGGGGCATACTCCGACCGAGTACGAGGAGATGGAACGTGGACGGCAACAATGAGCGGCTGCTCACCCCTGGGGAGGTAGCCGCCCTGTTCCGGGTGGATCCGAAGACCGTGACGCGCTGGGCCGCGTCCGGACGGATCACCAGCATCCGCACACCCGGCGGGCACCGACGGTTCCGGGAATCCGAGGTGCGCGCCCTGCTGCGCGGCGACAGTGAGGCTTCACCCGAGGGTCACCCCGCGGCATCCTAGCTGGGGCCTTCTTCGCCGGGCGCGCCGCCGATCGCGGCACGCCCGGCCGCTAAACGCTATCCGGGGCCAGCACCGGTCCAGCGGGGGACACCCTGCGTTCCCGGCCAGCGAAGACGCTACTGGTCGGGATCGTCGGGCTGGAAGAGTTCGTCCCCGACGAGCCTGGCGAACTCCTGGAACTCGCGCAGGAGCGCGGCATCGCCCGCCCGCCACTGGCCCTTGCGCTCCTCGACCTGGTCGGGGGTGAGCGCGTGCTCGGCCAGCCTGGCGTACTCGGTGTCCTCCGGCCCGATCTCCACGTACACATCGCCGATGAGCCGTCCGTCCCCCGTGTGGACAGCGGTCTGCGGAACCTGCAGGTTCCCGTTCGGTAGTCGTATGACGAACATCGCAGCTCACCTAGATGCCATAACGCCGGTTGAAGTAGAGCATCACCCGAAGTGCGATCCGGGTGTTGCCGCTCAGCATGTCGACCAGCGCAGGCCGCTGCGCCGACGCGATCGCGGCGAACGAGTCCGCGAAGAACTCCTTGCGACCGAGACCGCCACGCTGGCGGTGAAAGTCACTCGCGATATATGGCTGACACTGATCATAGATGAGCCTGAACTCAGCTGAGTCAGATTGCCATTTTCCTGGCGGACTGTCCAGGTCGTCCAGTGCGTGGCCGACCTCGTGGCACATCACGTCGGGCGTCGGCGAGGGCCGGGTGCCCACCACGATCTTGCGGTCGCCGTAGGCGCCAGCGCAGGCGTCCCAGGTCGCCTTGCCCGACGGCAGCGGCACGCCGTGCAGCGCGGCCATGTCGTCGAGGTCGGGCACCCCGCCGGCCCCCACGTAGATGCCGTCGAGCCCGGCGGCGAGCTTCTCCTGCAGCTGCCTCGGGAACTCGGCCAGCCGGTCGATCGCGGCGATCACCTGCGGCGGCGGCGCGGCCGCCGCGGCGTCCCACTGCCGCCACAAGATCGTCTCAAGCGGCCCGCAGTTCCGCCGCCCGTCGGCCGTCACCGGGTGGCTGTCCGGGTGCGGGTGCGGCGAACGGCAGCAGCGCGCGGGCGCCTGACGCCGGCGTCGCGGCCGCCTTGGCCGGCGCCTTCTGGGCGGCCACGCCGCCGCGGGCGGCGGCCGCGCCGGCCCGGCCCGCCTGGCCCGGCCAGCCGCCTGGCCGCGGGCGGGCCGCCGACGACCTGGTACCACGGCTGCCGCGGCGCCTGGGCCGGCCGTCCGGCGCCGCGGCACCGCGAGCCTGGTCCGCGCCGGGTACCGGGCGCGCGGCCGTGTCGAGCGGGGCAGCGCCGAAGGGCGCCTCCCTGATCCGGGCCCGCCCGATGCCGCCGCCCTGGCCGGGGGTGTAGTTCCGCGGCAGCGGCGGCATGGCCGCGCCGCCGGCCCGCACGCCCGCGGTACGCGGGGCGAGCCTGGGGGACTGCGCGTCGTCCCGTCGCGGCAGCCCCGCCGGCGGCTGCAGCGGCGGTGGCGCCTGCGAGCGCGCCTCGATCCCCGCGGTCGCACGGTCGCGCGCGCCGACCGCGCCGGCGTTCCGGCGATGCCGGCCGCTGGCTTCCGCTCCGGCGGTCCGGGAGTCCCGTGACCTGCCATTGCGGTCGCCCTGCGAACCGAAACGCCAGCCGACGAGTCGGCCAAGCCGCTCGAGTAGGCGAAGCCGCATACTGGGACTCCCTGTTGTCGCACCCAAACCCAGGGTATTCCGGATCGGCCCGCACGTCACCCCGGGTGACAGACCGCTACTAAACATGCAGGTGGGGAAGGAGGAGAATTAGCGTTCCGGATACGTGGCGCCAACCAGGAGGTTAGGCTTTCGCCATGTTTCTGTCAGCTGTCCTGTTTGTCCTTTTCCTGGCAGGTTGCTGGCTCTACTGCCTGACCGACGCCGCCCTCACGCCCGCCGCGGAGTTCCCCGGGCTGCGCAAGCCCGTCTGGATCACCGTCATCGCCGTGACGTTCATCCTCGGCGCCATCGCCTGGGTCATCGCCCGCAAGTCGTGGCGCGCCCGGTACCGGCCGGCCACGCCGGCCGCCCATGCCGGGCTCACCGGCTCCGACCCGCACAACGTCCAGTGGGACCCAGCGCTACCCGGCGACGCCTGCCGACGGGCAGCCCGCCGCCGGCGGCCCTGGCCCGGACCGGCCCCATCGGCCCGGACGACGATCCCGAGTTCCTCCGGATGCTCGACCGTCTCATCAGCGGGACCTCCGACTCCGGCGAGTTATCCACAGTCCTTACCGATTTGTTACCTGGAGCCGACTGACAGCACAGCCACCGATCAGACTTGAGAGGGTGCCCAAGTGGGTGGAAGCATTCGCGGCGGGACCATTGGCGTCGTCGTCCTGACCGCCGCGCTTGCCGCGGGCGGGCTGACAACAGTTCGGCTACTGCACTCGGGGCCCGACGGCGCGAGCAACCCGGTCGCCGCGGGCACGCCGGCCGCGACGGGCGGGGCGAGCGCGGACAGCTTCGCCGCGTCGCTCGCGGGCATCCCCCAGGTAGCGGCGGTCCCGCACGAAGCCGTCATGCCTGCGCGCAAGTCCAAGGCCCCAGCGAAGCCGACCCGGTCAGCAAGCCACCCGGCGCCTTCCGCGAGCTCCGCCGCCCCGGCCGCGGGCCAGCCAGCCGGCGGGCCAGGGCTCGCCGCCCGCGGCGTCAGGCTCGGCGGCCTGCACGCACCCCCAGTACACGACCGTCGGATCCGGCGGGGATGTGGAACCAGGCACCGTACTTCGTCGCGAACGACGCCTGGAACGCCAGCAATTACAACGTGTCGCAGACGCTCTACGCCTGCTCGTCCGCGAACTGGTACGTCGTCGCCACCATGGACAACAGCAAGGGCGACGGGGCGGTCAAGACGTTCCCGAACTCCCACCGCGACTTTGACAACGCACCGCAGATCAGCTCGCTCAGCTCGATCACCAGCACGTTCGCGGAGACAAGCCCGGGCACCGGTATCTACGAGGACGCCTACGACATCTGGCTGAACGGCATCGGGGGCGCGAACTCCACCGAGGTGATGATCTGGACGGAAAACCACGGCCAGACCCCCTCAGGCTCGGTGCAGGGAACGGTCACCATGGGCGGCCGGTCGTACACGGTGTGGAAGACCGGCAACTACATCGCGTTCGTCCCGGGCGCGAACTTCACGTCGGGGACGATGGACCTGCTCGCCTTCTTCAAGTGGATCATGTCGAAGGGATGGATCGCGGGCAGCGCCACCCTCGGCCAGGTGGACTACGGCGTGGAGCTCGTATCCACTAACGGCGCGCCCGCGACCTTCGCGTTCAGCAACTTCGCGGTGAACGCCAGCTGATCAGCCGCTCACCCCGGCGTAGGAGTGCATGCCGGTGATGAACACCTGCACGACGAGCATGTTGGTCACCAGGCTGACGAAGCCGAGCAGCTGGATGTAGTGCGCGCGGGCACCGCGCCAGCCGGCCGTGGCCCGGGCGTGCAGGTAGGCCGCGTAGATCACCCAGGTGATGAACGCCCAGGTCTCGACCGGGTCCCAGCCCCAGTAGCGGCCCCACGCCTGGTCCGCCCAGATGGCGCCGGCGATGACGCCGAACGTCCAGACGGGGAACCCGAAGACAACCGTCCGGTAGGTCAGCTTGTCCAGTTGCGCCGCCGACGGGATGCGCGCGATCAGCCCGTTGCCCGGCTGGGCCTTTCCGGCGGCGACCCGCGCCCGGTACCGCTCGGCGACCAGGTACATGATCCCGAGCACCGCCGCGACGAAGAAGATGCCCGTGGCCAGGGTCATCGCGGTGACGTGGATGGACAGCCAGTAAGACTGCAGGGCCGGCACCAGCGGCCCGGCCGGCGTGTAGATGAGCGTCTCGGCGAGGCCGAGCGTGAGGACAACCGCGCCCATCACGAAGACGCCGAGCGCCCAGGCCCGGTACCGCACCACGATGTAGCCGAAGAAGATCGCGGCCACGCAGGTCAGCGCCGTGATGAACTCGTACATGTTGCCCCAGGGGGCACGGTGGACCGCGAGCCCGCGGGTGGTCACCGCCACCACGTGCGCGAGCATGCCGAGCGCGCTGAACGTCACGGCGGCACGGACCCACGGCCCGGCTGCCCAGATTGCCCTGAAGGCGCCCGTCCGGGGGGCCGGGGCCTTCCCGGTGCCGCCGCCCGGCGGGACCGCCGGCCCCGCTGACTCGCCCGGCCCGGCAACGGCGCCGGCGCCGGCGCCGCTCCCGCCGGCCGCGCCCGCGCCGACGGCCGCCAGCTGAGCGGCGGCCGGCGCGGCGGCCGCCTTCGCCGCCGCCGTCCGGCGCGGCCGCCCGAAGGCGTAGTCACCCGCGAAGGCGATCACCGCGAGCGAGTAGATCAGCAGCGCGGCGATCAGGAAGTCACTGCTGGCTTGCGCGAAGCCAAGGTTGACGGACACGAGCCTCACGCCCCTGATTCTGAGTCTCCGGGGGGACGACCCCCCGTACCCCGCTGTCGGCTCGCGCGGGCCTGATCGCGAAAACCGCGACTTATCAGGCCCGCTCGAGCCGACATGGGGTCATGGCTTTGCCTCCGGCTCGGCGGCGGCGATCTCCGCGGCCAGCTCGGCGAACTCTTCCTCGAAGCCGCCGCTGGCGTCGGACCTGGTCAGGCCGCCGACCGTGACGACGGACCCGGTACCGGACGCCGCGGGCACGGCCCGGACGAACACCCGGCGCCGCCGCACGAAGAACGACAGCAGCAGCCCGGCGAGGGCGAGGATGCCGCACACGAGCGCGGGCACCTGGCCCGGGTCGTAGGTGATGGCCAGCGACACCCACTGCTTGACGCCGACGAACGTGACCGACCCCTTGCCGCCGGGCAGCGTCCACGTCTGGCCGGGAAGCAGCAGGTGCGGCGACCCGGAGATCTTCGTCATCCCGGTCGTGTCGAGCTGGTAGACCGACTGCGGCACCCCGGAGTTCATCCCGAGGTTGCCCGTAGTAGCCGATCAGCGACACCGCGGGAGCGTCGGCGGCCGGGAAGATCGACTCAAGCGTCCCGCCGACCGAGATCGCGGTCGGCACGAAGACGCCCATGAAGCCGAGCGAGGCGTCCCTGGCGCCTTGACCACCCCGTCGGACAGGAACGTGCCCGTGTTGGCCGGGATGAACGGGGTCGCCTCGTCGTACGTCCACCTGCCCGTTGGCCGCGGTGACCTTGAACTCCGGCGCGTACCCGTGGCCGATCAGGTAGACCTTCAGCGAGTCGACCGACAGCGGGTCGTTGATCCTGATGTGGTAGGTCCCCGGGGTCGCACCGGGCGACGCCCGTGTACGTGACGTCCGCGTCGAAGTTCGACGGCTGACCGCGCGACTCCCCCGACTGAGATGTAGCTCGCGGTGAACTTGTTCAGGGTCAGCGAGAACGGCGGCAGGTCAGAGCCGGAGACGAGCCGTCCCGGGTGGAACTCGTCGAGCGCCGAGGCGGTGTCGGCGAACGACTGCCCCTCGACGAGCAGCTTGTCGGCCTTGTAGCCGAAGAGGCCGCCGGCCGCGATCGAGAGCAGCACGCCGAGCAGCGACAGGTGGAACAGCAGGTTGCCGACCTCGCGCAGGTAGCCCTTCTCCGCCGACACCCAGTGGCCGGTGCCGTCCGGCCCGGGTCGTCCGCGGCCGACCGCCGCAGCCGGAACCGCTGCCCGCCGAGCACCGCGGCCGCCGCGTCCGACCGCCGCCGCCGGCGGCAGCGCGGAGGGGTAGGACGACGAGTGCGGCAGCCGCGCCAGGTTCCGCGGCGCGCGCGGCGGCGGCGTCCTGGCCGCGCCGACGAGCCGGAACGTCCGCGGCACGACGCACCCGACGAGCGACGCGAACAGCAGCAGGTAGATCGCCGCGAACCAGGGCGCCGCGAACACGTTGAACAGCCCGAGGTGGTTCAGCCAGGGCGCGAGACCGGGATGCGAGGCGTAGTACTGCTGCACCGCGCCCGGGTCGGTGCCCTGCTGCGGCAGCACTGACCCGGGGATCGAGCCGAGCGCGAGCAGGAACAGCAGGATGAGCGCGGTCCGCATGGAGGTGAGCTGCCGCCACCCCCAGCGCAGCCAGCCGGCGCTGGCCTGCGGCGGTAGCGAGGTCCCGCCGGCGCCGCTGTCCGGCGCGCTCGGCTGCCCGCCTCCGAACGAGTGCGCGGCTTCGTCTTCGGCCGCCGCCGACTCCGGCTCGGACTGGGGAGTGTGGACATCGGTCATGAAGTCACCGCCGCGTCGTGCAGGAGCGTGGTCATCTCGCCGTAGCTGACCGCGCCGATGACCATCCCGGCGACGTGCCCGGTCTTGTCGATCACGACGGTGGTCGGGGTGTCGTTCACCGGCACGACCGGCGACAGCTGCTGGACGACCGCGTACCCCTGGTCGTTGATGCTCGGGTAGGTGATGCCGACGCTGCGGGTGAACGCGAGCGCGTTCGCCGGGGTGTCGCCCACGTCGTCGCCGAGGAAGGCGACCCCCTTCGAGCCGTACTGCTCATCGAGCACGGCGAGCGTGGGCGCCTCGTCGCGGCAGGGCGAGCACCAAGAGCCCCAGAAGTTGAGCACGACGGTCTTGCCCCGGTAGCTGGACAGCTTGATCGGGGCCCCGGTCAGCGACGTGCCGGTGAAGTCGGGGGCCAGCGGCCGGTGGCCCGCCGGGTACTCGACGGTGTTGCCGGCGTTGGCGGTGCTGCCCTTCCCCGAGGTCAGCAGGGTCACCGCGAGCGCGCCAGCGAGCAGCACGGCTACTACGGCCGTCACGGTGACGACCGTTCGGCGCTTGGCTTTAAACACCAGCGGGTCCCTCACGGTCTCCTACAGGGGGTAGTACCCGGTCTATTGTGCCCTATCCGGGTCAACGACGGGGCGGCGGGGCGGCACGGCGTAGGAAACGCCGGTGAGCTCGTCTCCGTCGAAGGTGAGGCTCGTGACCGAACCGAGCGCGCACTGGCGGGTGTTCGGGTTGTGCCACAGGCGCTTGTGCTCGGCGGCGAGGCGGCTGACCCAGATCGGCAGCTGGTGGCTGACGCACACCGCCTCCTGGCCGCGAGCCGCCTCCCTGCGCCCGGTCGATGACCTGCCGGACCCGCGCGACGACCTGGGTATAAGGCTCGCCCCAGGACGGCGTGAACGGGTTCCACAGGTACTTCCAGTTCAGCGGGTTCACCGCGAGGCTGGCCAGGCTGACGGACTTGCCCTCAAGCACGTTCGCCGACTCGATGAGCCTGTCGTCGGTGGTGATCTGCAGGCCGAGCCGCTCGGCCACGGGCTGCGCGGTCTCCTGCGCCCGCTCGAGCGGGGACGCGAAGACCGCGGCGACCGGGCGGCCGTCGAAGTAGTCGGCGGCGGCGGCGGCCATCATCCGCCCGTTCGCCGACAGGTGGTACCCGGGCAGCCGCCCGTACAGCACGTGGTTCGGGTTATGCACTTCACCGTGCCGGAGCAGGTGAACGACAGTGATCTCAGCCATGGCGAGGCCAGCCTACCGGGTTGCCCGAATCCGTAAGGCGATGACTTCGGCATAGCGGCGGCGGTCGGCGATTACCTCCGCCAGGCGGCGCAGGCGCTGCTGCGCGGCGGGCTGGTCGACCGCGGCCAGGTCCGCCGCGGACGACAGCAAGGCGGCCAGCTCGTCGGCCTCGCCGACCAGTGCCCAGTCGAACTGCATGAGCTCGTCGAGGCCGCCGCGCCGCACCCGGTCCCACACCTTGTCCTCGGGCAGCAGCGGCAGGCCGCGCACCGCGACGGCCGCGCTGTCGATCTCCCGGCCCAGCCTGTCGGCTTGCCGGAGCGGTGCCATCACCTCCGCGGGCGGGAACGGGTTCTCCCTGGTCGACGCGGGCACCCGGTCGGCCCGCCACTGGCTGGCCAGGTCCCGCAGCCTGGCGGTCGCTTCCGCCAGGCTGCGGGCCACGCGCTCCCGCACGAGCAAGTCGTCGGCCCGCAGCCTGCCCTTGGCCGTGTAGATATCGGACGCGAGCAGGCCGCGCAGCTTGTCGGCGACTGAGTCGGTCATCGGGTCACTGGCTGGCGCGCGCCGGGTTGCCGTTGGCCGGGCCGTGGTGGCCGTACAGGCTGGGGATGTCCGTCGGCAGCGGAGCGCCGGTCAGCCCGATGTTGAAGGGCAGGCCGACGGCCATGTTCGGCGCGGAGACGAGGCCGCGCTCGGCCATCTTCATCGCGACGTAGTAGCGGACCGCGTCGATCTCCGACAGCCCGAACGCGCGCAGCGAGATCAGCTCCCGCATCCGCTCGTCCTTCGGCCGGATGAGCACCTTCACGTCGTTGAGCATGACCCCGTACACGCTGAGGAAGTCCTGCAGGTGACCGCGGACCAGCTCGGTGATGTCGTGGATCCGCTCGTTGACCTGCTCAAGCGGCGTGAGCTGCACGAGCTGGTTGACCGACTGCTCGACGACGGGGCCGGCGTAGGCGTTCAGCGCGTCCACGGTCAGGATGTGCCCGGCGTACGGCATGTGGGTGACCAGCTTGACCGCGTCCTGCGGGCTGTCCACGTGCACGTAGTAGTCCACGTCGTAGACCATCTCGGCGAGTTCCCGCGACAGCGCGACGCCCTTGGCGTTGACCACGCTCTTGGCGCGGGACACGAACAGCGCCTCGTACTGCCACGGCGACTGGCCGCCGTAGAACGCCTGCTGCATGCTGCCGATGAGCGGGCGCTGCGGCGTGTCCACCGGGTACTGCCCGGTCTCGTACACGTTCAAGATCGCGCCGCGCGACTTGAGCACGCAGAAGTGGTTGCTCTCGACGGTCAGCAGGCTGCCGTTCATGATGTCGTTTCCCGGATAGTGGTACATGAGGACGCCGGGCCCCATGACCTCCGTCCCGTCCGCGTTCAGCGTGCTAATAACGTTCCTGATCGACACCGGTCCGCGCTCCTCCCGTCCAGCGCGGGCTGCCGCGCCCGCCGTCCAGGCCATCCTGGCATCGCGGACGGCGAGTGCCGCAGTATTGCACCTGGCACCGGCGGTAAGCGACGGCGATGCTGACCTGGGGTAGCGGCACGGCGGTCAGGCGCCGAGGGCCTGGGCGGCGGCGCGGGCGGCCGCCGGGACCGCGTCGGCGACCCGGGAGAGGGCCTCCTCGTCGTGCGCGGCGGAGACGAACCAGGCCTCGAAGGCGGACGGGGGAAGGTAGACGCCGCCGTCGAGCATGGCGTGGAAGAACGCGGCGTACGCGGCGGTGGACTGGTCCTTGGCGTCGGCGAAGTTCCGCACCGGCTCGGTGCGGCCGAGGAAGATGGTGAACAGGCTGCCCGCCGTCGACAGGTAGTGCGGGACGCCCTCCTTCTCAAGCACCGCCGACACGTGCGTGCGCAGCGCGTGCGCGAACGAGTCGACCGCGCCGTACACGTCCGGGGTGCAGGCGCGCAGCGTGGCCAGGCCGGCCGCCGTCGCGAGCGGGTTACCCGACAGCGTGCCCGCCTGGTAGACCGGCCCGACCGGGGCGAGCCGGGACATGATCTCCGCCCGGCCGCCGAACGCGGCGCAGGGCAGGCCGCCGCCCATCACCTTGCCGAACGTCACCAGGTCGCCGCGCACGTGGTCGAGCCCGTACCAGCCCGCGCCGGTGACCCGGAAGCCGGTCAGCACCTCGTCCATGATCAGCAGCGCGCCGGAGGCGTCGCACAGCGACCGCAGCAGCTCGTTGAAGCCGGCGGCCGGCGGCACCACGCCCATGTTCGCCGGGCAGGCCTCGGTGATCACGCAGGCGATCTCGTCACCGCGGGCCGCGAAGAGCGCCTTGACCGCCTCCGCGTCGTTGTAGGGGAGCACGACCGTGTCGGCGGCGGACGCGCCGGTCACCCCGGGCGTGTCCGGCAGGCCGAGCGTCGCGACGCCCGAGCCGGCCGCGACGAGCAGCGCGTCGACGTGACCGTGGTAGCAGCCCGCGAACTTCACCACGACCGCCCGGCCGGTGTAGCCGCGGGCCAGCCGGAGCGCGGACATCGTCGCCTCGGTCCCCGAGTTGACGAGCCGCACCTGCTCGACGGGCGCCCGCGCGATGATCTCCGCCGCCAGCTCGACCTCGCCCGGGGTGGCCGCGCCGAACGACGTCCCGCGCGCGAGCGCGTCCGACACCGCCGCCACCACGGCGGGGTGGGCGTGCCCGAGGATCATCGGCCCCCAGGAGCAGACCAGGTCCACGTACTGGCGCCCGTCCACGTCGAACAGGTACGGCCCGGCGGCCCGGTCGATGAACCTGGGCACCCCGCCGACCGGGCCGAACGCGCGGACCGGCGAGTTCACGCCGCCCGGGGTCACCTCGACGGCACGGGCGAACAGCTCGGCGGAGCGGTCGTCAGTCACGGAGTTAGCCTTCTTCCTCACAGGCGTCAACCAGGTACTCAAGCAGCCGCAGCCCGTCCGGGAGCAGCGTGCCGCGCCGGCTGGCTCGCGCACCCAGCGTACGTCCTGGCCCGTGCCGTACCTGGACGGCGGGGCGAGCACGTAGCTGTCCCGGCAGTGCCAGCGCACCGCCTCGGTCTGCATCGACGGGTCCGGTGACGCGTCAAGGCCGCAGGACCACCACTCGTCCTCGTCGTCGGGCGCGCCCCTGGTCACGACGAAGAACAGCATCCGCTCGGTGCCCTGCACCGCGACCGGGCCGGTTTCGACGCCCGCGGCCGCCATCCGGGCCAGCGCGGTCGCCCCGGCGACCGCGGGCACGTCAAGAACGTCAAAAACCCGCCCGGTGGCGAGGATCACATTCGCCTCCGGACGGGTTTCCCACCACTGTCCGATGATCGCGCTGTCCACGGTGGCCTGCATCTGCCAGGTCGGTGAGACCGGGTGCGCTCCCGGTGCCGGGCAGCCGACCCGGTCGCACGAGCAGGCGCGGCCCGGGTCTGGCATCCCGATCCCGTCAAGCCCGCCGCTCGGATTGGCCCCCGGGCATACCGGCCAGCCCATCGCCGCGTACTCCCGCGCCGCCGCGCCTAGCGCTGGCGGCCGTTGCGCCGCCGAGCGGCGGCCCCTTCGCCGCATCATCGTTACCATCCGGCCCCCCGCGCATGCTTCGCTGTCCGCCACTTCCCACCAGGACGGGTATGCCAAAGCATCCGCCGACCGGATTGGTGGGATTGCGGAAATGGTACCGCGCCCCGGCCAGTCAGTGCGGAGCAGATGCGCAGTGACCTCACCACCGCGTGAGGGCGCGCGGTTTTCGCGCTGCCGGAGCAGCAGCTAGCACGGCCGGCGCGGCTACCTCGGTGGCCCAGTAGGTCAGGATCACGCTCGCGCCCGCGCGGCGGATCGACGTGAGGGTCTCCATGATCGCCTTGTCGCGGTCCACCCAGCCGTTGGCCGCGGCCGCCTCGATCATCGCGAACTCGCCGCTGACCTGGTAGGCGGCGACCGGGACCTGGACCGTGTCCGCGACCCGGCGGATGACGTCGAGGTAGCTGAGCGCGGGCTTGACCATGACCATGTCCGCGCCCTCGGCGAGGTCGAGCTCGACCTCCTTCAGCGCCTCGAGCGCGTTCGCCGGGTCCTGCTGGTGGGTGGCCCGGTCACCGAACTTCGGCGCGCCCTCGGCGGCCTCGCGGAACGGGCCGTAGAACGCGGAGGCGTACTTGGCCGAGTAAGCGCAGATCGGGACGTCGCGGAAGCCGGCCGAGTCGAGCGCCTTCCTGATGACGCCGACCTGGCCGTCCATCATGCCGCTCGGCGCGACCATGTGGGCGCCCGCCCGCGCCTGCGCGACGGCGGTGGACGCGTAGCGGTCGAGCGTCGCGTCGTTGTCCACCGTCCCGGCCGGGGGTGACGATGCCGCAGTGCCCGTGGTCGGTGTACTCGCAGAGGCACAGGTCGGCCATCACCACCAGGTCGTCGCCCACCTCGGCCCTGATGTCGGAGATGGCGACCTGGGAGATGCCCTCCGGGTCGTCGGCGGCGCTGCCGAGGCCGTCCTTGTCCGCGGGGACGCCGAACACGATGATGCCGCCCACGCCGGCCTCGACCGCCTCGGCGGCCGCCTTGCGCAGGCTCTCCCGCGTGTGCTGCAGGACGCCGGGCATCGAGCTGATCGGCTGCGGGTCGGCGATGCCTTCCTTGATGAACACGGGAAGCACGAGCTCGGCCGGGCGCAGTGCCGTCTCCGCCACCATGGCCCGCAGCGCCTTGGTCCCGCGCAGCCGCCGCGCCCTCACCTCGGGGAACCCAGCACTCATAGCCTCTCCTGTCCCAGTTGCGGGCTTAGCGGATCCGGCGGCGGCCGCCCCGGCGGCGCTCGCTCGGGCGGCGCAGCGGCTCGCCGGCCGCGAGGGCCGCGTCACGCTGCGCCGCGCCGAACTCGGCGAGCGCGTCGACAAGCGCGGTCACCGACGGCTTGGCGGCCGTCACGTCGACCCGCAGGCCGAAGTCGGTCGCCGTCTTGGCGGTCTGCGGGCCGATCACCCCGATGACGGTCACCGCGTGCGGCTTGCCCGCGATGCCGACCAGGTTCCGCACGGTGGACGAGGAGGTGAACAGCACCGCGTCGAACCCGCCGCCCTTGATCGCCTCCCTGATGATGGCGGGCGGCGGCGCGGCGCGCACCGTCCGGTACGCGGTCACGTCCTCCGCCTCCCAGCCCAGGTCGGTCAGCCGGGCGAGCAGCGTCTCCGTCGCGATGTCGGCCCGCGGCAGCAGGACCCGGTTGATCGGGTCGAGCACGTCGTCGTAGGGCGGCCACGCGTCGGCCAGGCCCTCCGCCGACTGCTGGCCGTCGGGCACCAGGTCGGGCCGGATGCCGAAGTCGAGCAGCGCCGCCGTGGTCTGGTCGCCCACCGCCGCGACCTTGACGCCCGGCGAAGGCACGCGCGTCGAGGCCGTACTCCTCAAGCTTCTCCCGCACCGCCTTGACCGCGTTGGTCGAGGTGAACGCCACCCACTGGTACCGGCCGGTGACCAGGCCCTTGACGGCGCGCTCCATCTGCTGCGGGGTGCGCGGCGGCTCGACCGCGATGGTCGGCACTTCCTCGGGCACGGCACCGTACTCGCGCAGCCGCTCGGACACGACGGACGCCTGCTCCCTGGTCCGCGGCACGAGCACCCGCCAGCCGAACAGCGGCTTGGTCTCGTACCAGGACATCCTGCTCTTCGCGGCCGCCGCCTCGCCGACCACCGCGACCGCGCCGCCGCGGGTCGTGGCGACGGTCACGCCGGCCGCCTTCAGGTCGGGCCCGATCCGGCCGAGCGTGGTGGCGACCGTCTGCTGGTCGGTGGTGGTCCCGTCCCAGGTGATCGCGAACGGCGTGGCGTCGGGCCAGCCGGCGGCGATCAGCATCTTGCCGAGATCGGCGGGCGCGGTCTCCGCGCCCAGGACCACCAGGGTGCCGGCCGCGTAACCGACCTGGCTCACCTCGTTGGCGTGCACCACCCGCAGCTCGCCCGCGCTGTCGGTGGGCAGCGCGATCCCGCGTACGCCGGGACTCCGGTGGCGGCGGGCACGCCGGGGACGATCTCGTACCGCACCAGTGCCTTGGCGCACGCCTGCACCTCGGCCGCCGCCCCGGACAGCAGCGGGTCGCCGGGGAACAGCCGGACGACGAACTGCCCGGCCTTCGCCGCCTGCACCAGCGCGCTAGCGGTCCCCGCGGCGTCAGCGGGCTCGGCTACCGTCGCCGTCCGCCGCGAGCAGGTGCCGGACCCGGTCCGCTACCTCGGCCTCGGCGACGACGAGGCCCGCCGCGCCGAGCAGCCGGGCCCCGCGCAGGGTCATCAGTCCATCGTCGCCGGGGCCGGCGCCGACGAACGCGACCCAGCCGTCCATATCAGTCATGCGCATCATTCCCGTTGGTCTTCTCCGCGCGCATCAGGCCCGCCGCGCCGAGCGCCAGCATCCGCGCCGCCAGCTCGCGCCCGAGGCGTGCCGCGTCCGCCGCCTCCGCCTCGCCACGTTCCCGTATCACCATTCTGCCGCTGGCCGCCGCCCGAGTCCAGTACGGCAGGCTGGAAACTTGCCGCAGGTACGCCAAGTACGACGCCCTCCAGGTGCAGCCGGTCCGCTGCCCGTCTGGGTCGGCGTAGGCCCCGACGGGCGCGCTGCACCCCGCCTCGAGGGCGGCGAGCAGGCTGCGCTCCGCGGTCACCGCCGCCCGGGTCGGCGCGTGGTCGATCGTGGCGAGCAGCTCGGCGAGCTCGGTGTCATCCGCCCGGCACTCGACGGCGAGCGCGCCCTGACCGGGTGCGGGGACCATGTCGTCGGGCTCGAAGATCTCGCTGACCAGGTCGGTGTGGCCGATCCTGGCCAGGCCCGCGTAGGCGAGCACGACCGCGTCGAGTTCGCCCTCGCGCACCTTGGCCAGCCGGGTGTTCGCGTTCCCCCTGATGGGGACGCAGGTGAGGTCGGAGCGGAGCATCGAGAGCTGCGCGGCCCGGCGCGGCGAGCCGGTGCCGATCCGCGCGCCGGCCGGCAGGTCGGCGAGCTTCGCGCCGTCCCGCGCGACCAGCGCGTCGCGCGGGTCGTCGCGGGCCGGGATGGCGGCGAGCGTGATCCCCGGGGCCGCCCCGGTCGGCAGGTCCTTGAGCGAGTGCACGGCGAAGTCCACCTCGCCGCGCAGCAGGGATTCCCGCAGCGCGCTCACGAAGACCCCGGTGCCGCCGATCTGGGTCAGCTGCTCCCTGCTCACGTCCCCGAGGGTGGTCACCCCGACGATCTCTACCCGGCGGCCGGTGCGCTCGGTGATCAGCCTGGCCACGTCGCCCGACTGCGCGATGGCCATCGGGCTCTTGCGGCTGCCGAGGCGCAAGGGTTCCGAGTTCACTGGTTCCCCTCCAGTTGAGTTGGGGGATTCGACTTCGGCGCGGGTCACCGCGTCGACCGTGCGCGGGTCGAGGTCGAAGAGCACCCGCAGCGCGGCCGCGTATTCCTCGCCGTCGGGCGACGACGCGAGTTCCTTCACCCGGACGGTAGGCGCGTGCAACAGCTTGTCTACCACTCGGCGGACGGTCTGGGCTATTTCTTCCAGCGCGTGCCCGCTCACGCCTTCCTCCGACAGCCGGCCCGCCAGCCTGCTCAGTTCCGCGTCGACGACCGTCGCCGCCTTCGCCCGGAGCGCCACGACCGTCGGCGTCACCCGGGCCGCGCGGACCGCGGAGCCGTAGGCGGCGAACTCTTCCTCGACGATCGCGCGGACCGCCGCGACCTCGTCGGCGCCCACGCCGCCGCCGGTGCCGCGCAGCGTCGTCCATGCCGATCACGCGCACGCCGGGCAGGTCGCCGACCGCCGGGTCGACGTCCCGCGGCATCGCCAGGTCGAGCAGCACGAGGTCGTGACCGGGCCGGCGCCCGGCGAGCACGTCCCGCACGATCGCCTCGGTGATCACCAGGTTGGCGGCCCCCGTGCAGGAGATCACCAGGTCGGCCGCCGCGATCGCGGCGGGCAGGTCCGCGAGGTCCGCCACGGCGCTAGCGACATCGCCGGCGACGCCGGCGGCCAGCCGTTCCGCCTTCGCGCGCGTCCGGTTCGCCACCGTCAGCCGCGCCGCGCCCGCGCGGGCCGCGGTCGCCACGGCCAGCCCGCTCATCGCTCCCGCGCCGACGACGAGAACGTGCAGGCCGGAGAGTCGCGCTCCTCGTCCTGGCTGACATCGCTCAGCCCGGGCACGGCGAGGTCGATGCCCACGCTGACCAGGCTGAGGCCGAGCCGGTCGATGCCGGTCTCGGCGCGGGCCCGCTTGCCGGTGCGCAGCGCGAGGCGCCCGAGGTCGCGCAGCGACCGGCCGAGCGTCCCCTGGTCGCCTGCCAGCTTCAGCGCCGACCGCACCTGGCCGAGTATCTGGTCCTCGCCCACCACCATCGACTCAAGGCCGCTCGACACCGCCAGGAGGTGCTGGACCGCGCGGTCCTCGTAGTGCACGTACAGGCAGGAGGTCAGCTCGTGCGCGGGAATGCCCGAGTGCCGCGAGAGCAGCTCGCACACCCCGGCGACCCCGCCGTGGAACCGGCCCACCTCGGCGTAGACCTCGACCCGGTTGCAGGTGGAGATCACGAACGTCTCCGCGATGTCCGGCAGGAGCGCGACATCGTGCAGCAGCTTGCCGAGCGTGTCACCGCTGACCGCGGCGCGCTCAAGGACAGAAACTGGCGCGCTCTTGTGGCTCAGGCCGACGACGAGGACGCTCACTCTTGCACCGCCTACGCTTCCGCTGCTGCCTGATCCGCCGCCTGCCCGAACCGCTCGGCGTTGCGCCGCTGCGCGTGGAAGGCGAGGATTTGCAGCTCAATCGATAGGTCGACCTTACGCACATCCACGCCCTCGGGCACATTGAGCACCAGCGGCGCGAAGTTCAGGATGCTGGTGACCCCGGCGGCGACGAGCCGGTCACACATCGCCTGGGCCGCGCCCGCGGGTACCGCGATCACGCCGATCGCGATGCCGTGCGCTGCCACGACCGCCTCAAGCTCGCTGACATGCTTGACGATCACGCCGCCGAGCCTGCGCCCGACCAGCGACTGGTCGCTGTCGAGGACCGCCTCGATGCGGAATCCCCTGGTGAGAAACCCGCCGTAGTTGGCCAGGGCGCGGCCGAGGTTACCGGCGCCGATGATGACCACGGGCCAGCTCTGCGTCAGCCCCAGGGCCCTGGAGACCTGGTAGACCAGGTACTCCACGTCGTAGCCGACGCCCCTGATGCCGTAGGAGCCCAGGTGGCTCAGGTCCTTGCGGAGCTTGGCCGAGTTGACGCCGGCCGACCGCGCGAGCTCGTCGCTCGCGACGGTGGTCACGCCGCGCTCGGCCAGCGTGTAGAGGGCGCGCAGGTAGACGGGCAGCCTGGCCACCGTGGCCTCGGGGATGCCGCCGGGATACGGCCGTTCGGCGGTATTGCCGGGCTCGGCTTCTGGGTCTGATAGCTCGGCGGCACTGGACATGCGACGCTCCCGGGGACGGTTCGGCGCTGTGGCGGGCCAGGCCAGGACACGGACCCGCGTTGGTTGAGGTGCGCAGGTTGAGTGCGCGACCTATCTACCATACGTCGTTTGTGAACAAATGCACAAAGTCTGCGCCATCCGCCCGGATGCCCAGCTGCCCGGGGGTACGGCCCCGGGGATAACGCAACGCCCGGCGAAGGCGGTCCTCGGAGACCCGCCAGAAGTCATGCTGCACGCCGTCCACGAACGTGACCGGGATCTTCTCCCAGTACTCGCGCAGGTCCGCCTCTGACTGCGTGATGTCGCGTTCCTCCCACGCCACGCCGAGGTCATCAGCCACCCTGCTGATGACCTCCCGCGCGTCGTCGCACAGGTGACACCCCGGGCGGGCGAGGAGCGTGATCCTCGGCACGGTCACCGCGCTCGCCTACCGGTAGTCCTGCGAGCGGGGCGGCCACTCTGCCGACTGCGGCCTGGCGGACTGCCTGCCGTCGTCCTCGTAGCGAGTTCCCGCCGCCGGCGTAGCCGCCCGCGTCGGCATCGGGCTGCGAGCCGCTGGTCAGCTCGCGGTAGCGCGGGGTGTACTGGGCGCCTGCCGACGCGCCGTACGATCCCGCGCCGTTGTCGCCGTATCCGCTGGCCGCACCGTACCCGTTGCCGCCTGCCGCACTGCCTGCCGTCACCGTCGGAGTAACCGCTGCCGTTCGAGTAACCATTGGCACCCGAGTAACCGCTGCCGTTCGAGTAACCATTGCCACCCGAGTAACCGCTGCCGTTCGAGTAACCATTGGCACCTGAGTAGCCGTTGGCGCTCTGGTATCCGTTAGCACCGGAGTAGCTATTGTCGCCCGAGTAACCGTTGGAACCGTTGGAACCGCTGGCGCCTGGTAGCCATTAGAGCTCGGATAGCCGCTGCTGGAGTAACTGCCGCCATTCGCGTACCCGGCGGCACCCGAGTAGCCGTTGCTGTTAGCCGCGCCGTACTGGCCGTTACCCGCCCCATACCCCCCATTACCGGAGTTACCGTACTGGGCGGCCGGGGAGTACGCCTCGCGGCCGACCGTCGGAACCTGGCTATTGTCGGCACCGTACTGGTCCTTCGCCGGCGTGAAGCTCGCCGCCGCCCCGCGTGCGCCTGCGCCGGCGCTGGACGAGTACTGGGCCGGCGAGTACTGGGCCGGCGAGTACTGGCCGGATGAGTACTGGGCCGGCGCAGTACTGCGTTGTCGCCGCGTAGCGGTCGTTGCCCGGCGCGGCTTCAGCGGCGCGCGGCGTCCAGCTCGCCTGCGGCTGCGCCGCGGCCTCGGGCGCGGAGCCGAGTGCCGCCACCTTCGCGTATTTCAGTCGCAGGTCGATGATGTTCGTGGCAAGAACACACGAGGCGCGGTCCGCGGCGAACTGCCGAATATGCGGTTGCCGCTCATGACTCAAGAAGGCGCCGCGATCCCGGTAAATCTCGTAGATGATTCGCTGCATCGGCGCCTTAGGCACTACGTGGATGACGTAGACAAGAGTGTCAGGCTCGGACGCGCGAACACCTTCCGCGGCACGTTCGGCAAGCCGGTCGAATTCCCGCGTCTTATCGTCATGCAACGTGTAAATCGAAAGCCGACCGTACGGCCGGGGCGTGCCCGCCGGCGGCTCGTCATCCACGTCATCATTATCGACAGGCATAAATTCAGGGCTATAGCCGGCGCCGCCGGACCGGCCATTGGCACCCGCGTAGCCCAGTGCCGCCACCGTAGCCGGAGTCGTTTCCCTGACCACCCGAGCCGTAGCCCGGCCTGCCGTACCCGCCATTGCCGCGCTGCCACTGCCGCTGCCGCTACGTCCGTAGCCGGCGCCCTGGTAAGTGTCACGGCCAGCACCGTAGCCGGCGTCCCGCTGCCCGTCCCCGCTGTACGCCCGCGCCGTGGCCGTTCGACGCGCCGCGCGGACTCGGAGCTGGTCCCGTAGCGGTCGTCGCCGTATCCCGGGGAACCGTAACCGCCCGCACTGGACGACCCGCTCGCCGTGCCTGGAACGACGGGAACGCCGGGGCCGCGTAGGCCTTACCGCCAGGCGGGGCGTTGCGCACGTAGGCCCCCGCCGCGCCACCGCTCGCGTAGGCGCCCCCGCCAGAAGGCGCACTTGACCGATCGGCGTCATCGCCAGGATCGGCATCCGGGCTGCCCCACTCGCCGACGCTGTCGTCAGCCCAGGGGTCACGCCGGTCGTCCTGCGCGTCCGGGCGACCGTCGTCCCACTCATCGTCGCGTCGCCGTCTGCCGCTCATATCCGCTCCGATCTCGGTATAGGGCTCCCGCGTCTACCATTGTCGGTCAGGCCGGCCAGTGCGACCAACGTGTCACCGACAATCCGCATCATCGAACCCTGATCAACCGGTTCGCACGCCGAGGTGAGCGAGAGCCTGCCCACCGGACAGGCCGCCGTCTCGCGGGGGCGGAGACCGCGGGCACGCCGCTGGCGCGCCCGCGAGACCCGCAGCGCCCGCTAAGGCGAACCTTCTTCGTCCTGATGTTGCCCGTCTGGTCAGCCGAGGGTACCTACAGGATGAGGAGGGTTCGGACGGCTACTTCTTGTTCCTGCGCTGGATCCGCGTCTTCTTCAGCAGCTTGCGGTGCTTCTTCTTCGCCATCCGCTTACGACGCTTCTTGATGACTGAGCCCATCAGGCCACCATCCCTTCGGCACAACGGCAGACGGGCACGCCATCGCTCACCGGCGGCCGGGAGGCTGGGCACACGCCCGAAATTAGAGAGAAGCGTGAACGCCAACCGCTCACGCAGTGCTCCAGCCTACCCGCTGCCGCTCGGCGGTGGGACGGCTATGCCGGGGCGACGCCCCGGCACCCCTGGTACCGGGGTAGCTCCTGCGCCGTCGTCTTCCTCGGGGGACGCCCTCCCGTCCCCCGAGGAAGCACAGGCACGCACGGCCGCCCGGTTCCGCGGATGCCGCACACCGACCCTTAGATGTCCGGCACCCGCGAAAACGCCAGTCGTGGCCTAAGCACAGCTCCTGGGTGCTGCGAGCGGTTCCGGTCACCCGCGCTCAGCAGCCAGTACGTGCGCTCAGACGGTGCCGACGAAGGCCGCCCGCAGGTACTGGTTAACCGCCTGCTCAGGGACCCGGAAAGAACGACCGACCCGTATGGCTTCCAGCTCGCCGGAGTGGACCAGCCGATAGACGGTCATCTTTGATACCCGCATGATCGTGGCCACTTCGGCGACAGTAAGGAATCTAACGTCGCTAAGGGGAGTTTCGCTTGCCATCATTGCCCTCTTCCGCGCGAAGCCGAGCACGCCTGACCGGATTCAGCGCACCAGTCACGTACGTATCCCAGGGTAAGTCTCGTACGGAAAAGAGCAAGGCCCCGAATAGCCTCATTGTTCTTACTCTTCGGTCGGTAGCAGACGCGCGCACCTTCCGACCCCGTAGATGATTCTATGAAAGGGACGGAAAGGAGCACGTCAAGCAGCTCTCAAGGCGACCGAAGATCTGGCCTGTCACGGCTACTACGGCTGGTCGTCCATGCGGAAAATTAACATCACGGGCAGGCCATGCGAGGGAAACACAGCGCTCCGGGTTCGCATGATGGCACGATCCACCGGATCGTCAGGATCCATGCCAGACGCGAATGAAACATAGCCGGGCCGCACTCCGTCGGTCATCGTCTGCGGCGCCGTTTCGCCGGTCAGGGACCGCGCGAGTTCCCGCCACTGGGCCGGGGTCGCCATTTCCGGGTCGACCGGCGCCCCGGCCGCGACGGCGAGCAGGTGCGTCCAGGTCCTCGGCACCACCTGGACGAGCGCGTACCCGCCGCCGCCGGTAGCGATCCAGCGCCCGCCGCACAATTCGTGCGCCAGTTCGTGCATCATCAGCTGGGCCTGCCGCTGCCCGTCAACGCTCAGCGACAGGTGCGCGAGCGGGTCGAGCCGGTGGGTGTCGCAGCCGTGCTGCGTGACGAGCACCGTCGGCCTGAAGGCGCGCAGCAGCGGCAGCGCGACCGCGTCGAGCGCCCGCAGCCACCCGGCGTCCTCGGTGCCCGCGGGCAGCGCGACGTTGACCGCGTACCCCGCGCCGTCGCCGGTCCCCGTCTCGTCCGGCAGCCCGGTGCCGGGGAAACAGCGTGGCGGGGTGCTCGTGCAGGCTGATGGTCAGCACCCGCGGGTCGTCGTAGAACGCCGCCTGCACGCCGTCCCCGTGGTGCACGTCGAGGTCGACGTACGCCACCCGCTCGGCCCCGGCGGACAGCAGCCACCTGATCGCGACCGCGAGGTCGTTGTAGACGCAGAACCCGCTGGCATTCGCCCGCATCGCGTGATGGTGCCCGCCCGCGACGCTCACGGCGTGCGCCGTGGCACCCGACCAGACCGACCGGGCCGCCGCCAGCGTCGCGCCGACGACCAGGGCGGCCGCCTCGTGCATGCCCTCGAAGACCGGGTCATCCGTCGGTGCCGAGCCCGAACCAGACGGCGGGCACCAGGGCACGCCCCGCGTGCCGCACCATCGCGACGTACTGGGGGTCGTGCACCGTCTCGATCTCGCCGTCGGTGGCCGGCGACGGCGAGATCATGCGTCACCGCGGGGGACGACAGGACCCCGAGCGCGCTCGCGAGCGCCATCGTGAGCCGGATCCTGACCGGGTCGAAGGGGTGCCCGGGACCGAAGTCGTACCGCGTGAGGGCCTCATCCCAGACCACCGCCGCCGATCCGGTCACAGACCTCCGCGCCCGCTCGCCGCTTTGCACGCGGAGTCTCCCGCTCACGCGTCCCCCAGCTCGCGGCCGCGGTCGCGGGCCGCCTCGATCGCCGCGAGGAACGCGGCACGGACCCCGTGCTTCTCAAGCTCACGGATCGCCGCGATCGTCGTGCCGGCCGGCGACGTCACCGCGTCGCGCAAGATCACCGGGTGCTCTCCCGAGTCGCGCAGCATCGTCGCCGCGCCGTAGACGGTCTGGGTCACCATCTCGAGCGCCGTCCGGCGCGGCATGCCGAGCAGGATGCCCGCGTCCACCATCGCCTCGACCAGGTAGAACACGTACGCGGGCCCGGAACCCGACAGCGCCGTCGCCGCGTCCTGCTGGTACTCGGGGATGCGGATCACCTTGCCGAGCGGCGCGAGCAGTTCCTCCGCGTGCCGCAGGTGCTCCTCCCCGGCGAACGACCCGGCCGAGACCACCGACATCGCCTCGTCGACGAGCGCGGGCGTGTTGGACATCACCCGCACCACCGGCACCTCGACGGGGAAGCGCCGCTCGATGAACGACGTGGTGATCCCGGCCGCCATCGAGATCACCAGCTGCGACGGCGTGACCAGGTCGGCGATCTCGTCGAGCATCCGCTCCATGTCCTGCGGCTTGACCGCGATCACGAGCGTCTCGGCCTTCGCCGCGGCCTCCGCGACGCTCAGCACCGGGATCCCGTAGGACGCGCGCAGCTCATCCGCCCGCGCGGCCCGGCGCACCACGGCGGCCACCTCCGCCTGCGAGCGCCCCGCCCGGAGCAGCCCGGACAGCAGCGCCTCGCCCATCTTCCCCGTGCCAAGTATCGCGATCATGACTTAGACCCTAGCGAACGCAGGAAAAGCGCCAGGTTCGCCGGGCGCTCGGCCAGCCGCCGCACCAGGTAGGGGTACCAGTCACCCCCGTACGGCACGTAGACCCGGACCTTCGCGCCGGATTCGGCCAGCCGCCGCTGCTCGTCCGGGCGGACCCCGTGCAGCATCTGGTACTCGAAGCTGTCCGCGGGGCGCGCCAGGCCGAGCGACCGGGTGATGGCGATCAGCCGGGGATCGTGCGTCGCGATCATCGGGTACCCGGGGCCCGTCATCAGGATGCGCAGGCAGCGCGCGAAGGACTTGTCGACCTCGTGCCGGGACTCGAACGCCTCGGCGACCGGCTCGGCGTAGGCGCCCTTGCACAGCCGCACCCGGGTCCCGGGCGCGGCGAGCTCGCGCACGTCGGCCTCGGTGCGCCGCAGCGCCGCCTGCAGCACCGTGCCGACCGAGGGAAAGCGCGACCGCAGCGAGTTGGCGATCCGCAGCCCGGCGTCGGTGGTCCGGTGGTCCTCGGCGTCGATGGTCACGGTCGTTCCCGCGTCCCGCGCGGCGACGGCGATCCGCTCAAGGTGCTCGGTCGCGACCCGCCTCCCTCGCCCGGGGGACGCTCCTCGGCCCTGGCCGTCCCTCGGTCATGCCGAGCAGCAGCCCGACGGCGGTCGGCTTCACCGACACCTCGACCGCGCCGCCCTCGGTCAGCCCTTCGGCGGCGAGCTTGCCGAGCAGGTGCACGTACTGCGCCGCGGTCGCCGCCGCCCGCTGGGCGTCGGTGGTGTCCTCGCCCAGGTAGTCGAGCGTCACGAGCAGCCCGGCGGAGCGCAGCTGCCCGCGCCACCGCCACCGCGTCCTCGCTCGACTCCCCGGCCACGTACCGGTCGACGATGCCACGGGCGCCCGGCGCGCTCGTGACCACGTCCCTGACCCGTTCGCTGGCGGCAGCCGCCATCAGCGCCCTGCGCAGCACAAGCATCCCTCCCCGTGTCAACCGTCGCTCAGCAGCCCGTCCTCTCGCGCGATACAGAGCATCTTCCGCCCGGCCGGCGGCTGCGGCACGCTGTCCCGCCGCAGCGTGACCTTCACGTTGGCCCCCGCCTCCGGCGAGACGACGACCTCCTGCGCGGCGGCCACCCCGTCGGCAAGCAGCGTAGCGCTCACGTCCACCGACCGCTTGACCAGGCCGAGCCCGATCGGGCCGAGCTCGAAGTGCCGGGCGGCGGACCCGACGAACCCCACCTGCGTGCCGTCGGCGAGGGTCAGCGGCGAGCCGTGCGCGGGCAGCCGGTCCACCGAGCCGTCCAGGTGCAGGAAGACGAGCCGCCGCGGCGGGTGCCCGATGTTGTGGATCCGGGCGACGGTCTCCTGGCCCCGGTAGCACCCCTTGTTCAGGTGCACGGCGGAGTCGATGAGGCCGACCTCGTGCGGCAGGGTCTTGTGGTCGGTGTCCAGGCCCGGGCCGCGGGACGCGCGCGGCGATCCGCGCCGCCTCGAAGGCCCAGAGGCCGGCGACGGGGAAGGTCGCGGCCAGCTTGCCCGCCGGCCTCCGGCGCGACGATCAGGTCGATTCCGAACGGGTTCCGCGTGACTGCCGCCGCCACCCCGTCTTCGAGGAGCGTGGCGGCCGCGGAGTCAGCCGCATCCGTTCGGGAGATGACTCCGCCCTCGGCCGGAAGCGGGCCCGCCAGCGTCTGCACCACCAGTTCCCCGGTCAGGTCCTCGACTTCCACCCGCAGCATGAAGCGCATCGAGTTGAGGTAGTCGACGAGGGCCTTGGCGGTGTGCGGCTCGACGTGGATCCAGGTGGCCGTGCCGTCGTCGGTGAGCGTCAGGTGGTGCTCAAGGTGCCCCTGAGGGGACAGGATGAGCGCCTCCTGCGGTGCTGCCAGGGGCGAGGCGCTCCAGGTGCTGGCTGGTGAGGCTGTGCAGCCAGCTCAGCCGGTCCGGGCCGGTGACCTTGACGACGCCCCGGTTGGACCGGTCGACGAGGACCTGGCCCTCCGTCATCGCGCGCTGCTCGCGCGCCGGGTCGCCGTAGTGCGCCGCGACGCCCTCGTCCGGCCACTCCGCCTCGACGGCGCCCGTTGATCTCAAGCACTGTGAACTCCTGCTCACGCCCTGCAGTCGTTGCAGCGTCCGAACACGGTCAGGTGCGAGACGTTGGTCTCGAACCCGTGCTTGTCATCGAGCACCTTGGTGAGCGGCGCGACCTCTTCCGGGCTGGCCTCGTCGATCTTCCCGCAGTTCTGGCAGACCAGGTGCACGTGGCCGGCGTCGCTGGCCAGGTGGTACGTCGGCGCGCCGTGGTTCAGGTGCGTGTGGGCGACGAGGCCGAGGCTGTCGAGCAGCTCAAGCGTCCGGTAGATCGTCGAGATGTTGACGCCCTTGGCGGTCTGCTGGACGCAGGCCGCGATCTCCTCCGGGGTCGCGTGATTGAGCTTGGCGACCGCCTCGAGGACGAGCTGGCGCTGCGGGGTCACCCGGTAGCCGCGGGATCTCAGCTCCTCGTCCCAGCTGCGGTGTCGCTGCGGCCCTTGCTCCATGCCTTCGAGTCTAGTTCGGCCGCCTGGATGTGCCATCGCGTCGGCCTCGCTGGCACCTCGCGGCTCATCCACGCCGGTCGATGCCTCGCGAATAATCTCTTGCATCGGTCCGGCGAGACTCGCGTAGCGTTTGAGGTACGCGGAAGGGAGGTGGTCCTAGAGTAATGCATGCTTATAGGACTTGCGAGGTGGCTGCCGCTTAGGCTGCCGTCCCCGCTGTGTGGGTCCGCGTGGCGGATCCCGGCCTTAATGGGCGGCGGCGGGCAAACCAAGGCATTCACCGGACCTCCGGGCTGACCGACCTTGTCCAGTCGGTCCCGCGTCATCACTGCGAGCGCGGAGTCGCCCGGGGGTTCTTTACTTTCTGCCTGCCCCGTACCGGCTTCGTCATGCCCCGGCGGGATACTCGATCCAGTCCCACTGCAGGACGGCCCACAGGTGCGGGGTCAGCGGCTGGCCCATCGCCGCCATGTCGAAGGCGTAGGCGAGGTCCTTCTCGCCCTCGCGGGTCTGGCTGGGGACCAGGCCGTAAAGCCGCTTGCCCGCGGTGTACGGCTTGGCGGTCGCGGTGCGGGCCACCGCGTCGGTGACCATCTCGATGCTCGTCAGGCTCCGGAACTCGCCCGCGTAGATCTCGGTGATCCCGGTCGGGTGGGTGAGCAGCACCTCTACCTTGCCCTCCGGCTGCGGGCGCCAGAAGCCCGTCTCCACCGCGAGCGGCTCAAGCCTGACCAGGTGGCCGTTCTCGTCCTGCCGCGGCTCGCCGTTCTCGTCTTCGGCCAGCCGCCAGGTGCGGCTGGTGTAGATGAGGTACGGCTTGCCGATGTGGGAGAAGGCGACTTCCTGGAAGAAGTTGAAGGGCTTGATCGTGGGGTAGTCGCCCTTGCCCGTTCCCTTCCAGCGGCCGAGCAGGAAGCTGAGCGGCGCGATGGCCGGGTGCTCGGGCGGCAGCTCGACGCCGGTCACGCCGTTCCCCCGGCTGCGCGCCCGATGCGATCGCATGTTCGGCGCGGAGCGGCTCCTCGCCCTCTGCGGCGTGCCGTCATCCGTCATGCGGGCCTCCCCTGATCACCTTGACCGCCGTGTAGCCGGCTGCGATGGCGACCACGGCATAGGCAAGGATAATGACCGCCGCGCTCAGCATCCCGTGCATGGGGCTGGAGTCTAGGGGCGGCGCCCGGTTTGTGCCGGACGGCGCGCCGCAGGCGCTAGAGTTCTGGCTGTGGCGCGGAAGCTAGTGATTAAGGTCACGGCGGGCAAGGACGAGCCCGAGCGGTGCAATCAGGCCTTCACGGTGGCCTCGACGGCGGTGGCCAGCGGGGTTCCTGTCTCCCTGTGGCTGACCGGCGAGGCGGCGTGGTTCGGGCTGCCCGGCCGGGCGGACGACTTCTCGCTGCCGCACGCCGCGCCGCTCGCGGACCTGCTCGCGTCGGTGCTCGCCCTGGGCACGGTGACGATCTGCAGCCAGTGCGCGGCCCGCAGGGACATCACGCCGCAGGACGTGATCCCCGGGGTCAGGATCGCCGGCGCGGCCACCTTCGTCGCCGAGGTGGTCGCGGACGACGTCCAGGCGCTCGTCTACTAGCCCGCGCCGCGCTAGCCTGGGTCACCCGGCCGACACCGCGGCGAGGCGCTCCTCCCGCAGCCGGTTGGCCAGTTCCTCGGCCTGCGGCGGCAGCGGCGGCAGCGGTCCCGCGGCCCAGTGCAGCAGCAGGTCGGCGAGGCCGGGGTTGCGGACGAGCGCCGGGCCGTGCAGGTACGTGCCGAGCACCCGGCCCGCGTAGGCGCCCTCGGTCCCGTCGCCGTTGCCGGTGCCGAGCGAGGTGCGGGCGAGCGGCCTGGCGTTCGGGCCGAGCCGCGTGACGCCCTGGTGGTTCTCGAAGCCGGTCAGCTTGCCCACGTTCAGCCCGGGGTCGACGTCGGCGACGATCTCGCCGACCGCGCGCCGCTCTCCCCGGCCGCTGCGCATGTCAAGCAGGCCGAGCCCCTGCACGGGCGCGTCGTCGGCGCCGCCGAACTCCGTGCCGAGCATCTGGTAGCCGGCGCAGACCGCGAACACCACCGCGCCGTTGCCGGCCGCGGCGTGCAGCCCGCCGTCGGCGAGCAGCCGCCTGGCCGCCAGGGTCTGCGGCAGGTCCTCGCCGCCGCCCATCAGGTAGATGTCGCCGTCGCGCGGCACCGGCTGGTCGGAGTTGACCTCGATGATCTCGACCGGCAGGCCGCGCAGCCGCGCCCGGCGCTCGAGCACGAGCACGTTGCCGCGGTCGCCGTAGGTGCTGAGCAGGTCCGGGTAGACCCAGACAAGCCGGAGCGCTCTAGCAGAGGTCGCCATCACTGCACCCTCCCGAGGGCGACACGGTACTGCTGGAACGCGGTGTAGTTCGCGAGCACCTCAAGGTTCGGCGCCACGGTGAGCGCCGCGTCGATCGCCTCGTCGATGTTGCTGACGAGCCTGAAGGGCACCTCGTCGGCCTCGAGCCGGACGGCCAGGTCCAGCTTGCGCTCGCCGCCGACGAGCACGTGCCTGCCGCGCAGCCGGCGGAAGTCCACGTCCCACAGCCACGAGGTGTCCCTGCCGTCGGGCCCCTGCGCGTTGACCGAGAGCAGGATCGGCGCGGGCGGCGGCGCCATGACGTCGAGCGCCTCAAGCCAGCCGGCCGGGTTCTTGGCGAGGAGCAGCCGGATGTCGCAGCCCCGGCGGTTCACCTGCGTGTACCGGCCCGCCACCGAGGTGACCCCGCGCAGTTCGCGTAGCGCCTGCGTCGAGGTGCACGCCGAACGCCTCGGCCACCGCGAGCGCGATGACCGCGTTGGACCGGTTGGCCCGGCCGGGCAGCGCGAGGTCAAGCCGGGTGGCCCGTCCCGCGGGGTCGATCACCTCGTTGTCGTGGAGCATCCAGCTCACCGGCGGCCGCCGCAGGCCGCATTCCCGGCAGGACCAGTCGTCCCCGTCGCGCTGCAGGTGGGCGCCGCAGTGCGGGCAGCACCAGGAGTCCTCGCGCCACCGCTGGCCGGCCGCCACCCAGGTGACCTCGCGCGCCGAGCTCGCCGCCCAGGCGACAAGCGGGTCGTCGGCGTTGGCCACCACCCGGCAGTCCGGGTGCGTTCGTCAAGCGCCTCCCGCCAGCGGCGGGCGAGCAGCCAGATCTCCGCCGCGCGGTCCATCTGGTCACGGCTGAGGTTCAGCAGGACGACCACCTTGGGCCTGGTCGCCTTGATCATCGCCGGGATGTACTTCTCGTCGGTCTCAAGGACCGCGACCCGCGCGCCGGGCGCGCGGCTGAGCGCCGACGTGAGCCCGGCCTCCATGTTCGCCCCGTAGATGTTCGAGGCGATCTCCCCGCCGAGCGGCGCGAGCGCGGCGGTGATGAGCTTCGTGGTCGTGGTCTTGCCGTTGGTGCCGGTGACGAGGACGACCTGGCGTCCCGTGGCCAGCAGGGACAGCAGGTCGGGGGCCAGGCGCAGGCCGATGATGCCGCCGATGACAGAGCCGTCCCCCTTCCCCGCGAGGCGGGAGACGGTGGCGGCCGCGCCGCCCACGGTGGTCGCGACCCTGGCCCGCATCGGCAGCCGGAAGCGCTGCTGGGTGTTGTCATCCATCGTGGGCTGATGCTATCCGCTCACCGGCATCCGGCGGGCGGCGTCGGCCCGCCGTGGCGTGACGGCGCTCGTTAACTCTGCCGCGGGTAACTCCGCCGCGGGCGGCCGGAGCGCCAGTCGCGCCGGGCGGCGGCGGTCCGGGTCCGGCCGCGTGACGCCGGCGGCCCGGGAACGGGCCTGGCGGCTACCGGATCCGCGGCTTCCGGCGCGGCGGGCGCGCCGGGTGACTCCGCGAGCGCGGCCAGCGTGGCGACGGGAAGGGCGCCGATCGCCGGGTTGGCGTCGGCGAGCAGCACGCGGCGCCCCGCGCCGGCCCCGTGGCTGACGATCATCGCGGTGACCGGCAGCCGCTGCAGCTCGGACGGCTCGACGACGAGCTCGCGCGAGCGCTGCAGCGAGCGGGCAAGCGACTCGCTGTCCCCGGTGGCCCGCGAGGTGGACACGCCCCACGCGGTGCTCGCTGCTGATCCCCGTGGTGAGCGAGGCGGACTCGGACGTCCCCCACGAGGTGCCGGACTGCGAGGAACGCGACCCGCCGCCCCGTAGCGGCAGGACGCCGCCGCCGGACGGGCTGGTCCGCCCGGTGCCCGCCGACCGCGACTCGCTGTCCGAGGTCGACGCGGCGGCCGAGACGGAGTCGCCGACCGTGCTGGTGTAGGACCCGCCGAGCGTGTCGGTGACCGAGGTGCCGACGGTCTCGGTGAGCTGGGAGAGGACGAACCGGTGGGCCATCCCGATCTGCTCGCTCGCCGCCTTGGCGTCCTCCGCGTTTCCGAGGCGCATGAACGCGACCGCCGCGTTCCCCCGGCCGATCCGCTGCCTGACGTGCGGCGGCATCGACCGGTAGGCGAGCACGAGGCCGGAGCGGCTGGCCTCGCAGGCGTCGGTGAAGCGGTCGAGCACGTCGCCGCGGAGCCGCTCCGCCCCGAGCAGGAACAGCGTGTGCCGCCACGAGACCGGTCCCGGGGCGGCCGGCAGCCTGGCCGATCAAGTGGGTGAGGGCGGTCACCACGAAGCTGCCGAGGGTCGTCGCCGACTGCGGGCTCGCCCGCCGGTCCACCGCGACCACCCGCAGCCGGCCACGGGGCAGCCGCACCGGGTCGGTGCCCACGCTGGCGAGCCTGCGCAGCTGCGCCTCCATCCCGAGCGCGCGCTCAAGGACCACGCGGTCGGTGGCGCCCTGGCCGAACAGCACGCTGAGCGCCCCGGCCTCGCGCTCGGTCAGCAGCCCGGCCGCCAGGTCCGCGCGCGGGTCACCGACCTGGGCGAGCGCCCGCAGCGCGGCCGCGACCCGGCGCACCTGGACGGCGCCCGCGCCCGTCGCCGTCAAGCACCTCGATGACGCGGTCGAGTATGGCCGTGTCGACGGCGAGGTCCCGCGCGGAGCTGTGCTCTTCGGCCACGCTGACCGAGAGCGCGAGGACGTCCGCGAGCTCCCCGGGCGCGAGCGACGCCGCGAGGTCGAGCCGCGGCAGGTCGCGCGGCAGCACCCAGACCGCGGGCGGGACGCCGCCCGCCGCCGCGCACAGGCTGGCCAGGTCGGCCGCGACGGCCCCGCCGGACAGGTCGACGATCGTCGCCTCCCCGCCCGTGGCGAGCCGGTAGGCGGCGGCCATGGTCAGCATCGCCGACCAGCCGGCCAGCGTGCCGCCCGCGACGTCCACCCGGTCGATCCCGTCCGGGAACGGGAACGGCGTACCACCGCTTCTGGCTCACGAAGGCGGACCGCTGCTCCTGCCACCGGCCGGCCAGGCGCGCGTGCTCCGCCTGCGCCGCGTGCAGCGAGCGCTCCGGCGTCCGCGCTGCAGCCGCTCGACCCGCGAGCCGCTCGGCGTCGACCCGCCTGCCGCAGCGCCCGTTCGCCCTGCCAGATCGCGTGGCCGCTCAGCCCCGCGGCCACGAGGCAGGCGGCGACGGCAGGCGCGGCGACGACGGCGGGCACCCAGCCGGCGGCGGCGCAGGCGGCGAGCGCGAGCGCGATCACGGTCGCGGCGGCGACCGCGAGCCGCAGCGGCCGCGCGAGGAGGCTTTCCTCCCGCCGCTGCGCCGCCAGCCAGCCGGCGGACAGCTGCTGCCGCTCCGGGCGGAACGGGCGGCGCGGCGGCGGCCCGGGATCGGCGTGCGGGGTCGCGTACTGCCAGCCCAGGTACAGCGGGGTCATGCCGCCGCCCCCGGGCGGCCCGGGCGGCCGGGCGCCGCGCGCGGGCAGCCGGGCCGGCACCATCCGGCCGGGCGCTGATGAGCCGCTGCCGCGGCCAGCTCACCGCGAGGACGAACTCCGCCTGGCCGAGCGCCAGCAAGGTCCGCGCCGGGACCACGGGGCTGGGGACAAGGTCCGCCGCGGCCGCGCGGCGGGCGGGCGCGGCTGACCGCGGCAGGCGGCGGGGCGTACCGGAGGCGCTCGCGTGCCCGGGACCGCCGGCCGCGGGCACCGGCGGCCGCCGGCCGGCATCGCCGCGCTGGCCGGCCAGCGCGGCGGCGACCGGCGCGGGCAGCAGCCGCGTGCCGGTCCGCGCGGCGAGGCTGGCGGCCAGGTCCGGGTCGGCGACGCGGTAGATGAGCACGGTTCCCGCCAGCCCGCCCAGCTCGGCGGCGGCCGCCGGCGACGTCGTTCCGATCAGGACGGACAGGCCGGCGTCCTGGCCGTCGCGGAGCAGCTCGGCGAGCGCCTGCGCGGGCACCCGCTCGCCGCGCGGCACCCAGACGAGCGCGTCACCGTCGACGCCGATCCGGCGCAGGTCCCCGGCGAGCGACGCGAGCTCGGTGCAGGCGCGGGCGGCCAGCTCCGCGGAGTCCGCGGGGAGCAGCGCGGCCGAGCGCTCCCGCACCACCCGGCCGAGGTCGCTGGCCTGGCCAGCCGCCGGCCGGCTGGCCGGGCACGCGTTCCGGGCCAGGCCACGCCCCCAGAGCCCGCTCGCGCTGGCCGGCGCGTTCCCCGGGCCAGCGCCGGCCGTGGCCGCGACCAGGACGGCGGCCCGGCCGCGGGCCGAGCCAACGGCGAGCAGCGGCGTCCCGGTCGCCGCGCAAGCCGCGTCAAGCGCGCGGGCGATCGGCGGCGTCGCCGGGGTCGAGGACGATCACCGGCTTGCGGCGGCGGAGCGCGGCGTGCACCACCTGGAGCCCGGCGAGCGTTACGTCCTGCGCCGCGGCGCCGACGATCAGCGTGCCCGCGGGCGACCTCCGCCCAGCGCAGCTCGGCGATGGCGCCGGTGGCCGGCACGACGCCCAGCGCGCAGCCCTCCCTGGTGACCACGGCCCCGGCCCGGATCGGCGCGCGTGGCGACGGCGCGGCGGGCCGCCGCGACCAGGCCCGGGCGCGGCGGCGGCACCGCCCACTCATCGGTGTGCAGCCAGTCCAGCCAGCCGATCAGCGCGGCCTCGGCGGCACCGCAGCGATGAGCGCGACGGGAAACTGCCTGGGCAGCCAGCCCTGGGCGCCGCCGAACCCCGCGAGCGGATGCCCGATCCGGCCGGCCAGGTGCCCGCCGCCCAGGTGCCAGAGGATGCCTGACGGCCCGGCGGCGAATCCCGCCAGCGCGCTGCCCGGGCCCGCCGCCAGCGTCCAGGCCAGCCCGGCCACCGCCGGCGCGAGCAGCCACCACAGCCGCCACCTGCTGGTCTTGCTCACTACCGCGAAAATGACGGCGAGCACGAGGGTCAGCTGAGCGAGCAGCAGGTGCGCGAGCACGATCGCCACGGCGCACGCCGCGATCAGCTCACCGCGGCGCGGCAGTCCCCGTCGGAATCAGGTGACGGGCACGCCGCGGCATCGGTCCCGTCCAGGGCACCATCCCAGCCGTCATGTACTCTAGGTTGCCAAGAATGTACCCTCCGTGTCGATACCTGGCTAATGCCCGCCTTGCGATCCCGGCAGCCAGCCGCGCGGCTCAGGCTTGGCCAACGGCACGATCACGCCTGATGCGGCAGTGTCCGCCGGAGCGGACATCCGCCGGAGCGCGGTCGCGCCGCCGCAGGCCCGGTGGCCGGAGGTGCCGGGGAGACGCTAGTCCGTCAGGTGCGGCGCCCGGCAGCGGGTCGCCCGCCTGGATCACCACGCGGAAGTGGTGCGGCTTCAGGGTGACCGTGGTCAGGCCGACCGGGTTGCCCGAGTCCTGGTCGTCGAACCTGATCGTCACCGAGATGGCCGACTGGCCGGGGAGCAGCCGGAGGCTGCGCGCGACCGACGGCTGCGGCGGTGCCAGCTCGAGGTCGACCGCCCGGGCGTGCACGGCCCGTGACCCGGAGAACACGACCGGGGGCGTGCGCAGGATCGCCTCGAACTCGTCCGGCTCGTCGACCGCCGCGTCGGCCAGCGTGCCGGGCACGTAGGCGGTGGAGATGGCGACGGGCTCGGCGCCGACCGCCCAGGCGCACCGGACGATGCGGACCGGGTTCTCCCCGGCGACGCCGAGCGACCAGGCGACGTCCTGCGGGGCGGCGCGCAGCGACACGTGCCTGGCGGTGCAGGTGATCTCGCCGCCCATGGGGTCGAGCCTGGTGCTGAGGCCGCCGATCCCCTCGAGCGGGATCAGGTACTCGGCCGCGCTCGCCCGGTAGAGCTGCCCGTCGGGCAGCCTGCGGATCAGCGACCTGCGGGTGAGCTCCACGATGGCGACGTCGATCTCCGCCATGCTGACGTTGTACCGGCGGGCGAGCGCGCTGCGCCGCGGCAGCTGCCAGCCAGGCTCCCGGTGCACGAGGGCGGCGGCCATCCGGTCGGCGAGCACGCCGCTGGCCGCTCGCTGCGCTGGCACCGCCGTCTCGACTTCCATGTCCGCCTGTTCCTGACCGCCCTGGCCGCGCGAACCCGCCGGGCCTCCGCTCCCCCCGGAGCCGGCCGTCATTCGCCCTGTGAGACGTTCGCCAGCCGATAACCGTGCGCCGGGTCGATGGCGGCCGCGCCGACGCGCCTGGCTGGCTCTGCTTCCCACATGCCTGTCCATGCCTCCAGACTGCCCGCGATGGCCCGCATCGCTTACCTAAGCGGGCGATTGGCCAACCGCCCGGATCTCCTAGACACGCCCGCACAGCGCTCGACTAGACAAGATCTAATCCCTGCCCCGCCCAGCCTTATAAATATGCAGTCAAGGTAAACGGCAGTTGAATTAAGAAAGAATGAGGTCAACCCGCTGCGTGTCATGTAGGTAAATCATCACCGGGGGCACGGCCGTCGCCCGTCGCGTAACCGGCCCGCTACGCAGGGCCCTGACCAGCGCCTCCGGCTACCTGGAGCGACCAGCACTTACGTCGGCGCACGGCAACGTGGCCGCCGGGCGTCCAGGTCACAGACAGATCAAGTCACCAGAAGTTTACCTAGCAGCCGCCTCACATCCATCTTTCGTTCAGTGGTTGCTACTTCTACAGCCTATCACTGAACACGTTGACATCCATTTGCGGCTACGCCGACCGATCAGACCGTAATCCCGCGCGGATGCGCTTCAATTACAAGGAGAATCAATGCAGCTCCGAGGCAGCAAGCAGGCTGCGGTGGCCGGGGGTGCCGTTGTCGCGGCGCTCGCCGCTGGCCGCCTGCTCTTCGTCAAGCTCGTCGTCAAGCTCGTCGGCTCCGGCGTCGCCGGCCGCGTCGTCGGCGGCGTCCTCCGCAGCCAGCTCCTCTTCGAGCGCGGCCGCGGTCAGCGGCACGATCAACGCGAGCGGCTCGACGTTCCAGACCAACTTCCAGCAGGCGGCCATCTCCGGCTTCAAGACCGTGCAGCCCGGCGTCACCGTCAACTACGGCGGCGGCGGTTCCGGCGCGGGCCGCACCGCCCTGTACTCGAACACCGTGCTTTTCGCCGGCTCGGACTCGCCGATCCCGGCCAGCGGAGAAGTCCAAGGTTCCCGCGGGCAAGACGGTGCTGTACTTCCCGGTGCAGGTCGGCCCGATCGCGATCGCCTACAACCTGTCGGGCGTCACCGGCCTGAAGCTTGACGCGGCCACCCTCGCAGGCATCTTCCAGGGCACGATCAAGACCTGGGACGACCCGGCGATCAAGGCGCTCAACTCGGGCGCCAGCCTGCCGAGCACCCCGATCACCCTCGTCGTCCGCTCGGACTCCTCCGGCACCACCGCCAACTTCTCCCCGTACCTGGTGAACGCGGCGGGCAGCGCCTGGAAGCTCGGCACCGCCTCCACCATCACCTTCCCGTCGACCGCGCACGCGGCCAGCGGCGGCAGCGGCGTGGCCCAGGCGATCAAGGCCACCACGGGCTCGATCGGCTACGTGGACGACTCCACCGCCACGGCCTCCGGGCTGAGCGCCGCCTCGGTCAAGAACGCGGCCGGCGCCTACGTCGCGCCGTCCACCGCGGGCGCCACCGCGGCCGCGTCGCAGGTCACGCCCGACGGCCGACCTGACCTTCAGCACGGTCGACGAGCCGGGCGCGACCTCCTACCCGATCACCTACCAGAGCTGGGACCTGGTCTACGCGGAGCAGCCCAACGCCAACGACGCGGCGCTGCTCAAGGCCTACCTCGGCTACCTGCTCGGCGCGGGCCAGCAGCTGCTCGACCCGATCGGCCTCGCGCCGCTGCCCCCGGCCATCGACTCCGCGGCCGTGGCGCAGCTGAGCAAGATCACGTCAGCCTCGTAACCATGAGCACCGTGACAAAGGCGGACCCGGCCTCCCCGGCCGGGTCCGCCCGTCCGCTTTCCGGGGGACCGCCGCTCGGCGACCGGGGCTTCGCGCTGCTGGCGCTGATCTCCGGGCTGCTTGTCCTGGTCATCCTCGTCCTGATCGCCGTCTCGACCGCCCAGCAGTCGACGTCCTGGTTCAGCACCGCGGGCTGGAGCGGGGTCTTCTCCACCAAGTCTGACCAGTCGACCAACCAGTTCGGCTCGCTGGCCTTCCTGTACGGCACGGTCATCACCTCGGTGATCGCGATCATCATCGCCGTCCCGGTCAGCGTGTCCATCGCGCTGCTGCTGACCGAGGTGGTGCCGCGCCGCTGGGCGCGGCCGATCGTGTACGTCATCGACCTGCTCGCGGTGGTGCCGTCGGTCGTCTGGGGCCTGTGGGGCCTCATCGTGTTCGTGCCCTGGCTGCAGAACACCGTCTACTCGTCGATCGCCTCGGCCGTGAACGGCATTCCCGTGCTGGACAACCTGTTCGGCCCGCCGTTCAGCGGCACGTCGTTCATGACCGCGGGCATCGTGCTGGCCATCATGATCACGCCGATCATCACGTCCCTGTCGCGCGAGGTCATCGCGACCGTGCCGACGACGGACAAGGAGGGCGCGTACGCGCTCGGCGCCACCCGCTGGGAGATGATCCGCGGCGCCGTCTGGCCGCACAGCCAGGGCGGCGTAGTCGGTGCCATCCTGGTCGGCCTGGGCCGGGCGATGGGCGAGACGATCGCGGCGGCGCTGCTGATCGGCTCGCCGCCGCAGATCACGTCGCACCTGTTCGCACCGGGGTACTCGATCCCGGCGGTCATCGCGAACCTGTTCCCCGAGGCATCGGGCGAGTTCCGCTCCTCCCTGATCGGCCTCGGCCTGATGCTGTTCGTGATCACGATCATCGTCAACCTGGGCGCCCGCGGCTTCGTAGCGCGCTCGGCGCGGCGGATGAGGGGGGCCTGATGGCTGCAGTCTCCGGGCCGACGGGCACCGTTGACCTGAGCGAGCACGCCGGCTGGCGGCGCAGGAAGAACCAGATCGCGACCTTCGTCATGTGGTTCGCCTTCGTGGTGATCCTGGTACCGCTCGTCTTCGTGATCGTCACGGTGATCCACAAGGGCATCACCGCCATCAGCTGGCAGTTCCTCTCCGGCTCGCCGATCCCGGCCAACGTGGCGCCGCCCGGCACCGGCGGGATGTGGCCGGCGATCCTCGGCACGCTGGAGATCACCGGCGTTCGCCGCGCTCATCGCCATCCCGCTCGGCGTGCTCGGCGCGGTCTACATCAACGAGTACGGCGGCAAGGGCTGGCTCGCGCGGTTCATCGCGTTCATGGCGGACGTGATGACCGGCGTACCATCGATCGTGATGGGCCTGTTCATCTTCACGATCTGGACGCTGCACTTCAGCTACTCGGGCCTGGCGGGCTCCTTCGCGCTGGCCTGCCTGATGCTGCCGATCGTGATCCGCTCCACCTACGAGATGCTCCTGCTAGTGCCGAATGAACTCCGCCAGGCCAGCTACGCGCTCGGCGCCACCAAGGCGCGGGTCGTGCTGACCGTCGTGCTGCCGGCCGCGATCGGCGGCATCATCAGCGGCGCGCTGCTCGCCGTCGCGCGGGCCGCCGGCGAGACCGCGCCGCTGCTGTTCGTCATCCTGTCGACGCAGAACACCAACGCGAACCTGTTCGCGGCGCCAACACCGCGCTGTCCACGCAGATCTTCGTGAACGCGCAGTCGCCGTACGTCGGCGCCGAGGAGCGGGCCTGGGGCGCGGCGCTGACGCTCATCGTCATCGCCTTCGTCCTGATGCTCGGCGCCCGCCTCATCACCGCCCGGTTCACCCGTTACACGCGCTAGGGATTCCCATGGAACAGCCTGAACAGGAAGCGAAGTCGTCGAGCAGACGGTCTCCGCCAACTTGCCGCGCCTTGAGACCACCGTGCGGGCGCCGGACACGGACACCCCGCGAACGACGATCTTCGACGTGCGGAACGTGTCGATCTGGTACGGGTCGTTCAAGGCCGTCACCGACGTGTCGCTACCGATCTACGAGCACGAGGTCACCGCGTTCATCGGCTCGTCGGGCAGCGGCAAGTCGACCGTGCTGCGCGCCTTCAACCGGATGAACGACCTGGTGGCCGGCGCGCGGGTGGACGGCGCTGATGACACTACCGCGGCGCGGACCTGTACGCCAAGGACGTCTCGGCGGCGGCGGTCCGCCGCCGGATCGGAATGGTCTTCCAGAAGCCGAACCCGTTCCCCAAGTCGATCTACGACAACGTGGCCTACGGCCCGCGGATCAACGGCGAGCGCAACAAGGCCAAGCTCGACGAGATCGTCGAGCGCTCGCTGCGCAGCGCGGCGCTGTGGGACGAGGTGAAGAACCGGCTCAAGCAGTCCGGTCTCGCCCTGTCCGGCGGCCAGGCGCAGCGGCTGTGCATCGCCCGCACGATCGCGGTCGAGCCGGACGTGGTGCTGATGGACGAGCCCGCCTCGGCCCTCGACCCGATCGCCACGCTCGCGATCGAGGACCTGATCCGCGAGCTCAAGAAGAACTACACGATCGTGATCGTGACCCACAACATGCAGCAGGCGACCCGGGTCAGCGACCGCACCGCGTTCTTCTCCGTCCTCACCGACTCCAAGAACGACACCCGCACCGGCATCCTCGTCGAGTACGGCCCGACCCAGCAGATCTTCGAGGACCCGCACGACAACCGGACCCAGGCCTACGTCACCGGCCGCATCGGCTAAGTACGGGGTCCAAAGCAGAAAACCGGGCAAGAGGAACGGGTGCGGCTGACTCCGGCCGCACCCGTTCCTCCGTTGCTCGGTCTGCGGTTACTCGTCGGCTGGCTTGTGCGGGACGGAGCCCGCCAGGTAGACCACCCGGCGGGCGATGTTGACCGCGTGCGCGCCGAGCCGCTCGTAGTCCCGCGCGACCAGGGCCATCTCCATCGCGACGGGCACCGCCATCTGCCCGGAGGCGAGCTCGGCGGTGAGGCTGGAGTGCAGCTCGTCCATGTCCTCGTCCCGCTCGGCCAGGGCCTCCGCGGCGGCCCGGTCGCGCTGGTACCAGGAGTCGGCCGCCTTCCGCCACATCTCGGCGGCGAGGTCGCCCATCCGCTCCACCAGCCCCTTGGCGCGCGGCGTGAGGTCGTCGCCGAGGAAGTGACTGGCCGCGGCGGCGATGTGCACCACGAGGTCATGCGACCGCTCAAGCTCCGGCACGATGCGCAGCACCGAGAGCAGGAAGCGCAGGTCGGACGCCACCGGCGCCTGCAGCAGGATCTCCCGGTTGGCCAGGCCCTCGACCTCGAGGTAGAGGGCGTCGATGGCCTGGTCGCGCTCGGCTAGCAGCGGGTACGCCTCGTCGTCGCCGTTAAGCAGCGCCTGGGTCGCCACGGGCAGGCCCTCGGCGACCATCGCGAATAGCTCGATGACCTTGCTCTCGATGGCCTCAAGCTCGTTGTCAAACTCCTGCCGGTGCTCGCTCATGCGCAGAGCCTACGGACCGCGGGCGAACGCACGCCAACCAGGAAGACAGGCGACACGAAGGTAGCGACCGGCCAGCCGGGGACCAGTGCCCCGGGTACGGGTGCCGTGGGCTGACCACGCCACCGCGGCACTTGCACGCTACACCAGGAACTCGACCTTGGTGACCTGGCCGATGTCCGCGGTGACCGCCTGCTCGAGGCGAACGTCGCCGGGAGCGAGGACGCGCAGCGTCCACTCGCCCGGCGCGGCGAAGAAGCGGAAGCCGCCGTCATCGCCGAGCGGCACCTCGGCGACGAACTCGTCGCCGCTGCCCAGGAGCCGGGCGTAGCCCGTGGACACGGGGGCGCCACCGCGGAGCACCTGCCCCTCGATGATCGCCTCCTTGCCTGCCTTGTCCTTCGTGATGGTCACGCCGCCGGCCGGCGCGCCGCAGCTGTCGTTGCTCACTTGCCCTCACCCAGTTCGATCGGCACGCCCACGAGCGAGCCGTACTCGGTCCATGATCCGTCGTAGTTCTTCACGTTCGGCAGGCCCAGGATCTCGTGCAGCACGAACCAGGTGTGCGCGGAGCGCTCGCCGATCCTGCAGTACGCGATCGTGTCCTTGCCGAAGTCGACGCCGGCCTCGTCCGGTGTACAGGGTGGTGAGGTCGGTGTCGGACTTGAACGTGCCGTCCTCGTTCGCGGCCTTGGACCACGGGACGTTCTTGGCGGTCGGGATGTGCCCGCCGCGCTGCGCCTGCTCCTGCGGCAGGTGCGCCGGGGCGAGCAGCCGCCCGGAGAACTCGTCGGGCGAGCGCACGTCCACCAGGTTCTGCTTGCCGATCGCGTCGATGACCTCGTCGCGCTTGGCGCGCAGCGAGGCGTCCTGCTCGGTGGCGGTGTAGCTGGTCTTCTCCCTGGCGGGCACGTCGGTGGTCAGCTCGCGCGAGTCGAGCTCCCACTTCTTGCGGCCGCCGTCGAGCAGCAGCACGTTCTGGTGGCCGTACAGCTTGAAGTACCAGTAGGCGTAGGCGGCGAACCAGTTGTTGTTGCCGCCGTAGAGGACCACGGTGTCGTCGTTGGAGATGCCCCGCTCGGAGAGCAGCGTCTCGAAGCCCACCTTGTCCACGAAGTCGCGGCGGACCGGGTCCTGCAGGTCCTTCTTCCAGTCGATCTTGATCGCGCTGGGGATGTGTCCCTTGTCGTACGCGCTCGTGTCCTCATCTACCTCGACGATGACGGTGCCAGGCGCACCGATGTGGGCCTCGACGTAGTCGGCGTCGACCAGGACGTCGGAACGGCTCATGACTGAGAAACCTCCTTGTGCGGCCGCGCCCTACTGGGCCGGCCGGATTCTTTGGATGAGTAGGTACATCTGGCAACCGAGGCAGAAGTCGAAGGCCGCGTTAAGGAACGCGGCGGCCAGGGCGAACGCGGCGAAGACGATCCCGAGGACCGGCAGCCCGGCCGCGAAGCCGATCGTGCCGATCCCGGCGAACACCATGCCCACGCCCTGGGAGAAGCGGGGCGGCGCCTCCGGCTCGGTCTTGGACGGTGGCCCGAGCCGCGGCCGGACCAGGTGACGGAAGATGAGCCCGTAGGGGGCGTAGCGCAGGCCGGCCAGCGCTCCCACGGCGAATACCAGCGTCTGGGCGAAGAGGATCCAGCCGGCGACGAGATGCGAGACGCCCGCGGTGACCAGGACGACCGCGAGGACCACGGTCGTGATCACCGCACCGAAGCGCGGGCCACGCGAGTCAATGGTCATGATCATGCTCCAGACGCAGGTTGAGCCTTTAACGTTCTCCGCCTGCCCGGGGCAAGAGGCCCCGCTAACTCAGGCGACGAAGGGCACGGGGCACGGACACATGGCGGTCGCGACCCGGCAGAAGTCGACAGCCCGCCGCTTCGTGAGCATCTTGGCTGTTCTGGAAGGCACGTACCCGATGCTATGCACTGGCGGCGACCGCTGTCACCACCAGGCCCGCCGACACGGAGCCAATTGTCGCCTGATTCAGTGGGAAATTCAAGCCGCACCGCCCGCGTCCGACGACGGCGCCCACCGCGGTCAGCAGGTCAGCCTTGCGCGGCGGACCCGACGCCCGGCTCGTGATGCCGCCAAGGGCGTCGAGCACCAGGACCGTCGGGGTGGACAGGACGTGCAGCCGCCTGGTCAGGTCCATCCGCTCGGCGGCGTCGATCTCGACGAACGCGACGCCGTCCCGCTCCCGCGCCACCTCGGTGAGCAGTTCCCTGGTCGGGCCGCAGTAGGCGCAGACCTCGGTCGAGAACTGCACGAGGGTCGCCTGCGCGCCGAGTGGCGCGCCCAGGTCCGCGGCGCTCAGCACGCCGTCGGGAGGCTGGCCCGGCCGGAGTCAGCCGCATCCGTTCGGGCCACGGCTGTGCTTGCGCCTGTCGGGCGGAACCGGCCCTGGCGCTGGCGCATGACGAAGCCCGCCGCGGATGCCGCGGCGAGGACGACCACGAGTGCTACCAGGCCACCGACCACGACTACTCCAGCACCGCTAACGCCGACGGCTATTCCCGGCGAGGACGCAATCCCTCGGACTCTAGGCCGTGACCTGGATCGTCTGCCCGTGGCCGACGGTGACCTCGAAGCGCGGCCACGTCCTTGCTCGGCAGCCCCGACGGACCCGGGGTACCAGACCTTGCCCTCGTCGTTGTCGGTCACCCAGTCGCCGGCGAGGACGCGGTTTCCGCTGGCGTCGATCACCCAGAGCTGGCAGTTCGTGCCGACGGGGATGCCGCTGACCTTCGCGTCGAGCTGGGTGCCCCAGCCCATCGGGCTGTAGCTGACCGTGGCGGTCATGGCTCCCGACTTCCCGGTCACGGTCTCCATCGGGCCGTTCGCGGGGCCGCGTACAGGGCCGACTGCCCGGTGGCCGTCGGCGAGCTGCGCCGGGCTCGACCCGAGCCGCAGGCCGCCGAACACGCCGACCGCGATGATCAGCGCCGCCGCGACGCCGAGGCTGGCTTCCCGCCAGCGGCGACGGCGACGGCGGGCCGCCGTCAGGTCGAGCACCGTGGCGAGCAGCTCGCGGCGGCGGCTCGGCCGCCGTCGCCCGCGGCCGGCGGGGAACGGTCCGTCGGTCGGCGGCGAGCGCGATGGCCTCTTCCGTCGAGACGCGGGCGAGCAGGGCCGGCAGGCCGGCGAGCCCGGCGAGCTCGTCCCGGCAGTCGCGGCACGTCGCCAGGTGGGCGTCCACCAGCGCGCGCTCGGCAGGATCGATGGCGCCGAGCACGTAGACGCCGAGCGATATCCGGGCCTCCGGGCAGTCCATGGCCCGGGCGCGCGCGGAGTCGTCCCGCCGGGCGGTGACTCCGTCATGGTGCCAGCCCCCGTTCCTGAAGAGCCAGCTTCAGCGCCTTCAGCGCGTAGTAGGTGCGCGACTTCACGGTCCCGGCCGGGATGCCGAGGGTCGCCGCCGCCTCGGCGACCGAGCAGCCGCGGTAGTAGGTCTCGACGATGACCGAGCGGTGGTCGGGCCGCAGCGACGCCAGGGCCTCGGCCACGGCCCACGACTCGAGCGTGCGGTCCGCGTCATCGTGCGCGGGCAGCGTGTCGAAGGCTTCCTGCCCGGTCTCCGGCGGCCGGGACTGACGCGCCCGGTAGGCGTCTACCGCCAGGTTGCGAGCCACGGCGAACAGCCAGGGACGCGCCGGACGGTCCGCAAGGGCCTCCGGATGTCGCCAGGCCCGCACGATGGTCTCCTGCACAAGGTCCTCCGCCTTCTGCCTGTCGCCGCCGGTCAGGTGCAAGGCGTACCGAAGCAGCGCTCCGCCGTGTTCGGCGTACAGCGCCCGGATAAAGGCATCGTCGGCCATGCGCTCACCGCTGGCCGCTGCTGTGCTCGGCACACTAGGGAGAACGTTCGCTTCGGCCGACTGGTTCAATGGCGGCGGAGAATTTCGCTGCCCGGGCGGACCGGGGTCGGTGCTCACAGTCACCGGTATACCGGGTCGAAGTAGCCGAAAGCAACCAAAACACGCCAATTGGTGACCGCTTGTAATCAGTGTTTCCCGTGTTCACTGGGGATTACCGGGGTGAAGCTAATCACGTTTACTACCGGGATGACCGCTTCCAGCGTGACAGCGTCCCGGACAGCCGGCGACCGGCCAGTCACCGACAGCGGCGCGGCGGCGGCTCAGCCGCCGGCGAAGGGCGGCAGCACCTCGATCACGGCACCCTCGTCGAGCACGATCGACTCCTTGGCGGCCCGGCCCACCGGATCGGCGTTTACCAGGAACGACGACCTCGCGATGACGGTCGCCAGGCGGGTGTCCGGTTTCCGGCTGGCAACAGCCGCGTTAAGCGCATCACGGAGAGTCACCGCGTCGACGGACTCCTCCGGCATGCCCGCCGCTTCCTTCGCCGCGGCCCAGTACCTGATGGTGACCTTGGCCATGTCGGATATCCTCACCTCAACGGGACCTCGGGCGATGTTGCCCCCGGGTCCCGTTTGTGTTTATACAGATAATGACGGCGTTCACGCGCCCGCAAGACTGGAGGTGGCATCACGTGAGCGAGTTGCTGTTGGTGACCGGCGTCCTTGAGCCTTCGTCGGAGGTTCTGCCGGCCCTCGGCCTGCTGCTGCACTCCGTCCGCGTGCTGCCCGCCGACGCCTCCGCGCTGGTCGAGGCACCGCCTGCCGATGTCGTCCTGGTCGACGCGCGCCGCGACCTCGCGCACGCCAAGAGTATCTGCCGCCTGCTGCACACGACCGGGCTCGACTGCCCCATGCTCGCCATCGTCACCGAGGGCGGGCTTGCCGCGATCAGCGCGGAGTGGAACGCTGACGATGTGATCTTGAACACAGCCGGCCCCGCCGAGGTGGAGGCCCGCCTCAGGCTCGCCACCGGACGCCGTGCCATGCGCGCCGCCGCGGACGCCCCCGACGAGATCAGGTCCGGCGACCTGGCGATCGACGAGGCGACGTACTCGGCGCGGCTGCGCGGCCGCGTGCTCGACCTCACGTTCAAGGAGTTCGAGCTGCTCAAGTTCCTCGCGCAGCACCCCGGCCGGGTGTTCACCCGGGCGCACCTGCTGCAGGAGGTCTGGGGATACGACTACTTCGGCGGCACCAGGACCGTGGACGTGCACGTCCGGCGGCTGCGCGCCAAGCTCGGCCCCGAGCACGAGGCGCTCATCGGCACCGTGCGGAACGTCGGCTACCGGTTCGTGCCGGTGAAGGGCTCCCCCGAGGACCGGGACAGCGCCGACCTGATCCCGCAGGACACCGTGATCCCGGCGGACCGGTGACCTGGCCGTCGCCTCCCGGCACGGCCATCACCGAGGGACCGCTCTCCCCCGAGCTGGCCACCGCAGGTTCAGGAGCTCGCCGCCGCCGCGACCCGCGCGGACGGCGTGGCACCGCTCTCCGAGGACGTCCTGCTGCAGGTGCGGCACGGCAGCGGCGCGCAGGCCCGCGACCTGATCCTGACGTCCGGCGACGGCATGCTGGCGGCGTACGCGCACCTGGACGCCCCCGACGCGGAGGCGCAGGGCGGCGACGTGAGCGGAGAGCTCGTCGTCCACCCCGGCTACCGGCGCCGCGGCTACGGCACGGCGCTCAGCTCCGCGCTGCTCGCGGGCGCGGGCGGGACCGGCGTCCGGCTCTGGGCCCACGGCGAGCTGCCCGGCGCGGTCGGGCTCGCGAAGTCCGCCGGGTTCACCAGGTTCCGGGCGCTGTGGCAGATGCGGATGCCCCTGGCGGCGGCGCCCGCCGGCGCTCCGGCCGTTCCGCCCGGGGTGACGATCCGCACCTTCGGGCCCGGTTCGGACGAGGAAGCCTGGCTGGCGGTCAACCACCGCGCGTTCGCCCATCATCCCGAGCAGGGCGCCTGGACCATGGCGGATCTCCGGCTGCGGGAGGCCGAGCCGTGGTTCGACCCGGCCGGCTTCTTCCTCGCCGAGCGGGACGGCCGGCTGGCGGGGTTCCACTGGACGAAGGTGCACCCCGACGGCGGCGACGGCGGCGCGCCCGATCGGCGAGGTCTACGTGGTGGGCGTCGACCCCGGCCAGCAGGGCGGCGGCCTCGGGCGCGCGCTGACCCTCGCCGGCCTTGCTCACCTGCGGCGCCTCGGGCTCGCCGACGTCATGCTCTACGTAGACGAGGACAACACGGCGGCGGTACGGATGTACACGGCACTCGGCTTCAGCCGCTGGTCAACCGACGCCATGTACCGCACCCTGAGCGCGACGGCTGTCCGAGCCGGAGCTCAGGAAACACCGCTGAGCGCCGGTGGCGGATGCCCAGCGCCTCGTCCAGCTCGCTCTTCGAGAGCGGGCCGTCGCTCGCCGCGACGGTCGCGAGGACCTCGGCGTAGAGTTCGATCTCACCGAGCGCCACGTCGTCGTGAACACGAAGGTCAACCTGCATGGGAATCGTGCTCACCTCCTTCGACCGGGCACTCCCCGCTCCGCCCTTCAGGTTACGTCGCGACACCATTCCTCCGCATGACCCATCGGGGCCATTCGCAGACCACCCTTGCGTACGTTTTACCCGGCTTCCCGGTAACGATTCCGCGACACGGCAGCGGAAATCTTCTGGTTCCGGTATGGGGCATCTGTCACTTTCGGAACTGGGCTCACCCTGCGCAGCACCAGTCCCAGCAGCACCATATGTCCGGTTTATATTGCGGAAGATGATCGAATGTCCGCATATCATAGGGTAACTGACTGACTACAGCTTACGTCATGAGTTGCCCCAGCGCCATGCCCTGAGCAGGACATCCACCGATCTCAAAGCCTCATGACTCGTAACCCCATGGATGAACTTGCTGACCCATAGCTCAACGTCCGCAACTTTGGCAACAGAGCGAAGTTGGGATATAACGGGACACTCGGTCGTTTCGGTTGCGGACGGTGGCTCCCGGGAGAAGAGTCGGGTTCGTAACCGCTACGAGGGGGAGCTCGCTACCTGGGCGATCCCACTACCACGCCCGGCACCGTTAGACTCCGGACATCGTCCCCGCAGACCTCTCAGGACCCAAGATTCTCGTGATGCCATGAATGAAAACAGTGACCTCCTGCCGAACCTGCTGCACGAAGAGTTCGAGATGCAGATGCGCGGCTACAGCCGCCGCCAGGTTGACGACTTTGTAGCGCGCCGCAACAACGAGATCCGGGAACTTGAGCAGCGGCTCGCCCGGTCCCTCGATGATTCCGAGCACCTGCGCCGCGAACTTTCCACCGTGCGCCAGCAGGCGCTCTCCGGCAGGCCTGCGCACGAGGAGGTCAGCGAGCGGATCTCGCAGATCCTCAAGCTGGCGGACGACGAGGCGAAGGCCCAGAAGAACAAGGCCGACGACGACATCGCCAAGCAGCGGGCCGAGGCGCAGCAGGAGTCTGAGCGGGTCCGCGCCGAGGCGCGGGAGCAGGCCGAGCGGATGCTGACCGCCGCCCAGGAGCAGGCTGAGCGGACCATTTCCGCCGCCCGCAACGAGGCGGACAAGACCCGCACCGCCGCGCGCACCGAGGCTGACCGGCTGACCAGCGACACGCGGAAGAAGGCGGATCAGGCGCTCGCCCAGGCCAAGGCCCAGGCGAAGAAGGTGCTTGACGAGGCCACGGCCCGCGCGACGGCCATCCACGACGGCGCCGAGCGCAGGCTCAACCTGCTCAGCACCAGGCACGCGGACACGGTCCGGCGGCTGACCGACATCCTGGACGGCGTGCAGGGCCTCGTCGCCGCGGAAGCCGCCAGGATGTCGCTTGAAGAAGAGGTCAACCAGTCGGTCAGCCGGGCGGTCAGCCTCGCGGAAGCCGCCGATGCCGCCGCGGCCGCGGCCGCCGCTCCGAGAACGACGGCGCCGACAGCGACAACGACCGCGACCTCGCGCTGCTTGCCCCGCCCGCACCGGAGACGGTCACCGCGGGGACCGTCGCCCCGCCGCGAGGCGAGGACATCCGTCCCGATGCCCGGCCGGCCCGGGCTGACCGGCCGGCTCAACCCGCCCGTCTCCGACCCGGACCTCGACGCGCTCGACGGGCCGGCCTCCGTCGGCGGCGGCCTGCTGCCGCCACCCGACGCGCCGCGCGGCCCGTTCGGGCGGCCAGGCACCACCGCCGCCGCCGCCGCTTGACGCTCGCCCGAGCCGTCATGGCGGGCAGCAGGACGGCCTGCCGCGTCCGCCGATGCCCGGCGGCGCGCCGGTCAGCGGCCTTGGCAGTGACCCGCTCGGCGACCGCGAGCCCCGCCCCGGCAGCGGCCTGATCGACCCGGACGAGCCAACCGAGGGCATCCGCCTGCTGCAGTAATCCCCCGGGGGGACGACCCCCCGTACCCCCGCTGCGCTGGGCCGCGCGCCTGATCGCAAAGATCGCGATCGTATCAGGCGCGCGGCCCAGCGCGATTCACGTGGCCTGCCGACGCCCGCGGGCCACCCCGACCGCCCGATGTGCGTCCAGAAGTTCCCTGCTCCGTCGGTCGAGCGCACGCACGACTACCGGAGCTGCAGTCGCGTCAGACAGGCCGCCTCGTTTAGCGGCCCGTTCGTCTCTCGCCCCGCGGGCGTACGGCAGCTGCCGGGGAGCCCCTGGTCCCGCAGTCGAAGCACGCACCCGTTCGGAGAAAGATCTTGAATTCTTCTGAACGGGTGCGTGTTTTACGTTGGGAACGTCGGCCGTGGCCCGGTAGGCCCCGCGTGGCGGGGTCCGCGAGGATGTCGAGGCGCTTGAGGATGACGCCCTCGCGCAGCGCCCACGGGCAGATCTCCAGCTGGGTGACGCCCATCAGGTCCATCACCGCGTCCGCGACGATGGCGCCGGCCGGCATCTGGGCCGCCCGCCCTTCGGAAACACCGGGGAGCCGGGCGCGCTCGGCCTTGTCCATCGCGGCGAGCCGCTCGGCCCACAGGCCCACGTCGCTGTGCTTGAGGAACCGCCGCACGTAGAAGCCCTCGCTCGACGGCGCGGCCCCGGCGATCCTGGCGAGCTGCCTGAACGTCTTCGACGTGCCGACCGCGTGATCGACGGTGCCGCCGCGGCGCAGGCTGCCCGCCATCCGGGCGATCTGCGCCCGCACGTGCCTGCGCAGCGCGCGCACCTGGTCGGCGGACGGCGGGTCCGCGGTGAACCAGTCCCTGGTCAGCCGGCCGGCGCCGAGCGGCAGCGACATCACGGCCTCGGGCTCCTCGTCCAGGCCCGCGCCGATCTCAAGCGAGCCGCCGCCGATGTCGACCACGAGCAGCCGGCCCGAGGACCAGCCGAACCAGCGCCGGGCGGCCAGGAAGGTCAGCCTCGCCTCGTTCTCGCCGGACAGCACCCTGATGCGCGCGCCCGTCTGCGTCCTGGATGCGGGCGAGCACGTCGTCGCCGTTGACCGCGTCGCGGACGGCGGAGGTGGCGAAGGCGAGGAAGTCCTCGACGCCCTTGTCCTCGGCGATCCGCAGCGCCTCGGCGACCACCTCGGTCAGCCGCTCCTCGCCGATCTTGGACAGCGTGTTGTCCCGGCTCCAGGTGGGCGGCGAGCGAGAGCTCGACCTTGTGCGAGAACGCGGGCAGCGGGCGGGCGCCCGGGTACGCGTCGACGACCAGCATGTGCACGGTATTCGAGCCGACGTCGAGTACCCCAAGTCGCATGACTCAGACCGTACCTTCCGTCGTAGACCGCCCGGTGACGCACCAGTTCATACTTAACGTACCCAGTTGGCGCACCGTGGCCACCTGATTCTGCCTGGTCCGGGCGTCATCGGGTACCTTCTCCCCATGCGCAACGGCGAAGTCTCCTACTGGTGGCGGGCACTTGGCGGCTTCCCGCCCCGGCGGCCGTCGCTGCCCGGGCCGACCGAAGCGGACGTCTGCATCGTGGGCGGCGGGTACACCGGGCTGTGGACCGCGTACTACCTCGCCGGGCTGCGGCCCGACCTGCGGATCGTGGTGCTTGAAGCGGCGTTCGCCGGGTACGGGGCCTCCGGGCGCAACGGCGGCTGGGTGACCGCGGAACTGCCCGGGTCACGGGACCGCTACGCGCGGGCCGCGGGCGGCACGGCCGGCGTGGAGGCGCTCGAGGCCGAGCTCCGGTCCACCGTCGACGAGGTGGGGCGGGTGTGCGAGGCCGAGTCGATCGACTGCGACTTCGTGAAGGGCGGCCGGCTGTCGGTCGCGACGACGCCGTCGCAGCTCGCGCGCATGCGCGAGGGCCTCACCGCCATCAGGGAGCGGGGCGACGGCGGACGACGTGTACCAGTTCCTGTCCCGCGACGAGACGCGCGAGCGGGTCAACGTCGCCGGGGCCCTCGGCGGGCTGTACGCGCCCGCGAGCGCCCGGGTTCAGCCGGCCGCCCTGGCCGCCGGGATCGCCGCGGCGGCGGAGCGGCGCGGGGTGGAGATCTACGAGGCGACGCCGGTGTCCGCGATCGAGCCCGCCGGCGCCGGGCAGGCAGGCGCGGTGGCGCGGACGAAGTTCGGCGACGTGCGCGCGCGCTCGGTGCTGCGCTGCACCGAGGGGTACACCGCCGCGCTGCCCGGGCTGCGGCGCGCGCTGCTGCCGATGAACAGCCACATGGTGGTGACCGAGCCGCTTGACCGCGCGGCCTGGCAGGAGATCGGCTGGGCGGCCTGCGAAACGCTGTCCGACGAGGCGCACGCGTACATGTACGCGCAGCGGACCGCGGACGGCAGGATCGCGCTCGGCGGGCGCGGCGTCCCGTACCGGTTCGCCTCGGCGACGGATCACCTGGGGATGACCGACCAGTCGACCGTGGCCGCGCTCACCGGGGTGCTGCGGCGGCTGTTCCCCGCCGCCGCCGACGCGCAGATCGCGCACGCGTGGTGCGGCGTGCTCGGCGTGCCCCGCGACTGGTGCGCGTCGGTGACGTACCACCCCGCGTCGGGCCTGGGCTGGGCGGGCGGCTACACCGGGCACGGGGTCGCGGCCGCCAACCTCGCCGGGCGCACGCTCGCCGACCTGGTGACCGGGGAGCAGTCATCGCTGACCACGCTGCCCTGGGTGGGGCACCGCAGCCGGGCCTGGGAGCCTGAGCCCGCGCGCTGGGCGGGCGTGCACGGGCTGTACGCGCTCTACCGGCTGGCCGACCGGCTTGAGTCGCCGGAGCCCGGTGACACGGCAGGGCGACTCGCGGGTCCGGCTTGGCGAGGCCCTCGGCCGCGTCGGGGACGTGATCTCGGGTATTCCGCACTGAAGGGTCCCTTAGGTATGTCCCTCGTACTGTGGAGCTGTGGCTGGCACTAGTGACGACGAAGCACCCGCGTCGGACACCCGAGGTCATTGACGGGATCCGTTCGCTGCACAGCCGGATGGACGAGCTCCAGCGCCTGGTCGCGCTGCGCCTGGAGGCGGAGGGCGTGCACGCGGGCGAGTGGCTGCACGAGGCCGCCGGGGGTGCACCAGCGCCCGTTGCCCGCGTGGCGCCGCACGACCGAGGGCGAGCTGCGCTGGCCCGTCGCGGTCACCACCGCGGTGGCCATCGCGCTCCAGGTGGCGGTGCCTGACCGGCTGGTACTGGTCAGGCCGTCGTGGATCCTGCCCGCGGCGCAGGGAGCGCTGCTGATCGTGCTCGTCACCGCCAACCCGCGGCGGATCAACCGCCAGTCGAGGGCCATGCGATCGCTCAGCCTGGTGCTCGGCGGCGCTGCTCACCCTGGCCAACGGGTGGTCGGTGGCCAGGCTCGCGGTCGGCATCACGCGGGGCACCATGGGCCGGACGCCGGGCCAGCTGCTGATCACCGGGGCGGTCATCTGGCTCACCAACGTGGTCGTCTTCGCCCTGTGGTACTGGGAGTTCGACCGCGGCGGGCCGGTCGCCCGCGCGCTCAACATCGGGCACCAGTACCCCGACTTCCAGTTCCCCCAGATGGTCAGCCCGCCGGAGATGGTCCCGCCGGACTGGGAGCCGGCCTTCCTCGACTACCTGTACCTGGCGTTCACGAACGCCTCGGCGTTCAGCCCGACGGACGTCATGCCCATGTCCCGCTGGGCCAAGGTGGCGATGACCGTGCAGTCGCTCATTTCGATCGTGACCGTCGCCCTCGTGGTGTCCCGCGCGGTCAACATCCTGCCTGGCGGGTGAGGAGGCTGACGGTCGTATACATAACGGATCTTCCGGCGTAACCTGCATGGCATGCTGCTGCCCACGTCACTCGTTGGAAGTTATCCACAGCCTGACTGGCTTATCGACAGGGGCCGGCTGGCCGGCCGGTTTCCGCCCCGGGTCCGCGCCCGTGAGCTTTGGCGCGTCGCCCCGGAATTCCTCGACCAGGCCCAGGACGACGCGACGCTGCTAGCGATCCGCGCGCAAGAGGACGCCGGCCTTGACATCATCACCGACGGTGAGATCCGCCGGGAGAGCTACTCGAACCGGTTCGCGACCGCGCTTGACGGCGTGGACATCGACAACCCGGGCACGGCGCTCGACCGCAGCGGGCACCCGAACCCGGTGCCCCGGGTGGTTGGCCCGATCCGCAGGAAGCACCCGGTCGAGGTGTCCGACCTCTCGTTCCTGCGGGACCACACGTCGCGGACGGTCAAGATCACCGTGCCGGGCCCGTTCACGATGGCGCAGCAGGCGCAGGACGACTATTACGGGTCCCGTGAGGCGCTCGCGTTTGGCTACGCGGAGGCGGTGAACGAGGAGATCAAGGACCTGTTCGCGGCCGGGGCCGACATCGTCCAGCTCGACGAGCCGTACCTGCAGGCCCGGTCGGCCGAGGCCGCGCAGTACGGGGTCAAGGTGATCAACCGGGCGCTCGACGGCGTGACCGGGGACGACCGCGCTGCACATCTGCTTCGGCTACGCCGCGATCATCCACGAGCGCCCGGAGGGCTACTCGTTCCTGCCCGAGCTCGCGGCGTGCGACGTCGACCAGGTCTCGATCGAGACGGCGCAGTCGAACCTGGACTGCTCGGTGCTCAGCACGCTTGAGGGCAAGACGATCATCCTTGGCGTGATCGACCTGTCCGACCCGGAGGTGGAGACGCCGGAGGTGGTGGTCGAGCGGGTGCGCCGGGCGCTGCCGTACGTGCCTGCCGTCCCGGCTCGTGCTCGCCCCGGACTGCGGCATGAAGTACATCCCGCGCGATACCGCGAACGGCAAGATGGCCGCGATGGCGGCCGCCGCCGCGCAGCTGCGCGCCGAGTTGGGCTAGCCGGCCTGGCGGCTGGCCGGCTTACCAGGCGGCTGGCTACTCGTCACCCGCCTGGTAGTACGGCCGCCGCAGCAGGCTCGTGTCCTGCGCGGCGCGGAAGGAGCCGGTGGCACGCGGCTGCGCGCCGGTGGCACGCGGCTGCGCGCCGGTGGCGACGCGGAAGGAGCCGGTGTTGCGCAGTGCCCGCGAAGCGCCGGTGATGCGGGTGGTGTCCACCGGCCTGACGCCGTCGGGTCCCGTCGGCGGCATGCGCCCGCCGACCAGGGTGCCGACGAGCGGGACGTGCTCCTCGCGCTGCCGCTCATCGCGCCGTCGCGGCCGGTCGTCCGTCGTCACGGCGGTCAGGTAGTCGTCCACGTCGCTGGTGAACTCGTCCGATTCCACCGGGCGCGGCCCGCGCCAGCGGGACGGGATGAACATCGGGAAGACCATGACCACGCCGACGGCGCCGAGAATCCCGTTGAAGAGCAGGGCTTCCCAGCCCGCGCCGAACGAGTGGGAGCGCAGCGGGATGAACTCCACCGCGCGCCGCACGCTCACGAAGTAGACCGCCGTCCAGGCCAGGAGCAGCACGCCGGGCAGGCCGGACGCGAGCGGTGAGAACCACGGGATCACGGCGAGCAGGCCGGCGAGCACGGCGGTGGCGACGCAGGGCGGCCAGCGCGAGCAGCGCGGTGCTGTTCGACAGCAGTGACCCGCCGCCTGCGGGCAGCGCGGTCGCCTGGCCGGGCGGCACCGGGAGCCTGAGCAGCTGGAGGTAGCCCCATGCGCCGCCGAAGAACATGACGACGGTCATGATGACAGCTAGGGCAGTGCCGTAGAGATGTCGCACGTTCCCACCTTCGTAGTCAGCCCCCCCGCCCCCAGGGTCACGGATTTATAACCGCGTTGTCCGATACGTTACATGTGCGGGTTGGCGCTACGTGTGCGGTTTTGCGAATGATAAGCGCCGGGCACCATACGGTGCCCGGCGCCTGGTGGTCCGGGGCTGCTAACGTGCCTGGTCAGCTCCCGGGTCAGCGTGCAGCGGAACCTCAGTTACCGCTGCTCGCTCGTTCTGGCGTCGTCTCGTCGGTCTGCTGCTCGTCCGTCTGGTCGTCGACGCCGAGGTAGTTCTCGACCGCGTCGCCGCCCTGGTCGATCTGGTCGCCGTACTTGCCGCCGAGCTTGTCCTTGGCGAGGTCCTCGGCCTTCTCGACCCCGTCGTGGACCTGGTCCTGGTGCTGCCCGGCGAGGTCCTTGGCCTTGTTGACGAGCCCTCCGAAGTCTGGCATCGCGTATACCCCCGTATCGCGTGTGACAGTTTCTTTACCAACCGTAAAGCTTTGCTCACGCATCGGCAACCTGGGCTCAGTACGGGGACGGCTGGTTGAAGATCACGGCCAGGCTGATGATCTTGCCGTCCCTGAGGCCGAAGTAGCTGGTCATGACGAACTCGTCCGGCAGGTTGGACTTGTCGTAGGTGCCGTCGTACCGGGCGCGGACGATGATGTCGCCGTAGTGGTCGATGACCTCGCGAACCTCCATCGTGACGTGGTCCCCGACGAACTCCTTGGCGACGAAGGCCCGGATGGCCTCGGTCCCCCAGATCTCGCGCCGGTTGTCGTTGACGTAGGCGTCGGGGGCGAAGGTCGCGACGATCCGGTCGGTGTCGAAGTCGTTCACGGCCGCGATGTGCTCGGCGACGATGGCGGGCAGTTCGGTGCTCATGGTCAAGCCCCTTCGGTTGAATCGTGCCGGTCCCTCCGGCCGACAAGACCACCCTCAGCCCTCTCCCAGAGAGAGAGTCAAACTCCGCTCGCTACCGCGCTACGGCGTCTCCCGGAGCAGCCCGGCGAGCACAGCGGCCTGGCTGAGGCCGAGCTCCCTAGTCGCGGTCAGCAGCGTCACCGGCCGCTCCGCGGCGAGCGCGCGGAGCCGGGCCAGGCCTTCCCGCGCCGCCGGGCTCGCTCCAGTTCGGCGGCGTAACGCCGGCGGAACTCGTCGAACTTGGCCGGGTCGTGGCCGTACCAGGTCCGCAGTTCCCCCGACGGCGCGACGTCTTTCGCCCACTCGTCAAGCCGGGCGGCGTCCTTCCGCAACCCGCGCGGCCAGATCCGGTCGACGAGCACGCGGGCGCCGTCCGCGGCGGAAGGTTCCTCGTAGACGCGGCGCACGCGGATGTCAGCACTCATGGGCCATGCCATCACAGGTCCCGCAGGTGCGACTCGACGGGGTCTCCGCCCCGGAAGGTCAGCCCGGCGGACCTGAAGCTGGTCGTAGATGACCTGGAGTGACCGGCTGACGGAATCGAAGACGCCCGCCGCGTGGAGCATCGCGCTGAACCGCTCGTTGATGCCGCCGGGAGTCGCGTGCGCCCGGGCGAGCTCGTCGAGGTTCTCCGCGGCTGCTGCCTAGGTCCTCGGCCACGTTGGCGAAGATGGATCGCACGTACCGCGCGGCCTGCTCGGGCTCGACGCCCTGGTCGCTCAGCCAGCTGGCTGATCGTCGGCCACGTACCGCAGGTGCGCCGCGATGGTGCCGGTCGCGGCGGACATGGCCTCGAACGCGCCGGCATCCTCGACGTCGGTCGTCCCGCCCAGCCGGCCGAACAGGGCACGCGCGGCCGCGGTCCCCGGGATGAACCGGCGTGATCCCGGCACGACGGCCGACCGGCGGCAGCGGGATGGCCCGGGCGATGTCGCTGGCAGGCGCGACCAGGGATGCCAGCTCGTCTCGCGGGCACGCCGGCCATCACGCTGATGATCGGCTGATCCGGCCGGAAGGCCAGCCCGCCGAGGATCGGCGGCTGTCCTTGGGCCGGAAGGACAGCACGACCGCCGCGCAGCGGCTGGCCAGCGACTGGTTGTCTGGCGCGACCGACACCGACGGGTACCGCGCGGCGAGGGCGGCGGACTCTCGCCGCGTTTCTGCGGGGAGAGCAGGATCCGCGGCGCGTCGTCGACGCCCTCGCAAAGGCCGGTGACGATCGCCGCCCCGATCTCGCCGACGCCGAGGATCCCGTAGTCGTATCGGTCCAGCATCCTGCTGCCTCCTGGTTTCGCTCATCCCGCCGGGGTCCATGTTGGCAGGCGAGCGCGCGGGCCACCATCCGCGCCACACTTACATAGCCCAGGCCCCCGACGGAAGGGATTGTCCGATGCCTGAGGATGTCGCGGAGCTAAAGAACCACTGGTGGTGGCGGCCTGGTTGGCGGGAGGGACGACACGCCTACGCCTGCCATCTGCATCCTTAACGATCAGCCGCGGCTACGCGCCCTAGTCGCCAGGTACCAGGAAGCAACCAAAGCTCTGCCGGTACTCGACCCGATCCCGCCGCAGTGCCTGCACATCACCACTGCAGGAGATCGGGTTCGTCGACGAGATCAGCCCGGACGAGGCGGAGGCTATCCGTCAAGGAATCGCAGACCGGCTCAAGCAGGTCGAGCAGCCCACTGTGACGCTCCGGTACCCAACGGTCCGGCTAGAGGCAGTTTCCTCTCAAGGCCCATCCCGCAGAGCCGTTGTACTCGATTCGCCAGCAAATCCACGACGCATTGGTAGACGTGCTGGGGAACGACCGCGCGCAACCGTTGCCGAAACGGGAAGACTACAGGCCGCACGTAAGCATCGCGTATGCGAACGCTGACGCTCCGGCAGCCCCGGTAACCACAGCAATCAAGGGTGTTGAGGTCGAGCCCGTAACGGTGACCTTCGCCAAGGCTGACTTCCTCGAATTCCACCGTGACCACCGGATGTACGGGTGGACGAGCGCCACGCCCGTACCGTTCGGAACCCGGTAGGGACTTTCGGCCTAGCCCGGGACCTCCTCGGCCGGCAACTCGTGGGTCACACGTCGCGTGCGCTCGGTGTGGTCGGACATGATGCGTCCCGCGCTGTCGGCATCCCCTGCGGCGATGGCCCTGATCAGCTCGGCGTGCTCATCCCAGGAGTGCTTTCCGCGAACCTGCGCGACGGGCCGGTAGTGCCAGCGGACCCGGCGGTCCACGAGCTTGGCCAGCTCGGCGAGCACACGGTTATCGCCGATGCTCATCACGCAGGCGTGAAAGTCGGCGTTGGCGCCGATGATGCCCTCGAGGTCGCCCGCTTCGACGGCTCTGACCCCGGCGTCCCAAATCTGCCACAGGCGGCCGATGTCTCCGTCATTGCGGGCCACCGCCGCGAGCCGCGCCGACTGCGATTCCAGCATCGTCCGCACGGCCAGCAGGTCATCGACCTCCTTCTCGGTGGGCGAGTGCACGAAGGCACCCTGGCCCGGGCGCAGGTCAACCCACCCCTCGGCATGGAGCTGCTGGAATGCCTCCCGCACTGGCTGGCGACTTACCCCCAGGTGCTCGGCCAGCTCCCCTTCGCCGAGATGTTCCCCTGGCTTGAGGTCTCGACTGATAATCATTTCCAGAATGGCGTCAAAGACGGCATGACGCAGGGGAACGGGACGGGCAACTGGGCGGCGTTCCGTCCGTGGGGCGGATCGCCGCCGCTCGAAGCGCGGCTCCCCGTCGGCAGTCATGCCATTCATGTTTTGCACCTGATTCCTAGCTCAGCCCTGACGGCAATTTTTTTATGTGAAAGATACGTAATTCTAGGGCGCCACGCCCCTTGTTGTCGCGGCAGGCGACAAGCGCCCGCCTATCAGGCCACCGGCGACTTGCCTCCGGCTGCACAGACAGTATACCGTCTACCATATGTGTCTCGCGCCTGACTGTCCGGGGAGCGGGGGCCATGAGGTCGTTGTCGCGACGGCTGCGCCCCGGTCGCCCAGCACCCTCGCAGAGCAGGCCCGGATCCGCGACGTCCTGACAATCGCACTGACGTTGGTAACCGGCGCCACTGACGCCGTCGCCTTCACTCGGCTTGGCAGCGTTTTTACCGGCGTCATGACGGGCAACGTGGTCCTGCTTGGCGTGGCCGTGGGCCGTAACGAGCGATCATTGAGGCCGTCCTGCTCGCAGGTGGCATTGCCGCATGCGGAAGCGGCGCCTCAAGCGGTTCAGCGTCCGGCAGTACGGACGGCAAATCGTTTTACGACGGTAAAACCATTACCTGGGACGTTCCCGATCCGCCAGGCACCGGCTTCTACACCACCACGACGATCCTCGCGCCGGCCCTTGGCAAGTACCTGAATGCCACCGTGAATATCGTGTCGATTCCCGCTGGGGGGACGATCGCGGGCCAGGACCAGGCGGCCGCGGCCACCCGGCCGACGGCCTGACCATCGGAGTCATTAACGCCAGCACCGATGTAGCCAATGAGGCGACCAAGCAGCCCAATGTTAACTTCGACATCCAGAAGGAAGAACTGATCGCCGGGCTGCCCTATCAATCCCGAGGTCTTCGTCGTCCAGCCGAGTTCTCCCTATAAGGCGTGGCAGGACGTCGCGTCGGCCGGGTCACTCAAGTCGGTTGCGGTGACCGGATCAAATGAGGTGCTTGAGAAGGGAATCTACACCGGTTACGGGGTACAGGCACAGCTCGTTGCGGGTTATGAGGCACCCCCGGACGAGGTAGCCGGATTCCTTCGCGGCGATGCCATTCTCGGGGCCAACTCGGTACCGACATTTGCCGTCCGCGATCGCGGCAGGGAAGGCACGCGCGCTCTTGGTCACCGGGCCCGTCTTGCCGGGGATGTCCGGCTATGCGCGAGCTCAAGAATGTCGCCCACGCTGGCCGATATGAGCCAAGGACGACCCACCGAAGACGGCCGCGCAGCAGAAGGCCATCCAGGCCATGGAGGTACTGTTCGGCCAGACCGCCGTTAACCAGGTGTACTTCTGCCCGCCGGGCACCTCGGCTTCGCGTGTCGCCACCCTGTCCGCGGCTTTTAAGGCAATTACCGCCGAACCTGCCGTCAGTAAGGCTTTTATCGCGGACAACCTGACGCCGGGCTTTCTCTCGCAGGCCCAAGTCACCGCTGCGGTGAAGAGTGACGTGGCCGAAGAGCCGGGCCATCGCCGCCGCGGCAGGAAACTACCAGGGGTAAGACCGCCGGGCACCCGGGCTGGCGCCAGATATACCTGTCTCCAGCCCGGGTCCTAGGCGCGGCCGTGCTTGACAAGCACGCCACGACCCGGTCCTGGCTCATATGCATCGAACACGTCGGGCGGCAAGTCACCGGAATCAGGTGACGCCTCCCCACCTGTCTGGCGGCAAGTCTGGTGGCGGATCGCCGGGAACGGCTGCCGGGCCCTTCATCGCCCGGTCGCGGCGCAGACCCGGGACCGTGACACGAGAGGAGTTCGACATGAGCGACCCGCTCGACTGGAACGCCAAGACCATCGCGGAGTTCCGGGCGAACGAAGGCAGGCTCGGCGGCAACTTCGAGGGCGCGCCCGTGGTCCTACTGCACCACCGCGGTCGCAAGAGCGGGCGGGAGTACGTCACCCCGACGATGTACCTCCCGCACGACACCCGGCCGGACATCATCTACGTCTTCGCTACCAAGGCCGGAGCACCCGACAATCCGGACTGGTACCGCAACCTGGCCGCCGCCGGCGACGGCAGCGTCGAACGCGGAACCGAGTCATACCAGGTGACCGTCCGCGAACTGGCCGGCGCTGAACGCGACCGCATCTACGCCGAGCAAGCGCGCCGTTACCCGGGCTTCGCCGAGTACGAACGCCAGACCACTGGAGTCCGCACCATTCCGGTGCTCGAACTTCAGCGGGCGTAAGCCCACGCCCCGCGCTGACTACCGATGATGGCTATCGGCTCGCGCGGGAGTTCGCGGGGCACCCTCAGGACCCGTAGCGGAAGGTTGCCGTACATCCGCCGTCGACGGTCACGATTGAACCGGTCATGAATGACGCCTCGTCAGATGCAAGGAACGTCGCGACGCGGGCCACTTCCTGTGCCTGCGCCTGGCGACCGATGGGCTGCAAGGCGGCGTTCGCTTCCCGCCGCGCCTCGGCGGCGGCACGCTCGACCGGCGGAAGGGATCCCCGGTGCCCGCCCATGTCCGTGTCGATGTACCCAGGGCAGATGGCGTTGACGCGAAGACCGTCGCGGCTGTAGTCGACGGCCAGCTGCCTGGTGAGGTTGACGATGCCGCCCTTGGAGGCACAGTACGACGGTGCCAGCGGCGCGCCGATGATGCCGTAAGTGGAAGCGATGTTGATCATGGAGCTCCGCGGACGTCGCATGAGGTGCGGGATCGCCGCCCTGGCACACAGGAAGGTCCCGCGCAGGTTGACGGCGATCGTCCGGTCCCAGACGTCGATGTCGAGCTCATGGAGGCGATACGACCCGCCGGAGATGCCGGCGTCGTTGACCAGCACGTCGAGTTGTCCGAAGTCGGCGACGGCGCCGCCGACCAGGGCGGCGACCTGCTCGGCATCGGCCACGTCGCATGACCTGAAGGACGCCCTGCCGCCTGCGCTCAGGATCTCCTCGACAGTTCGCTGCCCGCCATCGACGTTCGTGTCACCGATGGCGACAGCCGCGCCCGCGGCTGCCATGTCGAGGGCGATGGCCCGCCCGATACCTGTCGCCCCGCCTGTCAGGAGCACCACCCGGTCGTTCAGGGAGGGCATCAGTCCCTGCCTCCTCGTCCTCTTTGCGAACTCGCCTTGTTGCCAGCTAGTACCGGACCTCAAGAAACTCGGCCCAGAAACCGTACAGGAATCCGGCTAAGTGTCGGCAAAGCCTCCGCGTCACCGCGGAGTGAGGACGTCGAATTCGTTGCCTTCTGGGTCGGCGAGGCACGTCCACGACACATCGTCGCCTTGGCCGACGTCGATGTCGGTGGCACCGAGAGCCCGCAGGCGGGCCACCTCCGCCGCTTGGTCGTCACCGGGGTACGGCCGAAGGTCGAGATGGACGCGGTTCTTCACCGTCTTCACGTCGGGCGTGCGGAGGAACTCCAGGTACGGGCCGACGCCGGCGGCGGAGCGCAGCGCGGCATACTCGTCGGTCACCTCGTGCAGGGTCCAGTCCATCGCCTCGCCCCAGAACCGGGCCATGGCCCGCGGATCGGAGCAGTCGACCACCACCGCGGCGATCGGCCCGGTGTCCTGGTAGACCGGCCGAGGCTCCAGCACGCAGAACTCGTTGCCCTCCGGGTCGGCCAGGACCGTCCACGGGACGTCGCCCTGGCCCACGTCGGCGGGCGTCGCACCGAGGTCCTGGAGACGTGCGACCAGGCTCCGCCTGATGGGCCGCCGAGGTGGTGGCGAGGTCGATGTGCACGCGGTTCTTCACCGTCTTGGGTTCCGGGACGGCAAGGATGTCGATGCAGACGGCGACAGGGTCGGGATAAGTGAAGCCCGCAGGTTCGAGGTTGGTCACGCCAGGTTCCTCGCTGGAAACGCTCCAGCCGAGCGCCTCTCCCCAGAACTGACCGAGCGCGGAGTCGTCCCGGGCCTTCATGTGATTTGAACAAGCCGCGTCGCCATGCCGCTGATCCTATGTCCGCGCAAGACCCGGCACCCGGTCAGCAGGACGGACCGGACTCGAACCGCCGACCTTCCTTGTGCGGCGCTCACAGCTGGGATCTCAGCACGTCGAACTCGCAGCCCGGCGAGGACGGGTCGAAGCCGTGCTCGACCAGCCAGCGGGCCGCCCGCAGGCTTCGCAGCGACCACCACGCGCGGATCACGTCGAGGTCGACGTCGGTGCCGTAGCCGGCGACGACGTCGCCAAGGTGCTCCTGGTGTCCGAGCGTCAGGCTGGCGAGGTCGTACAGGGCATCGCCCTGGGCCGCCTCGGACCAGTCGATCACGCCGGTGACCTCGTCACCGTCGACGAACACGTGGGCGATCTGCAGGTCGCCGTGCGTGAACACCGGCGTCCACGGCCGGAGCGCAGCCTCGGCGACCTCGCGGTTGCGCGTGACCAGGTCGGCGGGAAGGACGCCGTTCGCGACGAGCCACTCGCATTCGCCGTCGAGGTCCGCTGCGATCTCGTCGGGGCTCCGGCCTGGCCATGGCGGCAGCGGCGCGTCGTGCAGCCTCCGGGCGGCGGCACCCGCCGCGGCCCACGCCGCCGCCGACGCGGTCGACGGCTCGCCGAGGCGGCCGAGCGCCGTCCCGGGCAGGGCGGCGAGCGCGAGCACGGGCGGCTTGCGCCACAGGACTTCCGGAGTCGGGATCGGCGCCCTGGCCATCGCCTCGACCTCGACGTCGGTGCGCGCCTGGTCAGCGTCGATCTTCAGGAACACGTCGCCGACGCGCAGGGTCGCACGCTCGTAATGGGCGACGACAACCTCGACCTCTTCCACGCCGGCCATTATCGCGGGGATGCCTAGCTGCGTCACCGCGTTTTATCGCGGCGGAGCATCGATGGGATGCGAATGAATACCTCGGGCACGTGACCGGCTGAGCCGTGACACAGCCGCCGCGCGGTCATTTTTGGCGCAGACCGATCTAGTCACTGCGGTCCTGCGGACGCAGGCTAGGCACATGGACAAGCTGCGTACATCGCCTGCCGACGCAATCAGCGACTTGCCCGACGGAGCGTCGATCGCCGTCTCCGGCTTCGGCCCGAGTGCCGGCGCGCCTTTCAGCCTGCTCGCCGCGCTGGGCGAGCGCGGCACTAGGGACCTTTGTCTAGTCGGCAACACGATTCCGCCTGGCGCCCAGGCTCTGGTCGAGGCCGGGCGCGTCCGGCATCTGATCGTCTCGTTTACGGCGAGAGCGGGCGGTTCGTCCCCGGCGGAGGAACTGATGCGGAAAGGCGAGGTGACCTTTGAGCTGGTCCCGCAGGGCACGCTAGTGGAGCGCCTCCGGGCCGCTGGCGCTGGCCTCGCGGCCGTCTACACCCCGACGGGCGTGGGCACCGCGATCGCCGACGGCAAGGAGGTGCGGTACTTCGACGGCAAGCCCTACCTGCTGGAGACGGCGCTGCCGGTCGATTTCGCGTTCATCGCTGGCCACCGGGCCGACCGCCTCGGCAACGTGGAGTTCCGCGGCGCCAACCAGCACTTCGGGCCTAGCTTCGCCAAGGCGGCACGAGTGGCCATCGTGGAGGTGGACGAGGTCGTCGAACCGGGCGAGATCCCCGCCGAGCGGATCGGGCTCCCAGGCATCTTCGTCTCACGTGTGGTCCGCAAGACAGTGGTCAGCACGCTGCCCAAGCACGGTCCCGTGCGCCGCGGCCACGACGTTCCCCGCACCTACAACGGAAAGCCCGCCTGGACGCGCCGGCAGATGGCGGAACTGGCCGCGTCGCTCCTGCCTGAAGGCTCGTACGTCAACCTCGGCCTCGGCATACCGAGCGGCCTGTCCTCATACGCAGGTGACCGGCACCTCATCCTGCACGGCGAGAACGGGATCCTCGGCTATGGCGAGATCGTTCCCGACGAGCAGACGTACCCGGACGTCTTCAACGCGAGCGGATACCCCGTCACCCCAGGCCCTGGCATCTCCTACTTCGACAGCGTGACCGCCTTCGAGATGTTGCGGGGCGGCCGGGTAGACGCCGTGGTCCTCGGTGCCTACCAGGTAGACGCCGAGGGCAGTTTCGCCAACTGGCAGACCGACGGCATGATCGGCGGCGGCATCGGCGGCGCTATGGACCTGGTCGCCTCCGGCCGAACCGTCATGGTGATGATGGAGCACCGCGACAGCCGGGACCGGCCGAAGGTCGTGCAGCGCTGCAGCTACGCGCTCACCGGCAAGGCCTGCGTCGACATCCTGGTAACCGATCTGGCGCAGTTCCGCCGCAAGGACGGGGGCCTGGCAGTGGAGCAGGTCGCCCCCGGGTTCACGAAAGAGGAAGTGCTGGCGCTGACCGGCATCGACGCCCCGACGGGCATGCCGGTAAAGGCAGAAAACCCCTAAGGGAACGCGGCCGCTGCCGGCCGGTGCCGCCTTCCGGCAGTAGCGGGCAGTCCAGTCGCAGCGGGCGGCCCGGCCATAGGTCGGGCGACGGAATCTGAGTCGCGAGAGGAGACCCGTGTGCCTTACGCGGCAGACCAGCTCGCCGTCATGGATCATCTCGGCATCGGCCGCTTCCTCCAAGACCACACCCCGCGCTAGGTCACCCGATCGCGGCTGGTGCCTGCGTCATCTTCGCTTCCGCTTCCTGCGTTTCGGCAGGTCAAGGACATCTTCCCGCTTCCCAGCCAGCTCGTCGGCGAGGGCAGCCTGTTCATTCTGAAAGTTTTGGCGACGGGATGATCAACGCGGCCATCGCCGACGGGGACTGGGTGGTCATCCGTCAGCAGGAGATGGAAACTAACCCCCATTCCGGGGGTCTCCTGTGAGTCGGAGATAAGCGCTGTGCACATCGAGCGGACAGCGCAGGGTGCGGACCCGCTCGGCGATGTCCTCGGGGACCTCTGCGGGGCGGCCTCACGCGAGACATCTGGTGGGCCGCTGACGAGCCGTCGTCGTTCCGTTGCCGCACCACGGCCTACCGGCGGAACGCGGCTCGGGTTGCGGCTGCGGTGGAGCTGAAGTACTCGGGTGGATGGATGAAGCCCCACTCCCGGAACCTCACGCCGTCAGTGACGGCACGCCGGTAGCCGAAACAGACGAGGTAGAGCGTCCGGATGTACATGACCGCCTCGAGCCGGTCGAGTTCCTCGTCGGTCGGCTCGACGTGCCGGCGGTAGGCGCTGACGGCAGCATCGATGCACTCCTGGTTCGGCCGACGTGGGTTCCACGAACCCGTACCCCAGATCAGGTAAGCAAAGTCGGCCAGGCGCGGTCCGCGCCCCGACGCCTTCCAGTTGATCGCAACTGGCCCTTGTTCGCTCAGGACAGCGTGATCGGGGGCATGGAGGAGATTTCCGTGGAGCAGCCCCTCGGGAAGGCCGTGACCGTCGTCAGTAGAGCGCACCTTGTCCCTGAGCCGCTCGAATCGCTCGCGTTCGGCGGCCGTGACCTTCGTATCCACGGCGTCGAGAAACGACAGGGCGGCCAGCAGGTCCTGACGAGGCGTGCCCTCACGGCTGGGGTCCTCACCGCTCGATCCACCCGGGCGGCTGACGGAATCGTCGTAAGGCAGCGCGTGCAGGCGCCCGAGCAGGTCACCCATCATGGCGAACTTCGCGGCACCGTCGGGGAGCTGGCCACCTTCGACGAACCGCGTCACGAGGACCGCACTGCCATCGTAGTCAGAGACGGCGTCGTCGGCCGCCAGGCGCTCCGCGGGATAGTTCTGGCCCGCCAGGAACCGCAGGATCGCGGCGTCGCCCTCAACGCCGGCCCGCGGCCGAGCGGGGGAAACGCGCGGGCAACCCACGGGCCGCCGTCATTGCGGTCGATGCGGAAGACGTAGGTCTTGTGCACACTGAGCTTCGTCGCCGCGACCGGGTCAATGCCGTAGCGATCCCGCAGATGGGCGAGAAGCCTCTCGGCAACAGGCTCGTGGTGCATCCGCACACCGAGGTTTTCGAGATCCGTCAGCGCTTCGGTGTAGCGCTGCCCGGTCTCCTCGGCGTGGCGCCGGACAACCTTCTTGAAGCTGGCGTCCTTGGTCATGGACAAGCCTCCCCATGACACCCTCGTCCCCCAGTGACGCCGGTGTTGGAAGATGGCCTGTGACGTTGACGACCGAGAGGGCGAATCCCCTTCGCCGACGGAACCCCGACTGGGGCGAATGTTCCACAGCTCGGCGACCGGTCGCCACCGTGGACGCAATTTTCCCCGAGGCGCTCGGGCTTCGTCAAGCGCTTCACCCACGAGACGACACTGCGGGAAGTGTCGGCAGTGAGGCGCGGACGCGCGCCCACTCAGTCGGTGCGCGGCGGCTGCCCGTGAGATCGTCTTCCACACCTCGGGCTACCCGCCGCATCCCCGCATGCCAGCAACTCCCTGGGGAGCATCGTTAGCTAGTCCGCCAGACCACCCCCGTGGTGAGCGCAACGGCCTGCTTGAAGCGATTTCTGTTTCGCTATTGGCTTGTGACCTTTGTTTCGGAGTTCTGCTCGGCAGGCTCAGGGGTAGAGTCCGGCCCGGAAGGTGAACGAGACGAGTTGCGCTCGATCACGTGCGCCGACCTTCGTCATGGCCCGTACCGCGTGCGTCTTTACGGTGAACGGCGACACAGACATCTGGGCCGCGATCTCGTCGTTGCCGAGACCGCTTGCGACGAGGATGACCACGTCCCGCTCCCTGGGTGTCAGAGCGCCGAAGCGTCGCAGTAGTTCCTTGTCGATCACCGGGGGCGGGCTGTCGGTCATGTGACCGATAAGCGCGGCCGTCGCGGCGGCGGACAGTGCTCCGCCACCGCCAACGACCTCGGTGATTCCGGCGACGAGTTCAGCAGGGCTCACGGTCTTGCTCAGGAAGCCGTTGGCGCCCGCGCGAAGGGCCGCGAGAACGATGTCGTCCTGGTCGAAAGTGGTCAGCACGATCACCCGCATCCTTTCGGGCGGGTGTTCTTTGCGGATCCGGCGGGTGGCTTCGACACCGTCGATCCCGGGCATCCGGATGTCCATCAGAACCAGGTCGACCGGATGGTCTCGGAGGAAGGGGACGACCTGGAGTCCATCGGAGAGATCGCCCGCGACAACGAGACTCGGGTCGAGCAGGAGCATCGCTCGGATGCCGGCTCTCATGTCGTCCTGGTCGTCGACGATCAGAATCCGCGTCATTTGACGACGGCTCCCATGGGGCTGAACTCCGCGCGTACCCGGAATCGCCCGTCGTCACTGTCAATCGTCAGCCGCCCGCCGGAGGACTCGACGCGTTCGCGCATCCCCACGAGTCCGAGCCCGCTGCCCGAGCCGGAGCCTCGGAGTGAGCGCCCGATGAGGTTTTCCACGGTGACGCAGATCCTGCCGTCGTGTGCGCGCACATCGACGGTGGCTGTTCCCTCGCCGTGCCGGTAGGCGTTGGTCAGGCATTCTTGGACGACCCGGTAGACCGTCACGCCGACGCTGGGCTCCGCGAAACCGGCAGGAATATCGATCGACGGGTGGACATCGAGGCCTATGCTCTCGAATGAGGTGATCAGCCCGCCAAGCCCGCTGAGCGCCGGGGTCGGCCGGAGCGCCTCCTCGTCGGAGATGTCCTCTCCGCGGCGCAGGAGGGCGAGAATCCGTTGCGTCTCGACGATGACGGTGCGGCCGCTGGCCCTGGCCGAGGCGAGGGCCAGCCGGGACGATTCGGCGCCTTCCGGCAGCCCGATCTCCGCAACACCGAGGTGCACGCTCAGCATCGCGACCTGGTGGGCGATAACGTCGTGAAGGTCCCGCGCGATACGGAGCCGTTCTTCGGTCACCCGGCGGGTGGCTTCGACCTCGCGGGTGGCAATGGCGGTCTCGGCCATCTCCACCAATGTCTGCCAGTGGTCTCGGTAGATGCGGAGCGCGGCTCCGGTCGCGCCTCCTGCCGCCGCCGAGAACAGGGCAGCGACTCCTACGATCGCGCCGCCACGAAACCCTCCCACCGTCATGAACGCCGCCAGGAAGAACCCCGCCACGACGGCGGTCCCGACCACCGGCTGCCTTCCCCTCAGGGTGAACGAGAACAAGACGAGGACCGCCATCATCCACACCGAGAGCGGGTCGCGGCCCACGGCTGTGACGGCGAGGGATGCTGCGCTCGTTACGACCAGCCCTGCCCATGGTCTCCACCACGAGAGGACAACACCGCCACCGGCGAGTAGCACGGAGAGGGCTGTCGGCCAATCCGATCCCGTCAGCAGCACTGCCACGATCTGACCGGTGAACACCAGCGCAGCCACTGAGTAGGCGACAAGGTGCAGCACCTCGGGGCGGCGAATCCACAGGGGTGCCGAGGGCCCGCCTTGCTCGTTCTGCGCCGTGACCATGAACCTGATTCTCGTTCACGCGTTGAGCGGCCGTGTACTTCGAATGACGTAGACGGCAGAACTACTTCATTCGGAGTACGTGCCCCCGCTCGAGGACGCGAAGACTCGTCATCGACGCAACCGCCTCACCATCACGATCACAAGGGGACACCCGATGACCCACGACCACCGCGCAACTCCAGCCACGGCCACGAGCAACGAGCCCTCCGGGCTCCGGTCGCTCTACCTGATCCGAGTCGTCTTCTCCGTGATCTGGGTGGTACTCGTCTTCACGACCTCCGCCTCGCTCAAGTCGAAGGACACGCCCACGGTGATCGCGGCGGTACTGCTCAGCATCTACCCCCTGTGGGACGTCATCGCCACGCTCCTCGAGCGTCGCATGGCTGGCACCGGCTCCACGAGCCGCGTCAGTGCCATCAACGTGGCTCTCGGCCTGGCCGCCACCATCGGGATGATCATCGCCATCTTCAACACCATCGGCACCGCCATTCTCGTGTTCGGCATCTGGGCCCTCCTCTCCGGGGCGATCCAGCTCGTCACGGCGATCCGGCGCTGGCGCACAGTCGGCGCCCAGTGGCCCATGATCATCAGCGGCGGACTGTCCGTCGTCGCCGGCGCCACCTTCGCTGCCATGTCCGGCTCGGCGACGAGCGGCCTGTCCACCCTCGCCGGATACTCGGCCTTCGGTGCCTTCTGGTTCCTTGTCTCCGTCATCGCGCTGAGCCTCCGTACCCGACGCGCAAAGCGCTGACCGCGGCCGTCGAAGGCCAGCGTGGCCCCGAGAACTCCGCCGCGAGCTTCGTGGCCATCTGCGCGCACGCGTGAGCGGTGCGGACGGGCCGGTCACCCACGGGATGCCGTCCAGCCTTGTCTTCGTGTGCGCGACCTCGGCTGCGGCCGACGAGCCCGGCTCGAACGTCCGCGCTGCCTGCGCGGTCCACTGGTCGACGCGGTCCGAAGGCGCGCCGACATGCCGTCCACCCGGCTTCAGGCAGGTACCAGGCTCTGCCTGGCTTCGGTCATCCTGTTGCCTGCGCAGCGCCGTGAGGTCCTGCCGAATGCCTCGGCCAGTGGGACCAGCCCTGGGCCACGTTCACGGCGCGGGAGGCGGCGATGCCGAGCGTGAGCATCCACCGGGCCAGCCGCGGTACAGGCAGCCGGCGCCGCGCGGCGTACAAGATGACCATGCTGGGGCGTGCACAAGGCCGTCGATCGTGGCGCCCTCCAGCGCGGCGGTGACGCCGCTCTCGCCGTACTCGCGGACCACGGCGTAGAGGTGCCACCACGAGATGTACGAGCACCACGGCCGCTGTGGAGGCGGATAGGCCCAGGCCGTCATCGACTACCATCTGCACCGCCCGTTCCCCGCATACAGGCAAGCGTTACGCCGAAGCATGGCCCGCTGACCGCCGCATAGTGTTCCAGCCCCGAAGGTGCCGCCGTCACGGCCGACGGCCCTGCATGGCCTCTGACCTGCAACGAAGCCTCTATCGCAGCCCGGTGATCGGGGCACTTCGCCACGTATTCACCACGTGCGCCGTCAGTTGGTCCGCCGAGTTGCAGACCGGCTAGGCGAGTATCCCATGATAGCAAGTAAAACTAATAGCTACGCGTAATTGTCTATGAGATAATCAACCTTATGAAAAACCTTATAATCGTAGGCGGCACGATGGGTGTCGGCAAAACCGCGACATGCCGCGAACTACAGAAAATACTCCCAAGAAACGTATTCCTTGATGGCGACTGGTGCTGGGATATGCACCCATTTGTCGTGACAGACGAAACAAAGACGATGGTAAATAGCAACATCGCCCATCTGCTTAACGGCTTCCTCGCTTGCTCGGAATTTGAGAATGCTATTTTCTGCTGGGTACTACATGAGCAGCATATATTGGATGACCTTATCAATGCACTGAATCTCAACGGCTGCACGACCCATTGTTTTTCACTTGTCAGCACTGAACAGGCCCTAGTCAAAAGACTAAACCGCGACATAGCTGCAGGTAAGCGGGGCAGCGACATTACAGAACGCAGCGTGGCTCGAATATCGCTCTATGATGAGCTTGACACGGTTAAGATTGACGTAAGCACCATCTCGCCAGCAGACGCGGCGCGGCGCATTACAGAGCAAATGGCAGGCGTTCAGGCAATATTGCAAACAGGAAGTAGAAAGGTATACTAAATGGCCCCGGTGACGACTACGCTCTGATGCATCATCACTTACCTGGTGTCATGAGATACCCGCCGAGCGGTTTTACCGCACCATTCTTCTTGCGGATTCTTCCGTTTTTATCACGCGCTCGGCCATCTAGGCCTCTAAGCACCTAAGACCTCGCCAAACGGCCCACATCCGCAGACTCCCGTTTCGCGGGAAACTCGGCTTATGGGATGGAGCACGTCTCTCCACGTTGAACGGACCCCCATCAACCAGTCCGGTGACAGCTACGCGCCCGGAGGCGCCCCAAGCTTCCCGAGAACTTCGCCACGCATTCGCCACGGACACCCGCAGAGCGCCGCTAGCGACCGCGCACAACCGAGTAGGCAAGGGCTCGACAGTGAGCCGCCGTCTAGTGTACTGCCGCAGGTCAGGGGCTCTTTAGCTGGACTGTCTGGAAGGTGGGGCGGGTGGGGCTCGAACCCACGACCGGCAGATTATGAGTCCACCGGTCAGCCAGGCTCTCCATTCCAGATGACCCTGTTACGGCCCCGTCGGCAACTAGAGCCGATCACTTCGATACCGCGCAGCGTCTACCCGAAGTCTCGATCAGGCGGATCTCGCGTGTCGGCGTAACCGGCGATCGTGACGCAGCGTTACCGTTGCTCAAAAGACGCAAGCGAACTTATCGAGTGATCCACGCCGTGCTCCCACTCCTGGATGTCCGACAGGCGCTGCGCGACGGGCATGCCCGCGGGGCCCGTGGCCGTCGCAGGTGACGGGGTTGTTGCTGAACGTGTACTCGACGCAGCCACCACCCCGCCAGGCAATATTCACGCTTCCCCGCAGCGGGAGGTCGGCAGCCGCGCCAGCCAGGAAATGCCAGATCGACTGGGACGACCGGATGCCCGGCGACGCCGGCGAGTGCGTCGCGGGCCGCGCCGGCTCCGGCGAGCGCGTGGCGCGGCACGCGCCCGCTACGGTCTGGCTTGAGCCGCGGCCGGTTACCAGCGGCTGCCGTTGCGGCGCGCTAAGCGGCGTACCGCAGCTTGAGCTCGTCGGTGTGGCCGGACCAGCTCAGTTGCAGTGTCCAGCAGCCGGGCGCCGGCAGGTCGATGATCGACGGCCCCGGGCCGCCTGGCACGGACACCGTCGCGGTGCGCGTGCTGCCCGCGAGCGTGGCCTTGATGACCAGATCCGGTGCGGCGAGCGGGATCCTGGACACCCAGAGGATCTTGTTGGTCCTGTCTTGCAGCGGCGGCGCGTGCAATGCGTCGCGGGACGCCCACAGGATCGCCACGATGTTGCCCGCCGCACCCATCACGTGCGGCATGGCCAGGTCCGGCGGGGTGAACCCGGACCGCGCCCAGACGGGCAGCGAGCTGACCGGCGGCTGCCCGATGCACCCGTTCGAGGCGGCCGGGACCGCCGCGCTCGCCCGGGCCGCCGCCTGCGGTCTCGGATGCCCGGCCACGCCAGCCGCCGCCGCCGCGCCGCCGAGCACCGCGGCAACGGCAGCGCCGGCCGCGCCGGCGGCGGCGCTGGCGCCTGCGCGCCTCCCTGAACAGGACGTCCGGGCCCGCTTCAGGCAGCCAGCCAGGCTCTGCGGTCCTCACGGCAACTCCACCGACACTTGCTCGATGATCGCCGCAAGCTCTTCGCGCCGGTACCCGTACTGGCGCGCCATCGCCACGAGCTCACGCGCCTTCACCACCACCGCGCTGCGCTGCGGGCCGGCCCCGGTCACCGATACCCCCCTGCCGCGGCGAAACTCCACCAGTCCCTCTTCCCGCAGCGTCCGCAGGGCACGGAACACCGTGTTGGCGTTGACCCCCAGCACGGCGGCCAGGTCACGGGCGGGCGGAAGCCGCTCGCCAGGCCCCGCCTCGCCTTCGGCGATCGCCCTGCGGATCGCCGCGGCGACCTGCTCGTGCAGCGGCACCAGGCTGCCATGGTCGATCCCCACGGTGGGATTAGTACTACTCACATTAGCATCATAAACCTGAACGGCCGCACCTGCCAGCCCCGGGGCAGGCCAGTCCCGGGCGGGCCCGCAGCGTCTACCCGAAGTCTCAATCAGGCGGATCGCGCGCCGTCGCCATGGGGCTAGTGGTGACGTTAGGTGAAATCCGGCGACTCCCGGCCTTGCAGGCTGGCCGGGCAAGCTACCCGGCCAGCCTGACGGCGCGGCCGGATTACGGCGCGTCCCCCCACACCACCGCAAAACCACGGAAGCAGGGACGGAGCCGGAAGCACTATCCACAGTCTCCCCGCCGAATAGGAGCGCCGTCGCAACTGTGTCGAGAGGGCTTGCGCCCACGCACCGATTGTTCGGTTCTGCGCACGCAAGGCCGCGGTATCGGCAATTCTTGTCGCAGCGTGAGAGGACGTTGTGCAGAACAGAGCGGACTAGATGCGGTGCTCGGCCGGTCAGTCTTTTCTCGCAAATTCGACGAAGAGCGGAGTCCCTAGCATCAACGTAGATCCATGATCCCGTCCTGACTCGGTTATACTGATTACGCGGGCTAGAAAATTCAACGGATGCAGCCCAAAGAAAGCGAATTCATTATAAAGATTGGCCGCGGCATATGCGGCGGAATCTGCGAGCGCGGCCGAGGCGCGGAACAAATCGCACGGGCCCGAATCTTCGGTCACCGACTGCAGCATTCTCGCAATTGCCTGCGGATCAGACATCGCCCCTCCCGCGTCAGCTCGTGGTACAGACCGGTCAAGGAGGTATTCCGCAGAGCCACTGAGCAACAAACGAAGATTAGGCATCTCGGCGATAAAGACTACCGCCCCTGTTCCCGTTTCAGGGTTCATAACCTGGACACCGTAGGCCATCTCCATGGCCTTGGCAGAGAACCAGTCGCCTGCGGCAAGCTCCGGATCGGTCACATCATGAACGCGAACCTCGCTATGGATCGCATGTTCAACTTCGATCACTGCAGCGACTGCAGTTTCTGCCCTACGGTCTGCAAGTACCACACCAGCACCGACCGGCCCCGCGTTGAATCTCAACTCCTTTAGCCGCTGCGTAACGCGAGGCGGCAGAGTCGGAGCCATCCGGTCGACCTTGCGCTCTGAGACGTACAGAAAATCTCGCATGCCTGCTCCTGCGTCTAGTGCTGCTCTAGAAGGAGTATCCCAGCTGACAGGGTCCAGTGCCATAGTTCTTGGACGGCAACCCGATGAGCCCTGAGCGTATCAACAAATCCACAGCGACACGCCCGGGGATTTGTGGATAACTCGTTTCCCTGGCCTTTCTCTTCCATTCTTCTTGCTGTTCGGATATTGTCACGCTATGGATGTTGTCGGGGCTGCTGCTCCGGGTTTCCGGCTGACGGACCGGATTGGCATTGGCGTCTTGACCCGCCTTATCGACCGTGACCTGGTCGATGAAGTGCTCGCGGAGACGGGGCGGGCGGAACAGCGGTCCCGTTTGCTGCCCGCGCGGGTCGTGGTCTATTACGTGCTCGCCCTGTGCCTGTTCTTCGGCGACGCGTACGAGGAGGTGATGCGCCTCCTCGTGACGGGCTTGCATTTCACCGGGACATGGCAGAAAGAATGGCACGTCCCGACTACGGGCGCGATCACGCAGGCACGCCAGCGGCTGGGAGCCGCACCATTGCAGCTATTGTTCGAGCGGGTCGCAGTTCCCTGCGCGCAACGGGGAACCAAGGGTGCCTGGCTCGGCTCCCGCAGGCTTATGGCCATTGACGGGTTCGTACTCGACATTCCCGACACAACGGAGAATGACGAGGCATTCGGCCGGTCCGGGGGCGAGAAGAATCCGGCGCCATTCCCGCAGGTGCGCGTGGTCGGGCTAGGTGAATGCGGAACGCACGCGATCGTGGCCGCGCGGCTGGCGGCGTGGCGTACCAGCGAGCGTGCGCTGGCCGGGGAGCTCGTCGCCGATTTCGGGCCCGGTATGCTCATTATTGCCGACCGGGGGTTTTACAGCTGGAATCTGTGGCAGGCGGCAGCGGAATCCGGGGCTGACCTGCTGTGGAGAATGCAAGACGGCCCGGGCCTGCCAGTAGTGCGCACATTTCCCGACGGGTCGTACGAGTCATTCCTGCTCGACCCGAAAGTCCGCAACCGCCGGAAAAACCAGCGGCACCGCGGATCGGCACATATAGAGGAGCCGTCCGGAATCCCTGTGCGGGTCATCGAGTACGAAGTGACGAACCGCGAGGGAAAGGACGAGATCTTCTGCCTGATTACCACCATCATGGACCCGGAGGACGCGACCGCCGCCGAACTGGCCGCCGCTTACCAGGAGCGCTGGGAATTCGAGTCCAGCCTGGATGAGATCAAGACGCACCAGCGCGGCCGCGGCGGCGTGCTCCGCTCGAAGTCACCCGAAATGATCCGGCAGGAAATATGGGCCCTGCTGCTCACTCATTACGCGGTCCGGCACCTCATGTGCGAAGCAGCGGACCAGGCCGGCAAAGACCCGGACCGATTGTCGTTCATACGCTCCCTCCGTGTCATCCGCCGCCAGGTCACCGACCAGGCAGCGCTTTCCCCCCTCCAGGCTGGTGAGCGCAGTAACCGCGACTTTCACGGAAATCCTTGAAAGGCTGAATCCGCCGCGCCCGAATCGCAGCAACCCGCGCGTCGTCAAGCGGGTACACGTTCACGCCTACAAGGCGAAACGCCGCACCGACACCACGGCGCAGTACCCGGGTCCTCCGCATATCCGCATTCTCGCCGTTTCTTAACTAAGCAGTATTGAGGCGCAGGCCCGCAAGGCACCTATGCATTGACGACGTGTCGGCGGCGCAGCGATCCTGAGCCATAGGAAGAGCGGAGCAATGCTGTTTCCCGACCAATCGATCAGGTCTTCTAATTTAACGATTCGACACCCAGCGCCTTAAATATTGGCGCGGTATGCTTATCGGCATGGTCGCGGGGGCGTTCATTGCCGGCTGCGGGCGCGACCAGATTGGCCAGTTCCGCGCGGACCTCAGGCGGCCCAGCCATGCGTCAAGTACCGCGCAATCAGGCGGTTATTACCCGAAGCATGGTTCGATCAGAGTGCTCGGGCTAAGAGGCCGGCTATGGGCGCTTGGTCGTGGGCTTTGCTGTCATGGCCGGCGCGCGGATTGAGCGCTTACAGCGCGGGCTGGCACACGACGCTGGTGGATTCGCCGTCACCCAAGTGGGCGAGGTAATGCATCCGGCCCACGCTCATGCTGATCACGTACGGTAAGCACAGGGGTCCGTCCCGGCGGAGGTTCTACCTGGCCGGTGCGCTGTCGGCTCAGCCGGATTGACGGCGCAGCAGGTAGGCAATGCCCGCGACGGCCACTCCGGCGACCAGTATGGCCGCTGCGATGCGGGCCGCGTTAGTCACGTTCATCACCAGGCCTGCGATGCCTAGGAATACACCGACCAAGCCGAACAGGGAGTCTCTGGCCAGTTGACGGCGTGGCGGCGCCGGCCCGTCTTGCGGCCTTGCGTGTTCGTGGGATTGATCTTCGGCCTGGCCGACGGACAGGGGCGAGTCGTCGGCCTGTGGCTGCCGCGGTGGCTCCATGACTGGTGAGCCGGCCAGCCTGACCTGGGCCAGGGCATGAGCGATGGCGGCCAGCCCGATGCCCGCCACGCCGACGAGGGCGTAGCCGACGGTACCGCCCAAGATCACATCTTGCCAGCGGCTGTAGGCCTGCACCGCCAGCCACCGCCCTGTGTAGAAGAACCCGATCAGCGACACCAGCCAGCTGGCGAGAACCAGCCCAGTGCCCCGGGGCACCCGCAGCAGGTACCAGCCGGCTGCCAGGACCACCGACCGTAGTATCACCACCACAATGGTGGGCAGCAGGCCCTGGAAGTTGTGGATCTCGACCCCCTTCCCTTCCAGGACGTGGTAGGGATCGAGGGCTGCGACGACCGCGAAGACCGCGACGAGCACCACATCGAAGGCAGCGAGCAGCCTCCATATGACCGTCACCCTGGGCGTAGGCCTACCGGCCTCCATGCACGTTCCTCCCTGCTTCCTAGCAGCATGGCACCACCTGCAGCAGAAACCAATCCTCGGCTGGCACGGCTCGCCCAGGTGTTCGATCACATAGGCGCGGACGCCGTCGACATCTCAGACCGCCCCGCCACAGCAGCCGCTGCATCCCATCGGGGCTGACCTCGCCCGCCTGCTCGGCCAGGGTCCAGCCATTCTTCCGCTCCAGGCCCGCGACCCAGCCTAGACGGGTACTCCCGCACCCGCGCCCGGCGGCGACCAGGAGAGAGCCGAGCTCATTGCGATCCAGCACGACGGCATGTATGAGCCATAAAGCCGCGATCCCGACCGCCACACAAAGTGATCGGTGGTGGCGTGCGGCGGCGCCCTGCCGACTTGGAGCTCCGGAATGTCAGCGTGCCGAATCGCCTCCAGGCACTACAGATCACCCGATTCGGCGTCCCTTGCGGGAGGCCTTCGCCCCGTAACTGTCATGCTCAAGGAAAGGGAGCGGTGGCGCGTCCCGGGCGAGCGGTTCCGCAGACCGTCGATGAAGGTCTGTGGGTCAGCTGTGGGCCGGATCAGATAGCGGGCCGCTGTCAGGATCTTGTTCTAATATTTATTCCGAACAGGCTAAATGACTGTGTCTAGGATTGCTGTACGGGTATGTGTCCGTTTGGTGCCGACGTGGTGGGCGGCCAGAGACAGCCATTTCATCACCGCGTACGCGGTGGCTTCCTGGTACCGGGTGACGGTCGGGGGTTCCGGTAGATTCCATGCCCGCCGCCCGCCAGCGGACCTTGAACGGTCGGCGCCGTCCAGCTCGCCGCCGGATCGCGTACACGCTCACATCGAACCCGTTCACCGTTGCCCCTGTCTCACAGGTGGCCCGTCCCACGCCGATTCTCACACGCACAGCAGGCACAACTCAGCTCTCATAGCCGTCGTTGTGTATCCCGCCTCCCCGCTGGGCTGTCGTGGGGATGGCGTTGTCGATGAGGACGGCGGCGATGGCGGCGGCGGTGGGGAAGGATTCGGTGTTGAGGACCCGGGTGCGGGCCGAGGCGCCATCGAGGAGCAGCGCCAGTTGTTCGCCGAGCTGTTCGGGGTTGGTGGCGCCGGCTTCGCGGGCGGTTTCGGCGAGCCGCGCGGCGAAGGCTTTCTTGTAGTCGCGTGCGTACTGGCGTGCGGGGTGCTGAGGGTCGTGGATTTCGATGGACGCCGCGATGTAGGGGCACATTGGCGTGATGTCCTGTGCCCCGGTCGCGGGGACCTCGAAGGCAGCGAGGAGTCGTTCGCGGGGCGTGAGGTCGGTGCGGTCGAACACTCCGCCCGTGACGTCGGGATCGAATCGGCGCAGGTACTCGGCGACGAGCTCGTCCTTGCCGGTGAAGTGCTGGTAGGCCGTGCGCTTCGACACCTGGGCCGCCGCGCAGAGCTGGTCCATGCCGGTGCGGTTGATGCCCTGGTCGCGGAACAGCTGCTGTGACGCGCTGAGGATGCGCTCGCGCGCGCCCCTGCCGCGGCGCCGTCCCTGGGGGCCCTTCTCCAACTCCGTCATGCCTCCAGCATAGCCCAGTTGGGTAACGCCCGGTGTACATAGCTTGCGTTCGCGCTGGCCATCCGATAGGTTAAGCACACAGTACGGTGTACATAACATCCGGACTGTTTCGCATCCCCGTCAATTCAAAGGAGTGATCGTGGGAAAGCTCGATGGCAAGGTAGCGGTGATCACGGGCGCATCAACCGGCATGGCGCTGGCCGGCGCCAAGCTGTTCGTAGACGAAGGAGCTCACGTCTTCATCACGGGCCGGCGGCAGGAAGCGCTGGACGAAGCCGTCAAGCTGATCGGCCGGAACGTGACCGCCGTGCAGGGCGATGCGGCCAACCTGGACGATCTGGACCGCTTGTTCGACACGGTCAAGCGGGAAAAGGGCGCGATCGACGTGCTGTGGGCAAGTGCCGGGACGGGCGAGCAGCGCAGGCACGACGAGATCACCGAGGAGCACTTCGATGCCGCCTTCGGGCTGAACGCGCGCGGCACGCTGTTCACGGTGCAGAAGGCGCTGCCGCTGTTCAACGACGGCGGCTCGATCATCATGACCGGGTCGAACGCTTCGCAAAGGGGCTACCCCGGGTGGAGTGTGTACGCGGCGAGCAAGGCCGTGCAGCAGGCCTACGCCCGCGTGTGGGTGGCCGAGCTGAAGGACAGGGGGATCCGGGTGAACGTGCTGACCCCCGGCCAGGTCGCCACGGCGAAGCAGGAGGAACTGTTCGACGAGGAGACGAAGCGGCAGTTCGAGTCCCTGATCCCGCGGGGAAAGATGGGCCGCCCCGAGGAGATCGCGACGGTCGCGCTGTTCCTCGCCTCGGACGACTCGAGCTACGTGAATGGCATGGAGCTGGTTGCCGACGGCGGCACCACGGCGATCTGAGCGGGAGACATAGCACGCGCGGGTATGCCGGCACCTATCACCAAACCCCGCTTAAGCGGGAGCAGCCAACCTCTCGATCGTCAGTCAAGACGGGACACCTCATGAGCAGCATCAGCATCATCGGCACCGGGAACATGGCCCGCACCATCGGCGCGCTGGCGGTAGCGGGCGGCAACACCGTCGAGGTCATGGGCCGCGATCAGTCCAAGGCCGCTGACCTGGCCAAGGCTCTCGGCGGCGGCGCCACGACGGGAGAGTGGGGCGCCGTCCCGGCCGGGGACATCGTCATCGTGGCCGTGCTTGTACGACAGTGTCGTTCCGGTCGTCGCCCAGTACGGAGACGCCCTCACGGGCAAGATCATCGTCGACATCAGCAACCCCTTCAATTCCGCGGCCGACGGGCTGGCCCACCGCGAGGACACCTCGATCGCGCAGGAAGCCGCCAAGGCGGCCCCGGCCAGCGCCAGCGTGGTGAAGGCATTCAACACCATCTTCCGTCATGTCCTGGAGAAGGGCCGGCCGCTCGACGTCTTCATCGCTGGCGACAATGCGCAGGCCAAGGCGGGCGTGGAGGCGTTCATCGAGAGCCTCGGGCTCCGCCCGCTGGACGTCGGCGGCCTGAAAATGGCGCACTGGCTGGAAGGAGCGGGCCTGGTCGAGATGGGCCTCGCCCGCCACGGGGTGGGGAACTGGGACTTCGCCCTCGGCGTCACGGAATTTCCCGGCTGAGCCGCACCGCCCCCCGGTCCAAGCCATCAACGACTCGCTAAAGCGAGTACCGCTGCCAGGTCGTTTGCGACGCCCAACAGTTGCCCGCCGGGTTCCAGCGCGAACACGATGCGGGCAGACCACGCGTCCTCGGCAAAGGTCATGTCGGGCCGCCTGATGGTGACGGCGACCAGGACGCGCGAGCCGTCGTGCGACGCCTCGATCTCCATCTCGCCCTCAAGGGCCCGCCAGCGCCGTTTCCCGGCCCAGCCCCGCCAGTCAGCGACCAGCTCAGCAAAGAAGTGATCGAGATCCCCGGCCGGCCGGAGAAGGTCGCGACGGTGTGCGCTTCCAGCCCGCTGGCCTGGATACCCACCCGGGCGGTTCGCACGTAGCCGTCTCCGTAGGGATCGGCAGGCGGCTCGATGGTCCACCTAAGTCCGCCCGGGAGCGCAAGCGTAAAGGGTTCGGTCATGCTTGCCATGCTGTCGCAGACTGCCGACCTGATTGGAGGTCTTCGCCACGGCGCGGCTCACGCCGGGCGCCGCCCTTTATGCGCGGGATACCCAGGACAGCTCGGGGGCGGGCCGGTCGCGGACTGTCCCGTCGCGGACTTCCCAGACGCTGACCGCGGCCCGCTCGTCGCTGATCACGAACAGCCCGACCGGCATGTCGCCGTCGTCATCGGCGGGAGGCAAGGCGGCTATGGCCTGGACCTGCCCGCGGAGCCAGGGCAGCTCGGCCTCCCTGATGTCGCCCCCGTAGAACACGTACAGCGCCCAGTTGAACGGACGTTCCGGGAACGCCCACCCGCCGGAGTACAGGTCCCTGCGCGCGGCATCGATGACCGCCTCGACAGCCGCCCGCTGCCGCTGGTCAGCTTCCAGCCAGCCGCGCACTGACGCGTACATGCCCATGCCGCCAGCCTACGCACCGATGCGTGGACCACGATTCAAGGCAGCGCGGGTGGGGTGGGGTGGAGCAACGATCCGTTCGGGATGAGGATTTTGATCGGACTTATTTCCTGGTATCTCACCGTGCCATCTCACCGTGTTATTGGCTGCCGCTTTATCGCTGCCTACCGTCGAGTCCATCACATTGCCAGATCCTGATCCGGAAGCTGCCCCTCAGGGGATCTCCGAAAATTAACCTCTCTCCCTAGCAGCGCGGCCGCGAATCCCTAGGCTGTCCATATGCCAGCCGATGACGTGATTTTGCCGGACGACTATCGAGACCTGCTCTCCGCGAATGGTCCCGTTACGCTCTGCGGGGTCCTGCGGCTGCTCGCGCCGGGCGGCCCGGACGGCTTCATCCTGGAAGCCGCGCAGCGGTCGCTGCTCACGCTGGGGATAGAACGAGGCTACTGGGACGCCGACGACTGGAATGGCGAGGGCGCCGAGGACGACACGGCCATCAGAGGCGCCCGCCTGTGGGGCGTCTTCACCACCGGCGAGACGTGCTGGTGGCTGCCCATCCGGTATGACCCCGCCGACTGGCTGGTCCTCATCGTCGGGCGCGGCTGGCAGCAGCTGAACATCTCCACGACTGATTTCCTGCTGCGGTGGGCCGGGGGCCAGCTCGACCTGCCCGCCCTGTCCGACGGCGCCGTGCGCCGCGACTGGCAGGTCACACCAGCCGCGCAGCCGGCCACCACCGCTGACCTGCCCGGTGCCGCCCGCGACCCGCTGGCCCAGCTTGCGACCATTATCGGTCCCGGCAATGCTGAGCCGACCTCCTTTGACTGGGCCTCGGCCGAGGCCGAAGTGGGACGCCCGTTTCCCCCGGACTACAAGCGCCTGAACGAGCTGTACGTCGCCGAGCTGACCGGCACCGGCCTAGGCCTGACGCTCTTCACGCCCGGCGACCCAGACAAGTGGAACTGGACGATCTGGGGACCCGACGCCCCGCGGGGAAGATAGCGGCGCCACCGCGGGCGAGTCAAGGCAGTCTCCCGTCGTCGACGTGGTCGGCGAAGTAGAACATGCCCGTAACGGTGGCCCGGGGTCGCGCCGTGAGGTGTCGCCCGCCGCCAGCCCGGGCCAGCTCGGACAGCCAGAAACCGACGTCCTTGAGCATCGAGATGATGGCCAGTCGTTGCAGTTCTGGAAGCTGCCGCTCTTGCCACGTCCAGTGGACGCCCGACGAGCGCTGTGCGCTTCGAGCAGTCGGCGCACCACGGTTCCACTTGGCGCGTTTCCGCTTGTCAGAGGGTATTTGTGGTCAGGGGCGGGGTCGAACCGCCGACCTTCCGCTTTTCAGATAAGTTGTGGGAATCACTCCTGAGGACCCGGACTTGTGGGGATTCTGTCGGGGCGCAGACGGCGTGCCGGTGGCCTGTTCACCCGCACCGGGCCATGACCAAGGGCAAGACTTCGTACGCAGCACAGTAGTCACGGGGTGTGCAGGGCTGGCTAGCCTCGCTGGGAGCGAAACCGCGCCGAACGCCGAATATTCGTTTGCTTCTCGGGTTGCGATATCGGCCTGGCGCGGGCACGGATTGGCCAGTTATGCGTGTCACTCTGGGCTGGTCGCCGCGCCGGGGAGGCCGTTGAAGAAGCACGCGATGTCGCGGCTGAGCAGGTCGGGTTGCTCGGCGGATGGGAAGTGGCCGCCGCTGGGCATGGGTGTCCACCGGAAGACGTTGTACAGGCGCTCGGCCCACTCGCGGGGAGGCGTGCCGTCATCGATGAACTGGTGGGCGAAGACAGCGACCGCGGTGGGCACCGTGACCGCGTCGGCGGGGCCCAGTTCGGCTGCTAGCCACCGGTTGTCCACGTAGTCCCGCATGGTGGACGTGATCGTCTGGGTGGCCCAGTACAGGGTCAGCACGGTGAGCAGGAAGTCGCGGGAGAAGGTGGCGTCGATGTCGCCGCGGGAATCGGACCAGCCTCGCCATTTCTCCAGTATCCAGGCGGCCAGGCCGGCTGGTGAGTCGTTGAGGCCGTAGCCGACCGTCTGGGGCCGGGTCGACTGGATCGCGCCGTAGCCGCGGTCGTCGTCACGCCATCGCTGGTACTGGGCCCGGTAGGCACGCTCTGCCGGGGACAGCGGCCGTGACCCTGGCCCGGTATAGGGCGCGAGGTCCAGGTTGGACAGGTGGATGCCGAGCATTGGCGCCGGGTCGTCCAGCGCCATGAACGTCGTGACGGCGGAACCGAAGTCGCTGCCGTGCGCGCCGTAGCGCTGATAGCCGAGGCCGCGCATCAGGCGGTGCCACAGCCCCGCCGTGTACCGGCATGTCACTCCCGTCCTGGCCGGTCTCTCAGAGAACCCGTAGCCAGGCAGCGAGGGGATCACCACGTCAAAACCGGGCCCGTCAATGCCGTGCGCGGCCGGGTCCGTCAGCAGCGGCACCAGCGGCAGGAACTCGGCGAAGCAGCTCGGCCAGCCGTTGGTCAAGATCAGCGGGATCCCGCGGCCGCTGCTGGCCCGCTCGTGCACGAAATGCACCCCGATGCCATCGATCCCGGCCCGGAAGTGACGGAACCCGTTCAGCCAGCGTTCCTGCGCGCGCCAGTCGAAGCCGTCCGCCCAGTACCCCAGCAGGCCCCGCAGGTAACCAAGGTCTGTGCCCTGCCCCCACGGCGCACCCGGCGCCGCCCCCGGCCACCGCGTGCCCCGGATCCGCGCACGCAGGTCGGCGAGGACCTCGTCGCTCACCCTGACATCGAACTGCTCCGCCCGAAAGGTAGCCACCCAGCCAGCTTCGCATGATTCCGGCACTTGCTGAAAAGCACCGCGGCCGACAGCCGGCCCGACGGCGCTGCCACACGCGGGGCACGGCCGGGATACAAGGGCAGACCACGGCGCGGCAACGGCCACGCGCAGCCTCACCGGCGATGCAACATAATGCCCAGTTCCGCACGCCTCAATTCAAAGACGCCAAGCGTCCTGCGGCCGAGCATAGCGGCGGATACGCGCGCCGCGCACCGACGCTCACGTCGGTGCGTCACGTTCCGTGAGAGACAACCCACTTCAGGCCGACCCGACGGCTTAGTGCTCTGTAGCGATATGTCATTGCACCGCGCCCAGAAGCAGGGGCCGGGGCATGACGATTAGTCAGGTCCGCCGTGGCTACAGTTGAGGCGAGCCTGCATGAAGGAAGAACACGATGCCAGTATCTGCCGCAGACCCCGTCGGCGCCCTGCTACGCCATTTCACCGACCTGCGCGACCGCACTCACGGCGGGGTCAGCTCCCGGCGCGAGAAGGAAGAGCTGTTCGGCAATGCCGTCCCGCTGATCGACCCGTACGCGCGCCGTGCGCTCGATGAGATCAACCAGGGCCTGCTGCTGGGCACCGGAGAGGTCACCGGCACCGGCGTGAGGCCGCAGGCCGCCGGGGCATCGAGGCCGAATGGACCCTGGCCTGGCCGCTCCAGCAGGCCGCGGGCGTCCCGCCGGTAACCTTGCGCGCCCACTACGGCACCGCGTTCCACCACCCGCACCTGCGCAGCGGCACCACCGGCGACTGGCCGCTCAACGTGTTCGACGACGCACAGGCAGCCGCCGAGCTCCCGACACTGCGGGCCATGGCAGCAGCCGACCTGCACAACCTCGTCTTCCAGCTCGGCGGCGACGTCCGGATAATCCCGGCGGTACAGGCCCAGCCCGCCCCCTGAGCCGACTGCCCTGCGGCGGGGCGCTGAGCGCCGGATCTCTCGCCCGTCAGAGAGCCGCCTCGGCGCCGGGTACGTGTCGTCTTGGTCAGCATCTGCGGGTTCGACGGTATCCGGACGACGGCCAGTGTTCCCGGGGTGCTTGCCGTCAGGCCGGCGGGCGGGTCAGGCCACGGTTGCCCAGAACTCGCGCAGGACGGCCGCCGCCCGGGCAGGGTCCTGCAGCATCCACCAGTGGCCGAGCCCGTCAAGGGCGACCGTCCTGGCGCCGGCCCGCTCGGCGGCCCTGGCCGCTGAGGCCGCGCTCAGGAAGGGGTCCTCGCCGGGGATGACCGCCAGCCCGGGGGCGGGGACGGCCGCGAAGTCCGGGCCCCACTGCCGGCCGACGTCCACGGCCGAACGGTAAAGGTCAAGGATGCAGTCAGCCATGGTCAGGCTGACCTGCGATGCCAGGTCGAAGGGCCGGCTCGGCGGGCACCCCGAACGCCTGGAAGACGCCGGCGCGCTCCTCGGCAGGCATCGCCAGCTGCTGGTCCCAGAAGTCTTCTCCTGCCTGCGGTGCCTGCCAGATCTTGGCGAGGTCGTGCCACTCGAACCCGGGATCGCCGATGCCGGCGGCGTCGGTGACCCAGGACCGGACCAGCTCGGGCCGGGTCGAGACCACCCGGACCACGAACCCGCCGCCCCAGTCATGCCCGCACGAGGTCGACCGGGCCGTCCAGGCGCTCGAGCTGCGCCACAAGCCAGGCGGCGTACTCGTCCATCGTCGCCCCGAACCCCTCCGGGCGCACACCGTCGAACCCGGGCAGCCGCAGGGCCTCGCTGCCGGGGCGGCCGAGCGCAGCCAGCAGACCGTTCCAGACGGCGGAGGTCTCGGGCACTCCGTGGACGAAGACGGCGGTCACGGCTCCATACTGTCACAGCGGACAAGGCTCCTCGCGAGGCAACGACGCGAACCGCTGCCCGAAAGCACCCGCGCAGAATGACTCGATCTGCGGCCTCCCGACTGCCGATGGTTCCAATGCGTCGGCGGTACCTAACGGCGGTTCCCGCGCGTCGCGCCGTTCGACGAGGGACGACGACTCAGCGTGACAGCATTCGCTACCCCGGGTGACACCGAGCGCCGATTATTCTTGACCTGGCCACACGCGGGCGTCTAAGATGTTGCACACATATTGTCTATTCGGAGCGCTAGGGTTCTGTGCGACTGCTGTTACTCATCCCCGTCTGCCCATTTCATAGGAAAACCAGAATAACAATGTAGCGATAAATGATTGTATATTAGGGAAATGAATGGCTGGAAACGGACGCGTTACTCAAACAATCCGAGCACTTCAAGCAGCTGCCTGAAGCCATCGTTCTCAGCCGCACGGACGCGTATATTCTCGTATGGTATATCCAGTATGATTGGATCAGGCGATGCTTGCCGGCGTGCTATTCCGAGAGCGGCTTCAAGCGAGGGACTGACTTCGATGAGCGTAATCTCAGTATTACGTCCGAGCGACGATCCTTGAAAGTCGTGATAGACCGGCTGACTGACTTCGGCGATACGCCGTCGCCATCGGCCACGATAATCACCCTTCGGAGTTCCGGGAGCAGGCTAAGCTGGGCCAGCGCCACATGCGGGAGGTCGAGGTGCCCCATCGCGACGACGATGAGCGGCGTCGACGGGGCATCTTCCACAGCCTGGTAAAGCAAGAGGCGCCCGGCGCCTGCACGGCGGGAGCCGGGGGAGCGCTTCCCGGCGCCGCGCGGGCTGGTGCCGGCCCGTTCCGCCCGGTTTGTCCGGCCCGCCCCACAGCCCGGACCGTGAAAGGTATATCCGCCGCGATCACGCGTAGCCGCGCGAGAGGAGCAAGAACTCAAGGAGCGGCGCTTCAACTGGTAACCGGGTGCCGTTTCCATCCGGTCGCTCATGCACTCCCCGGGGAAACTGAGCGTTTCATGCCGAGGCGACCCGCTCCGCTCGCGCGCACCGCCCGCGCCGGATGCGACACTCCGAACTGCCTGCAAATTCAGCCCATCAAGAGCGCCGACTCGACAAGATAAATGGGTCACCTCCGATAACGCCGCAAATAAACTGGACAAATCCGACAATGCCGGTAATCGGGTGGACTCGACCCGCGCGCTCCGGTGGGCGCTCGCGCTCGCCCTGGTGCTGGCCGCCCTGGCCGTCTTCGCCTACTGGCTGACCGCGGGCACGCACCTCGCCTGCCAGGTCGTGACGGTCACCGCTCGCCTCCCGGGCACGCCCGCGACGACGACGACCACGCAGACCTGCGGCCTCCCCGACGTCACCGACTTCGTCTACGTGCTAGCCGCCGTCGTTGCTGCTGCTGCTTCCCGACGCCCAGCGGCTGAAGATCGGCGGCTTCGAGTTCGAGCGCCTGGCCTCCAAGGTCGACGAGCAGACGCACGAGATCAGCCAGCTCCGCCAGACCGTCAGCACCACGGTCAACATCGGCTCGGACCTGATCAACCAGGCGCGAAACGGCTTCCGCGAGACCAAGGACATCCTCGACCGGGTCCGCGGCTTCCTGCCGGACACCGCCGGAGATCCACGACCAGCTCGACGCCATGGACCAGCTGGAAGGGCGGCCGCCGACGCGAGTCGTGGACCGACCTGTTCGCCGGCATCCTGACCATGCACGCGCTGATCGAGGCGGCTCAGACAGCGCTCCGCCGCCGCGCTGCTGCGCACCAGCGAGGCGGCGGACACCGCGGAAAGCGAGGCCAGGCAGAAGAGGCCGAATCAGTTATTTCGGACTATCTCAGAAGGCGGTACCGAGACGGATGAACCATCCATGACTTACCGGGGCACCCGGACATACGCTAGAAGGGGTGACCGCGACATGCCCACCGACAAACGGGCAGTCGAACGTCCGCATGACCCCGGCCGCGATCGACGCCCTGCACGACCTGGCGCGCCCGCAGGCCGAGTCGGTCGCCCACGCCATCGCGGCCATCGGCCAGGCCGAGGGCAAGCCGGTCGCGTGCCGCGCGCGCCGGAACGGCAACGGCAGGCAGTACCTGGCCATGGTCCCCGACGACGATGATGGCTCCCGTCGTCATGTACCGCGAGGCCGAAGACAACGGATACCTGGTCACGGCGCTCGTCGACCGCGCCACCTACAAGACCTACGAGATCGCCGAACAGCCCGGCTTCCTCCAGTCCACCACGTTCAAGGCGGCGGCAGCGATGGCCGCGGCAGCGGCGGGCACCGTCTCCGGCCCCCACGCTGAGTGACGGCCGCTGCTATAAGAAGCCGCCGTCCTCAGCCGAGGTCCGCTCCTCTCCTCGGCCTCGCCGGCCTGCTGGCTGATGCTGTTGGTGACCCGCACACCGGGTCGTTGAGCCACTAGTCTTCACGTAGACGGTCAGCCCGCTTGGCGCACCCGCCGGGGCACCCCGCCGCTCATACCACACCACATGGTTCCTCCCGGATGGGCTGCCTGCTCGATGCCCTGGCCCGTGCCTACGATGGCCTGGGCCTCGGCGCGGCCTCGGGCGGGGACGAAGTGTTCCGCGACCTGGTGCTGGCCCGGATCATCGAGCCGGCCAGCAAGCTGGACAGCCTGCGGGTCCTGGAGGAAGCAGGCGTTACCGCCGCGGTGTCTTACCGGACCGTCCTGCGGCGCCTGCCCGCCTATGCGCACGAGGCGTTCCGGCAGGAACTGTCCGCAGCATGCGCGGCGCATGCCAAGCTCGGACCGGCCAGTTTACCCGCATCGGGCCATGATCAACGGCAGCACATCGTGCGCAGCACGAGTTGCCACGGAGTGCGCAGACCTGGCTAGCCTCGCTGGGAGCGAAACCGCGCCGAACGCCGAATATTTGCCCCGCGGTTGCTCACAGGTTTCTGCAGCAGGTGTGTGCAGATTATCTGTTCGGTACGCGGGTTAGTTCGGGCCGTTGGCCTTGAGAAAACCCGGCGGCCACCGTTGAGTGGCCGCGGAGGGCAGGAGACAGGTCCCCTGTGCGGCGTAGCGGGTTAGCAGGCAGCTGTCCATCTAGCTGCCGAACGCGAGCGACGTCGCACCGATGATCAAGGGGCTGCGCGTCTCCAGGAAGATCGGAGCTGCACGCGCTCGCGCCGTTCCGTGACAGAGAGCTTTCCCTGGCGCCAACGTCGACTGCGATGCCGCCTGCCGGGGCTGCCTGCGTGGCGCCGCCACTACCTTCTTCACCCCGTAGGTACCTGCAAGATCGGAACCGACGCCATGTCGGTCGTCGACCCGCGGCTCAAGGTCGGCGGAATCGGGCAGCTGCGGACCGCTGACGCCTCCGTCTTGCCCTCTTTGCCCTCGGGCACCCCAACGCACCATTCCTGGCCATCGCCGAACGAGCAGCGAGCCTGCTCACGGGTGAGGAGGCCGTTCCGTCATGAGCGCACGGCAAGCAACGACCGCAGAAAGATCAAGTACATGAACGCCTTCCGCCAGCAGACCAGCGGGAACTGGCCGGGTGACCTGGCCCGCACGGCCCGGAAGAACTCTGACGCAGCGGGTGTTCTACGGCGCAACGAGTGCCGTATTGCCGAGGCGAAGGAGCGGCTGAGCGGTGATTGATGATCTGACCGCCCTGCTTAGTGTCAGGACCAGTCCGGGTCCCGGCGCCGGGCCAGTTGCCGCAGGCCGGGGGTTCCACGGGGAGCCTGCATAGCGGGCGGGGCCGCGAAGTGATGACAGAGACCGGCCTGATCCGCACGCCCGATCAGCGGGTGCGGGTGTTCGTGAGCTCGACGCTGCAGGAGCTGGCTCCGGAGAGGCAGGCGGTGCGAGACGCGGTGACCCGGCTGCGACTGGTGCCGGTGATGTTCGAGCTGGGCGCGCGGCCGCATCCGCCACGGCGGGTGTACCGCGACTACCTGCTGCAAAGCCAGATCTTCGTCGGCATCTACTGGCAGAGCTACGGCTGGGTCGCACCGGGTGAGGAGATCTCCGGGCTAGAAGATGAGTACCGGCTGTCGGCCGAGCTACCCCGGCTGATCTATGTGAAGGCGCCGGCGCCGCAGCGGGAGCCGCAGCTGGCCGAGATGCTGACCCGGATCCGGGACGAGGGCGGCGTCTCCTACCGGTCCTTCGCCGATACCACCGAGCTGCAGGGCCTAGTCGAGAACGATCTCGCGGTGCTGCTGAGCGAGCGGTTTGAGCTGGCATCGCGCAACGGCGTCCCCGACCAGGCGACGCTGGCCGGGTTGTTGCCGGTGCCGGCGACCCCGCTGGTGGGCCGCGACCAGGACGCGACGGCGGTTGCCGACCTCGTTCGCAAAGATGACGCGCGGCTGGTCACCCTCACCGGCCCGGGCGGCGTCGGCAAGACCCGGCTGGCGATAGAGGCGGCCAGCCGCGCTCGGCGCAGGCTTCGGCGACGGCGTCCGGTTCGTCGAGCTGGCCGCGGTCCCCGCCGCGGACCTGGTCGCGGCCGCGGTGGCCGCCGGGCTCGGGCTGACTCCCTCAGCTGACCGGGTGCTGGCCGACCTGCAGGCCTACCTGCGGGCCCGGCGGCTGCTGCTCGTGCTGGACAACGTCGAGCACGTGGCCGAGGCGCGCGCCGCTGCTGGCCGAGCTGCTCGCGGCCGCTCCCGGCCTGGTGTGCTGGCCACCAGCCGGGTGGTGCTGAGGCTGCGGGGCGAGCACGAATGGCCGGTGCCGCCGCTGCCGGTCCCGCCGGCCGGGGACGACGAGGGCCTGCCGGGCTACGCGTCGGTGGCCCTGTTCGCCGACCGGGCCCGCGCGGCGGCCCCGGACTTCACGCTGGACCCGAACGCGGCGGCGGTGGCCGAGATCTGCCGCCGGCTGGACGGGCTGCCGCTCGCCATCGAGCTGGCCGCCGCCCGGGTCCGGGTGCTGCCGCCGCAGGCCTTGCTGGCCCGGCTGGGCGTCTTCGCCGGGAGCTTCGACCTGTCCGCGGCTGACGCGCTCTGCCGCCCGTCCCGCCATGCAGTCCCGGCCGGCGATGCGGTCCCGGCTCCCGGGCGGGCCGGGCCGGGCCGGTGCTGGACACGCTCGGCGCGCTGGTGGACAACAGCCTGGTCCGGTCGGAGTCGCGCGGCGGCGAGCTCCGCTTCGGGCTGCTGGAGACGGTACGGGAGTACGCACTGGAACGGCTCGCGGACGGCGGCGGCTGGGCCGAAGCCAACGCCCGGCAGGCCGCGTACTTCCTGGCCCTGGCCGAGCCGGCCGAGTCCGAACTGCAGGGCCACGGGCAGCTGGCCTGGCTGGACCGGCTGGAAGCCGAGCACGACAACGTGCGGGCCGCGATGTCCTGGCTCGTGGACCACGGCCCGCTCGAGCACGCGAACCGCCTGCTGTCGTTGACGTGGCGGTTCTGGTGGCTGCACGGCCACGCCGCGGAGTTCGCCCGGCTGGGCCGGGAGCTCGTGGCCGGCAGCGAGGACCTTCCGCCCTACCAGCGGGCCCTGGCCCTGACCGGATCCGGCTTCATGCTGTTCGCCAACCGGGACCAGGCCCGGGCCCAGGAGCTGTTCGAGCAGAGCCTTCCGCTGTACCGCCCGGTGCGGGGCCAGCAGAGCGTCGTCCTGACCGCCGCCGTCCTCGGCATGCTCGGCCACCTGGCCGCCCTGCGCGGTGACCACGCTCGGTACCTGCTGTTCACCGGCATGGTGGCCAATTTCCTCGGCCAGGTCCGGCTCAGCCAGCACGATCACGACGGCGCGGTGCGGCTCTTCACCGACGGCCTGGCCACGGCCCGTCGCGCCCAGGACCGGATCCTCCTGCTCGCCTCGCTGTATGACCTGGCCCTCGGCCGCCGCGCTCAGGGGGACCTGGCCGGCGCGGCGGGATACCTGAAGGAAGGGCTGGTCCAGGCGGCCGAAGCCGGCGACGAGACCAGCGCCGCCTACTACCTGGAGGGCCTGGCCGCGCTGGCCGGGCAGCGGGACGACCCGCGGCGCGCGCTGCGCCTGATGGCCGCCGCCCATTCCCTCCTGGAAGCCAGGGGCAGCGGCTGGCTGCACGCCTTCGTGCCGCGCGTCCCGCATGACGAAGCCGTGCTGGCCGCGCTGGCGCTCGCGCATGGGCGACGCCGCATTCGAGGAGGCCTGGGCGAACGGCCGGTCCCTCGCAGGCAGCCACGCCGTGGCGTACGCACTGCACGACGAACCAGCAGACCCCATCCGCCGCACGGCTTGGACGCTGCTGCGGGCGCTCGTCAGGAGTCTGCGGCACCACGGCAGAGACCGTCACGGCCGCCGGCGCACGCTTGGTCTGCGACTTTCCCGGTGCTCCGGCTGGACCCCATAAAAGGGAAACATGGCGTTTAGCGACCCCGTGCCAGATCCCGGTGAGCAGCAGATGGCTGACCTGGCGAGCCGCTTCACCGACCATCCGCCACCGGCGCAGGCGCAGCGCTGCCGAGCGCATCCGAAAGGCCGCGGGGCCGACCAGAACGACCTGATCTGGACTGTCAATGCGTTGATCGACGACAAGCTGATGCCCGCGCAGATCAGGCAGATATTTCGCGCTGCCCGTCGGGGGCCCCGTCAGGCAGCCATCGGAACCGCGGGTATGGCACGGATGTTCGAGGGAGACCCCCCTGCGCGCCGTTGACGGCGCGGGGTCTGCCCGTAGCCGCTGGGCGCGCGGCTGGCCTGCATGCGGCCGGGCGCGGAGCACGCGCACCGATGGCACGCGCCCGGCCGCGAGTTCTCCCGCGAATGCCTGCACGGCCTGCGCCGACAGCGGATCGGCATCCGGCATGCACTC
>CAVTKQ010000007.1:0-49686 GCA_963735315.1 uncultured Actinomycetota bacterium
AGAGGGGCGCCCCGCAGCGAGCGGGGGACACCCCATGATCGGCGCTGTGACTGACGGGGCCGCGGCGGCGGAGCGCCAGCTCACCAGGCTCCGGCACGATCCGAGCGCGATCACGCTGACGCTCGGCGCGCCGGTCGTGCTTGTCATTATCTTCGGGTACATCTTCGGCAGCGCCATCGCGGTGCCCGGGGGCGGGAACTACCGGCAGTTCCTGCTCCCCGGACTGTTCGCGACGACCGCGGCGAACATCCTGCCATCCATGGTCGCGATGGCCAGGGACAGCAGCCGGGGGGTGGTGGACCGCTTCCGGTCACTGCCGATCGCGCGGATGGCCGTGCCGTTCGGCCAGGCGGCGGCGACCACCATTTACGGTCTTGGCAGCTTCGTCCTGATGGGGCTGTGCGGTCTTGCCGTGGGCTGGCGGATAGAGCGCGGCGCGGGCTACGCGATCGGCGCGCTCGCCCTGGTCGCGGCCTTCCAGTTCGCCGCGACCTGGATCGGCATGTACCTGGGCCTTGTCCTCGGCAACGAGCAGGCGGCAGGACAGGCGTCGATCCTCGTCTTCCCGGTGACCATGCTGTCCAACGTCTTCGTCCCCACCTCGGGAATGCCGGCGTGGCTGCGCGCCATCGCTGACTGGAACCCGATCAGCGCGCTGTCCGCCGCCATGCGGGAGCTGTTCGGCAACCCGACCGCCCCCGCCAACGGGGCATGGCCGCTGCTGCACCCCGTCCTGGCCTCGGTGGGCTGGCTGCTGCTCATTCTGGTCATCTTCGTGCCGCTGTGCGCCGCGCGCTACGCGCGCGCCTGAGGGCGGCGCAGGTCAAGTGCCGCTCCGGGCGCTGCTCGAACAAGCCGGCGCGTCTTGGCCACGGTCGAACAGTCGTTCCCCTATAGTGATGAATGTCGGGGCGCCGCACGCGTCCGCGACGCGTTTCGCTGGCCAGGGGCCGTGCGGCCCGGGAATGTCAGTGGTGACGCGTAGCGTGTGCGGTGTTGGCAGCGGGCGCAGCACATCACAGTGCAGGTGCGCCGAAGGTCGCAGCCAGCCTGACCAGGCATTCAAACGACAGGGAGTCCCCATGGCACCAAGCGGCAAGACAGCGGCCCCGGAGCGGGCCAGCGACAGGGAGCAAGGCCCTGGAGGCCGCGCTCCTGCAGATCGAGCGGCAGTTCGGCAAGGGCTCGGTCATGCGCCTCGGCGAGGAGACGCGCGTCCCGGTGGAGGTGATCCCCACCGGCTCGATCGCCCTCGACGTGGCGCTCGGCATCGGCGGCCTGCCCGCGCGGCCGGGTCGTCGAGATCTACGGCCCGGAGAGCTGCGGGAAGACCACTGTGGCGCTGCACGCCGTCGCCAACGCGCAGAGGGCGGGCGGCATCGCCGCGTTCATCGACGCGGAGCACGCGCTCGACCCGGATTACGCGCAGAAGCTCGGCGTCGACACCGAGGCGCTGCTCGTCTCCCAGCCGGACACCGGCGAGCAGGCCCTGGAGATCATGGACATGCTGATCCGCTCCGGCGCGATCGACATCGTCGTCATCGACTCGGTCGCCGCCCTCGTCCCCAAGGCGGAGATCGAGGGCGAGATGGGCGACAGCCACGTCGGCCTCCAGGCCCGGCTGATGTCCCAGGCGCTCCGCAAGATCACCGGCGCCCTCAACCAGACCAAGACCACCGCGATCTTCATCAACCAGCTGCGGGAAAAGGTCGGCGTGATGTTCGGGTGCATGTCCTATGGCACCCGGGTGACTCTGGCCGATGGCTCGCAGGAGAAGATCGGCAAGATCGTCAACCAGAGGATGGAGTCGAGGTTCTGTCCTACGACGCCTGAGACCGATCGATCGTTCCGCGCAAGATCGTCAACTGGTTCGACAACGGCAACGCCGAGCGAGTTCCTCCAGTTCACCGTCGACGAAGGCGGGGACGGGAACGGGCGAGCGCAGTTCGCCGCGACCGAGAACCATCTCATCCGGACGCCGGCGGCTGGCGTGAGGCGGGCGAGCTGATCGCCGGCGATCGCGTCATGGTCGCGGAGAAGCACGCTTCTGAGCGACCAGCAGTGCAGGTCGTCCTCGGCGCCCTGATGGGGGACGGGAACCTTTCCAGGCCGAACCGCGGCGACCGGTCGGGCACGCGGTTCCGCATGGGGCACGGCGCGAAGCAGGCCGAGTACCTGGACTGGAAGACGTCGCTGCTCGGCAACATCGGCCACTCGCGGACGGTCGAACGCCAAGGGCGCGGTCTTCGCCGACTTCACCCCGCTGCCCGAGCTCGCTGAGCTGCACGAGGCCGTCTACTTCGGCGACGGCAAGAAGCACCTCACCTGGGAGTACCTCAAGAGCCTCACGCCGCTGGCGCTGGCGATCTGGTACATGGACGACGGCAGTCTTCACCGTGCGCTCCAAGGGCGTGCAGGAGCGGACTGCCGGAGGAACCGGCCGGATCGAGATCGTCGTCGAGGCGATGAGTCCCCGGGCTCGCGAGACCGCCTCGTCAAGTACCTGCGCGACACCCACAAGCTGGATGTCCAGCTTGTCATCCAAGGGCGCCCGCCAGGTGAGCGCCATCCGGTTCACGACCGCGGCGTCGGAGAAGTTCCAGAAGATCGTCGCGCCGTACATCCACCCGTCGATGGACTACAAGCTGCTGCCGAGGTTCCGTGGCCAGTTCGCGGTCGAGCCGCAGTTCGAGCCGAGACGCAGCGGCTGGTGCCAGCGCGGGTCCTCGAACGTCCACGTGAAGCCGCCGACCCGGTCGATGAAGCGCTTCGACATCGAGGTCGAGGGCCTGCACAACTACTTCGTCGACGGGGTCATGGTCCACAACAGTCCCGAAACGACCACCGGTGGCAAGGCGCTGAAGTTCTACGCGTCGGTGCGGCTGGACATCCGGCGGATCGAGACGCTCAAGGACGGCACCGAGGCGGTCGGCAACCGGACGCGCGTCAAGGTCGTGAAGAACAAGATGGCGCCGCCCTTCAAGACCGCCGAGTTCGACATCCTCTACGGGGTCGGGATCTCCAAGGAGGGCAGCCTGATCGACCTCGGCGTGGAGCAGGGCATCGTGCGCAAGGCCGGCGCCTGGTACACGTACGAGGGCGACCAGCTCGGCCAGGGCAAGGAGAACGCGCGGAACTTCCTGCGCGACAACGCCGACATCTGCCAACGAGATCGAGAAGAAGATCAAGGAGAAGCTCGGCGTCGGCCCGCGCCTGGACAACGACCCGCGCGGCGCCGCCGGCACGCCGCCCCGCTCCCGTGCCCGCGGGCGCCGCCGGCGACGTCAGGCCGGGTAAGAATCCGCCGCGACGCTCGTCGCGCCGCCCGTCGGCCGGAAGGCCGCTGACGGCAGACGGCCCGCCCTTGCGGGAGACCGCAAGGGCGGGGCGGGCGATGCCGCCAGCGATCCGGGGACCATGGTCGGGCTGCGGCCGCCTCGCCAGGGGATCGCGACCCCGGGGGAGCGACCGCCAGACCCCCCGTGACGACCCGGAGGCGCGGGCGCGGCAGGTGTGCCTGCGGCTGCTCACGCTCGCGCCCCGGACGCGGGCCCAGCTCGCCGACGCGCTGCGCAAGCGCGGCATTCCCGACGAGGCGGCGGATGAGGTGCTCGGCCGGTTCGAGGACGTCGGCCTGATCGACGACGCCGCGTTCGCCCGGTCGTGGGTTGAGTCGCGGCATTACAGTCGCGGCCTCGCGGGCCGGGCGCTGAGCGCCGAGCTCAAGCAGCGCGGCGTGGCGGCCGAGGAGATCCGGGCGGCCATCGACGAGCAGCTCGGCCCGGACGCCGAGGCCAGTGCCGCGCGGCGCCTCATCGACCGGAGGCTGGAGTCGACCAGGGGCCTGCCGCCCGAGCAGCGCACCCGGCGGCTGGCCGGGCTGCTTGCCCGCAAGGGTTATCCGGCGGGCCTGGCCTTCCGCGTGATCCGTGAGGCACTGGAGGCCGAAGGGGACCCCGCGCTTCCAGAGGATGAACCGTTCTTCGACGAAGAGGATTCAATCACGGATTGAAGTGACGCGGACGGTGTCTCTCGGCCACTCGGGGGCAGTGGGAGCAGTGCGGGTAGCCGTAAAAAATAACTCCCACGGACCGCGTAGATCTCGGCTTTATAACGCCTGAGCTGCGGCAACGTCCCTACCTGCTACTTCGCAGGTCACAGTTTTGTGACGGATGGCGTAGACAGACCCCGTAATCAACGCTTAACCTCACGGCAGTGAGGCGTTATCTGGCGCCGGACGGGTGACCCGCACGCCCGACCCCGATACGGCCAGCGCGCGGCACAACCGTGGCCAGCCGCCTCAACCGTAACGCCAGGGTTCCGTGACCAACGGGACGGAAGGGGTGACCGTGAGCGGCGCAGACGCGCTCTTGGTGGTCGGGCTCGTCGCATTGGCCCTCGCGTTCGGCGCGTTCGCCATCGTCTTGCGCCGGTTCCCCCCTCGTTCCCAGCCGGCCGTCAGCACCGAGCAGCAGCGGGCAGCCCAGGAACTGGCCGCCCAGGCCCAGGTCCAGGCTCAGGCCGACGCGGAGCAGATCCGGGTCCGCGCGCAGGCCGACGCCGACCGGATCCTCAGCCGGGCCGCCGAGGCGGCCGAGCAGGCCGCGCAGCAGGCGGCGGACGGCCGCCGCGAGGTCGAGGACGAGATCCGCGCCGTCAAGGACGAGATGCGCCAGCTCCGCGGTGACCTGGAGCGGCGCGAGCAGCGGATCGGCGAGCGCGAGCAGCGGCTTGACGACGAGGGCCGCCGCCTTGAGGCGCGCGGCCAGGCACTCGAACAGCGCAGGAACGAGCTCGAGGAGCGGGCGAAGGCCCTGACGGAGGCCGACGCGAAGGCCAGCAGGCCGAGCTTGAGCGAGTCGCGGGCCTGACCGCCGAGGCGGCGAGGGCGGAACTCGTCACCACGATGGAGAACCAGGCCAAGCGCGAGGCGGCGGTCTCGATCAGGGACATCGAGGCGACCGCCAAGTCTGAGGCCGACAAGCGGGCCCGCAAGATCGTGACGCTGGCCATCCAGCGGGTCGCGGTCGAGCAGACGAGCGAGTCCGTCGTCTCGGTCATGCACCTGCCGGGCGACGAGATGAAGGGCAGGATCATCGGCCGTGAGGGCCGCAACATCCGCGCCTTCGAGTCGGTGACCGGCGTCAACCTGATCATCGACGACACGCCGGAGGCGGTGCTCCTGTCGTGCTTCGACCCGGTGCGCCGCGAGATCGGCCGCCTCACCCTGGAGCGGCTGGTCAGCGACGGCCGGATCCACCCGCAGCGCATCGAGGAAGCCTACGAGCGCGGCAAGGCCGAGATCGAGCTGATCTGCCGCCGGGCGGGCGAGGACGCGATGACCGGGCTCGGCATCACCGACATGCACCCCGAGCTGGTCAACCTCCTCGGGCGGCTGCGCTACCGCACGTCCTACGGGCAGAACGTGCTGTCGCACCTCATCGAGTCCGCGCACATCGCCGGCATGATGGCCAGCGAGCTCGGCCTCGACCCGGTGCTGCTCAAGCGCTGCACGGTCCTGCACGACATCGGCAAGGCGCTCACCCACGAGGTCGAGGGCAGCCACGCGCTGATCGGCGCGGAGATCGCCCGCAAGTACGGCGAGTCCGACGACGTCGTGCACGCGATCGAGGCGCACCACAACGAGGTCGAGATCCGCACCGTCGAGGCGGTCCTCACCCAGGCCGCCGACGCGATCAGCGGCGGCCGCCCCGGCGCCAGGCGCGAGTCGCTGGAGATGTACGTCAGGCGCCTTGAGCGCCTTGAGCAGATCGCCGTCGAGAAGGAAGGCGTCGAGAAGGTCTTCGCCATGCAGGCCGGCCGCGAGATCCGCGTCATGGTCAAGCCGGAGCAGGTCGACGACATCCAGGCCCAGGTGATCGCGCGCGACATCGCCAAGCAGGTCGAGGAGGAGCTCACCTACCCCGGCCAGATCCGCGTCACGGTCGTCCGCGAGTCCCGCGCCACGGAGTTCGCCCGCTAACCGCCCTGGCGGTTGTCCACTCAAACCCCAGGGCGTCTTCACCCCTTTTCCACATGCCCGCGCTGGGCTGGGCGGGACCGGTGATGACCGGTCACGGGCTTCACGGAGGGGTGAGATCGATGGACGGTGCACAGGTGGCCACCTACGAGCGGGCCGCGGTTACGCCGGCCAGCGCCGGCAGCCGATGCGCCAGCGCCAGCAGCCGATGCTGCCGCGTCGGTAGCCGGCCGCGTGATGAACGCCGCGATGGGCACCCTCGACATCCTGGTCATCGCCTTGGGCGAGCGGCTGGGCTACTACCGGCTGCTGGCCGGGCGCGAGCCGCTGACCCCGCCGGGCTGGCCGCCGCGAGCGGCACCGCGCCGCGGTACGCAAGGGAGTGGCTCGAGCAGCAAGCCGTGACCGGCCTGCTGGAGGTCCTGGATCCGGGGCAAGAGCCGGACGAGCGCCGGTACCGGCTGCGGCCGGGGGTGGCAGAGGTACTCGCCGACCCGGACCAGCTCAGCTACCTGGCCCCGCTGGCCCGCCAGCTCGCCGCGGCGGCCCGCCAGCTCCCCGCCCTCGCCCAGGCCTGCCGTGACGGCCGCGGCGTGCCCTGGGCCGCCCACGGGGCCGACATGCGCGAGTCCGAGGCCGACCTGAACCGTCCCGGCTACCTGCGCCTGCTCGCCGGGGACTGGCTCGCCGCGCTGCCCGGGGTCCAGCGCAGGCTGCGCACCGCCCCGTCGGCCCGGGTCGCGGACATCGGCTGCGGCGCCGGATGGTCGTGCATCGGCCTCGCCCGCGGCTACCCGCTGGTGCACGTGGACGGCTACGACCTCGACGCCGCCTCGGTCGACCTGGCCCGCCGCAACGTCAAGGCCGCCGGGCTCGCCGACCGGGTCCGCATACAGCAAGCCGACATCACGACGGCCACCGACCGGGGACCGTACGACCTGGTCACCGCGTTCGAGTGCCTGCACGACCTGCCGCACCCGGTCGCCGCCCTGGCCGCCATGCGCCGCCTGGTCGGCCCGGCCGGCACCGTGCTGGTGGCCGACATGAAGGCGGCCCGCCAGTTCACCGCCCCCGGCGACGACCTCGAGCGCCTGCTGTACGGGTTCAGCCTGCTCATCTGCCTGCCCGACAGCATGTGCACCCCCGGATCGGCCGCTACCGGCACCGTGCTGCGCCCGGCCACCGTTAGCGACTACGCCGCGCAGGCCGGCTACACGGGGGTCGACACCCTGCCCGTCGAGCACGACCTGTGGCGCTTCTACCACCTGCGTCCCTAGTGCCCGGGCAGCGGCCTCGCCGGGCTGTCGGCGCCGCCGCCGCATCCGAATTGCCGCTCGTAGACGTCGGCCATCGCGCGCAGCAGCGCCGCGCAGTCACCGTCGTAGGCCGAGCCGTGCATGATGGCGAGCCGCCGCGGCTCCAGGTCGGCGAGCCGGCGGTAGGTCGCAGGCACCGCGGGCCCGAGCGACGTCTGGCGGAATATCTCCTCCGCCGCGATCGCGGCGCCGAGGATGTCGCCGCCGGTGACGGGCGGGCCGTCACCGACCTGAGTGAGCAGGTCACCGCAGAATAGCGTGCCGGTTTCCTGCTCGAAGAACATGTGCGACTCCCAGTTGTGCGGCACGTGCGGGGTCGCGATCTCGATGACCCGGCGGGCCAGCGCGGCGCCGTCGAGCTGGAGGACCTCGCCGTCGGCCAGCGGCCGCGGCGGCCGCAGGCACTGGTCGTCCAGGGACAGCAGGCAGCCGAGGGCACCGTGCGCGACCTGGGCGTGCGGGGCCGCGGCGAGGAACTCGTTTACCGCACCGCACTCGTCCGCCTCCAGGTGGGCGAACGCGATCCAGCGCAGCCGCGACAGCGGCATCACTTTCTCGACCGCCGCGCGGACGGCGGGAAACAGGGCCCGCATCCCGGTGTGGTACAGCAGCGGCTCGTCGGCGTCGACGAGGAACTGGTTGAAGGTGAACCCGCTTGGCCCGATCTCAGGGACCAAGGTAGAGATGCGGTAGATCCGGTCGCTGATCTGGTCTGTCCTTGTCTGCACGGCTGCCCCCTCCTGGCCTACCGGTGCCCGCGAACGGCGCGGTTCAAGTGTCCTCGGCGGCTTCGCCGGTATGCTCCACAGCAGGGTCATCTTCTCTGGTTCAGGCAGTGATGCCCAGGAGGCCGGGATGCGCATCGGACCGCTGCTGCTCGTGATATGGCTGGTCATCGGCGTCATCGCCGCCGGGCAGCGAGGCTACTACGACGGCTCCATCGGCAGCTGCACAAAGGTCGGCACGATCGTGGTGACGATCCTCGCCGGTCCCCTCAACTACCTGGGCGTCAACCCGAGGGTCGACTGCACCGTCCCGCGGCCGAGCAAGTAGAAGGCCGGCGTTGGGCACGCGGGCGCCGGAGCGGGCGGACGGCACGCCAAGGGACCGGGAACGCAGTCGGCCACCACGAGGCATGAGCTCGCGATAGCACCATTGATGCTGGTGACGGCGTCGGCCTACCGTGGCTGACGTAGCCTGCCGCTGCCCGGCAGGGCAGGTCCATCCCGGGGGGAAGGTGGCACGCGGTGAGCAGGATTCAGCCAGCCGGGGAAGCGCTCGCGGGCGGCTCGCCTGAGACTGCCGATGCCCGGGGCGGCGTAGTCCGTCCCGTGGCGGCGTTCGCCGTGCAGCCTGGCGAGGGCACGGCGCTGCCGACGCCGACGGGTGACTTGGTCACCATCAAGGCGGCCACCAGCCAGACCAACGGCTCGCTCACGGTCCTTGAGCTCTTGATCGGCCCAGGACAAGGTCCAGCGCTGCACACACACCTGCGCGAGGACGAGCTGTGGTACGTCATCGAAGGTGACTTCCGGTTCGAGGCCGGTGATGCCCTGCTCCGGGCGCCAACGGGCGGCATGGCGTTCGGGCCGCGCGGCACGGCTCATCGCTTCCAGAACGTCGGCGACACTCCCGGACGCTTGCTCGTGATCACAACGCCATCGGGCCTTGAGCGCTTCTTCGAGCAGTTCGCCGCGCTGCTGCCCGGGCCGATAGGACCGGAGTCCGTGGCCGCCGTCGGCCACGCGAACTGGCTCGAATTCGCCGGCCCGCCGTCCTAGCCCGCGGCGGTCCCGTGAAGCCGTTCAGCGGCGGCGTGAATGAACGCCGTGACGGCGGCCTCGAAGCGGTCCTCGCGCGCACGCAGTTCACTCCGGTCAGGAGAACTGCTGAGGGCGCCGACCGCCACAAACGCGGCATCGGCCAGCATGCCCACCCCGGGGTCGCCTGAGACGAGCTGTACCCGGAACCGGGCGGCTTCCGCGCTGGCTCCCAGGCGGTCACACTCGATGCGGGTCGCCAGGTACTCGGCTCCTGCTGCGTCTCGCTGATGGTAGAACCACAGCGTAATGAGCCCTCGCTTGAGTTCGGTCATGGCGCTGGCGAAAGCGCTGCAGGCATTCACCTGCTCGTACCGGAGCCGCTCGTCGCGCTCGAATGACTGGGCGCGCTCGGCGGTGCGACTCTGGAAGAGATAGGTAGTGGAGGATCCCAGCAGGGTCGCTGCGACGCCGATGAGACCAGCAAGGAGAGTGATCACACCGATAGCCGACCATGGGCCAGGGACAATGACCATATGGCACAGCCCACGATCCGCTACAGCGTCGGCAACGAGCACAACCCGGCCGATCCGTGGGGCCGCAGCGAGCTCGTCATTCACGCCGACGGAAGCGCGCGGCTTGACCATCACTTCTCCCGGGGCCGGGAACCGCGCGCGTGGGCCGGCCGCGTCGACGCGACGGTACCGGGGGAGCTGCTGGCCGCACTCGACCGGGCGGGCTTCCCGGCAGTCCCGCCTGCGGGTCCGCTCCCGCCGGACGCCGCACTGCGCCGACTGACCGTCGAGCGGGACGGCACGGTACAGGAAGCGCTGGTCAGCTGGCACCAAACGCCGTCGCTGCCCGGCTACGCCGAGGCCTTCGACCTCATCGACGCGGTAATACGCCAGCTGAGCGGAGACGCGGTGCAGTACCCGACAACGCGCGGCCCGGTAGTTCACGGTGCCGTCGCCGTCCCAGTCCGCGGGACAAGTCGGAAGACAGCCCTAGGACAGCTCGATCGGCGGCACGCCCGGCGGCGTGAAGCCGAAGATCTCGCCGTAGAAGGCCAGCTCGGCCTCCAGCGCGGCGATGACCGTCTCCGCCTTGCGGAAGCCGTGCGACTCGCCCGCGAACGGCGATGTACGCGTGCCTGATGCCGTGCGCGGCCAGGTCGGCGGCGATCGCCTCGGACTGCGACGGCGGGCACGATCGGGTCGTCGAGGCCCTGCAGCAGCAGGACCGGGCAGGTCAGCTCGGTGACGTGGCCCGACCGGGGCGCGCTCGACGTACAGGTCGTCGGCCTGCGGGAGCGGGCCGACCAGGCCGTCCAGGTAGCGGGACTCGAAGTCGTGCGTGTCGGCGGCGAACGGGCGCAGGTCGGAGACGCCGTAGTAGGACGTCGCCGCCGCGAAGACCGCCTCCTTGGTCCCGGTGAGGGCGGGGCCGCTGGTCACCGCCGCGAGGGCGGTCCAGCCGCCGGCCGAGCCGCCGCGGATGCCAAGCCGGGCCCGGTCGGCCTCGCCCGACTCCGCGAGGCCGAGGGCGGCGGTGTACGCGTCGGCGACGTCGACGATGCCCCACTGGCCGCGCAGCCGGTTGCGGTACTCCCGGCCGTAGCCGGTGGAGCCGCCGTAGTTGACGTCGATGACGCCGATGCCCCGGCTGGTGAAGAACGCCTTCTCCATCGACAGGACGGGAACCGAGTTCGCCGTCGGGCCGCCGTGCACGTGCACGATGAACGGCGGGAGTTCGCCGTCCGGCCCGCGTCACCCCGGGATTGGCGGGCGGGTAGACGATGGCGTGGACCACGCCGCCGTTCGCGGTCACCGGAAAGCTGCACCGGGCGCGCGTCCGGCAGGTAGGCCGGGTCGGGCAGCGGTGGCCGGCTGGCTTCTTCATCGAGCTCGGCCTCGCCGCCGACGGCGACGCGCAGCACGCTCCACGGGGTGCTGCGGCCCGCCCGCCACCGTGGTGATCGTGGTGCCGGAGACCGCGAGCTCGTCCGATCGTGGTCCGGTAGCCGGGCAGGTCGAGGTCGGTCAGTTCGCCGGAGACCGGGTCGAGCACGCCGAGGTGGAACTCGCCGAGGCCGTGCAGCACCGCGAGCCGGCCGTCGCTCAGCAGCTCGAACGGCCGCCCGCCGAGCTGCCAGAGCGGCCCGGCGAATTCCTCGTCGAGCGGGTGCAGCGGCCGCGGCGCGGCGCCGGCGGAGGCGGCCACCTCGTAGAGGTTCCACCAGCCGGAGGCGTCGGAGATCACGTAGAGCGTCGCGTCGTCGCGCCAGAGCGGGGCGAGCACCGACTCTTCCGGCCCGCCCATGACGAGCGTCGCGTCCGCGACGTGCACGGGTGCACCGACACGGCGCACCAGACACGGGCGCGACCGCGCAGCTCCGTCCCGTCCCACGGCATGTTCGGGTGGTTCCAGTTGATCCACGCCAGCTTCGTGCCGTCGGGTGACGGCGTGGGGAACGCGAAGAACTGCGCGCCGGAGACGAGCACCCTGATGGCGTCGGCGGAAGACGCGGCCGACCCGTCGAGCGGCACCGCGACGATGTCCCGCCGCACCGCCACGCCGCCGCCGAGGTGGAAGCCGTCAGGCACGGCGTCGCCGTCGACGCGGCAGCACCGTCTCCCGCACGCACCAGATCTCCTGGCCGTCGGGGGACAGGACCAGGTCGGCGAAGCGGAACCCGCCGTCGGCGGGCGTCAGCGGCACCGGCTCGATGCCCGCCTCGCACCGCGCCGCCCGCCGCGTACAGCCGCTGGTCGGCGAAGTTCGCGAAGACGAGGTCGAAGCCGCCCGCCAGCGACAGCGACGGGACGGGCAGGTACGACTTGCCGCCGTACTCGTGCACCCGGGTCCGGGCGTTCCACGGGGCGGGAAGCAGCTCCCTCGGCTCGCCGGACGCCCCGGCCGACGCCACGATCGCCGTCCGGCCGTCCTCGGCCGGCCGCCGTTCCTGCCACCACACCTCGCCGCCGGCGATGGACGGGTACGTGACCCCCGTCGCGCCCCTGGCCACGTCCGCGGCGCTGATCGGTGACTTCCAGGTTCCATAGGCAGCTGTCTCAGTCATGGACCCATCCAATACCACGAGACGCCCTGCTGGTGCGCGTGCGCCCCTATCCTGGTCAGGTGGGAGAAGGACGGACGTACGAGATCCGCACCTACGGGTGCCAGATGAACGTGCACGATTCCGAGCGCGTCGCGGGGCTGCTTGAGGACGCCGGCTACGTGAAGGCCGGCCGACGGGCAGCACGCCGACCTGGTCGTGTTCAACACCTGCGCGGTCCGCGAGAACGCGGCCGACCGGCTGTACGGCAACCTCGGCCACCTGCTCCCCGTCAAGAAGGCGCACCAGGGCATGCAGATCGCCGTCGGCGGCTGCCTGGCCCAGATGGAGCGGCAGAAGATCACCGACCGCGCCCCCTGGGTCGACGTCGTCTACGGCACGCACAACATCGGCGCCCTGCCGAGGCTGCTCGAGCGCGCCCGCGAGCGCCAGGAGGCGCAGGTCGAGTTCGAGGAGACCCTGACGACGTTCCCGTCCCTGCTGCCCGCCCGCCGCCAGTCGCGCGTACTCCGCATGGGTGTCGATCTCCGTCGGCTGCAACAACACCTGCACCTTCTGCATCGTCCCGTCGCTGCGCGGCAAGGAGAAGGACCGCCGCCCCGGCGACATCCTCGACGAGATCCAGGCGCTGGTCGACGACGGCGTCATCGAGGTCACCCTGCTCGGCCAGAACGTGAACTCCTACGGCGCCGAGTTCGGCGACAAGCTCGCGTTCGGCAAGCTGCTGCGGGCCTGCGGCGAGATCGACGGGCCTGGAGCGGGTCCGGTTCACCTCGCCGCACCCGAGGGACTTCACCGACGACGTGATCGAGGCGATGCGCGACACGCCGAACGTCATGCCGTCGCTGCACATGCCGCTGCAGTCCGGCTCCGACACGGTCCTGAAGGCGATGCGCCGCGCCTACCGCCGCGACCGCTACCTCGCGATCCTGGACAACGTCCGCGCGCACATCCCGCACGCGGCGATCACCACGGACATCATCGTCGGCTTCCCCGGCGAGACCGAGGAGGACTTCGCGGCCACCCTCGACCTCGTCCGCCAGGCCCGGTTCTCCTCCGCGTTCACCTTCCAGTACTCGATCCGCGCGGGCACCCCGGCCGCGACCATGCCGGACCAGGTGCCCCGGCCGGTCGTCCAGGAGCGCTACGACCGGCTCGTCGCGCTCGTCGAGCAGATCGCGACCGAGGAGAACGCGAGGCAGGACGGCACCGTCGTCGAGGTCCTCGTCGCCGAGGGCGAGGGCCGCAAGGACGCCGCCACGCACCGCATGTCCGGCCGCGCCCGCGACAACCGCCTGGTCCACTTCGCCCCGCACGGCACCAGCCCCCGCCCCGGCGACATCGTCACCACCCGCGTCACCAGCACCGCGCCGCACTACCTGCGCGCCGACGACGCCCCGCTGAGCGTGCGCCGCACCCGCGCGGGCGACGCCTGGGAGGCCCGCCAGCTCGCCGCCGCGCCCGCGGCACGCGGCCGCCGCGGCCGCGCCCGCGCCGGTCCTGCTCGGCATGCCAGCCCGCCGCGGCTAGCCCGCCCGGCGTCCGGCCATGACACTGATCGCGGTCGTCGGCGCGACCGCGGCCGGCAAGTCCGACCTGGCGGTCGACCTCGCCCTGGCCCTGGACGGCGAGGTCGTCAACGCCGACTCGATGCAGCTGTACCGGGGCATGGACATCGGCACCGCCAAGCTGACCGCCGCGCAGCGGCGCGGCGTCCCGCATCACCTGCTCGACGTCTGGGACGTGACCGAGGCCGCGAGCGTCGCCGAGTACCAGGACCTGGCGGACGCGGTCATCGCCGACATCACGCGCGCGCGGCAAGGTCCCGGTCCTGGTCGGCGGCTCGGGCCTCTACGTCAGGGCCGCGCTCGGCGACCTTGACTTCCCCGGCACCGACGAGGCGATCCGCGCAGCGCCTGGAGGCCGAGCTGGCGGCGCACGGGCCCGGCGCCGCTGTACGAGCGGCTCCAGGCCGCCGACCCGGCCGCGGCCGCCGCGATCCTGCCGAGCAACGGCCGCCGGATCGTCCGCGCGCTTGAGGTCATCGAGCTGTCCGGGCGCCCGTTCAGCGCGACGATGCCCGGCTACGACGGTGGCCGCCCCGCGATCCAGCTCGGCGTCCAGGTGGACCGCGCGGAGCTCGACCGCAGGATCGAGGCCCGCGTCGACCGCATGTGGGCGGCCGGCTTCGAGGCCGAGGTGCGGCAGCTGGCCGCGCCGCGGCCTGCGCGACGGCAAGACCGCGAGCCGCGCGCTCGGCTACCAGCAGATGCTCCGCTACCTCGACGGCGAGCTGACCCGCGAGCAGGCCCGCGACGAGACCGTCCGCGCCACCCGGCGCTTCGCCCGCCGCCAGGAGTCCTGGTTCAGGCGCGACCCCCGCGTCCGGTGGCTGACGCAGGCGACGGGCTGCGGCCCGCGCCTTGTCAGAAATAGCCATCCGAACGAGGGCGTAACTCCGCGTCGACCGACTCACGCCGTTCTGAGACCACGCTCTGATGGCCCGAACGCAGGTCATTTCACTACTGCAGGTAGTTAAGTCACGGTCGGTGCCCGGCGTATCACGACGTGGTTGACTAGTCATTTCGGGCTATTCGCGCCGCCGGTGGCCATCGTTGTCACGTCAATGAGCGCGGGCCCGGATGCCCGTCAGCTGTCGGTGTTCCGCGAGCTGCTCGGCCCGACCCGCCCGATGATTGACGGATCAGTAGCCTCACCGGGCCATATGCGGCAAAACGTACTCTGCCGTGTTTACGCTGCTGTAACGCTGTCTGGGAGCGATTTGCGCTCGTAAGGCCTGGTGAGAGGGAACCCCCCATGACCGCGTAGCCGGGCGAGGAACGGCGTTAGGGATTTCTTGACCGCAGGCACCAGGCGTAACGGCACCAGCAAGTTCGGCCCGTTCAGTGGCGGCGCCCTCTCGGCGTGGTGCACGCAGCGTCGCGACGTCATCGAGCTCCTCGGGCCGCGACCACCCCGGCGACGTACGGACGATCGGCCCCGACGGCCCAGCGTCCAGGCGGACCACGCGGCTGGCACGAGCACCGGGCGAGCCGGGCGACGCCGGCGCTACACCGGGCGGCACGCGAGCTCCCGGGCAAGACGGCCCGGAAGCGGGCCGGCCGGGTCGTCCCCGCCGCGGCGGTAGCCGCAACGCTCGCGGCCGGGCGGCGGCCGCCTACGGCCTGAGTCAGCGGCGGCCAGCCGCAGGCGGCGCAGCTGAACGCCTCGCTGGCGGTCGCACGGTCGCCGTCGCCGAGCACGCCGCCGCTCCGGCGCCGGCCAACGCCGACACGGTGGCCGCGGCCGCGCCGATCACGGTCGCCACGGCCACGGCCAGCGGCACCGCCCACGCGCCCAAGCACGCCAAGCCGGCCGCCCAGCAGCACGCCGGCCACGACTCCGCCGGCCGCCGCCAGCGCACGCCGCGGCGGCGGCCAGCGCCCCGGCCGACGCACGCGCGGCCGCGGCCCCGGCGCGCCAGCTCGTCCTCGCGCGACCAAGCCGGCCGCCGCCACGACGCTGAGCTGCAACCTGAGCTACGGCATGCTCCCGGCGAACGTGACCGCGATCGTCAGCTTCCTGCTCGCGCACGGCTACAGCGACAACGCCGCGGCCGGCATCGCGGGCAACATCTACCAGGAGTCCAAGGGCAACCCGGAGTCGGAGGGCATGGGCGGCGGCGGCCTGATCGGCTGGACCCCGCTGCCCGTCGGGCTTCGTCACCGGCAACGTCGGCCGCCGACCTGCAGACCCAGCTCTCCGCGCTGCTGACCTACAACCAGGGCTGGTCGCAGTACCTGCCCGCGCTGAACCGGCCGCCTCCCCGGCCGCCGCCGCCGACATCTACGTGACGGACTTCGAGCGGGCCGGCATCCCCGCCGCGTCCACCCGCGAGGCATCCGCCCAGGACGTGGCCAGCGCCTGCGGCATCTAAGCTGCCCAGCCGGTAGACCCGGCGGGCGTTCTCGGCGCCGATGAGGCGGGTGACCCGCTCGGCGTCGGCGTAGCTCATGTCGTCGGCGTCGAGCCGGGCCGACAGGAACGCCGACAGCGCCCGCCGGAACAGCAGCGTGCCGAGGTAGTACAGCTCAGGCAGCCCGAAGGCGTCGGAAGAGAACAGGAACTTCCGCAGCGGCACCAGCTCAAGCGCCTCGCCGAGCAGCGCCGTCGCCCGCGCGCCGACGTTGTGCGTGGCCAGCCCGAGGTCCGCGTACACGTGCGGGAAGACCTGCGCCAGGTAGCCGGCCTCCCGGTGGTACGGGTAGTTGTGCAGCAGCATCACCGGCACCCCGGTCGGCTCAAGCGCCCGCAGCAGCCCGGTCAGCAGCAGCGGGTTGCACCGGTGCAGGTCGATGTCCCGGTCGCCGTACCCGACGTGGAACTGGATCGGCAGCCCGAGGTCGGCCCCGCACCAGATGAAGAACCGGTGCAGCACCTCATCGGCCAGCCGCGGCGGCGTCCCGCCGGCACGGTCCCGTCAGCAGCCGTCAGCCCGCGTCGCACCGCCAAGCCAGCGCGATACGGCGGCGACGACCTCGCCGTCGCCGGGCCGCCGCCCGTCGAGCTCAAGCCCGACCCGGTACGCCGCGATCGACTTGAAGCCGACGACCGCGCTACCCGAACGAGGGCGCGGTGACCCGCTCGCTCAGCGCCTTCCGGTAGGCGTCGGGGAAGTCGGCGGCGCGCACTCCCGACCGCGCCAGCGACTCGGCGACCTGCTCAAGGCGGACGACCTCGAACGCCGCCGCCCCGGCGAGGCCCGCCGTCTCGCCCGGGGAGAGCAGGCCGGCCGGCGCGTACCCGGTGTCCACGCAGAGCGCGGCGAGCCCGGACGCGCCAAGGAACCGCCGGTTCACCTCGTCCCCGCCGAGCGCGGCCCGCCGCTCGGCGTAGGCGTCGGCGCTCGCGTGCGGCGGCAGCCCGAGCAGCGGCGGGCACCAGCGCCGCAGCGCCAGCCCCGCCAGCGAGTCGAAGGGCATCCCGTCGGCGGTCGCGTCGCCGTCGGCCTCGTTGAGCAGCCCCGCCAGGTCGCCGTCCGGGCGCCACCGCGAGCACCCCGTGGCAGTGGTGGTCGACGAGCGGCTGCGCGGCGACGAAGGGAAGCACCGGACGGGCGCGCAGCGGCGGGGCGTTCGGCGGACATGCCGTCCATGCTAGAGCGCCATTGTTTCGCGATGTGATTCACGTGATCGACTGCTTATGAACGTGACGACGTTCCATTACTGCTCAACGAGCAAAAGGAAGCGCATCGGGAATCACGTGAGTCACGCAAATGCACTCGGCTGACGAGCCGCTCTGATGCCATAATCACGTAGAGTAAGCGACTCTAAAACTATTTGTGATTTTTTTGGCCCCAAGGTCTGGGTATTTCGCGCATCCAGTCGTTACCATCGAATCAAGAGCCAGGCGATAAAAGATCCGGGCGCAAAACTCGCGTCAAGATCTGTTACAGAGAGTGACTTCAAGGGGACCCGGAGTAATCAATGACCGATCCGCGAAACGCTCAGCCCGGCTCTTACTGGACATCCGGACATGGCGCCGAAGCCGGGGACGAATCCCGGACGGCAGCCAACTCCGGCAGAGCCAGCGTCCGGCCGAACCGGCCTGGCGCGGCAAGTCCGGCGGGCTGGTTCCCGCCGCCGGCCGGGGAAGCGGCCCCCCCGGTCCGGCTCAGGGAGCCAGCCCGCTCGGATGGAGCGTCACCGTACGACGTGGAGACGCGGCCGACCTCGGTGTACCGGGTCCCCTGGCAGTCAGCGCGCGCAGACAGGACCCGGCAGCCGCAGCGCAGACCGCAGCACCCGATGGCCCGTCCGCACCGGGGCGCGCCAGACGGCTCCGGTTCCCGGGGGACGTCCCCGGACCTCAGGACGGGCGCGCCGGACATGCGCTGGCCGTCGCTCACCCGGCGGGGACCACGGCACATTCCCGTGGTCGGCCCGACCGAGGCGCTGCGCGGCCGGCCAGGCGGCCCGCGGGGCCCCGGCACGTGCCGCCCGGCGCGGTCCCCGGCCTGCTCGACCAGGAGCGCCAGTCCGGCTGGCAGCTCGCCCAGCGCGTATGGCAGGACTCCGGCGTCGACTGGGAGGACGCACCGCGCCGGCCCAGCCGGACTACCAGGCGCCCGACCCCTACGCGCCGAACCGTACTCAGCCGACGCGTACACCGCGCTCGCGGCCGACTCGTACCCGGACGACCCGGACGACTGCCATGACCCGGACCGACGTCGACCCGGACGCCGACGCCGACGAGCACCCGGACGCTGACCCGGCCCCGGCCCGCGATTACCCGGAGGCCAGCGACTTACCCGCGAGGCTGACCTGGGCCCGGCCCGTGACCGCAACCCTGACCGGCTGACTGTACCGCGGACGACGGCCTGAGCCTGGTCCGCCAGTACCGCGGCCGCCGGCCGATGACGCGCGACGGCGACCCGAGTCCGGCCCGCGAGTACCAGGACATGCCGGACGACGTACCGGCCGCGAGCGGACCCGGGCCCGGCCCGCCAGGATACTCGGCCGGCAGACGGTTACCCGGACGAGCGACCTCGGCCCGGCCCACCAGTACTCGGCCGCCCCGCACGCGGCGGGCCGGTACCTGGCCGACCCGCATGCGACCCGTCCCGACTTGCCTGTCCTCCCGGCGTCCGCGGACAGCCGGCTCGGCGTGGGACCGTGGCCGGTCCAGCAGCCCCTCGACCCGCCGCAGTCCAACCCTCAGAGCCCGGTCAGGCAGGACCGGGCCCCGGGGTCCGGCCGGAACGATCATTCCGGCCGCCCCGCCGGCCGGCCCGGCCCGGACGACAACGGCGGCCAGGCGCCGCTGCTGCGGCGGCGGATGGCGTTCGCCCAGCCCTCCGCGTTCACGCCGTCCTCACCGTTCGCGCCGTCCCCGGCCTTCTCGGCCGCCCCGGCGTTCGCGGCGCCCCGCCGCTCCGGCCGCCTCCCCGGCGCCCGGCGCGCCTCAGGCGCCCGCGACGGCTCCGCTGAGCGCCCCGGTCGCGCCCGCGGCGCCGCCGCTAGGCGAGCCTGACGAGCTCTTCCGCGCGTGGCAGGGATCGGTCAGGGAGGCCGCCGGCCAGCGCACGCCCTGGTCCGCCCGCCGGCCGGGCGAGGCCGGCCCCGGCGCCCGCGGGCGCCGGGCTGGCAGGTCGCCAAGATCGGCGTGCCCGCCGCGGTCATCGTCACCGTCGGCGCGGGGGCGCTGCTGATGCTGACCGGCCGGGCCAACGAGATGCTCGCCGAGCGGGCGAGCACCGGACCGCTGTCCTCGGGCAGCCGGGCGCTGGTGCCGTCTCCGCGCAGCCGAGCGGCAAGGCAGTTCCGCTGGGCAGACGGGCGCCTCCGGGCGGCCGGCCGGCACCACGGGCCTGACCCTGGCCGGGTACCCGGGCGGGCACGGCTCGGTCGGGGTCGCCGCGATGTGGTCGGCAGGCGGCACCACGATGGCCGTCGGCTACGCGGACGCGCACCCGGCGGTCTGGCGGCACGCCAGCGACGGCACCTGGTCCCTGGTGTCGACCGCCGCCCTCGGCGGGCTGACCGGGCACCTGACCTCGGTCGCCCAGGGACCGTCGGGCTGGATCGCCGTCGGGTCGGTGAACGAGAACGGGACGGTCGAGCCGGTGGTCTTCGGGTCGCCGGACGGCGTGACCTGGACGCCGCTGCCCGCCCTGACCGGCCTCGCCGGCAGCGACGCGCAGTTCCTCGGCGTCGCGGCCGGCCCCGGCGGCTACCTGGTCGTCGGCAAGCAGGGCAGCGGCGCCACGGCGCACGCCGCCTTCTGGTGGTCCGCCGACCTGAAGAACTGGGCGAGCGGAGCGGCAGCGGGCGCGCCCTCGTACGCCGCCGCCGCGGTCGCCGTGGGCGACGGGTTCGTCGCGGTCGGCTCGATGGCCAACTGCCACACGATCTGGCTCTCACCGGACGGCCAGCACTGGACCGAGCACGACCTGTCCAAGCCGTCAGGCGCGACCACCGCGACCCTGCGCTCCGTCGCGGCCGGCCCAGGGCGGCCGCTTCGTGGCGGCGGGCTTCGCCACCGAGCAGCGCCGGCGACATCCCCATCGTGGTGACCTCCGCCGACGGCGGCGCTCACGTGACCCAGGTCGTGCTCGCCGCCGCCAGGGCCCGGCTTCCGTCACCGCGGTGACCGCCACGAGCAGACGGCTTCGTCGCCGTCGGCCTGGCCGGCCCCGCCAACGCGCAGCACGCCGTCGAGTGGACCTCACCGGACGGCCTCACCTGGTCGACCGCCGCCCCGGTCGCCTCGGCGGGCGCCAGCGAGATAACCGCACTGACCGACAGCGGCGCCGCCGTCACCGGCACCGCCCAGCGGGCCACCGGCCCGTCAGTCCTGACCATCCCGCCGGCAGCTCAGTCACCGCCTCGCGGCCACAGCAGACGCTACTTTCCGCCCCGCGTCGCGGGCATGACGCGGGATACAAAGAGCCCCCAGCGGGGCCCGAAGTATCCCGGATCATGCTGCGCCGGGCACGGCGTCAGCCGAGCGGGACCCCGTTGATCGACGCGTCGAGGACCTCGGCGGTGTGCGCGGTGCGCAGCGCGACGCCCCTGGCGGCGAGCTCGGACGAGATCTGCAGCGTGCACCCGGGGTTGGCCGAGATGAGCAGCGACGCCCCGGAGGCGACCACCGAGTCGGCCTTCCGCGACCCGAGCTCCTGCGCGGCGTCCGGCTGCAGCAGGTTGTAGACGCCAGCGGAACCGCAGCACACCCCGGCGTCCCGCAGTTCCACCAGCTCAAGCCCGGGGATGGCGCGCAGCAGCGCGCGCGGCGCGGCGGTGATCCGCTGCGCGTGACCGAGGTGGCAGGCGTCGTGGTAGGCCGCCACGACCTCGACCGGATGCCGCTCCGCGGCCGGCCCGAGCGAGTCGAGGAACTCCGCGAGGTCCCGCACCTTCGCCGACAGCGCCGCCGCCCGCGCCGCCCACTCGGGGAAGTCGGCGAACAGCAGCTCGTACTCCTTCATCGCCGACCCGCACCCGGCCGAGTTGACGACGATCGCGTCGACGCCAGCCGCCTCGAACGTCTCGATGGTCCGCTGCGCGAACCTGACGGCCTCGGCGGCCCGCCCGGAGTGCAGCGACAGCGCCCCGCAGCAGCCCTGCGAGCGCGGGATGATCACGTCGCACCCCTCGGCGGCGAGGACCCGCGCGGTCGCCGCGTTCACCCGGGGGAAGAACACCGACTGCACGCACCCGGTGAGCATGCCGACGACGGCCCGCCGCTCCCCGCGCGCCGCCACCCGCTCGGGGAACCGCCCGGGAGGCATCGGCCTGGCCGCGGGCGGCGCGAGCCGCAGCGCCTGCTCGGCCGCGGGGGAGACCCGCCCGACCAGGCCGGTCCGCGCGATGAGCCGGTCGGCCCCGGTCTTCTGCAGCAGCCGCAGCGGCGCGATCGCCACCCGGAGCCGTTTCGGGTAGGGGAACAGCGCGAAGATCGATTCCCTGGTCACCCGGTCGGCGACCGAGCGCGGGGCCGTCGCCCCGCCGGCCGCCGCCGCCGGCCGCCGCGCGCCCGCCCGCGCGCCGCCGCCCGCCGCGGCCCTGTCACCAGGGGCCCGTCACCAGAGGCACCGTCGGCGCCGGCCACGACGGACTCCGGCAGGCCGGCGCCCGGCCTCAGGCCGGCGAACGGGTTCGCGCCGTCTTCGGTCCACTCCCGGGCCGCCGCGATGATCTGGTCGTACTGCACCCCGGACGGGCAGGCGGTCATGCACGCCATGCAGCCGAGGCAGCGGTCGAAGTGCTCGCCCGCCGCCGGCGTCAGCGGCGCCCCGTCGAGCAGCTGGCCGACCAGGTAGATCCGCCCGCGCGGTGAGTCCATCTCCTCGCCCCACAGCGAGTACGTCGGGCAGGCAGGCAGGCAGAACCCGCAGTGCACGCAGTCCTTGACGACGGAACGGATGCGCTCCTCCGCCCCGTGCTCAGAAAAGGCCTCGCCCGCTACCTCATCACTCATGCAACGTCCCTCACAGCGTTTCGAGCGGCCGCCATTGGTCAGGCCCCTTCAGGGAACCGGCCGGGCGCCATCCGGTGCCCCGGGTCGAACTGGTCCTTGACGGCCCGCATGAGCGCCAGCCCGGGCACCGCCGCGTTCATCCCGCCCCGGGTGCCGAGCTCCTCCCGCACCGCCGGCGGGCGCGGCGAGCACGACGACCGCGCCCCGCTCCCCGGCGACCGCCCCGCGCAACGCGGCGACGAAATCCGCGGCCGCCCTGGAGCCGGCCGCGCCGTCGCCGGGAGGAACCCGCACGTAGAGCACGCCCGCGCCGGCGGAGCCCTCGACTTGCGGTGACACGCCGGCCTTGGCCGCCGCCGCCTCGATCGCGTCGAGTACCCGGGCGAGCGCGGACACCCAGAACGACACCCGGATCAAGCGTCTGCCCGGATCCGGCCCGCGGCGCGCCCGGCCACCAGGCCGGCTGGTCCACCGCGACCTCGGCCTTGCCGAGCAGGCCGGCCATGCGCATCGACCGGGCCTGGACTCCCTCCGCCGACCCCTCAAGCAGGACGCCGACCTGAATCGGCCCGCCTGGCTCGCCCCGCACCAGCTCAACCGCGGAGGCCACAAGCGGGGAGTTCGCCGCCGCCGCGACCGCGTCGCACGCGACGGAGACGGCGACGTACTCGGCGGTCACGAACGCGCGGGCGGCCGGGAGCGGGTGCAGCCGGAAGGTCGCCTCGGTGATGAGGCCCAGGGTGCCGGCCGACCCGGCGAACAGCTTGCCGAGGTCGTAGCCCGCGACGTTCTTGACGACCTTGCCGCCCGACTTCGCGACGGTCCCGTCGGCCCGCACGATCGTGATCCCGATCAGCAGGTCGCGCGGGGTCCCGTAGCGCAGCCGCCGCGGGCCGGCCAGCCCGGACGCGACGACCCCGCCGACCGAGGCCGCGCCGGGCACGTCGAGGGCGAGCTCCTGCCCGGCCCGCGCGAGCACGGCCGCGACGTCGCCCATCCGCGCCCCGGCCTGCAGCCGCGCGACCAGATCGCCGGCCGCGTGCTCCGCCACCGCGGACATCCGCGACATGTCAATGACCAGGTCGGACCGCGACGGCGGGGTACCCCACTCCAGGCGTGACCCGCCGCCGCGGGCCACCACGGCCAGGTCGCGGGTCAGCCGCGACCCGCATGACCGCCGCCGCCTCCTCGGTCGACCCGGGCGCCGCCACGAAGGCACCGTCGGCCGCATCGCCGTCGCGCACGTCACCGCAGACGGCGGCGAGCGCCTTCCTGGTCACTGCGGCCTCAGCGGTCACAGTGCCCTCCAGGAGTCAGCCGCACTCGTTCGGGATCCCATCAAAAGATCTCCGCGCCGCTCGCGGTGGCGGGGCGGGGACCCCGCCGGTGACCGGGGACCTCGCCGCACAGCCGCGGGGTGGGGAACACCTTGCCCGGGTTGCACAGCGACGCGGGGTCGAAGGCGCAGCGGACGAGCTGCATGGTGTCCAGGTCCTCGGGGCTGAACATCTTCGGCATGTACCGGGACTTGTCGATCCCGACGCCGTGCTCGCCGGTGATAGACCCGCCGTACTCGATGCACGCGTCGAGGATGGCCCCGGAGACCACTTCCGCCCGTTCCGCCTCGCCGGGCACGGCGTCGTTGTAGAGCACCAGCGGGTGCAGGTTCCCGTCGCCGGCGTGGAAGACGTTCGCGACCCGGATCCCCGTCTCCGCCGACAGCTTCGCGATCCGCCCGAGGACGTCGCCGAGCGCCGTGCGCGGCACCACGCCGTCCTGCACGATGTAGGCGGGGGACAGGCGCCCGACCGCGGCGAACGCGGACTTGCGGCCGGCCCAGATCCCGGCCCGCTGCGCCGGGTCGTCGGCCGCGCGGATCTCCCGGGCCCCGGCGGCCTCGCAGATCCCGCGGACCGTCGCCAGCTCCGCCTCCACCTCGGTGGCGGGCCCGTCCAGTTCCACCAGCAGGACCGCCGACGCGCCCTCCGGGTAGCCGCAGTGCACCGCGGCCTCGGCCGCCTCGATGGCCAGCGCGTCCATCATCTCGATCGCGGCGGGCACGATCCCGGCGGCGATGATGTCGCCGACCGCGCGCCCGCCCGCCTCGAGCGAGTCGTAGGCGGCGAGCACGAGGTGCACCGCCTCCGGCGCGGGGGTCAGCTTGACCACGATCTTGGTAACGATGCCGAGCGTGCCCTCCGAGCCGGTGAACGCGCCGAGCAGGTCGTAGCCGGACGTCACCCCCGTGCCGTCGCCGAGCCAGGTCAGCTCGCCCGCCGGAGTGACGATCTCAAGCCCGAGCACGTGGTTGACCGTGAACCCGTGCTTGAGGCAGTGCGCGCCGCCGGAGTTCTCCGCGACGTTCCCGCCGACCGAGCAGACCACCTGCGACGACGGGTCGGGCGCGTAGAACAGCCCGAACGGCGCGGCGGCCTGCGTCACCGACAGGTTCGTCACGCCTGGCTCGACGACCGCGCGCCGCGAGACCGGGTCGACCTCGAGGACGCGGCGCATCCGCGACATCACGATCAGCACGCCCTCGGCATGCGGCACGGCGCCGCCGGACAGGCCGGTGCCGCTGCCGCGGGCCACGAACGGCACGCCGGCCCGCGCGCAGAGCCGCACGACGGCGGCGGTCTCGGCCGCGGACTCGGGGAGCACGACCAGCGCGGGCACGGTGCGGTGCGAGGTCAGCCCGTCGCACTCGTAGGTCCGCAGCTGAAGCGGGTCGGTGAGCACGTCGGCAGGCCCGCAGATCTCCCGCATCGAGGAGGCTAGTTCCAGGGCCCTGGCTGTCATGACTCTCCCTACGGCATGCGTTCGTACGCGGGCAGCGTCAGGAACTCAGCGAACGAGTCCGCGAGCGCCACCTCGGTGAACAGCGCGACCGCCTGGCCGTACCTGGCCGCGTCGAAGCCGTCGCCCGCGAGCTCGCGGATCTTCCCAAGCTCTTCATCGATCATGCGCTCGACCACGTCTTTTGTCACGAGCGGGCCGTCTTCGGCGGATGACGTCGCCCTGTATCCGCTGCCACACCTGCGACCGGGATATCTCCGCCGTGCCCGTGTTCTCCCAGCCACAACAGTCCATCCTAGGCGGGGCCAGCGGGCCCGCACGAGGCGGGCGACAGGAGCGTGAATTGAACGGAAAACAGCCGTGGTAGGATTAATGATCTCGCCAGGGCATTAAAAAAGCCAGTAGATACCGGCTCCCAGGAGTATATCAACCATTATGGCAATTCGTCAAACGGATTCCGGGGCGACCGCGGAAAGCGAAGCGGAAAGCCCTGATGAAGCTACCGGTTATGCCGGGGCCATCAGGGCGGAGCAAGAATACGTGACGATGCTCTACGCCCTGCTTGACCAGGCACGAGAGCGCAGTGAGCGGGAACTGGCGAGCGTCCGCGCCCGGGGCGGGGCCGGCGGTACCCACCAGGCGCGCCTGGAGCGGGACGTGTCCGCGGCGGAGCACGAGAGGCGAATCGCGCAGCTTAACCTGACCGAGCGCGGACTGTGCTTCGGCCGCACCGACGACGATAATCGAGACACGCTTTACATCGGCCGGATTGGCTTGCGCGATGACGATTACGAGCTGAAGCTGATCGACTGGCGGGCCCCCGCGGCCCGGCCTTTCTACGCCGCCACGCCGGGTAACCCGGTCGGCCTGGTCCGCCGCCGTCACATCTACACCAGGCAGCGCCAGGTCACCGGGGTCGACGACGAGGTATTCGACCTGGACAAGCTGTCCGACAAGGACAAGAGCACGCTGTCCGGCGAGGCGGCCCTGATCGCCGCCGTCTCGTCCGCCAGGACCGGCCGGATGGCCGACGTCGTCGCCACCATCCAGGCCGAGCAGGACCGGGTGATCCGGGCCGGCCTGCCCGGCGTCCTCGTGGTGCAGGGCGGTCCCGGCACCGGCAAGACGGTCGCCGCGCTGCACCGCGCCGCCTACCTGCTCTACACCCACCGCCGCGCGCTCGAGCGCCGCGGCGTCCTGGTCATCGGCCCGAACGCCACGTTCCTGCGCTACATCAGCCAGGTGCTGCCGTCCCTCGGCGAGACCGACGTGGTGCTGCACACCCTCGGCGACCTGTTCCCCGGCGTGCACGCGACCGACACCCGCGACCCCGCCGCCGTCGTCAAGGGCGACGAGCGGATGGCGCGGGTGATGCAGCAGGCCGTCCGCGACCGGCAGCGGGTACCCGGGCACGACATCACGGTCGACGCCGACGGCGTGGCCATCCCGCTGCGCCGCGCGGCGATCCTGCGCGCCCGCGACCGCGCCCGCGCCACCCGCAGGCCGCACAACGTGGCCCGCAAGCTGTTCGTCACCGACCTGCTCAGCGAGCTTGCCCGGGCCGAGGCCCGCGCCCTCGACCGCCCCTTCGACGACGAGGACCTGCCGTACGCGCGCGACCGCCTGCGGGGCGAGCCCGGCGTCTACGCCGCCCTCGACGGCCTGTGGCCGCTGCTCACCCCGGAGCAGCTGCTCGCCGACCTGCTGGGGTCGCCGCAAGCGATCCGCTCGGCGGCGGGCTCGGTCCTTGATCATTCCGAACGGGTGCGGCTGACCCGGACCGACCACCCGTCTCGCTGGACGGTGGCGGACGTACCGCTGCTTGACGAGGCCGCCGAGCTGCTCGGCGTCGACGACTCGGCGCAGAAGGCCGCCCGCCGCGAGCTCGAGCGCGCCCAGCGCCTCGAGGCGAAGTACGCGGCGGAGGTCCTCGACATCACCGGCATCGCCGACCTGGGCATGGTCGACGCCGAGACCCTCGCCGCCTGGAACCGCGACAACGGCCCGGAGCTGTCCACCGCCGAGCGCGCCGACGCCGACCGCACCTGGGCCTACGGCCACGTGATCATCGACGAGGCGCAGGAGCTGTCCGCGATGGCCTGGCGGATGGTCCTGCGGCGCAACCCGGCCCGCTCCATGACCGTGGTCGGCGACGTGGCCCAGACCGGCTCGCCCGCCGGGGCCACCTCGTGGAAGGACATGCTCAACCCGCTCGTCGGCGGCCGCTGGCGCGAGGAGCGCCTCACGGTCAACTACCGCACCCCGTCGGAGATCATGGCGGTCGCGGCCGACGTGCTCGCCTCGGTCTCCCCGGACGAGCGCCCCCCGGACTCGGTCCGCTCCGAGGGCGTCGGCCCGAAGGCGGTGCACGTCTCCGCCAGCGGCCTCGCCGCCGGCGTGGCCGCCCAGGCCCGCGCTGAGCTTGCCGACCTCGGCGGCCCGGACGGCGGCCGCCTGGCGATCATCGCCCCCGACGCCCTGATCCCCGCCCTGGCCGCGGCGGTCCCCGACGCGGTCCCCGGCGACAAGCCCGAGTCGCTCGACTCGGTGGCGGCCCTCCTTTCGGTCTCCCAGGCCAAGGGCCTGGAGTTTGACCGGGTCATCGTCGCCGACCCGTCCGGCATCCTGACCCAGTCGGAGAACGGCGCCCACGACCTCTACGTAGCGATCACTCGCGCGACGCACCGCCTCACGGTCATCTACGACGGCGACCTGCCCGCCTCGCTGCGCGCCCTGCGGGCGTGACCGCCCGCATGAACCCGCATGAATGTGCCATCACTGTCGTCATAGCGACATCGATGGCACATTCATGCGCGGCTCGCGGGCGGCACCAGGGCGTGGCGGGGCCCGGGCTCACCCGGATCGCCCCGCTCCGCGGGCAGGGGATACGGTGCGATGGTGCATGAGGTGCTCCGGGTCATCGACGAGCGAGCCCGGCGGGGGAGCAGGCCCGGTCACCGGGAGGACGGGTACCGGGTCGCGCTGTCGATCGAGGGCGGCGGCATGCGGGGCACGGTCTCCGCGGGGATGGCGCTGGCGCTGCACGAGCTCGGCCTGGTCCCCGCGCTCGACGCGGTCTACGGCGCTTCCGCCGGCGCGATCACCGGGGCCTGGCTGCTCAGCTCGACACCGGAAGGCCTGCGCGGCTGGGCCGACCCCGAGTACGCCCGGACGCTCATCCGCTGGTCGGCGCTGCTGCGCGGCCGCCCGGTCGTCGACGTGCGCACGCTGGTCGAGGTGGTGTACCAGACGGAGTTCCCGATGGACTTCGACTCGGTGCTCGCCAGCCCGGTCGAGTACCACCCGCTTGGCACCGACGCCGAGACCGGCCAGTCAACCGACCTCCGCCCGCTGATCGGCAGCCCGGCCGAGCTGCGGCTGGCGCTGCGGGCCAGCGCGTCACTGCCCTTCCTCGCGGGCCCGCCGGTCGAGCTGCGCGGCCGCCGCTTCTACGACGCCGGCGTGGCGGAGTCGGTCCCGTTCCGCACCCCGCTGGCCCAGGGCGCGACCCACGTCCTCGTCCTGCGCTCCCGCCGTCCGCTGGCGACCGACATCGCCGCGGGCCCGGACCGCGGACGGCGCTGGACGGCGCGGACGGCTCCGCCGTCCTGCGCCCCGCCCCGCTCGATCCGCCTGCTCACCAGGACGACCCTGCGCAACGAGTCCCTGGCCCTGCGCACCGCCCTGCTGACCCGCCGCGTCCGCACCGCCGCCGACGTGACCCGCATCGTGGCCATGGAAGCCGCGGGCAAGGCGCTGATGATCTACCCGCCCGCGTCGACCCCGCCGGTCAGCAGGCTGACCACGGACAGCCGCCTGCTGGCGGGTGCGCTGGAATCGGGCCGGGAGGCCGCGCGCGAGGTTTTCGCGCCGCTTGCACTGTAAGCCGCTTGCACTGTAAGAGGCGGGGGCGGACGCGGCCGGGCCCGGCGGCCCCTGACCCGCCGCGGCCGCGGTCCGCGGCGCGCGCTCAGGCGGCTTTCTCCAGGCGGCCTTCCCCAGCCGGCCTCCCTCAGGCGGCCTTCCTCAGGCGGCGCCGAGGCCGAGCAGGAGCCCGTCGTCGGCGACCGCGGGCGAGCTGGTCACGAAGATGACGACGCCGTCGGCGGGCGCGGTGATGGTCTCCTGCACGACCGCGCCGTCCAGGCTGCCGACCGTCCCGATGACCTGGCCCTCGGTGACGGCGTCGCCGGCCTTGACGGCCGGCGCCCACCAGCCGGCCTGGCGGCAGCGCGGCCAGAGGAACTGGCCGAAGTAGGTCGGCTCGGCCTTTGGCGCCGCGGCCGTGCGCGGCCTGCGGCCATGCCGAGCGCGGGCGAGCACGCCGTCAAGCCCGGCGACGTGCATGGCGACGAACTGCTCCTCGACCAGGCCGCAGCCGCCCGCCTCGGCGGTGATGGCCGGGATGCCCGCCGCCGCGGCGGCCGAGCTGCTCGTGCCGTTCACGGCGCGGCCGGGGCCGGCGCGCCTGGCGGATCACGTAGGGCAGGCCGTAGCCGACGGCAAGCTCGCGCGCCAGGTCCTCGGCCGGCCCCGCCTCGTACAGCGCGAACGGCTGCAGGGCCTCGACCATGTCGCCGCAGTGCGCGTCGACGTAGGCGTCTGACCCGGTGATGAGCTGGGTGAAGGCGTCGTAGGCGAGCCGCTCGGCGAGCGTTCCCGCCGGGTCACCGGGGAAGGAGCGGTTGAGGTTCTTGCCGTCCTCCGGCACCACGAACGGCGACCGCGCGGCGAAGGCGGTCACGTTGAGCACGGGCACGGCGCGGACCCGGCCGTGCAGCTCACGGCCCTCCAGCGTGCGCAGCCAGCGCCGTACGCCGTCCATCGACGCGTACTCGCAGCCGTGCACGCCGGCGATGACCGTGAGGGTCGGTCCGTCGGCCGAGCCGGTCACCTCGACGAACGGCACGGCCAGGCCGGCCAGCTCGATGGTCCGGCGCCGGGTGGCAGGCAGCGTGGGCATGGCTACGAGTTCCTCCGTAAATGTGATCGGTCGCTTACGCGGAGAGCAGCCGCTGCGCGGCGCCGGCCAGCTCAAGTACGGACACGTCGCCGCCGTGGCGCGCGGCGAGCTGCAGCCCGACGGGGAGCCCGGGGGCGGGCACGGGCACGGACACGGCCGGGTGGCCGGTCAGGTTGTACGGGCCGGTGAAGCGGCCCTCGGCGTTGTCGTCGCCGACACCGAACGGCGGGTCCTCCTCGGGCGCGCAGAAGCCGACGGTCGGCCCGGCCAGGGCGTCCACGCCCGCCAGGCGTCGCGGTGACCGCGGCGGTCAGCTCGTCCCTGGCCGACTGCGCCCGCGCGTACTGCTCCGCGGTGACCGCGGCGCCGAAGTCGAGCAGGGCGCGCGTCCCCTCGGCGTACTCGCTGGTGTCCCGGCCCGCGTGCGCCGCGACCGCCTCCTTGGCGACGATGACCGTCAGGGCGTGCTCCCAGCGCTGCGGCTCGTCGAGCCACGGAGCGCTGATCTCGCGCAGTTCCCAGCCCGCCGCGGCCAGCCGGTCAAGCGCCGACCGCAGGGCCCCGCGCACCTCCGGCGTCACCGAAGGGTCGGCCAGCTGCGCCGACAGCACGCCGATCACGGGAGCGCCGGGCACGGTCCGCCGACCATGGGGGCGGCCGGCAGCGGGCCCGCGATGGCCTGCAGCAGGGCGATCCCGTCGGCGGCCGTCGCGGTCAGCGTCCCGGCGTGGTCCAGGCTCGGTGACAGCGGGAACACCCCGGCCACCGGCACCAGCCCGTAGGTCGGCTTGAGGCCGACGACGCCGCAGTAGGCGGCGGGGATGCGGATCGAGCCGCCGGTGTCAGTCCCGATGGCCAGGTCGCACACGCCCGCCGCGACCAGCGCGGCCGAGCCGCCCGATGAGCCGCCCGACGTCCGCGCGGGATCGCGGGGATTGCGGGTGTCGCCGATCACGGGGGTGGGCGAAGCCGGCCGCGAACTCCAGGCACTGCGCGGTCGCGAACACCTCCGCGCCCGCGGCGCGGAGGCGGGCCACGAGCGGCGCGTCCGCGGCGGCCGGCGTGTCGTCGGTGGCCGGGCTGCCGCACCGGGTCGGCAGGCCGCGGACCGCGATGATGTCCTTGACCGCGACCGGCCGGCCGGACAGCGGGCCGCCCGCCGTCCTGGCCGGCGCGCCGGCCACCGACACGACGGCGTTGAGCGGCCGGCCAAGGCGGTCCAGCCGCTCGTAGGCGGCGAGCAGGTCCAGGTTCTCCCGGCAGCAGGTTCTCGTCCCGGCCTCGATCGCGGCGATCAGCTCGGCGGTCCGCCTGATCAGCGAGCCCGCCAGCGGGCCGAGGATCGCCTCGGTCTCCGTCTTGCGCCGCCTGACCATCAGGTCGCGGTAGATGCCGGAGTGCGACTTGGCCGACCGCCGGTTGAAGTCCGCGAGCCGGGCCAGCGATCCCTCCAGGTCGTCGGGGTCGAAGCCGTCGAGCGCGCAGCGGCCGCACCGGCGCCTGCGCGAGCACCTCCCTGGCGACCGCCAGGAGCAGCGCGTGGTAGGCGGGATCCTCGAATGCCTCGTGGATCGCCAGGTCGCTGACGGCGGTGGCGAACAGCATCGCGCCGTAGGCTTCCTTCCCCCAGACGAACCCCATGACCTGCGTCGTCGCCTCCGCGTCGGCGATGTCGGCGACCAGCGCGGCGACCCGCGCCGACGGCGTTCCGTCGATCTCCCCGATCTTGAAGGTGCCCCGGTTGCCGCGCAGCACCACGCCTGGTGCCGTCACGTCGGCACCGAAGTTGACGCACGCCTGGACCACTCCGCCCGGTCCCGCCGCCGCGGCCAGCTCGGGCGAGGGCAGGCCGTTCTGCAGCGAGGCGACGAACGCCTCACCGGCCAGCCGCCGGCCAGCAGGGCCGCGACCGCGGGCGTGTGGTGCTGCTTGCACGCGACGAGGACGGGGAAGTCGATCCGCGCGGGCAGGTCGTCCGGGCCGATCGCCGCGGGACGGGCGGTGAACTGCTCGACCGGCCCCTCGATGCGCAGCCCGTCGGCGTTGACCGCCTCGACCACCGCGGGATCGGCGTCGCAGACCAGCACGTCGTGCCCGTCGCGGACGAGCCCGGCCGCGACGGTCCCGCCGATCGCCCCGCAGCCCAGTACCAAGTACCTCATATGTCACCTTAAGCACGGAACGTTACAACCTGGTTAAACACAGCATTTCGGTGGACAACACCCTAGACCTGCCGGGGACAGCGACGTACATTGTCGGGCAAAGGTTTGCGCAAACCTTTGCCCAAGCCTTTGACCTGGCACAGGGTCGTGCCCTAATTTCACGCCCGTCCCGCAGCGACGACCCTGTCGCCGCGACTTACCCCGGAGCTGCTTGTGAGGCACCGACCAGCGTTGACCATGGCCCTGACTGTCGGCTGCGCCATCGTGGCGCTTGTCGGCTGCGGGTCAAGCGCCACCTCCTCCGCCGGAGGCCCGGCCAGTAGCAGTAGCAGTACCAGTTCCGCCGCGGCCGGCACGCCGGTCAAGGGCGGGAACCTCGTCTTCGCCAACCCCCAGGACGCGAAGTCGCTCGACGAGGCCAACGTCTTCGACAACAACTCGATCTGGATCATCGAGCAGATCACCCAGCCGCTGTTCATCGTCACCGCCGACGGCAAGGGCGTGCAGCCGCTGCTCGCGACCAGCGACACGATCTCCAAGGACGGCAAGACCTACACGATCAAGCTGCGCCAGGGCGTCAAGTTCTCCGACGGCACCCCGATGACCTCGGCGGACGTGAAGTTCACGCTGGAGCAGACGATGGCCGCCAAGCGCGGGCTGGGGCTTCATCGACACCGCGATCAAGTCGGTGGACGCGCCCGACCCGGCCACCGTGGTGCTGCACCTGAAGTTCGCGTGGGCGCCGATGCTGGCCGACCTGGCGCTGTTCGCCAACGGGATCGTGCCGAACAACTACGGCGGCAAGACCCACGACGCGTTCTACTCGGCGCCGGTGGGCACCGGCCCGTTCAAGTGGGACTACTGGCACAAGGGCTCGGCCCTCAAGCTGGTGGCGAACACCGACTACTGGGAGCCGGGCAAGCCGTACCTGGACAGCGTGACCTGGACCTACGTGCCCGACGACAACACCAGGGAACTGCAGGTCAAGGGCGGCCAGGCGCAGATCGACCAGTACCCGTCGTGGTCCACGGTGTCGGCGCTGAAGACCACCCCCGGGGTAACGCTGAGCCTGTTCCCGTCGACGGAGACGACGTACCTGGGCTTCAACGAGAACGTCAAGCCGTTCCAGGACGTGCACGTGCGCCGGGCGATCTCCTACGCGATCGACCGCTCCGCGCTGGTCAAGGCCGTGCTGTTCGGCAACGGGCAGTCGGCCAACTCGATCTTCCCGCCGCAGGTGCCGTACTACGACGCCAACAGCGGGGGACTGCAGTACGACACGGCGCAGGCTAAGGCTGAGCTGGCCAAGTCCAGCGTGCCGCACGGGTTCACCACGACGCTGCAGGTGCCATCGGGCAACTCCGACTACTCCACGATCTCCACGATCATCCAGTCCGAGCTGAAGCCGCTCGGCATCAACGTGCAGATCCAGCAGGTGGACGCCAACACCGCGCACAACAACGTGCAGGCCGAGAAGTACGACATGGCCTTCTCGCTCTGGACGATGGACATCCCCGACCCGGACGAGCTCGCCACCTTCGCGCTCGACCCGAACGCCGGCTCGAAGTCGTTCTTCACCAACTACAACAACCCGGCGGTGGTTAAGGCGGTGCACGCGGCCGAGCTGACCACCGTGCCCTCGGCCCGCCAGGCGGACTACAACACCGCCCAGTCGGTGTCGGCGCAGGACGCCTTCCTGGCGTTCCTGTACTACTCGCCGTACCAGTACGTCGAGTCGTCGAACGTGCACGGCTTCAACGTCACGCCGCTCGGCAACTACCACATGGAGGACGTCTGGCTTAGCTCCAGCTGAGCCTCTCCAGCCGTGACCCCGTAGCAACCGGCGGTGCCGGGCGTGTCAGGCGCCCGGCACCGCCGGCCAACCCCCCAACCCAAGCGAGGTCCTCATGGGCCGGATGACCTTCGTCTTCCGGCGGCTGGCGCTGCTCGTGCCGACCGCCATAGGCGTCACGATCATCACGTTCTTCATGGTCCACCTGATCCCCGGTGACCCCGCGGTCACCGTTCTCGGCGAGCACGCCACCCCGACCACGATCGCGCTCCTGCACCACCAGTGGGGCCTGGACAAGCCGCTCGCCGAGCAGTACTGGCTGTTCATGGACCGGCTGGTGCACGGCGACCTGGGCCAGAGCCTCTACTACCAGGTCCCCGTGTGGGGCCTGATCACCAGCCGCCTGCCCGCCACGCTGTGGCTGCTGTGCTACGCCGCGGTGATCGCCATCGTCATCAGCGTGCCGCTCGCCGTGCTCGCCGCCAGCCGCAAGGACGCGGTCCGCGACCACATCGTGCGCGTCGTGCCGCTGCTCGGGCTCGGCCTGCCCGGCCTTCTGGTTCGGCCTGATCCTGCAGACCTGGCTGGGCACCAAGCTCCGGCTGTTCCCGGTCACCGGCTACGGCTCGGGGTTCGTCGGCCACCTGCACACGATGTTCCTGCCCAGCCTGACCGTGGCCATCGCGCTCTGCCCGGTGCTCATCCGCAGCCTGCGGGCCAGCATGCTGAACGTGCTGGGGGCCGACTTCATCACCACCGCGCGGGCCAAGGGCGTGCCCGCGCCCCGGCTGCTGGTCAGGCACGTGCTGCGCAACGCCGTCATCCCCGCGGTCACCGTGCTCGGCATCAACGTCGGCTACCTCATCGGCGGCACGCTCATCGTGGAGCAGGTATTCGCCGTGCCCGGCATCGGCAGCCTGATGATCGGCGCGATCCTGCAGCGCGACTTCCCCATCGTCCAGGGCGTCGCCCTGGTCTTCGGCGTGCTCGTGGTGCTGGTCAACCTGCTTACCGACGTGGCGTACGCGGCCCTCGACCCGAGAGTGAGGTTCGACTAGTGACCGCCGAAGTCGTCTCCGCCGCCCCCGCCGAGGAGCAGGCCAGGCCGCGGCGGCGCGCCCGCTGGTACCGTCACCCGACGCTGATCGTCGGCCTGGTGCTGCTGGTCGCCATCGTGTTCATGTGCGCCGCCGCGCCGCTGCTGAGCTCGTTCGACCCCGACATGCAGAACCTGGAGCAGGCGCTGGCCAACGTGGGGCAGTACGGCCACCTGCTCGGCACCGACCAGGAGGGCCGCGACACCTGGGCCCGGCTGCTGTACGGCGGCCGGGTCGACCTGCAGGTCGCCTTCCTCGCGGTGCTGTTCCCCTTCATCATCGGCACGATCCTCGGCAGCGTGGCCGGCTACTTCGGCCGCTGGGCCGACGTCATCATCCTGCGCGTGATCGACATCGTCGTCGCCTTCCCGTTCTTCGTGCTCGTCATCGCGCTGGTGTTCGTACTCGGCGCTGGCGAGCGGAGCATCTACATCGCCATCACGGCGGTCGGCTGGGTCTCCTACGCCCGCATCATCCGGGGCGAGATCCTGGTCGCCAAGCGGCAGGAGTACGTACTCGCCGCGCAGTCGGGCGGCCTGTCGAGCCTGCGGATCATGGGCAGGCACCTGCTGCCCAACGTGATCACCCAGGCGATCGTCTACGCGATGTCCGACATCGTGCAGAACATGCTGGCCATCGTCACCCTGAGCTACCTGGGGCTGGGCATCCAGCCGCCGACACCCGACTGGGGCACCATGATCGCCGACGGGCAGAACTTCCTCACCACCCAGTGGTGGCTGACCACGATCCCCGGCCTCGCGGTCGTCATCACCGGCCTGGCGCTTTCGCTCATCGGTGACGGCCTCGCCGACCTGCTCCGGCCGGGGGCGTCATGAGCGGCCCGATCCAGCTGGCGGTCAGCGACCTGCGGGTGGAGATCGCCAGCAACCGCGGCCTCGTCCACGCGGTCGACGGGGTGTCGCTCGAGGTGGCACCGGGCGAGGCCGTGGGCCTCGTCGGCGAGTCGGGCTCGGGCAAGAGCATGACGCTCAAGGCGATCCTCGGCGTGCTGCCGCCCGAGGCGAAGATCACCGCGGGCGAGGTCGTGCTCGACGGCACCGACCTGACCCGGCTGTCGAATTCGGCGCTCAACAAGGTCCGCGGCAGGCGGATCGCGATGATCTTCCAGGAGCCGATGAGCGCGCTCAACCCGGTTATGCGGGTCGGCAACCAGATCGCCGAGGGCCCCCGCGTGCACCTCGGGATGAGCCGCGCGCAGTCCGTCAAGCGCGCCGTGGAACTCATGCGCCGCGTCGGCATTCCCGATCCCGAGCGGCGGTTCAAGGCGTACCCGCACGAGTTCTCCGGCGGCATGCGGCAGCGCGTGATGATCGCGATAGCGCTGTCGTGCGACCCCGAGCTGATCCTCTGCGACGAGCCCACGACCGCGCTCGACGTCACGATCCAGGACCAGATCCTGCGGCTGCTAACGCAGCTCTGCCACGAGTCGGGCACCAGCCTGATCTTCGTCACCCACGACCTGCCCGTGGTCGCGCAGGTCTGCCACAAGGTCGCCGTCATGTACGCGGGACGGATCGTGGAGCGCGGCACGGTCGCCGAGGTGTTCCGCTCGCCGCGGCACCCCTACACCCTCGGCCTGCTCCGCTCGGCGCCCGACGTCGACCAGCCGGACCACACCCTGGTGCCGATCCCCGGCGCGCCGCCCAGCCTCATCGCGCCGCCGTCCGGCTGCCGCTTCCACCCCCGGTGCCAGTTCGCCGAGGAGGACTGCAAGGTCATCGACCCGTCGCTGCGGCTAGTTGACGGCGGCCGGGCCACCGCGTGCCTGCACTACGAGCGCATCCTGGACGAGATGGGAGCCGACGCATGACCGCCCAGCCGTTGCTTGAGGCCACCGGGGTCGAGGTGAGTTTCTCCATCGGCTCACCGCTGGCCGCGCGGCTGCGCGGCCAGCAGCACGTGCTGCACGCCGTGGACGGCATCGACCTGACCGTGCAGCGGGGCGAGGCGCTCGCCCTGGTCGGCGAGTCGGGCTCGGGTAAGTCGACGTTCGCCCGCGCCCTGGTCGGCATCGAGCCGACGAAACGCGGCCAGATCAAGCTGGACGGCAAGGTGCTGCCGGCCCGCAGGTCAAGCGCCGACCAGCGCCGGATCCAGATGGTCTTCCAGGATCCGTACTCCTCGCTCAACCCGCGGCTGACCGTCGGCAGCACCCTGCACGAGCTGCTGCGGGTGCATCACGTCGTGCCCCGCGGCGAGGTCGAGTCCCGCACTAGGGAGCTGCTGCGCCTGGTCGGGCTCGACGACGACGCGGCCCAGGCCTACCCCCGGCAGTTCTCCGGCGGCCAGCGCCAGCGCGTCGCCATCGCGCGGGCCATCGCGCTGGCCCCGGAACTGCTCGTGGCCGACGAGCCGGTCTCCGCCCTCGACGTCAGCGTTCAGGCCACGATCTTGAACCTGCTCCAGGACCTGCGCACCGACCTGGGCCTGACGCTGCTGTTCATCTCGCACAACCTGGCTGTCGTCCGCCACCTGTGCGACCGGGTCGCGGTCATGTACCTGGGCCGCATCATCGAAGTGGCCCCGACCGAGGCGCTGTTCAGCAACCCGCGGCACCCGTACACGGCCGGCCTGCTCGCCGCGATCCCGCGGATGACGGCGGGGGACGAGGACGAGCCGCCCGCGGTGCAGGGCGACCCGCCAAGCCCGCTGCGGCTGCCGTCCGGCTGCCGGTTCCGCACCCGGTGCCCGATGGCGCAGCAGATCTGCGCCGAGCTGGACCCGGCCCTCGCCGTGTCCCCGGCGGACCCCGGGCACAGCGCGGCCTGCCACTTCGCCTGGACGCCGCAGACCGCGAACACCACGGAAGCCGTGTGACCGAGCAGGCACCCGGCTACGAGGAGAAACCCGCGGGCAAGCGCAAGGTGGCCCGGCTGGTAGACATCGCCGGCGCCGTCGGCGTGCACCCGTCCACCGTTTCGCGGGTGCTCAACGGGGAGGTCGGCCACTCGGTCAGGCCCGAGACGGTCGAGCGCATCCTCGCCGAGGCCCGCTCCCGCGGCTACCGGCCCAACGCGCTGGCCCGGGCGCTGCGGCACCACCGGACCGGCGCGCTGACCTTCGTCGTGCCGATGCTGCGCAACCCGATCTGGGTCCGGTTGCAGCGCGGCGCCCTGCTGCGCGCCGCCGAGCGCGGCTACGTCGTGATGATCATGGAGGAGCCGACCGAGAACCCGAGGCCGCCCGGCGCCTACAGCTACCTGGTCACCGAGAGCCGCACCGACGGGCTGCTGCTCGCCACCGCGCTGCGGAACCGCAGCTCGAAGCCGGAGGGGGCGCTCAGCGCGGTGCCGCACGTCTACGTCAACCGGCGCGGCCCCGACCAGGGCAACGACGTCGTGATGGACGAGGCGGGCGCGGTCCGGCTGTTCCTTGAGCACGTGGCCGGGCTCGGCCACCGCAGCGTGCTGCTCATCGACGGCCCAGGCGACGTCGATACCGTGCACCGCCGGGCGGTCGCCACCCGGCGCGACGGCGCCGCCCTCGGGGTGACGGCGGTCGTCGGCCACGCGCCCGCGACGGAGGAAGGCGGCTTCACCGTCATCCAGCGGCTGCTCGCGGCCGGGCCGCTGCCCACGGCCATCGGGGTCGGCAGCGTCGAGCAGGTGTTCGGCGTGCTCGCCGCGCTGCGCGAGGCGCACGTCGCGGTGCCCGGCGAGGTCTCCCTGGTCAGCTTCGACGAGGACGAGTCCCTCGGCCTACCTGGACGTGCCCGTCACCAGCGTCTGCATGCCGCTGGCCGAGCTCGGCGCGGCGGCCGTCGACGCGCTGATCGCCAGGATCGACGGCACCGGCGGATCCGACGTCCTGATCAGCGAGCCAATGTTCCTGGTCCGCCGCGGGTCGGTCGGCCCGCCGCCCGCGGGCGCCTCCTAGGGGCAGCCGCCGGGACCTGCCCGGAACCGCAACTGACGAGACAAGACGAGAGATACGGAGCACTAAGGCATGTCACTGGCAGGCAGAGTCGCGGTTGTCACCGGCGCGGCCCACGGGATCGGCACCGCGATCGCGGATGCCCTGGCGGCGGACGGAGCGAAGGTGCACCGGGTCGACAAGGAGCCCGCCGCCCTTGACGGGTCACGCGCTGACCGCCGCGGACCTCACCGACCCGGCCGCCGTCAGGGACTTCTTCGCCGCCGTCGGCCCGGTGGACATCCTGGTCAACACCGCGGGCGGGGTCGTCGGCCAGGTCGGCCGCCCGCTTGAGGAGGTGCCCGACGAGGACTGGCAGGCGGTGCTCGCGGCGAACCTGACGACGACCTTCCTGTGCACCCGCGCGGCCGTGCCCGCGATGAAGGAGCGCGGCTGGGGCCGGATCATCATTATCTCGTCGGCGGCGGGCCTCACCGTCAGCAAGACCGGCATCCAGGCCTACACCAGCGCCAAGGCGGGCCAGCTCGGCTTCACCCGGCAGATGGCGCACGAGCTCGGCCCCTTCGGCATCACCGTCAACTGCATCGCGCCCGGCTTCATCCTGTCCAACCCGACCACGCAGGTGCAGTGGGACAGCTACGGGCCGGACGGCCAGCAGGCGCTGGTCGCGGGAATCGCGACGCGCAGGCTCGGCCGGCCCGAGGACATCGCCAACGGCGTGCAGTTCTTCGCCTCAGAGAAGTCGGGCTGGGTGACCGGCCAGGTCATCGCGATCGACGGCGGGAGCGCCTTCCAGTGAGCACCCAGGCGCTTGACTTCGACCTGGCGGACGACCGCTACCTTGCCGAGCTCGGCGAGCTCGTCGCCATCCCCACCGTCAGCCGGGACGCCGACGCCGGCACCATGCTGAGCGCGGCCCGCTGGCTCGCGGGCCGGCTGGCGTTCGCGAACGGCCGAGTCGAGCCGACCGCGGGACACCCGGTGGTGCGCGGCGAATGGCTCGGCGCACCGGGCGCCCCCACCGTCCTGGTCTACGGCCACTACGACGTCCAGCCCGTCGGCACGGAAAGCGAGTGGACCGCGCCCCCGTTCGAGCTGGTCATCGACGGCGACGTGGCCCGCGGCCGTGGAGTCACCGACGACAAGGGCCCCGTCTACATCGCGCTGCAGACCGCGCTCGCGTTCATCGCCCAGGAGGGCGCGCTGCCGCTGAACGTCAAGTTCCTGCTCGAGGGCGAGGAAGAGATCGGCAGCCCGCACCTCGCCGACTACGTCACCGCGCGGGCCGCGGACCTCGCCGCCGACCTCGTCATCTCGGCCGACGGCGCGATGTGGCGGCCGGGCGAGCCGTCGCTCTCGGTGGCCTCCAAGGGCCTGGTCTCGCTCGACATCGTGGTCACCGGCGCCCGGTCCGACCTGCACTCGGGCCGCTACGGCGGAACGGTCGCCAACCCGCTGCACGCCCTCGCGGAGATCCTGGCCGGCCTGCACGACGCCGACGGGCGGGTGGCGGTGGCGGGCTTCTACGACGGCATCCCGCCGTTGCCGCCAGGTCGCCGCGCCGAGATCGCCGCCGTGCCGTTCGACGAGCCGGCCTACCTGCGCGACCTCGGCCTCGCCGAGCCGCACGGCGAGCCCGGCTACTCCACCCTCGAGCGGCTCTGGGAACGGCCGACGCTTGAGGTCAACGGGGTGCGCGGCGGCGGCAAGTACACGGTGATACCGCGCGAGGCGGTCGCCAGCGTGTCCTGCCGCCTGGTTCCCGGCCAGGACCCCGACGCCGTCCTGGCCCGCATCGCCGAGCACGTCCGCGCGCACCAGCCGCGCGGCGTCCAGGTGCGGGTGCGGGAGGACGAGGCGCGGATCCCGGCGTACACGATCGCGCCCGGCCACCCGGCTATCAGGGCGGCGAGCGCCGCGCTAGCCGACGTGTACCCGGGCCAGGAGGTGCTGCTCGCGTGCATCGGCGGCACGCTGCCCGCCGCTTACCTGTTCGAGCGGGCGCTCGGCGCCAAGACGCTGTTCTTCTCGTTCTCCACCTCCGACGAGAACCTGCACGCGCCGAACGAGTTCCTGCGGATCGCGCGGCTGCGCGAGGGCATGCGCGCGTGGGAAGTGCTGTGGCGGCAGCTGGCCGCGGAAGGGACCGTGCGATGAGTACTGCTGGCGACAGCGGGGGCCAGTACCAGGCCTACTCCTACCTGCCGGCCGGGACGCTGCCCGCGTTCGAGCTGACCCCGGAATTCGGCCGGGTGCCGCCGTACCAGGGCGCGCGTCTGACCGCCGGAGCAGGCGCAGCGGTCGGCCGCGCTGCTTGGCGACAGCCTGGTCATCAGCCTGCACGACCACCCGGTCCGGTTCCCGGCCGAGATGGGCGAGACGCCGGCCTACAACCGGACCGGCCGGCAGCACGCCGCCTACGCCGGGCATGCGCGCCTCCGGGGTGAACATCTTCTTCGACAACCTGATGGACGGCACCGCGTGCGTCACGGGCAGTGCGCCGTGGCGGTGGAACGACATCATCACCGACCTCGGCATGCGACTGGCCGACCTCGCCCACGCGCCCGGGTTCGCGCTGGTCAAGACCATCGCCGACATCGACGCGGCGGTGGCCGCGGGCACGGTCGGGCTCGTGTTCGGGCTTGAGGCGGCGACGCCCATCGAGAACGAGCTCGACCGGCTCGATGTCCTGTACGGCCTGGGCATCCGGCAGATCGGGATCGCTTACTCCGACGCGAACTCCCTCGGCAGCGGGCTGAGCGAGCCGGTGGACGGGGGACTGACCGCGTTCGGCCACCGGGCGGTGACCAGGATGAACCAGCTGGGCCTGGCCATCGACCTGTCGCACGCGTCCGACCGGACGGCGCTCGACACGTGCGCGCAGTCGGCCAAGCCGGTCTTCATCACGCACGCCGGGGCCCGCGGCGTGTGGGACACCGCGCGGATGAAGCCGGACCCGGTGCTGCGGGCGGTGGCCGAGACGGGCGGGGTGATCGGCATGTCGGCGGCCCCGCACACCACGCTGTCGCACCCCCACCCCTCGCACACCATCGAGTCGGTCATGGACCACTTCCAGTACTGCGTGGACCTGGTCGGGCTCGAGCACGTCGCCTTCGGCCCCGACACCCTCTACGGGGACCACGTGGCCATGCACCGCACGTTCGCGCACCTGCTCAACCTGTCCCGGATGGGCGGCCCGTCGTACGAGCCGGTCGAGTACGTAGACGGCCTGGAGAACCCCACGGAGAACTTCGCCAACATCTGCGACTGGCTGGTCGGCCGGGGCTTCTCCGACGCGGAGATCCAGGCGGTCCTCGGCGGCAACGTCTACCGGGCCCTAGGGCCAGATCTGGGTCTAAGCACGCCGCGGGCACGCGCACCGGCCCGGTCCGTGATCACGAAGATTCCGCAGCTCATAAGCGGTTTTCTTTACGTGATCATGGACCTGAGGGCCTGGTAGAGAGCCGCTCGCGTCAGCACAGGGCGCTGGCTGCTTGCAGTTCGCCGAGTGCCCGCCGCGCGACTTCGCTGAAGTCGTCGCCGTTGGCCGTGTCGCTCCAGCGCTCGTAGGCGATCTTCCAGGCGAGCGCGCCAAGCTCCGCGGCCACGCGCGAGGTCAGGTCGGGAACGCCGCGCCGGCTGAGCGCGCCGGTCATTGACGCGGTGAGGCCGAGGCCCTTCAGCGCTTCCCGCTCTTGCAGTTCCGGGTTGGCGGCGATCACTGCCCGCCTGCGGGCGACGAATTCGCGGCGAGCTTGCGTGAAGGCCTGGCTCCCGACCGCGTCCAGGGCATGAGCCACGGCTTCGAGCGGGGTGGCGGTCGCCGGCGCTGCGGCTATCGCCCCGGCGACCAGCGCGGTCATGCGTGCCGTCGCCGAAGAGCACTTCCCGCTTGTCCTGGAAGTGCCGGAAGAAGGTGCTCTTCGTCAGCCCCGCGCGCTGCGCGATGTCGGTCACCGTCGTGCTCTCGTAGCCCCGCTCCGCGAACAGTTCGAGGGCGGCCAGGGCTAGCCGCTGTGCGGCGTCCGGTTGCCAGCGGGCCATGGGAACAGCATACGGCACTTGGTCCCGTCACTCGTGTATAGTGATGGTACCAAGTCCCATCACTTCGCCCGCTGGAGGCCCCATGAGCCGAGCCGTCGTCTACGAGACGTTCGGAGGTCCCGAGGTACTGGAGCTGCGAGAGGTTCCTGAGCCGCACGCCGGCCCGGGCGAGGTCCGCGTCCGCGTGACCGCCGCCGGGCTGAACCCGATGGACTGGGGCATCTCCTCGCGGCCCGAGGCGGCGGCGCGGTTCGGCATCACCGTGCCGTCCGGCTTCGGGTACGACTTCGCCGGCGTCGTCGACGAGGTCGGCGGCGGCGCCACGGGCTTTGCCGCGGGCGACCGCGTCTACGGCGGCGCGCTGGGCGAGGGCCGTCGCCGACTTCGTGGTGGTCAAGACGCCCGCCGAGGCGCCCGATGCCCTCTTTCACACGCCGGACGGCATCAGCGACGAGGTGGCGAGCACGCTTCCGGTGGCCGGCAGCACCGCGGCCGCCGCCCTGGCGGCGATCGGCCTGCGGTCCGGCGACACCGTCCTGGTCGGCGGCGCCGCCGGCGGCGTGGGCGTGTTCGCCGTGCAGCTGGCGAAGCTCGCCGGCGCCACCGTGATCGGCACGGCCTCGGACGGCACCTTCGACTTCCTGCGGCAGCTCGGTGCCGGGCCGGTGGCCTACGGCCCCGGACTGGCGGACCGGGTACGGGCGCTGGCTCCCGGCGGGGTGACCGCGGCGACGGACCTGTTCGGCACGGAGACGGCCGAGACCGCGCTCGCGCTCGGCGTGCCGCCCGAGCGGATTTCCACGATCGCCGCGGGCCCCAACCCTCCCGGCGGCGTGCGCCCCACCGGCGGCGTCGACGCGGCGCCGGACGCCTTGCGGCGGATCACCGACGCGATCCTCGCCGGCCAGGTCACCGTGCCCGTCGCCGCGGTCTTCCCGGTCGAGCAGATCCGCGACGCCGTCACGCTGCAGGCCGGGCGCCGTGTCCACGGCAAGGTCGTGGTCACGCTGTGACCGCGCGGCCGCCCGCGGTGCGGAGTGCGCGATCAGGGGCGAGGCGCGGCCGCGGGTTCTTCCGGCCTCATGTAGACAACCGCCTCCGTTGGCGATGAGTTGTCGATGCCTTCCTTCTGGTAGCGGGCGTGCAGGCGCTTGATGAACTCGTGGGTGATCAGGGCCTGCGCGCTGATTTCGGCGGCGCGCAGGCCGACGTTGAAGCTGATGCCCGAGCCGCCGAAGGTGTTGAACCGGACGGTGGGCTCGTACCCGGGGACGGCGCCCTTGACCTCCTGCATCACCTGCTGGCCGACCTCGATGGTGACCAGCTCGACGTGGTCGAGGTCGCTGTCGTAGCTGACGCTGCACGGGACGGTCACCGATGTCTCGTGCTCGGGCAGGTGGTAGTTGGTGACGATGGACGATGCCACCGTGGCGTTCGGGACGACGAGGATGTTGTTCGGGAGCTGGCGGATGATCGTGTTGCGCCAGTTCGTGTCCTCGACGTATCCCTGCATCCCGTTGTCAAGCTGGATGAAGTCGCCCGGCTGTACCTTGCGCGAGGTGAGGATGTGCACGCCGGCGAACAGGTTGCTCAGCGTGTCCTGCAGGGCGAGGGCAACCGCCAGGCCGCCGACGCCCAGGGCGGTGAGCAGCGGCGTGATGGCCACGCCAAGGCTGTTGAGCAGGACCAGTCCGCCGATCGTCCACACGACGACCCTGGTGATGCTCACGAAGATGGTGGCCGATCCCGACGTGCCCGCGTGGGACGTCGCCCCGGCGTGCACGGCCGCTCCGGCCACCTTGGCGCTGCCCAGGGAGACAACCACCACGATGACCGCGAGCAGCGCGTGGTCGAGGTCGTGACGGTAGGCGCTGCGCAGCGGCAGGGCCAGGACGGCGCCCCAGGCGCAGCCGATGCCGAGGCACCAGGGGGCGACCAGGCGCAGGAACGCGACCACGATGTCGCTGCCGCGCCAGCGGGTCTGCCCTGTCTTACGGTGCAGGCGGGCGAGGAGGCCCCGGAGCGCGACAGCGCCGATGACTCCGGCCGCGAGGTAGGCCGACGCCACGATCCACGTGTGCGAGTTGACAGATGCTGTCATCTTCTGTCCTAACGCGTTCGATGGCCGAGGGTCCCGGCCACCGAGGGTACCGGCAGACCGCGCCCCGCAATGGGCGTAACGGGATGCTTGGTGCCGGCGGGCGGCGGTCAGGACGGCTGCTGTGCGAGCTCAGCGCACGCCCGGAGGCTGTCGTAGTGCGCCACCGCCTGGCGCGCGGCGGCGCCGCGCGTCCACGACCGGCTGGCCGGTGCCTGAGACCACCGCGGGGATGAACCGGGCGGTCAGCGGCGCGTGCGGGTGGATGGTCAGTTCCAAGATGCCGGTGGCCGTGCTGTAGGACTTCTCCCACCACAGGAAGTTGCCCATGCCGTAGGCGACGAAGGTATGGCCGAGCCAGCCAGATCCCTGCAGCATGTGCGCGTGCGCGCCGACGATGATGCTGGCCCCGGCGGCGGCCAGCTGCCGCGCGAGCGACAGCTGGTTGGGGTCTGGGCAGGCCTGGCCCTCGGTGCCCCAGTGCATGAACACGATGACGGTGGGCGCTAGCCGCCTGGCGGCCCGTACCGCCGCCAGGGTGCGACCCAGGTCGATCGAGTTCGCCTCGCCGGGCCGGCTCGCCGTGGCCACCCAGGATGACGCGAGCTCGGCCACCTGCGAGACGCCGATGACGGCGATCCGCGTCCCCTTGACCGTGGTCACGTACGGCGCCCACGCGGCGGCGGCGTCCGTGCCGATCCCCACGTACGGGAACCGGGCCGCCCTGGCCGCCGCCAGCGTGTCCGCCAGGCCGACGGGCCCGTAGTCCAGGACATGGTTGTTCGCCATCGTGACCAGGTCGACGCCGGCGTCGCGCAGCGCGGTGAAGGCCGTCGGCGTGGTGCGGAAATGATAGGTCTTCGGCTGCGGGGCGCCGCGGCTGGTAACCGACGTCTCGAGGTTCACCGCGGCGAAGTCCGCCGCCCCCAGCTCGGCGGCGATCGGGCCGAACGCGGTGGCGGGGTCGCTCAGCAGCGGCGCCGTGCGCCCGGCGAAGTGCACGTCCCCGGCGAACGCCAGCGTGACGCTGCCCGCGGCGGCACTAGCGCGGGCCGCCGGCTAGCCGGGCTGGCCGGATGAGTTGGGCGCTGGACCGTCCTGGCCGGGACCCCGGTCGCGGCCGGGGCCGTCGTGCACGCGGCCGCCAGCAGCGGCAGCAGTGCCAGCAGGCCGGGCAACGCGATGAACAGCCGACGATTAGCCATGCGCACAGCCTACGGTTGCCGTCCGCCACGCCGCGCCTGCATTCCGCTACATGCTGTCTCGAGCGGGCCCGCCTGGGCACGCCGCCTCAGGTACTGAGCTAAAGCCCCTAGAAGGTCGTGAGCTAGAACCCCTAGAAGGGTGGGGGTAACCCCACGGCGGAATGGGGGATCTGCCGGATGGCCCGACCTGTACCCAGGCTCCTAGCGTGGTATCCGTGATGATGATGATCGCGACCGCGCTGGTCGCCGCCGTCCTGTACGGGGCCGGTGCGGCGGTGGAGCAGCGGCAGGCGGCCGCGGCACCGGAATCCTCGGCTGGACGGCCCCGCCTTATCTTCCTGTTGGCCCGGCAGCCCTTGTGGCTGCTGGGAATGGCCGTGCAGATCGGCGGTTTCGCGGCGCACGCGGTCGCGCTGCGGTCCGGAGCGCTGGCGACGGTGCAGATGCTGGTGGCGATGGAGCTTGTCGTCGCGGTGGTCATCGTGCGCGTCTGGTCGGGCCGCCCGCTGAGCCGGGGCTCCTGGGCGGCGGCGCTGACGGTCGTCTCGGCGATCGCGGTGTTCCTGGCGGTGACCTCATCTGGTCACCGCCACGCGGTCAGCCACCCTAACTACGTCGCGGCCGCGGCCCTGGGCGCCGCCCTCCTCGGGGGCGCCGCGCTGGTGGCCGCGGTCATCGGGCTGCGCGCCGCCGGACGCGGCCGCGCGATCCTGCTGGCGGTGGCGGCCGGGCTCGCGGACGCCTGCTCGGCGGTGGTGACCCTGGCGTTCTCCCATGTGGCGAGCCACGGCGTGGTCGCGCTGCTCACCTCGTGGACCCTCTACGCCGTGATCGTCTGCGGTGCGGGCAACGTGCTGCTGACGCAGAGCGCCTACCAGACCGGCCAGCCCATGGTCACGCTCCCGGTCATCGCCGCGGTCACCCCGGTGGCCAGCGTGGCCGTCGGCATCGGGCTGCTCGGCGAGACGCCGCAGACCGGCGTGGCGGGCGCGGTCGTCGCCGGCTTCGCCGTGCTCGTCACCAGCCTCGCGCTCGCCCGCCTAGCCCGCTCCGCCCACCACGACGAGCCCCAGCCCCAGCCGCAGCCCCAGCCGCAGCCGTCGGCGCCGGCGCCGGCGCTGGCCGGTGGCATACGACGAGGCGGAAGCCGCATACGAAGAGTTGCCGGTGCTAGTCGGGGCGGGGACGCGGGCAAGCTGACGCGGGGAAGATAATGTCGCCGGATGAGCCCCACTACTGAGCAGATCCGGGCCATGCCCAAGGTCCTGCTGCACGATCACCTGGACGGCGGGCTGCGCCCCGGGACCGTCATCGACCTCGCGGACGACATCGGCTATGCCGACCTGCCGACGCACGATCCCGCCGAGCTCACCCGGGTTCTCACCGCCGGCGCCCACCGCGGCCACCTCAACCTGTACCTGGACGCCTTCAGGCACACGGTCGGCGTCATGCAGACCAGGCCCGCCCTGTACCGCGTGGCCAGGGAGGCGGCCGAGGACCTCGCCGACGACGGCATCGTCTACGCCGAGGTCCGGTTCGCCCCCGAGCTGCACACCGAGCTCGGCCTGTCGCTTGACGAGGTAGTCGGCGCCGTCCTCGAGGGCTTCAGTGACGGCAGTGCGGACGGGCGGATCGAGGTCCGCGCCCTGCTCACCGCCATGCGCACGGCGGCCCGCTCCCAGGAGATCGCCGAGCTCGCGGTCCGCCACCGGGACGAGGGCGTCGTCGGCTTCGACATCGCCGGCGCCGAGGCCGGCTGGCCGCCGAGCCGTCACCTGGACGCGTTCCAGTACGTGCACCGGGAGAACTTCCACGTCACGATCCACGCCGGCGAGGGCTACGGCCTGCCTTCGATCTGGGAGGCCGTCCAGTACTGCGGGGCCGAGCGCCTCGGCCACGGCGTCCGCCTCGCCGAGGACATCCAGCTCGGGCCGGACGGCACGGTCACGCTCGGCCGCCTGGCCAGCTACATCAGGGACCGCCGCATCCCGCTGGAGATGTGCCCCACCTCCAACGTCCAGACGGGGGCGGCGGAATCCATCGAGACCCACCCGCTGCGGCTGCTGCGCGAGCTCCAGTTCCGTGTCACCGTCAACACCGACAACCGGCTGATGTCCCAGGTCACCCTGACCAGCGAGTTCGCCCTGCTGGTCAGGGAGTTCGGCTACGACTGGCCGGACCTGCAGTGGCTCACCATCAACGCGATGAAGAGCGCCTTCGCCCCCTTCGACGAGCGCATCACGCTCATCAACTCCGTACTCAAGCCCGGCTTCGCCCGGCATCCGGTTGCCTTACGGCGCGCTAGCGGCGCCCGCCCGCGGCCGGCCGCGGTGTCCACTTAGCTGCATACTGTTGCTATTGCGATGAACTTGCAATAGCAACAGCCGTCAAAGTAGCGTTATGTCCCATGAGCACCGCCCGGGCCAGCCAGAGCAGGATCAGCAGGATCAGGGGAGCGCTCACCCCGGGGGAGTGGGCCAGGGCCGCCGCCCTGGCCGCCGCGGTCATCGGGCTGCACGTGATCGGCTGGGGCGCGCTGCTCGTCATCGTGGTCCCGCACCACTACAGCATCGGCACCCAGACGTTCGGCGTGGGCATCGGGCTCACCGCCTACACGCTGGGCGCGCGGCACGCCTTCGACGCCGACCACATCAGCGCCATCGACAACACCACGCGCAAGCTGATGGCCGACGGGGAGCGCCCGCTGAGCGTCGGCTTCTGGTTCTCCCTCGGGCACAGCAGCGTCGTCTTCGCCCTGAGCCTGCTGCTGGCCATCGGCGTGAAGGCGATCGTCGGCCCGGTCAAGAACGACGGCTCGGGCCTGCACCAGGTCACCGGCCTCATCGGCACCAGCGTCTCCGGCTTCTTCCTCTACGTCATCGCCGGCATCAACATCGTCGTCCTCCTCGGCATCCTCAAGGTGTTCCGCGAGCTGCAGGCAGGGCCGCTTCGACGAGAGCGAGCTGGAGAGCCAGCTGAACGAGCGCGGCTTCGTCATGCGGTTCTTCAAGAAGCTGACCGGCTCGATCCGCACCCCGCGGCAGATGTACGGGGTCGGGCTGCTGTTCGGCCTCGGCTTCGACACCGCCACCGAGGTCGCCTTCCTCGTCCTCGCGGGCACCGGCGCGGCGAGCGGCCTGCCCTGGTACGCGATCCTGCACGCTGCCCGTGCTGTTCGCGGCCGGGATGAGCCTGCTCGACACGATCGACGGCAGCTTCATGAACTTCGCCTACGGCTGGGCGTTCGCCAACCCGGTCCGCAAGGTCTACTACAACATCACGATCACCGGCCTCAGCATCACCGTCGCCCTGCTGATCGGCACCGTGGAGCTCGCCGGGCTGCTCGGCCAGGAGTTCAACCTGGGCGGCGGCTTCTGGAACTGGGTCGAGGGCCTGAACATCAACACGCTCGGGTTCTTCATCGTCGGCCTGTTCGTGGTCACCTGGGCGCTGGCCGCCGGCGTCTGGCGCGCGTTCGGCTTCGAGCGCCGCTACGCGAGCCCCACGGACCTCTCGGAAGCG